>NZ_JBXENW010000007.1:0-405660 GCF_059383835.1 Paenibacillus sp. J22R98
CTCAATTCGTATTCAAACGAAACTAAATAACCAGTCGCCGGTTGATTTCCGACGACTGGCTGCTTAACTTGAAAGGTGTTTTGATCCCTGTCTCATGAACGGGGGTCAGTCACATCCGCCAATAGCCGGCTTTTTCTTTGCTTGTGTTGCTCCCTGGACAACACATCCGCACATATTCGGTGACTCAGCGCAACTTGTGCGTTTTCGCCACCTATCGCGTTACTCCGATGTCAGCCCGAAGCACCTGCGTGCTGCAAGCCGCTTAGCAAAACAAAAAGCCTCCCACACCTAAAGGTGTAAGAGGCTTTCTTTGCCTCACTCGCTATTACTTACTTCGCGCTCCAGAGCTCAACGCGGTCTTTCACATATTTAGTGTAGCCTTCTTCCATTTTCTTCACGCCGGCTTTGTCGAGGTCTGCCATGTAAGCATCCCATACTTTGTCGAAGTCAGCTGGTTTAGCCAGGATCGCTTCAGGGATACGTTTCCATGTGATGTCTCTCATTTTCGTGCCAAGAATGGATACTTCATCTTCGCCCGGAATGGAGATGTTCCATGCAGCGCCGTAAGCTTTAACTTTGAACTCGTCCTCTTTCGGGAACAGGTCTTTCCAAGTTGTTGCTTTGTAAGCAGCAAGTGTTTCTTTCTCTACATCGCTGTAGCCAAGAACCAGCTGCTCAGGGAAGTTCTTCGTATAGTAGTTGCCGGATGGATCTTTAGCGCCATCGCCGTAGTGAACCATCATGTTCCAGTAGAAGCCGATACCTGTTTCTTTCGTGAATGCTGTGTTGTCGTTGTTGATGCGATCTTGTACTTCTTGCGGTACAACGCGTTTGCCATCTACAACATTATAGTGTTTGCCTTCGATACCCCAGTTGTTAAGCACTTGGAACTCGTCGGAAGCTAGGTAATCCAAGAATTTAATGGTACGAACCGGATCCGGATTCGTGCTGGAGATCGAGATTCCGTAGCCGCCCATGAAACCAGTTGGCCAGAACGATGCTTCTTTGATATCTTTGGACATCGTAACCGGATAGTGACCATACGTTTGATCGAATTTGCCAGCTGTTTTCAACGCTTGCTGACCATCATTGTAATCCCAGTCTTGGTCGATCAGACCCAGAACGCGGCCAGTTGCAACTTTCGCTTTGTATTGATCATATTTTTGAACGAAGCTTTCTTTGTCAAGCAAGCCGATGTCGTTCATATGGTTCAACCAGCGGAAATATTCTTTCTCTTCCGGACGACGGAAGTGATAGATAGCTTCATGCGTATCTTGGTTAACGAAATACTCGCCATCATCGGAACCGCCGGTTGTTGCTACGGCTGGGTTCGTTACGGAAATATACATATGCCAGTCATCCGCATTCAAGGATACACCGATGTTTTTGTTGCCGTTCTCGTCCGTCGGATGTTTCTCCAAGTACGATTTGATTACTGCTTCATAGTCTTGAACCGTACGAATTTCCGGGTAACCTGCTTCTTTGACAACACGGTGTTGAAGCTCGAAGCCGCCGCCTGCCACAAAACGCTGCTCATCAGCCGCTGCCCATGTAGGAATCGCGTAGATCGCTTGGTCTTCATTCGTATATTTAGCGCGCACCAGGTAATCGCCCAGTACTTTCTTAATGTTCGGAGCATATTTATCGATCAGATCTGTAAGATCGATGACAGCGCCAGCGTCAACTAGCTTGCCGATATCGCCTTTAGCCGAAATAATATCCGGGTATTCGCCGCTTGTTGCGATGAGCGCTACCTTCTGCGCAGGGTCGCCGACTGCGAATTCAGCATCCAGCGTTACGCCGGTTTTCTTCGTAATTTCTTTACTGACTTCATCTTGCATGTTGTTCCAGTTCGGATTCGGGTCTTCAGCAAACATGGACAACGTAAGCGGAGACGTATCTTCTGCTGCTGCATCTTTGTTAGCATCAGCGTTTGCTGCGTTCGTATTGGCATTGCCTTCCGATGTTACCGCAGTATTGCTCGTTTCGTTGTTTTTCTCATTGTTGTTGCCACCGCAGCCAGCAAGTAATCCAGCAAGCATAGTGAGCGACATTAGAATCGAAGCTGTTTTGGCTGTCTTTCTTTGCATGTTGCAAACCCTCCCATTATGGTAAAAATTATATTGTATAAACAGGAAACCTGCTAATACCAAAGTCTGGTGAACCGAAGCGAGTTAGCTTTTTACCGCACCAAGCGTCATCCCTTTGACAAAATAGCTCTGCAAGAACGGATACACAATCAGGATCGGTACCGTAACGATAATCGTAATGGCCATCTTCACGGATTCCGGTGAAATCTGCGCCATGACCTCGACCATGTTGCGGCCGCGGAAATTATCGACGTTCGTTGTTGTGCTCTGAATGACTTTCATGAGCTCGTATTGAAGCGTTGTCAGATGATCCTTTGAGCCGTTGTACAGATAAGTATCGAACCAGGAGTTCCACTGACCGACTGCAAGGAACAAGGCAATCGTGGCAAGTGCCGGCTTCGTCAGCGGCAGAATGACACGCCAGTAAATCGTGAAGTCGTTGGCGCCATCGAGCTTGGCCGATTCTTGCAGCGCATAAGGGATCCCATCGATAAAGGACCGAATAACGAAGACGTTGAATGCGCTAACAAGTCCGGGTAATACATAGACGGCGAAGGTGCCCATCATATGAAGATCCTTGATCAAGATGTAGAACGGAATCAATCCGCCGGATACATACATCGTGAGCGCCAAGAACGTGGATACGAATTTCCGTCCTTGGAAGTCAACCCGGCTAAGTGTGAACGCCAGCATGGAAGCACTGATGAGACCAAGCAGCGTGCCGATGACCGTCCGAAGAATCGATATCTTAAGCCCGGTAATTAACCCGGAGAAGGCAAATATGGTTTCGTAATTCTTCAGTGTGAATTGCCGCGGGAAGATGGTAATGCCGCCGCGCACACTGTCAGTAGAATCATTTAGCGAGATCGCCAGCACGTTTAGAAACGGATACAGTGTAGCGACGGTAACAATGACGATTGCCGTGTAGACAACGATATCGAAGATGCGGTCAGACCAAGGCGTACCGCTGGATAGTGAGCGAGTTTCCATTTGGCAGCCTCCTATATGATGCTTTCTTTCGTAATTTTCTTGAAAATGCCGTTAGCCGTGAAGAGCAAGATGACGCTGACGACGGAGTTGAAGATGTTAATCGCGGTACCGAATGAATATCGACCCATTCCTAACCCGTAGTTAAGCGCATACAAATCAAGCGTTTGTGAGTAATCACGGACTAGATTGTTGCCAAGCAAGAACTGTTTCTCAAACCCGATGCTGATCAAGTGGCCGATCGAGATGATAACCAGAATGATGATCGTGGAGCGAATACCAGGCAGCGTAATGTTCCAAACCTGCTGCAGCCTGCTAGCGCCATCCACTCTCGCTGCTTCGTACAGTTCCGGTCCGATACCGGCAATCGCAGCCAGATAGATGATCGTGTTCCAACCGGTTTCTTTCCATACATCAGAAGCGGTAACGATACTCCAGAACAAATTGCCTTTCGCCGAGAACTGAATCGGCTCGTGAATCAGATGAAGACCGACTAACAGATCGTTCACTGCACCGTTATCGGTGGAGAGCATCTTCGTGACGATACCTGCTGCAACGACCCAGGACACGAAATGCGGTAAGTACGAAATCGTTTGAACGAAACGCTTGAACACTTGGATACGCACTTCATTGAGCAAGATGGCGAAAATAATCGGGATCGTAAATCCGGCAATCAAACCCATCACACTCATCGCCAGCGTGTTACGCAGCGCTTGGAAGAACGAATCGTCATGGAACAGTTCCTTGAAATATTCGAACCCCACCCATTTTTGTTCAAAAAACGATTTGGCAGGCTTGAATTTCTGGAACGCCATTGTCCATCCCCAGAGTGGCAAATAGCTGAATACGAACACCCACGCTATGAAGGGAAGAGACATCAGATACAAATATTTTTGCTGCATAAATGTGTGCCAGAAACGCGGCTTCCGGTAGTTCATAAGCAATTCCTCCTTGCTGTATGATCTAATGATAAGGAAAATAAAGCGTTTTCAATACCCCAACAATTTTGCTCAAAATCATATAAAAATCTCACATTTTCCGATAGGCCGATGGAGAGCTGCCAACGTATTTTCTAAATTTGCTATGAAAATAATCGACGTTGGAGTACCCAACCTTCTCCGCAACCTGGTACACCTTCATCCCTTGACTGAGCAATTCTTTCGCTTTCTCGACCCGAACTTTATCCAGATAGGTGTTGAAATATTCCCCTGTTTCGTTCTTGAACAGCTTGCCTAGATACGCGCTGTTATAGTTAAATACAGCCGCCAAGGAATCCAGCTTCAAATTCTCCACATAATTACGCTGAATCAAATCAAGCATTTTCTTGATTTGTTTGTCGGTTCCCACTATCGCCGATTCCGGCTTTAATCCTTGCAGAAAAGCAATGACATGCTGCTCCATCTCGTTGTAATGGGTTTGCTCGAATATGGCATGGATGCTCGCAGATAGCTGTCCGCCTCTTGTCTGCATGTCGGGATCATGCTGCGACAGCTTGCTGATCACGCAGGTGACAATCTCGGCAAGCGTAGCTTTAATCGTTTGCTCCGAGCTGCCGCGCGCAAGCAGCCATCCGCCTTTCTCCGAAACCAATTCCGCTATGGCTTTGGCATTTCCGATATCTATGGCAAAATACAGCTTGCCCGCTGTTTCCCCACAATCAATCACGTCTTCCTCTGCCGCTGCATCGACTATCGGAGCCGCTTGGGCAATGGAAGCCGTCTCCGCCGTTATAAGCTGGCCGCTCGCATAGAAGAAACGCAAACTCACGTATTTAGCAGCTTCTTCGTAGGAGCTGCTGATGTCCTCTAATCGGCTAACGCTTGATCCTGCGGCCACTGTAACCACGAGATCCTCATCAGATAATAGCGCTGTCATATCTTTGTATAACGCTTGTCGCTTCTGATCGATCTGTAGATCCTTCTTCACGAGCAGCCCGATAAAGGAATCGACGGCGAACACGACACCGATGCCTTTCTCTTCAAACGCTTGAACAAACAGCCCCTTCAGCTTCATTAGCTGTCCATGCTCAATCTCATGCCCTTTGCCTTGCAACTTCAGGAGCACGACCGTGTAGCTGTCCCAATTGAGGTCCGCATCCGCTAATTCATGCTCCTGCAAAGCAACCGGCGCTTGAGTACCCGGAATCAAGTAAGATAATACGACTCGCTCGCGGTTCCATACTTCCTTCATATCATTCTTCAGTTTCTCTGCGGTTTCTCGCTTAAGTGTGGTATGCAGCTTGTTCAAATAATCGACCAACTCGTCTTCGTCGACCGGCTTAAGCAGATAACCGTCTGTATCCAGCGCAATCGCCTTCTTGGCATAATCGAAGTCTGCATAGCCGCTCAGGATTAAGACATGAACAGTCTGTTCGTTTCTCCTCAACTGTTCGATCAGCTCGAGCCCGCTCATGCCCGGCATGCGAATATCCACGATCATCAGGTCGGGTTTATGCCGTTCGTATTTGATAAGCGCATCTTTTCCGTTTGCTGCGGTGTCCACCACTTCATAACCAAGTCCATGCCAGTCAATTAGCGTTCTTAAGCCTTCGCGGATCGTAGGTTCATCATCTGTAATGAGCACTTTATACATAAGCTGATTCGCCTCCAATAGGAATCGTAAATTGAACTCTGGTACCAATGCCCGGCTCGCTCCAAATATCGAGTCCATAGTCGCTACCATAAAGGAGCTTTAATCGCATATGGACATTTCGCAGCCCGATGCGGTTGCCTTCCCCATCCTCTTGATCGCCAAACGTTTGATACACCTCTTCCAGCCTCTCGCGCGCCATGCCTTCGCCATTATCAATGACTTCAACGTGAATCATATCTCCTTGCAACTCAGCTTTAATGCGAACAAGCCCGCCTTCCTCCCTGTTCTCAAGACCATGAATGACTGCATTCTCGACTAAAGGCTGAATGATAAGCGGAAGAATCGGTGCATGCTCGGCAGCGGGGTCAACCAGCAGCTCGTACATTAGCCGATCTTCGTATCTGAATTTCTGAATGTCCAAATAACAGCGAACCATATCGATTTCATTGCGCAGCATAACGGTTCGATTGCCGGCTTCGAGATTTTTGCGCATCATTTTGCCCAGCAGCCTGACGACATTCGAAATTTCCTTCTCCCCCTTCAAATGGGCTTTCATTCGGATCGATTCAAGCGCATTGAATAAGAAATGAGGATTGATTTGACTGGCCATCATTTTGAATTTGATCTCATTTTGCTTCGACTGAATTTGCACCTTCTGCTTATTCGATTCCTGGACTTCGATGAGGAGCTCGTTAATACTGACCACCATCGCATTGAACTGCCTCGACAGCTGTCCAATCTCATCCTTGCCGTCAATTTCGAGCGCGATATCGAGGTTACCGGTCGCCACCTTCGTAATGTGTTTGCTAAGACGCAGCAAACGATTCGAGAGAAACGTCGCAAACCCATATATCAAGCCGATTGCCACTACGAGACTGATCGCAACGACTGTCAGCGCCAGCACAATAATTTGATTCGCATCCTTCACGATGCTTTCGATGGAAAATACGGAAATAATGCGAATCCCATTCAAGCTTGATGCCGGAACGAGCTGTTCGATTTGGATTTGCGAGGACTTTCCATCCACAACCGCTTGGAATCTCCCGCTTTGCTTATCGATGACGTTCGGATCGAATGAAATGTCGGCAAGCGTCTTCCCTACCCGATTCGGACGATTCGCGGATACGATGTGATTGTCATCATCCACGATCATCGTCTCGAAGGTTTCTTGATTGAGGATCGAATCCAGCATGCGCCCGTTCACATTGATCACAAGTACACCGATGTTGTGCTGGCTCAGAAAATCGATTTTACGAATAAGGCTCAAATATTGTTTGTGATCCCGTTCATCCTCGATGTAGTTCCAGCCAATCAGCCCGCTGCTGTTGATGGCCGTCTGATACCAGTTCGTCCGAATAATCGCGCTTGTCGGCTGAATGAACTCCCAATTGTTAAGCAGCGTCTTATTGTTAATGTAGAACCGAATGTTGGTGATTTCTTTATACAAACGGATATATTCCTTAATATCCGGATAATCTTTGTAAGCCTTTACGACGTCGTAGACCGTTTCATACTGACCATTCGCGAGTCCCGCCAGCCGGCTGTCATTGGACATCCGGTAGGAAATATCATTCGAGACGTTGATCACCTCGGCTGTTCGTTTCTTCACCCGCTCCACGTTAGCAGCTGTCTGTTCAAGTGCATTTTCAAGCGCCATATGCCGCAGCTCACTTGTCAGAAAGACCCCGACCATCATAACCGGTACGAAAACAACGACGATACAGGATAAAATAAGCTTTGTTCTCAGCTTCATGTCATTCATGCTGCGGATTAGAATACGGAACATAGCTATGGCCCTCCTTTCTGTTTGTGAACTGTCTAGTTCTGGAAGCGTTTACAAAATAGTTGGTTATTTACGATGCTCGAAAGCATATTCTCCATTCTAATCAATTGAAACTCGAAAGAACAGGTAAAATTTGTTCCATTTTTCATGTAATAATTAGTGATTTCTGTTTAAAACGTAAAAAAGAACGATACCGGCTAGGTATCGTTCTTTCGGTTCGGTTACTTATAAAGAGGGGATTGCGCAGGTGCAGGCTTGGGTGAAAGTGCAGCCACAGGTGCCGGTTTCGGGGTGGGCTTAGGCGCCGGTGGTGCAGGTGGCGACAACGAAAGCGATGATGTCGTGTTATGCAGAGCACTATCACTGAAGCGCTGTACTTCCTCTTTCAAGCCGAGCATCCGTTTGTCGAGCGCTCCGATCATATCGGCCGTTTCCTTAAGCTGATCCCGAATGGATTCCGGCATATCATCGTGAAATTGGTAATATATTTTGTGCTCTAAACTAGCCCAGAAATCCATGGCGATGGTCCGCAGCTGAATTTCCACTTTTACATGCTCAATGCGCTCGGATAAGAACACCGGGATTTCAATAATCATGTGCAAGCTTTGATACCCGTTTGGCTTCGGATCTTTTATGTAATCCTTGACCTCGATCACCTTAACGTCACCTTGTCTGAGAATCATTTCGTACACGCGGTATACGTCGGTTGTGAACGAGCAAATCACACGAACGCCGGCGATATCCCGAATATGTGCGGCCGCATTTTCTTTGGACACTTCCACCCCTTTGCGCTGCAGTTTCTCCACGATGCTCTCCGGCGATTTTATCCGTGTTTTCACATGCTCGATGGGGTTGTAATGCTGAACAAATTGAAGTTCTTCATTGAGAATGGTCAGCTTCGTGCTTATTTCATCCAATGCAAACTTATAGCTCATGAGCATTTTGGCCCATTCCATCACCATTTGCTTGTCCATCATCGTCACTCACACTCCTTGATGCTCTCATCTGTATTACCCACTACAAGATCGGTGATAACAACCGTACGCAGGATTCCCTGAACCTGTGAAACGTCGATCGTTGCGTATAGGCTTCGTAAGTCAGCTCCGTGCTGACCTTCATGTCATCTTCGAATATACGTTTCAGCTGTGCCGCCGTTTCGGTATCATATAGAATCGCGTTAACTTCAAAATTCAATTTGAAGCTGCGAATGTCCACATTCGCCGTCCCTACCGAGGCGACATGACCATCCACCACGATCGTTTTCGCGTGCAGGAACCCCTTCTCATAGAGGTAACATTTCATGCCTTCGCAGAGTAAGTCCCCCAAATACGAGTACGATGCCCAGTACACCATTTTGTGATCCGGTTTGCTTGGCAGCATCATGCGCACGTCGATTCCGGATAACACGGCCATTTTCAATGCGGTTAATAAGCTCTCGTCGGGTATAAAATAAGGCGTTTGGATATAGATCGTTTCCTTTGCGGAATTGATCATTTTAATATACGCGTTCTTGATTTGCTCCAGCGTCTGGTCCGGTCCGCTAGACACAATCTGAATGCCCGCGTTTCCTGTGTTGGCGGTCGGCGGGAACAGCTCCAGTACATCCCTTGTAATCGGCGACGATGAAGCCATATTCCAATCCAGCATATAATGCGCCTGCATTTGGAGCACTGCATGTCCGGTGATGCGCAGATGCGAATCCCGCCACGCGCCATAACGCTCGTCCTGCCCTAAATATTCATCGCCAATGTTGAAGCCGCCAATATAGCCAATTTGCCCGTCGATAATCGCAAGCTTCCGATGATTGCGGTAATTGACGCGTATGTTCAGGTAAGGGATTTTGGATGGGAAGAAGAATGCGACCTCTCCTCCCGCTGCCTTCAGCCGATCGAAGAAGTGACGCGGTAGCAGCGAGCACCCGATGTCATCGACTAGGAATCTGACCTTGACCCCTTGTTTGGCTTTGGCGGCGAGCACATCGAGTAGTCGATTGCCCAGCTTGTCGTTCTGTACGATGTAGTACATGAGATGAATATGACTGCTCGCCCGCTCAATATCGTCGAACAGTGCACCGAATTTATCATTGCCGTCGGTAAAAATTTCAACCTTGTTGTTCTGCGTGTACAGCGCGAAACCGCTCGTCAAATTCATGTAGATCATATCCGCGTAATTCGCAGCTGCTGCATCGTTAAACACAACCTGATTATCCCGAAACTCCCGCCGCTGATTCTCGATCATCGCGTTCATCGTTTCTTTCGTGCGCTTGTTCAGCTTATAAATCTTCTTCTTGCTCAAATTCTGCCCCAGGACAAGGTACACCACGAATCCAACCGCAGGCAGAAAAAGAAGGACCATCAACCAGGCCCAGGTCACGCCCACGTTACGCCTTTCCATGAAGATAACCGCAATCGCAAGCGGAATATTAACAACCATCAAATACGTAAAAAAATTCCCAAACGTAAGCATCGGCATGCCTCTCCTCGAATGCTTGCAGCATCATTGCACTCCCTACCCAGTATAAACCATTTTGGGCCGTAGGCCAAAAGTGGTGGGGGAAGGGATGTGTTGCTCCAGGTGCCACTGTGAGCTAACTCCTCCAACTAACTTCCGATGTGTTGCTCTGGGAGCCACTCTTTCGTTAAATTAGCTTACTTGCTGCCAATGTGTTGTCCTGAGAGCTACTCTTGAGCTGGAATCGCCAACTAACTCCTATTGTGTTGCTCTGAGAACTACTCTTTCGTTAAATTAGCTTCCCTGCTGCCAATGTGTTGTCTCGAGAGCCACTCTTGAGCCGGATTCACCGACTAACTTCCGATGTGTTGCTCTGAGAGCTACTCTTTCCTTAAAGTAGCTTGCTTGCTGCCGATGTGTTGCCCTGAGAACCACTCTTGAACTGGATTCGCCAACTAACTCCTATTGTGTTGCTCTGGGAGCTACTCTTTCCTTAAAGTAGCTTACTTTCTGCCGATGTGTTGCCCTCAGAGCTACTCTCAAGTAGTTACACATCATTTAACAAAGCGTGATGGGAATTTATAGCGCATAATTCGACCCGTCGGGGAAGTTGAAACGACTAACATCCCTTTACTAACTAGCGATTGAAGCCCTTTTGCTGCTGTTCTTTTCGTTGTCCCTAATGTCATAGCTGCATCCTTTAATGTCAGCTCGCCCCAGCACTCCTGCATCAGATGCAGGAGTGCTCGCTCGTATACACTCAACTCCTCGCCAGTGGGGCGAGAGATGCCGCCCCATTTGGCCAAGCCCATGAGTAGGGTTTGTTGGCCGCGGCGCGGTTTCTCCATGACCTCGTCATAGGCGAAACGCAGCAGTTTCCAGCCTTCGATCAGCAGATGATTTTGGCGGCTTAGGTCATCAGCGAATTTCCAACGAGAAATGTCTCGCCAGTGCGGTCCAAAACCGTCAACCTCCAGTAATAGCTGATAAGACAACGGCGGGCAATAAGCGAAGTCTGCGAATCGTGTCCCGCCTTTCAAATCCACTAGCTCATACTCGGGATGTAAATAATCCAAGCTCCCGACTGCCGGCCACCATATCTGCTGAAGTAGCACTTTCTCTGCTTCTCCGGGCTCCGACAATCTTCATTTTCGCTCTTCGCTCCCACCTATCATTGCCTGCTCCATCATACGCGCATATGCCTTTTCGAACTCTTGCTCCATCATCTTGTCACACTCCCCGCCAAATAAAAATAGGCTGCCCGCTCGGAGAAACTTCCGAGAAGAGCAGCCTGTACTTCAGGACAAATTAAGTTTACGCTTATGCTTCAATTATAGTGGATTCGACTAATGGGCGCCAGAGAGGGATTTTGCGAGAAACCAAAACATTCGTCGCTACTAGTCCCAATGCTTACCGACCGCGTTCGAACTCATCTAGCCGATAACGCAACACGCCATTTTTTCGTTGCTACTTCGTCCCAAACCGCTTGATCGAGCGGATTTTGGCGCGTTCGATCTCGATTTGGCGATTGCGCGGTTCGGCGTTGGTTACTAGGGAGCTCAGCAGCTTCTGAGCAACTGCGGTAACTTCGTCAATCGCGGTGTGGAAGGCAGCCTCATTCGCTTTGGATGGTGCAGTGAACCCCGAGAGTTTACGGACAAATTGCACCGCGGCTGCATGAACCTCTTCTTCTGTAGCGGGCGGATCAAAATTGAACAGCGTCTTAATATTACGGCACATATCGAGTCTCCTTTTGGACAAGCATTATTCCTTATTTTACTACACCGCAGCCTCAGTCTCTAGTCTCGAACTCCGCTCATGTACCCATTCACGTGCAGCTGAATAAGGTAGACCATCCGATTATTTTCAGGAGGTTAGCCACAGCCCATGATTCCGGTATACCCTTACTATGGGAAAAAGACAGTCTGCAAAGAAGAGCCGATCGCATTTCCTCCCCAGCATCAGCCTGTACAACCAGGGCTTGAATATGAAATGGTGCCACGGCCGATTTTTGAAAATCCTTCGTATAAAGGCAGCTGCAAGCTGCAAGACAAGGTTGCCATCATTACCGGCGGCGATAGTGGAATTGGTCGAGCGGTCGCAATTGCTTTTGCCAAAGAAGGAGCCCATATCGTCATCCCCTATCTCTATGAGCATAGGGATGCCAACGAAACCAAACAGAGAATCGAGCAGCTCGGCAGAACCTGCCTGCTTATCCCGGGTGACTTAAGATCGGAGCAGCACTGCCGGGACGTCGTCAATCTAACGATGCGGACTTATGGTAAAATAGACGTCTTAATCCTTAACCAAGGTGTACAGTTCCCGCAAACCAGCATTATGCATATATCCACCGAGCAGCTATATAACACGTACAAAACGAACATTTTCCCCATGTTCTATATCACCAGAGCCGCGCTTCCGCATATGAAGTCCGGAGGTGCGATCGTCAACACAGCTTCCATTACTGCCTATCAAGGGGCCCCTCTCCTAATTGACTATTCTTCTACAAAAGGTGCTGTTGTTTCTTTCACGCGTTCACTTTCCCTATCCCTCGTTCACCAAGGCATTCGAGTAAATGCGGTCGCTCCCGGACCGATTTGGACGCCGCTTACGGTGTCCAGCTACCCTGCGGATTACGTATCCACTTTTGGCTTGGATACACCGATGAGGCGGGCTGGGCAGCCGTTCGAGCTTGCACCGGCTTACGTCTACCTGGCCTCCGACGATTCCAGCTATGTGACAGGCGAAGTCATCCACGTCAACGGAGGCGCAATGGTCACAACCTAACACTTTCTTGAACAAACAACAAAATGCCCGCTCAAGATCAAATCTGATCTCGGCGGGCATTTCATCGCATATCCCTACAAATGCTTCAACAAATTACTCACCACATGAACAAGGTGCTGCTTCATCCGCTCGCCCGCGAGATCGGCATCCCGGCTTGAGATCGCCTCATAGATAGCGAGATGCTCGCGGTACAATCGCTCGGAAACCGAGCGATTCGCGTATATCTCGACTCGCCGAATCTCGCGGATCGCCATTTCGAGCTGGCTCACGATGGAATCGAACAGCCGCACCATAATGGAGTTATGCGTCGCTTGTGCCAGCGTCGCATGGAACTCCACGTCGGTGCGCTCCCCTTCCAGATCATCGCCGACGGAGGCTTCCATCTCCAGCATGATCCGGTGGAGCTCAGCCAAATCCGCGTCCGTCGCCTTCAGCGCAGCGATGGAGGCATTCGACACCTCCAAGGACTGCCTCGCTTCGAGCAGCTCGAGCAGCGTCTCGCGGTTCATTCGCAGCGACTGCAATTCGGGCAGCTCCACCTCAGGCGGTGCGCTGCTGATGACCGTGCAACCGCCGCCCTGCTTGATCTCGATATAGCCCATCGCCTTCAGCGCGCTCAGCGCCTCGCGCATGGTCGATCGTCCGACGCCGAACTGCTCCGACATCTCCTTCGTCGAAGGCAGCTTGTCGCCGACTTTCAGCTTGCCGTCAATTACCAAGCGCTTGAGCTGCTCAGCAATCTCCTCATAATGGTTGCGTTTCGATAAACGGGTAACTTCCATCGGTAGAATTCCCTTCTATTAGCCAACAATGATCGCATAGACGACACCGGGACCATGTACGCCAATGGTCAGGTCGTTCTCGATATCGGCAGATCGGCTTGGTCCGGATATAAAATGAATGCCTGCCGGCAAGTTCGCGCGCCCTGCCTGATCAAAGTTTATCAAAACTTGCCCTAAACGTGTATGCAATCGCTCAATCGGAATAATCGCCATGAGTACAGTCGGCAGCAAACTAACGGAGCGTCCTTTGTCCTTCGAAGACAATACCGTAATCGAAGCCGTATACGCCGCTGCATAATCAGCGACAACAACGCCGAAATCCGCTTCAGCAGCGCGTGCTTTCCAGTATTCCTCCGGATCGCTGTTCCAAACGGAAATCTTCGCATCCGGAATGGACGCTTCCAAGCCAAGCTCGTTCAGCTCCGGTTGATTTTGGCGGATTACGTACTTCGCGCTCATCTCGGCCGCTTTGCCCGCAATAAACGACTTCGCTTCTTCCATATCGGCAAGCCGAACGGGATGCCCCCCGACAGCTTTGAAATTCTCCATAAACTTGAGCACGCGCTCCTCGAGCGGCCACTCAAAGTCTTGCCAGAAATCCGGCGCGCCGCGATACGGATGCGCCGGCGGCTCAATCTCACGCGGACGTCTCAGCTTCTCGGAGATGCCGTCGATGAAACCCGTCTGCTTGGCGCGCGACTCCGCGGCAAGCCCGTCGAGCCATGCTTGATGCTCCTTTGACCTAGCTGCCATGACCATGACCTCCTCCTTTGCCTGTTCCGCGGTCTTTCACAATCGCTTCCATCCGGCTCTTCATCGCAGGATCCATCTCCTGCAAGCCGCCGCGGATTTCCGCTTCCATCGTCGGCCATTTCTCCCTAAATGATGCTTTAGGCAAGCTCGGCGCAACGCGGTACGTGTTCCAGCCCTTCAACGGACCGACCTTCGTGCGAATACCGCCATCGCGAACGACGAGCTTTTGACCCAATTGACCGATCTTCAGCACCGCTTTAAACCGCTTCGAATTCTTCATTACCGCAGCGAAGCCCTTCATGCCGAGCGCTTCCAGCTTATCGCCGCGTCCGCTCTCCAGCTTGCGGCGGCGCAAATAAACGAGCATCTCGTGAAGCGGAATCTTCACCGGACAAGCCTCATAACATGCACCGCATAAGCTCGAAGCATTGGCGATATCGTCCCACTCCGCCACGTTTTTCTTCAGCGCCGGGGTAAGCACCGCACCAATCGGTCCGCTATAAGTGCCGCCATAGGCATGACCGCCAATATGGCGATAAACCGGACAAGCATTCAGACATGCGCCGCAGCGAATGCAGTTCAGCAGCTCCTGGAACTCAGGGTCGCCAAGCTGCAGCGAACGCCCGTTATCGACGATTATAATATGCATCTCATCCGGACCATCCGCATCGACCTCGCGGCGCGGCCCGGAAATAGCCGACATATACACCGTAAGCTTCTGCCCGGTCGCCGAACGCGGCAGCAGCGTCGCCATCACTTCCAGATCGGCGAACGACGGAATAATACGCTCCATCCCCATCAGCGTAATTTGCGTCTTCGGAACGGTCGTCACCATCCGCGCATTGCCCTCATTCTCGAACAAGACCATCGAGCCCGTCTCGGCGATGGCAAAGTTACAGCCCGTCATGCCGATGTCCGCTTCCAGAAACCGTTCACGCAATTTGCGGCGCACGAAGCCGGCAAGAATCTGCGTATCCGGTTCAAGCGTCTCTCCGGCATCAGCCGAGAGTAAATCCGCAATTTGATAGCGATTCAAGTGAATAGCCGGAATGATAATATGGGATGGCGTTTGGCCAGCCAATTGAATGATATATTCACCAAGATCGGTCTCAATCGCTTCGACCCCGATCGATTCCAGTGCCGTGTTGAGATGAAGCTCCTCCGTCACCATCGACTTGGACTTCACGACCGATTTGGCCTCAACATGCTTCGCAATATCAAGGGAGATCTTCACCGCATCCGCTGCCGTCTCGGCAAAATGCACATGGACGCCGTTCGCCCGCGCATTGTTCACAAACAGATTCAAGTAATAATCGAGATGCGCAATGGTATGCAAACGGATTTGCCGTCCGCGTTCACGCCAATCATCCCAGTTGCCATGATCCTCGGCCGCTTTTTCCTTGCCCGTACGCAGCCGCTCTGTCGTAAACCGAACCGCTTTACGCAGAAAATCATTGTTCAGCGCGATATCCGCCCGTTCTTTGACCGTGTTGCCGCCAACCGCTCCTGCTCCGCTCATGCGCCTTTCACTCCTTCATAGAGAAGCTCCGCCAAATGCATCACGCGCACTGGCTTATCCCGGTAACGCAAATTGCCCGCAATGTTCATCAGGCATGCCATATCTAAGCCAACAAGCACTTCCGCCTCCGTCTCCAGCACATGATCGCTCTTCTCGCTCACCATCGCACCGGAAATATCCGACATTTTGACCGCAAACGTTCCCCCGAATCCACAGCAATCATTGGCAAAAGGAAGCGGAATAAGCTCCATCCCCTGCACTTGCTTCATCAGCATTAGCGGCTCCTCCTTCACGCCCAGCAGACGACTGCCGTGGCAGGAAGGATGATACGTGACTTTATGCGGGAAGCTCGCGCCAACATCCGTAACTCCCAGCACCTGCACCAGAAATTGCGTAAACTCGTAGGATTTCTCCTGCAGCTTAATCGCTTTCTCCAGCATGACAGGATCGTTCTCGAACAGCTTCGGATAATGATGAATCATGCCGGTACAAGAACCGGATGGGGAAATGACGAAATCACAATCTTCAAAAGCAGCCAAAATCGTAGCCGCCGTCTCCCGAGCTTCCTTCCAATAGCCGCTGTTGAAAGCAGGCTGGCCGCAGCAGGTTTGTACCGTTGGAAAATCCACCGTCACACCGTATCTAGCTAATAAACGCACCATTGCTTCACCGACCGGAGGATATAAGGCATCGCTTAAACAAGTTATAAATAAGGAAACTTTCACGCTCATCGGCACCTCGCCTTATGAAATAGTTATGATATCATTTTATCAGGTTGTCAGACATGTTGACAATAGAAAAGTGCGGATACTTGGCTCAATCCCCTGTTTACTTTCCATCTACTTGGTGATACTATGTAGTGGTACTAAGCAATACAAAGTAGCTTGGAGGACTCTTATGGAAAATCTTACGGAAATGCTGAAAGGAGTTCTGGAAGGCTGCGTGCTTGAAATCATCGGCCGGAAAGAAACCTATGGCTATGAAATCGTAAAAACACTCAATTCGCTCGGCTTTGAAGATGTCGTTGAAGGTACGGTCTACACGATTCTAATTCGACTGGAGAAGAATCAGCTCGTTGATATCGAGAAGAAACCATCCGACGTCGGACCGCCAAGGAAGTTTTACCGCCTCAATGACACGGGGCAGCGAGAGCTTAAGTTGTTTTGGGACAAATGGGGCTACATTTCGTCAAGACTTGCCCAACTGAAGGAGGATAGCCATGTTTAACCAAATAGCAAATGCCATCAATGAAGGACGAAAGCAGAAAAAAGTATATAGGGCGTGCGTTAAACGTTCAAAGAAGCTTCCGTATGAATACCGTGAGGTTTATAAGATCGCCTCCCACTATATGCTCACTTTCTCATCCAACGATCCCGCAGTCATCAACCTGTTTCCCGAGATGCTCGACATGTTTGAACTTGCCTCTGCTGAAGGACGTGACGTTCTTGATCTGGTGGGAAACGACGTCATGGCTTTCTGTGACGGTCTGCTGGAAGGTGTTTCTTCTCAGACTTGGACAGGGCAAATGCGCGCCAAAATGAATGCATCCATTCATAAAAAACTGGGGAAATAGGAGGCGATCATCATGCCGACGAACAATCTAGCCATCGAAGTAACAGGCCTTAAGAAAGCTTATAAACATGTAGAAGTTCTGCGCGGAGTGGACTTCACCGTGCAGAAGGGTTCGACCTTTGCCCTGCTCGGCTCCAACGGTGCCGGCAAAACCACGATCATCAAAACACTCGCCACTTTGCTCCAGCCTGACAGCGGTCAAGCGAAGATTAATGGCTATGATGTCACCATTCAGCCGGAGCAGGTGCGGAAGGAAATCAGCCTGACCGGACAAAGCGTTACCGTAGACTACATTCTGTCCGGACGCGAGAATCTTCGCATGATGGCCAAACTGCGCCATTTGCCGAACCCCGACAAACAAGCCGAAGACCTCTTGCGCCGTTTTGACTTGCTCGATGCCGCAGATCGCCGTATCGCCACATATTCCGGAGGCATGTGCCGGCGCTTGGATCTGGCCATGAGTTTGCTAGGCAGCCCTCGTGTTATTTTTCTCGATGAGCCGACTACCGGACTTGACCCCCAATCCCGCATTGCCATGTGGGAGATCATCAAAGGCCTTGCCAAATCAGGTGTCACGATCTTCCTTACCACGCAATATCTAGAAGAGGCCGACCATCTTGCCGATCAAATCGCCATCCTGCATGAAGGCAAAATCGTAGCAAACGGCAGCCCCGCGGAGCTGAAAAACTTACTGCCGCGCGGACATCTGGAGCTCCGGTTCGACAATGAAGCTGCACTATATCGAGCACGTGAGCTGTTTACCGATTACAACGCGGCTGCGGATGCGAACAATCTTACGCTCTCCGTCGTCACCGACGGAAGTACGAAGCAAATGCTCAAGCTGCTGACTAAAGCAGCGGACGCGGAAATCGAAATTGCCGAATTCGCGCAGAAACTGCCTACGCTTGAAGATGTGTTTCTCACATTCGTCGCAAGCGAGAAGGAGCGATCCCTATGAAGCTGATGCATTTTATTAGCGATACTGCCGTTATGAGCGGGCGAGTCATTCGCTACTCCACGCGCAGCATCGATACGATTATTACCGTTCTCGCCATGCCGATCATGATGATGCTGCTCTTCGTTTACGTCTTCGGCGGCGCGATGAATACCGGCGATCTAAGCTATATCAATTACATTGTGCCCGGCATCTTACTTTTCTGTATTGCCAGCGGCGTTGCCTACTCTTCGCTCCGTATCAATAACGATCTTACAAAAGGTGTTTTCGAACGCTTCCACTCCATGCCCATTGCGAAAGCCTCGATTCTAGGCGGGCACGTGATCGCATCCTTGGTGTTTAACATCATTTCGCTGATCGCTATTTTTCTCGCAGCCTTCTTGATGGGGTTTCGCCCGCAAGCGGACGCGCTAGGTTGGACTTTAGCCATCCTTATTCTGTTGCTCAGCATTCTCGCATTCACGTGGATTGCCGTCACCTTTGGCCTACTTGCCAAAACCTTCGAAGGTGCCGGAGTATTTGCTTACATTCTGATGCTGCTTTTATTTGTGAGCTCGGCTTTTGCTCCCACCGACAGCATGCCTAAGGCTGTTCGCGTATTTGCGGAATACCAGCCCATGACGCCGCTTATCGAAAGCATTCGTTCTCTCTTACTCGGAGAAACAGCGGACAAAACAACGCTATCGGCGGTGATATGGAGTTCGGCGATTCTTGTTGTATTCTGTTTCTCCGCGATGAAGGTGTATAAGCGGAGAATGAAATAACAAAAAAAAAGATGACTTCTGAAAAAACTAGAAGTCATCTTTGCTGCTTACACGGTTAATACCGAAATCGTTGTTCGCTCAGCAAGCTGCAATCGGATCTCTTGCGGAAGCCGCTGATCGGTAATGATCCGATCGATTTCGCCGATATCCGCAACATGCGTGAACGCCTGTACCCCAAACTTGCTGGCATCGGCCAGCAAGACAACCTCGTCCGCCATACCGATCATTTTCTGCTTGATGCGCGCTTGCAGCTCATTGGATTCGCTAATACCGCGGTCCAAGTGAACCCCTTTGCAAGAGAGAAATACTTTATCGACATGGTAAAGGTCGAGCGACCGTTCCGCCAGCGGACCGACAAAAGATAACGAGCGCTGCGCCAGCAAGCCGCCTGTCGAAATGACTTCGATGCGCTCCTTACTGCTCAGCTCTGTCGCTACTTTGATCGAATTGGTCAGCACCGTGAGCGGAAAATCCGGCAAATACGATGCCATATACCACGCGGTCGAGCTCGCGTCGAGCAAGATGCGGTCTTTCGGGCGAATGAGCTTGACCGCCTCCTGCGCAATACGCTTCTTCTCCTCCGCGTGCGTAATTTCCCGCTCCGCATACGGAATTTCCGGCTGCTGCTGCTGCGGCAGATCCTTGACGCTGACCGCGCCGCCGTGCGAACGGCGAAGTCTGCCCGCCTGCTCCAGCCGGTCCAGATCGCGGCGGATCGTCTCCTCCGTCACCTGGCACAGCTCGCTAAGCTCCGTTACCCGGATGCTGCCCCGTTCATTTACCAGTCCCACTATTTTCTCATAACGCTCTGCAACCAGCATAGTCATCCTCTTCTCGCGAACTGCTCATATTGCTATCTTCTATTAGATAAGTCCCGTTAACGCACGGAATTTCCCATATGCATCATCCCATAATTGGCGTTCCTGCGGCTCGTACACCACGACAGGGAACGACTCCCGGATCACCTTGCGCGCTTCCCAAATATCGGAGAGCTCGCCTTGCGCGATCCACTGCACGACTAGGTTGCCAAGGGCGCTGCCTTCAACCGGACCGGCCCAAACCGGCTTGCCGATCGCATTCGCCGACCACTGGCACAGCAGTACATTTTGAATGCCGCCGCCTACCATATGCAGGCCGCTGAACGATTTGCCTGACAGCCGCTCTGTTAATTCAAGCACATAACGGTATTTCAGTGCAAGACTTTCCAGAACGCAGCGGACGATTTCGCCCGGCGTTGCAGGCGCTGTCTGCCCCGTCGATACGCAATACTGGCGGATTCGCGCCGGCATATCGCCTGCATGCAGGAACATCGGATCATCCGGCTCTATGAGGGCACCGAATGCCGGCGCCTTCTCCGCCATAGCGATCAGTTCAGGGAAACTGTACGATTGACCGGCACGTTCCCATGCTCTGCGGCTTTCCTGCAAAATCCACAGCCCCATAATATTCTTGAGCAGACGGTACGTCCCGTAAACGCCGCCTTCATTCGTGAAATTCAGCTCCTGCGCGAGCTCGTTGATGATCGGACGATCAATCTCCGTTCCCATCAGCGACCAAGTGCCACAGCTTAAGTAGGCAAAATCCCGCTCCAGCGCCGGTACCGCCGCAACCGCAGAACCTGTGTCGTGTTCGGCTGCCGCATACACCGGAACTGCGCCGATGCCGAGCTCTTCCATAAGCGAAGGCCGCAATTGCCCCACTCGCGCTCCTGGCTGAACAACGTCGCCGAACAGTGAAGGCGTGATCCCAATCGCTTCAAGCAGCGGCTGGTCCCAGCGGCCTTCGAGCGGATTATACAGCTGCGTCGTTGTCGCATTGGAGAATTCGTTATGCATCTCGCCGGTCAGGAAGTATCGAAGCAAGTCCGGAATCATGAGAAAACGTTCCGCTCCCTCAAGCAGCGGAGAGTTCGCTTCCTTCAGCGCAGCCAGCTGGTAAATCGTATTGAACGGCAGAAACTGAATTCCTGTCCGGCCGAAAATCATCTCCGTCGTCAGGCGCGCCTTCGTGCGTTCCATCACACCGTCGGTATGATGATCCCGATAGTGATACGGATTGCCAAGCAGCTCGCCGCCTCGGCCGATGAGTCCAAAGTCGACCGCCCAGGAGTCGATGGCGAGACTTGCCGGCGTTTCGCCGGCATGCTTCGCCTTGAGCAGTCCCTGTTTGATCTCATGAAACAAGCGGAGAATGTCCCACTGCAAACGGTCGCCAACGCCGACCGGGTCATTGCCGAATCGGTGAAGCTCCTCCACCTCGATAGTGCGATTAGTCAATCGGCCTAGCAGCGCTCTTCCGCTGCTGGCTCCAAGGTCATAAGCCAGAATGCTTGGCAAGCTGCATCCTCCTATACGTTAGATTCTGCTGCTTCGACCGGTTCTTTGCCCCGCTGCAGCAATACGGCCTGCTCGTAAGCTTTCACTTCGGCAAGCCATGCTTCACGCACAGGCACACCGTTCTTCTCGCAGTAGTAATCCCAAACTGCGCCGAACGGGTACGACTTGAATTCTTCTTGCAGCGCAAGGCGAGTTGTATAGTCGCCATCGTTTTCAGCTTGGCGCAGCGCTTCAACCGGATCCAGCATCGCTCTCATCAAGGCTTTGATCGTGTTGCGCGTCCCGATAACCCAAGCTGCGACGCGGTTAATGCTGGCATCGAAGAAATCAAGGCCGATATGCGTTTTGCTAAGCAGGTCGCCGCGGACAAGCTCACGGCCGATATCGATCAGCTCATCGTCCATCGTCACGACATGATCGCTGTCCCAGCGCATAGGGCGGCTGACATGAAGCAGAATGCCATCTGTGAACAGCGAAATCGCAGACAGCTTATTCGAAATGACTTCCGTCGGATGGAAATGGCCCGCATCCAAACAAATCAACTTATTGTTCTGCATCCCATAGCCCATGTAGAATTCATGCGAACCTACAACATAGGCTTCCGAGCCCAAGCCGAACAGCTTGCTTTCCACTGCATCCAGGTTATGAGCAGGGTTTAATTCTTCCTCGAATACTTCATCGAGCGCATCCTTCAACCGTTTACGCGGTGCCAAACGATCAACCGGCGTATCCTTGAAGCCGTCCGGAATCCATACGTTCGTGACGCAGGTTTGGCCGAGCTGCTCGCCGAAATAAGCTCCGATTTTGCGGGATGCTTTGCAGTGGTCAATCCAAAATTGACGAATTTCCGGGTCCGGATGGCTCAGCGTGAAGCCGTCCTTCGACTTCTCGTGGGAGAAGCAGGTTGGGTTAAAATCAAGACCGAGGCCTTGCTCTTTCGCCCAATCGACCCATTTCTGAAAATGCTTCGGTTCGATTTTGTCCAGCTCAACTTGCTCATTGGTGTCTACGTAAATGGCGTGCAGGTTCAGCTTGTGTTTGCCCGGAATCAAGGAGAATGCCAGCTCCAAATCCGCGCGCAGCTCTTCCGGCGTACCGGCAGCCCCAGGATAATTACCGGTAACCGAGATGCCTCCTGTCAGTGCTTGGCCTTTATTCAGAAAGCCGCGCACATCGTCTCCCTGCCAGCAGTGCATCGATATTTTAATTTGAGCCAGCTGCTCCAGTGCCGCATCCACATCAATACCATGGCGTGCATACAGCGCTTTGGCTGCCTCGTAATTAGCTTGAATGGTTTGGTCCATCTCACATGCTCCTTTTAACGTTATTTTAGAGGATGAGCTACGACTGACATTAATGCATTCTCCGCCTGGGTTGCATCCAAACGGCTGTATTGCACGATAATCGGAATATCGCTCAATACCTCTATCGCATAAGGAACGCCGACCGGAATGAACTCCCCACTCGACGAAAGGGTAGAGGTACGGATATGTTTGGTTCGTCTGCCTGGTACGACAACAAGAATGTTTTCAATGGGATTGCGATCCTCGAAGAAAATGGTCATCCGGATCAGTGCGTCTTCCGAAGCACAATTGAGCACACATACCGATTCATGGCTTTCAAGTGAACCTTTGCTGATTGGCGGAATATAGCCGTCCGGAATAATCCAGTGCTTCTCGCCTCTTGCTTGATACATGCCCGCACCAACCTCTCTTATCGTGTGAATGCTGCCGGAACTCCGCCGTCAATGGTCAACATACAGCCAGTCGTTTTATCTGCCTTGGACGATGCGAAGAACGCAACGCCTTCAGCGATATCGCGCGGGTAGATGTTAACGAGCAGCGTCGTCCGTTTACGGTAGTACTCTTCCAGCTGATCCGGTTCGATGCCGTATGCGGCTGCCCGCTCATTGCGCCAGCTGCCGTTCCAGATCGTAGAGCCTTGCAGAATCGCATCCGGCAAAATCGTATTGCAGCGAATGCCGAACTCTCCGCCTTCTGCTGCCACGCAGCGTGCCAAGTGCGCCTCCAATGCTTTTGCCGAGCTGTACGCAGATGCGCTCTTGCCCGCATACACGGAGTTTTTGGAACCGATGAATACCATGTTGCCGCCGATCGCTTGCTCTTTCATCAGCTTGAACGCTTCGCGTGCGACCAGGAAGTAGCCTGTGCCAAGCACGTTCATGTTCAGGTTCCATTCTTTCAAGGAAGTCTGGTCAAACGGACTCGAGGTTGCGAGACCTGCGTTGTTCACGATGATGTCGATACCGCCATACGTGAGTGCTGTTTCTGCGATAGCCGCCATAACCGCTTCTTCGCTCGTTACGTCCATCTTCACAGCAGCCGCACGGCCTTCGCCGTACTTCCCATTAATTTCGCCGGCTACCCGCTCCGCACCTTCCAAATTCAGGTCGGCAAGTACCACATGCGCACCTTCGGAAACGAGGCGGCGAGCCGTTTCGCTGCCGATGCCGCCGGCACCGCCGGTAATGAACGCGACTTTGCGGGAGAATTCCGTTTCTGCAGGAGCAAGCGACAATTTGTACAGCTCAAGCGGCCAGTACTCGACGTTGTAGGATTCGTTCTCGCTTAGGGAGACGAAGTCGCCAAGCGCTGTCGCGCCGCGCATAACGGCAATGGCACGGTGGTAAAGTGCGCCGCTCACTTTGGAGTTGGACCAGCTTTTGCCTGTATTAATCATGCCGATTCCCGGAATTAGAATAACGCGCGGCGCAGCTTCGAACATCACGTCGCCTTCGTTCTTATTCCGTTCGAAATAGGCTTCATATTGTTTCTTATACGCAGCGATGCTTTCTTTAAGAATCGCTTTCAAGCCATCGATGTCCTCTGCGTTCGGCGTCCAATCGATGAACAGAGGTACAACCTTTGTATGAACGAGGTGATCCGGGCAAGCTGCGCCGACTTGGGACAGCTCAGGGGATTTTGCGCCGCCTACGAATGCCAGCACGTCGTCAGCATCGTCGAAGGTCAGAATCATTTTCTTCGCATCGCTAACTGCGCCGCGAATCGTTGGCATCACTTGTGCAGCAATGCTTCTGCGCACATCTGCTTCAAGTGCTGCGTGTTTCACGCCGCCGAACAGCTTTGCTTCGTTGACGCGAGCTTCGATGAAGTCTTCTGCTTCTGTGATGATTTTGATCGTTTGCGCGTAAGCTTCCTCGGACGTTTCGCCCCAAGTAACGAGACCGTGTTTCTCCATGAGCACGAGTTCTGCTTTCGGATTCGAGAGCACGCCTTGAGCAATCATTTTGGAAAGGGTAAAGCCTGGGCGTACATAAGGGACCCATACGAAACGGTCGCCGAAAATTTCTTTGGCCAGCTCCCTGCCGTTATCCGCGCAGCACAGGCTGATGATGGAATCCGGGTGAGTATGATCCACATGTTTGAATGGAAGGAACGCATGCAGCAGCGTTTCGATCGAAGCGCGCGGGTGCTTGCTGTCGATCATGCAATGTGCCAGGTAGCCAACCATTTCCTCATCGGACATTTCATCGCGCTCGAACAATGGACGAATATCCTCCATGCGCAGACCTGTGAAGTTGCCCGCTTTCATCGTAGCAAGGTCAGATCCGCTGCCTTTCACATACATCACTTCAATGTCACGACCGCGGAAATCCTGCACCGTTGTCTTACTTGACGTGTTGCCGCCGCCCCAGTTGCAAACGCGGCGATCTGTGCCGATGATATTAGAGCGATAAACCAGCTGCGCAAGTCCGCCTTGCAGTTCCGATGCTTTCTCTTGCTCCCACAAACTTTGTACCATTGTGAATACCTCCGAATGAGTTTGATATATGATGTTAAAATCAGTTTATCATGTTTGTTTGTTTTTGAATACAGAAATTCAAACAAAAACAAAAACAGCCCGAAACAGCAGCGAATGTGAAACTTCGCTGTGTTTCCGGGCTGTTTTGTTGGCCAGGCTCGAAGGAACCGAGCGGCTACCATGTAGATCTCCTGGTGCGCTTCATGGGCTCATTTCGCCGAATTTGCTCCCATGTAGATCCCCTGGTTCCCTTCTTTTGCACAACTCGCCGAATTCACTATTCACGCGAAAGAGTAGCTCCTACGGCAACACATTGGAAGTTAGTTGGTGAATCAAGCCAAAGAGTTGCTCCCAGAGCAATTCTTTGGCGGAATCTAAGCTTGTTTTACGAAAGAGTTGCCCCCAGGGCAACTCATTGTTGGAAGTTAGTTGGTGAATCAAGCGAAAGAGTTGCTCCTAGAGCAACTCTATGGCGGAAACTAAGCTAGTTTTACGAATGAGTAGCCCCCAGGGCAACTCTTTGGAAGTTAGTTGGCGAATCAAGCGAAAGAGTTGCTCCTAGAGCAACTCTATGGCGGAATCTAAGCTAGTTTTACGAATGAGTAGCCCACAGGGCTACTCATTATCAATTAGTTGGCGAATCAGCTACTCCCTCATGCGCATCATGCGCCTGGCTGCCTCACTTACGCCTCATCAAACATCAATATAATCTTATTAAACGCATTCGGTTTCGTCTTGGCCTCATGGAAAGCATGCGCGATGTCCTGGAACGGCATCGTCGCGGTAATAAATGCTTCCGCCAGCTCGCGGTTGCGGCTCAGGAAGTCAATAATAAACGGAAATTGATCCACGCTGTTCCGGCTGCCGCGGATTTCGACTTCCTTCTTCGTAAACAGGATGCCGGGAAAACTCACATCGTCAGAGGTCAGTCCCACGATTACAACATGGCCGCCTGCGCTAACGAGATGAATCGTCTGCTCCATCGTGCGCTTCAGCCCGGCCACCTCGATGACCGCATTGGAATATTCCCCGCCGGTCAATTCCTTCACCCGCTGAACAGGATCGACTTCCAGCGGATTGACCAGGACGTCCGCACCGAATTGCTTCGCGGTCAGCAGCCGCTCCGGCACGACATCGACGGCAAACACGCGCACAGCGTAAAGCTGCTTGAGCAGAATCAGAATCGTCAGCCCTATCGGACCCATACCGAGAATGGTGACGGTCATGCCATCCTTCACATTCGCCTGCTTGACCGCCTGTGCCCCAATCGTGAACGGCTCGCACAAGGCGCCTATGCGATAATCCATCTCATCCGGCATCGGATGAATGCACCGCTCCGGCACCGCTACATAGTCGGCAAACCCGCCCTGCCCGCCAAAGGAGCCGACGAATTTCATATCGATGCAGCAATTGTATTTCCCGCTTCGACACGGATAGCAGCTTCCGCACGGAATCGCCGGTTCAATGATGACGCGGTCACCGGGCTTCGCTCCGGAAACCACGCCTTCGCCTACTTCCTCAACCACGCCGGACAGCTCGTGTCCATATATTGACGGATACCGCACATAGGGATGTGAACCGTCGTAATTATGCAGATCGCTTCCACAAATCCCTGCCGCCTTAACGGAAACCAACACTTCGCCGCGTGCAGGCCGAGGTTTCGCTACCTCACTCACAATAATTTCGAATGGTTTACTGAATACCGCCGCTTTCATCGCAATCACCCTTCACCGTCAACAATCAGTCCAGATGGACCACTTGCTGTTTCTCATTGCTTTCATAAGTGGCAAAAGCTAACCGCAGCGTCCGCAAATTATCGTCCCCGCTCGTCTGAAACGGGCTGCCCGACATCAAACAGTCGATAAAATGGGACTGCAGCCGATAATGGCTCTCCTCATGGTCAAGCTCCGTGCGCTCGGCCACGACTGTCTCCCGTCCATCGTTGTCAAGGATAACGATTTTGCCTTCATTGCCATACATCTTAAGCGTTGCCCGATCTCCATCGACCACAAAATGCTCCACGAACCTCGCATCCACCTGCTCTTCGATAATCGGCCCTGTCAGCTCGCGTCTTGAAACCCAGCATATGTCCATGAGGCCATAGAAATCGTCATAGCCAAGCGTGACGACACCGGAATCATCACCGATCACATTCGGGCTGAACGACCGCAATTCGGCATAAAGCCGTTTCGGCTCCCCGAACAGGAAGCGCCATGTATCGTACCAATGCACGCCCATTTCATAGAACATCAGCTGCGGCATCCTAGTTAGGAAAGGCTGCGGCAAATTCGCCCCCGGAACCATCCGTTCGGTAAAATAATCCGAGTGGATAAATCTCGCCACCCGAATGTTCCCGAGTACGCCCGATTCGAGCACCTGCTTGATCGTTTGAATCGGCTGCAGCCAGCGCCAGTTCTCCGTTACCATCAGCCTCGCGTCATACTTGCGGGCTGCAGCAACGATAGCTTCCGCTTCTTCGTAGGAAGGCGCGAAAGGCTTCTGGCACATGATGAATTTCCCTGCTTGGGCAGCCAGCTCCACAAGGTGCAGATGTGTCTCAGGCGGCGTAACGATATCCACGATATCGATGTCCGCGCGCTCCAGCATTTCTTCCAATGAACTATACAGCTGATCATGCGGTATGCCATATTCATCCGCTTTGCGCAGCAGCTTCTCTTTGCTCCGGTTGCATAATGCGGCAATTTGCACATTCGGAATGCGCTGCCAGGCTTTCAAATGTTTTTCCGACCAAAACCCCGTCCCGATCAACCCGACTTTATACATAAACATCCTCCCATTATGAGCCCCCTTCGGCAGGCAAGCAGGCGACAATGTTCCAGAGTCTTCGGTAATACGACCAGTCTGCGTGCAGCTTCTGACTATTGGTCACGAGGCAGCCGGCCCTGCGTGTTTGCGGGTCTAGCATCAACATACAGCCGGAGAATCCAGGATGGCCCACAGCCCGAGGTGATACCAGATCCCCGAAGCAGCCGTACAGGTCAAGGGAGCTTTTCATCCAGAAAACAGGGGATTTGGAGAACCGCCCGCCCGTCACTTCTGACAGCATGGCATGCACGGCCGCTTCTGAGAAAATCCGTTTCCCGTCGAACACCCCATTACCCAGCAGCATCGCCGCAAAATGAATGAGGTCGCCAGGCGTCGAATACAATCCGCTCTCACCGGTCGCGGCCAAACCTTCCAGTTCAAGATCAGGCGCTCCATTATCTGTATCGTACGGAAGCGAATAGCTGCCGGGCTCCCAGTCCAATACATCAAATGTTGTATGCGTCATGCCGAGCGGAGTAAACAGGGTTTCCTTCGCAAACGCTTCGAGTGATTGCCCCGTCACCTGTTCGATGACATCCATCAAAATGAAATATCCTTGCGTAAAATACACAGCGTTCTGATCCGGCTGTTCGGATCGATCACAGGCGTAAATTGAAGCTCGGCAAGCTGCCAGTTCTGCCGGCCGCGGCCATTTCCAAGGTTTCGTCCATTGCAAACCCGAAGTATGCGTCATGAGCTGCCGTAGTGTAGTGGCGTGCCGATAGGCCGGAACAATCCGAGAAACCGCATCATCCACCGACAGCTCCCCACTCTCGGCAAGCTTCATAATAAGAGCTGCCGTTATCACTTTCGTGACAGAGCCTACATTAAATGACCGACTTCGATCCGGGACCATGCTGCCGCCATTAGAAGTTACGATTCGCCCGCCGTAGGCCTCACCAATCCGGCCGCCATCTTCGTAAAATGCTGCAGCGTAGCAATACGTTACGCCTGACTGCAGCAGTCTTTCCAAGTAACGAACGCGAGCATCCTCGCTAGTGAGAAGGTAGTAATCCGGCCGCAAAGTCTGAGGAGTCGGCATCTGCATCAGCTCCTATAGCTCCCTTCTGACCTTACTTCCTTCAAAATACAACGTTTCCCCGACTTCCATATAAAGCGCTTCGCGCGTTCCCGTCGTATCGTACTCCGGCACGAGCGCCAAGAACGCATCCACATCCTGCTTCTCAAGCTCATGGGTCAGATCGAGATAATGGGAAGCTATCGCATAATCAAGGCCAAGGAATTCAGAGGCGATGGCAGCTTCCTTCGGCGACATTTCACCGGTCAGCAATTTCCCCGCTTGAACAGCTCTTGCCAGCAAAGCCTGCGAATTGTTGCAACCCATAAGGCCGATTGTAGGTGCATACAGATCACGGATCAGCTTCATATCGCCGAAAATAGCAGTGTCACCGCAATGGTAGATACGAATGCCCGGCTCCGGCTCTACTATGAAACCCATCGGCACGCCGGAAACATACTGACCGTCCTTCAGCCTGGTTTGCGACCAATGATGGCTCTCAACCGGTCGAACGATGACGCCGTTCACCTCGACCACAATCCCCCATACCGTTGCCTGCACCTGCTCAGGCGGTAATCCCGCTTCGAACAGAACCGCGCGCACATCACCGCCGCAAACGACGGGAGCTCCGGTTCGTAAGGCAATAGCGGCGGTATCGCCGAGATGATCATACGCGGCATGTGTTACGAGGATGACATCCGGCGTTTCCAGTTCTTCGTGGCTGATCGGAGCATTAGGGCTGCCGGATAGAAATGGATCGATGAGAATCCGCTTATCGGGTCCAACAATTTCGTAGCCGGCCATGCCTAGAAATCGAATGCTTGTCGTCACGCTCTCCAGCTCCTCTCAAGTCCTGCAATCATCGCGACCATCGCTTTATTCAGCGGTACAGGGACACCGGTTTGCTCCGCAGCGCGCACGACTGCGCCATTCACGACTTCCACCTCGGTTTTGCGTCTTGCCTCTGCATCCTGAAGCATGGAGGATTTCCCTTTGCCTGCGTTCTCCAGAATCGTATGAATGCGATCCATGCGTTCTTCCCGTTCGATCTCATAACCAAGCGACTGCGCGACAGCAACCGCCTCCGCCGCCAAGTCGTCAACCAGATCGAGCAGCAAGCCCTTCTCTCCTTGGTAACCTGCGCATAATCCGGTCAGAGCCGAAGTTGGCAGTGTTGCTGCGTTTAAAATCAGCTTTTTCCAAATCTCCGTCTTCACCTTAGCCGTTACCGTCGTTTCGATCCCTGCCTCATTCAGCAGTCCGCCGATCCGCTCTGCCGACTCCAAGCTTACTCCTTCGCTATAGGGTCCGACAAAAGTAGCACCGAAACCGGTGTGTCCTACTTTGCCAAGCTCAAGCACGGTAGCGCTGTGGTAGGTGACGCCAACAATGATATTTCCCTCCGGATAGGCGCTCGATAACACATCAGCATTCCCCCAACCGTTCTGCAAGCTGGCAATAACCGTATCTGTACCGATCATAGGTCGTGCATTTTCTGCCGCAGACGCCGTATGATGCGCTTTGATAAAGAAGAACACAGCATCCTGAACGCCGATTTCCGCTGGAACTGAGGTCACATGAAGCTTGTGGGTTGCACTTCCTTCTCCTTTCGTATCAACAATAAGTCCGTTCTCATTGACTTGATTAATCAGTGCTTGGGATACATCGATCAGCGTCACTTCGTTACCGGCTGTGGAGAATTTCGCGGCAAGCATGCCGCCCATTGCTCCTGCCCCGACTACGGCGATTTTCATTGCGAACTACCTCCGTTTGCGTTGAATTTCTGTACCAACCGTACAAGCGTGCCCCCATCGCCGACGTTACCCGGAACGACACAATAAGGAATCTCTCTCCCGTTTCCCCTCGGATTCAATAACCAAAGCGAAACGCCGGGTTCCAATTGACCTGCAACATAGGCGCTGTTTGCTCCGAGCCCTACTGACGCTACATCCGCAGAAGTGATGCCACCTTTCGATATAACGCCATCGCAGTATGGGGCGACCTGCGCCACCACATTCGTAAGTGCCTTCATTACAAGTGCTCCGATGGCTAAATCGCCATGTTCGGCAAGCCTAATCCGCTCCGTCGCCACAATCGCCAGCTTCCCTTTATTTAGCTTAGCCGCTACACGCGCCGCGATTTCAGCAGCAGTAGTCTGCTCATCATGGAGCAATTGCTGCGTTCGGAGAACTATAGGTGTCTCGCCGGTATAGTGCTCCAACTGCTCCAATTGCCGCGAAGAAGCAGCTGTATGAGAGCCGCATACGATCAGCAGTCGTCCGCTTCCCCGCATCGTTACCCGTTCCATCGCCCGCGACTTCAAGCCGCAGCGAATCGAAGCAAACGTAGACGCGCTCCGAATGACGACCGTTTTGCCTTGCTCCTCCGCCAAGCGCAGACCATCGGCAACTCGGAGTAAATCCTCGTAGGACTGAGCATCCGGAACAACGACCGTTCCCGGCTCAGCTTCCAGCAGTGCATGGCACACAGCCGCCGTTATCCCCTTGTTTGCATATTCATCCAGCGTAACCGTTTTCAATTTCCAGCTGCCTTGGCTAACTTCATCTACCCACTCCTGCATAGTTACGCCTTTGTAGCCGAATATAGGGTCCTGCGCAAATTCCGTTGCGGCAACTGGGATCCAACTCGTTGCTGTCGCATCTCCAGTCGTGTTCGTCAGCAAATAATGTACGCCGCCTCGCGTCACTCGGCCGCATTCCGGAAATGCAGGTACGAACAATGCTATCCCTTTAACGCCTCCGCTAAGCGCTTCGATTTCGGCAAAAACATGGCCGCGCAGCGTAGAATCGCCCCGCAGCAGAAAACGCACAGCGACATTCGCTTCAGCAGCCGCGCGCTCGACAGCCGCTTTGATGCTGTGTATTAGCGCAACGGCTTCAGCTTGCGGAAGTGCTCTTGTGTTGGTGAGCACATAGAGCGCGTCCCCGATCGGACCTTGAACCAGCTCGTGTCGCAGCGCTTCAAAATCCGGTTGCAGCATGACCGATACACCGGAAACGGACTGCGTACCTGTCGGGTCATCATCCAATACGATCGTTATAACCTTCTGAGCTGTCGATTCCGGTTGATTGCGTGAATCTCTTTCGCTCGCCAACGAGCCTGCACCTCACTTTACAACAATCCCTCTATTGATCCACATTCCATTCCTCAATCAGATGTTTCAGCCTGGAAGACGCGGAGTCCATATGAGCATCCATCGCCTGGGCCGCCGCTTCTGCATCCCCCAGCTCAATCGCCTTATAGACAGCCAAATGTTCCTCATACGAGAATTGCGTGCTTCCTTCGGAGGCAACGACACTCTTAATCCACACGCGCAGCAGGGAGCGAATGCTGGTGAGCATATCGCGCAGCACCGTATTCCCGGCAATCTCCGCAAGCTTCATATGAAAAGCAATATCCGATTCGGTATACGCTTCGAATACGCTGTTCGTGTTGCCGGTCGTATCGAGCTGATCAACAATCTCTTTGAGTTCCTGTAGTTGTTGTTCATCACGCCTAACCGCAGCCAGCCTGGCAACGGCCACCTCAATGGTTTGACGAGCTTCGATGAGATCCATCGTCCGTTTCTCGCCAAGCAGTAAGCCCCATTCAATGACTCGTGGAAGCAGCTCGGAATCGGCTCTTTTCAAATAGGTGCCATCCCCGTGCCGCACCTCAAGCAAACCAAGCACAGTCAGCGCCTTGAGCGCTTCGCGCAGGGAAGAACGGCCTACTCCGATGGCTTCGGAAAGCTGGCGTTCGGCAGGCAGCTTGGCTCCCGGTCTTATTTTGCCGGATAATAGGTAGCTCAGCAGACGGTCTGTAATCTCCATCACCATCGTCTTGCGTTCAATCGGCTCAAAATCCAGCCCGCTGGCGTTAGTCGTATTCGCGTTCATATTTGTCATTTGTGATGCCTACTTTCGTCGTTTCGTTATGTACATCTAGGTTGCTCAGTTAGCTGGCCGTGTCCGCTTCAGCAACGAACGGCTCAAGCTCCGTCAGCTCAATCGGCACGCTATTCGGTCTCGCCCCAATAAAACATGCCCGCCGGCGTCTTCCGCCCATCTTCGCCTGTACGCTCGATTCGCCTGGCAAGCTGCCAAGCGTTGCCGGGATGTCTTCGACTCCAAAGCAAATATGCTGCAATCCTTCGCCTTTCTCCTCCAAATGTTTACGGATCGCTGTCTCGCCAATGGGCTGTACGAGCTGAATCATCACATTGCCCGCTTGCAAGTAAGCAAGCCGCACACCTGCGGAAGGAAGCATTTCATCCTCAATGAGTGCCAAACCAAGCACATCGGTATAATACGGCAGCGATGCATCGATATCCCAAACTGCAATTGCAATATGATCGATCGTTCGGATCACAATCGGCCAGCTCCCTCCATATAAGTGCTTATGATTCCCATCCGGCAGCAACCGGGTTGGCCAATTGGCCGATGCCTTCTACCTCGACGATAACGTGATCGCCGGGCTGCATATATTGAGGCGGGTTCATGAATGCGCCGCATCCGGCAGGCGTTCCGGTCGAAACGATGTCACCGGGATGCAGCGTAAACATACTTGTTAAGTATTCGATCATCACCGGAATACTGAAAATTTGCTTCGATGTATGACTATCTTGGCGAAGCTCGCCATTGAGGTATGTGCGGATGCGCAGCTGGGCAGGGTCTGTCAGCTCATCGGTTAATACGATTTCCGGTCCGATTGGGCAGAATGTATCCACGCCTTTGCCGATCGTCTCGTGCTGCAAGCGGAATTGACGCGCCCGTTCGCTGACATCATTCATCGCGGTATAGCCGAAAATATAATCGAGCGCTTGTTCCTTCGGCACGTTTTTAGCTGTTTTTCCAATAATAAATGCCAGCTCTACTTCGTAATCCGTCCGGCAATCCTGCGTCGGAATCACGATCGCCTCACCCGGCCCGATAATCGAGGAAGGCAGCTTCGAGAATACAGACGGTTCCACCGGCAGCTTCGCGTCCTCATCCTCTTCCGAATGTGCGGCATAATTAATGCCCGAGCATAGAATTTTGCTTGGCTGAGTTATGGGGGCAAGCAGCTTGAAGCCTTGTCGCGGGGTTCCGCTTTCGAGCAGCCCTCTGGCGACCTCGATTCCTCGGGGGCCATCTTTTATCAGATCCTTCATATCTGCGTAATCAGTCAGAATAACACCGTCATTCGTACTGACACCTACTCTGGGTGCGCCGTCAAATTCGACTGTTACAAGCCTCATTGTGCGTCATCCTCTCCATCGTGAAATTGGACGATTGGTCGACCAATTTGGTTTTATTATAAAATCCATTTCCAAATATGTACAGTAGTAACTTTTCGCCCCATGCAACTACAGACGATTTTCCACCTTTGCAAGACCTATTTCCCTCCTAGCGTGCGAGGCATTTCCGTTATGATTACAGATGTACTCTGCTCGGCTGGCAGAGCACGATTGAAGCGGCAAAGGAGAATAACCGATGAAACCACAGCAATTATTTAACCAATATGGACTTACCGTTACTTATGAGAATGGCGATACTCCAAGTTATGAAACAGCAGGCTGGGTGCAAGGTGATGGCGGCAGCGATGAAATGGGAAGTTATGAAACATACCTATTGCCTTTCCATGATGCGGAGGAAACAAGCCATTTGACGCTAGAGCTTCGATGTTACGCGCACACCGTGAGTGCATATATGTCCGTTCAATTAAAGCAGGATATCTTCGGCGTTACGCATGCGCTGGCAGCGGATGCCGGCATTCTGCTTTCCGTAGGCGAGCCTGTCGGCAGCTTGGAAGGCGTATTGGCCCACTATAATGCGTACAAATGGTGGTGGACCCGACCTTATATGGCGAAGAGCACAGCTGCTCTCCCCGAGAAAACGCAAGCGCTGCTCTGGAAAGCGGACGGCCGCTACACGCAGCTGTTCCCGCAATGTTCGAATGTGTTTAAGACCACCGTGCGCGGCGATGGCGAAGGACTGCAATTTGTAATTTCTCCTCTGCTTCGCGGAGTTCGAACCGGTCGCGAGCTGCTGTTTGTCCTGCACGAAGGCGACAGTGCTTATGAAGTTGTGGAGAAAGCCGCTGAAGCGGTATTCCTCGCTCGGCAAGAGCCGGTTCGCCTTCGCGAGTCGAAGCGTTATCCGGAGGTTTTCGAATACTTGGGCTGGTGCACGTGGGATGCGTTCTATCATGATGTATCGCAGCAAGGCATTGAGGAGAAAGCCGAGGAGCTGAGAGCGAAGCAGGTTCCGGTCAAATGGGTGATGATTGACGACGGCTGGTCCCCGGTTCGCGAGAAAACGCTCGTCTCATTCGAGGAAGATCGCTTGAAATTCCCGGATGGACTTGCCGGTACGGTAAGCAAGCTGAAGAACGAATACGGCGTCAATTGGGTTGGTGTTTGGCATGCGTTCACGGGGTATTGGCATGGCGTTGATCCGGAGGGTGAAATCGCCTTTAAACATCGTGACCTGCTGCAAGCCGACACTGCTGGTCGTCTGTTTCCTAGTCCTGATGCGAAGATGGGTTTCGGCTTCTGGAAGCAATGGCATAGCTGGTTGGCCGCACAAGGCATCGATATGCTGAAGGTCGACAGCCAGAGCTCTTTGATCGAATTTGTCAAAGGCCAGCAGCCGCTTGGACAAGCGGCGAAGGGATTGCATGAGGCGCTCGAAGCATCGGCATCGTTATACTTTGACGGCCGATTGATCAATTGCATGGGCATGGCGCAGGAGAATGTATGGAGCCGCGTCAACTCCGCCATTTCGCGAAACAGCGACGACTTCTATCCGGCGAAACCGGAATGGTTCCGCGAGCATGCGCTGCAGAACGCCTACAATTCGTTCTATCACAGCACGCTGTATTGGGGCGATTGGGATATTTGGTGGACATCCCATGAGGATAGCCGGGATCATGCCGTTCTCCGCGCGATTAGCGGCGGTCCGATTTATGTTAGCGACAAAGTCGGCGAGACCGATGCTGACGTACTTCGTCCGCTTATTCTGTCTGATGGCCGCATTCTTCGTGCCGACAAGCCGGGCGTACCGACAGAGGACGTACTGCTGGTGAACCCCGTCGAAACCGCGGTGCCGCTCAAAATCATGAGTCGCTCCGGCGACAGCGGGCTGCTCGCATGTTTCCATATTCACACGGATGCCGCGCCGCTTGAAGGCGAGTTCCGCTTGACGGACATCGCTGGGATGGAGCCTGCTGCCGAGTATGCTGTATATTCTCACTTCGGTCGCAGCGCATCGCTGCTGGCAGAGTCGGAGGTGCATCGCTTCACGGTTGAACGCGGTAAGCCGCAGCTGTTCACAGCCGCTCCTTACCGAAGCGGCTTTGCAAGTTTTGGCTTAATCGATAAGTACGTGTCGGCGGCCACCGTGAAATGGATGCTGGCTCAGCCGGACCGCGCAACCGTGCTGCTTCACGAAGGCGGCGATTACGGCTTCGCGTCTAAATCCGCGCCTGTATCCGCAACTGTGAACGGACAAGTTGTCGAAATCCGCTCCGAGCAGGGCTTCTACTCCATCGCCTGCGACTCAAGCGCCGCAGAAGTACTCATCGAAATCCGCTTTGCTTAAACAGAAGGGCTGCCTCACAAAAACGCGTATTAATGCGGCTTGTGAGGCAGCCCTTTTTTTGTTTTACTGCTGTTGCCTCGTAAATAGCTATCTGCACCACCGCTCTCCGCCAATGTGAGGTAGCTCGTACCTCTCTTGTTGCTCCCACGTTGGTCTCCTACCAAAGTGCGGTAACTCGTACCGCTCTTATTGCTCGATCACTGAATTTCAACCAATGTACGGTAACTGCTACCTCGCTTGTTGCTCGATCGCCGGTTTCCATCCGACAGTTCAACCAATGTGTTGCTCTGGAAGCTACTCTTTCTCTACATCCACCATACTTCAACTAATGTGTTGCTCTAGGAGCTACTCTTTGATCGTTTCCACCGGGTTTTGGTGAATGTGTTGCTCTGGAAGCTACTCTTTCTCTACATCCACCATACTTCAACTAATGTGTTGCTCTGGGAACTACTCTTTGATCGTTTCCACCGGGTTTTGGTGAATGTGTTGCTCTGGGAGCTACTCTTTCTCTAAATCCACCATTCATCCACTAGTGTGTTGCTCTGGGAGCTACTCTTTGCTCATTTCCATCAGGTTTCGGGGAATATGTTGCTCTGGGAGCTACTCGTAGCTCCCAACAACAAAAAACACCCGCTAGTCAACGAACCGACTAGCGGGCATACCTTTAACACTCTATTTGGTTACGACGTCTTTCTTCGCTGCGCCGGTAAGAAATTCGAGCACACGAGGCAGCTTCATGTTCCAGTAGCCCCATTCGTGCAAGCCTGATTCTTCCTCGTAGGTGAGCTCGATGTCGAGCGACTTGACATGGTTTAAGAAACGGATATTGTCGGCATAGAGGAAGTCTTCCGTGCCGCAGCATTGATACAGTGCCGGGAGCTCTTTGCCGGATTTCGCTGCGACATTCGCAAGGTGGAACAAATCGTCCTTGTGCTCCTTCGTACCTGCCACATCACCGAAAATATCGGTGAACTCACTGCCTTCAAACAAGTTCTCAATCGCGCGGATATCCAGCGCGCCGGAGAAACTAGCCGCGGCAGCGTAACGCTCCGGATAGGCAAGCGCCAATTTCATTGCGCCGTAGCCGCCCATCGATAGGCCAGCTGCAAAGGTATCTTCTCTGCGATCCGAAATCGGGAACATCGCTTTAACGATCTTCGGAAGCTCCTCGCTCACGTACGTCCAATACTTGCCGCCATGCGCCATATCGGAGTAGAAGCTGCGGTGCACGTTCGGCATGACGACGAACATGCGGTATTTCGAGAGCTGGTACTCCAGCGTCGTTTGGCGAAGCCACGTATTTTCGTTATCGCTTAAACCATGGAGCATGTACAGCACGGGCAACTTCTCGCCCGGCTGCACGTCCTGCGGCATCACGATCGATACCGAGGAGGTCATCCCCAACACGCTTGAAAAAAAATCCATATGAATGACTGCCATCGTTTCATTCTCCTCCTGAAGCTGCAATAGAATCCGCAATCGTTTCTATAGGACCTGCGCCTCGTCATAGCGAAGCAATCGAACGCCACCGCTCCTCACGGCTTCGAGCACGCGTGAATCCGTATACATCAAACGCTCCCAGTGGCGATCTTGCGCTACCTTCGTACCCGGATAATCCGAGTTGCCCCAGCTCCGAGTCTCTTCATCGTCATAGCCGGGATGGCCAACGATTAAATACTGCCCCGGCGCGGCAAGCTTCAACCGCGCAACGAACTGATCCACCGGATCCCCAGCTCCGCTCCCTGCGCTCGCACCTTCACCGGCATCAGCGCTATCTCCGCCAATCTCAGGCAGCCTGCCTATAAACGGTCGATGACTGATAAGCCCTTCTTGCACGCACCAAGCGTCAAAAGCAGCATCGAGCCCTTTAACCGCCCACTCGAAGAACATATGCGAATCCGCATAGGTAATTTCAAAGCCCAATGCACGCAGCTTGTCCAGCTGCGCCTTCATCTCGCTCAGGATCTGCTCGACATCCGGCGGCGCGGCAAGCCACTGGCCCGGATGCTGCATGAAATAACCATCGGCGTCGACAAGTGTCGATACTTCCGATACCGGGAGCAGCGGCTTCCAGCGGAATGTCTCCCATTCCGCATTCATCGTAGCATGAAGACCAAAGCAAATGCTCCGGTCTCCGGCAAACAAAGCCGCCGCATGATCAAGCGCGGTGCCTGTTGCCATCACGGAGACGTTGCGCACGATACCGTGCCTGCAGCTCTCCGCGATCGCTAAGTTATGGGACTCGCTATTGCCGCAATCATCGGCTCTTGTAATTAATGAAACTGTACTGTTCGCCATGAAAGATCCTCGCTTCGCGCTTTGATTTATTCTTTGACAGAACCCATCGTTATCCCCGTGATGAAGTAGCGCTGAAGCAGCGGATAAATAATGAGAATCGGCAGCATCGTTACCGCGATTTTGGCCGAGTTAAGGGTCTCGCTCGATACTTTCGTAAGCTGGCTTACGTTCTCTGTTGTGATCTTGGTCGGATCGATCGTAACGACGACCTGCTGCAGATACGTTTGCAGCGGAATCAAGTTGCTCTTCGTGACGTAGATCATTGCCGAGAAGTACTCATTCCATGTGGTCACCACGTTGAAGAGCGTAATGGTCGCAAGTACCGGCAGCGAGAGCGGCAAGTAAATAAGAACCAGCTTCCGCCAAGCGCCTGCACCGTCCATACCGGCCGATTCATCCAGCTCTTTGGGCAGGTTACGGAAGAAGTTCATGACTAGAATCGCATTATACACGTTAACCAGACCCGGTAGAATCAGCACCCAGAAGTTGTTCATCAAACCGAGCGATTTGATCGTCAGGTACGTTGGCACAAGTCCGCCGTTAAACATCATGACGAATACGAATACCCACATGTAGACATTCCGCGACTTAAACTGTTTCGTTTCACGCGAAAGCGGATAAGACATCAACACCGTAACCAACAAACTAAGTCCAGTATAAAGGAACGTACGTTTTACCGAAACCCAGAAAGAGAGAAAGAATTGCTTATCCGTAAACACTTTCTGATAGGAACTGATATCAAAGCCTTTCGGCCATAGAAATACTTGTCCAGCCATTGCGAAGGAAGCTTTACTCAGCGACAACGCCAGCGTATGAATAATAGGCGCAACGGACAGAAGCGATACGACTACCATGAACAACAGCAGCAGCACATCAAATGACCGCGAACCGAGCGTTTTATTTTGAACCATACCCTTTCACCTCGCTTGTATACACTAGAAGATACGATAATTAGCAAAACGATAAGCCATCGTATAAGTTAAAATGACTAGAATGAAGCTCACACCGGAATTGAGCAGCCCGATCGCGGTTGCCATCTCATACTGGGCGGACATCAGCCCTGAGCGGTACACATAAGTATCAATAATATCGCCGGATTCCATGACCAGTACGTTATACATGTTGAAGACTTGGTCGAAGCCCGCATTAAGTACGCCATTTAGGCTAAGCGTAGCAAGCAGCGCGATGGTCATCGCAATACCCGGCAATGTAATATTCATTAGTTTTTGGAAACGTCCTGCTCCGTCGATTTCAGCCGCTTCATAGAGCGAAGGGTTGATGTTGGTGAGAGCCGCTAAGTAGATAATCGTAGAGAAACCAAACTCTTTCCATACGTTAGAAGACACGATGATCGTGCGGAACCATTCATTGCTCCCGAGGAACATTTGCGGTTCGAAGCCAAACCAGCTGTGCAGCACCCAGTTAACAGGGCCGCTAAGGGAGAGAACATCCTTCAGAATACCGGCTACGACGACCCACGACAGGAAGTGGGGCAGATAAACGACGGTTTGAACGGTGCGTTTAAACCAGCGCAGTCTAATTTCATTGAGCATCAGCGCGAATACGACCGGCACAATAATGAGGGTAATGATTTTACCGAACGAAATAATTAAGGTGTTGCGCAAAATCGTGGCACTTTCCGGATTGTCGAGCACGAAGAGAAAATGCTTGAAGCCTGCCCACGGCGAGCCCCAGATTCCTTTAGTTGGCACAAAATCTTTGAATGCCAATACGATACCTGACATCGGATAGATTTGAAAAATCAAGACCAATGCGAGTGCCGGCAACAGCATGATATGAAAATGTATGGATTCCTTCTGCCACAGCTTTGCCATCTCTATAATCCTCCCATCATGCTTAGGAAACGAAAGGCGTTAACCGTGAGGATTAACGCCTTTCCTTCTCCATCCGCTTGAACTAACCTTAATGCGTTTTTGTATATTCTGCGTTTACTTCTTCCGTGATCTTCTCGCCGCCAAGCTTGTTCCACTGCGTTACGAAGTTGTCGAATTCCGAAATATCTTTCTTGCCCATGATGATTTCGAGGAATACTTTCGTTTGCAGGTCCGTAAGCGTCGTGTTGCTTTGCTCCATGGTTGGCGTTGTGCCGGTGAATTCGTTGAATACGTTGTTAAGCTTGTTATGCGATACTACGCCGTTACCTTCCATCCAAGCCAGGAACGTCTTGTAGTTGTTCAGATCTTTCTTCGGATTGTCCTTCTCGGATTTCACTTGATCGAAGATCGGTTTCTCCGCGATATCCAGAATATCCGCTTGTGCTGTACCGGCGAAAATCTCATCGAATTTCTTAACCGTACGAGCTGTTGTATCCGGGAATGCAGGGGAAATTTGCGCGTTCAGACCCCATTGGTTTCTAGTCGAATCGCTTGCTTTGTAAATGCCAGTTGTTTCAAGCTCAAGCAATTCAGGAATTTTCTTCGTCGAGTTTGCTTTCATCGTGTTCATGATTTTCACGGCAAGCTCTGGGTGTGCAAAGCCTTTCTTAACAACCATGAAGGAGTTGGAGTAGAACTCGTTCCCTACGTTAACATGGTCGCCTGTTAGGATCGGATAAGCTTTCCACTCGCCTTTAGGGTTGTTGTCGATGGCACCGCCGATTGGCCAGTACGGGTTCCACCACATGCCCATCATCATACCAGCGCGGTCGCTAACCAGGAATTCCGCTGTCTTGTTACCGTCACGAAGCGCGAATTCGCTGTCGATCGAGCCGTCTTTGTACATTTGCGCCAGTTTGCCAAGCGCTGTTTTCATTTCAGGCGTTGTCGAACCGTACACGAGCTTACCGGAAGCGTCTTTGACCCACATGTTCGGGAACGCGTTCTCTGCCCATACGAAACCTGTCAACGTAAACGGATCGTTGTTGAACAATTGAGCGCCTTGTACAGCAAGACCAAGTGTATCGGCTTTACCGTTGCCGTCCGGATCTTGTTCTTTGAACGCTTTGGCAACTGCCATCAGCTCATCCGTTGTTGTAGGAGCTTTTAATTTCAGCTTGTCCAGCCAATCTTGGCGAATCCAAACCATCTGTGCGTTATTCATATCGTTAACGCTTGGCAGGCCGTACAGCTTGCCATCGAACGATGCGTTCTCCAGCGCTTTGTTGTCAACCGACGCATTAACTTCTTTAACCGCGTCGCTTGCGTATTGGTCATAAACCGTTGTCAGGTCTTCAAGCATGCCTGCATCGTACATACGCTTCAGCAACGTTTTAGCTGGCGTCTTGTCGATGTTCTCTACTACGAAAATGTCAGGCAGATCGTTACTTGCGATCATCAGGTTGAATTTATTGGAGTATGCCGATCCATTCGCTTCCCAAAGCGGCGTGGATTTTACGTTAAGCGATGTTTCCAGGTAGGACTTGTATTTATTGTTTTCGAAGGATTCGCCTTCAGGGAACTTCTTTGCTGCCTCAGGGTTGTTGTTCACGATTGTCGTGAACTCAACGGTTTCTGCGTATTTACCAAACGGATCCGCTTTCTCTACCGGCGTGTTTGCCGGCGCGTCTGCTTGTGTGTTATTCGAGTTGTTCGAGTTTGCGGTCTCGTTTGTTTTATCTCCGCAAGCGGTTACAACAAGCATTAATGCTACTGCCGACAACAATGCTGCCTTTTTCAATGCTACCCCTTCTTTCGGCTGTTTAATGTTATTTGGTACATGACCATCATACCGCCGCATCAAGCCGAATCGTGAGAGAATCGGGACTTATGCACGGGAGAAGAACGTCTGCCCATCGGGCATCATTGTCGACGCCAGACGACTTTTTTCTCACCTGCATTCGTTTTTTTTCTACCTTACCGCCTTAATTGACGTTCTCTGAACTCCGATGGCACCATGCCGGTTTGCAGCCTGAATATCTTACTGAAGTACTTCTCGTCTTGGAAACCCGTTTTCTCCGCGATCCAATAGATCGGCATATCTGCATGCTGAACCAGCATGTGCTTGGCTTTCTCCAGCCGCGCTTCCTTAACCGCTTCATGAAACGACTTGCCGATGATCTCTTTGAAAATCGTACTGAAATAGCTCTGGCTGAGATTCACTTTGGCAGATAGTTCTGTCCGATTGGCGCTTTCACCGGAATCGGTATGCAGCATCTCAAGTGCTCGCATGATCGCGATAAAGACATCATTCGAGAATCCACGGCTTCTCGCATACCCCGAAATGCTGCTTGAAGCCTGCTCGAACCAGCGCTGCCATTCGGCAAGCGTGGTAAAAGCCGCAGTAGCCGTTCGCCAATTCGGCCACAGTCGATTGTTAATGGCCAGCAAGTCCCAAGCCGCTGCGAGCTCCTCGAACATCGCTATGACACTGCTATAGGAAGGCTTGTTGTCGCGGATAGACTGCATCAATTCCTCGAATTCCTTCTTATCGAACAACCATCGCTGATTGCGCCAAGCTTGTTTAATATCAGAAGGCACAACCATTGTACTTGGCTTCTCTCCTGTGAGCTCGGAAAGGGAAACGGTATATTCATCGTTTGCATAGGACTCGTAAAACATGCGTTCCTTCAGCATAGGAAGCCAATCCGAGGTTCTCGGCTTATCCGGCCAGTTCGTTACGCGCGCGTAACAAAGCTTGTCCGCTTCTCCCTCACATTCCATTCGAGAAAGCAGCTCATCGATTTCGGAGCTTGTTTTGCCGGGAACCATCCAGATCGAATCTTGAATGTGGACTGCGCCTTCCAATCCTGCCGGACGAACTTGTGACGCGCCATGCTCCGGTACGATTACGACGAGAGACTGCCGTGATTCAAGCTGCTTGGCTTGACCGGCTGCTTCAGCCAGTCCTCCTTGTGCTTGCTCCGCAACAATTCGCTCCGATATGCGCAGCAGCATTTCTTCCAGTACATTGTCGGCGATATCGGTCTTCACGACATAATCGATAGCGCCTAAGCGCATGGCATCCTGCAAGAAATGAAAATCCTGATGGCAGGTCAGCACGACGGTCCGTACCGCCGGGTGACGCTCCTTCACAATGCGCATCAATTCGAATCCGTCCATGACCGGCATCGTCAAATCCGTCAACAGCAGGTCGATCGGCACTCGATCTATAATGTCGAGCGCACTCTCCCCATTGTCCGCCTCCGCAACAATTTCAAAGCCGCATTCCTTCCACGGAACGGTAAAGACCAGTCCTTTGCGCACCAAATGCTCATCATCTACGATCAATGTCCTAATCATCCCACACCTCCTTCACTGTGATCGGCAGCCGCAGCCGCATCTCCGTACCGACTCCGATCGTGCTTGTTACCTCGAGTCCATACGGATCACCGTAATACATCTTCACAATATTGTTTACGAAATTAAGCCCAATCCCAAGCCCGACTTTACGGCGGTTAGGGTCACTGGAATGAAACAGCGTCTCGATGACCTCCTGCGACATCCCTTCCCCATTGTCCTTCACGCTGATGAACAGATGCTCTTCATCTACCCTGCTGACACGAACGATAATAGTGCCATCCTTCTGCTTGAACCCATGATAGAGGGCATTCTCGACAAGCGGCTGCAGGATAAACCGAGGCATTTCAACCGTGCTTGTCCCTTCCTCGAGTTCAATCTCCACATTGAATTGATGATTGTATCGGATTTGCTGCAGCTCCATGTAGTCTTTGACCGTCTGGATTTCATCGCCGACAGTGACGATCTTGCCTTCCTTGCCCAGATTGTAATTAAGCACGCGTGTAAAGATCATGAGCAGCCGGACGATCTCATCCTGACCGTTAATCCGAGCAAGCCACTGAGCCGTGTTAAGCGTGTTATGGATAAAATGAGGATTCATCTGATACATGAGCTTCTCCACTTCAAGCTGTCTTTTCCGTGATTCCTTCTGTTCAATCTCTGACATCAGTCCCCGAATGCGCTGACGCATTTCGTAGAAGTGATACAGCAGCTCGTCAAATTCCTTCATATGCAGCGATACCGGCGGTTCGTTGAAGCGATTCTCGCCCAGCATCTTGAACTGTTTGCGAATCCGCTGCAGCGGACCATAGATCATGCTCCAGATGATCCAGCCGATGACTAAACCGATGACAAGCGAGAGAACACCAACGGCCGCGAAGCGCTTCAGCCAAGCGTTCATCTCTTTATGGTAATCGTCGCGGTCGATCACGACGGCAACTTTGATCCCATAATTGCTTGAGGTCTCGAAGAAAACGAACTTATCCCCGAGCCGATCTTTAAGCGAAGTGATATCGGCACCAATCGGGAACTCGGTGTCCTCTTGGCTGTTATAGATAATGCGGCCTTTCGCGTCTAGCATCAAGTGCCGGACCGGCATCCCGTACGGGTCATTGTTGAACAGACTCGTGATCGCGGAAACGTTCGTTTCGATATAGACATAGATCGGCACCGTGTTCTTCTCGCCGGAGCTGGTTTCCGTTTGCCGCATGATCGAGAAGACGGAATTGCGGCTATTCGTATACAGCGTGCGATGCGGGCCGTGAATCGTATAATTGCTCGTATTCTGATTGATTTTCGCGAAGTCGTTAATGTCGAGCTTCGGGTTGATATACAAATTTTCGAACAGGAATTCCTTGGTATCGGGCAAATAATAAGTCGTTAAACCAAGCAGCGGATTGGTGTAATTGATCAAGGAAATGTAATTCTCGATTTCTTCCGCCAAATCTTTGCGATCAAGGGGATCAGGTGTAGTCAGGTAGCTCTTAAGGTCTTTGCCGACCTTCCCTTCGAAGGCGAGCTGGCGCGAGGAGTAATCCAAGTTGCTTAAGATGGACTCAATCCCCTTGCGCTCTTGCTCCAGACTTTTCTCGACCCCCTTCTCCACCTTGTTCTGAAGCACGTTGTAGATGCCAAAGAATGAGATCAGTCCAATTAAGGTGAGCGGAATAATAACGGACAGCGCCAGCATGGCGAACAGCCGGTGCTTCAATGTATAAGGCAGTAGATCAAGCTTGCCTTTCGAGCTTCGAAATGCCATAACATCCTCCTTCTTGCTTCTATGCGGTAAAGTTGCAGCGGCATATGAAAATAAGAAAACCTCCATGCACGCAAAGCATCAGCTTTACGAACAAGGAGGTGAGGATGAGCTTACGGTTGATCTGCTCTGCCATGGCTGCTTGAAGGGGCTCCTGATGCTTCAACTATTTTACATCTAGTTCATGCATAGAACAACTCCGGCATTTTCGGTAATAAAAGTATTTGCAGGGAATGTATCGTTTATTCTCGTGTTCCTCTGCGTATGGTCTAGTTTAGGCTGCTTCCGGCTTTCTGCTTCACGTTTCTCTTTCCGGTCGCCGGCAGGCTGATGCCGATCAGTCCCATAAACATCAGACATGCGCCAACGAGTTGGCCGGGATAAACGTGCTCCTTGAAAAATAACACGCCGGACAAGGCTGCCGCAAGCGGCGTCAAATATCGATAGAAGCTTGCCGTCGCAGCGCCGATCTGAGGCATCGCTTTGTTCCACAGCAGGAAGCAGAGGATCGTGATGACGAAAATATTGCATGCAAGTGCCCCAATCGTGGACCAGCCCATGCCTGTCCAATCGGTTGCTCCCCAAGCCTCAGTTGTAAAAGGGAGCATAAACAGTGTGCCGAAGCTGAACATCCAAGTGGTCATCCGCAGCGCCGAATATTTCTTGAGGATTGGAATGCAAGCAGCCGAGTAGAAACCACCGCAGATACTAACGGCGAAAGCGAGCAAATTGCCCAGCAGCAAATCTGAATCAAGAGAGAAGCTGCCTCCGGCCAAGATGACCAGTATGACGCCCAGCATCGATACAAATCCGTAACCGAGCAGCGATCGTCTAATTCGCTCCTTCGTAAAAAGCGGTGCAAAGATCGCCGCGAAGATCGGCCAAGGTGCGATGCTAAGGATAGACGAATTCGCCAGCGTCGTATAATCGATGGAAACAACGACGAAGCTCTCCAGCATCGTTGTGCCAATCAGTCCGAGGACAATGAATTTCCACAGATCGCCTGGGTTAATGCCTATGCTGCCTTCTTTCCATCTGAGCAGGCCGAACATCAGTAATGCGGACACGCCGAAGCGCAGCACTAAGAAAAGCATCGGATCGAGCGACTCCAAGCCTACCCGAACGACAGCATAATTCAGTCCCCACAGAAATGCGATAACACCGAGTAGAAAGTATGCGCTCACGCCTTGTTTTACAAGAGGAGCGTGTGCTGCCATAGAAGGTTTCAACCGCTTCATCTCTCCCGTCGCCAATTGTCCCACTTATTGTAAGTCATCCTTTCCTCCCCTGCCAATGTCAAAAGCAAAGAGGAGATTGCCGGCTGTAACCGCTCAGCAATCTCCTCTTCTGGTGAACTCTGTGATGAATAATCCCGGCGCGGCTTCCACGTCTCGAGCTTCCTCGAAGCCGAGCTTCGTGTACAGTCGCTTCGCTGGGGTGTTCGCGGCCCCCGTTGCTACAAGGAACGAGTTTACCTGATCCCTATGGGATTCCAGGACAAACCGTACCAGCCTTTCACCGATTCCTCTGCGAAAATAATTCGGATGGACAACGAGCCGATGAATATCGACAACGCTGTCATCCTCCCCTAATTTGTAGGAAATCGCTCCGGCCAATTCGCCATCGAGGTAACAACCGAAGAAAATTTCTTGGCATTTCCCAAGCTTCTCTACCGTGTCATGAAGCCCCGGAATACCATCGAAGCCGATAAGCTCGGCCTCGATTCGGTACGAGGACAGCTGAACATCTAGCAGCTGCCGGGCAACCGATGGATCCGTCAGATCAAGCCGCTTGATCATACCGTCGCTTCCATCACGCTTTCTTGTGCTCCCGCTTCGTCATCCTTCTTCGTTACAAGCACTTCCTTCTTCAAGAACCAGCAGATCAGGAAAGATACGATAGCAAGCACGAATGAGATCCAGTAAAGGTGGGTAAATGCGTCAGCAAAGACGATTTTGATTTGATCGAGCAGTGTAGGATCGATATCTTTGGGAATCGCGCCTGTCGAGATGTCGCCCAGCTTCGCCGCTTGATCTGCCGTCATGGAACCAGATAAGCCTTTCAGGCCGGACGTCACATTAGCTGCAAGAACGGAGCCGAACAAGCTGAAACCGATTGTCATCCCGATGGATTGGAAGAGCGTGATCGATGATAGTGCGATACCGCTGTTCTCTTTCTCAACCGATTCCTGAACGATCAGCTGATTGCCGAACAAAGTACCGAAACCAAGTCCTAGAATGATGAAGTAAATGACGAAAATATAAATCGGCGTATCAACATGTGTGGTCGACAACAGATAGAAGCCGATAACAGGAAGAATAAACGAAATGCCATAGATGTTGCGGTATGGAAACTTGGTCATCATCCGACCTGCTACCACACTTGCTGCGATCGCGCCCACCATGAGTGGAAGTGTCAGGTAGCCCGCTGCTGTAGGCGTCAGTCCGAGCACATTTTGCGCGAAGAATGGGAACGAAGAAAGTGCGCCCATTACGGCAAGAATGAAGACGAATACGAGCGATGACAGTACAACGAAATTGCGGTTTTTGAAGAGATGAAGCGGCAAGATTGGCTCTTTCACCTTGGATTCCACAAAGACGAACAAAGCGAGCAATAGCAATCCAACTGCCATGAGACTAAGCATTACAGGTTCTGTCCAAGCATAGCCCTCTGTCTGATGCAGCACAGGTGTGAGCAGCAGACTGACTAACGCGGCTACAAGGAGTATGGCACCGAACCAGTCGACACTTACTTTGCGCTCCACCTTCGTCTCATGGAGTCCAAGCGATAAGATAATTGCAGCTAATATGCCAACCGGAATATTAACGAGGAAGATCCAGTGCCATGAGATATGCTGGGCAAAATATCCGCCGACAAGCGGTCCGAGCAGCTGTGGGATAAACATGACAGCACCGAAAATCCCTTGAATCTTGGCCCTTTGTTCAACCGGGAACGTATCGCCGAAGATGACCATCGCAAGCGGCATGAGTCCCCCTGCACCGATCCCTTGGATCCCCCGTCCAATGAGCAGCACCTCCATAGAAGGTGCCAGACCGCTAATAATGGAGCCTCCAATAAACAAGCCCATACTTAGAATGTAAATCTTCTTGCGTCCGTACAAATCGGCCAGCTTGCCGAGTACAGCCATAAAAGAAGTCATGGCGAGCATATAAACGCCGCCAACCCAGCCATACAGCGCTAAACCGCCCAGATCGCGGATAATCGTGGGCATCGCCGTCGAAACAACCGTTTCGTCAAGCTCTGCGAAGATGACCCCGATCATCAACCCGATCAAAATTAATGTTTTATTGCTTTCTTTCTGCTTCAAACCGTTAAGCCCCCTTTTCTTAATGTCTTTGTTCATCGTAAACCATCTGTGTGAACGGAATATTAACAAAAGACACCCGTTCATTATACAACAAAGAATGACCGGCCTCCTCCTCCCTGCGAAGGATGTTCCGGTCATTCTCTAGGTTACCGCTTTATGACTTCGAATATAGCGTCGGGAAAAATTCTTCGTTGTCGAATTTCATTCCGGGAACCGGGCGCGCACTTAGGTGAATCAGATTAGGGTGACGCTGACTGTGCTCACGGAAGTACGTATTGCCTGGCATCAAATGCGCAACGATAGATAGCCTTGGATCCGAGCTGTAGTTAGTACTTGAGCCATGGAAGGTGAGCGCATGATGGAAGCTAGCCTGCCCAGCCTTCAGAATACACGGCTCCTCAACCCAATCCCGCGTTGCAAACTTAGCCTTCAACTTACCCATGTCTTGATCGAAGAACGTATCGCTGCCTTCTACCGCTCCCCACTTGTGCGAACCGAGAATCGTCATCATCCCGCCGTTCGTCATATCCGTATCTTGCAAAGCGATCCAAACGGTACACATATTGGCCGTACTGCTGCAGCGCCAGTAACCGTAGTCTTGATGCCACCCTACATTGCCTGCAGACGTTTCCTGACCGGATGTGCCCGGTTTGTAAATAACCTGGTCATGCCACAATCGGATGGATTCCTCATCGAGAAGCTCGGCAGCCATTTTACCTAAATTACGGTCGGTTACGACGGAGCGGACCTCATCATTAATCCACCAGCCATTGTCGAATTTACGCAGTGCGAACGGATTCTCCTGCATGTGGAAGTGGTGCATTGGCATGCCATGGCCGTCATATTTTCTGCTCCATACTCGTTCATGTGCATCACGCAGCCGTGCAATTGTATCATCATCGATCAGTTTTGGACTGATCCAGTAGCCATCGGTATTAAAGCGTTTCTTATCCTCTTCGGTAATGTTGTAATCAATAACTCCCATTACATAAGACACCTCTTTCACTCTCATCAATATATGTGTAACTGGTTTCATTGTAGAGCATGGCTAATGTCGTTGACTTCCGAAAACCTATCAAATAGGATTAGAAACATAAGAGATAATTAGACACGAACGGAGCTGCAATTCCATATGGCTAAAGGCAGAAACGATGCGGTTCGTTGGGAGGTCAACATTCATGCTGCTCATCGTACCCCGGAATTTCCTGAGCTCGTGATGCTGGGTCATGACCGTTTCCAAGAGGCATCTCCATTATCGGACCATCAGCATGACGGCTGCTACGAATTTGTGTATGTCGAGAATGGACGCGTGACCTGGGAAGTCGATGGTGAGTATTATCCTTCCTTTACGGGACAGGTCTTCCATACCCGCCCAGGTGAATGGCATCGGGCAAGGCTGAATTTCATTGAACCCTGCAGCATCTGGTGGTTCATCTTACGCGACCCCTCGGACTACCCGGATTGGCTGTCGTTACGCGATCAAGACCGCCTGCAAATTCATGAAGCCTTGCTGCAGCTTCCTCGCATTGTTTCGGTAGACAGCCGCGTACGCGAGCAGTTCTACAAGCTCCGCAGTCTGCTGATGGAAGAAGAAAGCGCAGCGTTTCGCGTGCGACATCATCTGGTTGATATCTTGCTGCATCTGCTCTACCCGCCCGCTGCAGCCCGTCAGCTCCCGCTCGATCTGAAGGAAACAATGCTCGCGCTTACCGCCCAAATCGAGGCTGCGCCGGAGCGTCGCTGGAGCAACAAGGAGCTCGCCGCGCTCGCAGGCGTCAGCGAATCGCACTTCTATCGGCTGTTTCACAATTTGCACGGCCAATCGCCGGCTAATTATATCGACCGGATTCGAATCAACCGAGCCTGCGAGCTGCTTCGGCAGCCCGGCGCCAACGTGACGGCGGTCGCGCTCGACCTTGGTTATAAGACCAGCCAGCATTTTGCGACGGTGTTTAAGAAATATATCGGGGTGTCGCCTTCTAGCTGGCGCTCGTCATCCTAATATGGAAAGAGGGAGTCTCGTCTCGTGATCTGCATGTGGAAAATTCCGGACACTCCCTCGATCAGTCGTAATCAAGTATAATGAAAGCTTACTGCGTTTATTTCAACAAGGGAAAAACAGGAGAACACTTCTATGCGCATACTTAATCAATACCCGAAGGAAATCAAAGTTTTTCTCGCAGCCAGTTTGATCAATGCCATCGGAAGCGCGCTCATGTGGCCGCTTGTGACGATGTTTGTCTTCGATGAACTCGGACGCAGCATGACCGATGCCGGATTCGTCATTCTTATCCAATCGATCGGCGGTATCGCCGGACAGCTGCTTGGCGGTGCACTTTATCACAAAGTTGGCGTGAAGAAGCTGATCATCGGCGCACTCGCACTCAACGCGACCGGGTTGCTGCTGCTGCCAGTTCTCAGCCATAATTGGCCTGTTTTTATCGCGATGATGGGTCTGATCGGACTGTTCAACGCGCTGTCGATGCCGGCCATTCAAGCGTTCATTGGCTTCCGCTTCGCGGATCAACGCGGTGAGCTGTTCAACATCGTCTACGTCGCCAACAATATCGGAGTCGCGATCGGAACAGCACTGAGCGGCTTCCTTGCCGATATCTCCTATTCGCTCAGCTTCTCGATGAATGGCGTAACGTCGGCCGTATTCGCCATCTTCTTCCTGTTCTACTTGAAGCAAGTTGGCACGGGCAGCGATACAGGTGCGGTGAAGCTGAAACGGCTATCCCCACAAAATGAAAGTGCCTGGGCGCTGCTCCTCGATGTTCGAGTCTACTTGTTCATGGCGGTTGGCGCCATGCTGCTCAATCTGGGCAACAGCATTTGGAATACCGGCGTCTCGCCGTTTATCATCAGCGAAGGACTTCCGAAGCAAATGTTCGGCTATCTGTGGACGCTGAATGGCGTGCTCATCTTCGTCGCACAGCCGCTGATCAGCCTGATCAAACGCCTGGCAGCCCAGACGATTACGGCTCAGCTCACGGCAAGCGCGCTGTTCTATTTATCCGGATATGCTGCCATTCTTATGTTTCACAGCTTTCCGGGCATGGTCTTCGGCATGGTGCTTACCACCTTCGGCGAGATGCTGATCGCGCCTGCAATTCCCGCATTCCTCAGTGAGAACGGCGGCAAACAAGCTCCATTCTACCTCGGACTTGCCGGTGGAATCGGCTCTGCGGGGCGTGTCCTTGGGCCATACATGATGGGCCATCTGTACGATATCGGCCAATTGACGCCGGTAGCTTGGCTGGCTGTTATTACAGCGACGGCATCCGCGCTATTCTTCATTATTCATTCGCTGGTCAATCAGCGATGGATGAAGAAACAAGCAGCGACTGGAATGCAGCAAAAACCAGCTACAGTAAATCATTAAAAGTTAGAAGCTGAGAACACGGCTATCCGTGCGCTCAGCTTCTTTTAATTATTTCTGAAATCGCTGCCCTTAATCCACGCAGCACCCTCCACTCCGATAACGACCATAGAATAGCCGCTCTTGTCACCTTAACTAACCATCTGCCCCCCTCGCACAAACAACAGAAGAACACAAAGTAAACCAACTCCATCACGTATTACACGCACTATCCACTTACCGTTTCCCCTTCGAAAAACCTAACGAACCGTAGGACCTCATTTAACCGAGTTAGTTTCCAGCTGAAAGTTCCATTTCCGTATTCTCAGTAATAATTGTGCTTGGTTTTCGTGCTGAGAGTTCCGTTTCCGCACTCTAAGTTATAATTGAGCTTGGTTTTCGTGCTGAGAGTTCCATTTGGAGACTTTCAGCTGCCGGATCGGGGGATTGGTTAGTTCGGACGCTGAGAGTTCCATTTGGAGACTTTCAGCTGCCGGATCGGGGGATTGGGGGTTAGTTTGGACGCTGAGAGTTCCATTTGGAGACTTTCAGCTACCGGCCCCCGAATTCTAACGAACCGTAGGGGTCTTATTTACCCGAATTATCGAGCTCTGAGATTCTAATGAACCGTACGGGTCTTATCTTGGGTAAATCGTCTCCCAAACACGCAAAAACCTTCAAATAAGACCTCCACGGTTCGTTAGAATTTATCCGAAGCTGTTTTCGGGCTTATAAGACCTGTACAGTTCGTTAGAGCATTCCGCACGCTGAATTACTCCAAGTCATCGCAGATATCGTTGCCACACCTCCCGCTTCTCGCATCCCACCTCCCTCCCCACACCAACCACAAAAACACAAAAAAACGGAGCAGTAATAAAACCTGCTCCGTCACCAAACCTTATAGATCCAGTTCCTTCTCAATCTTGCGACGCTTGCCTGTCAATTCATAAATGACCGGCACTACAATCAGTGTAAGCAGCGTCGACGTGGTCAAACCGCCGATTACGGTAATCGCAAGTCCGCCTGAGATCAGGCTTGTTGTCGATTCCGAAAGAGCTAGCGGCACAAGCGCCAGGATCGTTGCACAAGCCGTCATCAGAATCGGTCTCAGCCTTGTCTTAGAAGCTTCGACCAGCGCTTCGCGAAGCGGAATGCCATCCTTGCGGTTCTTCTCTACGCGGTCGAGCAATACGACTGCGTTCGTTACTACGATACCTACGAGCATCAGCATCCCGATCATCGAGCTCATCGATAACGATTGGCCGGTGATCAGTAGCGCGCCCAAGGAACCAACCGGTACGAAGAGCAACGAAGAGAGAATGATAAGCGGCGTAAGCAAGCCGCCGAAGGTCATGCTCATGACCAAGAACACAAGTCCAATTGCTGCTGCCATTGCAATACCGATACTTTGGAAGCCGCTGTTAATCATATCCTGGCCACCGCCGATTTTCATTTCCACATTGCTTGGCAGGGACAGGCTGTCGATATCGTCCGTAATTGTTTTCGTTACAGCTGCCGTCTTGTTGGCATCCTTTACGTTACCCGTTACTTTCGCCGACATTTTGCCATCTTCATGGTTGATCGCAATCGGAGCGATCGATTCGTTCAGCTCAACGAGATCCTTCAGCTGCTTCATGCCGCCTATTGTCGGAATCGTAATCGCTTCGAGCTGTGCCTTGGATGTAATTTGCTGTGCATAGGACATCGTAATATCCCAGTTCTTGCTATCCAGCACGTAACTGCCTACATCTGTCGGACGCAGCTGCTCGTTTACGGCACCCATGATTTGGAACGCGGACACGTTCAAATCCTTCGCTGTTTGGTTAAGCGAGATGACCCATTTTGGCGTCGTGTCCTTCAGGTTGTTCGAAATATCCTTCATATCTGTATTAGCGGTCATGAGCTTCTCAATTTGCTGCGAAGCTGTCGTGAGTGCCGCCATATCTTCGGAATACAAGCTTACTTCCACGCTGGTACCTGTCGGCGGGCCGTTCTGCTCGCCTTCTTTGACATTAACCGTAGCGTCCGGTACTTCTTTAGCCAGCATCGCTTTCAAGTCCTTGCCGACATCATCGATCATAGTGTCCATCGACGTACCTTCTGCGAATTGAACGGTGAATGCAGCTCTATTCGCAGTGGAGCCGATTTGGATGAACGGATTATCCGCTCCGCCAATGGAAGCTTGGTAATTATCGACGCCTTTCAGATCCTTCAGGTAGCCTTCTACTTTCTCGGCTGCCTCATTCGTTTGTTCAATCGTGCTTTGCGTCGGCAATTTCAATTCGATACCGATCGAAGGTACGGAACCGGCTGGCAAGAACGCTACGCCAAGCAACGGAATTGTACCGAACGAACCAATCAAAATCACAATGGAAAGGACTAATACCCAGACTTTGCGTTTGAGCGCGCCGCGAATCAGTTTCTCGTAGAAGTCCATGAACTTGCCGCCTTCTTTATGCGGCTTGATGTGGTTGAAGAATTTCGCGCCCAGTACCGGAATCAGCATCATCGCCACCAGCAAGGAGCTGACGATCGAGATAACAACCGATATGGCGAATGGACGGAAGAACTCGCCGATGATCCCTGTGACAAAAGCGAGCGGCAAGAACACGACTACTGTTGCAATTGTGGAGGAACCGACAGCGCCGATAACTTCCTTGGTCGCTTTGTAGGCAAGCTCCTTGCCATTCATGTCGCGGCCTTTCTCTTGACGCCATCTGTAAATGTTCTCAATGACGACGATACTGTCATCCACAATCCGGCCGATCGATACCGCGATACCGCCGAGCGTCATAATGTTGAGGGTATAGCCCATTTCGTTCATCAAAGCAATCGTTGCGAAGATCGAAATCGGCAGCGAGATGATCGAAATCAGGGTTGCCCGTATATTGCGTAAAAACAGGAATATAATGATGACACAAAACAGCGCACCGAACAGTCCTTCGCGAATTAGCGAGGAAACCGACTTCTTGATTTCAGCGCCTTGGTCTTGGATCAGGTGAATATCAAGGTTGGCTTTCGTCTTATAGGTTTCCAGCACATCTTTCACATCATCGGATACTTCTGCTGTATTGGCATCCTGCGTCTTCACGATTTGTACGACGAAGCTGGCTTGGCCGTCGAAACGAGTAATTTCATTCTGGGTTGAGACTGTAGTGATCTTAGCAACATCCGACAGCTTAACCTTCGCAGCAGCTGCTTGTCCACCTGCTCCGGGCGCTCCGGCAGCACCGCCGCCAAGACCCGCTCCAGGACTCAGTTCAAGATCATTAATTTGTTGAAGCTGCGTTAGTTTGCCCACAAGGCGAATCGGAATCGATGCGCTGTCTTGACTTACCGAACCAAGCGGAAGCGCATAGTCCAACTGCTGGATCGCCGTTTGGATCGTATTAAGCGAAATGCCGTGCTGCGCGGCTTTATCTTTATCGACTTCGATGCGAAGCTCTTGGGATACGACACCTTTCAACTCAACTGCGCTTACGCCGGTAACCTTCTTCAGCTTCGGCACCACTTGCTCTTCAAGCACTTTCTGCAAAGCAGCCGGATCTGTATCCTTCGAGGAGAAGATGGCTGCTTCATAGATCGGCGCCGCGTTAATATTCAGGCGCTGTATCGTTACTTTGGCTTTCTCGGGTGTTTGAAGCTTAGCAACTGCCGCCTCAATATCCTTTACTTTATCGTCCATGTTCGTTCCGAACGGATACTGCAGAATGACGCTTGCGGAATTCTCGGAAGTGGTGCTCGTTAAGGCATCATAGCCTTTAAGCCCCTGCAAGCTTTCTTCGACCGGTTTCGTAACCTCGGACTCGATTTCTTCCGTAGAAGCGCCGGGGTAGACGACTTGTACGAATACGGCCGGGAATTCCACGTCCGGGAAGGTTTGCTGCTTGATCTGGGTCGCGGAGAAGAAGCCAAACCCCAGCACCATCAAGCAGAGAATAACGACTGCTACACTGTTCTTTAGACTGAATCGACTTAACCAACTCATGAATGTTATCTCTCCTCTTTCTCTATCTAGAGGTCAGTATACAGGAGAAGTTTGAACTGAATATGTACTGGACGTTACAAATTACGAGCCTGATCCTCAGCATACAGCGGAAGCCGCACCATAAATACCGTTTCTACGCCCGGAACGCTCGTGACCGTAATTTCGCCATGATGCAGATCGACAATTCGTTTCACAATGGAAAGTCCCAGTCCATTTCCTTTCACAGCATAATCCCTTGATTTATCCACTTTGTAAAATGGAGTGAAAATATGCTGCTGCTCCTCCGGCGGTATTCCTTTTCCGTGGTCTCGTACCGTAATTACAGCCATCTCGCCGACTTGTTGCAGCGTGATCCCAATGCAGCCATCATGCTGTGAAAACTTGATGCTGTTGCTAATCAAATTATGCCACACCTGATCCAAACTATCCTCGTCCCCGTGGATGGTCAAATCTTCAAGCTCCAGCTCGAATTCAATCCCACGAACGCTCCACTGCGGTTCGCTGGCAATGATAATGCGGCGGATTTGCTCGTCCAGTCGATAATAGGTGGGATGTACCGGACCCTGATCCTGCTGAAGGACGGATAGCTTCAGCAAATTCGCGCTCAGCCTTGCGAGGCGCTGGCTCTCCTCTTCGATAATGGTCAAGTAATGCTGACGACCGCCCTCATCCATCGGTTTCGTACGCAGTGCTTTCGAGAATCCGGTGATGGACGTAAGCGGCGACTGAAATTCATGCGCTACATTGTTTACAAAATCGGACCGCATCTGATCCAGCATCCGGAGCGACTTCGCCATCTCATTGAAGCTGGCAGTCAGAACGCCGATTTCATCCTTCCGTTTCGTTTGGAGCTTGATGCCGAAATCGCCTTGTGCCATCCGTTTGGTCGCTCTTGTCAATCGCTGTACCGGTTTTACGATGAATCGCGAGGCCAGCAGAATAAGCAAGCTGCCTACTACAAGGACGCCGCAGAGTACGGTTAACAGCACGCTGCGAAACACATTGAGCAGGTCGCCGACTTCCGGCGAAATAAACAGCGCATACGGCTTGTTGCCAAACTCAAACGGAAGTCCCACGACAAAATGATCCGGTCCATGGCGATCGCCTTGATACTCCTTCACCAGACCTCTGTAGATACCGCCATTAATAACGGGCTTGTACTGGTCAGGTGTTATCGGCATCTTCTCGCTTATGCCAACCTCACTGCTGTATTTAACCGTTGCGCCATGCTGATCAATGACTTTGACTCTGAAGCCGGGCAGCATGATATTGCTTTTCAAATTTTCCAAATTAGCAGTAACCCCGGCCTCCGGCGACTTCTGAATCATCTCGATAACGCGTTTGCCGTTAGCAATGATTTGATCCTCGGCCAAGGATTTAATGTTATTGCTGTACAGCCAGGTTGCAAGAAAGAAGGCGAACGTCAGGCTGAGAATGACCACGGCAATAAATATCATAACCGTCCGGACATACAGCGACTTAATCATGCAGCACCTCTAGCCTGTAGCCGAGTCCGCGAAGTGTCACAATTCGGAACGCAGTTTCATATTCTGCAAAACGCTCCCTTAAACGTTTGATATGCACATCCACCGTCCGCTCGTCACCCTCATATTCGAAGCCCCATATCTGCTCAATCAACGTTGCCCGCGTAAACAATTGACCCGGATGGCTCGCCAATTTGTACAGCAGCTCAAATTCTTTAAGCGGAATGGTGACAGCCGTGTCCGTGTCTTTATATATAACCTGGTAGCCGATCCGATCCATCACGATACTGCCGATCGCCACCATCTGAGAAGAAGTAATGCGGTAACGCTTGAGCAGCGCTTTAACCCGGACCACAAGCTCCATTGGATCAAAAGGTTTCGTCAAATAATCGTCAGTGCCTAACTGGAACCCTTTAATTTTCTCCTCGGATTCTCCCTTGGCTGTTATCATGAGAATAGGCATATCGCCTAATTCGCGCAGCTTCCTACACAATTCGTAGCCATCCATACGCGGCATCATAATGTCCATAATGACCATGTCGACGGCGTTTTCCTTGACATAGAGCCACGCTTCTTCGCCATTGGCGAATTCCAGTATATCAAAACCTTCGTCGCTTAAATAAAGTCTGACCAACTCCCGGATATGTACATCATCATCGACTAGAGCAATTTTAACCATAAATGTACCGCCTCACGTTTTTGTATGCTTTTGGTGCTTGCATCCGCAATCACAATATCTTATTATTACAAGATTGCTAGAAGAGTTGCTAGAGTGCCTTCATGCTTTTTTTCAGGGGAGGATCCAATGAAACGTTTTTTACCGTTAATCAGCATGCTTATCTTTCCGATTATGGGCTGGCTGTACGCTTTAACGAATCGACCGGGCGCCCAAGTCTACAGCTTGGTGACTGATCTGGACCGAGCGATTCCGCTCGTCAAATTTTTCGTGCTGCCCTATTCCGTATGGATTTTTTATATTTATTTGTGTTTGGTGTATTTCTTCATTAAGGACCCTGCCGTATACAGACGATCGCTCATTACCTATGTGGTTTGCGCACTGATCTGCTATGGGATCTATATGGTCTTCCAAACGACCGTACCGCGGCCTGCGTTGGTCGGGAACGATCCGTTTACCCGCCTGCTGGGTTATGTATATGGGCGAGATGAGCCGTTCAATTGCTTCCCGAGCATTCACTGCTTCTCCAGTTATATGGTGATGAAAGCTCTATACACCAGCCGCTTCCGTAACCGCATCAACCAGACATTGATTTACGGCATGTCTTCGATTATTATTCTCTCGACCTTCTTTATCAAACAGCATGTCATCTTCGATGCTTTCGCCGGCATTATTCTCGCCGATGTCGTTTACCGACTGGTAACTCTAATCGAACGCTCCGCTGCGGTTCGCAAGCCGAAACCAATGACGCAACGCGCAAATATGTAATATAGAGCAAAAAGCTGCACCCCATCGTCCAATGACGCAGGGGTGCAGCTTTTTCATTATCGCATGCTAATCGTCGCAAGTTTAGTGACCCATCATCATAGCAGGATCAACCTGTTCAGCACCAGCAATTTCTTTCTGCGGCTTCGGTTTGCGGAGAATAAGGCTGAACACAACCCCGAAGAGCGCCAGACCAAACGATAGCATAAACGTATCGCTGTAGGCGTTAACTGCTGCATCGATCGGATTGCCGTTCGCACCTAGATTAGCGATATGATCGGCGGCGCGTGTTGTCATATAGCCCGTCAGACCCGCAACCGCGAACGATGTGACGACTTGTTGCGCTGCCGTCGTGAGCGGAGTAACACGGGAAACGAGATGACGCGGTGCGGAGTTGAGCACATGCGTGTTCAGTGACATCATCGATAAGCCCATGCCCGATCCGATCATGAATAGCGGGATAATGATCATGATTAGCTGCGTCTCGGCGTTGATGTTATGAAGAAGGAACAACGCTCCGGAAACAAGGGAAAGACCGATCAGCGCAAGCGGACGAGCGCCGATTTTATCAAACAAACGTCCGCCGATCGGCATAAAGAGCATCGAACCGATCGCTTGCGGAAGCATAATAACGCCTGTTTCGAGCGGTGAATAATGACGAATATTTTGCAGGAATACCGGCATTAGAATCATGGCGCCGAACAGTGCGATTTGAACGATCCATACAAGCAGTGTGCCGCGTGTAAAGTCCGAGGAACGGAATACGCGCAATTCGAGAAGCGGTTGCTTGTGACGAAGTTCCACGATGATGAACAGGAGCAAGGCAACGCCACCGACGATCAAACCGGTTAACGTATTGTCTGCTGACCAGCTTGTGCGGCCCCCTTCACTTACGCCGTAAGCAAGCGAGGCAAACGCGATTGGCGCTAGAATCATCCCAATGATGTCCAGTGCAGGCGCTTTGTTTTGCGCGAAATTCGGTAGATACTTAATCCCAACTATCATGCCGACAATACCGATTGGCAGGTTAATCAAGAAAATCCAGTGCCATGAGACCGCTTCGATCAACCAGCCGGACAGAATCGGTCCAAGCGCAGGCGCAAGCAGCATCGGGATCCCAAGCATCCCCATAACCGCGCCGCGTTTCTCCTGCGGTGCGAGACGGAAAATGATCGCCATGCCGATCGGCATAACCATACCGCCGCCGAGCCCTTGAATGACGCGGAACGCGATAAGCTGTTCAACGGTTTGCGCAGCTCCGCAAAGCACGGAACCAATCGTAAATAACGCAATGGTAATCAAGAATATGCGTTTAGAGCCGAATTTATCGGTCATCCAGCCGGCGAGGGGAATAACAGCTGACAGGGCGAGCGTATAGCCTGTGAATGTCCACTGAACCGTGTTAATCGTAGCGTCAAATTCGGTCTGGAATTTCGCCAGCGCTACGTTGACGACGGTGCTGTCCAGAATAACCATGATCATTCCGACGATTACAGCCATTAGCGGTGCGATGATGGTCTTGATTGAAAACTCTTCGGATGATGACGTTGTTGCAGTTGGTGATGACATCTCTCTACCTTCTCTCCATAAAATCCTTATTATCTATACTGTGACCGACCGTTTTTATTGAAAACCGATAAGTCACGATATATAATATTCTCAACACTGGACAGTCACTTGTCAATCTTTTTCTGAAAAGGGGAGTACCTTTGAGCTTACTTAGAGATAAAATCATCGGATCTGCGATGCGGATTTTTGCGCAGAAAGGTTTTGCTGCGACTTCCATTCAAGATATTGCGAACGATTGCGGTATAGCAAAGGGATCGCTATATAAATTTTTTGCTTCCAAGGAGGATTTGCTCGTTGAGGTGTATCGTCACCATATTCAGCAGATGTTAGATCAGGTCGATCGCATTAAAGCAGATCCCTTACTCTCACCCAAAGCCCGTTTTGTGCAAGAAACGTTGAACCAATTCGCTTATTTCAAGGAATTTAAATCCAGTATAAAAGACTTTTATGAACTGCCGATTAACGATGCCGGCGTTTTTTCAAAATTTCTGCAGCAGGTTCGGTCGCAAATGTTCACTTATTTGGAAGAAAGCCTCGTTCATGCTTACGGCCCGGGCATCGAAACGTATAAATGGGATCTCATTGCGCTCTACATCGGCATTATCAAGCAATATATGGTGATGACCGAGTTAATAAGCAGTCCGTTCGATTATGAACGAATGGCGTCGTTCGTAGTGGATCGCATGGATGAAATGGCTGCGGGTATGGCTCAATCGAAGGATGCTCCGATTCTGGAGGCGGCTGCTATGACTCAATTTGTAGCATGCGGCATCAAGGGGTGTTTTGTCCCTGCGGAGGAACAGCTGGGCGAAGGAATCACAAGGCTGCTTGCCGCCATTCAAGAACTCCAGGCGACTAACGCCAGAAAGACGGAGCTGTACGAAGCGGCCGTGCTTCTACAAGAAGAAGCTGACGCGGACAAGCCCCGAATGGTGCTCGTCCGCGCGCTAATCGGCCTATTACATGCTCAGCATGAATTAACGGCCATTTTAGGACAAATTGAGAAGCTGTTTGAATTGAAATCTGCTAGTACTGATTCGTCAAACTAACGAGGTTGCGCATCGGCTCTGACCCGCCCCGCAAATAAACGCCTAGATTATGAAGGAGGATATCAACTGCACGGTCCGTGTAATAGATCGAATTGCCGGAGTTATGCGGAGTCAAAATCACATTGTCCAGCTCCCAGAGCGGATGCGAGGCTGGCAGCGGCTCCTGCTCGAAAACATCGAGACCAGCCCCGGCAATGACACCGGATTGCAGCGCCTCCACCATATCTTCGGTTACAACCGTCTGACCGCGGCCTATGTTAACGAAGAAGGCGGACGGCTTCATCTGCTTAAACTTTGCAAGGTCGAACATATGGTGGGTATCCTTCGTGATCGGCAGCGTAACCACCACAAAATCGCTCTCCTGCAGCAAGCTATCCAGTCCCTCAGCACCGTACATTTGATCTACATAGGGCGATGACTTGCCGGAATTCCGTACGCCCAGTACGCGTATGTGAAACGCCTGTGCGAGCCTTGCAAGCTCCTCGCCAATCGCGCCTACTCCGACGATCCCAAGCACCTTGCCATGGATTTCGCCTAAGCCGCCAAGCCAGTCCCATTTCTTCTCCACCTGATTACGCATCGTCAAATGCAGCTTACGCGTGAAGCTAAGCATCATGCCGAGCACGGTCTCCGATATCCCATTCGCATGAACGCCGCTAGCATTGGTTAGCGTTATTCCATGAGCAGCAAAGGCTTCGAAAGGCATCTGCTCGACGCCTGCGCCCCAAGCCTGCACCCAGCGCAGCGGAGTGCCCGGCCGCAGCGCGCTAGCCGCTGCTTGATCATCCCAGCCGGCTACAATTTCAGCCTCAGCTAAATGTGCCGCCATGCCCTGTTCATCGGCATCGCCGCCAAAAACCAGCTCAAACCCGCGCGCAGCCTCACGAATTCGTTCTCTGTGCTTCGCTTCCAAATCGTACACGCATACAAGCTTCCTCTTCATCCTTCAACCACTCTCCTTCATCACTGACTCGTCCAATCATAAAGAAGAAGCCCGTACCAGCCCAATTGGACGGTACGGGCTTCTGCCGAATTCCCTGCCTTACAGCTTAACTTCAGAACCTGTACGAGCGGATTCATAGATAGCGGACAAAATTTTGATCATATCTACGCCTTGATCGATCGTAAAGATTGGTTTCTCGCGGCCTTGAATGACATCAACGAAGTGATACAGGTTCGCACCGTGTCCACCGTTGTCTTCGCCTACGTGAGGGACCATATCCGTCACAACGCCTTGGTCTTCACCGAAGATACCAAGCTTGCCGTTGCTGAATTTGAAGCCGGCTTTCGTACCGCGAAGCTCTACGAAGTTCTCTTCTTGCTCGATGTTCGAAGCCCAGCTGAACTCGATTTGAAGCGATGCGCCGTTGTCGAAACGAATAAAGCCGATTGCCAAATCCTCAACGTCGAATGTACCTTCGCCTTCGGATTTAGAACCGAATTTGCTGTGCTCGGAGCCTGCGATATCTTCCGCATCCGCGAATTTCGTGTAAGTCGCACCTGTAACGGATACTGGCTTCGGATTGCCCATGAACCAGATTGACAAGTCGATGAAGTGAACGCCCAGATCGATCAACGGACCGCCGCCGGACAATTCTTTCGTCGTGAACCAGCCGCCTTTACCCGGAATACCGCGGCGACGCGTCCAACCGCAGCGACCCGCATAAGCTTCGCCCAGGTTGCCTTGGTCGATCCAACGTTTGATGTACTGGGAAGCCGGACGGAAACGGTTGTTACGCATAACCATCAGCGTCTTGCCGCTTTTCTCCGAAGCTGCCTTCATGCGAAGCGCTTCTTCCGGGCTAACGGCGTCCGGCTTTTCGCAGAATACATGTTTGCCAGCTTCAAGAGCGGCAACTGCGATTTCGGAGTGGAACAGGTTTGGTGTGCAAATATCGATAATATCGACGTCTGCAAGAGCAATAACGTCACGGTAGTCGCTGAATGCTTGCGGAATGCCGTGCTGCTCTGCTGCTGCTTTGGCTTTCTCAAGATCAATATCGCAAATGGCTACAATTTCAAGCTCGAGGTGGTTTTTCAAAGGCTCGGAGTGCGCCCATTGGAAAATTCCGCCCGCACCGATTACGCCTACTTTAAGTTTCTTCGTCATGATTAACATCCTCTCAAGATGAAATGAACAGGCTCCGGCCGAGCGGCCAGAGCACTGCCAAGTTGATTCATTAGTTCAATTTCTTCAAGAAGCCTTCGCGAAGCTTGTAATACTTCATCCAAGCATCGGTTTGTTTCTTAATACCGTCGGCAATATCGCTTTCCGCCAGTACATCTGTATATTCTTTATACGTTTTGTCGAAATCAGCAACCGGACTAGTGATCGCTTTAACAATCAGGTTGTCGAGCTCGTCATTATGAGGAGCGATCAGGTTGTTGTTCAGATCGTTTGTAACCGTGTCGTACTCTGCACGGGCTTGCTGCGTTGCTTCGTCAACAGGAAGCTCCGCATAAAGCGACATGTTCTTCATGTTGTGCTGCTGCCAAGCTGTGTTTACCAAAGTAGCTTGATCGTAGTTGCTTACGCTGAATGGATAAACGATTTGCGGCGAATATACAAAGCCCATTTCGTCCGCCATTGCAAGGCCGTAAACTTCAGGGTTTGTCATTGTGTTGTCTTGACCTTGAATACCGTAGTACCAGCCATCGCCTGTTTCATCTTGCTTGCCAAGCAGCTTGTACTCTTCAACCTTCTTGAATTCCGGTTTGTAACGGCGTTCCATACCTTCGCCTGTGTACATGTCCGGAGTTCCCCATGAACGCAGATCAGCTGCTTCCAGGGAGTTATTCCAGTCGATCCAGTTCAATACTTGCGGAATCATATCGTCCGTAACCTTTTTCGGGTTAATGGCTTTGGAGTTCCATTTAGTAGTCAACGGGAAGTACTGATTAGCTGCATCTTGATTGCTCGGGTCCAGCTCGGTTGCAAAGATTGGATAGAATCTCCAATCATAGTTTTTGCCTTCTTTTTTCACTTTTTCTTGGTTTGCTGCAATAGGAGCCCACATATTAACGACTGCGTACTCACCATTGATAACTTTCGCATCGCGCTGTTCGTTCTTTTGAATATAGAATTCCTTGCCGAACAAACCGTCTTTGAAGCCTTTGTTCATAAACGAAATGTACGATTTCCATTCCGGCGTCAGCTCATAATCGGAGTACAGGTTTTTGGACTCGTTGATTACGAGCGGATAAGCTTGGCTCATATTCAAGCCGGTAGCTGTAAACAAGGACCATTGAAGCGCGCCTCTTGTGTTATCCAATTGAAGGTGGCCAGGCGTAATGGTTTTGCCGTTTTCTTGAATGTTCAACGCTTTTACTTTTTCCAAGTAAGCATACAAGTCATCCAGATTTTTGATCGGAATGTCCATGATTTGCTCAAGCGACAATTTACCTTTATTGGCAACTGCCAGCTTCTTCAAATCAGCTGCGCTCATGGCGTTCGGGAAGATTTTTTTCAAAATATCATCGCGCATCCATACGCCGTAACCGCCGTTACCCAAACGGGAATCGCCGTAAGGCGTTTTGCGGTATTCTTCTTTCAGCAACGGACTTGGCAGGGAAGGAATCGCCCATAGCTTACCGTCGGTCGGATCTACGCTTGCTTTATACCATTGTTCCATCGTAACGCCCAGCTCAGATAAACGCGCAGCTGTAAGCGGCATATACTTCGTCATTTCATCAAGCGTGATTTCGCGAACCATGCCTGCTTTCTTGAGCATTTCCATGTTGTCGGCATCGTCTGCGATACCGTTCTGGTTTGCGATTACCGCTGGAACCGTGTCAGCAAGAATTTGCATTTGCAGCCAGCTTTTATAGTCGGTGCCTGCCGGAATCTCAACGAAATCAGGAATAACTTTTGTTTTCTCGCGCCAGATTGGCGTTAGTTTGTCTTCAACGGGCTTACGTGGGTTTGTCGGCAATTGGCTAAGAACTTCCAAATGCATTTCCTTGAAATTAGCCGGATCAACCGGTGCGCCTGCGTTTGTGCCCGTATTGTTCGGTGCGTTGTTTTCGTTCTTGGAGCTGCCGCAGCCAGCCAGAGAAACAGCCAGTAGAACAGCAAACATAATCATGACTACCTTTTTCATAATACCGTAAAGCCTCCCTTTGATGTTGTTTGATTAACTATGGAAAAGCAGCGACCTGATTAAGCCTTAACTGCTCCAGTTAACATCCCTTTAACAAAATACTTCTGGAAGAACGGGTAAACGAATAGCAGCGGGAATGTGACCACGACCATTACCGTCATTTTGATAACCTCAGGTGTTGGAACCGTGTTATTGCGTTGAGCCAGGAGTCTACGCGCAGCAGCCCCTGAAGTCTTAGTGAAATCAATCATCGTATTGGCCTCAGCGCGGTTGATGATTTCATACAATACGAACTGCAGCGTACTCAAGCTGCGGTCTGTCACATAAATCAAGTTTGTGTAGTAATCCAGCCAGTTGCCTACAACAGCGAAGAAGGCAAATGCGGCAATGACCGGCATACAAAGCGGGAATATAATTTGCACGAAGATGCGGACATAACCGGCACCATCGATGAAAGCCGATTCCTGCAGCTCTGCCGGAAGGTCTTCAATGTGCGTACGCATGATGATCATGCTGAAGAATCCAAACGCACCCGGTAGAACGTAAACCAAGAAATTGTTGACCAGATCCAGCTTCGAAATAACCACATAGTTGGAAATGATCGTGCCGCCGATAAACATCGGAATCATAAAGAAGAAGAGAATGGTCTTACGACCCGGCAAGAACCGCTTCGAAAGTGCGAAGGCAGCCAGCATCGTGACGATTACCGACAGAACAGGTCCGATGATACAGCGCAGCGTCGTTACGATAAACGCAGAGTGAAGACGATCATACTGAAACACAAAGGCATAATTCTCTAGCGTAAATACGCGAGGGAAGAACCAGATCGGGCCAGCGGCCGCGTCAGCTCCTGTATTGAAGGACATCACCAAGATATACCAAAACGGATATATCGCGGTTATCGCCCAGATCAACATGAGTAGGATGTTGAATAAATCGAATGTGCGTTCACCTGTTGTTCGTTTAATTCTGTTCGCTTTCATAGCTTCCGGTAACCCCTTCCTTTAAATGATACCTACGTTACTGAGGCGCTTCGTCGTGTAGTTTGTAGCCATAATCAGAATAAAGGAGATTACGCCTTGGAATAACCCGACCGCGGCAGAGTACGAATACTGTCCGCTTACAAGACCTTGATAGTACGTATAAACGCCGATGGTGTCCGTATCCAGACGAATCATTTTATTTTGCAAGTTGAACACTTGGTCGAAGTTTGTTGCAAGCAATCCGCTGAGCGAGAAGATCAGAAGGATACACATCGTCGGAATCAAACCCGGAAGCGTGATGTACATCAAACGCTGCCAGCGGCTCGCGCCGTCCACTTGTGCAGCTTCGTATTGCTGCGGATCAATACTCGTTAGTGCGGCAAGATACAAGATTGTGCCCCAGCCTGTTTCTTTCCACACTTCGGAGATAACGAGGACCGGAAGGAAGTTCTTCGCATCCTGCATGAAAGAGATACGCTCTGCAGCCGGATCAATCAGTTGGCGCAGGTTATTGATAATCCCCGTAGCATCGACAGTCAGGAACATGTAGAACAAACCGGCAACCGTTACCCATGATACGAAATGCGGAATATAGGAAGTGGTTTGAACAATACGTTTGAAACGTTCGCCGCGAAGCTCATTGAGCAGCAGCGCGAAAATTAACGGAGCCGGGAATGTCGCGATCATCATCGTCACGCTGTACAGCAGCGTACGGCCGATCAGCGTATAAAATTTATGATCCGTCAAGAACTTGGAGAAGTTGTCAAACCCGACAAATTCACTGCCGAAGCCGAACCAGCCTTTGTTGAAATCATAATCCAAGAACGCGATGTAGTTGGAGAACATGGGCAAGTACGAGAAAATGAAAGTTAATACCATCGCAGGAACCAAGAACAGATACAGAATCTTTATGTTCTGCGTTTGCAGCCCACTGCGTTTTTTGGGCCTCACGTTTTGTTTGCTTGTTGACATAGCCATCGGTAAATCCTCCTATTTCAGTTGCGTATTAACCACACCTATTATGTCCCAAACCCGTAGGTCTGACCGACTGCCGACACGACTTTTTCCATCGAAACGATTCGATGAATTTATTTGATAAAACGATCCAAATGAACCGCTTTCAAAACATAAAAAGGTATTTTGATCGATATTTCATTTCGATTTACAAAAGGTGACAATTTTCGCTGTTAGTTTGTCGAAACGTTTCACAAAACCCATATTAGCACATTGTTCTCGATGGGAAAAGGTTTTCAACATAAAATTTATGACTTTTTCCATGCAAATTTGTCACGAAGTTGCTATTGAATCCTGATTTTGGTGAAACGTTTCGACAATAAATAAGCAAAAACCCCGTTTTCACGGGGTTTTTGCTTATTTTCGTACTATAGCCCCCTTAACAGGAGCTTAATGAATGAAACTACTTGAAAGAAATGGTAAGTTGGTCATCCACCTTGGCATGCTTGCGCGAGACAACCAGCTTCACGCCTGCCTGCTCTTCGACCGAGTACGCTGTGCTCGGTTCGATCTCGCGCGCGGTTTCAATTGCAATGACATCTTCTGCTTGTGTCAGGCGGAACGAGATCGCTTGCCCCGACACTGCTGTAATTTCAGCGGTGGAATAGGCAATTCGCACATCGCCAAAGGTCATGTTAATCGGCAGCATGACGCCGTCTTTGCTTGCGATTTGAATGCGGCGACCGCCGAACAGCTGCTCTCCGCGGTCCGTCAGATGAAGCTCCTTATCGAAGCCATCCAGATTAAGTATATGCACGAAACGTTCGCCATCGCTGTTAATGGTCGACGTTGTGAAGACGCCTAGGTAGCGATTGTCATGCGTCAAGCCGGCTTCAGCACCTAAACGCTCAAGTGCTGTCTTGAATAAGGACACATCTCCGCTATAAGCTGTGGCGATAACAATAGCGCGGCCTCTGCCTGCCTTTGCCTCAACACCGCAAACAAATCCGCTGTCATACAAGCGCATGATGACATCGTTTTGGCCCGGCGCCAGGCGCTGAGCAAAATGCGTATGCACCTCAGGGCGTCCCGCCGCCCAGCCTTCCGCGATGATGGATGGCCAGGAGTGCGGCCCGTTCTGTATGAACCCTTCAACTTGGATGCCCAGTGCGTCGCTAAGAATCGTGCAAGGCTTGCCTTCCATATCAAACTGCGGAACCTCTCCGTACAGCAGCAGCCCGCCGCCGATATTCAGATAATCCGCAATCTTCCGCTGAATATCCGCGCTCAAGTAACGCGCGCATGGCAATGCAAGTACCGGCGTAACTGCCGGATCAAGCGGCTTATTCTGAATATCTACGGAAGTGAATCGATAGCCTGCCAGCAGCATGCCGCGGGCCATGATTTCCCAACCGCCGTATGCGCGGTTCGCTTCGATGTTCTTCAGAATCTCATTCATCTTCTCACTCTTCGGATAGCGATATTCCGTCATGTAATAGTCGGGAATAAATGCAAACGCTACTCCGTCATGCTCTTCGTTCATCACAGCCAGCTTATCCTTAACGGCCATCATCGTTTTGATCGCACGCTGCATCCGCGGGTAGGTATAGTTCAACTCTCCTTCCGGGCTAACCGGAGCCGCGAAGCCATGCCGTTCACCGGTGAAAGCAACACGATCATTGCCGTCGCCGAGCTTCTCATCCATCCGATAATTGATTCCGCCTGTCATCAGATAGTAGTTGATCATCCGATTTCCTTGGGCGATACACATCCGGGTCTTGAAGTCAGCAGCCGACACATCATAGCGACCGCCGAAATTATTGCCATAGTTCCCGTCACCGCATTCAAATTCCAGCGAAGTGAGCGGCTGATCCGGCAGATGCACAGCATCCATGAACCCGTTAATCAAGTATAAGTCTTGAAAATTACTCATCGTCAGGTCGCCGAAATAGATATCGGAGCCGGACAAATAACCCGGCGCCTGCGTATATGCCTCATACAATTGGCTGATGCCGATGGGGTACGTGAACCCACGGCCGCCGCCGGTACCGTGAATATTCACGAAGAACGGCACATCTCGGACGCCGAACTCTTCCGCATATTCGCGAAGCACTGCGATATAGCGGGCAAAGCGGTTCCGCATGTAGTAGCCCAAATCATGCAGAAGCTCAGCAGCATAGCTCTCCTTCGGCGAACGAATTGCGGCCAAGCGAGCATTCGTATCCGTTTCATGCAGATCGAACGGATAACGCTCTTGCAGTTTGTCTGCTTCATACGTTCGGCTAAGCCATTCCGTGAAGTCGCCTACGACATGCTCCGTCAAATCCGGGCAGTTGCTTACCCACGACAGCATGCCAATCTCATTATCAAGCTGAACGCCGATAATGCTTCCGCCTTGTCCATGCAGGCGAGGTGCTACAACAGACATAACGGCCGCGTACCAGTTGCGGGCTGCCGCTAAGAACCCCGGTGCCAAATAGTCGAGCGTGCGCGTCGTTGCTGCCGCTCCATCCCAGCCATATGGGATGGCTTCCGGATGCTTCTCATACACCCAGAACGGAATGCCTTCATTTTTCATTTCCGCCATAATGAACGGACCCGGACGAACGAAGAAATAGAGCCCATTCGCTTCACAGAGATCAATAAATCCGCCAAGATCGAGCTCTGGGCGTGTATGTCCATCAAGATCAAATTGTCCTTCGAGCGGTTCATGACAGAGCCATGGAACATAAGAGGCAACAGCGTTGCAGCCTGCATCTTTCAGTTTATCAATCCGATCCTGCCATTCACTGCGAGCAAGGCGATAATAATGAACTTCACCGCACATAATAAACTCAGGCTTGCCATCAATTACAATTTGTTTATTAATAATTTCAATCATGGGGATACGATTCTCCTGACTCTGACTGTGTAAAGTTTTAAGTTTAAAGTTTAAAAATTAAGGTTTCGTTTATAGGTTCAGTGCGGTCGATTTGGATGACGCGATAACTTCCTCGGCTGTCACTTCCCGCTCCAACTGGTCGGATAAGTAGATCCCTTCACTGACCAGAATGGTTTGCAGGGCGATCTCTGCCGTTGGCAGCAGCTCTACTCGGCCTTGCAATGCCGCAATCCAGTGCTCCTGCGACGAATCATAAGCATCTGTATTCTCCCGAAGCTGATGCCAACGGTAATTGGCGTAACCAAGATCAAAGGTCGCGTCCATATCCATATCGCTTAACTGTGTATGATAGCTGAATGGTGTTTTGCCTTGACTGGTATGTCCGGGGAGCCTCACGCCGCCGATATTGCCGACAATGTTGCTTCCTTCAAAGCCGTTCAGATGAATAGCCCACGCTTCGATAATGTCCAGCGTCAATCCGCCTTCGAACCGGACGAACCCGACGCCGAGCTCTTCCACATCGAAGCCGCTTATCGCCCTTCGCGTCTCATCCATCGCCACTTCCTGATACGTCTTGCCGGTAACGGTCTTCACCTTCGGCAGATCCATCAAGTAGAGCAGCTGCGAGATGCGGTAAACGCCCATATCAAACAAAGCGCCGCCGGAAGCCGTAGCTTTGCGATTAAATTCCTTCGTCGCATACCCGTCTACGAATGGGCGCCCGCGTCTGCGGTGACCGGTCGAACGGGCATGATAGAGCTTGCCCAGCTTCCCCTCCTCAATCAGCATCCTCGCCGCAATCGTCTCGGTGAGATAGAGAAAGCTTAGCTGCACATGCAGCATTCGGCCGGCTTGCTCGGCAGCATCGATCATGCGTTTGCCGTCCGCGTATGAGCCCGCAATCGGCTTCTCGCAATACACATGCTTGCCGGCTTCCAGGGCGGCAATTGTAATAGGTGCATGAAGGTTGTTGTGCAAACACACATCAACCGCATCCAGATCATCGCGCGCAATCAGCGCTCGGAAATCAGTATAGGTATTGGGAACGCCGAACTGCTCTGCTATCTTCTTCAGCTGCGTTTCATTGGTGTCGCAGAGCGCTACTACTTCAGCGCCTTCGATTTTCGCATATCGCTCCAAATGTTCCTTGCCGATCAGCCCCGCGCCAATAATACCGATTCTGATTGTCTTCGCGCTCACGCTTCAAGCACCTCCGTCTGTTTGGCTTGCATCAAAGCCCAGGTGTTGCGCGCTGCCGCGAATTGCCACGCCACTTGCGCGTATTCATTCTTCGACGAGTGGTGCTCGATGCCAAGATGCCCTTGGTAGCCAGCCTCCTGCAAAATCGCAATCTTCTCTTCGCAAGCCGGAATGACCCATGCCGCCAGGTGCGTGTGGAAGGCATACTTCGCGCAGAGGCGATCGCCGTTCTCCTTGTCCACATCCCAATTCTCAAAGTGCAGCAGAATGCCGAAATTCGGATGATCGACGGCCTCATACACGTTGCGAATGTTCTCTGGCACTCTGGATGAACCCCAATGGTTCTCCGGTCCGACCATGAAACCGTGCTCCGCTGCAAAAGCGGCATATTCCTTATACCGCATGACGGTATATTCAAACTGCTCCTCCGTCATTTCACGCTCACGACCGCCCATATCAATCCGAACCGTCTGAGCACCGAGAATGACAGCAGCACGCAAATTCTTGAGTCCGTTCTGATAGAACTGTTCGCGCTTAATTGGGTCTACATCCCATACCTCAGCCGCATCCACGCAAAGGTTGGCTACATACATTTCCTTCTCATCTAGCGCTTCTCTCAGTTTCCGCAAATAATCCTCGTCGTAGCTCTCAAACATCATGTTCCAAATATCAGCGCAATTCAGGTGATACCGGTATTTTACCGTTTCGAAATAGCCAAAGAGGTCGATCTTGCCTTCGCTGTGTAAACCGTGAAACGAATAAGACGGAATGGAATATTTCATATGCCTGCCAGCCTCCAAATCTCGTTCTATGAGTGCTGCTTCTCACGAATTTCACATTTCATCAAGCCTTCTTGGACATAGCGGTTTTTCATAAAATAGTGCCAAACCAGCCCGCTTCTGTAATTCTCAATCATGAGCAGCGTAATTCCCTTATCGATGCCGATGACATCGTCCGCGAACCACGCCGGCGTTACATCTAAGTTGTAGCTGTCCTTGAAGCCATATTGGCCCCATAGCTGCGGGTAGTTCTCATAATAATTCCGCATGGCGCTTATCACTTCCTGCGGCATAAACGGAAGAGACCCTGCTGCCCCTGCAGGCGGTACCGTGCCATCCGGCACATGCTGATCGTTCGCACTGTCACGGCCGGAAGGCGCCACACCGTAACGACCGCTGTAGCCGTTTGGTCCGTCACATGCCGTAAGCCCCCAAGCATCAGGGCCGAAGGTGCTGAATGTCGGTTCGTTCGCGATGCAATAATCCCGGTTGACTCTAGTAGCAACAACGGAGTTCTCCCACCAATCGACTTGATCGCGGTCTACCTTATTCCGAAGATCAAACCAGGCATGAGAGAATTGGAAGGCAAACAGCGAACCCAGCCATGTGTAAATAAAAGGCGGATTACTGCCATACGTCCCATATTGGCGGCCAAAATCATAGAACATGCTAGGATCGACCGGATGCGTGGGTGACGCGGCAGCAAGGAAGTACATCATGAACTGTTCGGCATACAGATCCCATCTGCCGAAGAATCCGCGTTCCGGGGCATACCCCATATAGAACTGGTTCGTTTCGGGGTCCCGATACCAATTCCAATCAATGCGCTCATAGAGCTTCTGCGCTTTCTCCCGCACATCACAGCCAAAATACTCGCCGGCAGCAATAGCACCGCAAAGGGCGATAGCCGTATCGATGACGGAAACCTCGCAGTCGCGATAGCGCTTGCCGGTTGTCATATCGAGGAAATGATAGAAGAACCCATTCACCTGCTCCGCATTCTCCAGCAAAGTGTTAAGTGTGCCCACTGCACGTTCATAGCCTTGGCTGCGGGAAATCCACTCGCGCTCCACGCCAATCAGGAGTGCGGTTAATCCAAATCCGACAGAAGCAACGCTGCACATCGAGGCGTCACCAGGCGCACGGTCGACGATTAAGCCGTATCCCGGGCTCTCTTTATCGCTATTCGCTTCTTCCCAGAAGAAGTAGAAGCTGCGTTTGCTTTCCAGCTCCAGCAATTGTTCATCCGTTAATTTCACTTTGTTAGCCTCCTAATAAAAAAGAATCCTTGATGCGGCAGATGTACGAGACCGCCCTCATTCGATCGAGAGCGATCCCGGAACATCAATCACGCATCCCCTTACAGTTTAACTTCTGATCCTGTACGGGCGGATTCATAGATAGCAGATAAAATTTTGATCATATCCACGCCTTGGTCGATGGTAAAGATCGGGTTCTCCCGGCCTTGTACTACATCCACGAAATGGTACAGGTTCTCGCCATGTCCGCCTGTGTCTTCGCCTAGGTGTGGAACAGTGTCAGTTACAGTGCCGTTGGATTCGCCGAAGATACCAAGCTTGCCGTTACTGAATCGGAATCCGGCTTTCGTGCCGCGAAGCTCTACGAAATTCTCTTCTTGTTCGATGTTGGAAGCCCAGCTGAACTCGATTTGGAGCGATGCGCCGTTGTCGAAGCGGATAAAGCCGATCGCAAGGTCCTCCACATCGAAGATCCCTTGACCTTCTGATTTCTCACCGAACTTGCTGTGCTCGGAGCCTGCAATATCGTCCGCGTCCGCGAACTTCGTATAGGTTGCGCCTGTAACGGATACCGGCTTCGGATTGCCCATGAACCAGATCGACAAGTCGATGAAGTGAACGCCAAGGTCGATCAACGGGCCGCCGCCTGACAGCTCCTTCGTCGTGAACCAGCCGCCCTTGCCGGGAATACCGCGGCGGCGAGTCCAACCGCAGCGGCCTGCATAAGCTTCGCCGAGGTTGCCTTCCTCAATCCACTGCTTGATGAACTTCGACGCCGGGCGGAAGCGATTGTTGCGCATAACCATGAGCACTTTGCCGCTTTTCTCCGCCGCTTGCTGCATCTTGATCGCTTCTGCCGGATTAACGGCATCCGGCTTCTCGCAGAAGACATGTTTGCCTGCTTCAAGCGCTGCAACGGCAATTTCGGAGTGGAACAGGTTAGGCGTGCAAATATCGATAATATCGATTTCGTCCATCTTGAGCACATCGCGATAATCGCTGAACGCTTGCGGAATGCCATGCTGCTCGGCCGCAGCCTGCGCTTTAGCCAGGTCGATATCTACGATGGCGACGATTTCAAGCTCTTCATGTTTCTTCAGCGGAGCGGAGTGCGCCCATTGGAAAATCCCACCTGCGCCAATTACAGCAACCTTTAACTTCTTCGTCATCGTAAACACCCTCTCTAACCGTCTGTGATCCTATTGCATTACTCGCCGGTAATTCCTGTTTTATCTACTACTTCTACGAATCGTCTCTGAGCGAACATATAAAGGATTAGCAGCGGCAGTACGATTAGCAGCGTGCCTGCCATCCGGATCGACTCATTGATATTTTTCGTCTGACCGCCGCCCACTGCCGCTCCGCCTCCATATAGCTTCGTAAACGAGTCATTGAAGGTTTTCAATTGCAGCGGAAGCGTCGTCATGCTGTCACCCAAATAAAGGGAGGTCAGATACGTTTCATTCCAATGCCATACCGTCGAGAAGAGCAATACTACGACGATAGCCGGTGTTGAGATTGGCAGGATAACCGTGAAGAAGGTCCGGATAAAGCCCGCTCCATCCATCTGCGCCGCTTCTTCGAGCGATGCAGGGATCGTCCGGAAAAACTGCGTATAAATCAAGATGAAGAGAACGCCCTTAATCCCTTGCGCGAAGATCGTCGGAACGATGAACGGCAGCGATGAGCCGAGCATGTGATATTCATTGAACATCAAGTAGAGCGGAATCATAACGACCTGGGACGGAACGATGAACGTAATCATCATCAGGCCAAGCACGATCGATTTGCCCGGGAAACGGAATTTCGCAATGCCGTATCCAACAACTGCGCAGGAAACGGTTTGGCCGATCGCCGGCAGCACGGAATTCAAGACCGAATTCCAAAACGTATCCATATAATCGAGAACATGCCAAGCCTGCGAGAAGTTCTCTAGGTACAGCTTCTGTGGAAGCCATAACACCGTCGGGTCCAGCAGGTCCGATAAACTCTTAAAGCTTTGCGAGACAAGATAGAGAATCGGATACAAATAGACGAATCCGATACTAATGAGCAGCGCGTAGACCAGCAATTTGAATACAATTCCGTCGTTGCCCTGTCTCCCCATCAGAATACGTTTGCCGCGATTGAAAGCACCAAGCAGAAAAGCTTTCTGCAACTTCATTCTTCGTTCCATTAAGCTCTCCTCCTCTTCGGTCTCACATTCACGTCATCGTTATTTCGGAACATCAGCAGAATTAATAGCAAGAAGACAAATATGACACCGAAGTAAATCCAGGCGATTGCGGTCGCGTAACCGAAGCCTGTGGTCAGGTTGAACATATTCTCTTTGATTAACTCAATGACATCGCTGAACGAGTTCGTGAACAAATCAACCGTCGTGTAAATCAAATTAACGGCGATAAACGGCTTAATGGCAGGCAGCGTTACTTTCCAGAAACTTACCCATGGCGATGCGCCATCGATTGCAGCCGCTTCATATACTTGCTTATTGACCTTCTGCAAGCCTGCAAGGAAGATCAAGATTTGCACGCCGGAGAACCACAGAATCAAGATGAGCTGTTGAATCAGGCTGATGATCGGCGACGACCATGCCGGGCTCAAATTGTCTTTAATAATCTCGATAATGCCGTACTTCTCAACGAGCGGAATCGCCGTTGCCCCTTGGCTGAACAGCTCATTGACAACCTCGCCGCTCGTAATAACGACCGGCAAGAAGAAAATCGCTCTGAACAGCCCCTTCATTCGAATCGGCTGGTTAATGAGCAAGGCTACGAGCATCGAGAACACGATAATAATCGGGATCATACCTACGGCCGATTTAATAAACAGCAGCAGCTTCTCTACAAATTCCGGATCGGACAGGAACGCGTATTTGTAGTTTTCCCCTTTGGTATATTCAGTCACGATGCCATCCGCACTGATGGTGACCTTGTGTAAGCTCAAATATACCGAGTAATAAATCGGATAGGCCATAAACAAGATGAAGCCAATTATCCAAGGCGACACCAGTGCATAACCGGTGAGCGCCTCTCTCATTTTTTTGGTCACTTTCAACTTACTCACCCCCGATGACAGCGAAGCTCTTCGCCTTGACGCTGACTTCGTTGTATGTGTAGTCGCTTGATGTATAATTCACTACAATTTCCACGCCATTGGAATATTTGACTGCCGATATGCCGTAGTCCGGAACAAGGCGCGCTTCGATCGTTGCATTCTGAACCTTGCTTAGCGCTTGGTTCACGGCCTTGTACGTTTCTTTAATCGGCTGCTCCAAATCGGAATATTGCGTTGTCAGCAAATCTACCGAAGGCGTGTCTCTCAGCTTCCAATACGGCTCATGCGTAAGCAAGAACGACGGATATTGACCGTAATCGATCATGCGCAGCGTATCCTCGCGAGGACTGGAAGCCGAATTCGACGGATAGCCGAAATAGTCGATGTAGCCGTGCAGGACGATTTGCAAGAACGGGATCGTATCCGTTTCGTACATGTACTGCGAAGCACCGGAGCCCATGCCGAACATCGTATCCGTGTATTTCCACAGATAGTCGTTGGCCTGATAAATCGCCAGCTCGTTCAAGTTTTTCTTAACGTTAGCGGCAAGCTCACGGTAAGCCTCCGCAGTCTGCTCACGCGTATAGGGATGCTTCTTGTTATAGTCGGAAACGAGTGTGCTGCCCGTAATGTCGAGCGCGAGCCCGTCTACGCCAAGATCCTTCATATCCTCGGTATCGTCCTTCGCAATTTCAACCGATTTCACCGGGCTAATGTCGCGCGCCATAATATCGGAGAAGAAATCGCTGTCGCCCCAGCCGAAGAACGGAAACTCGTTAATTTCGTTGTTGATCGCCCGAACGGCATCGGATCTGAAATTAACCAAATCCGAATTTTCGAAAGCAATCGTATAGTTGTTGTACAGATAGAGCGGAATGTCCTTGCTTTCCAAATACTTCTTCAGATCCTTCAGACCCGAAGCGCCGCCAAGCTTGGACTCAACAGGGAACTCAGCAGGGCGTGCACCGTTCAAGCCGCCGTCGTTCCAGCCCTCCAGCACCGTCTTCAAGTTCGTAATGCCGTTCTTCTCCAGGCTGTCGACCACCGACTTCGCTTGGCTAAACGTCGTCATCGGCACGACTTTGGCACCGAATGCGCTGGCTTCCGTTTCGCCGCCCAGCAGGCGAAGCTGCATCGGAACGTCTGCTTTGCTCTTCGTCGATTTCTCTTTAACCAGCTCGCCATTACCCTGCAAGTAGGTTCTGTACGACTTCGCCATCCCTACATAATCCGCTTCCTTGCCGCTGAGGAAATTGTAACGGACCTGACGGTCTGTCTTCAGCGCGGCTTTCTGGAATGTGTTGTAGCCGCCCATCGATTTACTCGTCGGCTGGAAGTAGCCGTAACGAATTTCGAATTTCGGGGCAACCCAATAGAAATCCGTGCTTAGTCCGCTTGGATACGCGACGATCTTGGCATTGAATCGGCCATCCTCGACGATGCCGAGTACGCCGTTCTGCCCCGCGCCGTGCACGATACCGAATACCGGAACCGATGTACGGCCGGTATTCATGTTGCCATCGGAGGTGTAGTCCGTGCCGTAAATCTTTCCGACATACGGCTCGTCAAACCGGGAATGCGCTTTGTTGAAGCGAATGAGTGCGCCTGAACGGTCCGGAATAAACAGATAACCCGGGATATCCGCCTTGTGCACCGCGCCGAGGAACGGGTAGGCCTGGATCGAAGCCAGCTTGCTGTTGCCTTTCTCCCACATCGAATCCGACGGAATGGAGACAACGAGCGAATCGTTCTCGATTTTGACTTCAAGTGCGATGCCTGCGTTCAACGTACCGAACGTAAGCTTCACGCGCACCCCTTGCTCGATCGGCTCAATGCCGTCGACTTTGCCGCCGAGCGACAAGAAGTTCCCCGTGCTCAGCATCTCTTCTTCGTTGTAGTATTCGAGCAGGACCGGCGACTTGACGGCTGTCTGCCACTCATCGTTTAACTCGGCATTTTGCAGATCGGCGTCGCTTGGCGTGGAAGCCCACACATAGCCGTTCTCCTTGTTCTTGACCATAATGGCAAGCGAAGCGTTTGACATATACAGCTCCAGCGAGCCCGACTCGCCGATCTTCTTATAGTCGGACGGAATCGTGCGATTCGCAATGGCGCTTGCCGTTTTCTCCGGCATGGTGTAATTGTTTGAACGATAAGGGAATGAGCCTTCCTGCTTATTAAGAACGATCTTGCTCTGACCCTCAGTGGATTGCTGCTCAACTGTAGCCCCATATGCGAACTGATACAACCCAACCGCTGCAAGCGCAGCAGATGCGACCAGGACAATCGGTTTCTTCTTAATGGACACGCAGATTCACCTCTTGGAATAACGAGTAAACAAATTCCCACACCTGGTTCGACAAGCCGAACAGGATAAACGCTACAAAGGCCATAATAAGCATGCCGATGATCGTGAGAACGATGTTTCTAACAGTCTCCTTAATTTCGTAGCCGTGGATCTCTTTCACCATGATGAAGAGGAGAATAGCACACCACAGAATGACGACATTGTAGGAGTAGTTATAAATGACACCCTCCATCAGGGTAAGGCCACGTGACAGAATTGCCAGCGGAATTGCAAAGATCATGTAAGGGGACAGCGCGTAAATCGTCCCTTTATAGATGTTCTTGAAGCTGCCTTCCCCATCGTTGATAACGCTGACGAGGTAGTTGGAAATCACCCATGCGAACAGAGGGATAAGCAGCTTGAGAAGCTCGCTCAAGATGTTAATCTGCAGCGGCTCTATCGTTGCGAACAGGAAGTTGGTCGTGTATAGACTGAACAACCGAACGCCGAACAGCACGACCAGCAGGACAGTGGCCGATCCCACCGAAGCTTTGTTGTTATGCTCCAGCTCGTAATACCCTTCGATCGGATGCCGCAGCATACGGAAAATATGCAGCAGCTGCGCGATGAACCATTGTCTTGTCACCTTTAGCCAAGCAACAACAACCGGCTTGCCGAATTGGTACTTCCGGTATGCGAAGCGAACGGCCATCAAAGCGATAATGGCGCCTATGACGGAGAATGCTACGTCAACCGCATGGTTCATAATCCATTCGCGCCGCAGTTCCCAGTACGCATTGGAGTATTCTTTCTTGTTTTTGGAAAACTTGAATTTCTCGAACGCTTCCTGATATTTGCCTTCTTTAAAGTAAGCAAGACCGATACCGGTGTGCGCTAGCGAGAACAAGCTGTTCTGACGCAGCACTTCATTCCACGGTTCACGGCTCTGTACGTATTTGCCGTCCAAATAAAGGCCAAGCGCTTCGTGTACGAGCTTGGTGAACGCAGTAGGCTGGAACACTTGGATGTTGGCGCGCTCGCCGCTAAGCACGAGCAATCTGCCGTCCGACGTAACAGCAATCCCTGTCGGAGCACGCAGCAAGCCAAGCCGTTGTTCGCCCGTGTCGTTGTAACTGAAGAGGAACATCAAGTTACCGTCGCGGTTATATTCCAGGATCATGCCTTCACCGGCATCCACCGCATAAATATTGCCCATCACGTCGGTCGTAATATCGGCAACCTGGTTAAGCGACCACGTGCCGCCGAGCAAATCCTTGCCCGCTACGTTCAGCTTCTTAATGGCGCCGCCGTTAATGCCTGTCGTACTCGTATAGATAAGGCCTTCGGAGTCAACCGAGATATTCGTCGGCGAAATCGGCATTTCGCGCGTCATTTTGCTTAGCTGACTTTTGGTATAGAACATACGCTGCAGCGTCTTCAGCAGGCTAAAGCCCGCCCGGTTGCCGCCGAAGTAGCCAAGGAATTTGCCTTCCTTGTCCAGTCGGACAAGACCTTGAATAAGACCCTCACCGATAATGTAGATGCTCCCGCGTTTATCGACAATGACCTTCTGCGGCTTGAACGGCGTATCTTTGCCGTACAGCTTGGACTTCGGCTTGCCGATGGTCTGCTTCAACTTACCGTCTGGACCAAATACAACTACGCTTTGCTTGGCATAATCCGCAACGTAGATATCTTTCTGTTCCGTTACGAACACGCCCTTCGGCTGCTTCAAGTTCCCTTCGCCGATAATGCGAATGAAGTTCCCCCATGAGTCCAACTCTACAATTCGAGCGTTGCCGGTATCGGCAACGTACACATGGTCTTCGTTATCCACAAAAATATCCTGCGGGCTATTCAGCTCCACTTTTCCGTTGCTTAGCGCTTCATTTTCGCCAAAGATGCTGTACCCATCGATTGCGCCTACTGGCATGTAGGCGTTCTGCATCATAATGCCATGACCTTTTTCATCGATCGTGAAGGTAGGATAAGGCACGTCCGCATAAGCAGTAGTCGAACCAACCAATAGCGCAGCCGCAACGAGAAGTGTGAGCCATCTGAATCTGAACATTGTTCTCCTCCTCACTTCAAACCGGAATGCGCCATCGTATCCATTACTTTACTTTGCATGAATATGAAGATGGCCAAGTTCGGAATAAACATCAGAAGCGCTGCCGCCGCTGCCATCCCCTGACCGGCAATATTATTTTCCATCGCGGTAGTCGTCGTCAGCGTACTCATGTAGAATGCAAACGTCTTCAGCGTTTCCTTGCTCATGAATAACGAGGAGGTTTCCGCGTTGTTCCAAGCCAATTGGAACGATAGAATCGCTACGGTCGCAAGCGCCGGCATAATCATCGGAATAACGAGCTTACGGAATACGTAATAATCGTTCGCTCCGTCTAGCTGCGCTGCCTCGATAAGCGCATTCGGGATTTGATCGACGAATTGCTTAACCAGGAACACGCCTACCGGCAAGGAAAGCATCGGTAAGATATGTCCGAGGAAGTTATCCGTCAGCCCCAGCTTCTCTATGACCAAATAACGCGGAATCGTTACCGCTGCCGGTACGAACATGAGCGCGATAATATTGACTTCGAACACTACTTTTTTCATTTTGAATTCTTTTTTGGACAAAGCGAACCCTGTCATGGAACAGATCACAATAGACAGGAACACGACTGAGCCTGTTACCAAGATGCTGTTGAACAAATATTTCGTTTTTGGAACAGCTGCCACGTCGCCGACGCTGAACAGGGTTGCGAAGTTACTCCATGTCGGATGCTGAACAAACAGCTTCGGCGGATAGAGAAACAGCTCGTCTACAGGCTTGAGCGCCTGAGAGAAAATAAAGATAATCGGCAAGATCATAAACACGGACAGAGAAATGAGGAAGAGAAAGAACTTCCATTGACCGAAGCTGAACCGATCCGGATTGATTTTATTACTATGAAAAGAAGCCATTTACGCAATCACCTTCTCCCAATTCGTGATACACTGCGGACTAGTCGGAGTCACCGAACAAACGCCAGCACAGTTTAGAAAATCCGTAAACAATGATGAGCAAGACGACGGAAACCGCGGAAGCATAACCCATGTCATAACGCAGGAAACCATAGTCCTCGATATGATTGATCATCAGCTGCCCGGCATTTTGCGGTGTCGGATTGGCGCCGGAGAGCTGCACGCCAATGGCTCCGGCCTGGAATGTACCGACGACGGCCATAACGGCTCCGAAGAGCATTTGCGGCTTCATACTAGGAATGGTAATGTACCACACCTCTTGAAGTCGGTTGCGAATGCCATCGATATACCCGGCTTCATACATCTCGCCGTTAATGTTGAGGATACCTGCGAGCATCGCAAGGAAGCCAACGCCCATACTGTTCCAGAGCGATACGGTCACCATGATCGGCATCAGATAATGCGGCGATTGTGTCCACTGAATCGGCTCGTTAATAATTGCAAGACTCATCAAGAAATGATTCAAATAACCGGAAGCATTACCGCTGAAAATAACAAGCCACACGACAGCCATCGCTACAGCTGCTGTCAAAGACGGCGAGTAAATCGCCAAAGCGATTACCGTACGCGACTTCTTCGGAATTTGCGCCAGCAGCCAAGCGAGCCAGAAGGATAATAAATATCCTCCCGGGCCGACCAGCAACGCGAATTTAAGCGTATTGGGCAAGACGTACATCATAAAGGCATTATCTTGTGTAATCAGGTTTACATAGTTGGTCAGTCCAATAAACTTAGGCGTTTGAATCGAGTTGAAATCGGTAAACGACAAGTAAATGGCAGAAACGACCGGAACTACGACAAGCAGTGAAAAAATGATAAAAAACGGACTTATGAAAACAAAGGCGTTTAATTCGTTTTTTATTGCTTTTGCAGTCGCAGGCTTCACTTTTCATCACCTCGTTTGGCCATGTCTGACATATTCGGCATTATCGGCACATGAAGCGGTTTGACAACTTTACCGTTCTTGAGATAACCGAAATCCGTAAGCTGCTTCTTAATTTCGCGATTGCCGTTAATGACGGCGTCTTCCATCGCCCTTCGCGCGTTGTAGCCGTCGAAGACGACTTTGTTCCAAGCGTCGCTTATTTCCCGCTCGACCATGTAGTCGCCGAAGAAGCGCGGAATATCCCATAACCATTTCCATTGCTCTTGGATAACTTCAATATCTTCCTTCGGCCAGGAAAGCTGGCTGAACGCCTCAACATTGGCCGTATTCCATTTGTAGGTCGGACCATAGATCGCTTCCAGGTTGTTACCGAAGCGAACTTGAGTTTCTTCGGAGGTCCACCATTTCAGGAACTCCCACGTGTTGTCTTTCTTCTTGCTGCTATTGAACATGATCGCAGTTGCGCCTGTTCCCGGAGCCGTGCGGTTTACGACGCCATCTTTGCCTTTAACGCCAGGGTAAGGGGCAATCTTCCACCAACCGGCGAGCTCAGGAGCTGCGGCCGTCAACTGAATATAAGTAGAAGCATCCGCAATACCGATAGGCAAGCTGCCATCGCGGAACTGGTTATAGAAACTTGGTACCTGCAGCGGAACGCTGTATACCGTAAACATGTCTGTCATTTGCTTCAATCCGGCCAATGCCGCATCCTGATCGATCGCGGTGTGGAGGCCATCATCGGTGTACAGCTTACCTCCAGTTTGATAGATGAATGGGACAGTGTTGTTGTACGGCTTAAATCCGCCTGTTTGCGACAGCGGCAGATAGAAGTTCATCCCGAAACGCTGCAGCTCCGGCAAGATTTGCTTTACCTCTTCCATCGTATCGGGAACAGGGATATTAAGCGCATCGAGAATATCCTTCCGGTAGAACAAAACCCAGAAGCTTTGTGTTTCCGGCAAAGCGTACAGCTTCTGATCGAAAGTGACCGGAACCAGTGCGCCCGGCGAGAACCGCTTCTGTACGTCGTCAAAGCCTTCGAATTGATTCATGTCCGCTAACGCTCCGCGCGCAGCAAGACGGAAAGGAATATAGTTGCTGACGCCGAGTGCAGCATCAGGCGCATTTCCCGCAGCGCTGGCAAGCACTAGCTTACCTTCGTCCGGCATAATGGAAAGCGTCACTTTAATGCCGGTTTTCTTCGTGAATTCTTGGTTGATCAGCTGCTGCATCTGGGTCACGTTCTGACGCGAACGGTTTACCCATACCTGAACGGCATCTTTATCGTCAGCGTTTACTTTGGAGTAATCCCGTGTAAACGATTTGAAGAAAGCAGCGATACTGTTCCAAAGCGATTTGAAGAAGCTTGCTTTCTCGCTTGGCAGCTTGCTGTCCGAATAAATATAGAACCGATCCAATTGAAGCGGCTGTCTCGGCAGCTTCGTGTTAATCACACCAAGCGTCTGCAGCACAGAGCCTGAGCCTTCAGACAATCGGTTAAATTGATACGGAATTTTCTCCGGTTCCTTCGACATCCGCTCAAGCGTTTCCGCAGCAACGAGCAAATTACTCGCTTGATCCGGATTGGCGCCCGCAAGCTTCTTAAGCGCGTCGTATTGCTTGCGCAAAGTAGAAGCGAATCCTTCCAGCTTCTTCGGCAAATCAGGCATCTGCTTCGTAATGTCCCAGTCCCGATTCACGTCCATCGTATTGCCTGTCGCCATCTTAATCTCTAGAGCCAATGTGTTAATGTCCCACATGACATTCTTAATCGTTTGGATGACTTGACCATATGGCGCAGCGTCAGCTCTAAGCGAAATTTCATGTTCGCCTGCTGTAAGCGCGAATAGATACGCTTTACCGTCTTTGCCCGACATGATTTCATTACGCCATTCATCCGTGTAAGGGAAGGCGTACTCATTCACTTCTTTGAACGGCACTTTACCATCTATCATCAACGTGCGATATACAGGCATGCTCGTTTTTCCAGTCTGCAAATACTTGAATGCCAGTTGGTAAGAGCCCGCCTTATCCACTTTCACTTTCCAAGTAGCTTGCTGTCCGCCCACTTGCCACGCCTGCTCGTTCTCTTCGGCGTTGCCACTGGTTGCAATTGTTTCTCCACCGAGCGTGTTCAACGTGACTTTACCGTCTCTATGAGGAACAACAGTTGCATCTCCGCTTGCAATCGCGCGAATCGACGGCTCCGATTTCGAAATCGGATGCTCGGCTTCCACGACTAGAATGGATGAGTCTGCTTTAGACAAGCTATTCGCTTTCGCGTATTGCTCGTACTTCGGCAGTACCTCCGGAGAGGAAATGACGATTCGGCCAATTAGCGCCGCTTCGCGCAAGTTCATGAGTTTAATGCTGTTGGAACCTTGTTTCAGATAGAACCGCAGCGGTTCCGCTGTGAAAAAACTGGCATCCATTAAGGGAGCCGTTTGCCATTGCTTGATTTGCTTCTGGCTGGCCGGCGTCTCATTCCCGAGTGCATCACGGTCGAATGTCGCGTTTTCATCTGTCCACAGCTTCGGAAGCACAACTCTTCTGGATTCAAAAAACGGATATTTTCCGTTTACTTCAATAGCCCGCTCAATCGGAATAATTTTATCCGATGTCGAGTAATAGTCGATTTTAATTTGGTAGAGCCCATCTTGAGGCGCAGTTACATTCAAATCGATCGCATTCAAGTCGTCCGTCCATGAAAACACCGGCTCGTCATAGCCGTTCGAATCCGAAGTCAGTGAAGCTTTGCCGTTAGGCGTAATAAACTGATTAGGATGAATAATGATATCATTTGAAGCGTCTTTGATCCCTTTGTCCTGCCATGCTTTAAGCACGTCGCTGTAGGCATCCTCTACGACCTTCTTAACAGGGGAGTCTTCTTCCTCGTCGCCCGCCGTGTCCTTTACTTCGTCCTGCTTGCCGGCACCCGAAGAAATTTCGCTGCCGCCACCGCCAAATAAACCATCCAAAATATCGTCATTCTCTTGTTTATCTTTGTCAGGCGCGGCAGCCTCATCAGCCTGCGCGATGGAACGACCATCGAAGGATACAGGTACTGTTGTCGCCAGAAGCGAAACAAATATAATTGCAGCTAATAATGGTTTGAACTTCATGCTTTCACCCCAGTAGAACAATTTTTCCTCCCCTAAGAGGGGAGGAAAAATTGTGATTACTTGCTTTTATTTTGTTGCTTCGGTAATTTTAGCCATTGCGTTGTTGTAGTACTCCATCGATTTCTCTTGAAGCTCTGCAGCTACGTCTTCCGGTCTTGCTTCGCCTTTTTGGAACTTCTCGTTGTACTTGTCTTTCACTTTGGAGGTGAAGTCTGCAAAGCCCGGTTGGTATTTGAATGTTTCAAGCACGCCGGTTGGGATTGATTTTACGATATCTTTAACGCCCGGCGTTACAAAGTCTTGCGCCAACCATGCTTCCCATACAGTTGGATCATTAACAAGCGGCATGGAAGCTAGCGGAGACTCGTCTTTAATACGTGCCAACCAGCCGTCTTTGGAATAAGTCATCCATTTCAAGAACTCAACTGCTTCTTTCTTATGCTTCGAGCTCTTCGTTACGCCTGCATAGTCCGTAACCAGTCCGGCTTTTTGTTGTTGACCGTCATAGCCCGGAACCGGAAGGATATCCCAGTTGAATTTCAAGTTTTGTTTGTACCAAGTCAAGCTCCAAGTTGCATCGAACACCATACCGACTTTACCGATGTTGAAGCCGCTGATGTCTTTGCCGTACCATTTGTCTTTTTGTTCTTTCTTGTAGCTTTGAAGCGACGATTTGTCTTTCATACCGAAGTTCGTTGCCCAGTTAACAGCTTGCGCCCATGCCGGGTTTGTGTAGTTATATTGCGTGCCGTCCCATGTCGAAGCGCCTAGCGTATTATCGATGTTAGGGATCAATACGTCAGCCATGCCCGCTGCACCATCTATACCGAATTGCTGTTCGTTAAAATTCGTAAGCTTCTTGGAAATATCCTCGAGATCAGAAACGGTCCAGTTAGCGCTAGGAATTGGAATATTCGCTTTTGCAAACAGATCTTTGTTAATGTAGACGCCCCATGAGAAGAGTCCGTGCGGCAATGCAAATTGCTTGCCGTTATATTTACCTGTGTCGGCCAAGTTGCCGTAAATTTTATCAGGAGCAAAATCAGGATCCTGTTCCAGATAAGGAGTCAAATCTTCAAGCCAGCCGCTGCCTACAGCGAGAGGCACGTTAAACAACCAAGTTACGTCGGGAAGTTTGTTAGCTGCCGCTGCAGCTGCCAATTTCTCATCCCAAGGCCAATCCATCGATTTATCGATTACTACTTTAATGTTCGGGTGAGCGGCTTCGAATGCTTTGATACGTTTCATCTCAGCACCGTTGTCTGCTTTATCGCCCCAAGTTCCGTATGTGATCGTTACAACTTCATCCGTTGCGGCAGGCTCTTCCGCAGCCGGCTCTTCTGCTGGCTCCGTAGTCGTGTTTGTCGCCGTATTATTGGTCTCTGTTGTGTTGCCCGTATTCGTGTTCGTTGCTGTGTTGTTCGCATTGTTGTTGCTGCTGCCGCAGCCGGCAAGTACAAACGATACAGCCAGTACCATTAGAAGCAACATGCTAATTGACTTTTTCATTCCAATTCTCCCCCAGCTCGTGAATGTAGATTTGGTATTTCTTAGTCGACTTCCCCATAAACACAATCATGCTCGTCTTGCTTATTTACTGCCCGGTTAACTCTGGTTTCGCCTCCCTTCATGGAATATATAATTTTCTTCTTGTTCATTGTGAGCGCCTTTGAATCCACAGGATTGACGGATGACCAGCTGTGTCGGAAGTAAGATCGAGTTCTCTTCTTTCTGTACATTGAACACAAGCTGTGTAGCAATCGCTCCCATTTCATATTTAGAATGGCCGATGGTCGTCAATGAAGGTCGAACCAACGGTCCAAAACTAATGTTGTCAAAGCCGACCACTGCGACATCTTCAGGCACTCGAACTCCGCCTTCGCGCAGCGCTCGCATAGCGCCAATCGCCATTTCATCATTCGCTGCGAATATGGCATCCGGCAGTCGATTGCATGCCATCATGACCTTAACCGTCTGATAGCCCCCGGCTTCCAAGTAACGTCCTTGCAAAGTGATCTTGGCAGGTACAGGCAAATTATGTTCGGTAAGTGCACGCTTGTAGCCTTCATAGCGTTTGGAGTTGTCATACGCTGCGAGTGGTCCGCTAAGGAATTCAATTTTCTTGCGCCCCAGTTTAATGAGATGCGTAACCGCATCGTAGGCGCCTTGTTCGTTAGTGATCAGTACGCTGTGTACATAATCGCTCTTAAGCTCTCGGTCAAGTACCACGATCGGGAATGACTCCGCCGCAACCTGAAGGATTAAACTGTCCGCAATCGCTGTACCCATAATAATGGCGCCATCCACGAACTTTTCTCTCAGGAACCGATTCGCTGAGCTGTTCTCACCGCCATACGTACTGCAAACAATGAGATTGTAATCGTGCGAAGCAACGACTTCCTGTACACCTTCAATGACTTGACTATAGAAAGGTCCGCCCAGATCATTCAGGAACAGTCCGATCGTTTCACTTTTACGTTTCTTCAAATTTCGTGCCGCGCCGCTTGGCCGGTAGCTTAACTCTTCTGCAGCTCGAATGACTTTCTTTCGCGTTTCCTCACTTATCTTCGGTGAGTTATTCAGTGCGTAAGAAACAGTTGATACGGCAACTCCGGCCATTTTAGCAACATCTTTGATCGTAGCAGCCATCATCAATTCCACCTCGGGTTCAGCCTGTTGAAACGTTTCGAAAGAATAAAGTAAAATTCCCCCATATGAAACGCTTACATTCCTGATTAGCGCTCCGACTTGGACTCATACTCGCAGAGGGATTTTTATTTAAAGAACTAACCTTTTCTGTCGTAGAAACGTTTCACAAACACATAATATCATAAAGTTTTGGAAGTGAAAAGGCTTTCAAATGATAAAATGGCACTTTTTTTTGTTAGAAAATTGTTAGTTCCTGTCTTTGGTTCCCAATTGAATTCTGAATACCGTCGAAACGATTCGATAAAAAATGGAAAAACCCCCGAGATATCGGGGGTTTTTCCTAATGATGATTTAAATGACTTCGAATTGTCCTTCCAAGCCTTCAGCACTGCTTGGACCGATCCAGAGCTTGAATTTCCCCGGCTCAACAACAAAATGATGCTCCTGATTAATAAATCCGAGCTCTTCCTTCGCCAGCTGGAATGAAACGGTCGTGCTTTCGCCGGCTTTCAGCGTAATTCTGCGGAAGCCCTTGAGTTCTTTCACAGGTCTGGTAACGCTTGCTGCCTCATCGCAAATATACAGCTGTACGATTTCGACACCTTCGCGCGTTCCAGTATTTTGCACCTTTGCAGATACGTGCAGCGTTTGGCCAAGCGGAAGCTCGGCTTGCTCGATCTGCAGCTCTTCATAGCTGAAGCTTGTATACGTTAGACCATGTCCAAACGGATATAAAGGTGTAATATCGGAATCTACATAACGTCTCATATGGGGTCTGCCTGTTTTCTTCGCATTGTAATAGATCGGCACTTGGCCTGCGTGTCTTGGGAACGTCACCGGCAGCTTGCCGCTTGGGCTGGCTGCGCCAAACAGGATGTCGGCGATTGCCGGCCCTGCTTGTACGCCGAGCTGCCATGCTTCAACGATAGCCGGAATATTCGCATCTGCCCATTCAAGCGTAAGCGGACGTCCGTTTGCGAGTACAAGAACAACCGGAACGCCTGTCGCATGAATCGCTTCAAGCAGCTTCTGCTGGCTAGCCGGAATATCGAGCGATACGCGGCTGTTATTCTCGCCGCTCATATCCGCATTCTCGCCTAATACGAGAATGGCGACATCACTGCTGATCGCAGCCGAAACCGCCTGCTCCAGCTCCTCAGCCGTACCGTCAAGCACGCCTGAACCCCGTGCATAAACAACTTCGGTTTGATGCTGATGAGCAAGTGCCCGAATCCCTGCCAATACGGTAATCACATCTTCCGGTCTTCCTTGTCCGCGCCAGCAGCCGAGCTGTGCCTCAGAATCCTCGGCAAAAGGACCGATAACCGCCAGCTTCCGAACGGACGACTTGAGCGGAAGCGTGTCGTTCTCATTCTTGAGCAGCACAATCGATTGACGCGCCATTTCGCGCGCTGTTTCCAGATGCGCAGAATGAAGCATGAAGGAGTTCGCCAATTTATTGTCCACATACGGGTGCGTGAATAGGCCCAGCTGATGCTTCACGCGCAAAATACGGCGAACCGCATCATCAATCTCGCTCTCGTTCACCTCGCCTCTCTCGATCAACGCAGCCAGATGCTCATGATAAATAAGGGAATGCATGTCCATATGCATGCCTGCTTTTATCGCTTGCAGTCCTGCTTGCTCGCGGTTAGCGGCATAGCCATGTTGAACGAGCTCATCTACGGATTCCCAGTCGCTGACGACGAAACCGTTGAAGCCCCACTCGCCTTGCAGCACATCTTTGAGCAGCCAACGGTTACCGGAAGCCGGTACCCCGTTAATTTCATTGAAAGCCGCCATAATCGTGCCTGCACCGGCATCTAGCGCCGCTTGAAACGGCGGGAAATACGTTTCGCGCATGCGCGTCTCCGACACGTCAACCGTGTTGTAGTCACGGCCGCCTTCAGCAAGTCCATATGCGGCAAAATGCTTCGGACAAGCCATCACATGCGGACGATCCGTCCAATCATTCCGCTGAATCCCTCTAACGCGAGCTCCTGCAACGGAGGAAGCCAGGAAGGTATCTTCCCCTGCACCTTCCGCGATTCTTCCCCATCTTGCGTCGCGGGCGATATCAACCATCGGCGCAAGAATCCAGTTGATACCGTCGGATGAAGCTTCACGCGCAGCAATCGCTGCCGTTTCTTCCAACAGCTCCGGATTCCAGCTGCACACCTCTGCAAGCGGAATCGGGAAAGTCGACCGGTAGCCATGGATGACATCATCTGCAAACAGCAGCGGAATGCCCAGTCTGGACTCCTCAATCGCGATACGCTGGAGCTCATTCACCGTATCCGCTCCGCGCACGCCAAGAATGGAGCCGACCATACCTTCTTCGATCAGCTCCCCATCGGATTCTTCGTCGAATGTACCCAGCTGGGTCAGTTGGCCGATTTTCTCCTGCAGCGTCATCTGAGCAAGCAGCGACTCGATTGCAGCTTCCTTCTCTGAGTCCAGCCGGAAAGGCGATTTCTTCTTGTTGTTATCCATAGTAAGCCGCCTTTCTATTCGAGTTCCGCGATGCAAGACTTCATATAGGCAATCGAATTCGCAGTCGCTTCTGCAAGATTCCCCTTCGCGCCTGTACCTTCCTCATGCACCAGCTCGAAAGTCAGCCAGCCTTTATAGTTGATGTCGGAAGCGGCTTGCAGCACTTGTTTCATATCGATATCACCTACGCGCAGATCTTCGCTGTAGATGCGTCCGATTTGATTGCGGAAGTGGAAAGCATAAATCCGATCCGGATAAGCGCGAAGCAATTCCACAGGGTTCAAACCCGCAACATGCGCCCAACCGGTATCTACGCAAAGCCCAACGTCTTGGCTTGCGTACTCGATAACGGCACGCAGATCGCCTTCCGCATTGTGTTTGTCCGAAGCATGATTGTGCAAGCTGACTTTAAGACCAAGATCGCTGACGGCAGCCGCGATGCGGGACAAATTGTCGCCGATTTGCTTAAACTCTTCTTCCGTCTTCGCCTGCGGAGCATCCCAGCCGCCCTTCGGATCGGCATTAATAACCAGGTCTGTACCTCCTGCTTCAACTACGCGCTTGGCAACAGGGATAACTGTTTCTTCGATGTTCAACGTTTCGAACGGCTCATGCAGCTGCAAACCAACGTACGCACCGGAAATCGCTAATCCGAAGTGTTTGGCCAGTGCCACCATCTCCGGAGTCGGATCCAGTTCAAGCGCATTCATGCCCGCTTCCGCGCAGTTGCGGAAAATTTCTTCCATGGACGGATCTTTGCCATCCTTCCAATATTCACACTGGTAGCCGTATAGCCCCGTGGAGAAGCCTTTATTTGTAATCATGCTTATTTCCTCCTCAGCACAACTGCCTGTTGACTTGCAGCAGCATCATAAATCGATTGTAAACACAAGAAATTGAAGACAGCCTGCTCGTTCACGACCGCAGGAGACTGCTGTCCTTTTACTTTCTGGTAGAAGAAGTGAATCGGGTGATCCATATAACCGATCTGACCTTCGTATGGAATGGTATTTTCGTTAGTAATAACTTCACCATTCTTGTCCGATTTAACCAGAACTTGGTCCGTCTCGAAGTACGGCGACCATTTCACTGCGCCTTTCGTGCCTTCGATTTCAACCGTGTAATACGGTTCGCCATGCGTACAGGAAGCGCGCTCATACTGAACCCAGACCGATTTGCCGCTCGCCTGCTGGAATTTCAGCATAGCGCCGACATGTCCTTCGATGTCATACACAACATCCTTCGGATCAATGTCGGTTTCCGGCTTCGCAGTCCAAGCAGAAGCAACCTCAACGCTAACCGGCTGGAGCATATCATTCAGGAGCGTAAAGTCATAAGGCCCCCAGTCCATGACGATGCCGCCGGCAGCTTTCGATTTATCCAAGAACCAGCGGCTCTCAGGCTGATGCTCAATGCCGGGACGGCCGCGTTGACCGCGGAAAACGAACGAGATTTTGTAGACATCGCCAAGCTCGCCCGAATTCAAAATACGTTTCACTTCATCCGTCTTCGGCACCTGCAAGAAGCGAACACTGCAGCAGCCGAGCATGCGGTTATTCGCTTTCGCGATTTCAAGCAGTGCTTCTGCTTCCTCGCGATTCATCACAAGCGGTTTCTCGCAAAGCGTATGACGGCCGGACTCCAGCGCCATGCGCGACAATGGGAAATGCGTAAACGGAGGCGTGCCGACGATTACGATATCATCTTCACGAGGCTCCTCGTTCAGCATTTCTTTGGCATCGGCAAACGTCGTAACTTCCGGGAAACGTTCAGCGAAGCTCGCAAGCGCCGCTGGGTTCGGATCCGCTACTTTGATCTCAATGACTGCTTCGCCTTCGATCTTATAGATCGCTTCAGCGTGAGTCCGGTTAATGACACCTGCTCCAATTAGATAAAATCGCATGATTAAGAAAGTCCCCTTCCTATTCCCAAGGCATTGCTACTGGTTGGCCAATGCGGAAGTTACGGTATACTTCTTTTTCCTTAGCAGTCATCGCATCGTATGTTTCGCGCGGAATCGGAGTATGTGTGCTGGAATTGTACCAGTGGCGATTGAAGATCATAGCCAGGTTCGTACGACGATCGTCGGAACGGTTCGGCGTACCGCGGTGCCACATACGGATATCGCGGATAACGATGGAGCCTGCTGGCATGAACACTTTCTCCGAAAGCATACCTTCCGCTGCGCGAACGATATGCAGATTCGGGTTGATGCTGCCATCAAGCGTATCGTGGTTCGCATTGTCCGGATTCAGGTGCGTGCCGCCCGGCCAAATTTCAAGCGGACCGTTCACTTCGTTTACATCAACAAGCGGAATGTTCACAACAAGGCTGAACGCCGGAAGCGGAACAGTAAGCTCTGGGAACAAAGGCATGATATCGCAGTGTACCGCTTGATAATCAGAGCCTGGCATAGGCGTATCAGATGCAAAATATGAACAGTGGAAGCCTCTGCCGAGCACCTTCTCGATTACGCTCATTACAATCGGGTGAGCAATGACTTCGCTGTCATTGAACGGCGCCATGAAAGGCAGGAACATTTGCGCGCGGTTTGTACCTGTGTTGTAGCCGCGTTTTTCGATATATTCGTCGAAGATCGGATCGAATGAGTCACGAATTGTTTTGATTTTCTCGTCGCTCAGCACTTTCTCAAATAGAATATAGCCGTTAACTTTCACTTGCTCTGCTGCTGTCTCCAATGTTTCCGGGCTAAGCTGCCCACTTGCCAATTCTTGCTCTGTCAATTTGATTCTCATATCAATCGTCTCCTTTAGGTGTGTTGTATAAGATCAATGGCGTTAGCCAACGATTCCAATTTTATCCCTCGATTAGCATCGGCATCGGGAAGAACAGATATGCGGCGTTCGCAGGGAAGAGCGCTTCGTTTCGTGAAGAAGCAAACAATAATGGGTAATACCCGAAACGATGACAAGCATGGATGATTCAAAAGTGTGACTTGCGACGATGTCGTTCCCAGCACCCCTATAAATAATATACATGTTTTTTTCATTAAGTGAAACGTTTCGACAAACAGAAATTGAGACTGCCATAAATGATCTTAGTCAGCAGGTGTAAGGAAGTCGTTTAGTGCGGTGATTTTAAAGGCAATTTCACCAATGAGCGGCTATCAGCTACTGAAAGCGTTATCTTACTTCATAAATCAGATGTTGGCAACTGATGAGATGCAGCGAATAGAGAAGTCCACACTCCACGCACTCAACATCCCACGTTCTGCCTTCAACTATGTTCCGAAATTCTAACGAATCGTAGAGGCCTTATTCCGCCGAAATTCGGAGCCTGGAGATTCCAACGAATCGTACAGGTCTTATTTGGGGTAAATCAGCGCCATTTCACCCAAAAACCCCAAAATAGGGCTTCTACGATTCGTTAGAATTTTTTCGGAGCTATTTTGGTACAAATAAGCCCTCTATGATTCGTTAGAAGTTATCCACCTAATCCGCCGGGCGGCCGGGAAACAACACAAAAGACCATCCCCTATTCAGGATGGTCTTCGTTTTAAACATGATTAGTATTATAAGTGCTTTAGATCGCAGGCATCACGTTGCCGCCGCAAACGGGAATATAAGCTCCGGTAATGAATCCTGCCAGATCGGAAGACAGGTATGCGACTGTATTCGCAATATCCTGATCGGTTCCTCTGCGCTTCAACGCCACGCTTTTCTCATAAGCTTCATTGCGCTCCGTCCCGTTTGCACGGTCGCGGTCCGAAATGGTCCACCCCGGCGCCACTTGGTTAACCGTAATCTGATCTTTGCCAATTTCCTTAGCCAAAATCCGATAAACGCCGTCCATTCCCCGTTTCCCAGCCACATAAGCGGACTGGGTTTCGAAGTTTTGCATCGCGCATTCGGTGTTGATGCCAATGAAACGGCCGGCTTGTTTCTCAATCATGGCCGGTGCGAAAGCTTTTGCCAAATAGACGCTCTGCATGACGCAGGAATCAAACTGGCTGCGATAATCCTCCGGCGATTGCTCCAATACGGATGTCCATCCATATTGAATGACGGCGTTAGCGACCACGATATCAACATGGCCCAGCTCTGCATTCACTTTGTCTCTCATCGCAACAATGGAATCCAAATTCGTAATATCTGCTTGTACAATCGCAGCACGTCTGCCTGTGGCGATGATCTCCTTCTGCAGTTCTACGGCTTGTCCCTCATTACGATTGTAATGAATGGCAACATCCGCTCCGCAAGCTGCCAGCGTTCGAACCATAACTCGGCCCAGTTCGCCGGTTGCTCCGGTGACGAGCGCGGTGCGCCCGGTCAGATCAATTCCAATCATGATTGTGCCTCCTCTTCTTCCGGTAATGTAGCAGCTGCTGCATCAATTAGGCTGTCAAACAGATCATCGTCCTGCTCGATTGCGGCTTCAACCGCATTGATTTGCTCTTCGGAGCCGGGCTCTTTGGCGAAAAGCAGGCTGTAATCCCACGTTGTTCCGCGTAAGCTGTTCAGCTGAAGCGTAATTTCGTAGGGATGCTTATGGCCTTCAACCTCGAATTGGACGCTTCCTTTGTAGCCATTTTCCTTGTCGTGCGTCATAGCTGCTTGAATAATCGTAATGTTCATCGTTCGTTAACCTCCAAAATGGTGGACATGCTTCCGCAAGTAGGCACCTTCTCCTGTTCCAATGCCTTCCGGCGGAATGACTTGCCTAAATTATACCATGATCGCTGCAAAATGCGTAAAAACGGGCAGCCTCGACCGCCCGTTAGCATTCGTTGGTTCGTTATTCGATCCGTCCTGTCAGCAACGGCTCCGTTGTTTGACGCGACCAAGGCCCGTCATACGTAGGTTCATTCACATAGCGTGACATGACGAGTGAGAGTCGAATCGATGCACCCGGAAGCAATTCCACCTGCAGCCATTTGTTGTTTACCTGAACCGTTTGTTCTGCCTGATCCTCGGCGTCCAACACCGTTGCAGCTATAATGTTATGCTCTCCGAATGTTCCGCCTTGAATGACCACCGTATGCGAATCGAACATCGACGTATTCACCAGATGCAGCATGGCGGAATCGTCACCCAGTTGTTCGACCAGCGCTGCCGTATCTTGCGGAAGTCCCACTCGCTTGCGGTCCCCATCGAAATAACGGAACCTGCCGTGCTGGAAACCGCCATGCGAAATATGCATCGGTCCACCAAGCGTCAGCTGCACAAGGCTTTCCATATAGACCGGACACAGCTCCTGCCAAATATGGATGCTGGAGAAATCATCATCATTGTACGATGCCGACCACTGCGCCGGATCACCCATTGGAGAATCCATCCGGTCCAGCTGCTTCATAATCAATTTGAAATTGGCATCCAGTATGCGATCCGGATAATCCGGCAGCTCGCCATTCATATAGCGGAACCAAGGCTCCGTATTACTGATAAAATGTTTCGTATCACGCCCGGTCAGCGCATCCTTGCCGGATACGTTCGGGATCACCACTTCATCCCAGTTGTAGCTCTTCGGAATGCGATTAATGCGCTCGAGATCTTCTTCCGCCATCGAAACCGTCCATAGATAAATGGGATACCGAACACTTGCTTCACGGAAATCCGCCCAGCCTGCATCAAAATGCTTATAAGGCACGACCGTCCTGCCATCCTCCGACTGCTTGCGAAGCGACCAGTTCAAATCGATTTGCCTGCGCGCTAATCCGAGCTGTTCCATATCGCCTGTAAGCAGAACCGCGTTCATTGTTGCATTCGTGATCGGCTCAATGACTGTCATGTACCCGTGAGGCCAGCGATAGCCGTAGTAGCCGCCCCACCATTTGCCGTCGTTGTACTCCCCGATTTCGTCATTCAAGCCTACGTTATCCGGAATCAGCCCTCCGTTGCGTTCTGCCCGCTCACACCAAGCCGCCAAATAGTCGAGCACCCATTGCTTATATTTGTCATCGGCTGTGTGCATGAACGCATTCGCCACAAGTCCGGTAGCATTTAAGTTGAGCGGGACGTCACCGCGGTTCATGCGCTCATTCATCATCGCAAGCAGATGGCCGTAGATCGTATCGTCACTCCACTTACATTTGCGCGATGCAAAATCCACGCCCGGAATATCTTCATACGGCGCTAAATAGTTATCCAGAATGCCCCGATGGGTAGACCAGTCCTCTGCGGACGCGATAAAACGCGGTCCTTTGCTGCCATTGAGGGGAGAACGAATAAGCTTCTTCTCCTTATCGTAGTTCAGCGCTTCCGCATCATCACCGGTATACATGTTCGCGAATCGCACGGCGCGCTGCCGATCTTTCAAGAGTGCAGGTCCGGAGAGTCCCAGAAAATAAAAATATAAATACCCTTCGCCGTGATGCATCCAATCATAATAAGCGTCAAACTCCCGATGAATCTGTCCGTATTCCGTCCATTGGAAGGTAATCCCTTCCCATATTCGGCGGGATGCCTCATGCAGGAAATCGTCGCCGCCTAATGCGTGAAGCAGCGCCAAGTTCATGAAGCCCTCGTACGGATCGTCAGAGCCGTCCATTCCCGGCCAATCATTTCGCCAAATGAGCGTACCGTCCGGCCTTGTATATTTCTCGATAAAACGTTTTGCCGACTCGTTCAGCAGGTCGAATAATTGCCGCTGCTTCACGGCCCAAGCAGGTGCGGTGCTGCGACTCGCTGCTTTCAGACTTGTTTGCAGGGGAAGCGGAAGTTGAAGTGGACTCAAACTCACTTGAAACACATCCTTCTTATGAATTTATGTGATTCATGCTACGGCAGAGATTCATTTAGTCCTTGGTGTTCCCTAGTGTAAACCCGCCTTCTATCGGGATAATCGCTCCGTTTACCCATGAAGACGCCTGGCTGACGAGAAACGCGACAGCGCTTGCAATTTGCTCCGGCTTTCCTACATGGGGATCGTCATAACTCCGCTCTGCCGCTTGCTTCGCTGCTTCAGGATCGCCGAGCTTTTGCTGCAGCCACTGCTCTAGAAGAGGCGTTGCGACGCCGGCCGGAAGCAAGGCATTAAACCTTACCCCCTCCTTGCGCAGCTCAAATGCCAGTCCGCGTGTCATATGGTTTAAAGCTGCTTTCATCGTGTCATAGACGAGATTGTCATGCGCATTGATTTCTCCGTTTATCGAGCTTACATTGACGACAGCACCTTGCGACTCTCGCAAATAAGGCAGCGCCTCCTGAATCAGAAAAAAACCTGCCTTCACATTGACAGCAAACAGCCGGTCCCAATCTTGATGGGTCACGTCAGCTAGCGGCTTGCTGCAGACCAGCGCGGCATTATTAACAACGATATCAAGCCGTCCCCATTGCGTAATCGCAGCCTGCACCAGTTTACCCGGCACCGAAGGATCGCTGAGATCCGCTTGCACGAACAACGCTTCTCCGCCTTGTCGGATAATCTCCGATACAACCTTCGATCCTCTTTCTTGATCTCTGCCGGTAACCAGTACTCTGGCGCCATGTTCAGCTAGCTTATAGGCCGTTGCTTCGCCGATCCCGCTCGTTGAGCCCGTAATAATCGCTACCTGGTTATGTAAGTTCATCATAGCTCTGCTTCACCCTGCTCCTTAGGATGCTAGATTTCCCCGCCACTGCGAATGATGACGTTCAATATATTTTGCCTGGAGTACGCCAGATGTTTCGTGACAGCCTCCTTCGCCGCTTGAAAGTCTCGTGCCCGAAGCGCTTCATAGATAGACAGATGCTGGCGAAAAGCAAGCATCATCATCTCGTCCGTCACATGCGGCTCGCCAAGATTCAAGTAACGGTAATGCATCAGCGATTTGTAAATCTCCACATTTTTGCGATTGCCGCTCATCCGGACAAGCTCCAAATGAAACATCAGGTCAAAGTTGGATTGCAATTCAATGTTGATGCCGTTGCCTTCCGCAATGGATGCAGCAGCATGGTCAACGAGTGCATCCAATGCACCGAATTTGGAGGCAAGCGCTTCTTCATCCATGGCGCTCAGCTGATCAATGGTCCATAAATCGATCATCAGCCGACTGTTCATGATGTCGTTGACATTATCCACCAATACGGGATTAACGAAAGTCCCTACTTTGGATACCGTGCGGACAAGCCCCTCCATCTCAAGCCGGTTCAGTGCATCGCGAATCGGAGTACGACTGACGCCAAGCTGTTTAGCCAACTCCGGAATAAGCAGCTTTTCATTTGCACCGAAATGCCTGGCTAGAATACGCTCCTTAAGCACTTGATAGGTTTGATCCCAAATATTACTGACATCCAGTTTCGCTAACGGCTGCGGTGGAAGCTGACTTGAGGACACGCTGCTAACCTCCTACTTTCTCTATGTGATCATTCTTGTTGTATGTTGTATACAACAATATAGTAATGAAGCTGGATAAATCCGTCAATCCTTTTCTTTCGTAGTGAGATGAGATTCTACTAGAATAGAAAACCCGGAAAGCAGCATGGTGCCTCTCCGGGTTTTCTCGTTTATGACCGTAAAATTTGCGTACTATTAGCTCCCATCATTTCCCCGGAAATATACGACTAATTTTTCGAGTCCTATCTGTCGAACCAGTCCTGGATTAAGTGATCGATATCGTTCTGTGCTCAGCAGCACTCTCATAGACAGAGAAAGCCAAACGAAGCGTAATCAAGTTATCCTCTCCGCTGGTTTGGAACGGTTCGCCGCTTGCTAAGCAGGCAATATAATGCGACTGCAGCCGGAAATGACTCTCTTCGTGATCGAGTGTTGTCTCCTCTTTCACTACTCGCTCCGAAGCTCCGTCCTTGGAAACGATGGTGATTTTCCCGTCAGTATACATTTTCAAGCTTCCGAGGCTGCCATCAATGATAAATTGCTCCAGGTGGACAGCTCTAACTTGCTCGCCAAGCTCACGGTCCAGCCTCTGCCTTGTCGCCCAGCTCATATCCATTAATCCATAGAACCCGTCATGCCCAAGGATGACGATGCCGCTGTCTTCCCCAATAATATGTTCGCTGACCCGCGTTAGTTCTGCCGTCAATCGCTGCGGTGTCCCAAATAGAAACCGCCATGTATCAAACCAATGCACGCCCATTTCGTAGAAAAGCAGCTTGGGCATCGTGCGGAAGAACGGCTGTGGCAGTTCAGCTCCCGGCTCCATGCGCGGGGTGTAATAATCCGTATGAATGTATCTTGCAACATGCAGCTTGCCTAGCTCGCCGCTGTCGATGACCGCTTTGATCGTTTGAAAAGGCTCCAGCCAGCGCCAATTCTCCGTAACCATCAGTCTCACGCCGTTGCGCTCTGCAAGTGAAACCATCTCTTCTGCTTCTTCCATTGTAGGCGCAAACGGCTTTTGGCACATGATATGCTTGCCTGCCTGCGCGGCTTTCCGAACGAATTCAACATGCGTTTCAGCGCCCGTGACGATATCAATAATGTCTAAATCCGCATGAGCGAGCATATCGTCGATATGGCTGTACAATTGATCGGAAGAAATGTTGTATTTTTCCGCAGCCTTCATCAGCTTCTCCGGTGAGCGGTTGCAAAGCGCTGTTATTTGAACGCCCGGAATTCGGCTCCACGCCTGCAGATGTTTATCCGACCAGAAGCCGGTACCGATTAGTCCAACCTTCCACATGCAGCTATCTCCCTTTCTATGGCGATGGATTATTTCAAGGCCGGCTTCTCGTCAAGATGCAGCATGAGACGCAGCACTTCGTCTAATGATTCCTTCGTAAACACTTGCTTCCAGTCCGGTTTGAAAATCTTATCGTAGCCGTAATTGATCGCAATCTTCGCCGCATCGGAGAACGGATTCACATTATTGAATGCAATCGCCAGCGGAATCTGGATATGACCCAGCATAAACGATCTGGCTGCAGCCTCCGGCACGCCCATGCGGATAACTTCATCCATCGCTTCTTTCATAATGCAAGCGGCCGCTGCCGCAACTACTTCTGCCGCCGCAGGCTCAAGCAGCGCCATATGCTCTACCGTTATGCGGTGACATTGCGTGACCGGCGCAAACATGCGAATGCAAATCTGCTCCGCGATCTTAAAATTCGCCTCGCTGCCTTGCTGAAGCGCTATGACGATATCCTGCTTCGCCGCAATGCCGCCGAACATGTCTTTGCGCGCTTCCGGTGAATCCTGCTCTTCGAACAAAGCCGGATGGCATGGATGCGTAACGACAAACGTACAATCATCGCGCAGTGCGACTTGATTCGCATAGGCTGCTGCAGGATCAAGTAGAATGACGGTCGCACCGGGCTTTAACTGTGAAACGATCTTTTCGCTTAGCGGCCCGATTACCGCATCCGGTACAGCGAGGATGATGAAGTCAGCTGCAGCGAGCGCTTCGTCGTTTGGCGTGATGGACAATCCTCGTTCGGCGATACGGGCGATTCCATGCTCAGCTTGCTCACATAGAAGCAGCCGATAATCCGTTTGCTTCAAATTATCCGTAATCCGGCAGCCCATCTTTCCCCCGGCGCCAAGTACGGCAATCGTGATGTCATTGGGTTGTATACTCATGCATCCTGCTCCTTATTAATAGAATAAGTGTTGTTGGAACTAGCATAACTGAACGACAATGGACATTCAATACAAAATGTATACAATACATATATATTTATTGCCGTCCTAGAAAATTCCTGTTATTCTAAGTTCACAAATGCTAGGGAGGAATCTGTGTGAGACTTGGACTTAGCTCTTTCACTGTTACTTGGTCGATCGGCATTCCCGGCTATGAGCGGCCGGCTGAACCGCTTACGCACGAAGGACTTATCAAACTTACGCGAAGCAGCGGTCTCGATCTCGTGCAAATCGCGGACAATCTGCCGCTCCACCCGCTTTCGTCAGAAGAGCTGTTGCAGTTGAAGCAAGTCGCTGACGAACAGAACGTCTCGATCGAAGTTGGCACACGGGGAACGGAACCCGCACTGCTGTTGACTTATCTAGCCATCGCTCGGACACTGCGATCCCCTATTGTGCGAACGATCATTACAACTCCAGATCTGGCTGTCGCCGAACAACAGCTGCGCGAGGTGCTCCCTGCCTTCGAAGCAGAGAACATTGCGCTTGCCATTGAAAATCATGGGTTGCATACGACGCAGCAACTGGTACAATTATTTGAGAGCTTGAACCATCCTCTTGTAGGCTGCTGCTTGGATACGGTGAATTCTTTTGGCGCGCTGGAGAGTCCGGATGTCGTCATTAAACGGTTAGTACCCTATCTGGTCAACCTGCATATTAAAGATTTTGATATTAAACGGGTGGACCACCAGCTCGGCTTTACGATCCTCGGCGCACCTGCCGGAGCAGGCCGGCTCGATTATGAGCTCCTGCGCGCAACGATTCGGGAGCATGACAAAACATCCGCCACGGCTATACTTGAATTATGGACGCCATTCACGGAGTCTGTGGAGCAGACGGCTGCACGCGAACGAAGCTGGATGGCGCAATCGATCGCGTATTTGAAATCCATTCATTTTATAGAAGAAAAGGATACTGACTATGGCAACCGTAACATTGAAAGAGAAAGCGTATGAACAGCTTCGCGCTTATATATTAGAAGGAACGATTAATGCCAATGATCAGCTGACGGAGAAATATTTGGTGGAGCTGCTCCAGATGAGCCGCACCCCGATTCGTTCCGCTCTGGAGAAGCTGGCTGCGGAAGGGCTGCTTAACATTGCGCCTAACAAAGGGCTGAGCCTTCCCGAATTGTCGCTGCAGCGAGTGGCGGATTTCTTCGATTTTCGAATCGCACTGGAAGGTCATATTGTGCAAAAGCTGGCGAATCGCAAGCTTCCTCAGGATGAGATCGCTTGGTTCCGCGCTAATTTACACATTCAGGAGCAGACCGCCGCGCAGCATGACTACCTGGCCTTCACGCATGCGGATTCCGAATTCCATCGCCGTCTCGCCATCGTCTACGACAATACCGAGATGGTGCAGATGATGGACAATTTGCAGGACCGGCTGTTCCAGATGGCACTGAAGGTGCTACGTAAGGACACGAATCGAATCGGGATGTCCTATCGCGATCATTTGGAAATCTTCGAGCTCATTCTCGAAGGCAACGCCGAAGAAGCGAGTCGGCGCATGGTCGAGCATCTCGCATACGGGGCTCGGATATTAGTGTTGTAGTGGATAAGAGCTGCTTCCGTCATCGTTAAGATGGTGGGGGCGGCTTTTTCTATTGATATTGCGCGAAGAGAGGTACTGAGTTCCTCTCATTGGTGGGCATTGTTAGTTTGGGGGCTAAAGAGAGGGACTGGGTTCCTCTCTTGGGCGTGCATTGTTCATTTGGAGCTAATGAGAGGTACTAGGCTCCTCTCTTGAGCGTGTAGTGTTAGTTTGGGTCTAGAGAGGTACTGGTTTCCTCTCTTTAGCAGAAATGCGAGGAAATAATGTAATGTAGCTCACCTCGAGATCTACATTGGCCAAGGCAGGCTGTACGTCAGTTTATTGATGATTCTCCTGCCTTATTTATGTTGCTAACCACGGACATGCGCCAATACGGGCAGGCTGTACGGCTCATATCATAGACCAGCAGTATGTCAGAAGGAGGCATCGGGGCCATGTTCTGCTGGATCGGCAAAGTCATCATCGTGAAGAACAATGGTACCGTCCTGTTCGGCGATGCCAATATTTTACCGGAGTTCGGTGAGAATGCTAAGGCCGAGGAAGAAGTAGACGAAGAGCTGGACGGCGAAGATATCGTCGTCGATGAAGAAGTTAACGCGAACCGACGAAAGTCGAAGAAAGGCAAAAAGTCTGCGTCTGCCGTAGGCAAAAAGAAACCCAAGAAACGCTGAGAGTCAGCAATGTCTTGGGTTTGAGCTACGTTTCAGGCACTGGGTTAAGCTACATTTTGTTTGGCCAAGTGTTGGGCCGTTTGTTTGTCTTTGTGTTTGTGTTTGTGTTTGTCTTTGTGTTTGTCTTTGTGTTTGTCTTTGTGTTTGTGTTTGTCTTTGTGTTGGTCTTTGTGTTGGTCTTTGTGTTGGTCTTTGTGTTGGTCTTTGTGTTGGTCTTTGTGTTTGTCTTTGTGTTTGTCTTTGTGTTTGTCTTTGTCTTTGTGTTTGTGAGTGTGTTCGGCCGTGTGTCGTGCTGCCGTGTTAATTATTCCGCCAAAGTTTGGACTATAATGTGTGTCATGTTCCACTCAAACAAGCGACCAATCAAACACGAGGCCAAGCGATCGATATCGCTGCTCGGCTAAATCTTCATAGACTGCAGCCGCTTCCTTCGGTGAAACGACTTCGTACAAGCCATCTACCCTCACCTTACCGGCAGCCAGCCATCGCAGCGCCCCTGCAAGATTCGTGAAAATACCGGGTTCCACCGCGCTTCCGGCATGCGTTGGAATATCCCACTCCCAGCCGCTGCGCAGTACGACATAGTTGTAGAAAACAAGCTGCAGCAGCTCATGCGCATACGCTTCAGTCTGTCGTCTCCATGGTACGCCTACCATGACGACCTCGCCGTTCTTGCCAACCATGCGGCAGCCGTCGAGTACAGCCTGCTCATGCCCCGAGCATTCCACGACGATTGCGAATTTCCCTCTCTGAGCAGGATCATCCACAGGCGGCAGACTGGCTATCATTGCTCCGGCACCATCAGCACCATTTGAACCACCACCGAAACTACCGGCTGCAGCTTCCCGCTTCCACGAAACCGGATCATACGCCGTAACGGAATAACCGCTCGCCGCGAATAGCTGCGCCGCCATATTACCGACCAAACCCAGCCCGCTGACCATCACCTGCTGCGGCGGTCTTGCCTTGGTCGTCGATAGCGTCGACATGCTAACGCTCATCATTCTCGCGAACACGGCCTCCGCCGGGGACAAACCCTCCGGCAGCAGCAAAGCTTCCTTCTCGCTTACACGCTGCACGGAGCGATGCGGCCCCATGCAGAAAGCCAGATCGCCGGGCTTGAAAGCTTGAACTTCACTGCCAACTTCCTGCACACGAAACACAGCAGCATACCCCGGAATGCTTGTGAAATCTGCCCGCCCCAGATACAAAGCGAGCTCAGTTCCCGTACTAATTAACGTGAACAAGGTTTCACCCATAATCTCGTTCTCTTGCAGCGGATCTGCTCCGCGATCCATCGACTGAAGCGCGATTTGGCGAACGCCTGTTAGGACAAGCCCAATATCCTGCCGATTTGTTGTCGTTGTCATCCCCACTTCACCCCGATCGAATCCGCGGTTGCTCGAATATAGTCAGCAGCCTGTCGGTATTCCGAGTCACTATCCAAATGCTCCAGCATGAGCGGCACATCACGGTCCAGCTTCGCTAATTGGCGAAGATACTGGCCATAATCCAGCTTCCCAAGCCCCGGACGCGTTTCGTCCAAATGGACCATCATCGACGAGCCGAGTACAATATCTTTGGCATGACAGCTGCGTATATAAGGACCAAGCTTGGTGAAACACTCCTCGATCAAAGCTCCGTTTCGATAAAACAGCTGCGGACTAGTGACAATGTTGACGGGGTCCAAATGTACTGCAAATGCCTGCCGATCAATCGCCTTAATAAGCTGCAAATAACTCTCCACAGTATCGGGATACATCCAAGGCATCATTTCCAGCGTATAATACGTGCGTTCCGGTTTCACGTGATCGATAATTCCGCGAACGGTTTCAACAATCAACTCGAAGGTGTCCGCTGTCAAATTCGCCGGATCATGTCCATCCCACTGCTCGCCTAGCGAACCGGCGATATTGACGCAACAGCGCGCCCCCGCAAGTTCGGCCGTCGCCAGCTTCTTCTTGCAGTAGCGGATTGCCTGCTCCCGTACCTCTGGGTCTTGGCTTAACGGGTTGCTCCATGCCCCCGCTTCTGCAATAACAATGTCCGCCTTAGCTGCAGCGCGGACGTAATCCTCGATTTGTGCCGCATCATCCACATCCGGAAAATAAGCAGCCGTATAACCGCGCTCCGCATGTGCAGCTATCCAACGTTCCGGATCAAGCGTTTCCCTAGTCAGAATTGGGCCTCCAAGCCTCATGAGGGATCATTCCTCTCTGTCATATTTTGCCTACTGCAAATATTCCTTGGTCACAACCCGAAATCCTTCCCATGCCACCGCCATTAACAGCAAAAAAAACAGCAGAAACGGCAATCCACTCCCCGCTCCTGCTGCTTGTTCCATCCTTCTACTTCGCGATATCGATCACAACCATCTGGTGACATTCCAGACGATCTAAGGTATACGTCAACTTTCCATCTTCGTGCACGAACGGCAGCGTTGTCAGCTGTGGAGCCAAGTAAACGTTCTTCACCTCTTCTTGCAATTGGAGCGAAACCTTCGTATCCAATACTGGCACAATATCTTCAATAATCTCAATCCCATTCCCGCGTTTGACCGGTGTCACATACAGCAAATGGTTAATGTAGCGGCTCTCTGCCGGCTGCTGCTGCAGCGTCACAATGCCTTGCGCAGGCAAGGAGGTTGCGATCGTTTTCCTGTCGCCCAGCAATTTATTAAGGGCGTAGAGCACCGTTTCCCTCAGGATCAGGCTGCCTTTCGTCCCGTAATCCTCGAAGACATTCCAAGCGATATAGATGCCATCCGGCCCTTCCACCATGCCGGGTCCACCGTCGCCGCGCGAGCTTGGCGTATGTTGATGCGAGCAGAATGTAAACACATCCCGATTGAAATAAGGATCTTCCCGTCGTCCAAGCACAGCAATGCCGGCTCCATCTTCAAGCTCAATACGCTGACCTTTGCCATAGAAAATAAATGCAGCCTTGCCGAGGCTCTGAACCTCAAACGCAGGACGGAAATAATCCGGCTGAAAGCCGTTCTCGCCCAGCCATTTCACGCCGAATTCGAGGCCAAACCCGCTGCCGTCTTCCTTCAAGCCTGAACGCCCAGTTGCCAGAACCTTACCGCCGTTATCCAGATAGCGCTTAAGACTTGCAGCTAACTGACTGCTCAGCACCACTTCATCAGGCAAAATAATGACTTTATAGCCGGAGAAGTCCGCTTCCATATCGATAACATCGAACAGAACTTTACCTTCCAGCAGCATCCTTACCGCACCGGCATCGGAATGCCCCGTGAAATCCACCTGCCCCGTCGTCTTGTGAACGCCGACAGCCTCAAGAGAGAGCAAGGCAACATCGGCCACATTCACGGTATCCGTGCACCAAGCTTCCTTCTGCTCCACTTCGCGGTAGGCATGACCAATCAGCTCATAAGTCGCTTCATCCATAACACCGTCCGGATGGAGCTGATCGCCGATCGAACAGCGAGCACCGTTTGCAATGCTGAGAGCGGTCTCATAACGCAGCGCGTTTGGATGCTTATAGCCGCCGAATTCCCCCCATGACGTATGGAACTTACCGGTCATGCCCAGATAAGGCATGCCAAGCGTCTGCGAATAGCGCGCCGACAATGGGAAATGATCGTAGCCCCAGCCGCCGGTAGGCAGCGATTCCAGCTCCAGATGTGTGTTCAGCTGTGCCAAGTCGCGCCGGCCGCGGCGAATATGGCCGCCATTTTGGAAAATAGGCATCCCCGGCTTTAAGCCATGGATCAGCTCCTTCACCGCTCTCCCATAATGCGCATAGGTGCGTTCGCCAAGCGCCAGCACATCTTCCGCATTGCGCGGGTCTTTGCCTTCGCGGCGCAGATCCGCCACGCAATATTGGCAGTAGCACTGACGGACGCCTACGATATCCAGGAAGATGCCGTCTGCATCATACCCTCGAACAACCTCTTCGATCTGCTTCAGCAGCATCTCTAGATAAGGCGAGTTCATACAGAACTCATGATAACCGGGCTGCATGAAGTTCTTGACCCAGCTCGTTTTATCCTCCTGGTCTCGGAACAGCCACTCGGGATGGCGTCTGGCCATCTTCTCATCGAGCCCTGCGGAAATATAGACAGGCGTCTTGACGCCAATTTCATGCGCAGCTTCAATCATCGCACCGAGCAAATCGAACGCCAAACCCGGGTGGCGCTCATTCGCCTCGCTCGGGTGGTAAGCCCAGCCATGATGGCATTTGGAGAACACTGTAATGGAATCGACATGGCCTTTGCGCAGCATCTCTTGGAACTGCCCCTTGGAGAATTGACTGCCAATGCCCGGAATTGCCTCTGAGGTATGAAAATCAAGATGAACCTGTCTAAACCGCATACGCTTCGCCCCTATCCTCGTAGTCAATCTTTCTTCACTATTACATAGTCATTGCACAGGAGGATAGAGATGGAATAGACTTGTTATAGCATAAAATCGACCAAACAGGAGAGATTCCTCCACGATGGAATGTTTGCAGCTTCCCATCCCGCCGCTTCCGCAATTCGTAACCATCGGCCATTCCATATGGCGACCGGGAAACCAGCATTTCAAGCGTAATTTCCCGATGTATGACATGCTGCTGGTGATCAAAGGCGCCATTTATATCACGGAAGATGAGCAGCCCTATTCGGCAGGTGCGGGTGATCTGCTGCTGCTCGAGCCCGGTCGCACCCACGTCGGTCATCGCCCTTGTGAGGAGGATACCGAGATTTATTGGATTCATTTCTATCACCCGCTGCCTGCGGCCTCGCTGAGCAGCCAACAAATCTCATGGTCTTCCATTCTTGAACCGGGAACCGATGCCGATTTCCTGCCGCGCAGACAATCCTTATTTTTACCTAAATGGGCGAACATCGACCCAAAGCCGCTGCTGCCCGTTCTTCGCGAAATGCTGTCGATTCAGCACAAGCTGAATTTGGAAAATGCCGCGCGTCTGCATGGTCTGCTCGCTCGGTTGCTGGAGCAGCTGCAACAGCTAACGATAGAATCGACGAAGCCCTCGCGTTCACTTACACTGAGCCGCCAGCTGGAGGATTTCTTGACCCGCTTCATCAAGGAACCGTTTCATTCGGCTTCGCTAGAGGAGCAGTTTCATTTTAACGCTGAATATCTGGCACGCTGTTTAAAGAAACATACCGGCAAGACACCTGTCCAATACGTCCGTTATCTGAAGATTGAAGAAGCCAAGCGGCTTCTCGCAGCTAGCGAGCTGCCTGTTCCGGTCATAGCCGAGGCCATCGGCATGGAAGATTATAATTATTTCATTCGCATGTTCAGGGAAACGACCGGCCAAACGCCGGGAGATTACCGTAGATCGCGGCAAGGATTAAGCTGAGTGCAGGACATTTCGTTTACGAGGAGAATGTATGTAAGAGAGAATATTCCAATAAAGCGAGGGATGATGGTGGAAGCTAATTTATTGCTCGATCAACTGCCGGCACAGACAATGCAGTGGTTGAATGAACCGAGTCATTCGGGGCGCGGCGAGAACGGCGAGCTCATTATTGAGGCCCCGGCGAATGCTGACTTCTATCAGGATCCGGCAGGCAAACACATAGTCAGCTCCGCACCATACCTGTATAGACCGGTTAGCGGGTCCTTCGTGCTGACGACCAGACTGAGTGCCGTCATGACGCACAAATACGACTCCGGCTGTCTGATGCTGATGGTTGACGACCGCAATTGGGCGAAGCTTTGCTTCGAATATAACGGCGAATACCCCACTATCGTGTCTGTTGTCACAAAGGATGGCAGCTCCGACGACTGCAATTCCGAGCGGGTCGATGTAGAGACGCCGTACTTGCGAATAACACGAGACGGGAATTGCATCTCCTTCCACTATTCGGCGGACGGTGAGCTGTGGCGGCAAATCCGGTATTTTGGCATGAATCTTCCTTCTACATGCTTGGCAGGCGTAGTCGCGCAGTCTCCGCAAGGGACAGGCTGCCTCGTGAAGATTGACGAACTCACCCTAGCCCAATAGCGCTCTTATACCATCGATACACTACTGTGCACGATTATTAAGGGAACGCTTATCGCGCAAATCAAACTGCTGCATCTCATGCCCCCTCGTCCGGAACGAGTGGGCTTGGGGCTTGGAAGCTTTTGAACCACGTCTTCAAGATTGACAGCTGCGAACGATAGACTCCGATCAGCTCTCCAAGCCAAGCCATTCCCGCTCCAGCACTCGCTCAATCTCATAGATGATATATTCTTTCAGCACACCGCCGCGATGCATCTGAATCGTGTTATCCGTAGGTTGATTCTCCCACTTGAGTTGTCGCAGCTTATTCTAACGTCATTTGCCCTTTGACCTGCCTATTCCAAATATGAATACCTGGAGTGAGCGAACTCATGATTGAGAAAATAACTGAAATCAATCGATTCTTCGAGAGCTATCAGACAGAAATTATTCACAACTGGATTCATCGGTTGGAACAATCGTATCCCAATCAATACGATATCCCTCAACTTCAAGAACAAGGCAAGCGCTACATCACTCTGATCTCCGATATCCAGATCCCGATTGAGGAGCATCCGATATTTGCTGAATATCGAACCTGGTGTGACTTGCTGTTTAATAAAGGGATTCCTATTGACCATATTTTGAAAAGCTCGTTATTTTTCCGGGAAGCGTTTCTCGAGAAAATATCGATTTTCCAAGTCGAAGCTTCTCAGCTTACCGAGATTATCTCAACCATCATCTCGAGGATAGATGCCTTCCAAGCGACGGTTTACACCTATTTCTTCGATCATGCACGCGGGAAAATGGAACTGCAGGATAAACTAATCGAGGATATTCATGCGGACAAGCTCAACTTAATCGGCAAAATGGCATCCAGCATGGCCCATGAGATTCGCAATCCTTTAACGTCCATCAAAGGTTTCCTCGTATTAATTCGCAAATCGCTTCCACCCGACTCGCTTGGCAGCATCGAGAAATATCTAGACATCATTGATAATGAATTCCGTAATATCGAAATGCAAGTCACCGGCTTTCTCAGCTTCTCCCGAAAGCCGATCGCAGATGAGCAGCGCATCCTCATGCCACTGCATGAGGTCATTGAGAAAACACTTCTCCTCGTCAATCCGCTGCTGTTGAATGAGAATATCGAGCTCTCATTGAAGCTGCAGGATGATCTGCAAGTGGAGGTCCAGAACCTTGCCATTATTCAGGTGTTCTCGAATCTGCTGAATAATGCAATTGACGCGCTGCGTGAAACCGATATCCATCATCGCAAAATTACGGTTCTCACCTTTGCTGACGGTGCACATATCTACATCCGCTTCATTAATACCGGCCCGGAGATTCCGACTGACATTCATGCTACCTTATTCGATCCATTCGTCACGAGCAAATCAGACGGTACCGGACTTGGCCTTGCCATATGCAAGCAAATCGTGGAACGAAATAACGGCACCATCACGTTCGAAACGAATCGTAAAGAAACTACGTTTACGCTGCGGTTTCCGGCACTTCTCGAATAGCCCTCAAGTCAAGCAAGCAGTAAGAAGCCTCCTGTACGCAACCGATATGGTTCGCTCAGGAGGCTCTATTTAGATAAAGTGCCAGGTCATTTATGGGTTGTTTCCCATTCCGATCTCAACAGCCCGTATACCAGGTGGTCGTAATACTCGCCTTTGTTATACTCCGCTGCTCTAATGCTTCCTTCTTGTACAAATCCAAGCCGCAATGGGATCGCTTTACTCCTCCCATTATCCACTCTTACTCGAACCTCGATTCGGTTTAGTTCCAGATCATGAAAGATATAATGGAGGATCTTCTTGCAAGCCTCCGTCATAAATCCCTTCCCTTGAAAATCCGCATCCAACCAATAGCCGATCGAAGTCTTCCTATGCTTCCAGTTAATATCCTGGACGCTAATATTGCCGATGTAGCGATCTTGATAGATGATCCCGCACGAAACGCCGTTGTTTCCGGCGAATCTCTTCAGCTCATATTCGATGTATAGCTTCACTTCATCCACACTACTCGTCGTGAGCGCCCAAGGCAGAAACTCGCCAATATGTTCTCGGTTCTTCTTAATCACATCGAAGATTTCATCGGCGTGATGGAGCTGCAAGATTTGTAATTTCAAGTCCGCGTTTATCGTGAAGCTGAACAAGGATTCACGCTCCTTCGAAATCGATTCATCCTACCTCCCCGCGAAATCGCACTCGACTTTCAGTTCCCGCGCTTCGGCGAAGGATCTTTTCTCACCGCTTGGCAGTGTGATCGTAACCGGAATGCCGGCTGGACCATTCACTTGCATCGTAAAGCGGCTGCCTTCTTGCTGCCAAGCTACTTCAACGAGACCATGAGGGGTTGATGTGCTTCCTTTCGCCCAACTGAGCGGCCCGATTACAGGTGAAATATCGATTTCGGCAAAACCGGGAGACAGCGGCTTAATGCCAAGGATTTCGGCAGGGAATTCATAGAGCGGCAAGGCTCCCCAGGCATGGCAATCACTGCGTTCCGACACGGGATCTTCCACCCAAGCCGTCAAATGCAGATCGACCTGTTTACGCCATGAATCCCACAGCTTGAACGTTCGCTCATACATACCCGTCATCGCCAGCGCACGGAACAGATAGTACGACATCGCCGTCGAGATTTGCGCGAGGTCAGCGCCGTCTCCTTCTCCGTCCAACATCCGCACGGTCAGCGATTTCGCTTCATCTCCGACTACCGTTCCTGTAAGTACGGCCCACATTTGCGCATGCTGGCTGTAAGCTTCCACGGCTGGACCGTCGCGGAACATCTGCCGTGGCTCCGACCAGCAGTGAAGGCGAACAGCATCGCGTACGGACGCTGCCCGCTCGCGATATTCCGCACCCGTTTCGCTTCGTCCGGTCCACTCATTCAGCTCCGCCGCTTTAACGAGCGCATCCGCATACATGAGATTGTACACCGTAAGAGGACCGCGGCGTGCTGCATGCGGCGCACCGGCATTGTCCTTCCATGCCATTGTCCAATCGACGAATGACCAATAGGCCGTCGGGATTTGCCCAACGAGTCCGCTCTCCTCACGGCGATTCTCGAACCAGCCGAGCACCGCATCCATCGTCGGACGATACGCTTTCACTAGCGCGGCATCGCCGTAATGGCTGTAATGGTCGTACACCATCATGAGCCAAAACAAAGCAAAACCCGGGATGACCTGTCTGTCGACAGACGGATAACGGCTTTGCAGCATGCCGCTGGGCAGCAAGGAGCTGTGGAAGTCGCGAATCGTCTTCCGGCCAAGCTTGTCATCGCCACTTACGGAATAGGTAAACAGCGCTTGAAGACGGCTGTCCAGCTCATACTGCATTTGCTCATAGAATGGGGTATCCTCATACGTTTCGTGCATACAGCCGCGTAGTGTATTTAAGCTGATCTCCCACAACGGAGCGAATGTAGGATCCGATCCATCAAACGCCGCCAATTCCTCCAGCGGATATCCGCTTTGGCGGTAGTCGATACCGGCCAGCGTAACGGGCTCATCTCCCGCTTGCAGCGTCAGACGAATGAAACGGAACCCTCTTCGGTGTATAGGCTCGTACACTTCACTTCCAGCCCTATTCGGATCGCCGACTCCGGCAAGTGAATAGAAGTCCTCGAAGCCATAAAGCGACTTGCCTTCTTTATCATCGCGAACCCCTTTGTTGCGGGTGCCATCTTCACCGGGAGGGAGCTCGTAGGATTCGGCATAGAGTACGGATGCCTGTGCGCCTCTGCCTCCATAGAACTGGACGCGCGGATATCCGCTTGTCATACGTGAAGCATCCAGCTCGACAATCAGCTTCTCTCCCGGAGCCAGCACCACGCCGAATACCTGTTCCGGCGAATCGCCTTCGCTCCATGTCTGATTGCCGCTCCGCGCCTGCATAACTCGCGTAAACGAACAAATAGTCTCTCGCATGAACGGGATCGACCGTTCGGTTAACTGCCAATTCGTCAATTGACCGTACATGCCGTCCATAATTTCGCTGACGACCACTGCATTTGCCCAGCCGCTGTCATCATAATCAGCATTCATGAATCCGATCGGCAGCTCGCTGCCCTTGACTCGTTCCCCGCCGCCAATAAATAACGTAAACGTCTCCCGCTCGAACGTGAATGCTCCTGCTGCAAGACGCAGTGCCTGCCAGCGTGTATCCGTGCTGACATCCTCCAGTATATTGCCCGCCCCATCTGCCAAATGGCCATCCAGCAGGAAGGCTCCCCGATCTGACCGCCAGACAGATGCAGGTCCGGTTCGACCGGCATAGTAAATGACCTGGGCCGCCCATACATTCTCCCCGTCACGGAGCTTGTCCGTCACGTCGATCACTTCGTAGTAGTGCGTGTTCATGTCCCCTTTAAGCGGACCGCTTACGAGCGATTCTCCATTCAGCCAGATCCGATACCGGCTGTCTGCCGAAACGCGTACAGTCAAACGAGTGTCCGACTTATCCGTAACGTGAAAGCTGCGGCGAAAATAAGCCAGCTCCGGCTCCCTATCACCCGCAATCTGCTCGATGCCGGTACGGCTCGGCCAGATCCATCTGGCCTGCCAATTGAGGTTCTCTTCCATGCTTGGATTCCAACTCCTTCTCATAGCTCATGTTCGCCATTCCTCTAAGTAAGTTGCCATCAGGCTGTCATCTTCCATTATAAAGAAATTCAGAGTTTCCATCAGCAACAATCTCTCAACACGCTATTCGCGAATAATTTATCTATTTAAGCTAATAAATGGATAGATAGATGTGCCTCGGGCACCTATTATTCCTGCATAATCATTCACACGCTGCAGAATCAAATGTTATAATAATCATTAAATATTACGAAATTGTTAACCTTCTTTTTTCGTTTATCTAAAATTCGTACTCGACCGGGAGGATAACATGTCAGCTACAATCAAGGATGTAGCGAAGATGGCGGGCGTTGCCGTTTCGACCGTCTCCTACGCACTGAACAACTCGCCTAAGATCAGTGAAGAGACGCGCCGTAAAGTCGTTCGGGCCGCAGAGGCGCTGAATTTCCGTCCAAGCGGGGCTGCTCGCAATTTAAAGAAACGCAAGAGTGAAACAATCGGACTATTCCTAAACGATCTTGGCGGTCCTTTCTACAGCCAGGTCATTGAAGGCGTCCAAGAAATTGTAGCCTCACATGATTACAATTTAATCGTCTGCAGCACCTATGGCGGCGAGAACAGCTCCGCACATCGTTTCTTAAGGGAAAAATTTGTTGATGGCGCTATCATCATGGGAACCGCGATCAGCGACAGCCTTATCCTTCAAGTGGCCTCCGAATCCTTCCCTATTGTCGTTCTCGATCGGGAGCTAAGAGGCGATTACGTACATAATGTCCTCATTACCAATGAGCAAGGCGGTTATGATGCGGTTGCGCATCTGATCAAGCTGGGGCGACGCAACATTGAATTTCTGAGCGGACCAACGGCAGCCTTCGATAATACGCAGCGATACGAAGGCTACAAACGTGCTTTGCTTGAGCATGACCTGCCCGTCCCCAAGCGGATTGCAATGCACGGACGCTTCCTCGAGGCCGGCGGTTATCAAGCAGTCAAGCTGCTAATTGCAAGTAAGCGGCTGCCGGATGCTATATTCGCAGCCAATGATGAGATGGCTATCGGCGCTATTCGTGCCCTGCACGAAGCAGGCCTACGCGTGCCTGAGGATATTGCCATCGTCGGTTTCGATAACATTAACTTAGCCCCTCTAATCAGGCCCGCTTTATCGACGATCGGCCATTCTAAATTTGAGGTTGGCGCAATTGCCACCCAGCTCGTCTTCAATGCACGCAAGGAAGAAGATTCCATTATCCTTCCAACCCAGCTTATCGCGAGACAGTCCTGCGGATTCTCGGGCGGCGTGAGTGAACAGGATCATGACAACCTGGTTGCTTCCATCCTCCATGTCGGGGGACGAACGAAACAATAAGCATCAAACAAAACAAGGAGCTGCAGATGCAGCTCCTTGTTGCTATATATGTTGATTTATTTTTTAAAGGTAACGCTTAGATTAAGCTTCTCATCGACGAACTTATCGACGAACGCACGGGCATCCTTTTTCTCCCGATCTGCTTCTGCTTGCGTTAGTTGCTTGTTAGCCACAAGTTTCTTCAACTGCGCGTCCACATCAATGAGCAAAGCATCGATGAGCTGCTGACGGGTAAAGCCTTTGTCTTTGGCGATATCGCTAAGTGATTTACCGGAATGAACAAGCTCTTCGAATGCGGCTTTATCCAGTCCAAGGAACTCGATCGCTGCTTTCATATTCAGACCATACTTACCATCCGATTGTTGCTTATTTAGAGGCTCGTTTACAATCCGAGCTGCCTCGAAGCTGATCTTCTTCTTCCGATTATTCTTCTCTTCATCCGTCAGTTTCTCGGAGTCGTCAGACTTTTGCAGGCTGCTCAAAAGCTTGTTCGTCACGTCATCGATAATCGGCTGAATCGCGATTCCCTTCTCTTTCGCAAGGTCAGCGAGCGATTTGCCGTCTTCGACTGCCTTCCCATAGGATGCTTTGTCTAGACCGAGCTTCGATATCGCAATTTCGGCTACGTCGACTCCCACGCCGCCGCGATCCACTTTAATAACCTGTTCTCGCTTAGCAGCTTTCAGTTGCTCCGCTAGTGGCTCCGTTACAATCCGCTTCGCCTCAAGGCCAACCTTCTTCGTAATATTGCTCTTCTCCTCAGCCGTCAACTTCTCGGCATCTTTGGGCTTCTGTATACCTGCCAGCAGCTGTTTGGTTAATTCGTCGATAATCGGCTGAATCGCGATCCCTTTTTCTTTCGCAAGATCGGTGAGCGATTTGCCATCTTTGACCGCTTTCTCGAAGGCAGCTTTGTCCAGACCGAACTTCGTCACGGTGAACTCAGCGATGTCGATTCCAAATCCTCCATGATCTTCGATATAAACCGCATTGCTCTTATTATCCTTCAACTGCTCAGACAGCGGCACGGTGACAACCCGATTCACTTCGGTGGTGACTTTCAGATTAATATTGTTCTTCTCTTCGTCCGTCAATTGCACCTCGGAGCCTCGGGACTTCTGTATCTCTGCCACCAGCTGCGCAGTCAATTCGTCGATGATCGGCTGAATCGCGATCCCTTTCTCTTTCGCAAGGTCTGTAAGCGATTTGCCGGCTTTGGCCGCAGCCTCGATAGCTGCCTTGTCCAGCCCGAGCTTCGTCACCGCGAGTTCGAGTACGTCAATTCTTGCATCCTTCCGTTCCGATTTGACGCCGCTTTTGTTGATCGAAATCACATGATATTTCTTGTCCGGGTTTTTCTGGCTTGCCCCATCTGCTGCCGCATATGCCGATACCGGAATCGCTACAGCCAGTGCAATGGCCGCTCCGGCCAGCTTCCACTTCTTGTTCATGGTGATGTTAACCTCCTGTACCTTAATTCCGCCCATCTGGCGGTTACAATACTGATTCTATCGGGACATTCTGAAACTAATCTGAAACGTTCGGCATGTTCACGCGAAACGTTGTGCCGACCTCTGGTTCACTCCATACCTGCAATCTTCCTCTATGAGACAGAACAATTTGCTTCGCAATGGCAAGACCGAGTCCCGTCCCTTCCGAGCGGCGAGTACGAGCTTGATCCAAACGATAAAACCGCTCGAATATACCGGTTAAATGCTCCTTCGCAATGCCGATGCCGGTATCGGTTACCATGATTGCGGCTTCATCCGGCCCGCATTCGATCGCAACGGTGACTGTGCCCCCCGGACGATTGTACTGAATCGCATTCTCCGCGAGAATGAACGTTAGCTGCCTGATTCGCACCTCATCGCCGCAAAATTCCCTCTCCACCGTCTCGGAGCTTTCCGCTAAATGCAAGCGCACCTGCTTTCCCTGTGCAATCGGCTCCAGCTGCTCCAAGACTTGCAGAACCATGCCGCGCAGCGAGAACGGCCGCTTCATAATTTCAATCCGCCCGTTCTCGCTGCGTGCAAGCGTCAGCAAATTGTCGACAAGTCGGATCAAATGATGGATTTCCTTGCCGGACTTCGCAAGCACATTCCGGTAGAACTCAGGCAGCGTCTCTCGCTGTTCATTAAGCACCTCCACGGAGGACCTTAATATGCTGAGCGGAGTACGCAGTTCATGGGATGCATCTGCCGTGAACTGCTCTTGGCGCCGGTAAGCATTGAATATCGGAACCATTGCCCGGCCTGCAAGCAAGTAGCCGGCAGCGGCTCCCGCGAGCAGCATAACGAGGGCAAAACCTGCGAACGCCCATCGCAATTGAACAAGCAGGGCGACGTCGCTTGTCACCTCCTGCGCGACGATGACTCGATATTCATCACCGGTTGAGGCGTTGATTGTCAGCCCTCCAATGCGAAACGTTCTACCATCAGACCGCACATTGTGATACTTATCATCCGGCTTGCTTAGTATGTTCGGAAGCAGCGGCAGAATGGGAAAGTCGCTTGCAATAAGACTGCCATTCTTACCCCCGGGAGATTGAAGCAGAATTTCCCCTTGATCCGAAACAAGCCAAGTCATCTGATTGAGTTGCAGCCCCGTCGGCGAGAAAGCCTCGTTAAGCTTCTTGTCATTCATATTCTGGTCAAACAATACAGCCGCTTTCGGCGAATCCAGCAGTTGTTGAAGATCCTTGGCATACTGATGACTAAGTGATCGCAGCTGATTATTCTCCGTTGACGTAAGGATATATTGGACCATCCAATGCGCGAAGAAGACGGTAACGAGAAGAATAATTCCGATCGTGATTGAAAATTGCCGTGTCAGCTTGGTCTGCGTTCGTTTAAACATGATGCTCCCCGCCGTTCTGCGAGAGTCGGTAGCCTGCGCCGTAAACGCTGTGAATGCATTTATGCTCGTACGGCCCGTCCACTTTCTTGCGAAGCAGCTTGACCGTGGCATCCACTGTATTCAGTGTTACCTCTGCTCCCACACCCCAAACTTGATCCAGCAGCTGCTCGCGCGACAGCACCTGCCCTTCATGACGCATCAAGCAGACAAGCAGCTGAAATTCTCGCCGGGTTAACGTAATCGCGGCTCCACCGCGCGTCACCTCGAACCGATTCAAATGGGCAACCAGCTCGCCAACCTGCAAGGAATCGGATTGAATCACACGTTCTTGACGTCGGAACAATGCGAGAAGCCGTGCTTCTAATTCTTCGAACGCAAACGGCTTGATCATATAATCGTCCGCGCCTGCGAGCAATCCTTCTACTCGATCCTGAACGGCGTCCCGCGCTGTAAGCAGCAGAATCGGCGTATGATCTTCCTTCTTCCGAGCTGCGCGAATCAGGTCCATCCCCGTTGCACCGGGAAGCATCCAATCCAGCACATAGACGTCATATCGGCCGGGACCCATTGCTTGACGCGCTTCTGCCCCATCCTTCATCCAATCCACAACATGATAACGCCGCAGCAGCTGATGCTCTGTCAGCTCTCCCAGCGTCTCATCGTCCTCCGCAAACAATATCCGCAACGTCTGTTCCTCCTATGTAACCGTAGACCCTTATAATCGTCGAAAATATAGCTCCCATCATTATACCTGCAAAAGATGAAAGAAATCTGAAAAGCCATAACGAAAAAAGCTTAATCCGTTATCCCCTTTCAGGAATTGGATTAAGCTAATTCATGTTTATTTTAGAGTGGTTTTGGTCATTCCTGCCCGGCGCGCACCGATGATAAAGACGGAACTATACCGAATGAGCAAATATAGAACCAGTGCAGCTTGCGGAATGGCGGTTTCGAGGGTCGGGTAGATCCCCAGTGCATTCACGGAGAAGCTTCTTGGCAGCGAATGAGCCGGTACCCATGTTGCTACCTGCAGCGAATGAATGCTTTCGCCGATGAACCGGAACACCAGCAAGTAGATGAACGCCGAGGCCGTCAGGAAGAACGGACGAAGCGGCAGCTTCACGCTGTACTTGATCATCAGTACGGCAAGAATCAGGAGTAACAGCAGCGCCACCGCGATACCGAGCAGCATTTGCATCGGATCGATCGACGGGGCCATTCCGACATAGAATATAGCCGTTTCTGCTCCTTCACGGAAGATGGAAAGCCCCGATACGACAAACAAAGACCATAAGCTGCCCTTTGCCAAAGCGCCTCCGACTTGTTTATCAATGAATGCATTCCATGCGCGGATATTCGATTTATTATGGAGCCAGTTTCCCACCAAGAGCATGAAGAGAACCGCGGCGAGACCGCTTAAGCCTTCGATTTTCTCCCGCATAGTGCCTGATATCGCTTGCGAAACCGCATAGGTCAGCACGACCGCCATAATAGCGCTTAGCAGCAGCCCCATGCCCGCTCCGCCCCAAATCCATTTGCGCTTATCCGCATGCCCGGCCTTGTTCAAATATGAGATGAGAGCCGCCAGAACCAGAATCGCCTCAAACCCTTCTCTGAGCAAAATCGCGCCTGCATCGAAAGCGTTATAACTCGCTTCCTCCAGCATCGGTGCCAGCTGTTCCTTCATTTCTGCAATAGTTGCACTGGCTTTCTCCGTTTCAGGCGGGTCGGATAGCAGATAACCGGCCGCTTCCGTCATCCGATTCTCGATATCGCGATAAACGGTAGCCGATCGCAGCTGAACATCCCCTTCAACGCTCGGCCACATCCGGATGAAAGCTTGCATCTGGCCGTTCGCTTCCGCTGCATGCCCTGCTTTCGCATCCGCCTCCGCTTGACTCAGCACCTCGAATGCATCGGTAAGCGTTAAACTCGTATCCACGGATGCCTGCGCGATTTTGCCGGATGCGTAATCCTTAACCTGCTGCAGCAATGCGGCGGTTTCCGACTCCGCCTGCGCGGCGCGCGGAGGGTCCGAGCGTAGTGCAATTCGAATCATGCTCATACTCGTCTCAAGTGAAGCGTATACCGTAACATTATCGCCTCGAATCGGCTGTTCAATCTTCTTCCAGCCGCTGTCGATCTGTCTGTAGTCCGCATTCGCTGCTGACCAAGCAGCCGCCTTAATATGCGTAGTCAACTGATCCAACAAGGGAATCAGCGTTGCCGCAGCTTCAGGACCGGACATCTGCGACTTGCTGCTGTTCGCTTTGGAGTAGGCATTGATCGCCTTCGCGGCTGCTGCCAATGCTTTCTTCGCTGCAGCCGGATCACCTTTCGCATCGGCTACCGCTTTAGCAGCGTGAGCAAGGGAAGAATTCACATTCGCAGTCAACTCCGAATTCTCGGCTTGAACGTCTACCCACAGCTGGTTCGCCTCAGCTAACGCATCCTGCGCTTCCGTGAATTTCTCTTGACCGATATCTACAAGGGCATCGCCGATCAGAGGGAGCATACGTTCAACGGGGGTTTGTTCCCCTGCTGCCATTGCTATACTTCCCAGAGGAAACCATAGCATAAGTGCTATAAAAACAATGGGGAGCAAGCTTGCTCCCCGCTTTATCCAATGCTTGGATGGATGAGACCTTAACTTCATGTATCTATTCCCCTTCTGATCACAACAGTGTGTCCCCAATATAGCCGCCTTTGCGTACGCCTGGGAAACAAGCAAATACAGCACTTCCATGGTGAAGGATGTACTCGTTCAGCTTGTCGGTCGCAAGCCGCTGCTGCATTGGAATAAACTGTTTGGCAATGTCGCGTTGGTAGCTGATGAACAGAAGTCCCGCATCCAATTGTCCGGTCACATTATCGAGCCCGCTTGAGTACGAATAGGAGCGCCGCAAAATCCGAATCGAGCTGTCGCCTCTTGCCAGGCGCACATGGGAATCCATTGGGATTAACGGTTTTCCTTTCTCATCCTTCGCGGCAAGATCCACCTTATCCAGCTCATTCTGACTGCCAATCGGTGCTCCGCTGTGCCGATGGCGGCCAAAGGTATCTTCCTGATCCTTAAGCGTCGAACGATCCCATACCTCAACGCGAATCCGAATGCGCCTCACCACCATATAGCTTCCCCCTGCCATCCATGGAGCGCCATCGCCCGCCCCAGCCCAAACGACCTCATTCATCGTCTGCGCATCACGAATATCGGGATTGCCGGTACCGTCCTTGAAGCCCATGAGATTTCGCGGTGTACCGCCGGACGGATCTGACTGACCCGTCCGTTGAAAGCCCTCTTGTGTCCAGCGAAGCACGGCCTTCCCACGCGCTATGCGAGCGAGATTGCGAATCGCATGGAAAGCAACCTGCAGATCATCGGCGCATACTTGTACGCCGATATCTCCACCCGTCCATTCCTCGCGAAGCGCATCTCCATTAAAGAGCGGCAATACAGCGAAGTTCGCCGGGCGTTTCCCTGCAAGACCGAACCGTTCATCAAAGAAGCTTGGTCCTACCCCGAACGTAATCGTCGTACGGGAAGCATTCAGTCCAACCGCTTCTCCGGTATCGGTCGGCGGCACGTTCTCGTTCTCATGAACCGGCTCTCCGATTAATTGTCCGCGGGTCATTGCACCGGAAGCTTCCGTCCACTTCTTGAACAGCTCGCGTACATCCGCAATATCCGTTGTTTTCAAATCGAATGCGGCAAAACAAACAAAATTCTGAGAAGGCGTCGTAATGCCCGCCTGATTCGGACCGTAGAACGCAACAATCTCATCGTCAGACGACGAGGTCTCGTTGCCAAGCAGACGTCCGCTTGCTTCCAGCAGCCCGCCTGTTCCAAGGCCGCCCAGCAGAAGACCGGCTCCGCCGATACCGGCCATCTTAAGCAGATCACGCCGGCTGACCGGCTTTTTCCAAATTCCGCCTTGCCCCTCTTCCGGATGCCCCTTCTTCATATCCTGGTCCTTCATATCTCATTACGCCCCCAAAATAGTTCCCATCTGTGAAAGCGGCTCTGCAAGCGCATCAAGAGATTGACTTAGCGATTTGGTATCCGCATCCTTTAATTCGGTAAACAAGACAAAACCATCGCCTGATTTGTATTTATCCAGAAGACCTTCCAGATCCGTAAAACGTTCACCGATTTGCTTCTCAAGATCGGCATCCTTCTCCGCAAGAGCTGGCTTCAGCAGTTCATAGATTTTCTTCGCGCCTTCTACGTTTGCTACAAAATCATAGAGGTCCGTGCGGGAATAACGCTCTTCTTCCCCGGTCACCTTCGAGGAGGAAACCTCGTTAAGCAGTTCCACGGCTCCGGTCACAAGCATCGTGCTGTCAACTTCAACGGTTTCCATCAGAGCGCGAAGCGCTTTAACATCGCTGAGCAGGCGATCCGCGTACTCTGTCATACCGTCAGTCGTGTTATCGGCCCACAGCGCTTTCTCAATGCGATGGAATCCGCGCCAGTCCGCATCTGCCACATCGCCTTCACGTGCATCGATATTCGGATCGAAATCGCCAAGCGACTCCGCGATCGGTTCAATACGCTCATAATACATACGCGCAGGGGCATAAAGCTTCTTAGCCTCATCGATATTGCCTGCTTTCACGGCCGTTACGAATTTCTCCGTATCCGCGATCAATAGATCGCACTGTTCAATGCCGTAAGTCTGATATTTAGCTTGCGCCTCCGTCAAGTCAGCAGTTCCTTCTACATTCGCAGCTGCTGCATTCGTCGCATTGGACACATTAGTCGTTTTGTTGTCATTCTTACCGCAACCGGACAATACGATTGCCGCTGCAGTAATTAGAATTGCACCTCTATACCAAGCTTTCATCTTTACATCCCCCTAGTAATGATAATCAATCTCATTATAAGCCTGTAGAGGCTGAATCGTAAATCTCTCTTGTGAACGATTGGTGAATAAACTTTTTCCATCTCGCCAAAACACAAAAAGATGACCTCTCATTAGGAGAGATCATCCTTCCAATCACTTGATAATGCCCGTATTTGCAATATGGACTTGAACTTCCGTTTTGATCTTCACTTCCTTGTATGTTTTCTTCCAGTCGATCGTTTTCCACAGCTTGGAATGATGGGCTTTAAGCCTTCTTCCGATCCCAAGCGCATCGCAATTCGCCTGCTGCAACTTGTTTGTTACGCCTATGGCGCGTTTGTTAAGATTTCTGTTAATCTCCAGTGCCACCTGTTCGCGGTCAATCTTCTCGCCTAGATGGTTCGGAAAACTACTAATGACACCAAATAGCTCTACTTTAACGGCGCATTCGATTTCGGACGTAGATGGATTGACCGTCAACCGGATGGATCTCTTTTCTTTTCGCACTTGATAGTTAAGCAAACTCCCCTCTGCCTGAATGTCCATGTTTGCCATTTTGTTCAGCTTCCCAAGCATGAGCAATAACAATGTACTATCTTCCGACATGAAGGTATGACCCGTGAATTTATCGCCATCGAATAAACCGACACTGTCAATGACCAAGGCTTTATTACCAACTTTATGGATGAGGGGCAGCACCATATCTTCGCCCGTGTCGAACAATGGACTCCAAATCGAATACAGCGTTTGATTCGGAATCACCGTCGTGCGTTCTGACCCGTTAATCAATTGTTTAATGCCAAACGCGATGGGACTATTATCTATTTTTCTGAAAGATAATACTTCGGAACCCTGCCCCTTGCTTATTAAAATATTCGAGTTCAGATATCCTTTCGGATTACGATAAATGTACTCTAAGGGAACCTTTATCCCTTGTTTGGCGAGTTCTTCCCCAATGATAACAACATGCATTTTCGTGGCTTCAATGGTACCGGGAAGCATACTATCGATTTGCATGCCGGTATTGGCAATCGATGGCCCGGTTGCTTGCATCTCTTGATCCTTTACATCGAATTGACCGCCGCCTTTGCTATTCAGCAGGATTGTTTTTACGGTCGTCGTTAATTGATTGTTTTTATCCAAATCCATGCTAATTCCGTTTACCATCTTCTTCGTGGATAAATATTGGGCGTCCCAGCAGCCTGTCAGCATCGTCGCGCATAACAAGCCCCCGACCACAACCAACCATCTTCTTCTCATATTGACCCTACCTTTTCATTGGTTTTAACAAGGAAGGATGCAAGCCAGAGCAATAGCGGCACCGCTGCAATCATGATCAAATAGCCATATTCCAGCCATTTACTTACGAGATTCACATTCTCGATCGTTGTTAAATACCATGCTGCGAAGAAGACAATCCCCGCGCTGAACCACACAAGCTTGCGATAGGAGCTGCGTTTGGTCGATAGGCTTTTCCCGGCGACACATAAATAAGAAACGATGGTAGCGGTCATCGGAATGATCCAAATCGTCAGGAAGATTAAATCCAATCGATCAAATAGCTGAAAGTACAACCCCCGTAATAAGAACAATACCGGTTCATTCACCTGCTCTAACGCCTTTGGACTCAATCCCATTAAGCAGATGAAGACAAAGTAGGTATAAAACAAAGTCACAAAGCCATTGGCGGCTGATATGACAGTCAACATGCCCTTCCGGTTACCTTCAACTTGAGAGTAGAAGAACAGCGTTACCTCAAACCCGAGCATGGAGAAAAACGTTTTTTCGCTTCCGCTGAATATGGGTATCATGCCTGATTGACCTATAGGTAAAATGTTCGACATGTGCATATCATTCTTAAAATTCAGAATGCTCATCAGAATCAATACAACAAACAGGATAGAAGCAAAGGCAAAAAAACGAGCGATGACACGTAAATTATCCAGCGCCAAATAGACGCTTGTCCCGACAATAAGCAGAAGCACTACCCATCCAGGCGTCAATAACAGCATCCAGCTATTAATCAGTTTGGTGTATAGCGAACAAGCATAAGCCGCAATGAGCACGAAAAAAACATAATAAACGACGTTGACTGCCTTCCCTAAATATCGTCCAAGCATGCGAACCGTAATTTCACTTAAAGTGTTGTTCGGAAACTTCTTAAGCAAACGCCAATAAACGAATAGCATCAGTTGAATGACAACCCCGGCAACAATAACCGATATCCAAGAATCCCCATCCGCGATGCCCTGAATTTCAGAAGGTAAAGATAATAAGCCTATTCCAATCTGCGTTTTGACAATCAAAAAAAACAGTTGGGGTTTACTTATTGTCAGCTTCACGGCCGCTTCCACCTCCCGAAAATCGCCTGTTTAATGGGGCTGACTTCCGCTTTATGTGCGCCTTTATTGACCATCCACAGCGGTAGTCTGAGGAATACATCTTTGAAATTCTCTTTGCCTTGAAACGGACCAAACGGCGTGAAATACGGAATGCCAAGTGTCTCGATTTTGCACAGGTGAATAAAAATCAGCATGAGCATAATGGAGATGCCGAAAAAACCGAATAAGGAGGCGGCCAGCATCATCGGAAACCCCAGAATGCGAAGGCTTGTTCCAAATTCGTTTATCGGGGTTACGAAAGACGCGATCGCCGTTAACCCGATGACAACAATCATCGTGTGCGATACCAATTGGGCTTCCACCACAGCCGTTCCGATGACTAACCCCCCAACAATACCGATCGTCTGGGAGATCGGTGAGGGCAGCCTGATCGCCGCCTCTTTGAGCAGTTCCAGAATGATTTGCATCACAAGTGCCTCCAGAATAGGAGGTAAAGGAACGTAGGTTAACGACACCTTGACCGAATACAGAATCCCGATCGGCAGCACTTCAGAATGATAGGTTACGGTAGCGATGTAGATGGCCGGCAAGCAAATGGCCAGAATGAAGCTAATTAACCGAATGAAGCGATAAAAGGAACCGATGATCCAGCGGCTGTTGTAATCATCAGGCGATTGATAAAACGAAAAGAACGTGATCGGCAGCACCAGAACGCTTGGATTGCCATCCACGATAATCGTGATTTTTCCTTCCATCAGGTAGGAAACTGCCCGATCCGGCCTCTCCGTCTGCAGCGTTTGCGGAAAAGGAGACAGCGGATGCTCCTCAAGCATTTCATCGATGTTCCCGGCGGAATACAAATATTCCAGATCAAACTCGGAGAGCCTTCTCTCGCATTCCGCAACGACCTTGGGATCAGCGAAGCCATCCATATAGATCATGGCGACCTTCGTATTCGTAACGCTGCCTAACGTGTAATACTTCACTTTCAACTTGGGGTTTTTCATTCGATTGCGAAGCAAAAATAGATTTGTGCTAAGGCTTTCAATAAAACCGTCATGCGCGCCTTTAATAATCTGTTCGGCTCCAGGCTCTTGTATGGCTCGGTCTTGCGATTTGGCTGCGGGTATCACGATGGCTGTTGAGTCGTTTTCCGTTACAATGACGCAATGACCTTCAAGCATATATTTTCCGATTTGGATCAGATCGGATGACTTTTTGACTTCGACAGCCGTTAACTTCTGCTCGATCTCATCGGAGCTGGATTCCTGCAAGGCATCGATGACAAGCGTTTGAATGGAAGCCGACTGTACGAGTGACTCCAGATAGATCAAAGAGCAGGTTTGATCCGAGCAAGAAAGCTTCTGCATTTTCAGATCTTCCGTTTGTGCGAAATAGTTCTGAATCTGTGCGATCTTCGTATCAAGGTCTCCGGATTCCAATTCAACGGATTGTGGTTTACCGGATTTCCGGATTGTTTTCTTGAAGCGGAACATGCCATCACCACCTGCCGATAGTCAATTATTTCCTTATTGTTTGCAGTCGCGCTTATAATTATGAATACTCACCATCAACGCAAAAAAGCCAGTTCGATCAGCGCTCTGATCGAACTGGCTTTTCCCTTCTAATTCGCCTTTCTCAGCAACACGCGTTCAATCCGCTTGTCGGGCACAAACCAGAGCACCGCAACAAGCGCGAAGAAGAAGCAAGATACCCATGCGTTCAAGTAGGCCGTCACGATCGCTAATAGATAGATCACAGGCGAAATCTTACCTTTGAAATCTCTTCCCATCGCCGCCCGAATCGCAGAGTCAGATGGATGCTGGCCCAGAATCGCGCGCTGCAATAACCAATATGAAAGGGAGGCCAGCAGCAGCACGATGCCATACAACGCTGTTGGCGTGGGAGCAAAGTGACTCTCTCCAATCCACGCCGTAGAGAAAGGCACGAGAGATAACCAGAATAGCAACAGCATATTAAGCCACATCAGCTTTCCGTTCATCGTATGAACGGCGTGAAGCAGATGATGATGGTTATTCCAGTAGATCCCTACGTAGATAAAGCTGAATAAATAACTGAGCAGCTTCGGAGCCAAACTTACCAGCGAATGCCACTCGTGTCCCTCCGGCACTTTCAATTCAAGCACCATGATCGTTATAATGATGGCTAATACGCCATCGCTGAACGCTTCCATTCGATTTGCTTTCAACTTGCACGCACTCTCCATTTATAGATGTATGTCTGGTTGTTTCGACACACTCGGCGGAAACCCTTTTTCACGCACGACAAAAGAAGGCAACCGGCGCGGCTGCCTTCTTTTGTCTATTAAGCGGCGGGTGTATTTTTCTTAGCATCCCAGCCGCCTGTGATTGGAGTCCGTATCCCTTTCGCATCCGTAATCCAATACGTCCACTTGATTTTACCGTAATTCAGCACCACGGTCTCTTCGGTATCATCGAAGGTGTAGCTGTTTAGGGTTACATCTTCAAGCTCGAGCATCAGGAATGGTTGATTCCCATCTGCAGCATTGCGTGTATAGACAAGCTTGCCTTTCGGAATATGTAAGCCTTTCATCGCAGTCAGCATGATCGGTATGGAAGCTGCATCGGTCGATTTGGTAATGGTGAGAGAGGACAGACTGACTTTACCAGCCCCTGAACCTGAACCTGAACCTACAGCAACGGAGCCCTGACTGGATAAGGAGAATGAGGCACCGGTAACGATACTCCACTTTTCATACCCTTTCATGGTAGATTCGCCGGATATCCCATCCAGCTGCAGCAATACGCTGCCGTTACTCGGTGCTGCCGCACTTGCCGGTACAATGCTGAGCGTAGTTAGCCATAAACAAGCAATCAAGACGGACGATAGCAGCTTCTTCAAAAATGATCACTCCTCCTTTGTTATAGATACATTATGTATCAACAAAAGGAGTATGACAATAACTGTTCGTTTCAAACTCGAAAGGTTTTTCCCGATGTGCATGAATTGGTTTTCGATATTAAAAACCCACCATTACTATGGTGGGTTGGTGGATTATAGGTTTAATTCTCATACAGCTTCTCAAGCGCTGCACGCTGCGGTGGTTTTATATTGATTTTGGCGCGAATATCGATTGCCTTCGCTTCCGCTTCTTCAATTCCGGTTGCTTGCGCAAGCTCGATCAGTGTTCCGACCGCTACGACTCCTGTTCGGCCACCTCCGCCGGCGCAATGAAAGGCTACCTTCTTGCCGTTCTTATACGCACCGACAACTTCAGCAATTGCTTTCTTAAATAAGAGATGGTCTTCAGCCGTATTGTCGCCAAGCGGGATTTGAATCCAATCCACATCCGCACCTTCATACGCACAGCCGGTGGACTCAGCACGCAAGTCGATGACGACATCCACCTCTTCGTTCTTGATCATATCCTCTACATCCGCGGCTCCGCCCATGAAGATTCGATCATGGATTAAGGCTTGATAGTTATTCTGTGACATGTATAATGGCTCCTTTGCGTTTTCTTGACCATGCCAAACTATATGTTCCAGCCTAGCAATAGTCTGAAGAAATTGCAATTGAAGCTATTATTCGAATTTATGCTTAATCCACGAACCAAGATCCGTAATGTGATGCGGGAACGATTGGCCGAGCTCCGTGAAGATTAAGCTGTACTCCGCATGACGCCCGCGCCGAATCGCTTGCAGCACGATTTTATTCCTGCCCTGACGCAGCTTAACCTCAGCATGATGTCGGTTCTCGGCCGTCCACCAATCGTGGTGATCGGCCTCACTGATTAATTGATCGTTGATCCATAGACGATAGGCTTCGGTATGCCCGAATATAATATTGACCTCTCGGTCCTCCGGAAGCTCGATCTCCCGCTCCGCGTATACAACGCAAGGTCCCTGGAAGCCGATCAAATCCGAAACCGAGAACAAATCCTCGGTGACATTCACGAGCCGATAGTCCTTCGGATCGGCCTGGCTCCGATAATCTTTGCTCGCATCGGCCTTCGTATTGAGATGGAATTGACGCGTCAGATCGGCGACTTCGTCTCTGGTGCCTTTGAAGGCGCCATAATACCATTCACCGAGCTCCGTGCGAGGAAGCTCGATATGATTTTCCCAGAAAGGTCCGTATACCTTCCAGACTTGGGCTCCGTTCAGACCGAAGACAAAGGAAGCCTCGCCAAATTTGGCCGTCAGCAAGTTTTTCTCCGACAAGTAGCAAACCTGCTCCGGTACGCTTACCGTGAGCGTAACCGATTTGATTTCCCCCGGCTGTAGAACGATATGCCGCGAAGTCCAATCACTTAGCCAGCCTCCAGGCAAGTCGACTGTCAATTGATCCACAGCGACAAACTCCGTCTCGTTCGACAGTCCGATTGCAATTGTCTTACTCTCGGACCATCCAACAACGGGAATTCCTAGATAGTCAACGGAAAGCACAATCGAAGGCTGCGGTTTATGCGATGGAATCGAACCGAGCTCGGACGGCAAATCCGTAATGCCGATGGCCGAATTAAGCTCCCTCAAGATAGTCAAACCAGCTGCACAAGTATCCTCAGCCAAGTCCGCCAGCTGATTGGAGCGGCGAGTTACTTTCACATCAAGCTTATAGCTGGTGTCGTAGAAGGCGTGCTTCTCAATTAAGCTGCGTGCCCCATATATAATACCGAGAAGAGCGCCTGCCGTCGCGCAGCTGCAATCCGTATCAAATCCGCAATTCAAAGCGATCATCGTCGTCGCCAGGAAATCCCCTTTACCGTAAAACAAACATACCAGCGTAAAGCCGATATTCTGATACAGGTTCGTACAGTCCGGGTGTCCGTAGTCGCGAATGATTCGAGAGCGAACCTGCTGCCAGGTCAAATCCTGCAAGGACCATGCCATCGTGTCCTCCACAAGCCGGCGAATTCTCGTGCCCGCAGGCAAATAAACCATGCCGTCCCGCAGTACCTTCATGAGATCGTTTTCGACGAATGCCATAGCTTCAACTGCCGCTAAGTACTGCTCTGCATAGATGGAATCACCCTCATGATCCAGCATGCCGTCGCGTCCCGCGAACTCTGCCGCCAGCTCGGGATTGCCCGGAGCAACACAAGCCCATATTTCGGAACGGATGGGACAGCCCATTCCGTTGATATAATAGCGATTATTGAACGCCCCCGATACCGGCGGATAGATACCACGATTATAGTTTTTCTTGAACCAAGCATATTCCCCCGGTACGAACGGATAACGTTCATAGAAGGCCTCTGCCAAATCCATCGAGGTGAAATAAACCCCTTTCTGCTCTAGCACATGCAGCCATAACACTTGAAGATCCAAATCATCATTCGGCAGCATTTCCTTGATGGCGCGCGGGTCATACTCGTAATCGAACAGTTCCTTCCTGCCTTCGAATGGGGCGCCGATCGTACCGGCAATGCTTTTGCCCAGCCACGCGCCATACACTTTATCCAGATAATTCTCGTAGGTCAACCGGTATTTAGCCATCATCGCTCTCCCTCTTGTCCTTGAATTTGCCCTTGAAATTTAATCGTGACCAGCTCCCCGGCTTGCATCGCGATGCCCTTCGTTGCTGCGTCATCGACCTTTTCCTTCACGCTTTCATCTAACAATGTGGAATAGACGCCACTAGCCCCACCGAGAAGCACGCCTGCTACTTGCAAGTGCCCCGATTGATCCGGATTCCATAGACGAGCGACCCATCCACTCCGATCCTCCGCCTGTTTCAGACAGCTCATGAATGGATGGCTGCCTGCCGTCGATTGTACAGACAGAATGGAACCGCAAGATGCCCAATGACCAGCATGCTGCAACGAGGCTTCTACCAATAGAGGTGTACGGAAATCGGAAGCTTTCCCCAAACATTGTCCTTGCCGCCAATCCCCTTCGTGCGGAATTAACGCATATTCGAAACGATGCGGTCCTTGGCATTGTCCTCCAGGAGCCGGATAGTTGGCGCCGGCTGCTTGCCCGACGCTGCCTGCCGATCTGACTAACGTAAACTGCACAACGGTTCCTTTATCTCCGCCGCCATGAACAGCCTCATAAGCCGGGAGCCCTTTTGTCGATATACATAGTCCTTCTCGTCCATCCGATACATCAATAAATTCCTGGAACGGCTCGTCTCTCCATTCCCCGCCGCCATCTCTCACCTTCCGATCCACGACTTGAAAATGATCGTAGGCCGATACCCTATGAGCTGGCAGTCCCGTCTCGAAAGCGACTCGCAGCATATGGTCTTTGCAGGTATTATCGATTTCGAGCACGAGGTCCAGCCTCTCCAACTTCTCATATAGCGTTGCATACATCGTGATCGGGAGCCCGGCCATCACCGAGGATCGTTTACCAGCTTGATTCGCTTCAGGCAGTTCCCAGGTAAAGTCGGCTTTATAGACGATACGATCTTCAAAATATTCATGAAGCCGCCAGCCCGTCTCCGTTCCCGTCCCAGCTCCAACTCCGGCTCTTGCTCCGCAATCTCTGGAATCACGTTCATCATGCTCCGCAAATTCATGATGGTCGTACAAATCGCCCGTCTCTTCCCGATCGAGCAAATAATGAAGCTGGCGATACTCACGCCCTGTGCGCTTATAAAGAAGATCGAACGTGCCATTCTCATGGAAACGAACCCGGATCGCGTCGTTCTCCATGCCGTTCTCGCACAAGGAAACCCCAGAAGGAGCAGTTGCTGCTTCAATAGATACGCCTTCATTGCTCGGTGAACCGGGCTTGATCCAATAGGTTCGATATCCGGCTGCCGGAACATGATCCGCGATAAAATCAACCTCCAGTACCGTAAACACCTGATTATCCGCGCGCGTGTCCTCACTCGTCTTCGAAATCAACACCGCCAGCATGTCAGCGGTCATATATTCGCTTTCCAAATCCTTATTTTTGTCCGCGATATGGCGTATTCTCGCAGCAATGGGCTGCCCTTCCTCGTCGACCAGCCTATAAGAGTCATGCTTGAAGCGCTTCGGAACTCGCACATAACGCTTTACCGGACCCGCATGCGTGCGGCCAAGCGGATTGACCACCACAACGGCAATCGCAGCTTCTTCTTCCGAAGTAGTCGTATCGATAGCCCCTATCAAATGGTGGAGCCCATCCTTGATCAAGTAAGCTCCGGTATGCTCTATTTCCTCGAATCGGTTCTGCATATCCTTGTGAACCTGATCCAGGCTGCAGCCGCAGATGGAATCATGCGGATGGTTCGCCAGCAGCAGCTTCCATAGGTTCTGAATGAGCCCTTTCGGATAAGCCACGCCGCTCGCACCGGAAGCCATCACCCACAATGGCTCTACTAATCGCTGCAACAGAATTTCGCTGGCATCGTTCTGCTGCTTCAATCTCATATGAGAAGATAATGTGCCTACCAAATCCATCGGAAACGCATCTGAGCCGCGCATCTCTCCGGTATACGTGGACAGCCCTTCGGCTGCTTCTGCCACAGCGGCGAGATAATCTTCCGGCATCGAATAATGCAGCTCAAACGCTTCTTGATGCTGATTGATATAATCAACTATCCCAGGCAATGAAGGCCGGGGCTCCATATGGTCAATTCCAATGGACATATATAAATTTGAGGTTGCTGCCAGATCCAGCTGTTTCTGTGCCTCTTCAAGGAAGCTGCGCAAGGTCATCTCGGCATCAGGTGCAAGCGAAGACGGCTGGCTAATATCGGACCAAATATCCGGATAACTCAGAAATATGCCGTGACTGTAACCGTGATTGGCAGCTAAAACTTTAGAATTTGCCGGTCCCTGCCACCAAAATTCATAATGGGGAAGCTCTTCATCCCACTTCGGACGTCCACGCCCAAACGTTGCATATCGAATCCCGAAGCCATTGAGAATCATCGGCAAACTCGCAATACTCCCGAAGGAGTCCGGCACATAACCGAGCATCATTGGCCTGCCGCGCATTTGCCGAATCAAATCCATGCCCATTAACAAATTCCGAATCGTAGACTCTCCATTCTCCAGAAACTGATCAGCCAGCACATACCAAGGACCGGTAACCAGCCTGCCCGACTCCATCAGGGCAGCCATCCGTTCCCTCTGTTCCGGTTTGATGGCTAAATAATCCTCAAGCACGATCGCTTGCCCATCAAGCAGAAACCGATAAGTCGGATGTTCGTCCATGATGGTGAGCAGCCGATCAATCAGATGAACCAAACGAACCTGAAACTGCCCTTTCGTCATGACCCATTCCCGGTCCCAATGCGTCGTCGGCGTAAGGAACATCTTCTTCTTCTCCATGAGTACCTCCATTTGTTCAAAAAAAGGGCTGCCACCTTCCGGGAGCAGCCCTCTTCCGTTATCTTTACTGCGCTTGTTTCGAAGCAACGAATGCCGCTGCTTGTTTCTTCACTTCCTCCAGCACCTTCTCGGCACCGGCTTTCTTGTATCTTTCGATCAGGTCATTGACTGCTGCATCTACATCTTTCACAAGACCCATTTGAATCGGTGCAGAGTATTGTTTATCGATGTTCACGATGTTCGCAAGCTCCGTCTTGATGTTTGTCGTGTCGATGTTGAAGCCGTTAAGCAGGAATGGCTGCGCCTTCTCAAGCAGTGCTTTCTTCGTGTCGATATATTGCTGCGTATAGCTCTCAAGCGGCGGCCATTGGTCGCGGTTGTTGGACCACCAGCCTGCACCGTACATCGGATACGGATTCGGATCGGATTGGGCGATTACCATTTTGCCATCGGCATTCATCGTGTAGTTTTTGCCTTCGATACCGAATGCGAGCAGCATGTTATAAGCTTTGTCTTGATGCAGCAAATCGATCGCCATCAAAGCTCTTTCGTAGTTTTTCGATTTCGGCGAGAATGCGAAACCGTTACCTGTAGCAGGGCGAGTCATAACGACGCCGCTGTCTGTCAAGTTATTCACTGCACCAAGCTCCCAGCCTTTAGCAATCATGTCGGAGCTGTATTGGGCATAGTTCTCGAACGCGTTTGCCCAGTAGCCGGATTTCCCTTCTTTGGCAAGGTCAGCCGCTGCCGTCTTCTGCGCGAATGCGTTCTTAGGCAGCAAACCTTTGTCCGCCCAGTCCTTCATTGTTTTGGCAGCATCGATGAACTTCGCTTTGAAAGCATCGTCGAGTAATCCGGTTATCGTATAGTTCGGATCGTCAGGGAAGAATCCGGTGATATACGGCGCTTCTTTAAGTACATAGTTCTTCATCAAGCCGCCGAAAATGCCTTGAATATCGGAAGCGGAACCGTCAACAGGAAGCATGCCTTTCTCATTGTCTTTCAGCGCTTGGAAGTAAGCTCCCAAGTCCTTGAAGGTTTTGATTTCAGGAACATTGTACTTTTTACGAAGATCTTCGCGGAAGAAACCTGTACCTACATCCAACTCCTTAAACGTTTGCGGAATCATGTAGATTTTTCCGTTTACGCGGGCATCCGTCCACTGGCCTTCGGACGTTGCCGCTGTCGTCAAAGGCATGAACTTGTTGACGTCATCCATCGTGATTTCATGATAACCGCCTTTGGATGCATTGGAGCCGTAGTTGATGTTGCCGTAGATGACATCCCAATCCTGCGGGGAAGCCAGTACGAGCGGATACTTGGTGTTAATGTCTGCGAATGGAATATAAGTCAATTCAATTGTCGCGTTGATGTCGGCTTCAAGCTTCTTGTTGACTTCAGCCATGACCGCTTCATTGTCCTTCGGAGCTTCGCCGAGCAGTACGAATTTCAACGTTACCTTATCCAATTGCGGTTTCTCGGTGGTGTCTGTAGCTGTGTTATCGGCACCGGCGCTGTCTTCCGTGTTGCTTGCCGCAGCGTTGTTCTTCGTCTCATTGGCAGGCTTGTTGTTTGCTGCAGCATTGTTGGTATTGTCATTCTTGGAACAAGCGGACAAGATTAACATCAGGCAGAGCGTAAGCGATAAACTCAGACTCAGTGCTTTTGACTTCTTGCTCATCTTTGTTTAACCTCCCAATTATTGAATGAACTATGTTAAACCGCTCTTGCGGAATTAACCAAACTTTACTAGCCTTTGACAGACCCAATCGTGAGGCCGGCAACGAAATACTTCTGAACGAACGGGTAGGCGAATACGATTGGCCCGGTCGCGACGACGGTCAGTGCAAGCTTAACCGTTTGCTGCGGGAGTTCAATGGCAGATGCAGCACCATTATTCTGGAGCATCTGCTTCGCAAAGGTCGTGGAGCTCAGAATTCTGTAAAGCGTGTACTGGAGCGGAAACAGGTTGTCTTTGGTGATGAACAGCGTTGCCGTATACCAATCGTTCCAATAACCGAGGGCGATGAATAACCCGATCGATGCGAGTGCCGGCTTGAGCAGCGGGAACACGACTCTGATGAAGATGGAGAAGTCATTCGCGCCGTCGATCTTCGCCGATTCGGAGATGGAATCCGGAATGCTGTTCGCGATATAGGTTCTCAGAATCAGGATGTAGATGACATTGAACATCCCGTTCAAGAGCAGAATCATCATCGTATTTCGGAGCTGCAAATAATTGGACATCAGCAGGTAGTAAGGCACTAAGCCTCCGCTGAACAAGGTTGTGAAGAAGAGGTAGAAGGCCATCCCATTGCGGTACTTCACATCTTTTCTGGCGAGTACATAAGCGGTCATCGAAGAGAAGAAGATGGATATTCCGGTACCTGCTACCGTAAGGAATATCGTGACCAGATAACTGTGAAAGATCTTCTCCGGCTCCAGAAAAATGAATTTATAAGCGCCAAGATCGAAGGTCCGCGGAAGTAGCGAGTATCCATACTGTAGGATCGAGCTCTCGGATTGAAAGGAACCCACCAGCAGCATAATGAACGGCAGTATCGTGGCGATGCCAATGAAACCCACGACGATGAACGCGATAATATTAAAGGTGATGACGTCTTTTCCCATTTTCATAGCTTGATCCGCCTTCCCTGCTCCCACCGAGATTGACTAATAGAGCGCATAATCGCTGTTCCATCTCTTAACGCCCCAGTTAACCGCATAGATAATGAAGAAGCTCAGAACCGATTGGTATACGCCACCGGCGGAGGCCATTCCGAAATCATTCGCGAATATCAGGGAGCGGAATACGAACGTATCGATAATGTCCGTTTTGTCTGCCAAGAGGCCGTTGTCGCCAATCAGCTGGTAGAACATATCGAATTCGCCGCGCATAATTCGGGACAGACCGAGCAGAACCAGCGTAATGATGGTCGGCTTCAGCATCGGAATCGTAATGTACCAGATGCGTTGGAACAAATTCGCGCCGTCGATTTTGGCCGATTCGTAGCTTTCATGGTCAATTCCCATAATTGCCGACAGATACAGCACGCTGGAGAAGCCGATGCCCTTCCATACATAGAATAGAGGCAGAAGGATGAGCCATATATTCGGATTCGAGTAGATGTCGATCGGCTCTGCGCCGAGCGATTTCAGCCACGAGTTCAAAGCACCGTAGTCATAGTTGAAAATGTTATAGAAAAACGCCGAGACGGTAACCCATGAGATGAAGTAAGGCAGGAACATGAAGGTTTGTGCCGTCTTCTTGAAGTATTTGCCCATCATTTCCGCAATTAGGATGGCCACTAGCACCGATAAGAGCGTGCTTACGGTCAGAAACACGAGATTGTACAGCACCGTGTTCTTCGTAACGAGCCATAGCTTGCCGGATTCGAAGAAGTATTTGAAGTTTTCGATTCCATTCCATTTGCTTCCGAAAATGCCGCCGTCGTAGGAGTACTCCTTGAATGCGATGACGATACCCGGCATCGGAAGATAAGCCAGCACGAGAAAGTAGATCCCGACGGGCAAAAACATCAGATAGAGAATTCGGTTTTTCATAATCTCATAGAAGAAGCCTTTTTTCTTCTGAACCGCTTGCATGCAACCACCTCTTACCGAATGTCGTTTATTGGTTACGCTTTCATAATTCATGATAAAGCGTTTTCAAAGTCCGTGCTACGAGAGAAAATTACGATCCCTTTGCAATCTTACGCAACACCTCCAAGAGATTATGGCGGACTGACTATACGGCCCATCTTATCATAGGGTGGTGTGCAATTGTACAATTCCAGTGTCCTAAACGCAAAGAAAGCTTACTGGAATTCGCCTCCGAGCATGAATGCTCTTTCGGAAAATTCTAGTAAGCTCCCAATCCTTCTCTCAATAGCTGCAAACTAGCGGATCAACCAATTCGACTTGCCATTCCTGCCAAGAAGCTAAGCATGAACTGTACCGCGAGGCGAGAAGTCACGTTGCGCACATCCACGGATGGGTCAATGCAAACAAAATCAATCCCCATCACCTGCGGCAAAGCCCCGAGACGGTACAACGCATCAAGCGCATCCCACGGATTCATCCCCCCAGTCCCAATAGCCGGACAGCCCGGCGCGAAGGCTTGATCGATGACGTCTACATCGAAGCTGACATAGATTGCTTCCGTTCCGTCGCCCGCAAGCGCGAGCGCTTGATCGATGACCGGATCGATGCCCATCCGGCGCACATCCCGCGAGGTAAACACGTGTACGCCCTTACTCTTCACATAATCGTGATAGGGCTTCGCATTCATAAAACCTCGGATGCCGATTTGCACGATATTGCGCCCTTCTACTGCGCCCGATTCCAATATCCCACGGAAAGGAGTGCCATTCGTAACGCCGCCGTCTTCGAAATTACGCACGTCATGATGGGCATCGAAATGGATGATCCCTACTTTCTTTCCCGGAAAACGCTGGCTGAAAGCTTTAATAGATGGGCAGCTTGTCGAATGGTCCCCGCCCAGAATGATCGGAACTATAGAAGGCTGAGCCCCGTAAATCGCGTTCATGCTTTCCTCGATGCGACGGTGGCATTCCGCGATATCCGTCACGTGCATCTGAATGTCGCCGAGGTCGCGGACGGCCATGTCCTGCAAATCAACGCCATATTCGAGCGAGTATGTCGTAAACGACTTGAATGCCGTACGAATCGCTGCCGGCGTCGTCGAGGCGCTCGATATTGAAATGGAAGGTTTGGAGAGCGGTACTCCGATGATGCCCGCAAGCAATTGCTCCTTGCCGTCCCACTCTCGAATCCAGTGAGCAACCTTTGTCTCCAGATGATCTCTAAACACTGCCTGATCAGGTCGTTTAAGATTAGGGATCTCCTGGCTCATGGAAGTGTCCCCTCCTTCTTTGCTTGCTTTGTCACGATTTGCCGATCCCAAACCGCGACATTCCCGTTCTTGATCACGCCATACGTATGGTTGATGCCGAAATGATAGGGCAGATAAGCTAGACTCGGCGCGTCGAATATCGTGATGTCCGCGCGTTTCCCTACTTCAATCGAGCCTATTTGATCGCCTCGCCCAATCGCGTTTGCCGCATTGACCGTGCAGGCCGTCAATATCTCTTCCGGCGTCATCTTCAAGTTTAGTGAGGCAAGCATAATCACGAGCTGAATGGATTCGGTCGGACAAGAACCCGGATTATAATCGGTCGACAGGGACACCGGCAGGTTGAAGTGGTCGATCATATCCCGAGCACGGGCATGCTTGTTTAGTCCAAGGTTAAACGAAGTGCCGGGCAGCAGCACCGGGATGACGCCGTTTGCCGCAAGCGAGCGCAAGCCCTCATCGGATGCAGCCAGCAAATGCTCAGCGGAAATCGCGCCGATTTCAGCCGCTAATTCAGTACCGCCGAGCGATTCGATTTCATCGGCATGGATTTTGGGAAGCAAGCCGAGCCGCAGCCCTTCGAGCAAAATGCGGCGAGACTGTTCGACGGTAAAAACCCCATGCTCGCAAAATACGTCGCAAAACTCTGCCAACCCTTCTTTTGCCACTTCGGGAAGCATGTCGCAAACGAGGTCCACGTAATCCTGCGTCCTGCCTTTATATTCAGGCGGCACGGCATGGGCACCCATAAACGTTGAGACAACGTCAATCGGATGCGTTTCGTTCAGCCGTTTCGCCGTACGCAGCTGTTTAAGCTCATCCGCTAAGGTAAGGCCATACCCGCTCTTCGCTTCCACCGTCGTGACCCCTTGCAAAAGCATAATATCGAGGCTTCGATAGGCCTTCTCATATAATTGCTGCTCGCTTGACGTACGGGTCGCTTGAACGGTGCTGAGTATACCGCCGCCTTGAGCCAGAATATCCAAATACGGGACGCCGGAACGCTTGAGCGCAAGTTCATGCTCCCTTGAGCCGCCATGAACCAGATGCGTATGCGGATCAACGAGGCCAGGCGTAACCAGACACCCGCGAGCGTCTAGCGTTTCCGTAATTTCGACGCCCTGCAGCAGGTTAGTCACTTCCTCTTCGGAACCGATATGCGCAATGCGGCCGCCTTGAATCGCGATCGCAGCGTTTGTAATCTCCCGGAGCTCCTTCATCTCTCCTCCGTAACGAGGTGCGTTCCCGATAGGGGTTACCAACCGGCCGATTCCTGTCAGCAATAAGTCTATCCGTTCTATGATCGTCACGCTCCTTTAAGGTTATTGCGCGGCATCCTAATCGCGCATAGGGATACGGATTCCGTGTTTCTCCGCGCTGTCGATGGCTTCGTCGTAACCGGCATCCACGTGACGGATGACGCCCATTCCCGGGTCTGATGTCAATACGCAGCGAAGGCGTTCGGCTGCTTCATCGGTTCCATCCGCAACGACAACCATGCCCGCATGCAAGGAGTAGCCCATACCGACGCCTCCTCCATGATGGACGGACACCCAAGATGCCCCTGCCGATGTGTTGATGAGCGCGTTCAGAATCGCCCAGTCGCCAACCGCGTCAGATCCGTCCTTCATCGCTTCCGTCTCCCGGTTCGGCGATGCCACGGAGCCGCAGTCCAGATGATCGCGGCCGATGACGATCGGTGCTTTCAACTCGCCGTTCTTCACCATGTCGTTGAGCGCGAGACCGAACTTTTCCCGTTCTCCGTAACCGAGCCAGCAGATGCGTGCCGGTAGACCTTGGAACGCTACGCGCTCGCTCGCCATTTCAATCCAGCGGCGGAGATGATCATTCTCCGGGAACATGCGAAGGACGAGCTCATCCGTTTTGCGAATGTCTTCCGGGTCGCCGGAGAGCGCTGCCCACCGGAACGGACCTTTGCCTTCGCAGAACAGAGGACGGATATAGGCGGGCACGAAGCCGGGAAAGTCGAAGGCATTCGCTACCCCCTCATCAAACGCGACTTGACGAATGTTGTTCCCGTAATCGAACACGACCGAGCCGAGCTTCTGCAAGTCCAGCATCGCCTGAACGTGGGTTGCCATGCTTGCCTTGGACAGCTTCATGTATTGCATCGGATCACTCGCTCGCAGTGCCGCCGCTTCTTCCATGGAATAACCGGCCGGAATGTAACCCACAAGCGGATCATGCGCGGAGGTTTGGTCTGTCACGAAATCCGGTTTGATGCCGCGGCGCACGAATTCCGGATAGATTTCCGCCGCGTTCCCCAGTAAGCCAATGGCAAGCGCTTCTCCTTCTGAAATGGCTTTGTTCGCCAATGCCAAAGCTTCATCCAGCGTTTCCGCGAGAACATCGCAATACCTCGTTTGAATGCGCCGATCGATTCGCGAACGATCGACTTCAACAGCGATGACGACGCCTTCGTTCATCGTAACAGCCAGCGGCTGCGCGCCGCCCATACCGCCTAGCCCCGCCGTCAGAGTCAGCGTGCCTTTAAGCGTACCGCCTGCATGCTGACGGGCGGCTTCGGCGAAGGTTTCATACGTCCCTTGCAGAATTCCCTGGGTCCCAATATAAATCCAGCTTCCGGCAGTCATCTGTCCGTACATCATCAGCCCCTTCTGCTCCAGCTCGCGGAAGTGCTCCCAAGTTGCCCATTTCGGCACGAGTACGGAGTTGGACAACAGTACTCTTGGCGCGCGTTCATGGGTTCTGAAGACGCCGACAGGCTTGCCGGATTGGATCAGCAGCGTTTCGTCGTTCTCTAATCGCTGCAGCTCACGCACGATAGCATCATAGGAAGGCCAGTTGCGGGCTGCTTTGCCAATACCGCCATAGACGACCAGGTCTTCCGGACGCTCCGCCACCTCAGGGTCAAGATTATTCATCAGCATCCTGAGGGCTGCTTCCTGCACCCAGCCTTTGCAAGACAATTCCGTACCGCGCGGGGCACGGATTACGCGTTTTGGTTCCGGTTGATTATACGTTGTCATATCGGATCCTCCCATGGAACATGATTGGTTTAATAAAGCGGTCCCGTTATAGCTTCCACCGCGACCAGAAATTCGCCGGACAGCAAAGCGGCCGCCGTTCTTTCGATATCAGCTGAAGTAGAGCGGTCATCGACAACCGGCGGAACGAGGGCTCTCAGCTTCCCATATAACGCGCGCGTCGCGGGAGCTAACCCGTCAACGCCGATAAATTCGGCTGCTTCAGCAGCGCATATCAATTCAATCGCCAGCACTTTGGAAACGTTGTCAATCACCTGTACCGCATGTCTGGCGGCCGTTGTCCCCATGGAAACATGATCCTCCTGGTTCGCCGATGACGGAATGGAATCCACGCTTGCCGGATGGGCGAGCACTTTATTCTCCGAAACGAGCGATGCGCTCACATACTGCGTAATCATCAAACCTGATCCGATGCCCGGGTTGTGGCTGAGGAAGGCAGGCAGGCCGCCGGATAGCGCCGGATTAACGAGTCGTTCCGTTCGGCGTTCCGAAATATTCGCGAGCTCGCTCATGCCGATTTTCAGAAAATCCATGGCAAACGCAATCGGCTGACCATGGAAATTGCCTCCCGAGATGACTTTCCCATCCTCTAGGAATAAGAGTGGATTATCGGTAGCGGAATTGATTTCGATGGTCAGTTTATCCTGCACATAATCAAGCACTTGGCGAGTAGCGCCATGCACCTGCGGCAGACAGCGAAGCGAATAAGCATCTTGAACCCGGATCTCTCCCTGCCGCGTCGTTAATTGACTGCCGTTCAGCAGCGTCCGGAGATTCTTGGCTACGCCGATCTGCTCGGGATAAGGCCGCGCGAAATGTACTTCCTCCGCGAATGCTTCCGGGATCCCGCGCAAGCTCTCCAAAGTAAGCGAAGCAATCGCGTCTGCGATTTGGGCCAATCGCTGCGCTTTTATGAAGGTAAGAGTGCCGATGGATGTCATGATCTGGGTGCCATTAATGAGCGCCAACCCCTCTTTGGCTTGCAAGGTGATCGGTTTCAGCCCTGCTTTGGTTAGCGCCGCAGCACCCGGAAGCCGCTCCCCTTGATAGAAAGCCTCCCCTTCGCCCATTAGGACCAGCGCCAAATGGGAAAGCGGCGCTAAATCGCCGCTTGCGCCGAGCGAGCCTTGCTCGGGTATAACGGGATGTACGCCTAAATTAATACAATCGATCAGCAATTGCAGCGTGACCGGACGAATGCCGGAATACCCTTTGGCAAGCGCATTGGCGCGAAGAAGCATAAGTGCCCGAACTGTTGCTTCCGGCAAGGGACTGCCCACCGCGCAGGCGTGACTGCGAATTAAGTTAATCTGCAGCTTCGCGGCGTCTTGAGGCGAGATGTGCACATCACTGAATTTACCGAAACCCGTACTTACGCCGTAAACGACTTTACCGGCGGCAACCAGCTCCTCCACCATTTCACGGCAGCTGTTCACGCGCTCGGCCGCTTCCATACACAACACGACCGCTCTTTCCTCGAATGCCACTTCCATGACCATTTCAGGCGTTAGCTTTTTTCCATCCAGCACGATAGGCGTCATGTCAACACCCCTCTCTTGTTGTTCAGCGACTAACATGGCGAGTGATCCCCTTTCTTGCTTTAATATAAGAAAGGGACCGAGCGGAAGCTTTAAGCTTCCACGCGGTCCCTTTTTGAAAAGGGGATATGCGATTGTCCCGTATTATGCTTTCGCCAATACTTCATCGCGACCCACTCGTTTCAGTTGTATTTTTCATTTCATTTTAATTGTCACATGCCGGTTTGAATGTTGTCAATGGGATCTCGCGGATTCCACGCAGGAAACTTGCCTTCCCGTTCACCACGGCAGCTCAATCATGACGGTAACACCGGAACCCTCATTGCGCCGATAAGTAAGCCCATATTCCTCCCCATAGAGCAGCTTAATTCGCTTATTGATATTGTTGGCGCCATATCCGTGGAAGGGATCCGTTCGATCCATATTGAAAATACGCTCCAGATTTTCCTGCGAGATACCTACCCCATCGTCCTTCACCATAATGACGAGCTTGCCATGGACTGCATTCGCGCTGATCGTAATGGTCCCTGTCTCGCTCTCCGTCTCCAGAATGCCGTGTATAATCGAATTTTCGACCAGCGGCTGCAGGGTGATTTTGGGCATCGGATGCTCGTATAAGGCTTCCGGAATATCAACTACCAGCGTAATTCCGTTCTTGAATCTGGCGTTCTGAATGTCAATGTAGGCTGCGATATGCTCCACTTCATTGCGCAAGGAGACGATGTCCTCCCCTTTGCTTAAGCTAAGTTTATAGAATTTGGACAGCGATTGGACCAGATCGTAGATGCCTTGCTCCTGAATCCGCATCGCCTTCCAGTAAATCAGGTCAAGCGTATTATAGAGAAAATGAGGATTAATCTGTGCTTGCAGCGCCTTGAGCTCCATCGACTTTACTTCTTGGCCGAGCGCATATTTCTCATCGAGCAGCTGAGCGACCTTGGCGATCATCGACTTGAAGTTCCGCGATAATTCCCCGATCTCATCCTTGCCTTCATGCTGAATTTGCAGGTCGAAATCCCCCTGCTTGACACTCTTCATCTGTGAGATCAAGCCGCGGATTCTGCGCGTGCCCGACGCAGCAGCCAGAAAGGCCAGCGGCAGCAGGAACATGGCGATTAAGAACGCAATGAGGAGCATTTGCTCCATCGCTTTCTTTTGCGAGCCTAGAATCTCCTTATACGGGGTCAAACTGACCAAATACCAATCCGAATCCTCGACCAGCTGTGCTCCAACCAAGTACTCTGCATTGTCAAAAACCCGCTTGCCCCAGACGCCTTCCTTGAACTGATCGTTCGTACTTCCTTTCAGAATGTCCGTCTTGAACGACAGCATGCCCGAATTCGCATGGGAGGAATGGACCATAATCTCGCCAGCTTGGTTGATGAGGAAAACAGAAGATTCCTTCGTAAACGCAACACGATCCAGAATGGATTCGAAGATGCTCTTCGGTATATCGACACTAAGTACCCCTATGACATTTTGGAAGCTTTCATTATCGAAGATACTTCTTGCGATCGTAAACGTTGGCGTCTTTTCCTTCTGTAATTCGTTCAACAAGATCATGCTGGGGAAAACCTCAAACGTGGTGCTGCTCTTATTCAAATTCGCATACCAGGCGGTGTCCGCGATGCGATTCGTGCTCATGACATCATCGGTTTCGTTCGTGCTCGCAACGGCCTGAGAGGTATATAAGCTGGTTTTAATAATGTCTTCGCTCGGTTTCGTAATATAAAATTGCTTACGGATGCCTTCCACATCAAAGCTCCATAATCCATAACTGTTGTAGTAATAGCTCGCGCCGCGATGCAAAATATCTTGGATCTTCTCATTCGAGGCTAGGATCGTTAAGAAGTTCTTGGCTACATAAAGCTTAAACTCCATGAAGGAACGGCTCTGTTCGAATACTTGCCGGGAGGAATACCTTGCTTGCGCCTCGAGATCCTTAGACGAGATGCGGTAATTCACGATAATAAACAACGTAAACGGGATCGCAAGCAGCAGTAAATATTGCAGGAAAAGCTTGTAATGCATTTTCAAATCGCGGTAGATGTTAACTCTCATAGAGTTGCTTCATCCTATACTCGGATGGTGTGGAGCCCGTATATTTCTTGAACAGCGTTGAGAAATAGTTCGTATCCGCAAGTCCGATCTCGGTCGTAATATCGTACAGCTTCTTATTGCGATCCTGCAGCAGCTCCTTCGCTTTCTCAATTCGAAGCTCCGTAATGAACTCGTTCAACGTACGGCCGGTCGATTTCTTGAAAAATGCGCATAAATACGTTTGACTCAAGAAGGTGTGCTGCGCGATGGTCTGAATCGACAACTGATTGCTGTCGAAGTGGCTTGCGATATACTTCTTGATCTCATCAATTTTCTCGATGCCGCCTGCCTTGTTCTCCGACTTCTGCATCGTCATTTCGATATTCGACAGCAGAAACTCTGTGAGCTCGCGAAGCGTGAGGCGCGTATCGATTTCACGCCACATATAGGTAGTTTCCTGTTCATCCCCTGAATCGGCCGCGTCCCATTGCATGGTCACCTCAAACAGAATACGAAGATGATTGAAATAGAGATTTCTGATTTTGTTGGTGTCGGGATCTCCGGCAGCGGCAATTGCTTCTGTCATCTGATTCACATAGGCGACAATCGCTTCAGGCGGCTCGCTTCTAAGCATTTTCTTAAACCGCGTATAGACGGTCTTGTCCAGCTCATAACTGGCAGGCACAGCGGAACTCGGAAAATAGATCCGATTCGTTCCGGAGTAAAATTGACGCTTCGCTGCCTCGGACGCAGCCTTATATAGCACGGAGAATTCATCCGTTCGGACCGTTTGATAGCTGCAGCCGGCAGACAGCGAATAGGTTCCCTGCGAAGCCTCTTGAATCTGCATCAGCAAATGGTAGGCGAATTCCTCTGCTTTGGTCTGCTGCGATGCGGTTGAGGCAGGCGATGTGGCGTCATTCGCGATGATTGCCAGACATTTATCCCCCACGAATCCGGCGATATAGCTTCGATTCGCGGCGTCAGGGGCATGATTGAGCAGCTGCAGAATTCGCTGCTTGATTATGGTTTTCTCGTCTTCAGCCGTCGCTGAGGACCAATTAAACAGAAACGTATAGACGCGATAGGGTTCTTCTTTGGATAACGGCAGGATGCTGGCGTCAACGCGCTCCATCCAGTCGGATAGATCGGTTTTGTTGCAGATCGTATCCACAACGATTTCTTCACGCCGGTACTGGATATCCACGGTTTTATTCGCCGCAATGACAATCTTCTTCACCACGGCTGTGAACAGAGTCTTCAGTTGTTCCATATCGACCGGCTTGTCTAAATAATCGACAGCATGCAATTGAATGGCCGATTTCAAGTACTCCTTGTCCGAGAAACCGCTTAGGAATACAATCTCACACTCCGGATAGAGGTCGCGGACTCTCTGTGCCAGCTCAATGCCATTCATCTTCGGCATGCGAATATCGGTCAGCAATATCGACGGCTTGAACTTCTCCGCAAGCGCGAGCGCTGCAATGCCATTCTCCGCCGAATGCGCTTCTGTAATTCCCCAATCGGACCAGGGCACCAACTCCATCAAGCTATCGCGCGTCGTTTCTTCATCATCGACTATCATCAAGTTAATCACCCTGCTCCCCCTCCCTGTAATCGCTTTCAGACAAATCTATTATACAACGAATGCATGAATCTGGAATGAGTGTGTTGAAATAGCCGTCTGTTTCATGCAAGAAGCCTCCCCATCCACTGGTCAGGTGGGATGGGAGGCTTCTTCTGCGATTATCGTTCAACGCAGCTGCAGTAATACATGGCATCAATTCTTACCTGGCGTTCTCCCGGGCAGACTCCCCCGTCAAACGTCCGCGCACCATACTGGTTGCCGGAAGCGTGCATATCCGCCCGATATATTGATCAAATCCCTCTGCGAGCACCTTATGCTGGAACTCCGACTTGGCCCGTTTATACCCGGTCCGCACAAGACGCTCCCGCAGGGCAGCATCGCTGGCAAGCCGAACGACGCTGCCGGCGATTTCAATCGGCGACTCCGGATCGACAAGCAGACCCGTTACCCCATCCAGTACCGCCTCGGATGCTCCGCCAGAACGCCCGGCTATGACCGGAACGCCTGCGGAGGCCGCTTCCAAATACACAATCCCGAATCCTTCCGCGTCTCCCCGCTCCAGCTCCCGGCTCACCATGATGAACTGATGCGCTACATTATAATAATCGTTCAAACGCTTGCTTCCGCTTACGCTGCCGACGAACAGCACCGCTTCCGCAACCCCCGTCGTCCGAGCAAGCTGCTCTAGCCGCTCTCGGTCCGGCCCGTCTCCGACGATCACGTATATGGCATGCGGAATATGCCTTAGAATGGCCGGCATAGACCGGATCACCGAATCATGGCCTTTGCGCGTCACCAGCCTTCCGACCGTCAACAGCACATATTTCCCTTCAAGTCCTTGCTGCCGGACCCACTCGGCGTCAACCGAACACTTCTCGTATACGTGCTCGACCCCGGGATGGACGAGTCCGATTCTGCGAGGATCGACCCCATAGTCCTCGACGAGTTTCTTCGTAAACTGGCTGTTCGTGAGCACGCCGTCCGCTTTGCGCAGAATCAGCTTCACGACCGCGTTCAAACCGACGAATCGGCGGAACATCAGCATATCCATTCCGTGCGTGGAAATGATGTAGCGCCGGCCGCCGAACATCCGAAGCAGCAGTCCAATAAACCCGATCAGTACATAGCCGTATATGGTAACATCCGGTTCTTCGCCGCGAAGCGTCTTACGCACCTGACGGAACAAGCGGCCCCAACTGGCCGCGTCCACGCGTTCGTCCCGCAAGAAAGGACCTCTGACGATTCGGAAAGGCACGCCCTCGTCGAACGCGCCGCTCTCCGGGTATTCCGGCGCAACGACAGTCATATCATGTTTGCTGTGCATCGATAAATTATAGTAATAGTTCTGCATGCCGCCGATGCCCGGCGGAAACACGCCTGTTACGAGAACGATTTTTCTACGCTTCATCATAGGTTCTCACCTTTCTCGTCAAGTAGCTTACCGCCCGCACGACAGCCCAGAACAGTACCTCCGCCATCATGTTCCATAAGCGTGCGATCACCGAAATATAAAGCGCCGTCTCCGTACCCAGTCGGAGCGACAGGAAGTAGACCAAGAACCCCTCTCTAACCCCAAGTCCGCCCGGAAGCGGACTGAATAACCCGAGCAGCCAGGAAGTGGCGAATGTCCCTGCGGCGTACAGCAAACCGATGCTGCCTCGGTCAAAGCTGTTCGTCAGCATCCAGAAGGCGATCCCCATTACAAAATGGCTGCCGAGAAAGCAGAACAAATAGCCGAAAAACTGTTTGCGCGTTAAGCTCGCCCGAGCGCCTTCCACCGCTGCCTTCGTATCCGCCGTCGTTCCTAAGGAAGTCTGAAGCTTGCCGAAGACCCGCCGCAGCACTTTCCAACGCGACAGTTGGCTGAAACGCCGCCGCAGCCACACGGAGCCCTTATCGTAGTAAACGTATGTCAGCGCAAATACGGCCAGAATCGCGACTGTACTGGCAATCGGTGCGATATCCAAGCTGACCAGCAGAATAGTGGTATAGCTCAGCGCCGCGGAAACGAGCAGAATATTCTCGTAGACGATAGAAGCGAGCTGCGCATCCATCGCAACCCCCACGCGCGTAGCGAGCACTACGCGGCCCGCATAGTTCCAGAAGCCACCAGGGATATACTTGGCGAATTGTGAATCGATGAAGATTCGCAAACCGAGGAGCAGCCGCAGCTTCGGACTTGCCGCCTTGCTTGCCGCTGCTCTAGCCGTAGCGTTCACGATCATCACCCAAATGCCTGCCTGCAGCATCAGAAATAAAGCAAACACCAACAAGGACATGTAGAATGCCGCCTTCGCGTGCAACAGGAAGGTTACAATGTCCGCCAGTCGAAGCGGAATGTTCCATACTACGAAATAGACAATGATGCCCAAGAGCGCGATTTTGACCGCCGCCGGCGCCAATCTCCGAAGCACCGCCACCACTTCATCACCTCCCGATTCGGTAGAAGCCATCCTTCAATCCCTTCATTGTAGAACCGGACTGTTTCCGCAATGTCATCCGAATATGCGATTCCAATGAAAATATACGAGAGGCATCGTATCGAAAGTAAATCCGCCCTGTCGATTTCCTTTACTTCCACGACTGCACGACAAAAAAGGAGGTGCCCCGTCATCATGGATGACAACGGGACCTCCTTGCTCATGTACCTTTTTGACCCTTTTACTTCTGCTGCGGCGGCCATACGATTGTTCCGCTTCGGTTCATATAACCTTGCACATAATCCCGTGAGTTCGGAACGTTAATATAAACCTCTGCCAACTCCCCGGCGAACGAGGCCGCCCATTCGAGCTGCTCCTTGAACACAAACTTGCCGGAAGTGTTGATAAAGCCGTATTTCTGCCCCGTGCTTGCCGGTGCCAGACCGCCGGAGAAGGTTCCGCCCGCTTTCATATTCTGGATGACCTTCTGTCCTTTCTTGTTGATATAGAAGGTCACACCATTGCGCTCAACAAAGGCCAGACCCTCTGAGAACGGCTGCGCCATCGAGAACTGCGGCTTCAAGATATATTTTCCGGCTTTATCGATATAGCCATACTTGCCATTCTCATACACGGCGGCAACGCCATCCGAGAATGACCCTGCTTGGGTAAAGCGCGGAGACACCACCAGCTTCCCCGATGTGTTGATAAAGCCGAACCTGCCATTGAAGGCCAGCTTAACGGCCGACATTCCCTCTGAGAAGTCTGTGGTGTAGCTGAATTGATACGGAATCACCAACTGTCCCTTCGTATTGATGAAACCGGAAGCTTTGCCAAGATTAACGCGGGCGAGCCCCTCCGAGAAATTATAGGCATTCACATAGATGGGCTCAATCGCGGTTTGCCCCCGGCTGTCCTTAAACCCATACCGAAGTTCAGACTTCCCATTAGCCCCTTGAATCTTCGTGCCAAATAATGTCAGCCCATCGTACATCAAGCCGCAAGTATTTAACGGGCAATCGAATAACTTGTCGCCTGCAAGACTATAGTACGTCTGCTTCTTCTCTGCAAGATTCGTGATTGCATAAGGATTCCCCGGTTCGTTGTCGTACCATATTCCATCGTATATCGGTGCAACAACCGGCTCACCTTTACTATTAATGAGACCATATTTACCATCCAGTTCGACGCGATAAAGCCGTTCCACGGCTGGCTTCTGCTCAGCGGCCGTCGGTTTACCAGTGACAGACATCTCTGCCTGTCCGTGCGCCACCCAGGCAAAACTTGTCATCGTAAGCATCATTGCAGCGATAGCTGCGACCCGTCTCAGCATTTGATTGCCCCCTTATTTTCCAATAACATGTAGAATAGCTCATTATCTAGACGTATAGAGGCGAGAAAAGTGTGCAAGGTATATTAATTTCCCCTTAACAAACAGGCTGCCGAGTTTCATCTCGGCAGCCTGTTTGTTTCGTGCGATTTTATAAGATCAATTAGAGCAAGCCTTTTTCCTTCAAGTTCAAATAGCTGACTGTTGCCGTCTCGATTCCCGAGAGGTTGCGGAGCTGATCCTGCTCGACCGTCATCCATTCCACACCGATTTCGGTAGCGGCCTCAATCGATGCCTGGATGTTGACCACGCCTGTTCCGACAGCCGTCCACTTCCCGACCTCGTCTGTGCCGTACACATCTTTCAAGTGAATCGCAGGTACGCGGCCCGCCATCTTGCGAAGAATATGTGCCGGATCTGCACCGCCCAGCGTAATCCAAGCCACGTCCATACGGAAGAAGAGATGCTTCGGATCGGTATGCTCAGCCAGAATGTCCAGCGAATATACACCGTTGAACGTTCTCTCGAATTCATGGGCATGGTTGTGATAGCAGAAACGCAGACCCTCAGCCGCAAAACGAGCACCTGCAGCATCGTACAATTCAGCATCGCGAAGCAGCTGCTCTCGATTATCGACTACGTCCCACCAGAATGTAACATCCTTCGTTTGCAGGGCATGAGCCTCGCGAATGAGGCGATCTACTTCCTTCTCGTCGCGAAGCAGCTCCTTGCTTGGAACACTATGTGTCGCCACTTGGAGTCCCAGTTCGTGGAAACGCGCGACATTGGCATCGACATCGCCCTTAAGCAGCTCGCCGCCGCCTTCGATTCCCTTATAGCCGATTTCAGCGACACGTTTCATCGTTCCCCAGAAATCCTGTTGTGCTTCTTCATGCACGATTCCAATTAACCCGAGCTTCGGTCTTGTCATGGTTCGTTTCCCGCTCCTTTATTTCGCAAAGTGGCCTTCATTAAGCATGGTGATGAACGGGCTGTCCGTAACGCCGGTAAGCGGAAGCTCAACCCGTGCATTACGTCGAACCGACTCATATACGGCAAAAATAATTTCCGAAGCGCGAGTCGCCTTCTGATGCGACGCCTGAGGCTCTTCCCCCGTCCCTAAGCAGTCGATCGCATGGCGGACATAACCGATCATCTGATCGGACATTGAAGAAAGCTCCATCTCCGGCTTCCAGGATGGATCATCGTAGTTAACGGCTTTGACGATTTGACCATCCCACATCACTTCGATAAAACCTTCGGTGCCGATAACGCGAACGCCGGCCCAAATCTTCGTCATATCCTCGCTCGGTTCCCATGTATCGATGGAGCCGGAATACAGGCTCGCTTGAACACCGTTAGCGAACAGAATTTGTCCGGACGCGCCGCATTCGGATGGTACGTTGAACCAGTTATAAATTTCAGTCGTATCGACAGCACCAAGCACCGACTTCGCAGGCGTTTCTTCCATGTAGCTGATCGCCTGATCAAAGGTGTGGATGCCGCAATCGAGCAGATTTGGCGGTGAGTAGAGGTCTAGGCGAAGCACCTGACCGATTTTGCCTTCCTTGATGAAGCGGCGCACGGTTTGATTTCCCTTGGCGAAACGGCGTTGAAGCGAGAAGGTCAGCTGGCAGCCAAACTCGTCTGCAATCTTGCCCATCTCTTGGCATTCGCCCCAAGTCGCGGACATCGGCTTCTCACACAATACGGCTTTGGCACCTGCTTCCGCACAGTCACGGAATACCGGTAAGTGCAACGGAGTCCACAGACAGATCAGGACAACATCAGGCTTTTCCTTCGCCAGCATTTCCTTATGATCGGTATAGATGTTGGCTTGAAAACCAAATTCAGTGTTCAGCGTTTCCGCCGAAGCAGCAGAAATATCAGATAATGCAACAACCTCTAATCTGCTGTCGGCTTGTACACCGATCGCGTGTTCATGCGCACGTTTGCCACAGCCGATAAAGGCTACTTTATAAACGGATGATATGTTCACTTCGTACTCCCTCTCCCTCAAACTCTATTCGCACAGACTTTTTCGCTACCAATTGAAACGTTTCACATATCTCCAGAATACATCAACGGTTGCAGCGCTTTCAACCCAATTTTTTCAAATATTTGATGAATGTTATGGAATCGCTCCAGCTTTCCTAGTGTTTATTGTCGGCACTTGTTGAAGCTGCTAGGATCTAACGAACTCACAGGGCTTTATTTTCGCGTATATCGCCACTTTTGTATGTGTGGCTCCTAGAGCTACACATCTGTACGAAACCGGCACTTGCGGCACATGTGTGACTCCTAGAGCTACACATCTGTACGAAACCGGCAATTACGGCACATGTGTGGCTCCTAGAGCTACACATCTGTACGAAACCGGCACTTGCGGCACATGTGTGGCTCCTAGAGCTACACATCTGCACAAAACCGGCGCTTGCGAAGCATGTGTGGCTCCTAGAGCTACACATCTTAGCTTATGTTCGTTAATGTAAGATCCCCAGGTGAGCTACTTTCTCCCATTTCCCCACAATCACGCCAATGCAGCTCCCTGCGCGGTACAGCGGCTCTGGGATCCGCTAGGGTGATCTGCCTCTTAATTTCAGGGAAGTGATTCGGCCAACTTCCTCTACGTTTAATTAATGGTATACAGATTTTGGAGGGAGAGAGAACACGTTGGACCACAAGAGCGACAATATCACATGGCATCACTCTAATATTTCAAGGGACGATCGGCAGAAGCGAAATCGTCACAGAAGCTGTACATTATGGCTGACGGGTTTATCTGGCTCTGGCAAGTCGACGCTTGCGTTCGCACTTGAGAAGGAACTGTATGCAAGAGGAATTGCCTCTTACGTGCTCGATGGGGACAATATCCGGCATGGACTGAATCGCGACCTCGGATTCTCAAATGAGGATCGTCAAGAAAACATCCGCAGAATCGGCGAAATGTCGAAGCTGTTCGTGGATGCCGGCCTAGTCGTGCTGGCGGCGTTCATCTCTCCGAACGAGAAAGACCGCAACATGGTCAGAGAGCTGCTGCAACCGGGGGATTTCAACGAAATTTACGTGAAATGTTCGTTAGAGGAATGCGAGAAGAGAGATCCGAAAGGCTTGTACGTTAAAGCGAGGAGCGGACAAATTCCCAATTTCACGGGGATCAGCGGGCAGTACGACATCCCAAGCGCACCGGAGCTTATTATTGATACGGAACAATTAACGATTGAGCAATCTATAGCAGCCATTATGAAATACCTCGAAGAACGGAACTACCTCACAAGCCATTGATCCCCTGCTGTAAATGGCCTTCGACTCGAATTAATCCTGACAAAAGAGGGAGCCACTCGGCTCCCTCTTTGTCTGTTAAGGCACAACTTTATCCGATTGAAAATGCAATAACTTGCTAAACGTGCCTTTCATGTCCGCGGAAAGCTGCTGATAGCCGCCTCTCTGAATCACCTCGCCTTTCTCCAATACAACGACTTGATCCGCGCTGCGTATGGTCGAGAGTCTATGAGCAATGACAATAATGGTCATTCTCCCTCTTAATCGATCCAATGCCCCTTGAATTTGCGCTTCATTCTCGCTATCTAAGGCACTTGTTGCTTCATCCAAAATCAGAATGCTCGGCTTCCTTAATACAGCCCTAGCGAGAACGATCCGCTGTCTCTCCCCGCCTGAAAGTCTCACTCCACGATCGCCAAGAACAGTATCCAGTCCCTGTGGCAGGTTTCGTACAAATTCATCGGAAGCGGAGAACTGCAGCGCCTCCCACATTTGCGCTTCCGTTGCATCCGGGGCTGCGATTAACAGATTCTCTCTGATGCTTGCATGGAACAAGAACGGATCCTGCGAGACATAGCTGACGGATCTCCTGAGCGAGAAGCTGTCGTCATTGGCCAGATTGCGTCCGTCTACAAGCACCTCTCCTTCATCCGGTTGAATCAGTCCAATAATAATATCGATCAAGGTGCTTTTCCCGGCACCGGATTTTCCAACGATAGCTGTCATCCGATTCACCGGAATAGACAGATTGATATTGTGCAGGGCATAGGAAGACTGGCTGCCATCATAACGATAAGAGATCCCTTTGCACTCGATTCCTTGCTCCATGCTTACCGGATCTCCGCCCGCCGGATAGTCATGCACTTCCAATTCCTTTGCCAAGTCGCAATCCTTCTGTAGATCCGCAAGGTTTTTGAATGCGGGAAGCGTTTGGGCAATTTGTTCCCAATTAGACTGCAAGGTCGAAAACTTCGGCCAAAGACGGGAAAATATGATGATGATCAGCATGAGCTTCTCAGCCTGTACATGGAATACTTCCAGCGATACGTAAACAAAAAGCGTAATGATAATGACGGACGCCACTTTATAAATGTATTGGGAGGTAGCCTGCGTTTTCCCAAAGTGAACGAGATTATACTCCATTTTGCCGCAAAGCGCGCGAAACCAAGCCAAATGCTGCGCTTCCGATCGATTGCTTTTAATATCTTTCATCCCGTTAAAATGATCGGTCATCCCGCCCATATAATGCTGAGCAAGCTCGGAAGTTTCGTCGCCGATGCTTTTGGAACGTTTAATGAACCGGCTTGCATACACGGCAAGCGCTACTCCGCAGAGCAAGACCATGACCGTCAGTTGTGCCGACAACCACAGCGCAAAGCCGATTTGTACGGCGGTAAACAGAATTGTGGTCATTAAACGCATCGCGAGATAGGCGCCTTGACTGACACGCGACAGCTCATTGGTCATGATATTATAGAAATCCGATCTTCTTCTTTGCAAATAGAACGCCCACTTAGCCTGCAGTAAGCCCTGGTACATTTCCATTCGGAGGTACCTTATAAACCCATGCTGAATGTCCAGGTTCAAATGCGTTTGCTTTCGCTGCAGATGAGCCTGACCTGCAATTAATAGAATGAACCCCCCTAGAACAACAAGCAGTCTCATTCCGTCCGGTATAGCCTCTAACGGTTTCACCAAAACAGCAACGAACGGGATTCCATCCGTGTTCAAACCCAGAACCCCAATTAAACCAAGCACCGGAATCAACAGAAAGATTCCAATACCCTCCAGAAAACTGATCACCATCATACCGACTAGATTGATATAGAGCTTGGTGCCGGCAAAATGATGCATTTTTTTGATGTATAGCAGCAGATGCTCCATTTTTCTTTTCCCCCTATCCGTGCGAAATCCATATTCCTTCTTCAACCGCATTCAGGACTCGGCTTACTAAATCGTAGGCGGTAAATCTCTCAGCCGGCCTGCATAATTGGTACATGTTAATGCGATTGACGATCGAGACGGAGGCAGAGAAATGCCACTGATCCAAGCCAAGCTGAGAAATCAGAAAATGGCGGTAGGTATGGTATCGGATGGTAGGAAGTCTCTCAAGCCCTTGGAGATGGCGAAGTTCCGTGCCACACTTGTCTGTCTTCACGAGTTCGAAGATGCCTGCCAGAGGGACCGGCTCCTTCCAAAACATTGCCGCTGCGGGTATCGCATATTTGGTCTCGTACAGCGGAACATAACGATCGGACTGCATCCCAAGCTTGTCGATGCTCTCCCGCCAAAGCTTCTGCTGCGGGTAAGAGGGAATGACGACGGGGACTCCGTCGCGGTTCAACGTTACGGCAATTACATCGTCGGTAAGAAGCGGATAGCCGCGCTTGAGAAAGGCGGCGGCAAGGGTGGACTTGCCCGCGCCGGAATCGCCGACGAACGCGTACGCCTTGCCGTTAATGACAACGGCGCTTCCATGTAAGGGCATCAGCTTACGCTGGAACAGCAGCGCACCCATGCAGGCTCCGAGCAAGTATAGCCGAACAACGGTATCCTCCGCTCCGATTGCCTGCGAGACGGTGATCCGGTTCCCTCCCCGGACTCTGTAAATGGCCGTGCCTTCTATGTTCAGCATAAGATCATCGCCTTCAAGAGCATAATAATCGTCGCTGTCACTGCCGCTGCGCTCGTTCCAGGCTTGGTACAAGTCAGCCTTGTCGATATAAACATCCGCTTCGCATGCTTGTTCCGCTTCCCGAAGCAGCTCCGGCAAGGCGATTTCACTTGCCATCGTCAGCCCAAATGCTCTATAAATCGTTCGTTCGACAGCAGGGTTCATCTTCCTCACCTCAATTTCAGTAGAGTAGCTCTAAATAATCAAGAAGAAACTTGAAGAGGCCCTTATACGCTTTTCTTCGTATAAGGGCCAATTGGTTTGCCACGTATCAGGTGCATTTAGGATTCAAAAGCGTGCCCATTGTTGGAACCTTTGCCGTTCTTGTCCGGGAATACACCATTCGGTCCACCCATCGTCATGTTTACGTCGAGTACTTCCAGCATTGGTTGCTGCCATTCTTTCCGTGTTTGCTTTTCCATATGTGTCACCTCCCTTCAAATGGAATCAATCATGTAAATTGCTTCAAGAACCGAAAAGCTATCAAACCACGCATTAATAATCTCGCATCTGGATCGTATGCATGCTTCGGCTTGGGCGCATCGCCGATTTTCTCAAGCGATGCCTTGATTTGATCTACGTTCAAATAATGCGAAGCCATCGGATCCCGGCAAAGCTTCCGAATCTCTTCGTTAAATAAGCACCATATCGGAATCATGCGATGGACCCAATCCGCTCCTTGAACGCCGTGAATGCGTTGGTTTAACCGTACTTCATCAGGCAAATACGATTCGGTTGCCCTCCGGATGAGCGATCGGTCCATCCCGTTTTGTACATACTGCTCGATCGGCACGGACAGGCAGAAGCGTACCACTCTCGGATCGGAGGTCGGGTCCCTTTCCCAGACGCCATAACGCAGGGAAAACTTGGTTACAGATGTGCCTTGATGGTTTGAGGTTGCCAAATTTCTGAATTGATAGTCTCTCGCTTCGAATTCATCGAAGGCAGCCACGCCCAAGCCGACGTCATGGTGTTTAAGCTTTTCAAAGACATTTGTTCTTGCGGCCAAATCCGGATGGATGAGATTTGGAATTTCGTTCTTCGGTTCCTTGGCGTAAAAAGACCTGGTCGCAAATGGAAAGGCTCGTTTAGCGATAATGGGGAGCAGCCGGGATCTTCTTACATTCATCTGTCTCCCGTAGTGCTTTAGCTCGCGGTAAAAATGGAACAAGCGCAGCTTCCTTAAAAGATTGGCGTAGTAGTCCATGGCCGGTCCCCAAGAAACGGTGTAATTTCCCCGTGCGCCCGTAAGCAGCACGCCGACCCCATCCTGCCGCGCTTTTTCAAGAATCCCTTTGATCCAGAACGAATTCTCGAAGAACTTATAAGGAGCTTCCAGAAGCCCGACCAAGTCGTCGATTTCCCCGAACGAGTTCCTGTCCGAAAAATCCAAGCCGTTGTGCGATATATTCCCTACGTGACGTACCGTGGCTCCAATGTGCGGACTTTCGTCAGGCATCATGCTTCTCGAAGTCCAATCCACGAAATCGGGCGAAGGAACGAAACTGTAGGTATGCAATGATTTTCCTTCCTTACGCAAGGGGTCGGCGGCAAAGCTTGTGACTGCGCCTGAATCCAATCCGCCGCTTAAGCTTGCACCTACCGAACGGAATGTCCGAAGCTTCGATGTTACGGCCTCCTGAAAAACATCGCGAAACGCTTCCTCGTATTCGCCGTTTGATTTCAGCCGAAGCTGCTCCCCGGGCGCTTCCAGCGTCTCGTACTGCTCCAGCGTCATTTTACGATTCTGGACCGTAAAGCTGTGTGCCGGAGGAATTTGCTCGATATTACGGTATACTGACCCGTTCACGTCGACGGAATCGAGAATAATGGGAATGGCCAAAAACTCTGCAAACCATGATTCATTAAGCTCCTTCCTGGCGCCGGTGATCTCGAATAACGGATTGGCTGCCGTGCAAAAGGCGAACTGCCGCCCATGACGATGATAGTAGAGCGTTCGGTTTCCCAATAAGTCGCGTGCTCCGAAAAGAAGACACTTCTTCTCGTCCCAGATAACAAAAGCGAAATCGCCGATCAAATAGCGCGGGACTTCCTTTCCCCACTTTAAGTAAGCCGACAAAATAAGCTCACTGTCGGTCATCCCTTTCCGCCGGGAATAAGCAATTTGCAGCCGGTTAAATAATTCCTCCCGGTTGTCGATGATCGCATCGGCGGTAATGGCCAATTTATTTAGCTCATCATAGAACGGCAGACGTTCATGAACCGATTCCGGTGTAATCCACTGGGCATGGCAACCCAGAAATACGGACCCGCCATACCAGGTTTGCACATCATCGGCAGGATATATTTGCAAAGCTTGCATAAGCTTCTTGCTATCCTCTATCGATACAATCTCTTCGTTGTAACAAAGAATACCTGCAATTGCGCTCATGTTTGCCTCCGAGGTGCTTGTCATTCTTCGTTGTGCAGTCAAGTCATACTTGATAAGGCCGGATTCCTTTAGGCTTCCTGCCTCATTTGCCGCCATAACCAGACGAACGGCCTTAGGGGAAAGTATAGAAAATGTAATTGTTTCGGAAGCGGCATCGCCTCCGTATCCCTAAAGCTCGGGTATAATTGACCAACTATATAAACCGACTTTTGCCGGGTCGTTTTCAATGCAAACAAGTAACGTTTATAGGTCTTGGCTAATTCTTGGGAGCTCGGCACAGGCGAGAAAGCGACGACATCCCGAATGAAATAGAGCGAACGTTGAGCCAACTCGCGATGGTAGCTGCTAGTCATCAACGGTTTGGTCGAGCTTGGTATCGGCGTGCCAAGCAGTGCGGAAGCAAGAATTAGAGCCTGTCCTCCAAGCTGAAGGCATTCATAGCGTCGCATAAGCAAGATGAGCGTTTCAACGTTTACACCTTGGCGCACCAAGCAATCAATATCCGCCAGCCAGCGGAGCCTAAACCAGCCGTGACGGGCGCCGTGCGAGACCAGATACATGAAGAGATCTTCGCTTCCCAGCATATAAATCTCATTCCTCGTAAGAGTACTGCGTCTTCTCCGTTCCCAGAGCTCCTCGAATGAAGGTTCTTTGCCCATATCGGAATTAAGGCGCCAATGAAGCTCCACTTGAATCTTCGTTTGCGGGTGCGTATAGGAGATATGATGCATCTTCCACTTCCAATTGAATAAACGCGGCGCATGACTATCGCTTACATAGCCAAGCTTGGTCAGCATCTCTTCCGCTGTCTCCACACTCTCCATGGGGACCAGAATATCCAAATCCTTGGATGTTCGGAGTGAGATATCACCATAAAGCAGATCGGCAAGCACCGGTCCTTTAAGAACTAATGAAGGAATCCCTTGATCCAGAAAGGCTCTGCATACAACACCCATTTCGCCGCTTAAGCGGAGCATTTGAAAGGTGTTCTTACTGTAATCCTGATGAAGAGCTTGCAGGACATAGGCAGGAATACTCGGACTGTTCTTCAGCTTCGCATACAGCTGCGGGTACACGCGATGATGTCGGATCAGCTTCAGAAGTTGATTCCAATCGATATCAGGCATCGATGGATTGCCCCATTGCTGCGCTTGATCGGCATTCATCTGCATGAACGCCAGCATGATGTTTAATTCTTCAGGAAAAGCGCTTAGATCCAGGGTACGATTGTTCTCCATAACGGGACACCTTCATTCCTTTCCTTGCGTTTTGTCCGACCCGAATGCGGCCACCATCGTGAACCTCTTCATCTCCTCGGCTCCGGTCACATAGAATGGCCCGCTGCGCAGCCAAGCATGCGCGATCATGTTCCCCTGATCATCCCTCGCCGTACCCAGATAGAGCGTGCTTTCAATCTGACGCCGCTTCAGCATTTTCTTGGCTGCGATCGCTCTAACCATACACTGGCTTTCCCACATGGTATGACGGCTCATCACCTGAATCGCTTGCGCAATTTGGCGGATCGGCACTTCGTTCGACGGATCATATACTAGCGGAGTTTCGGACATCCGACCGCCCAAGGATGGCGCGAGTCGGGAGAACGGAATGATCTTCAATACACGCGCCCAGCCCAAGTAGATGAACGCTTCGAGCATGAACCGTTTCTTCTCCGCAGGCAGAGCGAGAAACTTCCTAACGATGCGCTTCAAGATTCCGAACCTCGATCAGCGATTCCTGATGCATTTTCCGAAGGAAGGCGTCAACCTGTTCCTCACAAGCAGCCCGTGTCACGTTATATTCCAAAAGGAGCTTGTCTACCAATTGGCTGGCCGTAATCGGCGAAGCGATGAGCTCCCAAATTCGGCCGCCAATTACGCCGAGATTGTAATATTTTCCACTGCGAATGCTGAACATCACCTTCTCCCCATTCATGTCACTCACAATGCTGTCAGGCGATTGGATAATCTGTTGTTCCGCTAAGTTCACGTTCGTCATGTTTATACGCCTCCTTTTTCAATGGTACGAATAATTTCAGATGCAAGGTCATGCGCCGTAAATCCCGCCATCGGCCGAATGAGCTGATAGACGCTAACCTGATCCGCCATATTGGACGAAGCCTTAAAATGCCACTGCGCAAGGCCTAGCCGCGGGATCAGCATGTTTCGGTACGTATGCATCAGCACGATACGCAGCCGATCCAGATTGGGCAATTGTCGGATCGAAACTGCTGCCGCTGATTCCGACTTCACCAGTTCGAAGACCCCTCCGAGAGGAACGGGTTCATTGCAAAATCCGGAAATCACCGGTACGGCATATTTCGTTGTTTCCCTGTATACCGATTGGTAGTGCCCGGATGCCAGCCCCAGCTGATCGATACTTTCCTGCCACAGCTTCTGCTGCGGATAAGCCGGCATAACGGTAAGCCTTCCGCCTTTGCCCGACAAGGAAACCGGGATGACATCGTCGCTTATTAGCTCATAGCCTTTGCTTACCAGTGTGGCAGCAAGTGTGGATTTACCTGCTCCCGAATCACCAACAAACGCGTAGGCTTTACCACCTATTACAATGGCGCTTCCGTGCAGTGGCATCACATTGCGGATCATTAGCAGTGCGCCCATGCAGGTACCCAGCAAATATACACGCACTTTCTCCTGATCTGCACCTTCTAGCGGAGCGACAGTAATGCGATACCCGTCTTCAATGCAATAAATAGCTGTCTCCGGAATGAGAAACAGGAATCGGCCGTCTTTGTACATGAAGTTGCTTCCGCCAAGCTGCAGCTCTTCCCATAACTTAGCTGGTTCAGCTGCTTCAATAACCACATCCGGGCGCTCCTCTTCTACCATCGAACCGGATACGGGTAGTTCAGGCAGCGGAATTAAACTCGCTATCTGCAGGCCGAAAGCCTTGTATATCGTGTGTTCACCGGCAGATATCAGATCAACCACTCCTTTCAGGGCAATAATAATAAATCCCTTATACAATCCGGTGCGCGGATTGTATAAGGGCGCTGTCCCGAACCTAGCTCGGGTTATAGATGTCCATATCGTCCGTTGTTACGAAGTCAATATTCGTCATACCTTTTCCATACATCGTTTCGCTAACGTCAAGCATTTCAACAGTCGGAACTTGCCATTCTTTTTTGTTCGTCATGGTTTTTCACCCCCTCTCAATGGAGTCAACGAGTTTTAATGCTATTTTAGAAGAAAGTTATAAGGAAGAGCTCCGGGTTCAGGGATGTGCCTGCGGCCGCTGTTAAACTTGTATTCTCTTTGGATTAGATTAGGCGGTAACAATACAAGTTTAAAGGCGGCACGTAAACTCTCCGGCACAATCCCTTTCACCCTTACGCAACTTTTAGTTACTTCTTAAAATCTTTTAAAAGCGTTTTAGGAACCTGTAGATGATCAGGCTGCGCATGAGCATTCTCATCTCGGGGTTGAACGCGTGCTCCGGACGCGGGACTTCGCCAAGTCGCGAAACGGCTTCCCGGATTCGGTCGACGTGAAGGTACCCCGAGGCGATAGGGTCTGAGCAGAGCTGCCTCAGCTCGTCGGTCAACGGTTTCCAGGACGGCGCAATACGGTGAACCCAATCCGCTCCCTGGATGCCGCGGATACGCTGATTTAGCCGTACTTCATCGGGCAAATAATGCTTCGTCGCCCTGCGAATAAGCGCGCGATCCAAGCCGCCCTGCACATACTGCTCCACCGGCACCGAGAAGCAGAACCGAACGACTCTGGGATCGCAGGTCGGATCGCGTTCCCATGCGCCGTAACGCAAGGACAATTTCGTAGCCGAGGCGCCGTTCTTGTTGCCGACAGCTAGATTCTGCATCTTCTCCTTGCGCAGCTCCAGCGGATCATTAATGGTAGAGCCATTCACCCCGATCTGGTTGGCCTGCAGCTTGGCGAACACATCGGTTCGTCTGGCAAACTCGGGATGGATCAGCATCGTCGGAATATCCGGAGCCTCGCTCCCCTGCTGCGAACGTTTCGCCAGAATCGGGAATGCCTGCTTGCCGATCACGGACAGTAGACGCGATCTGCTAATCCCTTTATTAACGCTGTAGAGCCGAAGCTCCCGCATGAATTGCAGCCATTTCAGCTTTCTGAGCAGCGTAGCGTAATAATAGAGCGCCGGTCCCCATGAAACCGTAAAGTTCCCTCTAGCTCCGGTTAGCAGAACAGTCGCATCTTGCGCGCCGGCTCGCTCGTGTATCCCTTTCAACCAATAGGAATTCTCGAAGAATTTGTACGGCATCTCGAGCATATCCAGCATTTCGTCTACTTCGGATAACGGGCTGATGCCTTGGAAATCCATCGCTTGGTGCGAAATGTTGCCGACATGCCGAATCGTGGCATCGATGAACCGGCTTTCATCCGCCGCTGTGCTGCTCGGCGTCCAATCCGTGAAATCGCGGGTTGGAATGTAGCTGTAGGTATGCAGTTGCTTCCCTTCCTCACGAAGCGCACGTGCGGCAAAGCTTGCAACGGAACCGGAGTCCAGGCCGCCGCTTAAGGTGGCCGCTACTTGACGATGCGTGCGCAGCCTCGACTTCACTGCTTCATCGAACACCTCGCGGAATGCCTCCTCGTACTCATGATCGGATGGAAGCCGAAGCATCGACTTCGGTTCCAAGGAACCATACCTAGCGAGCGAGACGCGTCCATCCGAAACGGTTATCGTATGGGCCGGCGGCAACTGATGAATATTCCGGTAAGGGGTGGAGGTGACCTCCGTAGATTCGAACATTTCCGGAATCGCCATAAACTCCGCTAACCAGGGTTCATGAAGCGCTTTGACAACTTCCGGTAAAGCGAATAACGGAGCCATTGTCGTACCGAAGGCAAACCGATCGCTTCCGTGAACATAGTAGAGCGTGCGATGCCCCAGCAAATCTCTGGCACCGAACAACTCCCGCTTCTCCATGTCCCAGATGACGAACGCGAAATCGCCGATCAGGTATTCCGGAGCTTTCCGCCCCCATTTCCGATAAGCGAGCAGAATAAGCTCACTGTCCGTGATCTTACTGCGATGAGCCGGATAAATCTGCAGCAGTCCGAACAATTCCCGGCGGTTATCAAGGATGGCGTCAGCCGTGATCCCGAGCTTACGCTCAGCGTCGTAATAGGGCATCCGCTCGCCTACGGACTCGGGCGTAATCCACTTGGCTCGGCAGCCGAGGAATACCGCGCCGTTCGTCCACGTTTGAGCATCGTCGGCACTGTACCGCTCCATGGCTTCCATCATCCCATCGCTGTCTCTGCTGCTGACCGGATGCCCATTGTGCTGATAAATACCGACAATGGCGCTCATTTGTTCAGCCTGCTGTTATTGAAGTAGGTCGAAGCCAGCTGGGACAAGCGATTGCCGAAGGGAATCAGCATTTTCAACCGATTCGCCTTTCTCCTCATGGTATCCAGCTGCAATTTCAACTGTCTTCGCTCTTTCGCGCTGTTCTCCAACCGTTTCTCAAGCATACGCACCGTCATCTGCAGCTGAAGCTCCTCGGGATGCAGCCATTTCTCACCGCCGAATTGGTCCGGCAGCAGCAAGCTCCCCGATGAACCTGGCTCCGTGCGCATCTTATAGTCCGCTTCCCACCTGCAGCCCGTCGCATCCACTAGTTGCTTGGTGTACAGGGCAAGCAGCTCCGCATCCGGTTCAAGCTCGAAGCGTACGCCTGTCAGCTTCTCGGCTTCAGCTAGTTCCTCGCTATAGCCGAGATCATGAAAGATTTGAGCGCCCAGCACGCGGCCGTACATTTCGATCTCCTGCTTGTCCAGCACATCTTTCCAAATCCCGACGGAATCCTGATTCGCCTCCGTATGATTCGCGACAAACGGGTCACCGACCCCCATGCTGAAATACAAGTCGGACTTAGCGGTATTTCTAAAGTTCCCGTATGTCTCTAACCCTTCCTCATAAGAAACGCCCAGGAATCGGCAAACCTCAATCATCTGCTCTCTGGGGCTGGTTACCAGTTTCTCGTAGGACAACCGGTGCGTGTAGGGATTATCCTGGGCAAAATAATGAAAATAGCGGAACAGTCCGATCGTCAGGTCAGCAATCTTCATATCGAAGCTCGCATTTCGCATGTCTTCCCTCAGATTGAAGCTTGTTCCCCGTTTCCCGTTCACCTTCTTATGGGAAGAGAGGACCGCGAACGGATTACGCATGAGCCAGATCCGCCGAGACTGCGGGAACAGCGCATCCAGAAACTCCAGCAGATAATAGTACCGAGGCGACTTGTCGATCACCATCTCCGCACCGGCGCTGCTTTGCATTAAGCCGTTGTATACTTGGAGAGCGAAAGCTCGGCAAGCCTGCTCAAAGCTGTGTTGCGGCAGTACACCATTATAGAACTGATTCAGGATGCCTGTCCCGCCATAAGCGCGCCGCTGCGGCGATTGCAAATCGTACAAACTCATCAGAAACCACATTTCCTGGGTAGCGAACAATTTACTGTGATTTTGGAGCATAACCGTGGCCAGAGAGCTTCCGCTCCTCGGCGTACAGAGTAGAAAAACAAGGTTGTTGCCGCTGGAATCGACCAAGGTGTACCTCCTTCAAGACAAAGATCGCGAAACAACCGACCTTATCCTTTATTGAAATCATAATAAAATTTCGCGCGCTCCCCGAGCATGACCTTATAGATGTCATAGTTCGTATCCATGATGGCTTTCAAATAATCCTTGTAAGGGCGATCCGCCACATTGATCAGACCGGAGTTGTAATGCTCTCCTCCTTCGCCCTGCCAATACCTGCCCAGCCCGGCTTGATCCACATAATTAAACACATGTGCACCGACTACATAAGGCAGAGTGACCGCACCTTCCACATAATTGCGATAGCGCATGCCCCGCTGGAATTGATTCACTGCCGAATTTGGAAGAAGCGGCGCAAGCCCCTGCTCACTCGTCCCATAACCGAATTCACTGAACAGAATCGGTTTTCCGCCTGAGAGGTCGTAGACCTTTTTCAGAAGATCAGGCTCGAGCTTGTAGGTGTAATAGTTGATGCTGATGACATCCACGTATTTGCCTTCCGCTTTAGCGAGCGCGCTGCTGATTTTCTCATTATGGAACGTTGTCGTAATCCATCGATCTCCAAGGAGGAGATGGTTCGGATCGTATTTGTGGTACGCACGGGAGACCGTTCCGAAGAACGTATCCAGATAGTAGTCAAAGAAAGCTTCCATATCGCGCCAGGATTGAGAGGTTGAAACAGGCAGCTCCGCTTCCTTCATGTCGTCGAACGATTTGAATGTCGTCTTCCAATTGGCGTTGAATGAGCTGATGGTTTGATACTTGTCCTTCAGCCTCTGAACCAGCTTCCCTTTCATCGCGGCAGAGCTCGCTTTGAGCTTCGGTACATTCGTATAAAATTTGTGAAAATCGTATTCGTTGTCGATGAAATAACCGATCAGATTCTTGTCATTTTTGTTTGGCGAGAGCGCGTTCTTGAATGCCTTATCGATCTGCTCTGCGGCGTTCGGGGCAAAGATGTCAAATAGCGATAATCCGTTTATTTTGGCCCATGCCATTCCGCTCAGCGGCAGCATCCTTACGTAAGGAAGCTTGCCCTCCTCGCCGTACTTCTCGGTCGAATAGTTGCCTACGCCGTTAAAACCCCATTTAGGCAGCCGGGATATCGCTTCCGAATAGATCGCATGCTCCGTCGGGAAAACGCCTTTCTTCCGGAACACATTCGCCATAAAGAACGAATAATTGTCCTTGCCGATGTACGCGTTCTTGTAGATCCCTTGATTCGGAAATAGCGATTCGAATTTCTGCTCCCTACCCGCAATGCTCGTGTAGGTTTCATGTGACGTCACGCCATTCACGGCTAAGCTGAAATAGAGATTGCCGTCAGGCGTCGTCATCACTTTGCGTTCACCCATCCGCTGGATCGCGAAGTAACCTTTGGCAGCCAAATTGTATTTCTTCCCGCTGCCGGCCAGCCCGCCGTAAGGGTCGCGTCCTCCCGGCGGCTTCAGGCTGCCGTAATAGGCTGCATCTGCCGCCGCATCTGCCACCAAATCCTGCTCACTGGTCACCTTCCCAGTGAAATTCGCAGCATTCATTTGACCGAATCGATCGACAAGGATTTCATTGCTCGCATTGACCGTAAATTTGCGGATTGGACTTGGTACCCAGCCATCTTTCACCGCATACGTTTCCAGCACGTTATATCCTTGAAGCTGGAGCGGCTTCGAATAAGGTACGAAATCCGGCCCTTTGTTCAACCGGTAATAAATGCGCGACCCTTTCGTAGTCGAGGTCAATTCAGTCTTGACCGAAGTACCGCTTCGGGACGTGGCCAGCTTCACGGAAGCCGTGTTTTGATTAAGGACAACCTTCGAAACTTGAGGCGACCAGGCTTTCGTGCCGAGCAATACGATTTTCAAATACCTCGTATGTTCCGGCAATGCCGACGCTTCATACGCGTATTGCTGCCAATTTCCGGTCGGATAACCGACAAGGTTTACCGTCGCGGGAATTTGCTTGTATTGTTTGCCGTCCGATGAAACCAACAACTGATGCTCCTCTATCGGAATCCCGCTAAAAAAGCTGCTGTACACCGTAAACGAATTCATGTCGTAATCGGTATGGTACACCATGCTGCCCGGCGCACTTGTCGTTCGCACGAGCCGGCCCTTGTCGTTATCGAAATAGCCGGGCTGGTTCGTAGCCACATACAGATTGGTACGATTGGCAAGCAGCTTGAAATTATCAAGCGGATCGATCAATCCGACTGGCGGCGCCGTCTTAGGAGCCGGTACGTACCGATAAGTCGATACGCCGGTCGCTGCCGAATGGCCTGTACTCGAATGGCTCACAGCCGTGATTTGAAGCAGCAAGTTGTTTACGACGGCAATCGGCGAGCTGTAATGCAAGCGAGTAACCGAGGTTCTGGGATCGCTGCCATCCGTTGTGTAATAGATGGTTTCACCCTTCTCGCCTTGATTCAGCATGACCATGCGGCCGTAAGGTACCGTCCCCGAAGGCACGCTGGTGTCTGCGCTGGAAGGTCCGTTCAATACGACCTTCCCGATGGAAGGCGATCTGCCGACGCTGCTGCCTTGATAGACGATTTTCAGAAACTTTGTGCCTGCCGGGAACTTCCTCGATTCATACACCATGTTAACCGCTGTGCTGTCTTCTTCATGGATGTCCGGTATGACCTGGCTATAAGTCACGCCATCCTTCGAAATGTAGAATGCCGGATGGTCATAGGTCTTGCCGGCGTTCGGCTGATAATAGGCGTAAACCGCGAAGGAACGCAGATAACCTTCCGCTTTGTACACCATGTTCTCGCCTGAAACGCCGCTGCGTTTCACACGGGTCGGATCCGCGGCATCACCCGGAACCTTCGTCAGAAAGAGCGTATCCGTATGCTTGTACACCTGCTCCCAATCTCGTAGATGATCGACTTCGATCTCATAGAATGATAGTGGAGCGGCGTCCCCGGTAGCGGATAACGGATACAAGCAAGCGATCAGTCCGTACAATAACAGCATTGAAGCATTTTTTCTCACAATAAAGGCCCTCATCATCCTTTAGTAATGTAAAGCCAACACTTCCTCCTTGACGCCTTGATTCAAGCTGGGACGGCCGATGGAATAGTAAATAAATGCTGTACCTGCCAAATCCTCTTCTTTGAAAACATTGCGGCCGTCAATCAGAATAGGCTTCCGCAGTACTGTTTGCAGCTGATTCAGATCCACATGGATGAATTCATCCCATTCCGTCAGGAGACAGAGCGCGTCTGCATCCGCTGCCGCCTCTAGTGCCCCTTCGCACCAGACCACGCCGTTCTCGCCGTACATCCGGCGGAAGTTCGGAATCGCAATCGGGTCGTACACCTTCACCACAGCCCCGCTATTCACCAAATGGTGAACGATTTCGAGCGCGGGTGATTCCCTCACATCGTCCGTATTCGGTTTAAAGGAAAGTCCCCAGATGGCAATCGTCTTGCCCTGCAGGTTGCCGTCAAATATCGTTTCCAGCTTCTTGATCATTTTGAACCGCTGGTCCTGATTCACCTCAACTACCGCACGAAGCAATTTGAACTCGTAGTCGACATGGCCGGCAATTTGGATGAGAGCCCGCGTATCCTTCGGGAAACAGGAGCCCCCGTAGCCAATCCCTGCTTTCAGAAACGAATGGCCGATCCGGTTGTCATACCCCATTCCTTTGGCCACCTGGGTGACGTCGGCGCCTACCTTCTCGCAGATATTCGCAATTTCATTGATAAACGATATTTTCGTAGCCAGAAAGGCATTGGACGCATACTTCAGCATCTCGCTGCTGCGAATGTCCGTTACCACGATTTGATCCGTCAATGAAGCATGCAGCTTCGTCATCGTGTCTGCGGCATGCTGACAATCGGCCCCAATGACGATCCGGTCCGGATGAAGCGTATCCTGCACGGCCGAGCCTTCTCTCAGAAACTCCGGCAGCGAGATGCTGTCGAACTGTTCATGGGTCAGCTTGCGGATTCGATCACGTACGCGTTCGTTCGTTCCGACGGGAACCGTGCTCTTCACGGCGATGATCTTATACCCGTTCATAGCTTCCGCAATTTCATCAGCCGCTTGATCAATATAAGATAAATCCGCCTCGCCGTTAGGCAAGGAAGGTGTCCCGACCGCGATGATCACGATATCCGACAGTTGAACCGCACGATGAAGATCGGACGTGTAGCTCAGCTTTCCGGCAGCCATATTCTTAAGTGAGAGCTCCTGCAGATCCGGTTCGTAAATAGGAATGGCTCCGTTTCGCAAAATATCCAGCTTGGTTTGATCCTTGTCGACGCAGATCACTTGATTCCCAAGCTCCGCATAACAAACGCCTGACACAAGCCCGACATAACCAGCACCGATAACCGTGATGTTCATATTCAACAACTCCTTAGAATTTTCGGAGAAAACGCAGCAGCACACGCTTCGTTACTTCATACAGAGCTGCATAATTTCGTTCCAATCATGTTCAAGCCTTACGATATCTTCTTCAATGAGCTGCGTACCGGTTTGGATTTCGATGATTTCGATATCCGCTTGCGCACGCAGGCTATGTCGGTTTTCCTTCGGTATCATGAGAACGTCGCCCGTAGTAATGGAAAACCGCTTTCCGTTAAGCACCATCTCTCCATGTCCGGCAACCACCGTCCATACCTCGTCCCGAAGACTGTGGTACTGGTAGCTCAGATTGCTGCCTTCATTAATAAAGATCCGCTTGGTCAGCACTTCCCGGCCATCCGGATAGGTCGCGTAATCCAGCACGCGGTACCGGCCCCAGCGTCGCTCTTCGTACATCGGGCGCTGCTCCGAATGCTTCATGACATCCTTAATCCGCGGACTTGAAGCTTTGTCTGCAACAAGGATGCCGTCCGGGCTTGCCGCAACAATGACATCGGACAAACCAAGCAGCGTAATCGGAACTTCCAACTCATTAATGACATGGGTATTCATCGAATCTGCCGTTATAATGCCTTTTCCGATCAGGGAGGTTTCAATTTCCTCCGTCAGCGTGTTCCATGTGCCAAGATCCTTCCAGGACCCGTCATATTGAATCGCTGCAATCCGGTTCGCTTTCTCCACTACTTTATAGTCGAAGCTGATTTTCGGCAGCTTGCTGTACTGTTTCAACATTTCATCGTACTGGATCGGCAGCCCGTTCACGATCAGGATGTTGATGATCAGATCCAGCTTGAATGCGAACACACCGCAATTCCACAGAGCATCCTGACTGATCATCTCGACGGCTTCTTCTTCGCGAGGTTTCTCGCGGAAGCTCTGAACATCCATGAACGAGCGGTTAGGATCGCCATCCTGCTTCGGAATGATATACCCGTATTTCTCGGAAGGGTACGTCGGCTTAACCCCCATCAGCGCTAAGTCGGCATCGGAGCTGGCAAGCACATGCTCCAGCTCTTTCAGCTTCTGGAAGAAGCCGATTTCCACGAAAGGGTCGACGGGCATGACGACAATGGCTTCGTCCAAACTCACGCCTTCGACAGAGTATAGATAAGTGGCTGCAAGCGCGATGGCTGGGAATGTATCTCTGCGCTCCGGCTCGACGATCAGGTTGATTTCACTCCCAAGCTGACTTTGAATCATTTCAACTTGAGGTTTGCTCGTCGTGACGTAGGCGTGATTCCTCAAATCGGCTTCACCGATTTGCCCCCAGACTCGTTGTATCATGGACTCCAGGTGGTCATCGTCTTTTTTCAAGATTTTCAAAAACTGTTTCGACCGGGCGTCATTTGACAGCGGCCACAGCCGTTTCCCCGATCCTCCCGAAAGCAATACGACTTTCATGATATCCCTCCTATAATAGGGAGTTTAATTGAATCAAACTCTCTCTGCTGAAGTCTGCTGCGACAATAGTTTCGCTGACGTTATACCATTCGTCCACGTGCGATAATAGCTGGCATTTTTTCCGTAAGAGTTGTCCAGCAGAATATTCGGCTTATCCATGAGACAAGACAGAATATGTCCATGAAGCCTTGAGGTCTGTACATTCTTGTATTTGCTAAACCGGTTGACGGCTTTGTTTACCAGATAGTCGGTGTATTTGCCCCAGATCATGCTCACGGGAAGCTTGCCGCTGCTTACTGCCGACATTTTGAAAATGGCGCGAATCGATTTATGCTCAAATCCGCTGAACAGCGTAGCCCAGTCCAGGTAGTCCCCCTGACCGGAAGCTTCAAGCCGCTCTTGCTCTGCCGTCTTCTCGATGTCAGTCCGGAGGAAACAAAGCAGTTCCTTGTCCGGGCTCGTATGGCTCCGAATCGGCCATAGTTGGTGCGCCATATCCGGAGATAGATAGACATGACAGGTCGTGAATTTCACGGTAGCCATCTCTTGCGAGTAGATGTCGCGAACGTAGAGATGCAAATCCTTATGTGTGTTAAAGATCCTTGCCGTCTTATCAAATTCAGCCTCATTCTTGTAGAAAATCGTCTGCGGCAGCATGACCACCCGGTGACCGGGATAGTCGGACACGATTTTCTCGCGCAGCTTCTGGTGAGCGGGATACAAGTCACCGAAGTTCCCGCCGCCGTGCAGCACGATAATATGATCCTTCGGGATCTTCACGCCGCTCGGAAAATCTAGCACGCTATAACGCGCCGCAACGCGAATATGGTTATCTTTGAAGAAAGCTTCGGTTCCTTTCATAATCAACAGATCTCCGCCATTGCCATGAACCGGATAATCGATGTAGTAAATCTTGGAATGCGGCGGAATCACCTGCAAAATTTGCCGAAGCTTGTCCTTGAGCTCATCCATCGGATGAGCAAACTGTACGCTTTCCATTCATCCGTCTCCTCCGTGTATCTTCTCTCTCTCTCGAGCTTGTTCCGTCACTTGTTCCACTTGATATTCTTCTTGATGGGCTTCGCGGGGACGCCTGCGACAAGCGTGTGGGCTGGCACGTCTCTCGACACGACTGCCCCTGCAGCGACAACGGCGCCTTCCCCGATCGTTACGCCTTTCAAAATAACCGCCTTATTGCCGATCCAGACATGATTGCCGATGATCGTCGGCTTGGTCGCCACACTTCCCTCGATACAGTGGTAATCCGTATCCATAATGGTGACATCCCACGAGATGGCGCAGTGACTGCCGATTTTCACCTGCTTCTTGCATCTGATTTCAGATCTTCGATTAATGAAGGTATGGTCGCCGATCTCGATGACAGCCTCGTTGGAATCCAAGTAAAAACCGGCATGTTTGTGCAGGATGACGTAATCGCCGATGAAGAGTTTGGCTCGTTTGGCCTTCGACACCGTCATGCTTCCGCCTACCCGCAGCAGCTTCCCGCATTGATCGACATGCCTCCGAAACAGCGCGCCGAGCACTACGCGATAACCGAATTTAAAGTAATCCTTGATGCTTCTCTTGCTTTTGTTCATTGCGGTGTTGCCGCCTTCCTAGGTATGCATTCTTCGCGAGAGGTGCTCGAATAGAAAGCGTATATCGTTTTTGTCATACAGAATGTCGAGAATGCGCACCTTGAATACGATTCTCATGGCAGCAATCGTAATCAGAATGCGGATGACCGCGCCGAGCAGCAAAGCAATCGCGATCCCGTTCAAGCCATACAGCGGTGTAAGGATGAAAAACAGCCCAATCGTGATGGCCAGCGCGATCGCTTGCCGCATTGCGACCAATCCGGGACGCCCCATCGCATTGAAGGAAGAGGCGAGAATCCATGAACCGCCACCGATGATGCATTCGAGCGACAGCAGATAGAAAGCGGTGCCGGCTTCCAGAAATTGCTCCCCATACAGAAGGCCCAGCAAATAATGACCGATGAGCATCCCCGGAATAACCGCGATGGTCATGAGCAGGAAGGACAGCCGGAAGGCCCTGCTGACGGCTGTTATGATTCGGTCTTGGCTAAGCCCTGTCACCTTCGGAAAAATGACGTTCGATATGGCCGTCTGCACGACATTAAACACGCGGGATAACGTATAGACAACCGTATAAAGTCCGAAATCCCTCGGCGTTAATAAAGACAAAATAATCAGCTTGTCGCATTGCGAGTACAGCGTACCGAGCAGCTCTACTCCGAACACCCTTCCACCGTAGCCAAACAGCGTCCCCAGCACGAGCCGATCCGAGAATCTGCGCAGCCAGTTGAACGACAATTCATGCCGCAGCCGGTGCAGCGCCCAGAAGATAACCATTAGACTGGTCCCGAAGAAAACGAATGCCGCGCCATTCAGCGATAATTTGCCGATCGCCCACAGAACCAGCAGACCGAGCAGATTACTGAGCGGAACGTATAGTCGCAGTCCGTTATACAGCACGAATTTATCCATGCTTTGCGTAAGCGCCGTAAGCAGATTTACCGCTAACAGAATCGGCAGCGTCAAGACTGTGTACCACTGGGCTGTCCGGATCACATCATCCGGATAGTTCCCCAGCCAAACGGGCAAATAGATCCAGGCAACTGTACCGACAAGCAAACTGACAGGCAGCTGAAACATGAATCCTGCCCGGATGTACTCCGCCGCTTTACCCGCATTGATCTTCATGTTGTAGATCAGGGAGGTCGGCAGCCCGAACGAGACAAGCCCTGCCAGCAGGGTCGGCCAGAACAGAATGGCCGAGAACATCCCCTTCCCTTCGACGCCGAACAATCGTGCGGTCACGATAGAGGTTACGGTGCTTAACACCATAATGAGCAGATTGGCGGCGCTGGTATGCAGGATGGTTTGGAATACGCTCCGACCTGCTCCGACTCTTTTGACAGCCATTTGATTCATGATTCAAAACATCCTCAAAGGTTAGATTCGCTTCGGTTGGTAGCTTCGCAGCACGCCGCTGATCAACCCGTTGTTATAAATAATTTTGCTGATATTGCGAAATATTCGCCGTTTATCGAAGAAGAACAAGATCGTCAGCACGGTAAAAATCGGCAGCTTAACGAGCGATTTCATGATAATCCCCGTTTTTTGCTTCGAGGACACCGCACTGCTGACGCCTTGCCAATAAATGCGTCTTAGCAGCCATTTCCGGCTGATCCGGCTTCGCGGAATCTTGTGCAGCACGGAGGCATGAGGCGTGTAGTAGACCGCATAACGAGTACGGATACGCGCAATCAGTTCAGCCTCCTCACTGGAAAGCAAATTGCTTCCCACTCTGCCAAGATCCTCGCGGAAGGCATCCATGCGATCGAACACCGACATGCGGAAAGCCACGTTGGCACCAAACGGGATCGCCGGCTCCTGCATCTCCACAATGTCATCCGAATAATCCAAGATGCTGTAGAGGGAGTGGTTGTCCCGGGAGAGCCACCTTGGCGGGCTGCCTTCCCATGCGGGCTCGATTTTGCCGCCGACGCAGCCGATTCGCGGATTCCCCTCGAACAAGTCAACAATGCCGGAGATCCAATCCTTCGACGCCTTGGCATCGTCATCCAGGAATAGGATGAACTCGCCTCTTGCTTCGCGAATCGCACGATTCCGGGCGACCGATAAACCAAGTCGTTCCTCATACACGTAGCGAACCTGGATGTCGACCATATTCCGGAAGTCCAGTACGGTTTGTTTGGTGTGATCCGTGGAGCGATTGTCGATCACAATGACCTCGAAAGGTTGTTTGTAGCTTTGCTGCAGCAGGCTAAGCAGTGCATCCTTCACATCCGCTGCCCGATTATGTGTACAAATCGCTATCGTTGCTTTCATGCTTTCACCTCGTGCAGCTTTGTACCGCTATAAATAGGGATCATTTTACCGGCGATCCGGCTCCAATCCAGTTCTCGCAGCTTGGCCTCAATCTGCTTCTCCGTTTGCTTCATATCCATGTCCATGGACTTTCGAAGCGCATTGCGTAAGCCGTCCGGATCATCCGGATTGTACAAAATGCCGCAATCGCCGGATATATACTCACCGAGCGCGCCTAAGTTTGGCGCAATCACCGGCTTATGATGGGATAATGCAAGAATCGCGCTCCCGGATGTCGTGATTTGGCTGTACGGCAGCACGACCCGATCGGCCGCCTGCAGGTAGTCAGCAAGTTCATCATCACCCACAAAATGCGGATAGACGCTGATTGCTCCATCGCCGTTAAAGCGGTCGATAAAGTCCAGGCTGTAGCCCGAATCGACCCGGCCGGCGATCAGTAAACTGCAGTTCGCAAGCTTGAGCGACGAGAACGCCTCGACGAGCCGATCAACCCCTTTGTACGGATTGATCCGGCCGACAAACAAGAATAGAAACCGATCCGGCGCGATGCCGAATTTCTGCCGGATATCTGTTCCTGTTCCCGGATAGGCACCGACATAATGGCCATGCGGCGTAACCACTAACTTCCCTGGCGATATACCGAACACGCCGGCAACTTCCTGCTTAACCGATTCGCTCAGAACAAATCCCCGATGGCACACGGTCAAAATATACTTGCGCATGATATAGTCCCAGCGTGTTCTGCCTGTATGCGGCCAAATGTTGTGGACGGTCCAGAACAAGCGAACGCCTCTGACTCTGTAATAGAGCAGCAGGAGAGCGAAGAACAGCGACTTTACGACTGTCAAAGCAATTCCGGATGCATGGTGGTAGGAGTTACTCGGCCAATGCATATGGACGATATCCCCTCTGCCCGGCCGCAGAACCGTTTCTTTGTCGTAATGCTCCACATGCAGCCCTGCCTGTTCAATCGATTGAGTCAGCAGCTCACTGTATTTGTTATCCGGACTCGCTTTCGGCCACATGTAAACGGTCGACTTGCTCATGGCTTTCATCTCCCGTTCACCCCTGCCAGCGCATATTCATGCCGGCCATATTGAATTTGTTCATAGAGGTAGAGGTGCTTGTCGAGCAGCGATTGCGTCGTAAAGTTACGGCAATGCTTCAGGCATTGCTCCCCGACCCGTCTTCTCTCGACGCCCCCTAAGGAATGGAACGCGATAATTTTGGCTTGGATGGCGTCCGAACTCCCCGGAGCGAAGAGATAATCTTCCGGATTCCAGACCGCATCCGGAATGCCGCCGACAGCTGAAGCATAGACCGGCGTCCCAACCTGATAGGACTCGATGATTACCCGTCCGAATGGCTCCTCCCAGATGGAAGGCACGAATGTAACATCCACGCTTGCCATATTACGACGAGCTTCTTCCGGTGTAACTTTGCCGGTAAACACGAAGCGGTCATCAGAAGCGCATAACTCCTCAAGCTGTTTCTTTAGGCCTCCATCGCCGCAGATCATCACTTGCTCGACCATCTTGCGCGGCAGGAAACGGACGGCGTCAACAAGCTCGCGGACGCCCTTCTCGGTTTCGATTCTTCCGAAGTAACCGATACGCAGCGGCTCCCGATTGAAGTCTTTCGCTCCGCCTTCGATAGCGCCGTCCACGGCATTCGGAATGACCAGCTTCGCTGCATTCGGAAACAATCCGGCATCGGTATGACGCTTCAGAATATGCGATGAGATTCCGACAACCGCGGATACCCGTTTACTGTAGCCGAGTGAAGTCGAGTGATACACACGCGCTAATGTCTGATTCTTGATCGGCGAGCTGACCGGCGAGAGAAGCGAGTAATCCCGGAGCGTATGCGCCACCGGTAACCCTTCCTCGGCACAAGCCGACCAGACCGCCGAGCCAAACCCGGATAAATTCTGCGTGTGCACCAGATCCGGTTTAATCGATGACAATAGGCTCCGGAACGTCTTGATTTGCACCGGATTGTAGAGATCAATCATCCTGCGGGCTGCTTTCATCAGTGTTCCGCGGCCCTGAGGCTCGCCAATCCAGTACAGATTGTTGTAAGGCAGACGATGCACGGTGACTCCGTTGATAACCTCTCTCTGGATACCGGCGCTTCGTTTCTGCCCGCCAACGGTCAGGACATGAACCTCTGCTGCGGAAGCCAACGATTCCGCCAAGATTTGAGTCGATATTTCCGCGCCGCCAATGATGTACGGCGTATAAAGGCTATTCACAATTAAAATTCTCATGCAATTCGTTTCATTCCCTTCATGCGCTGCATCACGCTTCCTACTGCCACGGCAGCCGGCCGTTCATTGAAAAAACCGCCTCGGATGAACCCGATTAACAGCCAAAAGTTCACAAAGGAATAGGAATCGAAGTTCATGACGAGCGAAACGCATAGCGCAAAAGCGAATTTAGCGTAAGGATTCGCCCCCGCGCTCCTTAAGGCGGAGATCATAAAGCCGAAGAACAGCGCGGCGCCGATCAGGCCTTCCTCTGCGAACACTTTGGACAGCAGATTCCGTGACGTTGCCATCTCAGGAGTGTCGAAGACAAGATCATGAACCTCGGCGAATACCAATCCATCATTGAAATGCTTCAGCAGCAGTTCCGCGAAATCCCTGTAGTAAAACCCTCCCCCAACGCCGAAGAGCGGGTGGTGGGCGAACTCCAAGAATCCGATAGCCGGAAAAACAACCCGGATGAAGAAGGAATTATCGGTCTTGATCAAGGATTGGAAATCAAACTGGAACCGATCCGTAAAGTATCCGCTGACGTGGAAAGCCTCCAATAAGTATGGGACCCCTAACCCAACGACAAGCACACATGCCGCAAGCACAAGCAGCATTTTCCCTCGGTTCTTGCTCGTGATCAGCACATAGATGAGCAGTGCGGTCAGCAGTACGCTGTATGCATAAGCCGAGAAGGACAGCACCAGCAGCACCGCCGTGCCGATCAGCAGCACCAGATGCTTGCGGAAGCCTTGTTTAAAGAAGTAGAACATGAGAATACCGCCGCTCAGCATATGAATCGCTCCCCACGAAGGCTCGCCGGACAGCATTTGAATCCGTCCGCGATATACCTTCTCCGAGAACAACCCGGTTAAAGATAAGGAGAACCCGCTGTGAATAACAAGCGCATCCACAAGCTGCATGAATCCGAAAGCGAGCGGCGGGATAAATCCGATTAGCAGACTCTTCGCGATCCACCCTTTCAGGGCAGGATCCGCTTTCGTTTGTTCGGCGATATAAACGGACACCCGGTACATCGATAAGCCAAACAGCAGCGTAATCACATGCTTAAAGCTGCTGCCTGCATCCTCATAGCCAATCGCCACCACTAAAGAATGCGAGATGCTGTAGATGACGAATGCAAGGAAGAAGAGGTCGCCGGGCCTGAACCGGAAATCGCAGAACAACAGCAGAAACGAGGCTGCGAACATCGGGAACATGGCCACCGGACGATAGACCGAGAAGTGAAAATACGGCAAGCTATCGTAGGTTAGAACGGCCAAGGAGAAGAGAAACAGCATAATAATAAGATTTCGAAGAACCATGTATGCACCTGCTCTTGACGCAAGCGGAGCTATGATAAGATCAGCTCCATATGTTTGCGCGTGACGGAGCTGCTGAAATGACCTGCGACATAGCGAACCGAATTGCGCGATACTTTATCGTTAATCTCTGGGTTGCTGAGTAGAAGCAATACGTTCTGAACGATCTCGTCGTCCGAATCGCAGATGAACAGATCCTCGCTGTGATTCGCGCTGATGCCTTCAACCCCGATCTGGTTTGTCACGACCGGGACACCCCAGGACATGGCTTCGACGATTTTCGTTTTGATGCCCGTCCCGAACAGCAGCGGAGCGATCATGAGCGCGCATTCGCTGACGATCTCTTTCACATCGTCTACTTCTCCGGTGACAACAACGCCCGGATAGGTTTCCTGCAGCTGCAGCACCTCGGCAGTTGGACTCTTCCCGACAATATAGAAGGTAGCCTCCGGCGCCTGCCGCTTGATCTTGGGCCATATGCGCTCGCAGAAATAGACAACGGCTGAGCTGTTATGCGGAATATCCATCTTCCCAACGAACACCAGCTTGTTCCGGTCGTATCTGCGGGGACCGCTGCCCCGCTGCCCATCCGCTTCGAATTTCATCGGAATGCCGTAGCAGGACTCGTGGCGAGTAACCTTCTGGAAGCTTTCCGCTTCGGTCGGCGAAGTGAAGATGAGATGGTGAAAATGAGCCGCAACCCGCTTCTCGTACTTGGCGAGCAGCCGGCTCTCCAGATCGATCAGCCACTTCTGAATAAACTTCACATCCGCAAATCGCTTCAGCTTACCCGGCAATTTGTCCGCAAACCCTCCAAGTGCGGAGGGAATGTAGTGAAACCATTCCAGCTGCCGCCGATAGCGCAGCGATAACAGATCGTCGTAGCTCAGAACCTGCGTGCCTTGTTCCCCGGATACATATTCCGCCACCCTTACCATGTCGTACAGGATTAGCTCCGGTTTCTCCGATTGCACAATTTCTTTGATTTTCCGGTGTGTCTTCCGGCTGTAATAGACGGATACCTGAAGCGGCCATCTTCGCAGCAGCAAGGAATAAAACGCTACATTGAAGAGCTTCTCGGCCAAACCGGGCAGTTCGAGACATACCAGTCGGTCAATTTCATCCGGCCGATGTTTGAGGTACCGGTCGTCATCCACGAAGGATAAATTAACAATTTCACTGCCCGGATAAATCTCTTTCATTTGCCGAATGTACTGCAGAAGCATGTTTTTCCGTCCATCCGTATTCGGGAAGGGAAACCGGTTCGTAATAAACATGATGGTTTTCATGTGCAGTCCCTACCCCCTATCAGAAAGCATCCTTCGCACCAAGCAGCAGCTTGAAGGTTTTGAAGATGATTTTCAAATCGCCGGTAACGCTTCTTTTCTGGATATATTCGAGGTCGAGCTCTACCATTTCTTCGAAGCTCAGCTCATTGCGTCCGCTGACCTGCCATAAGCCCGTACAGCCCGACGTTACCGTCAGCCTCAGCTTGTCGTACTCCGAATACTCGGCTACTTCCCTTGGCAGCGGCGGTCTTGGGCCGACCAGCGACATGTCGCCTTTCAGTACATTCACCAGCTGCGGAAGCTCGTCGATGCTTGTTTTCCGAATGAATTTGCCGACTCTCGTAATGCGAGGATCATCCTTCATCTTGAACATGGCACCTTGTATTTCATTCTTATCCAGCAGTTCCTTCAGTTTCTCCTCCGCGTTTGACACCATGGAGCGGAACTTGTACATCTTGAACGGTTTCTCGTCTTTGCCAATCCTGGTCTGGTAGAAGAACGCCGAACCTTTTGGATCTTCCAGCTTAATCAGGAGCACAATGAGTACGAACAGCGGCAATAGAATAATTAACCCGAGCAGTGCGCAGGTAATATCGATGATGCGTTTTACTAACGTATAGAAAACCAAATTATTGTACGTTTGCAGAGCCCGATGTTCCGACACCTTCACGACAGCTTCCTGATCAAATTGTCGATTCATGAGATACACTCGCTCTTTCCCGCTCGAGGATCTCCTCAAGCTCTTCTATTAGTTGATAGCGCAGCTCGCGATTGCCGAGCGCGAAATCTATGGTTGTCATAATAAATCCGAGCTTCTCGCCAACATCGTAGCGAATCCCCTCGAAATCGTAGGCGTATACGCCCGAGTCCTCATTCAGCTTCTGAATCGCATCAGTCAACTGAATTTCCCCGCCCGCTCCCGTCTCATGACGGCCCAAATATTCGAAAATATCCGGTGTCAGAATATAGCGTCCCATAATCGCCAGATTCGACGGTGCTTGTCCAAATGGCGGCTTCTCCACAAAACGGTTGACCGTGCACAGCCGTCCTACACTTTCCATTGGATCTACGATCCCGTAACGATGCGTTTGGTGAGCGCCAACGGCTTGAACACCAATAACCGATTTCCCTGTCCGTTCATATTGTTCGATGAGCTGCCTGGTGCACGGAACATCCGCTTTGACAATGTCGTCGCCAAGCAGAACGGCGAACGGCTCGTCACCGATAAAATTACGCGCGCACCATACGGCATGCCCGAGGCCTTTTGCCTCTTTCTGCCGGATATAGTGAAGCTCTACGTTTGAAGACTGCTGTACCTTCCGGAGGATATCGTGTTTCCCTTTCTCCTCGAGCGTATGCTCAAGCTCAAAGGCAATATCGAAGTGATCCTCAATTGCACGTTTTCCTTTGCCCGTGACGACGATGATGTCTTCAATACCGGATGCGATCGCTTCCTCCACGATGTACTGGATTGTCGGTTTGTCGACAATCGGAAGCATTTCTTTGGGCATTGCTTTGGTTGCGGGTAGAAACCTAGTACCGAGTCCAGCCGCAGGGATAATTGCTTTTCTCACTTTTTTCATTGATCTCACCCTATCCAATTTATTTCTGTATCTATGTCGTGTTCTAAAAACACGAGCTATGTTTTCTCGCCATGGAGGAAAACATAGCTCGTATTTCTAGATAAGAAGAAACGGATCTAAAAATAGAGTAGGGCATTGAACCCTTCCTCACGTCATACCCCTGACGATTAACGTCTAAGGCCGCTTGACCCACAGCATAACCGAGTGCCTCCGGTGATAGAGGAGCAGGAGACATTTCCTTAAAATCGGCTGAGATGTTGTATGCTAGCGGCCTGCGCGGTTGAGAACAGCTCCGATAACGGTCGCATGACCATACTCCAGCGCTGCCATCGCTTTGGCCGCTATATCGTTCTTCACTTTGCCCGGTTTGACGACTAGGACGACACCGTCGCTCTTGCTGGCTATTACCAGTGCATCCGTAACCGTCATAACCGGAGGCGTATCGATGATGACCATATCGAACCGCTCCTTGGCCTTCTCAAGCAAAGCCGTCATATTAGGTGAATCAAGCAGCTCGGACGGACCATCCGGTTCCGGCCCCGCACTCACCACGTAGAGGTTCTCGATGCTTGTCTGTTGAATAACCGCTTCTAGCTCGCTGCGATCCGCTAGCGCCGTACTGAGCCCATAGCGATCGTTATTTAGTTCAAAGATCTGATGCTGAACCGGCGTTCGCAGATCGGCGTCAATGAGCAGCACCTTCTTATTGGCTTGAGCGTAGGCTACCGCGACATTGGCGGCTGTTGTGCTTTTACCTTCACCGGGAAGAGCTGAAGTGATCATGAACGTTTTCAATGCCGCATCCCGATTCGAGTAGGTGATCTTGGTCCTCAAGCTGCGATAGATCTCGGAGGCAGCCGACTTCGGATTATTCTCGGTAACGAGACTACGACTTCTATGCATCAAGCGAGACATTGTTCTTCCTCCCTGACAGAGGCTTCATCTGAGCATTATGGCCGCTTGCGGCCTTATCGCCTCGTTTTATTCTCGGGATATCCGCAAGCACCGGAATTCCGAACTGTTCCTGAACGTCTTCCTCCGTCTTAACCGTGTTATCCAGCTGATCCAGAATGAAAGCAGCTACGATGCCGGCCATCAATGTCAGTACGAAGGTGACCATCACGTTCATCGTCGGATTAGGCGATACTTGACCACGGCGCTCCGCCGGATCAGCTAAATTCAGAACCGCTATATTGTCCAATTTCATGAGCGTCCGAATTTCTTTGCGGAAGACCTCCGACATCGCATTGGCCATATTGGCTGCCCGCTCAGAAGATTGATCTCGGACGGTAATCGTCATCACCTGTGTATCATTGATGGAGCTGACAGTCACCTTCGAAGCAAGCTCACCTGCGCTTACGCCAAGCTCCGGATGCTCCTTTACAACCTTCTCCATGACAAGCGGCGTCCTGATAATTTCTTTATAGGTTTTGATCAGCAAAATATTGGAGTTGATCGATCCGACATCGATGTTTGATTTGTTCGGATCCGCGTCCTTGGTCTGACCTACGATCAGCTTCGTCGAAGCTTCATACTGCGGTTTCACGAAGTGGCTCGTGTAGTAGCCGACAAGCGTACAGCTGACAATGACCAGCAAAGCAATCAACCACAGCTTCTTTCTGACAATGCTCCAATATCGTTGCAATTCCAAAGCTAGTTCCTCCGATACCGCGTTCATAGGTGGGGATTGAACACTATTTTTTGTCTGAATATTCAGAAATATTTAAGTATTGCTGTCTGACTTTCCGGGATCAGCCCTCCCCTGCTTGGTTAGGCTATTTCCCTGTGCAACTTAATTGTATAGCGACATTACGCTTCAAGACTATTGAACGGCAGGATGATTTTGTTTCATCTCAAGTTGTACTCCGAACCGCCTCATTGGATAAACCCGGCTTATACTTTCGTACCATAGATAGCCTATGACGAACAAAAAGAGCGGCCATCGCCGCTCTCTTAAGTAGTTCCGGATAGCTCATCCGACAATGCGTAGGCAGCTACTCCCCGCGACTGCGCATAAAGTGCAGCTTGTGTGCGGTCACTTACATTTAATTTTTGAAAAATATTGCTGATATGTTTCTTGACCGTAGACTCGCTTATCATCAGCTTCTGCGCCAAAGCGCTGTTGGACAATCCTTCACCCAGTGAAGACAGCACGTTACGTTCCTTCGGCGTCAGCTTCTCGAGCGGATCATCCGGATCCTTGCGAATTAGAACTTCCATGAGCCCTTGATCGAAGTACTTTCTTCCGCGATCAATCATCTTGATGGCGAGCAGCAGCTCCTCGGGCATCGAGTCTTTAAGTACATATCCGTCAGCGCCGCACTCCTCTGCCCTGCGAATATCCGCTTCTGCCGCAGATGATGTGAGCATCATGAAACGGCAGCTATGTTGACGAAGCTGTTCAACCACGTCAAAGCCGCATTGATCGCCAAGTCGAATATCGACAATGGCCAGATCCGGCTCTACCGTCTCTATGAGCTGCACAGCCTCCTCGACCGTCTCTGCTTCCCCCATAATTTCGATTCCCTCTTCCTGCGTTAGTACGGCTATCAAGCCTTTGCGAACCACATGATGGTCATCCACAATCACGATTTTCAAGTCGATCACCCGCTTTTCGTAGTTTGGCCAGTTCCTTGATGAACGCCGGTTATCGGCAGCAAGACCCGAATGATGGTCCCGCTCCCTTGTTTACTGCTTATCTGATACTGGCCGCCCAGAGATGCGGCAAGCGTACGCATATTGGATAAACCGAAACCGGAATCCGGTTTGCTTGGCTTTAGCAGCCAAGGGTTAAAGCCGCGTCCGTTATCTTCAATGGTGAGTCTTATGATACGCTGCTCCACAGTCAAATGGATTGCAATACTGCTGCTCGCTCCATGACGGATTGCATTGCCTACCCCTTCCAGGATCATCCGATACAGCGCTTTTTGATGCGTTATAGAAATGCGGTTGTCAGAATTAGGTGCGTTGATACGGATTTGGACACCGTTCAACTTGGCCTGATTGGCCAGATGTGATTTTACGATACTAATCCAGGAAGCATTGTCGTTCTCATTGCTCTCACGAGAGCTCAGATTGTAAATCGATGCACGCAGTTCACGAGAAGCAGCCATTGCCGCCTCTTGAATTTCTTGCATCTGCTCTTGAGTCCGGTCGTCATTCATGCCGTTACAGTCACCTTTCATTGACTGAATGGCGTAAATGATGCCGAACAAATGCTGGGAAACACGATCATGCAGTTCCTCAGCGATCCGGTTACGCTCCTCCATTAAGAATCGTTCTGACTCGATCTGAATTGCCATCGTTATCATCACCTTTCTTGCCATTCATTGAAAACCACTTCCGGTTATGGAGTGCTCATACTATGAATAAAATGAGAGAGTCTAAAGGTTTCGTCATAGATATCCAAATTCGGACAATGGGCTCCTCATCTCAACATACCTTGAGAAGGTTGACATGGACATACTGCAGGAGTACTGATTTTGTTAACCGTACGTTTACAGGTAAACAGTGACCTTGGACTCAATCGACTATACCCGCCATTTGTCGAATACGAAGGACATAGCTAACGACCGAAGTCAGGTCTTGTAATCTTTTTGTAAGAGTAAAATCTTGATAGAAGAGCACTGCGCTTGGAAAGAGAACGATTCTCAATAGCCTCAAATAGATCCATTCTTAGCCCTTTCGGCACTTGGGCCTCATTACCCAAATCGAGCGTGGAGAGAACCGCTTAGAAGTGGGACTATAAGCAATCATCAAAATCATATCTTTAGATAAATTTTAAGGATTATTTACATATTTTAGCTTAAACACTCCCCATAGTAGTACCGGACATGGTTCTTTTGCACACTGAACAAGTGCAAAAAGGAATTAATAATGAGAAAAAAGTGAGAATAATGAGAAGAATAATTTGCCATAATCATCTCTTCTTTCGGCAAGCCAATACTTACCCTCTCTGTATTGATATGAAACATTAGCTCCTTATCGAGTAGTAAAAGGCGCCCCATAAGGGACGCCTCGATTCATTACGTATTTTGCGGATAAGCTGCCAGCTACTCCTCTGTATGCTGCTGTTTCAACTCATCCAACGCCTTGTCGATGTCAGCCGTAAGACTTGGATCCAAATATTGAGGAGCAGAACGTTTGACCGGGGAGGAGAAATGAGCCATGGCTTCCATCTCTGCTTCGATCATCAGAATTCTCTCTTCCGCGCGAGCAAATCCTTTGGATACATTCTCGGTTTGAAAGGATACGACGTTCTGATTCAACTCCTTCAGCGAACTGGCAACGTTGGCGCGAGATGCGAGCAGCAGGCGGCGATGATTGTATTCCTCCGATTGCACAAGCAGCTGGCCGATTCTCTCTTCCAAGAGCTTCGTTTGCTCCTGAATCGTCGAATACTGGGCACTGTAAGCCGCTAGTTTCTTCTCATGCATCAGCTTTTCTTGCAGCGCCAGCTTCGCAATGTGCTCCTCATCTTGCTTCACGGCTAGCTTCGCTTGGCGATCTCTCTTCTCAATGATCGCTTCGGTCTCGGCAATAAGAGCAGCTTGTCTTTTCTCAATAAACAATTGATTCGCCAATGCCCGCTGCCCTTTCGCAAGCTCTTGTTCAAACTCGCGAATATATTGATCTACCATCTTGAGGGGTTGTTCGCACTTATCCAGAAGCCCATTCGTTTCCGCCAGAAACAAATCTTTCACGCGTTTGAAAATGCCCATATTTAATTCGACTCCTTTGAATTAGCAGAATGATTTCTTTCCCATTGGTCTAGGAAATCGGATGTGGAAGGAAGCACGGGAGCTGCTGCACTTGCTGCAAAACGGTCACGCGGTCTCTTTCTTCTCTTAATGATCAGGAAGAGCAATCCGGCAATAAGAATCGTACCGACTATAGCAATTCCGGCATCCCAATCTTCGTGGTGGTGACCCTCTAAACGCAAGTCTTTCACATGAAGAGCACCCGGACCCGCTATACCTCTGTCATCGCCTCTGGACATGATTGTGATGCCTTTGTCCTCACCTTTGCTCCTGCCGCCAATCCCTTCGCCACCGGCCATGAAGGGTTCGGCGTTTACTTTCACTTGCGTGAACGCCTGCTTATGAACCGACATTTCATCACCTGATGCAAATTTCACGCCAACTCCAACTACGACAATTACTACAGCTATGAGAAGTACTTTCTTGATCCAAGATCTACCGGATCTCATCTCTCATCCATCCTCTCGTGACGTTTATCTTCTTTACAACTCTCACTATAGACGCCAAAAGTAAAAGTACGGTAAATAGGCAAAAAAACACCCTTCCTCAACATGCATTGAGAAAGGGCACATGATTCTAGATGTGGGGAAACCTCAACATAAACGTACTTCCTTCGCCTAACGAGCTCTTCACCTCGATCGAACCCTGATGGGATTCTACAATCCATTTTGCAATCGATAACCCTAGTCCCGCACTTCCTTCTTCCCGCGAACGGTGCTCCTCCACCCGATAGAATCGGTCGAAAATCCGCTGCGTCGCGTGCTCCGGGATACCAATACCCGTATCGCTGATGGAAAGCGACCATTGTTTAGGGTTGCTGCTCAAGGCTACTCTAACTGCCCCGCTCTCCGGTGTATACTTGATCGCATTGTCCAAGAGGATGTACACCAGCTGCTTGAGACGCTCGATATCTCCCGTAACCACTACTTTATCCGGCAGCTCAGCCTTTAACGAAATCTGCTTCTTGTGGGCAACTGAATCGATCGCCTGCACCCACTGCCTGACCTTCGGAACCAAATCAAACGAAACCTTCTCAAATTCGACTGAGCCGGCATCCGATCGAGCGAGCAGCAGCAAATGCTGAACCATGCGGCTCATGCGCCCGACTTCCTCTTTCATATCTACGACGACTTCTTTCGTGTAGGCCGTGAAGTCTTGCCCGTTCTCCAGCTCAATGACATCCAGCGAGGTATTCATAATACTAAGCGGCGTTCGAAGCTCATGTGACGCATCCGCCAGAAACTGCTGCTGCTGCCGATACGCTAGCTGGATCGGGATCATCGCTTTCTTGGACATCGAATTACTCAACCATACGGCAGCCATGATGAAGAGGACGAGAATAAGAAGGAATACGATAAGCAAGTTTCGAAACACCTCATAATAGAAGGTCACATCTTTGGCTGCATAAATGACGGCTCTCGAACCATTATCGAGCATAACCGGACGCGCGCCGACAAAGAGGAGCCGCTCCCCGGCCATCATCAATTCCGGTGCTTTCGGTACTTCAGGAACTCCTGTTGCTTCCGGTAATCTCGGTTCTTTCAAAACACGTTGGCGCATCTTCACATGCGTCTCCGGCTGCCATTCCAATTGAAACGAAACTTCTCGAGGCTGCCATCCCATCAATTTCTGCAAATTAATGTTATTAAATTGAGGAACAACGGAGCTGCCTGCAAGCACATTCCCCTGCTCATCCACGACATAGAAAAAGTACAAATCGTCACCGCGGGAGTTCGTCAAATCAGGAATCACCAAGTTTCCATTCTCTGTCGCAAACAACGTGGACATGAGGGATTCATGCTGCTGCCGATAAGCCATCCCCAGAAATAACGCGGAAACGATGATCGAGAACACCACCAAGAAGAGGATAATCAGCCACGTGTAGGTGTAGGTTAACTTCCTTCGCGTTTGAACGAACAGGTCTGTCTTTGGCCCTCGACGTTTATGCTTCAAATCGGTAGCCTACCCCTCTGACACTCTGGATCATCGTTTCCCCTTGTGCTGCCTCCAGCTTGTCCCGAAGCATTTTGACCGTTACATCCACATTCTTATTGGATACCTCGCTGCCAACGCCCCATACCCGATCCAAAATGACGTCCCTCGTCAGCGCACGGCCGGGATTCTGCAGAAATAAATCGAGCAGCTGATACTCCCGCTGGCTGAGGAAAATCTCTTCCCCACTTCTGAACAGCTGACGGGACGTCCGCTTCAGCATGAACTGACCGAACGTTACCACCTCCACTTGAATAGGGGCAAAATTCCGCCGTGTCAGTGAGCGCAGACGAGCAAGGAGCTCGTCCATCTCAAAGGGTTTCGTGAGATAGTCATCCGCCCCGGCATCCAAGCCAACGATTTTATCCTGCAGCGCATCCTTCGCGGTAAGTAAAAGGATGGCCTGACCGTAGTTGGCCGCTCGTAAGCTTTTACAAACGTCAATCCCATCCTTACGGGGCATCATCCAATCCAAAACGAGCACATCAATAAGTCGATCCGCCTGCGTAGTGGAGCGCATCATCGCCGTTATCTACCCAATCGACGTGATAATCGCCTTTCTTCTCCAGTACATATTTCATCAATTTCCCCAGCTTCTTATCATCTTCCGCAAGCAGAATATTCATTTCGTTTCACCGCCGACAATAGCCTATTTCGTTTAGAATACCATACAAAAGGTAAAAGTACGGTAAATGAATCGATAGAAAGTCTGGAGTCAGAAGTGCGAGAATTTGGAAAATCTCTTCTTGTACATCTTCTCGAGCCCAATCGAGATCAAATGAAAGCCGAGGATATACATGATGTAGGCAAGCAGCGGGATAACCAGGACCCACTGATAAATAAACAAATAACTGCGTGCTTGTCCGACCAATCCGCTCCATTCGTTCGAGAGGCTCACAAACTCAGGCGGGTCCGGTGGATTGTAGTACACCTTCGTGCCCCCTACGAAGATATGGAAGATCGCCAGCTGTCCGAACAACCCCATTATCATGACGATCTCTTGGACGAATAAGATCAGGAAGCTTTCCTTCAAGTGAGGAAACAGATGCTTCCGGATAATCGTGAAGCGGCTTGCTCCGATTGACTTGGCGGAGAGTACGAATTGCTGCTCGCGGAGCACCATCGTTTTCTCTTTCATCGTAGATGCAACTGTCGGAACCCCGATCAGCGCCAATACGATGGAAATGATAATGGTCAGCTTTAAAGGTGAAGCCGTGGGTTCAATGGAAATGCCCACCATGATCATCCAAACCAGAATAAAGGTCGGGATCCCGTTTAATACACTCCAAATAGTCGGACGCTTATCGCTTTCGGTCTTGCCTTTTCCGAGAAATCCAAGCAGCATTCCCAGCACGCCGCCAACGAAAATACGAAATGCGGCAATCGACAGCGATGCGAGTATCGTAAATTTCGCTCCGTCCAGCAGCTTCGCCATCATATCGACGCTGAATTTATCGGTTCCGAACGGATAGTTTGCATTTGGCGAGAATGGCGGAGCCAGAAGGATGCTATTGCCATTCTCGTCAACCACATAGTCGACTTTAGCCGTGTCACTTAGTTCATGGGGTGCAACATAGTGGCCGAAGAAGGAAGCCAAGATGATTAGAACGGTAATCGTTAGGCCGGCAAACAGCGTTTTATTCATCGTACGATCACCTTCTCCCAGCCGTAAATTAAAGCTCTCATAAGGAGATATATAACGGCGTATAGCAGCAGCAATGTGAAGATGCCATTCACGACCAGATTGTACTGGTACCCTTCAAATGCATAAGCATTGGAGAAGACTAACAGCGTCACGCCGTTCAGATTGTACAAATATTCGAATATAAACAAGTTTCCGAACAATATCCCCAGGAACTTATTCAAATCCGCTTTGACGAAGGGCAGTACGTTCGGCAGTGCATGAAAGAAAATAATATAGCGTTTACCAAGTCCCCGCGCTTTCGCAAAACTGATATAATCCTCGGTCAGCGTATGACTCATGTGAAGGGCTACATTTCGAATCATATACGTTGCAGGAATGATGATCGTCGAAATTAACGGAAGCGCAATCGCCGGTTCATCGGTAGAGAAGCTTGCCACTTGAAAGATGACAAGCCCCGTATTATCCGCGACTATGACAATAAGAAACTGCAGCAGCAGCACGATAACAAAGTCCGGGAGCACGCTCGTCAGTTCCAGCAGCCCTTTGAGCCACTGTTTACGCGTTAACGAGAAGTAGATGCCGAGCAAAATACCTACAGTCATGCCGATTACCGCACCGACCGCCAAATAGGCAAAAGAGAGCGTGATGCAGCTTCCAATCTGTTCCCAGAACGATCGTTCCGTCTTGCCGGACAAATAATGAAAGGCATTGCCGCTCGCCAATCCTTCTATATATGCTTTCAAGCTTGTTAGCCCACTGGACCAAAGAAAATAGACGGATCCGTCCATACGACCTTGGATAAGAACATCAGGAACCATGGCAAAAACAAGTACGAACAACAGAATGCCCAGAACGATTGAAGTGTACTGCGCTACCTTTGTCATGATGCAACGATCCCTTTCTTACTTAAGTTAAACGGACCGGCTGAGCCATTCCTTATAGGGTGTCGAGCTAATGCGTGCGTTATCAGCACTAGGAACGAGAGATAGATCATTCACCTCTGCGGATGCGAAAGAAAGAAGTCCGCTGCCGCCAATAACTACGATTTTCATAGGAGTGCCTCCTAAGATGTGTTAACGCAATTCGATGATTCTTAAGATGATAGGAATTCATTGCCTGTAAAAGCAACGAGCGAAAGAATGAACAGCAAGGAGACCAGTGCAAATACGCCCATGCAGATATAAGAAGAAAGTTTCTGTGATCGTGGCGAAATGGTAATCCCCCAGCTGATCATGAATGCCCAGAGTCCGTTGCTGAAATGGAATACGGCCGACAAGACACCAATGACATAAAGGCTAAAGTACAGTGGATTCGTGGCAATTTGATGCATTGTCGAACCAAGCTCTTCATGCGTAATGTTGCCCAAATAAATTTGCAGGCGCGTATTATAGAAATGCCAGAAAACGAAAATAAACGTAAGAACGCCTGTCATGCGCTGCAGAATGAATGCCCAGTTACGACCATAGGAATATTGCCCCGCGTTCATATTGGACCGATAAGCCATGTACAGCCCATAAACGCCGTGAAACAGAATCGGAAGGTAGATTCCAAAGATCTCAAGCAGCGGCTTCAGCGGCAGACTGTTAATGAAATGCACATAGGTAGCGAACCCCTCGGGTCCGCGTTCAAACGCTTGAAAGTTGATCGATACATGCACAAGAATAAAACCTCCGAGAGGAATTACCCCGAATAGCGAGTGCAATTTACGCCAGTAATAGGCATTTCCTTTCATATTACTCCACCTCTCAATGATGACTTGTTTCCGGTTGCTTATTAATTAAACGATTGACGAGGATCATATGTGACACCGAGAGATCGGAATATTTACCTCGGCTCCAAGGATTGCATAATGGGCTGAGGTATTGGAAATATTTAAACAATAAATAAACCGGCACGCTCACGGAAGGAACGGCTATGAAAACCAGTTCTCCCTCTCAAGAAACCTATCAAAAGTTCGTGAAGGCGTTATCGTCCAGCTCGGATTTAACCATGAAAACGATGAGCTTTCCGGATGCTGAATATCGACTATTCTACTTGGATACGATGGTAGATTCATCCGTCTTTCAAGATCACATCATTAAGCCATTATCGCAAAATCCGGACGGAAACATCCAAGAAATCGTCACCGTTCAAGAGATTCTCCCGGCGAAGGATTTCGAAGAAGCTGTACAAGAAATCGTGCAAGGGAAAACGGTGCTGGAAAAAGAAGGGGAACCTCAATTATGGCTGCTCAGCACAGAGCTGCATAAAGAACGCACGATCAACGTTTCCACAATTGAGCGGGTATTGCGGGGCTCCAAAGAAGCGTTCATCGAGGACTTGGATACGAACATCAATTTAGTAAGGAGACGTTCCGCCTCTTCCGATGTCGTCGTTAAAAATTTCACATTGGGCAAATTATCGCGTACGAAAATCTCTGTCGTCTACTTGCAGGGAGTCGCGAATCCCGACGTGATTCGTCTCATCGAACAAAGACTTCAACAAATCGATGTCGATTACGTGTATGCGCCCGGGTTCATTCAGGAATACATTCAGGACCATCCATTCAGTTTGTTTCCGCAGATCCTGACAACGGAGCGCCCGGATCGGACGAAAGCTTACTTATTGGAAGGTAAAGTCGCCATCATAACGGACGGGTCCCCGGAAGCGTCCATTTTGCCGGTTTCTTTCTGGTCCTTTCTGCAATCGCCGGACGATTATCAAATCAATTGGTTAATCGGCAGTACATTTCGAATGCTGCGCGCAATTTGTTTTCTGATTGCAATTGGGTTGCCTGGACTCTATATTTCGCTTGCATCCAATCAAACGTACGTACTTCCGCTCAATCTCGCATTAACGCTGCAAGGAGCACTAAAGTATATCACCTTTCAGCCGATAGCGGAGGTGTTTCTCATGATGATTGCACTTGAAATATTAAGAGAAGCGACGGTACGACTTCCAAGTCCGATCGGACAAGCAATCGGTGTCGTCGGAGGTATCGTCGTCGGAACCGCGGTCGTTCAATCCAATATGATTTCAAATACTGCCGTGATTGTCGCTGCTTTCACCGGTTTGGCGTCGTACATTTTGCCGTCTTACGAGATGAGCAACTCCGTCAGAATCGTCTCCATCCCGGTTCTCTTGCTATCCCAGCTATTTGGATTAATTGGGCTTACCGCCTCTTTCTTATTCGTGATTATTTATCTCTGCCGAATGAATACCATGGGTCTTCCTTATTTCTATCCCGTCTTCACCGATGGGGCCATTAAAGACACGCTGCTGAGAGCGCCTTTCTGGCTTATCAATAAACGTCCGCAAGAAGCCGCACCTCTAGATAAACAGCGAAATCGCAATGATAAAGGGTGGACGTAACGATGATGAAGGAAGAGTCTATTTCCTACAGGCAATTGCTATTCCTCGTGCTGTTCATGCAGGTAGGCACGCGCGTCTTGTCTTTGCCCTTCGCGGAAGCGAAATATGCAGGCACACTCGGGTGGGCGGCTGTTCTGTTCGGAGGACTCGTGGCCCAATTGGGTATCGTATTGATCTGGTTGCTCGCCAAAAAACATGCTACCCAAAATCTATTTCAATACGTTCACATGCTGACAGGGAAGTTCACAGGCGGCGTATTATCCCTCCTATTCGCTGTCTATTATATTTACTCGGCTCTAATCGTCACCGTTATTTACGTGGAGATCGTAAACCGATGGGTGCTGCCAAAGACTCCATGGTGGACGCTGCTGCTCTTGTTTTTCCTTCTTTGCGGATATGCCGCCACTTCTTCTTTGCGTGTGCTTACATTTATCAGCTATTCGCTCGTTTACATTCTTGTTGCGGGTTATGTATTAATCATATATAGCAGCTTTACGAATCTCGAATTTCGCAATCTCTTGCCCCTCCATCACGGCGGAGGAACTTCATTCGTCTACGGAGTGTTTCAAGGGTTTTCGGCTTGCCTGGGCTACGACCTGCTGCTCTTTGCTTTTCCACTCGTCAAGAGCACCAGTCCCAAGAAGCTTCTTGGCGTCATGACTTTGGCAAACGGGATGACGACGCTGATTTATTTTACAGTCGTCATCGCTTGCACTTTAAATTTCACTACGGAACAAATGAGCCTAATTCCGGAACCAATCGTCTTCATCATTAAACAAATCGAATGGGATGTCGTGCAAAGTTTGGACATCGTATTTATTACAATGTGGTGGACAATCATTTCCGCAACTGTCTACGTTTATTTGTATTTGGCTGCCAAAGGCCTCAGCTATATCGGCAAACCTGCCGGGAGCAGCCATATTCGTTGGGTATGGATATGCACGGGATTCTGTTTTGCAATCGGATGCTGGTTGTCTAAACAAAGCGTTATCTCTACTCTGGCAGGCGTTCCCTACAATATCTACAGCCTGGTCTGCGTCGCAGGCATCCCACTCCTACTGCTCCTATTTCCAAAAAAGATTAACGTCAAGGCGGGATAAAATATGAAAAAGATCTGCGGGGTTATCGTACTGCTTCTTACGTTGTGTGGTTGTTGGGATAATACTGCAATCAATAACCTTCAAATGATCGATGTTGTAGGCTTAGACAAGGTGGAGAATAATAAATTAACCAATATTAGTCTTGCGATTTCGTTTTTAAACGAAGCTCATCAAGGCGGAGGAAAACCACAGAAAGAAATAATCTCCGTAAAAGGTGCAAACTTGTCCGATGCCAAAGAACACGCCGACCTCTCTACGGCCGGGGAATTGACCTTTAATCAAAGTCGATTATATATTCTGAGCAAAGCGTATGCATCCACTAATCCTGCGAATGAAATGAATGTTCTTGGACGAATCTCAACATTTCCGCTTACCTCAAGCGTCGCCGTCTATGACGGTAACGTATCCGAACTCCTCACAAAAGGCAGGATTCAAGGAAAGACGGTCGCGAATTACTTGGTCGTCATGCTAAAAGAAGCGGAAGAATCCAATATCATACCTAAAAAAACCTTGCTTCGCTTCATTCTAGATAAACCGGATCCATTCGTTGATGTCGCTTTACCTTTAATTCGATCAGAGAAAGACAAGATTTTCATAGACGGTTTGGCTTTATTTCGGGAGGGCAAATATTCCGGCGTTGATCTTTCGATGGATCAAACCAAAATGGCTTTATTTATGAGGAATGGACACCGAACCGGCGTTTACCTCATATTCGATATCGACAAATCTCCCATTCAATTCTGGGTGAAGGATGTCAAACGAGACATCCACGTCAGTATTAAGGGTGATAAAGTGACTGAAGTAGCGCTTCCTAGTGAGATTCGAGCGGTCTTATTGGATACGAAGACAACCGATAAGGCATTAACGGAGAAGGATTTGAAAGAGATGGAAAAAGAACTGACAGCTGAAGTCAATAAACAAGCCCTTAAAACGATTTTAAAAATGCAAAAGGCGAATTGCGACTTCTTGGGTATCGCTCGCGAACTCCATGCTTACCACTATAAGCAATGGAGCCGAATGGACTGGCGCAAAGAGTACCCGCTTCTTCCGATTCATCCACAGATCAAGATCACTTTATTGAACTCCGGCGTTATGCTCTGACGATATAGTCCTGCTTTGATGAACTAAAAAACAAATAGATGTCCATACTAACAGGAAGAATATGAAATAGATCCTTTTGAGGAAGTGAACGTCCATTGACGACGAAATCGGTATCGAATGAAAAAACGGAACGTGAAGGTAACGCGCTGTTTCTAACCATGAAAATTGCCGCTTGGTTAGCGCTAATTATTGGTGTGGTGTTGTGTCTCATCAATTATGAAGATTTTAGCGACAATAATAAGTCATTAATGACTGGCATCGGCTTCTTGGTCGGCAGTGTGTTCATCTATACGATTGGTACGGCAATCAGCCTGGTGCAAAAACGCAAGGCTGAATCCGAATAAGTAACTTCACATGGATCGATTTAAAGGCTGCTTCCTTCACATGGGAGCAGCCCCTTTTGTATGGATAAGACTAACAGCAGAAGCCGCTGTAATATTGATCCGCATTCCGGGGAAAATTAAGTTAATCCAAGGTGATGTTTAGGAGATGAGGAACTAATGAATATTTCAAAGCTCATGCGGCTGTTATCTACAAGCGGCGTCTTGGCAAGCACCATCCTGTTTACTTCGGGTTGCAAATCGATGATTGTCTTCGATCCGAAAGGGCCGATCGGTCACCAACAGCGTGACCTTATCTATTTCACGGTGCTCCTTTGCCTCATTATATTGGTTCCGGTGATCATCATTACAGCCTGGATCGTATGGCGCTACCGTGACAAGAAGGGCAACAATGCGCCATACCAGCCTATATGGTCTCACAGTACCAAACTGGAAATCATCTGGTGGAGCATTCCCATTCTTGTCATTCTGATCTTGGCTATTGTGACTGCGCACTACACGTACGCGGTAGATCCGGCTAAACCGATCACGTCCGATAAGAAGGCTATCACGATACAAGTAACGTCGTTGGACTGGAAATGGCTGTTCCAGTATCCGGATCAAGGTATCGCAACCGTCAACCATCTGGTCATTCCCGAGCAGACGCCGATTAAGTTTGAGCTTACCTCAGACGGACCGATGAATTCGTTCTGGGTGCCGCAGCTTGGCGGGATGATTTATACGATGTCCGGCATGGCAACTACGTTATATCTTCAAGCCGATGAACCCGGTAACTATATGGGTACCGGAGCAAATTTCACAGGCCGCGATTTCGCGAGAATGGGCTTTACTGCCAAAGCCATTCCGCAGAAGGATTTCGATCAATGGGTGGCTGAAGCGAAAGCTAGCGGGAATGCTTTATCCGAAGAGGGCTATCAAAATCTTGCAAAGCCGGGCACTTCAGGGCCGATGACGTTCGCTTCCATCCCGTCCGGCTTGTTCGAGCGAATCGTCCATGTCTACTCCATGAGCCGCGGAGCACCTCCGGGATATACTCAGAAGGCACAAACGCTTAGCGGAGAAAAGGCAGCCGAGCATTCGGAAGGCGGTCAGCTGCCGCCTGGAAATAACGCGCAAAAGGATAACCCGAACTTAGGCAGCTTCGGCTCCGGGCATTCCTATCATAAAATGGATAACATGCACATGAATCATGGCAAATGAGGGGAGAGGCTTCCGTGATGGACCAAATTAAAGATTTCGTCTCGTGGTTCTTTGTCACAGGCGACCCGTTGATTTACGGGGCGGATGTGGCGATCGCGCTGACGACGGTGGCTATCATCTTCGTGCTTAGCTATTTTGGCAAATGGGGCTGGCTGTGGCGGGAATGGCTGACGACCGTCGATCATAAGCGCGTCGGGATTATGTACATCATCGCTTCGCTGCTTATGTTGTTCCGCGGCGGCGTCGACGCGCTGATGATGCGGACGCAGCTCGCTTTTCCCGAGATGAAATTTTTATCGCCGGAACACTATAACGAGGTGTTCACCACACATGGCGTCATTATGATTCTGTTCATGGCGATGCCGCTCATGTTCGGCTTATTCAACATCGCAGTGCCGCTGCAACTCGGTGCGCGTGACGTCGCATTCCCGTTCCTGAACTCGCTAAGTTTCTGGCTGTTCTTCTTCGGCGCGATGCTGTTTAATATGTCATTCGTGATCGGCGGCTCGCCGAATGCCGGCTGGCTGTCGTATCCGCCACTCTCAGAGATGACCGGCAGTCCCGGAGTAGGGGAAGACTTCTACATCTGGGGCATTCAAATTTCCGGGATCGGGTCCCTGATGACGGGCATTAACTTCATTGTTACCATTGTCAAAATGCGGGCTCCCGGCATGACCTGGTCGAGGGTGCCGATCTTTACATGGTCGGTCCTTTCAAGCTGCATTGCGATTATTGTCGCGTTCCCTGTGCTGACCGTAACGCTGGCGCTCCTGTTCCTGGACCGCTTCTTGGGTGCGCACTTCTTCACAATGGACGGCGGCGGTAATGCCATGATGTACGTCAACCTGATCTGGATGTGGGGCCATCCGGAGGTATACATTGTCGTTCTGCCTGCTTTCGGGATTTTCTCGGAAGTGGTGGCAACCTTCTCCAGGAAACGCCTGTTTGGCTATGGATCCATGGTGTTTGCGATGATGAGCATAAGTCTGATGGCCTATTTCACATGGCTCCATCATTTCTTCACGATGGGCTCGGGAGCAAACGTCAACATCTTCTTTGCAATATCAACGATGATCATCGCGATTCCCACAGGCGTGAAAATATTCAATTGGCTGTTCACCATGTTCCGCGGGCGAATTTCGTTTGCTACTCCAATGCTTTGGACAATCGCGTTTATCCCATGCTTCGTCGTTGGCGGCATGACCGGGGTGATGCTCTCGGTAGCACCTGCGGATTTCCAGTTTCATAACAGCTATTTCCTCATTGCTCACTTCCATCAAGTGCTCATCGGCGGGGTAGCTTTCGGTTACTTTGCGGGCTTGTATTATTGGTGGCCGAAGATGTTCGGCTTCAAGCTGAATGAAACCATCGGCAAGTGGGCGTTCTGGATATGGAACATTGGTTTCTATGTATGTTTTATGCCTCAGTACGTGGTCGGACTAGACGGCATGACTCGCCGGCTCAATTCGTACGACTGGGATACCGGCTGGTGGGCGCTCAATTTCACATCGACCATCGGCGGTTTCCTGATGGGCCTTGGCTTCCTGTTCCAGGTATGGCAGATCGCGCACAGCATCAAGTTCATGGAGAAGGACACAACCGGCGATCCGTGGGGAGCCCGTACACTGGAATGGTCCATTCCATCGCCGGCACCGCTCTATAACTTCGCGACGACACCTCTCGTTACGGACAGAGATGATTGGTGGGAGGAGAAAGAGCGCATCGCCGCAGGGAAAGCGCCTAAGAAGAAGCCGGCGCTTGAGCCCATTCATATGCCGAAAAACTCGCCGATCCCTTTCATTCAATCCATCTGCTGGTTTACAGTCGGCTTTGGCCTTGTTTTTCACTGGCTCTGGATCGCGATTCCCGGTTTCATCGGGATTGCGCTGACAATGCTGGCGCATTCGTTCAACTACGATACCGATTACTATATCCCTGTCGATGAAATCAAGCGCACCGAAGCCAATGCAAGGGGGAGTATCTAATGGCGCACGCTCATGCGCATGAAGGCCATCACGATCTGGAAGAGCTCCGTAAATTCGGCTTCTGGATCTTCTTGATCACCGACTGTATCTTGTTCGCGACGCTGTTTGCCACCTTTCTCGTCCTTCATGAGAATACGGCAGGCGGTCCGGGGGCCAAAGAAATCTTCGAGATGCCCGGCGTCATCGCCGAAACATTCATCCTTCTGACAAGCAGCTTCACAAGCGGTCTGGCTGTGCTGGCAATGAATGCGGGCAGCAAAAAAGGACTGATAGGCTGGCTTGTTGTGACCATCTTGCTCGGTGCCTGCTTTATTGGCATGGAAGTGACTGAATTTCTGAAGCTCATCCACGAGGGCCATACAATTCATTCCAGCGCGTTTCTGTCAGGCTTCTTCACGCTTGTTGGTACACACGGGCTGCACGTCTCGCTGGGCGTCTGCTGGATCACTTCGTTGATCATCCAGTTAACCCAGCATGGCATTACACCGGTGACGCAGCGCAAAGTACATATCACAAGCCTGTATTGGCACTTTCTAGATGCCGTCTGGATTTTTGTATTTACGTTCGTTTACTTGATGGGAGTGATGTAGATTGGCGCATAACAATGCTATCGGACATGGAGATCACGGTCACCATGGCTCGCTCAAGGAGTATGTGATCGGTTTCGCGCTCTCGATCATCCTGACCATCATCCCGATTCTGGCCGTCATGAACGGCTGGTTCGGGAAAACCTCAACGATCGTTGTCCTGCTGGTCACGGCGGTATTGCAATTCGCGGTGCAGTTGCTATTCTTCATGCACTTGCGCGAAGAAAATGGACCGCGTTATAACCTCATAACGCTTATTCTCGGCTTGATCATCGTCGTGGTCGTCATCTACGGTTCCGTATGGATTATGGATCATAACAAAATGTATTAGACGAGGAAGAGCCGATGCCTCCCCCATCACTTTGGGCTCGGCATCGGCTCTTCTCTCAAGCTTCGATCCATTTGCAGGAGATGCAAATCGCGTTTTTTGCGACCCTAGAGCAAGCCATCCAGGTTCTGATGGAATCGAACCAGTGGACGGAAGCAGCTGCAACTAAAAGACTTATCGCACAATTTATGACTGGCAAATCACCGGATGCTATATTCGATTCCATTTAGAAAGTCTTTGCTACTTCACGCGCTTTTCGAATCGTCTTATCTATTATCATCTTCGCTTGGTCGGAGGCTGAAGCCGTGCCCTCCACGAAGATTCCTTCCAAGGTCGGAACGCCAAGAAATTTCATGATCACATTCAGGTGGCGATGCCCCATTTCGAATGCGGCAAAGTCCGATCCAGGCGACAATACGCTTCCGCTGGCTTGGATATGAACCGCTTTTTTACCATTCATTAATCCAACCGGACCTTTGCCTGCCACATACTGAAACGTTTTCCCAGCTACGCAGATGGAATCGATATAAGCCTTCAACACGGGCGGAAACGAAAAGTTCCATATCGGATTCACGAAAACATATTTATCTACATCCACAAATTGATCAACGAGCTCGTTCAGACGATCGATTTTGGTTTGTTCCGCAGAGGATAATGGCTTGCCTTCCCCCGCTTTCTTCCAACCGTTCATGACATCGGCATCGATTTCCGGAATGTTGGATTTATAAAGATCCAGGTGTATCACTTCATCGTTCGGATTTGCTTTTCGGTAAGTCTCTATAAATGCAGCGCCGACGGACATGCTATATGAAGTATCTTGATTTTTGGGATGAGCCGTTATATACAACACTTTTTCTTTACGGCCATCGCCGTTATTAGAGCTGAATATTTTTTTAAGAAGTTGGATCACGTTAACATGACTCCTTCAATACTTAGAATGTTTTTGCCAGCTTCCAAGCTTGTTGAATGGCAGTTTCTTTAATTTGGCGAGCTTGGTCCGCCGCAGCCGCCATGCCTTCTACGAAGATGGCCTCAAAGCTCGGAACACCGATGAATTTCATAATCACGTCCAAATGACGATGGCCGATTTCAAAATCAGCATAATCGGAGCCTGGGGACAATACGCTTCCACTAGCTTGAATGTGGATGGCTTTTTTGTTGTCTAGAAGACCGACTGGACCTTTATCCGTATATTTAAACGTTTTTCCGGCAACGCAAATCGAGTCAATATATGCTTTCAGCACCGGAGGGTACGAGAAATTCCATGTCGGGTTAACGAAAACATATTTGTCTGCTTCTACGAATTGATCCACCAACTCGCCGAGTCGAGCGACTTTCGCTTGTTCCTCGCTCGTTAATTGATCGAATGCCGTTCCCGATCCCAGTTTCTCCCAGGCGCTAAATACGTCAGCATCGATGCGCGGGATATCCATCTTAAATAGGTCAAGATGTACGATATCGTCGCTCGGATTGGCCGCCGTATAGGCTTCGAGAAATTGTTTACCAACCGCCAAGCTATACGAGGCTTCGGTTTCATTCGGATGAGCGGTAATATACAAAACAGTGGACATAATCATAATCCTTCTTTCGTTTTTTATTCGGAATTTATCCGTCTACGTTTATTCCTAATAAACGTTTATTACTTTTTATTAAGCTTCTCACTTTTTGTATGTTACTATAAATTAAATATAACGGTCAATGATAATTTATGCCATGTCGCAGTCGCGTCATGCTGCAATTACGATTAAAGTCGGATTTATTTGCAACACAAATGAAACGGATCGGCTGGGCGCCGTCCGTTTCATTTGTTCATTTCTATCCTTACACCACTAAAATCCGTAAACCCGGCAAAAAAATGATTTGATTAATCCAGCAACCGTGACGCTCTCTTCTTCGAGGACAAAGTGCCCGCCACATAACAGTACGAGCTCGACACAGGTTAGCTCCCGTTCGAGCGCATACGCCCCTGCCAAAGTGAAAATAAAATCATTTTTGCCCCAGGCAATCAAAGTCGGAGGCTGATAGGTCCGCAAATACTGCTGCCATTTCGGATATTGTTCCACATTAGTTCGGTAATCGTAGCCGAGTGCCAACTGAATGGCTGCATTTCCCGGCCGATCCAGGAAAAGCTGGTCCATCGTATAGCCGTCCGAACCAATTAGAAAAGGATTACATGCGCCAAAGGTATATTGCTTCTTCGTGAACTCCTTATCGACAAGCGCGGCAAACGCTGCCTTGTTCTCGGGACTCGGATCAGCCCAAAGTGCCTTGAACAAATCGAATGGTTGTCCAAGCCCTATAGCATGTGCAACTGCGTTCTGGATGACGAAACCCAGTACCCGCTCCGGATGGCGTATGGCGAGCCTGAAACCGATAGGGCCGCCGTAGTCATGGCAATACAGAATATAGCGAGGAATGCAAAGTCCATGAATCAATAGTTCGATAACCAAGGAAAGATGCTCGAACGTATATGAGAATTCAACCACTGAAGGCATACTACTATATCCGTAACCGGGATAGTCCGGTGCAATGACATAATAGCGATCGGCCAATAGCGGTATCAAATCCCGAAACATGTGGGAAGAACTCGGAAATCCATGAAGAAGAATAATGGCCGGATTGCGCGGATTCCCTGCTTCGCGAAAGAAGACTTCCAGCCCTTCGATGTTCATTTTCTTATACCGCACAGCCAAGGACATCTGCAGTTCACCATCCTTGCAAGGTTCAATAGACTTACTATAAATATGAATAAATAGCCCATCTAAGACCAATCGGATGTATGTGGGAGTATGATTATGATCAGTACTCCCACAACCCTTTCCCCAGAATTCAAACCCTCGTCACAATTCATGTGAAAATAATCACATAGATCGGATATAATAAGCGTGTAACCACCACATGACATCAAAATGAGAGAAGGGATCCTATTGGCCGGCCATTCGCAAAACCCGAAAAACAGCAGCCGTGTAGCCAAACAAGAGAAACGCCTTATCCTGCTTTGCATCATCGTTGCGGTCATTATGCTGCTATCTCTGTCTCGCTATTTGTTTAAATAATTCGTAACCATGCAATACAACATCAAGCACTAGGGAGGGATTACATATGCTGCTTAGCAGTTATGATCCGGTCATGTACAGCCGAATGCTCACAGGACTCACGCTTGCTTTCCATATTATTTTCGCAACGATTGGTGTAGGGGTCCCGCTTATGATTGCACTCGCGGAGTGGATCGGGATCAAACGCAATGATGAGCATTACTTGCTGATGGCGCGCAGATGGGCACGGGGCTTCGTCATTACGGTGGCGGTTGGGGTTGTGACGGGGACTGCGATTGGACTGCAGCTCAGTCTGCTGTGGCCAACCTTTATGAAGGTAGCGGGGCAGTCGATTGCATTGCCGCTCTTCATGGAGACGTTCGCGTTCTTCTTCGAAGCTATTTTCCTCGGCATTTATCTGTACACTTGGGATCGATTCAAAAGCAAGATGACACACTTCTGGCTGCTCGTCCCTGTCGTCATCGGGTCGTCCGCTTCTGCCTTCTTCATTACAGTCGTTAACGCATTCATGAATGCACCGGCCGGCATCACCGTGAAAGACGGCAAAATCACAGACATTTCACCTTTCGGTGCGATGCTGAGCCCGGCAATGCCGACCAAAGTCTCGCATGTGCTCGTTACGGCTTACCTCACTTGCGCATTCGTTCTTGCTGCAATATCCGCTTGGTCGCTGCTTAAGGGCCGCAATCATGTGTATTATAAAAAAGCGCTCAAGCTAACTATGGTTTCCGCCTTTATCTTCTTAATCTCAAGTGCAATCATTGGCGATTTGTCCGGCAAATATTTGGCTAAGTATCAGCCTGAGAAGCTCGCGGCAATGGAGTGGCATTTCGACACGACAACCGAAGCACCTCTTGTGCTTGGCGGGATATTGACGGGCGACAATGAAATCAAATATGGGCTCAAAATCCCGTTTGCGCTTAGTATTCTCGCCCACGGACTACCTAATGCGGAAGTAACCGGTCTAAATGACATCCCGGAGGACGAACATCCGCCGCTCTATATTCATTACCTGTTCGATTTGAAAATGGGCTTCGTTGCGCTGATGGTCCTGGTTGCCTCAGCCTTCATGCTCACCTTATGGCGCAAGCGTGAACTCGCCTTCAGCAACAAATGGATTCTCCGCGGCATCATTCTTGCTGCTCCGCTGGCGATGATGACCATTGAGCATGGCTGGATTTTCTCGGAGGTTGGCCGTCAGCCTTGGATTCTTCGCGGCATTATGCGCACATCGGAAGGCGCAACCGTATCCGATCATGTGGATACGATGCTATGGGTATTTGCACTGCTTTACATTGTACTGGGCTTCTCGGCAGTAACCGTCTTGATCCGTATGTTCCGCAGCAACTCGGCTGAACAAGAAATCGAGGCGAAAGGCATCAAAGGAGGCGACGCGGAATGAGCTACGAAGTACTCGGCATAACCGTGCTCTGGATCTTCCTATTCGGTTACTTAATTGTCGCTTCGATCGATTTTGGCGCAGGCTTCTTCAGTTACTACAGCACGATTACGGGCAAACGCCATGTCATCAACAAGATTATTGAACGATATCTCTCTCCGGTCTGGGAGGTCACGAACGTCTTTCTCGTCTTCTTCTTCGTTGGGATGGTCGGGTTCTTCCCGGATACGGCTTACTATTACGGTACCGCCCTGCTCATTCCGGGCAGTGTCGCAGTAATCCTGCTCGCTATCCGGGGCTCGTATTACGCCTTCAACACCTATGGCACGAACAAGAACAACCGCTTCTACATGCTGCTCTACGGTGCAAGCGGCCTGCTTATTCCCGCTTCCTTGTCAACCGTAATGACGATTTCGGAAGGCGGCTACATTGAGGTCAGTGACTCCGGTCAAGTCAGCTTCCTCTTCAGTAAACTGTTCCACAGCACATACTCATGGACTGTAGTGCTGCTGGCGCTTGTCAGTGTGCTCTACATTTCGGCCATGTTTCTCAGCTATTATGCAGACCGTGCGAATGACCGAAGCGCCTTCGAGGTCGTGCGCAAATACGCGCTCGCCTGGAGTGCACCTACAATTCTAAGCAGCCTGCTCGTATTCTTCGCTATTCGCGGCCATAACGCGGAGCATTACCAGCGAATGACGGAGCATGCGTGGATGTTCGTGGTATCCTTCGCTTGCTTCCTGGTCGCGGTCTATCATGTGTGGACGCGCAAACGTCTTGGACTATCCTTCGTCTTCGTCATGCTGCAGTTCGGCTTTGCCTTCTTCGGCTATGGCGCAGCTCACTTACCGTACATTCTGTATCCGTATTTAACGATTCACGATAATTTCACCAGCGAGCCGATGGCCATTGCGCTTATTTCCGTTTTCATACTCGGGCTGCTGCTGCTGATTCCGTCGCTTTACCTGCTCATGCGATTGTTCTTGTTTGATACCAAATATGTACAGGGCAAGCGCGGCAAATAACCCTTCTGGAGGAGCTGAACCGAAATGGAGCAATTTCTGATCTTCGTTGCACCGCTGCTAGTTGTGGTATTGTCTGTGGGATATCTGTTCTGGTGGGGAGCCCGGAAGCCGAAGCCGAAACGTTAATCATGTCATAAGAAGCGGCACAATCGCACACGATAAATGGGTACGATCCCGATCCAACGATCACAGATATTTATAAAGGAGCATTCACCCACTATGACATCTTCGAAGAACCGCCGAGAGAACGCATGGAAAAGTCGAAAACAGAACCAGAAGCCTCATGGCGAGGTCAAATCGCTCGCCGAAATTTCTGATGAAGGCACCTCCGGCGTAGCCGGCTATGAGAATGCCCGCAATAACGGCGACTAGTCCGTAATAAGGAAAATGCCACCTAAACCACAACTTTTGTGGTTTAGGTGGCTTCTTTTGTGGAGCTGCAGCTTATCCCGCCGCCGCACCTGCAGCAGCTTCAACTCCTGCCAGATAAGCCGCGCTTAGATACGTTTGCTCGAAATGCTGAATCGATAGCGGCCTGCTGTGCCAATAGCCTTGCATATCCGTGCAGCCCAGCTGGCAGAGGCGTTCGGATTGCTGCTCCGTTTCCACCCCTTCAGCCAACACCTGCAGCTTCAGACTGCGCGCCATCGCAATAATGGCCTCGACGATCGCGGTATCCTCGCCAGCACCGGTAACATCCTGTACGAAGGATTTATCGATCTTGAGCGTATCGATCGGAAACCGTCTCAGATAACATAAGGACGAGTAGCCCGTACCAAAGTCATCGATGGAGATCGAAACGCCGAGCTGCTTGAGCGCATGGAACTTGCTGATGATGGCAATGTTATTTTGCATCGCCATACTCTCCGTAATTTCCACGACCAAATATTTGGCGTCCAAACCGGTTTGTCCCAATACACGAACGATCATGTCTACGATTTGATCTTGATTAAACTGGATGACGGAGAAATTGACAGCCACCGGAATTTTAGGGAGTCCGGCATCGTGCCATCCTTTCATTTGTTTGCAGGCCATGCGCAGAATCCATTCACCAAGCACAATAATATGACCGGTGCTCTCGGCAACCGGGATGAATTCACAGGGCGAAACCGATCCCAGCACCGGATGCTCCCAGCGGGCAAGCGTTTCGACGCCAATCAACTGACCTTCCTCCGCATTAAACATCGGTTGATAAACAAGATGGAACGCCTGCTCTTCGATCGCAGCGGGCAGTGCCTGCTCGATGTTCATACGGCGCGCCTGACAATGGTTCATGGACCATTCGAAGAATTGGAACTGATTCTTTCCTTTCTCCTTCGCCGCATACATCGCCGTATCCGCATTCTGAAGCAGCATCTCAAGCGTTTCGCCATCCTCCGGATATATCGCAATACCAATACTCGATGTGATGAAAATCTCCTGGTTATCCACTTGAAACGGCTCAGCCACTCGTCTTATCAGCGTTTCCGCCATGACCTCCAGCTGTGCGCGGTCGCAGTCCTGGATGATCGCCACAAACTCATCCCCGCTTAATCGCGCAACCATGCGGTTGTCCCCAATCGACTCACTGAGCATCATCGCAAAATGCTGCAGCAGCCGATCTCCCATCAAGTGTCCCATCGTATCATTAATCAGCTTAAAGCGATCTAGATCGAGAAACATTAGTGCCGCCTGCTGCCCTCTTGCGCTCACCACCTGAAGCAATTCGGGATAATACAGGTTGAACCAATTCCGGTTCGGCAGCCCGGTGAGCATGTCATAATAAGCCAGCTGCCTGATCGTATTCTCGTAACGTTTCTTATCCGTAATATCCCAAGCGATCGTTTGAATCAAGGCTTGTCCGGCAAAATGAACCAGAATCGACTTCGCTTCGATATCGATCATCGTGCCATTGAGCTTATGCATCTTCAGCTCAATAGGATCGCCTTTCGCTGAGCCGGCTTGAATGTGCTCCAGCCACTGCGCCGCAGATGCAAGACATTCCGGATGAACGAGTTCCAGGAACCCTCTCCCGATCAAGCCATCCTGCTCGGCACCGAACGTACGCAGCGCTGCTTCGTTTACGAAGGAGATAACACCTTGATAATGAACCAGAATCGGCTCCGGAGAGAAATCGACCAGCTTCCGATAACGCTCCTCGCTCTCGCGCAGCGCTTCTTCTACAAGCCTGCGTTCCGATAAATCACGCAAATACATTGTATAGATCGGGAACTTCTCTTTGCGAATGCGCGTCACGATAATTTCCACGGGAAACGCAGTCTGATTGCCTCGCGACAGAATCGTCTCTACCCTTGTCCCGAGCACGGTCTTATCCCCGATGCACAGCATCCAGTTCACCGATGTCTTATCCCGGGGCAGCTCAGGCATGAGCAGTTCAACGATAGGCCTGCCGATAACCTCACTGCGCGGATAGCCGAAGAGGTGCTCCGCTGCCGGATTAAATTCAAATATGGCTCCTTTATGATCAAACATGATGAGGCAATCGATAGCCGACTCTAATATAGAACCCTTAAGCGACATTTGCTCCGATAGCTTCTTATCGACACTCATCGAACTGATTAAGCTCACCGCCATAATCACGATCGTACCGAAAGCTACATAGATCGCCATTTCGATAAAATCCATCGCCTGCGAATCGGACATACGACTAAGCATATGTATGGGCATCGACATTTTGGCTGCCGACATCCCTGTATAATGCATGCCTGTAACGGCAATGCCCATGATGAGGCCGCTTAGCCAGTAATGATTATTTCTGCGGAAGGAGAAAATCAATGCGACAATGGATGCCATCACCGCGATGAGGATCGAGACCGAGAACAGATATGGGTTATAAGTAACCGTAAGTCCCGTTAAGGCGTACATGCCTATGTAATGCATACCGGTGATTGCAAGCCCCATAATGGTACCGCCTACAATCAACCTTAGCCTTCCGCTGCCCGAATGGCTGGCAATTCCAAAACCGACAAATGCGCCGACTATAGACACACCAATCGATACTAAAACCGTCACAAAATCATAGGTCACGCCGGTGGGCAGGTGAAAAGCGAGCATCGCGATAAAATGCATCGACCAGATCCCAATCCCCATGACGACCGCTCCGCCGAACAGCCATCCTCTCTTCTTCCAGCCCTCGGACAACAGCACATGTCTCGCTAAATTCAATGCCGTATACGAAGCGAACAACGCAATAATAAACGACAGACATACCAAGAACCAGTTGTAGCTTCCTTCGATATGATTATGCACCATTTCGATACCCCCCAGGGAGTGCCACTTGAAACGTCGTACCCTCTCCCATTTTGCTGGAAATAGAAATTGACCCGCCATGACTGGAAATGATTTTGTTGCTGATCATAAGTCCAAGGCCTGTTCCCTGCTCCTTGGTCGTAAAGAACGGTCTCCCTACCTGATCGAGCATTTCTTGAGGAATACCACAGCCGTTATCTGCAATCGAGGTCATGATCTGGTTGCCGACCTGTTCTACGGAAATCCGAATATCGCCGCCTTCCGTTGCTTCGATCGCATTCTTGATGAGATTAATGAATACCTGTTTGATCTGACTCTCATCGCAATAGATAAGCAGCTCCTGCTCCGAGAATTGCAGCTCGATGTTCACATCTTTCAGAATGGCCTGTGATTCCAGCAGCGTATAAACACCAGCCAGAAGGTCACATAGATTGGTCGCTTGAAACCGGCTGATTTGCGGCTTCGCAAGCAGAAGCAGCTCTTTGATGATGCCTTCCATTCGAACGACTTCAGAACTAATAATGGCAACATACTCCATTTTGTTCATGCCGTTTTGAAATAGCTTCATAAATCCTTTAATCGCCGTGAGCGGATTTCGAATCTCATGTGCAATCCCAGCTGCAAGCTGGCCTGCCATCGAAAGCTTCTCCGATTCCACGATAAACGACTCTTGCGCCTTGCGCTGCGTCAGATCGGTAAAGTTAATGACGACACCGGCTTGCTCGCCTTTACCCTGCATCGGCGTGATATGATATTCCACCGGAAATGTCGACCCATTCTTGCGTCGGAACAAATCATCCGCTATATATTCAGCACTGCCTGTGCGTGTAACCCTCTCGATGGGATCCCATTCCTCGCCCTCTGTCTGTAAGGCCCGCAGTCCAATCTTTCGCCCAAGTACATCAGAAGCCTCGAACCCGGTTAAATGGACAGCTGCTTGATTCCAAAAGATGACTTTGCCCCGCTCGTCCACCCGGTAGATGCCCTCTGCCACGGAATCCAAGATGTGCGAATACGCTTCATTCATCCGTTTCAGACGCTCTTCGCTCTGCTTCAAACGGCTGTCGATCATCATGATGACGATCGAATACATGCAGATTACGGATACGATCAAACTAATGCTAATGGCAAGAAAGAATTGATTTTGCGATAATGCCACCGATTCGCCCGCACGCAGTGAAGTGATGCCATGCATCATTGGCATATTGCTATAATGAAGAAATTCAACAGCTGCGGAAAGGAGTAAAGCGTGGACTAACTGCCGCTTACGGCTTAGTTTGTGGAAGCGATGCTGACTTGTGAATACGAAACCCAGCACAACGGACAGAACGATGATGGATAGGAAACCTGTAGTTGATTCGTAGTGGAGCGTCGCATGGGCTTTGATTGCTTTCATTCCAATATAGTGCATCGCTACGATGCCGCCCGTCTGAACCAAGCTGCCTAGAACGAGCAGGCTCGTCCGTTGTCGCTGCGCAGCACGCTCAAACAAGATTAGCGCCAGCGCTGACAAGGTGATTAGCACACCCATGGAGAGAAACACATAACCGAAATGGTACATCACTTTAACCGGGAATGGATAGGCCAGCAGTGCCACAAAGTGCATGGACCACACCCCGATACCAAATACAAAGGCCGCACTCATAAGCCAGAAGAAAGTTGTGTACCCGGCTGCATGAATACGCCGATAGAGATGAAAGAGGATTAAAGAAGAGCTGAATACGAGTACAAATGAAATGGCGACGAGTGCGATGGATGCCATGCCAACCTTCCTCCGGTTCATTGACTTAGCATGCTGTTTGCAAATTGGCAATAAAAAACCACCCGAATAGGATGGATGACATCTACTCGGCAACCTTGTCTACCTTAGCATCACAAGGAGTGATCCCTTAGGCCATGGCTTTGCGTCCCATAGTTTCCAAATGGTTTGCCTTTAACTTAGGTATTTAGTTGTAAAATTCTTCTAATGACTGGATTTAATTCTCATTATATGTTTTTTTGCGGAACTGTACAGAGCGAAATACGTAGAAGATTAGCTGATTTTGTCGAATCGGCAAAATATATGTAACATCATTAATTATATAAAAAAAGCCGAGGATGACAACGCCATCCCCGGCTTCCTTGTTTGTAATTCTACTCGAAGTATACGGCCTTGCCCGTGCGGGAAGACTCGTAGATCGCTTCAAGAATTTCGGAAACCACAAGCGCTTGCTCTGGTTTAACGAAAGTTTCTTTGTCGTTTTTAACGGCATCGATCCACATGCTTGCTTCAAGAACTTCTGCAGTTTCGCTCGCGCCTTCATAGAAAGCAACGCCGCCGCTGTTAAGTTCTACTTTGTTTACATAAAGGCGGCTGTTGTGCTCGCCATTGAAACGAAGACCGTCTTTCATGTCAGCGCCTGCTTTAGTACCGCTGAGGGAAACTTTAGCCTCATCGACTTCAAGCGAGTTAAGCGCCCAGCTGGACTCAAGGATAACAGTTGCACCGTTCTCCATTGTGATCATAGCGAAAGCGGAATCTTCAACTGTGAATTGTTTTGGATCCCATGGGCCCCAAGCATTCGCAGCGTTTTCGTTTTGGGACAACTTGTGGTAAGCGCGGCCAAGAACGACTTTCGGCTTGTAGTTGTCCATCATCCATAATACAAGGTCAAGCGCGTGAGTACCGATATCGATAAGCGGTCCGCCGCCTTGTTTCTCTTCATCCAAGAATACGCCCCATGTCGGAACAGCACGACGACGGATTGCATGTGCTTTAGCGAAGTAAATTTCGCCAAGCTCGCCTGCATCGCAAGCTTCTTTCAGGTAACGGCTGTCTGCACGGTAACGGTTGTTGTAACCGATGCTGAGTTTTTTGCCGGTACGTTTTGCAACTTCAAGCATTTTGCGAGCGTCAGCAGCTGTTTTAGCCATTGGCTTCTCGCAAAGCACGTGTTTGCCAGCTTCCAATGCGTCGATGGAGATGACCGCATGGGAATCGTTAGGCGTACAAACGTGAATCACGTCGATCGACGCGTCTTGAAGCAGTAGTTTATAGTCAGAATATACTTTTGCCTCTTCAGTGCCGTATTTCGCTTTTGCTTGTTCAGCCTTCTCAACAATGATATCGCAGAAAGCAACGATTTCAGCGTCTTTGACTTGGGCCAAACTTGGGAGATGTTTACCGTTGGCGATACCGCCGCAGCCAATAATGCCTACACGTACTTTTGACATTTTAAATTTCTACCTCCATGAGCCTCGAAATGATATAATTTGTAGTATGCGTGTCAGCTAGTTAGAGAGACACAACTGACTACAGTATAGACGAACTTGTCCACTAAAATATAGGCGCTATATAGGTATGGTTTTATGTGATTTTGTTATTGAAGGGATGGTACCGTGGAATTTTACAATGAGAAGGTCGTTTACGAGAACCCGCTGCTCTCCATAAAAGTGTTTCAATCCCTGCGGAATAACGATCTGTTTATCAATTGGCATTATCACCGCGAAATCGAATTGCTGCTTGTCATCACCGGCGAGCTTGACGTAAATATCGAAGATGAGTGCATAAAACTACAAACGGGCGACATCGCGTTGATCGGCGCAAGGCAGCTTCATCGCGATCGCAGCTTAAGCAGTCCCTTGAATTATATCGTTTTGCAGTTTGATTTGGAGCAATTCATCGATCAAAGCTCGATGCCGTATATGCGATTTTTCTCCGAGACGAAGAATCCGCTCAGCCGGGCGAATTATATTTTTCAAGAGAATGAATCCACTCGGGCAGAGGCGTCGGAATGTATCCGCGGCATTCTGCAGGAAGTCACGACAAAGCAAAGCGGATATGAGCTAGCCGTCAGCATGTACATAAAGAAGCTGCTCCTCCTTCTGATTCGAGGCGATTCGAGGAAAGTGCTTGCTGATCATGATGACTTTGACCGTGCTCGCCTCAGAGGGGTCATCGACTACGTGGAAGAACATCTAACCGACCGCATTCAGGTTGAAGAAGTATCGAAGCTAGCCAATATGAGTTACTACTACTTCGTTAAGTTCTTTAAGAAGGCGATCGGAATGTCCTTCACGGAGTATGTGAACTATCGCAAGATCAAATGGGCCGAGCGTATTCTGCTCACGAAGGACCTAAGCGTGTCCGAGGTCGGCGATCGGATCGGAATGCCGAATATGGCCCATTTCTATAAAATGTTTAAGAAATATAATGATTGCTCGCCAAAACAATTCCAGAAGAAAATGCTGGAGTGGAACCGCGCCTAATCTTACGTTGAACGGCAGCCTATCAGCCAATCCGCTGGAAGGATTGTTTCATGAATGTCAGACTGGTCGGCAATTCTGAGTCTAGTCGCTGAAGGCTGCATTCTGCGGAGATCCCGCCTTTGTAGCCTGCTGCCGTCAGCTGCGCGGCAAATTCCGCATATGGATATTGCCCGGTTCCCGGTGATAATCTGCCCGTATCTGCGATGTGGATATGCGCAAGCCAGTCCTTATGTGCGGTCAATGTATCCAGCGCTTCGCTTTCCTCATCCATGTGATAGAAGTCAGCCAGCACCCGAATGGAAGAATGATTAATTTGTTTCGCGAAATGAACAGCTTCCGCCACAGAGCCAATCAAATTGGTCTCTTTCTTGTTCAGCGGTTCAATAGCCAGCTTTACGCCGCTGCCCGTAAATTCCTCCGAAATCCAGCTAAGTAAAGTGAGCAGCTGGTCCTCCGCCCGATTACGTTCCCATCCATCCGGTATGTCACGCGCTCTCCCGCTTCCAAGCACGGAAATTTTCGAACCGATTTGATTCATCGCCTTCGCAGCGCGGTACAGATATCGCCGAATCCGCTCGGGTTCTACATCGGGACCAACGACCTTAATATCGCCGGGGAAAAACAAGTTAAACGCATAGACAGGCAGTGGACTCTCCTTATAAACAGGCAGCAATTCTTGATGCAAGACTTCGTTCTCCAGCTGCAGGGCGGACAGAGGACACTCGATGTAATCAAACCCGTATTTGTGAAGAAGCGCTGCGTCCTCGATCCCTCTGCACCAACCGTAAGCAACCATTCGATCAAACACCTCCATGAGTTTCTAAAGTGATTTTACCATTATTTGCTTCGGAAATTGGATGTAGCGGACAAAAAAAAGTTCACCTTATTTAGGTGAACCTAGCTTCTTCGGCATAACCAGCTTATAGCCGACGCCGCGAATGGATTCAATTTCGACCGATTGCTGACCCAGCTCCAATTTCTTGCGCAAGGAGCTGACATGTACGTCTACCGTTCGCTGTCCGCCGAAATAATCGAAGCCCCATACGACATTCATAAGATCATCGCGGGTTACGACAACGCCTGGACGTTGAACTAGATAGAGCAGTACCTCGAATTCCTTCGGCCTTAGCGGTACGGTCTCTCCATTAAGGACAACCTCATACCGTTCCGGATAAATCGATAAATCGCCGGCCGTAATGACTTTGTCCGTAGACTCCGTCAGCTTGCCGTCATCTTGACCGGTTCTGCGAAGCACCGCAGATACGCGTGCAAGTAGCTCCGCCACGCCAAATGGCTTGGTCATATAGTCATCGGCGCCACGCTTAAGACCTTGAACAACTTCTTCCTCCGCATTGCGGGCTGTCAGTACGATAACCGGCGTACGGTTGCCGCTCTGCCGCAAGCGAGATAAGATCTCGAAACCGTTCATGCCGGGCAGCATGATATCTAGAATAATAAGATCAAATGCGCGCTGCAAAGCAACCTGCAAGCCTTCCGCACCATGATCGATGACAGTCGTATCATAACCCTCTTGCGACAGGTTATACGAGAGTAATCTGGCTAACGTCGGCTCATCCTCAATGACCAACACTTTCTGTGACATGTTGACCCCCTGGCTTCCACGCATGCCGCTGTTCATAATCGGCATGGTAACTCGTTCTACTTTCATAACCATGATAGCATTGTTCAGAGGAAGGGGAAACCCCAATTACTGGTTCACTGCTATTGTAGGACCGGCAGCTCAATCGTAAACGTCGAACCGCTGCCTACTCGGCTCTCGACAGAGATCGTTCCTTTGTGTAGTTCTACAAGATGTTTCACGATGGATAAGCCCAGCCCCGTTCCGCCTGAACTGCGGGATCTAGCCTTATCTACGCGATAGAAACGCTCGAAAATGCGAGGCAGATCTTTCTTCGGAATACCGATTCCAGTATCGGATATGTGAATGCGTACGGATTCGTAATTTTCTCCGCCAACCGGCTCAACGACGATGGAAACACTACCACCTTCCGGCGTGTAGTTAATTCCGTTGGAGAGCAAGTTCATGATGATTTGGCGCAAGCGATCTTCATCCGCCTCGACATAAACATCCCGATCCGCCTTATAAGATAACCGGATTTGCTTCTGCAACCCTTCCGCACGCATCAGTTCAACCGTCTTCTCTACGAAAGACGCCAGCTCAATCGGCGAGAATTGCAGCGGTACGCGGCGTGATTCAATCTTGGACAATTCCAAGATATCGCCGATAAGCCGGTTCAATCGATCGCTCTCGTCATAGATGATCTGCAAGAAGGAACGCGCTGTTTCCGGATCATCCACGGCGCCCCCAAGCAGCGTTTCCGCGAAACCTTTTACAGCCGTAATCGGCGTCTTCAGCTCATGCGACACATTCGCAACGAACTCGCTGCGCATCCGCTCCAGTCTGCGAATGGCCGTCACATCTTGAAGGACAAGCAGCACACCGCCGAACGAATCATCATCTTCGAAGATGGGCACAAGATTAAGATCAAGCAGCCGCTCCTCCGGATAATAGAAGGTGACCTCTTCGCGCAGATGCTCTTTGCGCTCGATCGCCTCTTGAATAATTTGCGACAGCTCGTACTGCTGTTTGGCCACTGTGAAATGATGACCGACCAGCTCGCGCACCGAGAACCCAAGCACTTCCTCGGCCCGCCGATTGAGCAGCACAATATGCCCGCTGGCATCGATCATAACAACGCCGCTGATCATGTTATCCAGAACGCTTGCCAATTGGCTCTCGTTCTGATGTATTCGCGTCATCTGCACTTGCAGCGAATCTGCCATCGCATTGATGGCCAGGCCAAGCTCACCGATTTCGTCGTTGCGTTTCACATGAACGCGCGCGCGATAATCCAAGCTCTTAATCCGTTTCGCGACGCGAGTAATCTGCTCAAGCGGACGCGTTAGTCCAAGTGCAACACGGTAGCTGATGAGCGCGGCAGCGATAAACAGAATGAGCAGCCCCAGTACGAGGGTTATCCATATTCGCTGTACACTCTCGTCCACCTTCTGCAAGCTGAGCGCCATACGGATAATGTCCGAATTCGGATCATTCGGATGAACCAGCATCGCGACATAAAGCAAATTCTCATTAATCGTGTCGCTGTAACGCGTTGTTCGGCCAATGCCGTCCTTCTTAGCCTCGATCACTTCTTCTCGCTTCAGATGGTTGTCCATCGTTTGCGGATCATGATCGGAGTCGCCAAGCACGACACCATCGCCGCGAATGAAGGTGATCCGAGTATCCGTGATCTCCTTTAACCGTTTTGCTTTGCTGGTGTAATAGTTGAAGACCGATGCAGGCTCCCCATTTTGCCAATCCATTTGATCAAGAATAATCTTCATTTCGCGCACCATATTATCTTGCAGCGCATCCAGATGATTTTCCTTATACGTCTTGCCCATAAATAAACCGGCAGCCAGAACGGAAAGTCCGATCATACCGATCAGAATCATCGTCAGTCGCACGCGAAAGCTGTTCATCTCATCCTACCTCCAAGCCGGGTTGCTCCATGCACCATCCATCGTACCTTGTTCTCAGCCGCCTGCGCCAGCACTGCGATTGTTAAGTTTTTGTAAAATATAATGATGCAGCGTAGCAAGCGGCTGTTGAATCAGAATCGACAGCACAACCGGGACAGCCGCCAGCGGGCTGAAATAGCCCATTGCGAGCACTACGCCAAGCGAGATGTTCCGCATGCCCGTCGCATAGGAGACCGTAACTTGGACCTCGCGGCTCCGGTAATGCGTCGTACCGAAATATCCAATTGCATAACAGAGACCAACCATGACTAGAGCCGCTGGCACGACCTTCAAGAGATCGCCGCGAAGCGCTTCTGTGGATGGGGCAATGGCTGCCGCATTCAGCATGACCACTGCTGTGAAACACAGCTTGGATAAGGGCGGTGCATACGGCTGAACTGCTTTCTGAATGCGTCCCTTGGACCATTCATGCAGCGCGACGCCAATGATCGTAGGCGCCACAATAAGGAGCAGCAGATCGCCCATCATGGCTAACGTATTCGTCTCAACATCGGTACGAAATAGCAGATGAATGCCGGTTGGTACCACGATGGGACTCAGCGCCGAATCAATGACAACCATGGCCAGCATAAGCGGCACGCTTCCTGCCGACATGCCGACCCATAGCACGGTTGAAATCCCAAGCGGGATGATGGTGAATAGGACAAGCCCCACGACGTACGGGGAATCCGGTCCAAACAGCATATACCCAAGTGCGTACGCCACCAGCGGCGACAGGACATGCGCGAGCAGGAATGTCCAAATCATTACGCCAGGCCGGTTTAATACGGCTCGCAGCTGCTGCAGACCGCATCCGATCGCCATCGTTAAGGTGACGAAGGCGAAGCAATACGGCACGGCATGCACGTATTTGTGCAGGTGCGAAGAAAAAAAGAATCCCAGGATAAGTGATCCAGGGATAATAAGAAACATCCATTGCTCATACCTTCGATTGAAGGCGAGTCCGAAGCTGCGCGTACCGCATCCCTCATTCTATTGTCTACTTTGGTAATTATTTAAATACAGGCTCTTTAAATTGGGCAAGCTTAGCAAAAGAGTCCTTGTCTACATCCGCATGCAAGCTGTTGCCATGGGAATCCATCGTTACGACGGCAGCGAAGCCTTCCGTCTTCAGATGCCACATCGCTTCCGGAATACCGAATTCCATAAAGTCGACGCCGTTTACATTCTTGAAGCATTCCGCATAGTACTGTGCCGCACCGCCGATTGCATTCAGATAAACCGCACCGTGCTCCTGCAGAGCAGCAAGCGTCTTCGGTCCCATTCCGCCTTTTCCGATAACCGCGCGGATGCCGAACTTCTTAATGATATCGCCTTGGTAAGGCTCCTCGCGAATACTTGTCGTCGGTCCTGCCGCTTTCACGTGCCAGCCGCTCTCATCCTTCAACATGACTGGTCCGCAGTGATAAATAACGGAGCCATTCAAGTCGATCGGCGCGTCATGATCCATCAGATGGTGGTGAATCGCGTCACGGCCAGTGTGCATTTCTCCGTTGATGATGACGATGTCGCCTACTTGCAAGCTGCGCACATCTTCTTCGGAAAGCGGCGTGTTCAGAACCACTTCACGGCGAGCGCTGTTCTCCGTTACCGCCTCAGCCGCTTCATCAGCAGCCTGCGATTTCATCGGTGTATCGGAGCCGTTCGGATAAATCCAGGATTTGATTTCACCGCTGTCTGCAGAGAGCAGTACGCCTTGACGGCGGTAAGCCCAGCAGTTGTACGCAACGGAGACGAAGTAGCTCGCAGGCAGACGGTTCATGACGCCGACTTTACAGCCGAGCAATGTCACTTGGCCGCCGAAGCCCATTGTACCGATGCCAAGCTTGTTGGCATTCTCCATCACATATTCTTCAAGCTGAGCAAGCTCAGGAATCGTATTCGTATCGTCGGTATGACGGAATAATTGCTGTTTCGCTAATTCATAGCCTGTAGTCCGGTCGCCGCCGATGCCAACGCCGATGAAGCCCGCGCTGCAGCCTTGACCTTGTGCTTGATAGATCGCGTGCATGATACATTTGCGAATACCGTCGAGATCGCGGCCTGCTTTGCCAAGACCCGGAATCTCCATCGGCAGGCTGTACTGAATGTTCTTGTTCTCGCAGCCGCCGCCTTTGAGAATCAGACGCACATCAATATCGTCCTTCTCCCATTGCTCGAAGTGAATAACCGGCGTTCCCGGTCCGAGGTTGTCACCTGTGTTGGAGCCGGTGAGCGAATCTACGGAGTTCGTGCGCAGTTTGCCGTCTTTCGTTGCGCGTGCAATGGCACTGCGAATCTGCTGCTTCATAACAATTTGGTTGGCGCCAACCGGCGTATGAACGACAAAGGTCGGCATGCCTGTATCCTGACAGATCGGGGAGACATTGCACTCCGCCATCTCAATGTTCGTTGCAATCGTGGAGAGCGACAGTCCTGCGCGAGTTGCGCGGTCCTCCGCCTCTTGTGCGGCTTGAATCACTTTCCGGACGTCTCCCGGTAGATTCGTAGAAGTTTCAACAATAAGGTTATACACACTCTGTTCAAAATGCTGCATAAGGCCTAAATGGCTCCTCTCTCTATTCGTTAATCGTCTTTCCTTATATAATCAATCTATATCATACCATATCCTAATCGAGCGGGCATACCGCTTTCGGAGCCTCGTATGTTCTCCTATTTCTAGAGTAGAAGGAGCTTACTTCCAAATATGGACAGTCCATTTATCGCTTATATGTACCGGCTTCGTTATATCGAGAGATGGAGCCTCATGCGCAATACCACCCGTGAAAATGTTGCGGAGCATTCCTATCATGTCGCGCTTCTCTCGCATATGCTTTGCGAGATTGGCAATCAGCTGTTCGGCCGTTCGCTGAATGCCGACCGTGCTGTTACGATGGCGCTGTTCCACGACGCCACCGAAGTGTTCACCGGCGATATTCCAACGCCGGTCAAGCATCACAATCCGAAGATGCTCGCGAACTTCCGCGAGATCGAGGCGCTTGCCGCCGAGCGGCTGCTCGGCATGGTGCCGGAGCCGCTGCAGGCGGCTTATGAGCCGCTCGTCATCGGAGCTGCACATGACGACGAGGAGAAGGATCTGCTCAAGATGGTGAAAGCAGCGGATCTTCTGGATGCGTACATGAAGTGCCTCTCCGAGCTGTCCTCCGGCAATCGCGAATTCGCTGTCGCCAAGGGGCAGACGGAACAGAAGCTCGCTGATCTGAACATGCAAGAGGTCAATTGGTTTCTGACTTATATGGCGCCAAGCTTCAACAAGACGCTGGATGAGCTGTCCGAGCATGAGGCTTAGCTATCCTCAAGCTCGTTGAAGGTGCGATTGGGGATATCTATGAATCTGCTGCTGACCCCTATTTGCTAGGAACGGCTTCACATTTAATCTATATCGGGCGGAAGAAAGGGTGTGAGCAGTGATGGAAGACAACCGGACTTGCATGCAGATTCGTACGAAGGGAAACTATCAGGGGAAACAAGGATTCGACTATCAAGAGGCCATTTCTGCTGAGAGTGTCGGCTCGACCGGGCTCTGCATGCATTTGCTGACCATCCCTCCGGGCGGCCGTGCCAAAGCGCATCTGCATGAGAATCATGAGTCTTCGATTTATGTATTATCAGGCCGAGCCGGCATGTGGTATGGTGAGAGGCTTGAACAGCATATGGAGGTCGAAGCCGGGGATTTCATGTATATTCCGGCAGGCGTGCCGCATCTCCCATATAACCGTTCGGATTCGGAGGCATGCACGGCGGTCATCGCCCGCACCGATCCGAACGAACAGGAGAGCGTAACATTGCTGCCGGAGTTGGATGATCTTCATCGTTCGATGTAGCAAATTGAAACTACTGAAGCTGTTGCGCTGCGACTTGATTCCGATTCACTTCGTTACTCAGCGGCGCAGCAGCTCACCATGAATGACATGCCAATGGAGATGCTTCGAATCCTGGTATTGGCCCAGGTTCGTAATGACCCGGCATGCACCGTGCTCTGCCGTAACTTTGGACGCCACCTGTTTCACGACCTCTAGCAATTCTAGAAGCAAGTCATTGTCGCTCGGCTCCAAAGTGAGCAAGGAGGAAATGTGTTTCTTCGGAATCGCAACGATGTGCACCGGATAAAACGGACGCGTGTGATAATAGGCAAGCACATTTTCCGTCTCTATTACTTTCTGAACCGGCGTTCGACCGCTTAAAACTTCCTCGCAATAGAAATCCTCAGACATGGGTTTCCCCTCCTTTTGATAGGGTGATGGGTATACATACCCTCTGCGCTAACGCACCCACGAGGTCATAATTTCTAACGAATCGTAGATGCCTTATTTCCATGAAAGTAGCGGTTCATAATTTCTAACGAATCGTAGAGGCCTTATTCAGGGGAATTGGCTTGAGAAACCGCGTTCTGACACCCAATAGTGCCTGTAGAATTCGTTAGAATTTCATAGCCCCTGTTTTCGCTCAAATAAGACCTCTGTAGTTCGTTAAAAAAATCCAATCCATCTCTGGCATCGGGCAAAAGCTTCCTCACACTTTAAACCTCTCCATCACCGGCTCCCCCGACAAATAAGGCCGGCACAGATTCGCGCAAAATCCGGGCATGCGCTCGCGAATCCATGGATGGACATCTCGATTCTCCATCTGGAACGCGTAGTAGCCGAGGACTGCGATCAGCATCCAGCCTTCCAGCAGCACCTTCGCTTGATCCGGCACGTCGCCTGTGTCTCCATAATAGCCAGCAAGAAAATGCAGTCGTTGCTCCGCGGGGACGACCAAAGCGCCCATCCCCACATCAAACAGGTAGTAGCCGCTCCCGCATAATCCGTAATCTATGAAACAAATCTCTCCCGATAACGTCAAAATCATGTTACTCATGTTCAAGTCGCCATGGATGATTCCGTACGTTTCTTCAGACTTGGCTAAGCTCTCAAGTCGAGCATTCACGAGACGAATCGTTTGCTCCACACAATGAAACTCATCCTCGCCAAAAAGTCCCTGTTCAACGCCGCGCCGAATTTGAGTGATCATCAGACGATTGCGCTCGATACCTTGCGAAGGTCTGCTATCATAATCAAACTGCGATTGATAACTTCGAAAGAACCGATGCAACGTCGCAATATGAGCCCCGAGTTCCTTCGCCATGCCTGGATCGGCTTCACAGGTTTGCTTACTGAAAACCGCCCCCTCTACCCACGTCAGCAGCGAACAAGCGATCCTTTTCCCATCATGTTCAATATGAGTCAGTAGATTCCCGGAGCTATGATAGACAGGTTTCTGAGCAACAAGCTTCGTACACTTGCCCAACTCTTCAATGAGCTGAAGCTCGGCCAACAACCCCTTATCCGTTTGCTGCAGCCCCTCGAAATTAACGGTAAGCGGTTGATGAACTCGAAATAAGTAGAGCTGCCCCGTCGCCGAATCGACCACTTTGTACGTCCGATTCTCATTATGCCTAAGGAAATGAAGCTGCGGCTCTTGAATGCCATAGCCTCGAAGCAGCTCGATCATTGCATCTTCTCTCATGCCGCCAGTCCTCCTTGCTTCCCTTCTCAATCAACCAGACGCACTCTGCACCCACACATCCTTGAAGTCGATCCAGCCGAGCGACGACATGGTGATCCCCTTAATCCCCGGATGATAGGAGGTGTTCGTCTTCTTGTGCAGCAGGAACACGACATGTCCCTCCTCGCGAAGCCGATCCTCGATTTCTCCCATAATAAGCCGGCGTTCCTCGGATGACTTCGAGGCTAAGGCCGAATCGATTTTGTCTCTCGCCCATGCCCGGAAATCCGGATGCAAATGCTCCTTGAGGAAGCTCCCATGCTGCTCATAGGACTCAATCTCGCACACCTCATCCTGCGCAAATAAGATGCCGTACAGGATGGTGTCCGCCTCGTTGATCAGATCTCTTTTCTTAAAATCATTGGTGTCATGCTGCTCAATATGTACGACAACTCCGTGCTCCCCGCAGCGATCCGCGATCCATTTGGCATCCCGCATATTGAAGCTTGTTGTATAGAGCGTAATCGGCGTCCCATCATAGCCTGACTCGCGCAGCAGCGCTCGCGCCATCGCAGAATCGTGACGGATGCTCCTCAGCGGCGTATTATCGTCGGGACGGAAACCGCGAGCCGCATACATCCGGTCTTCGCCCAGCTCTCGAATCATCGTATGGCGGTCAATCAGCAGATCAATCGCCTTGCGAAATAACGCGGATTGCTGAGGCCCTTCTTTCCCCAAATTCCAAGTCAGCATCGTGCAGCCTTTGCACAACGTCTCCACCGTAACCCAATCCTCTTCCGGCTTCTGATCCTGCAGATCATGATCCCAGATGAGCTTCTCCCAGCATTTGCGCGAAGAATCACCATGCTCCGGGGGCATGAACGCGATGACGACACCGTCCAAATGCGCTCTGCCATTGTAGTAATTCTTGTTCACGGTAAGCACGAACCGATCTTCGTTCCACTCCCCGGCCATGAAAGGCCCCGTACCGGATGGTTTGCGCCAGAACTGTTCCTCATCGCTCTCGAGCAATTCACGAGGCAGAATGGAGGCTGCCGGCGAGCTCATGAATCGGTGGAAAATACGGTTCGGCTTCTCCAATTCGATTCGAATGGTTCGCAAGCCGACGCTCTCGATCTTAAGCACCGATCGAAGCAGCCAGCTATGCGCCTTCCCGGAGCGCAGCCGCTCTAACGAGAAGATAACATCGTCGGCCGTCATTTCATGACCATGATGAAAGTAAACGCCTTTGCGCAGATGAAACTGCCACACGGTCGCTTCCTTATTGGACTCCCATGCATGTGCGATTGCAGGGACGACCCGTCCGGCAACCACATCGTAATAAAGGAGCTGATTAAACAGCTGCTTGATCATATGCGCGTCAAACGCATACAGCACATCACCCGGATCCAGCGTTACAATCGGAGTTTGCACGGGAAGCCGCAGCGTATCCACGCTTCGCTTGCCATCCAGCACTTCCGTCCGGTAGCCAAAATGAAGCTCCAGCCATTCCGAGAACCGATCCTTCACCGGCGAGCCTTTCCCGTGGGAATGAATCAGCTCGAAGGCTGGCTTATATTCGCCTCGCTGCGCCATTCTCTGCGCGAGCTCAAGCAGCATCATATCGCGCTCCAGCAGAAAGACCAGCTGCGAGCGATTCCCTCTTCCCCGCCCCGGCAGCCAGCGAATCCAGCTTTCCTCTTCCATCTTACGCAGTACGAGCTTGACGTTACGGGTTGTGCAATACAGCACTTGCGCAAGCTCATCAAGTGAAACTTCAACAGGTGATCCAGTCGCCGCGATCCCATCAGCGAATCGACTATACAGATCCAAATAGCGTTCAGCGGCAGCCATTTGCATAGCATCATCCCTCCTGTACCCGGTTGAAAAGGGGAAGTATTTTATGAAGATTCTACTCTTTTTATCCCCTTTTAGCGAGCGCATAATTGAACTATAAACGAGAGGAGGAAACCAACATGTTACAACACACAAACACGTACACGATAGAGAAGCTCGGGCAATACCAACAGGCGGAATTGGAACAAAACCTTCGCAGGGGATTACTGATTAATACCGTGGAGGAAGCAGATGAACAGGCAGAATCGGAGCAAGCGCATAAGGAACGCGGTTGGTTACACAGATGGTGGAGTAATAGGCGGTTCGACACTTCAGTGAAGTGACGACCGCCCTTTTTTTATTTAAACTCGATGTCTGCCGAGGGGCTGATTTGGGCAAAAGAGGAAAAACGCGCGTTATGTTCTGCAATGATTTCCTCCGCGGTGAGACCGCCGGATCCCCATGTACTATGAGCATCTCCGGCCACGATGATCTCATAGCCAAGCTCAGAAGCTCTTGTCGTCGTCGCATTCACGCACATGTCTGTCTGAAGACCCGCGATGACGAGCTTGCCAACGCCTCGCTCCGACAACACTTGCTGAAGCTCCGTTTCATAGAAAGAATCGGGTTTATACTTCTGGATTCGCGGCTCATCGCCTATCGGAGCAATCGCAGCGTGAATTTCCCAGTTCGGGGAACCTGTTTCCAGCTCTTCGCCTACCCCTTCATTATGCTGGACATAGATGACCGAAACGCCGGCCGCTCGCGCTCTCGCCAGCAAACCGTTGATCCGCTCCAGCAATGCCTCGCCATTATAAACAGGATATGACTCCGCGAACATCGCCGATTGAACGTCAATGACTAGTAATGCCGTATTCGAATTCGCACTCATCTTCCTAATCTCCTCTCACACGATTAATCGTTACTCTTCAAACAACCGTTCGCCCTTATGCAGACGCCATGCAATTTGTGCCGTATGCGGCAGCTCGCGCGCTGTCGGCGCATGTGCAGCCAAGTACCTTGTACAAGCAAGCAGCATCGTCTCTTGTGCCCTCACCGCAAATTCATCGGTCCTTAAGCACCAGCGCTCATATTCGGCAAAAGCAGCCTCCACCATCTGGAACGTATGGAACTCCGCATCCTCACGGAGCAGCGCATGACCGAGTGTATTCAGCAGCGCATTCATCTCGCCGCCGCTCCTCAAGTAATCGAATACCCACTTTGCTGCCTGATCTACTTGCTGGCGCTGATCGAGCAGTTGAAGCAGCTCCGCCGTATTCGTCGCCGCATTCACATCGCCGGGAGCCGCTTTCGGCCGTTTCGCCGACGGCACATTCAAGAATCGATCCAAGTACACGCTCATCGCACCATGGAAAATAGCACGAACAAGCAGTGGTTCCCCGGAGCGTAACAAGCGCTCATGCAGAGCATGCGCATAGGTGAACGTATGGAGCACCGCAATCCAATCACGGTGATCGTTCTGCGTGTGGAAGCGGACTACGCGCTCGGCAGAGGCAAGGGTGACCAGCTGCGTCAGCTGTGCCGGTGCTGCGCCTGCCAATAACAGGTCCTTCAGCAGCGCTATCGTTTCAAGCGGTTCTTCGCTGAGCAGCTGTTGCAGAACGGCCTCTTCATCGAGGGCTTCAACTCCTCCGGCCCGCGCCTCCGCTAGCTCTTTCACAGCCTCTTGAATCGGCTCAACCAGATTGATCGGTGCCTGCCAGTGATGCTGTTCTTCGCTCCGAGAAGGATTCCCCATCATATGAAGCAGCGAGGTGAGCACCTGCTTGGATTGATCAGCACCTACAAGCTCAAGCGCTTCAAACGCCTTATTGTGAAAATCAAACACATGCCCGCCGTCCAGATAGAAATGATCCGTTGCGGCAATCAGCATCATATCAGCCAATTGCTCCGGACTCATCCCTTTCTCAATTGCTGTAATGACAAGCTTCTCGGCGCCCTGCGTATCTCGAACCTCGATGCAATTGCGGTACCAGCCCGCAAGCCGCTCGAAGGAAACGTCTGCACTCGGCAATGCGCCGAGCAAATAATGAATGCCTCGGCCTGAGCTGCCCCTCGCTACATGTACGAGGCCTTGATAGAGTGCCAGAATGCGCCCTGTCTTGTCCAGCTTCGGGATCACGCGGACCATCGCCGTCAGAATCGTCAATCCGGAATTCCAGCCGCTTCCGCTGCGCGTCCCGAAGGCGATACCTACACCGGCAATCTCGGCATCCGGCACATTGGCTTCCACCAGACCAACGACTGCTTTGGCGATAACGATACTAATATTTTGCTCCAAACCTTCCATGAGGCGATCTTTATATTTCTGAATATGGTTCGCTATCTTAGGCTGCGGGTTCACCCACACGGTCTCTTCTTCCACCCTGACTTCATAGGAGGGCACATCATCCGCCCAAGGATCGAGCGTCCCGCCGCTGCAAACGTCGAATCGGGCATGATGCCAGTGACAAGTTAAGATACCATCGCACAAACTTCCCATATGAAGCGGAAACCCGAGATGCGGGCAACGGTTATCAACGGCGAAGATGCCTTCCTCATGCACGAAGACGGCAATCCCGCCTTTAATGACAGCCGATCCTTTCTCCTTCAATTCTTGGACTGAGCCGGCCTTGATCCACTCTGCGGTTCGATTCATATTCAGCCTCCTTCAAAATGATGGTGCTTCCTACTTCTTCTATAGCTGCGGAGTCTAGTCCTTCATTAACCAGAACATTACATACTGCATCGCAGCCGTCCCTGCAACGACAACCGGAAGCCAGATCGATTCCAAGTCTTTGGAAACAAAGAGCAGCAGCGTAATCGATACAATCCGGCCCGCATTCAGAAACACTTCCCGCATCACAACCGATTCAACCTTGAGCTGTCCTTTGAGCGGCAGTTTGCCAATGAGCCTGTAATAATAGGAGGTTAACGTGTTCACTGCGAGCGGATTGCAAATCGAGAAGGCAACCATATAGAAGACAACCGTCCATGCAGACACATCATAGAGTAGGAATGCCGCACCTACCAAAATCCCACTCGTGGAAAACAGCACATGCTTGCGCACCTGCTCCTTCTTCGCTTTACGCGATATGACATACCCGGTTGCGACGGTTAATGCGGAGAAGCATACACCCAGGTAGCCGACGAAGTCTTCCCTTCCGACGGTTTGATAGAGCAGAATGTTCGGCAGAAACAGCATGATGCCTTGAAATAATCCCAGAACAAAGAACGCCAGCAGACCTTTGACCCATTGCACGTTCTTTCGCATGACAATGCCCATTAATTTCAAATGATAGACGCGGTGATGGGACGCTATCGTTGGAATTCGGAAGCTGATAATGGAAGCTACCAGAAACATGATGAATGCAAGCAGGAAGGTGATGATATAACCGCTCAAGCCTTCGTTAAATTGGATGATAAAGCCGGCAAGCGCAGGTCCAAGCAGACCTGCCAAGTTAAAGACGACCATATTAATGGCCAGAAATCGGACACGATTGTTTTCCGTCGATACGTCGTACATAAGAACGAGATATCCGGTCCAATACAAGCCCGAAGCTAATCCGTGAAAAATTGCAAAAAGCACATACCACGCCGCTACCTGCTCCTGTGCGATAACAACCAGCAGATAGAAAACTGCAATCATGAGGATACCGAGCCGATAGGTGACCATCCGATCCTTGCGTTTCGTGATCCATCCCCCTAGCGCGAACGCAACCGGTGTGAATAAGAATACGATCATATTATAGAAACCATTTACGGCCAAATCATGTGTGAGCCGCCACAAATACAAGTTCAGAAACAACCCCGACATCGAGGCGCCGAATTGAAAGCAGCCGTGGATGATCAGCGCAACCAGCGCTTCCCTTCCAAGCTCTCGTTCCTTTGGAACCGGACTGCCTTTTATCGCATTCCATCTTATTCCTAAACTTGCCTTCATCTGCACGGGGCCACCCTTCGACTTAGCTGCTACCAATTGCTGTCATTGTAACATAGCCGCCAAATCAGGTAAGCGCTTTAACCAACCGCTCTGGGCCAAATAACCTCTTCTGCTAGAATCTTGCTTGAATTCCGCCGTATAATCGGTCTTTTTGCCCAGATAAAGGGGATTCTGGCTGTCATACTCTGCTTGACTGACGCTGCTGCCAATAATTGTTTGCGCGGATGTCCGAATCGCCCTATATAAATGTCCGAAATAAACCCTTTCAGTCGGCTAGTAATCGTTTACAATGAGGGTGACGATGACGATAGAGGAGGCAATTTATTATGTGGCAAGCATCCTGGATTTGGGGCAGCGGCGAGGAAAGTCCTCGCAATGAATGGCGCTGCTTCCGCAAAACCTTTCAATTTGAGCCAACCGGCACCAGCGAAACGAAGCTGAAGCTAACAGCGGATTCCCGCTACGTTCTTTATGTCAATGGCACGCAGGTTGGCCGCGGACCGGTCCGATCTTGGCCGTTTGAGCTGGCTTACGATGAATATGAAATCGGCCATTTGCTGTACAGTGGCGCTATGAATACAATCGCGGTATTGGTGCTGCATTCCGGTATCGCTACTTTTCAATATTTGAGAGGCAGAGGCGGCTTGCTGCTGCAAGTCGAGGATACGGATGGCACTGCCTTACTTTGCACAGACGAATCTTGGTCAACTGCTATTCATACCGCATATGATGCGACCTCGTCTCGAATCTCCTGCCAGCTGCCGTTCACAGATCGGTATGATGCACGCAACTGGGATGATGCTTGGGTGAAGGCGCAATATGACGATGCAGCTTGGGAGCAGGCAACGGTCATTGGCAGCGTCGGCATGGCCCCATGGACAAGCCTTGTGCAAAGGTCGATTCCTTATCTAACCGAAGAGCCGATCTACCCGGCGCGGGTGGAAGAGATGTCATTCGTAAAGCCGGTTGCTTGGAGTGCCGTATTCGATGTTCGCACGATGCTCGTTCCGGATAGCGTGAATCACGCGAATCCGATTTCTTTTATCGGGCTTATGGCTACTGTCCTCACGCTTCCGGAAGCAACTGCTTTTACAATTGGCACCGTGGACGGAGGCAGAGTCCCGTTCCGCGTTCGCGTCGGCGGCAAATGGTATAGCGATGACGACTTCGCCGGTGAGCGGCCAAACATGTTCCTCGAGCTATCCTTGCAGGCAGGCGAGCATTTCATCCTGTTCGATCTGAGTGGCGGCTCGCACGGACATGGCTATCACCTCGGCCTTCATTGCGACGGCCCGTTTGAGCTGCGCTCCCCAATTGCTGCGCATGCGCATAGGAGTAGCGTGCCTTTTGCTCAGATCGGAGCTTTCGATTCGGCCGAGCATATCGACCATCAGCCCGGCGTGTCGATGATGCAGGAGCAGCCGCTTTATGAAGCTGTGAAGCAAATTGATTCTGCAGAGCAGCTGAGTGAATTTGCCGAGTGGATCCATCCGATCCCGCCGCAGCTGGTTCATTTCACTGACGTCTACTCCCAAACCGCATGGCGAGTCGTGGACCTGCCGCAGCCGGTTCCGGTCCAATTGCAGCAAGCCGTTCTTGCTGGGTCAGATGCAGGCATTGTTCCATTGCATGCGGAGCTGGATACCGAAATCTTGATCGATTTTGGACGTGAGTTGACCGGATATGCGGCTTTTACGATCGATGCCGCCGAAGGCACCATCGTGGACGGCTACGGCTTTGAATATATGCGCGATGGCTGGCGCCAATACACATATGAGCTCGACAATACATTCCGTTATACTTGCCGTGAAGGAAGGCAATCCTATGTCTCCGTCGTTCGCCGCGGCTTGCGTTATCTTGCGATTACGGTACGCGGTGCAACAAGGCCGGTGAAGCTGGTTGAAGTCAAAATGATCCAAAGTAACTTCCCTGTCGCCAATGTCGGTACATTCCAATCCAGCAATGCGAAGCTGAACGAAATTTGGCGGATTAGCCGTGATACAACGCGGCTATGCATGGAGGATACGTTCGTGGATTGCCCGGCTTTCGAGCAAACCTATTGGGTTGGCGATGCTCGCAATGCCTCACTGATTAACTATTATGCATTCGGTTCTGCTGAAATCGTGGAGCGTTGTTTACGTCTTGTGCCAGGCTCAGCCTTCCAATCGCCGCTCTATGGCGATCAGGTGCCAAGCGGCTGGAGCAGTGTCATTCCGAACTGGACGCTATTCTGGGTTTCGGCTTGCCTGGAGCATTACCAGTACACGGGCAACGAAACCTTCGCGCGTGAAATGTGGCCTCATGTTCGCTTTACGCTGCAGCATTACTTACAGAAGATCGACGATCGCGGTCTGCTGAACATTAGCGGCTGGAATCTGCTCGATTGGGCAGCCTTTGAACAGCCGGGCGAAGGCATCGTAGCACCGCAAAACATGTTTCTCGTCAAAGCGCTCCGCGATGCTGCTCAGCTGGCTGATACCGCCGGTGACGAGTTTATAGGAGCAGGATTCCGTGAACGTGCCGTGCAAATCCGCGATGCCATCAATGATGTCCTGTGGGATGAAGGCCGCCAAGCTTATCTGGATTGCATTCATGCAGACGGTTCGCCGTCGTCTACAACCAGTATGCAAACGCAGGTAGTCGCTTGCTTGTGCGACATTACTACTGAGGAACGCTTGCAAGTGTTGAAGCGTTACATCGTAGAGCCGCCGGCAGCATTCGTCCAAATTGGCAGCCCGTTCATGTCCTTCTTCTACCATGAAGCGCTGGCCAAGCTCGGACTGCAAGATACGATGGCAGCCGATATCCTGGAGCAATATGGAGTCATGGTAGACCAAGGCGCCACTTCCGTATGGGAAGTGTATCCGACCGGCAATATTACGATAAACTCCAAAATGCTCACGCGCAGCCATTGTCATGCTTGGTCCGCGGGTCCGGTCTATTTCCTCGGTGCCGAGGTGCTTGGCGTTCGCGGGCTGACGCCGGGTTGGACGAAGGTTGAGGTTGCACCGAAGCCGGTTGGTCTTACTTGGGCACGCGGCTCAGTCCCGGTTCCGGGCAGCGGCAGCATCAGCGTATCCTGGAAAGTCGATGAGCAGACGAAAGTGATGCAGCTTCGTGTGGTTGCACCTTCCCATATCGAGCTTCAGCTAGTAAAGCCTGAAGGATATGAGCTTGAAGTGGAACAAGTCCTACTTGGGTAGAACAGAAAGAGCCTGGTGAGTATTCGCCAGGCTCTTCTTGCTCTCCGAGCCTTGAATATCCGCGGCTGCCACTCTATCTTTCGTCCCTGAACCTATAAAGCTGTTTCAGAATCGACCTCGCGCTATTTCCCGCTCCGTCCTTCCACGTGTTCAGCATCCGAAAATCCGTATTGTCCGTAATTTCATCCAAGCTGCCGATTAATCGGTTACGAACCAACCATTGCAGATTCTCGTCTTGAATGCGGTTCGCTAAATGTACTCCAATTTCGCTGCCGTTCATCACTAGGAATGGACGCGTAAAGAAGCTTGTCACCTCATCCGACACCGGTTCAGTTATGCCAAGTTCGTTATGCATATGGGCCAGATGTTTATAAATGCTGTTCAGCCCTTGCTCCCGCTCTTTCCACACTGTCGCCGTTTGAACCTTCCATAGAAGCGGCGTCAGCGTTTCCGCGCAGCGCAGCTTTCCAAAAGCTGTACCGAACCATTTGGGGTACGGTGCATACTGACGCTCCATGAGGAAACACAAGTTCATAACATCGCGAATTAGCCGGGTTGCAATAACGGCCGAACCGAGCTCATCTCCGGCATAGCCGGCTCGAAGCATCAAATGCTCCTCTTGACCGATACGCTGCCACACGGAAGCCAGCAGATAGTACCACACCTCGTCAGGGTAGAACTGCAATTGCCCGCGCAGCTCAGCCAACCGTCCATGATCATCATGGAACACGTCGCCCTTCGTCAACTCAAGCAGCGTTTGCGAAGAGAACGTCAGCCAATCAATCGAGTCCATCGGTTTGCTAAAGTCGTAAGCAAGACAATGCCACGTGTACTGCTGCAATGTCGTAATTACAGTCTTGTCCGCTTCAACCGGGAAACCATAGAACGTTTCCGGCAATTTATCGCTCATGTAGGCACGGAGACGATCCGCTAATTCCTCATCTGAATTGTGAAGAAAAATGAGCGTTCGCGGACCCCAATCATGGTCCTGCGACATTTCCGTATCGAAACCTAGCACTTCGCTGCCTGGCCCGATGAGGGCTGCCGAGTAGGCAATCGATGGGAATGCAGCTAGCTGCGGTTGGACGATTTCCTCATAGAAACGTCGACATAATTCAATTCCTTGCATCCGTAAACCACCATTTCATTACTTTTTCTGAATAAGCCCGATTCCCAGACCGACAGGGTCAACCAAATAGGCAAGATAGAAATCGTCGAATTCCATTTTATCACGAACAATGACCGCTCCGTTGTCTCTAGCATTCGTAATGGCCTCGTCAATTGCAGCTACTTCAATTTGAATCCGTGTCCCGTGCGGATGATCCGCCGGACCTCTGCCAATACCGCCGTCAATTCCCGGCTTCTCGGAACCGCCGGTTGTCACGTTCCAATAATCCCATTGCGGTTCCGCAATCTGCCATCCAAACACCTTCTCATAAAATGCTGCTGCTTTCTCCGGCTCTTGGCTGCTTAGCTCGAATCCAATTACTCTACCCATCAAAGATCCCTCGCTTCTATTGGGAATTAGTTCCACCTATCTATAATAGCAAACACATGTTCGCTTGTGAAGAGTGGAAATCGAATAAAAAAAGACCCTCTTCATTTAAGGGCCTAATCTTCAATCATGAACCTTATTCAGCATGTCTGATAGGATTAGCGAGGTCTCAGCAGAATGATCGCTCCATCATTGGCAGCAAGCTTTACGATCATATGATCTCCAGCATCCTCTGAATCGCCGCGCCAGCATTCTTCGAGCTGCCACCCTTCCGCAAGTTGTACGCAAATTGACTTTACCTCAGGTGTGTGGTTAATGAGGACCGCGATGCGCTTGCCATCCGTAACGGGATGCTCCGTTAATCCGACTAGCGGGTCTTCCTTGCATAGAGCCCGGCCCTCCACTGCTTCCCGGGATATCGTACGGTAAACTATCCAATAGGGATTCTCGTCCGGCTTGCCGCATGTTGCTTTCCCTTGCGTCATGGCCAGCTCAATAGGAAGAGACATAAAGTAAACCGTTCCTTTGCCATATGCAGCTCGCGTCAGTACCGGATTGCCGTCCTCTTCCGTCGCCAAAACTTCCGCCCGAACGCTGCTGAATGTCCAACGAAACGAGGAAGGAACCGAGATCCGATCATCATTCGAACCCAGGATCACTTGTGCCACCTCCGCACGCCGCTGCCGGTTCACTACAGAAAGTCCGGTCAACTCCGAAAACTGAAGCATGTAGCCGTCATCGACTGACACATACAGGCTCGCCCCCTCCTGAACGCGCTGCAGCAGCTGCTCCCATCTGCGCTTTGGCATTCCCCGAACGCCTGTTACGGAAGGAAGCAAATATAGCTCTGCGTCAGGCAAAGGCTGATCCTCGAACCGGAAGGTCAAATCAAACCCGGCTTGCTTTGACAGCATGAAGCTTCCACAAGCTACCGCCCAATGGTCTTGATCCGAATTCAAGATACATACCGCTTCGATTCGCCTTGGAGGCAGCTCTTTCATCGGATAGGCCGCGATTTCCTGCTTTAACTTCGCCATTTCCGTCAGGACTGGTTTTACTCGGCCATCCTCAGTCAACAGACCGAGTTCGCCCTCGCAGGCTACTTCATCGTAAGGTGCATGCTTCAACTTCGTCTGGTCATTAGCGCACCACCATTGCAAGCCATGCAAACCGTGAGCCCATTGGGCTAACATGCTCGTACGGGCGAACGCGACTGCAACTTCATCCGAGCAAACCATTGGCCCCATCGTGCCCATCTCTTCAGCAAAACAAGGCTTACCCCCAATTCCCTCATAAAATAAGCTTTCAGCCGTGGCATGCAGAGTCGCTCGCATCGTATCCATCGGTTCATAATCCATATAAGGCGTCCAGTAAGGATACGGGTGAGTTGTCAAAATATCGGTCAGCTCCCCTTGATCCTGCATCGTCCAGTTCCCATTTGGAAATAGACAATGCATGCCGGAGATTAGCGGACGGCTGGTATCCGAGCGTTTAATCGCACCTGACAATGAAGCTGTCCACACATAAGCCTGCTCCCGGCTTTCGACTTTTCCCATACTATTGCACTCATTGCCAAGGTCCCAAGCAATAATGGCATCATCCGACTTCATTCGCGAGACAAAATAGGATACGAATTTGACCTGCCAACGAATGGAATCCGCATCGGTTATAATCGACTTGCCCAGAAGCGCGGGCGGAACGAATAGCCTCCCGCTCATCCATCCCGTAATTAATCCAACGATCAGCTTGATGCCGTATTTACCCGAGAGCGCTGTGAATGCCTCAAAACGCTGCATCATCACTTCGGATACGCCGGCTTGGCCTGCATCTGTATCGGGGAAATGTTCTTCGCCGAAACGGTAAGACGAATGATTGCCAAACTCACGATACGTGCGCTCAATAGGTTGAAAGTCGGGCCAAAGCGGAAATACGCGCAGCACTTCTATGCCTTCGCTTGCAAGCTTCTTCAAATCCGCTTCGACGACATCCGGTCTCCAGTCCGACCACATGGCAGTTCCCGCATGTGAAGCCCAATAATTGCATCCAATAAAGAAAGGACTTTCTAATTGATTCAATAGGCGATTCGCGCTCATTATGTAGCTCCATTTCGGGTTTTCTACTACCATAACGCTTTCAAAGGCTTAATTTAATGGACGAAACAACGATAAATGGACCATTCGTGCCCACACAAACAAAAACCACTTCGATGAGAAGTGGTTTTTGGAGAACGATCTGACAAACTGCCTTTCTCCGCTCGTTGTGAGCGCTTACAGTGAAATCAATGATAATGAGCATCAACCTCTACGAACTAGGGAAGAAGGTAACATGACTGATATCTTTGTTATCCGGGGAGATTAATTCACCGCATCCACAAGCCCAGTACAGATAGCCGCCATTGCCTGCTTTAACGAAGACGTATCCTTTAAAGGAGCCTGTCCATTTGCGACTATTGAAATCCACTGTAATGCCATTGCTTGTGCCGGAAGATTCAAATTTGATAGCACCGGCGTTCGAAATCGGCAAATCTTTGTCGTTGCCTGAGAAATAACAAAGTTGCGATTTGGTGCAGTTCTGCACACTACTGCTGTTTTGCGCGATCAATCCTGGTAAACCCGAGTTTGCTTGTCCCTTTGGTGCCGCAGCTGCTGTCCCACCGTATGCTGCAAGACTCAACACGGTAAGAAGAATCAAGTAGATGCTCTTTTTCATGTTTTGTACCCTCCTCGAGTTGTTTACGATACAGATCGTATCATCGTTTAAGAGAGTTGTAAAGTCCATTCTATTAAAATCAAACTTGACTCTCACATCAAAAACAACCTGTTCCTTTAACAGCAACACAAACATACGCTCAACTGTGAAACGAGCAAATAAAAAAAGAGCCCTCCCTTACAGAAAGGCTCTTCTACATCGTGGCAACCGCTGGCAACCCGGCGCTCCTCATCCTTGCTCGCGAGCAAGGCATCTGCCTGACGATTCGACGAAGATATGCGATTCACTTCGAGCTTAGTCGTCGCCATTAACGATCGAATCAATATCGCATCGTGCTTGCTGCTCGCTACTTGTATCGTTTGCACGAATTGCAAATATCGCTCTTTCATCTCACAAATCGATCATCCATCTGCTTCATATCCTTGAGCATGGTAGCCAATCGTGGGAGCTCTTCCCGGTGCGATTGCGCGTAGGATTCTCTCTAACGAACCGTAGGGGCCTTATTTCAGCAAAATGAACGGATTTAAAATTCTAACGAACCCTACAGTCGCTATTCCATGTAAAGCAGCCTCTTGTCGCCCCATTTCCACGCAATAACGCCCTCACGATTCGTTAGATCCAATTTGCCGTTGGTTTCGCGTAAATAAAGCCTACACGGTTCGTTAGAACATATTAGCTGCTACTACGTTATCCTACCTCGGCGATCCCCTTTGAATGATAATGTTGTTTACGCAGATCTATTCCGTTTGTTCCAAACAAAGCCTCCTGTCTTTATTGGATATTTAAAGACTTCATGAGCTTATAGTAAATAAGCCGATCCCGCATTTCCTCTTCTCTCACAAACTGCAAGGCCTCCAGCAGCTTTTGGCATCTTACATTCGCCTCTTCAACAGTGGCCTCAATGTAAGCAAGCTTCATCACATCGAATCCCAATTGGAGCATCGGTCGGAGCACTTCCTTCATGTACCCTTGCCCCCAGTAAGCTCGAGCTAAATCAAAACCAATCTCCGCTCGGGATCCATCTCCTTCATCGTTCGCCCAGCAATGGTATCCACAGGTGCCGATCATCGATCCGGTCTCTTTGCTAAACAATCCGTATCTACAACCGCTGTCCTCGATATGGAACCGGATAATCTCCTCAGCTTCCCGGATAGACTGACACGGATCGATATCCATAAAAGCAGTTACTTCAGGGTCTGAGAAATGCTTGAACACTTCTGCGGCATCATCCAGTGTCAACTCTCTCAGAACCAATCTATCTGTCGCAATCGGTGAAAAATCCATCCATATATACACCTCGATCACTCTCGTTTGCCTATCATTTGTATCTCTGAATGACATGCTCATCCCAGATTTGAACTTCAATATATCGTTCAGGTCCATGTGTACCATCTGCATTCCACTGCTGCGGGAATCCATATTGGTCAATGATAGTCGCTATATCATGCATCGTATAGACTTGCCTTCTATACGTCTTGTCATCGTTATACCTCATAGTCGGAAACAAGTCCCCATATGTGAAGCTGATGGAATCCGCCTGAAACTCATCTAAGGGGATCTCCAGCGAACAGCCTTCTTCAAACCAATCCTTTATCCAGCTGCATGCTCCGAGTGTCATATAGTGCGGGTAAGGCTGCTGGGGCTTACCGCCTTTGGAGATGAACATCGCCCTAGCCGCGCTTTCCAGCTCTCTGCGAATGGCCAAGTAATCCGCTGAACGCCGGCTTGCAAAACCTCTGCCTTCACGTACAAGCTGCCCCTGTACCTCTTCCGCTTGTTCGATCGGCAGACTGGATAAGTTGCGAAAAGGCCCCAAGCTCTTATCGTAATAATGAAATAAACTCATTGCCACGGTGACACCACAATCTCGCCAAGCGGCGAAGACGGCGGATCGAGCTCGGTCTGAACGTGGACGGTTCCCGCCGCGTACCAGCCGTCCGGCTGTCTTCCTTCAGATGCAAGGCGGATTGCCGGTTCACCGGTAAGTCTGTCGACAAGTGCAACTTCCAGTCGATAATGACCGAGGGGCATATCCGGCGGAATGTCGAGCGACCGCTCATAGGTGATGTCACCCGGAAGCCATGCCCGAATATCGGCGTCTGTCAGATACACCTTGCAGCAACGTTCGTTTACCAGTCGCACCGCCAAAGGAAACCTGCGATAAATCGGCGCAACGCCAAGATTTTCCCACCAGGAGGTAAAATCCAGCTTGCCGCCGGGCTTCACGACATCCGGATAAGTCCACTTACGCAGCGCGAAGCGGTAACCCATTGATCGCAGCCAGCGATTCACTGGACTCTCCCATTCTCGTGGGACCGGCGATGATTTGGGATTAAAGGAGGACATATGCCATTTCAGCGATTGATCAATCACGTAGTCGATATCTACTCCGCGGTGGAACCAAGAATACATCACCCCGCACGATTCAAAGGAGACATGGCCTTTCGTCCAAGCATTCTGCATGCCGCATTGGATGATCTGCTGCGGGTAACAGTCCAGCATATGAGCCGCGCCTTCAGTCATATCGCCAAGACAATCCATCCGATAGCCCACATTCGCCTTCGTCAGACCATATGCATTGGTAAAGGGATCTGTTAGCAGCATGACTAAAGGCGTATCTATGAACGTATCGGTATAGGAGTCTACTAGAGCCGCTCTCGTATGTGCGGACAACAGGTGAGAGGATTCGCCTTCCCCCCACGCACTGAGGATAGACATATCCACCGTCTCCAAATCCGGATGTCCGTTATACCGCTCCCCCATAAGCCGAATAAAGCCGCCAAAATGCTTCACGTACAGCGGATTCTCCGGGTCCACCTGCCATTTGGCATCCGGCAGCGGCCTGTTGCTGTTGCCTACTAGGGCACGAAACCAAGCCGGTACATCCTCCGCTTCTCCTACTCCATATGGCGCAATGCGCAGCTGTAGGGTTTGTTTGCGCTCGCGTGCTACAGTCAGCGCAGTGTCGATCAGATCCCAGCGATATTCACCCTCTTCGGGCTCAAGATACTTCCAGTACACGCGATAATAGGCGAGCGATGTCCTGGGATACTCGCTATTGTCCAAGCTTCCGCTATTGTTCTGATATTCGATCGGATGTCCTTCTGTCCAATGCCTTGTTCCCGGATTCAGCTGATCCCCGTTAAACCGTTGAAACGTCGAAAATCCGATGCCCGGATTGACGAGCACGTCACGAATCACCTTCGGATACAATGCGATCCGACTTCCCATGGCCATGCGAACACCTACCTTTAACTTTAATAGACGCATTGCTACTAGAATAACATAATATGTAAATTCCGTGTGTTACTGGTTCTTCACAAGAAAATAATAAGCGTATGCGATTCAAAATACCCCGTTGACAGTTCAGAGGGGGCGATGATAAAGTACACACATATACTTTGAAGAACGGAAAGGAGGGTTACGAATATGTTGAACCGACATATGGCTGCATCATTTCTGCCTGCAGGCGGAACATACAATCGAATTGGACGTAACCCTCGCGCAAACCGACGTTAAGAAGCGGAGAATGGCAGATTCTCGCTGAATGACGTTAGAAGGTGCATGGTTACGGTGACGTAATCGTGCGCCTTTTTATTTGCACTCGGGTCAGGCGGCGGCAGTTCTCAAACTGTCTCTGCACAAACGGGTTCAGGCGTATCGCTTACGGCGGTATGCCTTTTTTTGTTCCTCAGAAGTTTAGAAAGGTTGTTGATCGACGTGTTTTCTGTACTTAAGAAGCTAAGCTGGTTTTTCAAAATGCATTGGAAACGCTACACGGTTGCCGGCGTTCTGCTGACAATCGTTGGCATTATGGAGGTTACGCCTCCGAAGTTAATTGGTTATGCCGTCGACAGCATCGGGCAAGGCACGATGACGACAGGCAAATTAACCGAACTGCTGCTGTTCTGGGCCGGCCTTACGGTCGCCATCTATCTCATTACTTGTGTCTGGTGGTCCCTGCTGTTCGGGTCTTCCTTCATGCTTGAACGCACGCTCCGTTCCAAGCTGATGGGGCATCTCCTGAAGATGACGCCTACATTCTACGAGCGCAACCGTACCGGGGACTTGATGGCCCGGGCTACGAACGATCTCGGCGCCGTATCGACTACGGCAGGTTTTGGTATTCTGACGCTGATCGATTCCACCGTATTCATGACGACGATTCTCTTCGTTATGGCCGTGATGATTAGCTGGAAGCTGACGCTTGCGGCGATGCTGCCGCTGCCGCTTCTGGCACTGGTGATGCAGCATTTCGGCAAAAAAATCCATGAGCGTTTCACGGTGCAGCAAGATGCCTTCGGTAACTTGAATGATCAGGTGCTTGAATCCGTTTCAGGCGTTAGGGTCATTCGCGCTTTCGTCCAAGAAGAAGCAGACCGGAAACGGTTTAGCGACATGACGGATGAAGTATTCAGCAAGAACATTGCGGTTGCGCGAATCGATGCTTTGTTCGAGCCGGCACTCAAAATTCTAGTCGGAATCAGTTACTTAATCGGTCTTTGCTATGGCGGCGTGCTCGTCTTCCGCGGCGAAATTTCGCTCGGGGAAATGGTATCGTTCAACATGTTCCTCGGTATGCTCATCTGGCCGATGTTTGCCATTGGGGAACTGATTAATATTATGCAGCGCGGTAATGCCTCGCTTGACCGTATCAATGAGACACTTGGCATGAAACCAAATGTGAAGGATGCGCAGTCGCCGGTAGCCATGGCGGTTCCGGAATCCATCGAATACGAGCAATTGACCTTCCGTTATCCTTCCTCGACGATCGACAATCTGGTCGATATCTCGTTTAAGCTGCGCAGAGGCGAGACGCTCGGAATCGTAGGGAGAACGGGAAGCGGCAAGACGACGCTGCTCAAGCAATTGCTTCGCGAATATCCGATGGGCCAAGGCAGCTTGAAGGCCGGCGATGTCTCCATTACGGAAATTGAGCTCGATCAAATCCGCAGCTGGATCGGTTATGTGCCGCAGCAACCGATTCTGTTCAGTAAGACGATTCGCGAGAACATCGCTTATGGCACCTCGGGCGTCACCATGGACGACGAGCTGCTTGGCAAAGCGCTGGAGTTAGCTGCATTCCGCAAAGACGTCACGTTCCTGCCGGATGGCCTCGAAACATTGGTCGGCGAGAAAGGCGTAGCGCTCTCGGGCGGACAGAAGCAGCGCGTCAGCATTGCCAGAGCCGTCATTGCCAATCCCGAGATTCTAATGCTGGACGATGCTCTATCGGCTGTCGATGCCAAGACAGAGACGGAAATCCTAGAGGGCATTCGAAGAGAACGAGCAGGCAAAACGACGCTAATAACGACGCACCGCCTGTCGGCCGTGCAGCACGCGGATTGGATTCTTGTGCTGGATGAGGGCCGCATTACGGAAGAAGGCACGCATGATCAGCTGATTCAGAACAATGGCTGGTATAAAGAACAGTATGATCGGCAGCAGCTCGCTTCCCTGGTGGAAGAATAAACAATTGCCGGCTCCATTGCACGCATACGAGGATAAATGAAATGAAGGTGACAACTAAAATGGGTAACAACGGAAAACGATTATTTCAATATGCTTGGCATTATAAAAGGCCCATCCTGCTAGCGCTTCTGTTGCTGGCTTTGGCCATCTCCGTCGAGCTTATAGGACCGTTTCTGGCCAAACGAATGATCGATACGAACATTATGGGGATCGAGAAGCCGTGGTATGAAAGCAAGCAAGACGGGCGTTACGCCGTCCCTTATAAGGACAGCTGGTACAAACGAGCTGACCACTGGGCGGAAGGCGAAGTGAAAGGCCGCGAGGTGCATGTGCTGCAAACCGGGCTTACATATTATTTTGTGGATGCACCGGGTGTTCCGAGCACCGGAACGCACGCGTTTAAGGACGGTCAGCTGACCGTCACGGCGAAGGACGGCAGCACGCAGCAATACCCTTCTGTGCAGATGAGCAGAAGTGAAACCTATGCCTTCTACAAACCGGAAATCAAGAGTATGATTACGCTCGCTTCCGGTTATGTCGGCCTGTTACTTGTCGGAGCACTGCTGGCATACGGGCAGAAATATCTGCTCCAAGTATCCGCCAACCGGATTGTGCGCAAGATGCGCAACGACGTGTTCCGGCATATCCAGGAGCTGCCGGTTCAGTATTTTGACAATCTTCCGGCTGGGAAGGTCGTCGCCCGGGTAACGAATGACACGGAAGCGATTCGTGAGCTATACGTATCGGTACTGGCGAACTTCTTCTCCGGCATTATCTATATGACCGCGATCATAGGCGCGTTGTTCGTGCTCGATGCGAAGCTTGCCTTAATTGCACTGCCTCTTCTGCCGATCCTCTATGTGTGGATTGTCATTTACCGCAAATTCGCATCCAGCTACAATCATGTCATTCGCTCGCGTCTGAGCGATATTAACGGCATGATCAATGAGTCCATTCAAGGCATGCCGATTATTCAAGTGTTCCGCCGGGAGAAACAAACGATGGCGGAGTTCCATGAAATGAACGACGAATATTTCAAATACCAGAACAAGCTGCTCTATCTAAACTCGTTTACGAGCCATAACCTGCTTACGATCTTCCGTAATATCATTTTCATCTCCGTGGTGTGGATGTTTGCAGGCGGCTGGTTCGGTGCGGCCGTATCGGTCGGCGTCCTCTACGCGTTCATCGATTATATGAACCGGATGATGTCCCCGATTGTAGGTATGGTCAATCAGCTATCCAACCTGGAGGTTGCGCGTGTATCGGCCGAGCGAGTATTCGCACTCCTTGATGAGCCCGGCATTCCCGTATCGGAGCAGCGTTTGGACCGCTATAAAGGTCATGTCGCCTTCAATAACGTTTCGTTCGGATACAAAGAAGGCGAAGACGTGCTGAAGAACATCAACTTCACCGCCAAGCAAGGTGAAACGGTCGCGCTTGTCGGCCATACGGGTTCGGGCAAGAGTTCGATTCTGAATCTGCTCTTCCGCTTCTACGATATCGACCGCGGCACCATCACGGTGGACGGGTCCGATGTGCGCGAAATGGCGAAGCAGCAGCTTCGTCAGCATATGGGCATCGTATTGCAGGAGCCCTTCCTCTTCACGGGTACAATCGCTTCGAACGTCAGTCTGGACGATCCGACGATTACGCGTGAGCGAGTGGAACAATCGCTTCGCGATGTTGGCGCGTATGACATGTTCATGCAGCTGCCGGGCGGTCTCGATGAGCCTGTGATCGAGAAAGGCAGCACGCTCTCAGCAGGTCAGCGCCAGCTCATCTCCTTCGCGCGAGCGCTGGCCTTCGATCCGGCGATCCTTATTCTCGATGAAGCGACGGCGAGCATCGACACGGAGACAGAAGCGATCATTCAACAAGCGCTCGACGTGCTCAAGCGGGGACGTACAACCTTCGTCATCGCTCACCGTCTGTCGACGATCCGCGCAGCAGATCAGATCCTCGTGCTGGATCGCGGACGCATCGTGGAACGCGGCAATCACGACGAGCTTATGGAGCATGGCGGCAAATATTACGCCATGTACCAGCTGCAGCAAGGCGCAGCCGTCAGCGAGATCGTTGCCTAACAAGGTGAAAGATAAGAAAGGGAGAATCCGAGGAGGCAATTGCCTCCTCGGATTCTCCCTTTTCATATCGTACAGCTATTGTTTGTTCAGTCGTATGGAAGTTTCAAACTCGTGCGAACCTTCTATTAATGTAATCACGCGCGCGCCTCGCTCAAGCTTGCCGTAGGTGTTGTATCCCGTGACGCGTCCGTAACATAATTGGATGCCGAATAATTGACCGACATAATCGTTATCATGATCATGTCCGGCGAAGGTCCCCATCACATCGCCCATCTCAAGCATAGCCGTGAATAAACCGCTATTCAATTTCGGACAGCAGACCGCCTCGCCTTTGATCCCTTCTATTGTGCCAAGCTGACAAACTTGCTCGTATTCCGGGATCGGAATATGGAAGAATGCGAGTGCAGGCAGTATTTGATTGTCATTCTTCTCTCTCAGCGCCATCGATTCATTGCGGTACCACTCCACTTGATCCGGCTGAATCCATGCGTACCCGCCAATGGTTTCCGGTGCGTAGTCTCCAGAGTCAAAGAAATACAAAGCAGCCGCATCCCCATCGCTGGCAGAACCCCCGACGGTAAGCACGTAATTGCCAATACCGTGAATGTCCTCTGGTCCATCGATGGACAGGTTATGTTCGTACTCCTGCAGAATCTGGTTCAACCGCTGACGCGTAATGCCTTTCTCCGAATCATGATTGCCGTAAATGACGGCAAACGGAATGCCGGACTTCACAATTCCGGCAATAGCGCGTTGGAACGCTCCCTCTTGATCTTCAATATCGTAGCTCGCGATGACATCGCCGGTAATGACGATTAAATCCGGCTGCTCATCCGCGATCATTTGATCGACAAGCGCGAGCGTTCGTGCGTCCTTCTCGCCCCCATCTTGGATGTGCATATCGGTAAATTGCAGAATGGAAAAGCTGCCGTTCGATCGGAAGCGAAGTCGATTTTGTTCCATGGGAGATCTCCTCTCTGGGCTATAAAAGCTATAAACTCATTACGTAAGCTGCTAATAGACGAGCTCCCCAGCCTGTCGCGCCAACGGCGAGCTGGCCTTTAGCTGAAGCGCAGTCCTTCGGTCCGTTCATATCGATATGGGCCCAAGTAATCGTGGGATGCACAAACTTCCGCAAGAATAACGCCGCCATTATAGCCCCTCCGCCATTCCCGCTGCTAATATTAGACGTATCCGCATAGTCGCTGGACAAATAACCTTCATATTCGTCGATCAGCGGCAGCTGCCAGATCTTCTCGTCATAAGGCTCGCCTGCAGCCTTCAACGCTTGCACAAGCTCATTCTCTCCAAAAGCGCCTGCGACCGCAGTACCCAGCGCGCCAACGACCGAATACGTCAACGTCGCCATATCGATGACCTGCTCAGCGCCAAGCTGATGGGCATAAACCAAGGCATCCGCCAAAATCAGCCTGCCTTCTGAATCGGTATTTCCAACCTGAACGGTGAGTCCATTCGCATATCGGATGACTTCCCCGGGCAGCATCGAACGATCGGAAGGACTATTCTCCGCCGATGGAACAAGCACAACCAGATTCGCCGGGTGCTCGGCACGCACGATCATATCGAGGGCACCCAGCACGCCTGCAGCCCCTGCCATGTCCATGCGCATGTCGCTAATGTCATTATCTCGTTTGAGGCTGATACCGCCGGTATCAAACGTGATGCCTTTACCGATTAATGCGACAAGGGGCTTCGTCTCGTCCGTGCAATAACGAAGCTCCAGAAAAACGGGTGGATGGATGCTTCCTTTCCCCACTGCTGCTAATCCGGCAAACCCGCGCCGCATGAGCTCCTCGCCTTCATATACCGAAACCGTTGCCTTGGTGCCGGCAAACCGCTCTACCGTTCGATCCGCCAGATTGCGGGGACGAAGGTAGTTGGGAGGCTCGTTCGTCAAGTCTCGCGCCCACATCGTACTCTCCGCTCTTAGCTGGCCCAGACGAATCGCTTCGGTCCTTTCCTCCGATCTATCGCCTAACAGATGGATCTTCATATCGGCATGCTGCTCAGCTCGCGTCGATTTGTACTTATCGAATACATAAGTGCCTAGCAGGGAGCCTTCAACCCATGCCTCCATATAAGCTGACAGACTGCCCGCGTTGGAGGTATCGGCATTGGCACCATCAAGCGCTTCAAAGGAAACTGCTGCACATGTCCGCTTCTCCTTATACAACGCACGTCCCGCATTCCCTGCCGCCTCACGTAGAACAGACATCTTAAACTGGTCCGCTTCACCTAGACCAACTAACATGAGATCAGCCTGTCCGCTGTTAGCGCCGTAAAACCATGTTATCGCATGTCTGCCGCCCATATACGGCAATAGGGAAGCCGCTCGCAGCGCTTCCCAGCTAGTAGGCAAATCCGCCAAACTATTCGTAAAAACAGGTACAATCATCGTCTGAATCCCGGTTTCGCGGCTAATTTCGAAATTCATTGCTGTTCATGACCTCCGTTCGCTTGGTCGAATTATGCGCTCTCCCAGATGTCCGTTGTACAGTTAGCCTTTTCGAACAGAAAGCGTTCCATGGCCATTTGATCCGGTGTCCCCGTATTACCGCCGGATTGCGTCACCGATAAGGCTCCACAAGCGTTGCCGTACAATAAACACTGTTCCGGCTGCTGGCCGCTAAGAAAACCGTAGATGTAGCCGGCGTTAAAGGAATCACCGGCGCCTGTCGTATCCACAACAGGGACTTTGAAACCCGAACGGAACTGAGCCTGCCCGTTTACGGTGGCAACCGCGCCGGCAGAACCAAGCTTAACTACGAAGTGGTTGCTGTAAGCGGACAACTTGGCAATGATGTCCTTAATGCTCGAACAGCCCGTATAATGCTCAGCCTCAACCTCGTTCATGAAGAATACATTCACTTCACGCATCAGCTCATAAATACCCGTGAACCATTCGCCGGTATCGTCCCAGCCTACATCGATTGAGGTCGTCACCCCTTGCGCCTTAATGTTTCGAACCACTTTCATATATTCCGCATGATTCTCTCTTCCTCGATAACCGGTCAAATGCACATGTCTTGCCAGGGCTACGCTTTCAATATCAAGCAGCTCCATACTCAGCTCCGCGTTTGATCCCATGTAAGTAATGAAGGAACGATCTTTCTCCGGATTGATGGCAATGGAAATGCCGGTATTGCTGCTGCTTCTGCGGATATAGCTGGTATCGATTCCATAGTCAGAAAAATGATCTCGTACATATTGTCCGAAACCATCCTCACCGAGTATGCCGTTAAAGGCAATCTTTAAGCCCAGCTTCGCCAAGGCCATGCTGAACAACGCAGCACCGCCGCCTACATGAATCGACATATTCTGGACAAGCACCTCTTGTCCGGGCTTAGGCAGCTCGTTGCAGCCGGCAACGACCAAATCGATGTTCGCGTCCCCAATTACAATGGCGTCGTATTTTTTCAAGGTTGCTTCATCTCCGTCTAGTCCTGATATGCTTGCCTCTGCTCCACTATTTCTTCCGTGCTATACAGCTCTCGCGCGCCACCAATCGATGCTCCAGTACGAGATCACCTCTTGGTACCTCACCGGTTTCCACTTGATTAAGCAGAATACGCATCGTTTCTTTGCCCATTTCATGAATCGGCTGTTCCATCGATGTTAATGTGGGTCTCGTAAGCTCGGTTAGCTGGCTGCCATCAAAGCCGATGACCGAAATATCCTCGGGTACCCGTAGATTATGATCACGGATACAGTTCATCGCTCCGACGGCCATATCATCACTAACCGCAAACACCGCCGTAGGCCGCTGACTCACTCGCAGCAGCTCTTTCATTTGCGCGTAACCGCTTTTTACCTTGTAATCTCCGAAACGGATATGCTCGTGAATGATACGGATCCCTTTACTCGTCAGTGCATTCCGATAACCGCTGTACCGATTTTGCCCCGATGTAATATCTCGCATATCGCCGCCGATAAATCCGATTTCTTCATGCCCAAGCTCGATTAGGTAGTTCGTCGCATCGAAGGCAGCCTTGTAATCATCGACGATGACGGACACGAATTGCTGATCCATCGGTTTCACGCTGGAGAAAATAACCGGAATCTTCATCTTATGAATGAGATTGCGAATCTCCTCATTGATCTTCTCATGCATAATAATGATGCCTTCAACACGCATCTCTTGAAAGACGTTTAGGTATTTATATTCCTTATCAATATCCTCGCTGATATTGCACACCAGCAAATTGTAGTCATTTGCGCTTGCGGCTTCTTCGATGCTGCTGAGAATCGTCGCATAGAAGCTGGAGGTAATATCAGGTACGATTACACCGATCAGGTTCGTTTTGTTACGCACCAAACTACGGGCGATATGGCTAGGAGCATATCCCAATTCTTCGATTGCTTGATTCACTTTGTGCTTGAGATCGTCTTTGACATACTTCTCGCCATTCAACACACGGGAAACGGTCGTTACCGAAACGCCCGCGAGGCGCGCCACGTCTTTTATTTTTGGCTGCACATTACTCACCCTCTTTAAAATAGATTCAATTTGAAAACAGTTCGCCGCTCGCGAACAAACTCCTTTTCACTTCTGAGCATTATTTACTAGTTTCGACAAATAAAGGCTGGGAGAATGCTGCATAACCGCCTTCCAAGTAGGCCGCAACACGTACATACCCTTCATCGCCTTTACATTCGTACTTAGCCTGTTTGATTCTGCCTGTCGTTTCCTGCAGCACACGGCCGTCTTTACCGAAAAACGTTACATACTTATACATTTTATCCAGCAGCTCGTTCGAACGGAGATCGATCTCAATTGTATGGCCTTCCGTGCGAATAGCATCGAATCCATAGCCCGTAGATACGTAGAAATTGCCGTCCTTGATCGCTTGCGTAATCGCTTCATTCGTATTTTCTTCCGCCTGAACCATATTCCAGGCTCGCTTCTCTTGCCCGTATACATGCGAATCATCGTTACCGAAGCCCCATACCTTACGTCCGCTGGACAATAAGGCATCCCATTTATCAAAGGCGATATCGTACTCCGGATTGCCGTCACCGTTATACACTTCGATGCCAATATAACGTTCAAGCCTCATCATATCTTCCAGCGTCCAGTAATTGGAGAAAAAGCGGTTCGGATGGACAAGAACGGCAAACCCGCCGTTATCGACCGCCATATCGGACAACCGCTGATAATTCTCGATCGTAAATTCGTTGCTGTATTGATCAAGCATCTTAAGCGGGGGATTAACGAGCAGCATATGCGTCTGCCTGCTGCTCACTTCGATGGCATCAAACACAGTGGGAATGCCGCGTTCACCTTCGTGTTTCGTGATTTTATCATGATCGGAAATACCCAGAAAATCATAGCCGCCATACATCTTATAGACCGTTTCCAGCGGGAACCAGCCATCGCTGTTCGTCGTATGGTTGTGAAAGCTGCCTCTCCACCACTTGCCCGTTTGCGTGTAGCTATTCAAGATCTTCATCTGCGATTTCTCCCTCTTTCCCGCTATTCTTTCATCGAACCGATCATAATGCCTTTTGCAAAATAACGCTGTACGAAAGGATAAATGATAATGATCGGAGCCACCACTACAATAATGGTCGCCATCTTCAGCGAATTACCGGTAATTTGGATTTTGTCGAGCAGCTCGTATTTGGTCGTTCCAGCAGCCTGATTCAGCGTGTCGCGCATCGCCTCGGCGCTGGTCAGCATTTCCTGAAGCAGCGTCGATAACGGACGCAGGCTGGCTTTGCGAACGAAGAATGCACCGGTAAACCAATCATTCCAATGTCCTACGGCGTTGAACAAACCAATAACGGCAATAACGGGCCGGCTGAGCGGCATAATGATGCGCAGAAAGATGGCAAAGTCATTGTAGCCGTCAATTCGCGCCGACTCTTCTAAACTCGGGTGAATTTGCTGGAAGAAGGTTCGAATGATGATCAAGTTCCATGCGCTGTATAAGCTTGGAATAACATACACCCAAATGTTGTTCGTTAAATGAATCGATTTGAGCAGCATGTAGTATGGGATGATGCCTCCGCCAAACAGCATCGTAAAGAAAATGAGCATCATGAAGAACTTCCCGCCCGGCAGTGTTTTGCTCTTTAGGGCATAAGCGGCCATAGCCGTCATAAATACGCTGGAGACAGTACCGACCACGGTGCGGAAGATGGATATCCCGAAGGCGGATGCGATATTAGAAGCTTCAAATACCTTCATGAAGTTCTCGAACGACCAGATGCGAGGCCAGAAGAATATGCCGCCACGTTCCGCGTCTTTGCCCGGGTTAAATGCTAGTGCAAATATGTTCAGGAATGGAAGAATGATAGACAAGCACAAGAGGACAATCAGGATATAATTAATGATTCGGAACACTCTTTCACCTAGGCTGATCTTATAAAATTCGTTCACGATCTTCCCTCCTCTACACCTCGAAGAAACCGCACTCCGAAACTATAATAGAAAGGCGGCTTTATCCGGGCTGCGGATAAAACCGCCTAACCATCTGGTAATCATTTGCTGCTGGCAGATGCTATAGCTTTACCTTCGTTTTTGGATCTGCATTCTTCTCAGCAAGAAGCTTCAAGTAATCGTCCAAGCCGGAAGCTTCCATTTGCTTCAGGGCATTGTCCAGGATCTTCTTCGCTTCATCATGGCTTTTGCTGTAATAGGCTTGAATCAAGCTGTCGTTGTAATTATCAAGTGCGGTTTTCAATTCTCCGCCGTTGCTAAACTCGCCAATGAACGAATTCGGCTGGTAAGCATCGGATACAACGCCGTTCTTAACCTTCTCATCGAAATTCCAGTACGTTGCGATTTGCTCTACAGCCGGGAACAGACCTGAATTTGCGTTATCGCCATAGTTATCTTCGCCGAAATCCGCTTTATTATCGTTGTCTGTGCTGCCGAGGATATCTCCCCAGTTGTTGCCTACGCCGCCAAAGCCAAGTTTTTTCGCTTCGTTAGGATCCTTCGCTTTCAAATCTATGACTTCTTGTTTCACGAGCGGGTTGCCTTTGTCGTCGAGTGTGTAGTCACGGCCTTCAATCCCGTATTTCCAAAGCAGCTTGCCCTCGCGGCTTGCAAGGAAATCGGCGAACTTAACAACCTCTTCCGGTTTCTCGGTTGTAGTTGGAATTGCCCATGCGGAGTAGCCGGATTTATAGGAAATTTGCATTTGATAAGGACCATCTACTTGGTTAATTGGACCAAGCGGAACATAATGCATGTCTTGGTTGTATTCTTGGTAGCTGTGCGTATCGGCGATAATCGCCCATGAGCCGTTTAATGCGCCTTCCGTTGCGCGGCTTTCGTCGATCGTGAAGAATTCCGGATGAATTAATTTTTCTTTGATTAGCTTCTGTACGTAATCTACTTTCTTCATAGCAAATTCAGTTTGGGCTTCGTGCAGAATTTTGCCGTCTTTCGTTTGCTTAATGCGTTGGTCGTCTGCGCCCCACTCCAGATCATTGAACAAGGCTCCGACTTCTTTACCGCCCCAGTAAGATGGACCGATTGGCGTAACCGGACCGCCATTCTTGTCTTTAAAATTGCCGTCTTTAATTTTCTTCGCCAAATCATAGAGCTGATCTGTCGATGTAATGGTGCGCGGATCAATACCAAGAGCGTCTACGATGTCCTTACGGATGTAAGGTCCTCCAACGCCTTTCCAAGTCACTTGACCGCCTTCACGCTGAATGTTCATATGAGCGAAGTATGCCGAGCCGTTGAACTCCGGACGGAACATAACGCCGAACTTAGTATCCATTGGCAGATAATCATCCTGCAGGTACTTGCTGTACACCTTCGAGTCCTTGAAGAAAGGAGTCAAATCAGTGAACATGCCTTCGCGAGCCGCTTTCAGAACGACCGGCATTTCCGGGCGTCCGCTGTTATTGAGATAGAAAGCAACGAAATCCGGCAGATCGTTCGCCGCAAGTCCTGCAATCAGACCATCAATGGAGTGCTCCGCTTTCATAATTTCGATTTCGAAATCAATGCCGGTTTTCTCTTTAATTTGGGCTTTGATTTCAGGGTTCATATCTTCGGTGTAATCGTCGGTTCCCATGAACACGAGGCCTTTAATCTTACGGTCTGCAATCCATGTTGCCGGCTTTCCTTCAGGTGCATTTGTAGCAGTGGCATTGCTGTCTGAAGCGGTATTGCTGTTTGCAGCAGGTTCATTGCTCGTGTTGTTGCCGCCGTTATTGTTGGAACAACCTGCGAGTAGCATGGAAACCATAACAGGAATCGCTAAAAACTTCGTCCATTTTCTGCTCATGCGTTTTTCCCCTTTAGTTCGATTTTTTTATGAATACGTCAATTGACGTTTCCACCATCATCAGAGCGTTTCTAAAACATGGTAGCGCTACCATAGTGAGGTGTCTGATACTTTACGAGATAGCCGATTAGCCAGTACGACTAAGATTAGTCCGATAAGCCCTTGCAGTAAACCAACAGCGGTTGCATAGCCATATTGACCGCCTTGTAAGCCGACGCGAATGATATAAGTATCTAAGATATCGGAAAGCTGCATATTTCCCGGCGTTCGCAGCAAGTATAGCTGATCGAAACCGGCGGATAAAATGTTTCCAAGCGATAAGATGAACAAAATAACGACAGTCGGCATGATGGATGGGAGTGTGATATTCCAGATCTCCCGAAGCTTGCCGGCACCATCGATCTTAGCCGCTTCGTACATATCAGGGTTAACACCTGAAATCGCTGCCATATAAATGATCGAGTCCCAGCCAATCGATTTCCACAGGTGACTGCCGAACATGATTTGATAGAAGTACTTGGGGTCCATCATATAGAAGATACTACCGTCGCCGCCCATATTGGCAATGAATTGATTGAGCAAGCCGGTGTCCGGCGCGAGAATTCGCTGAATCAAACCGACAACAACGACCCAGGACAGGAAATGCGGCAGGTAAAGCACGCTCTGCGACACGTTCTTGAACCATTTGTTGCGAACTTCATTAAACATAAGGGCAAGCACGATGGGGAAAGGCAAGTACAGAAACAGCTTCATACTGCTGATAATAAGCGTGTTTTCGATAAGACTCTTGCTTTGGTAGGAGTTGAAGAAGGTTACGAAATAGTCAAAACCGATCCAAGGGCTGCCGAGTATGCCTTTGTTGAACTTATATTCCTTAAAGGCCAACAACAAGCCGCCCATCGGAATATACGAGAAGACGATGAAGAACACGAGACAAGGCAGTAGCATGAAATACAAGTACCGATGCAGCATAATGTTTTTCCACAAAGTAGCTCTGGGTTTTCTCAGCTTCACTTGCGAAGTCGTCGAGACATTGGCCATGAGTCGGGAATCACCTTCTTTTCGGAGAAATGGCTAATTCATGATGTGCTTGTTGATTCTATTTTCTGGTATCGATACCAGAAACGGCTAAAAAATTTACTTTCCAATAAAACGGAAAGTAAGCGTTGCCATTGGTTTTATTATAGCAACTAATTTCAAATATGGCTACACGTTTTTCTACTCTTCATTAATACTTAACAGTTGCCTTGGAACCCGCGTGGTGATGGCATCTACGCCTAATGCGATCAGTCGTTTCATCTCTTGCGGATCGTTAACGGTGTACACCCAAACCAGCAGTCCCGCGGCATGGGCGCGATCAACCACTTCTTGGCGGCATGTCGAGCTCTCCATGTTCAACCCTGCATAACCGCCTATTTGCGCTTTCCGGCATACGGAATCCGCGAACTCGACATAGTGCTCGCCGTTCCCTTCCGTCCAAACGTCAGGTGTGTTGTACATGACTCTTATATCCGGGTACTTCGCAGCCATCGAATCTGATGCTCCCGTTATAAAGACGCGTTTCTGCGCAGCAAACTGGTAGATCAGCTTAGCTGTCGAGTCGATCGCGTCGCTTGCTTTCAAATCCAAATTGAGCAGCATCTCGCGCGAATCCGATAGGCGTAGGATCTGTTCCAGAGTCGCAATTTCATGCTCGATATAAACAGGCGAAAGTGATTTTCTCACTTCAGGAGCATTCAATTCCTCATAGGTATGGGTCAGCAGAGCCGGCGAATGATCATGCAGGAGTACCGCTGTGCCTCCAAGTGTCACAAGTACGTCCACTTCTGCAATATGGGCACCGCTCTCCATCGCCTCGAAGAATGAAGCTAACGTGTTATCCGGGTAAATGCCGCAGCCCGTGTGGGCTGCGGTTAATGGTTTGCGCATCTTGAATCTGCTCCTTTTCATGATTGGACTCTCTTCATCCCGCTATGCGTGTTTGTTTACGGCACGTTTGATTGCCGGCTCCATGCGAAGCAAATTCTCGAGACTTAAAGCCAGACTGTCTAGCGGGCTGCCCGGACAGTAATCCTGCTCAACGGCATACCATTCTACGCCGCTCGCTTCTCCCCACTGGATGATCGGTACAAAGTCTATAATTCCGCTGCCAACCTCAGCAAAATAACATCTTTCGTCAGCAGTCATGTCCTTCAAGTGGAGAATAGGCATACGACCGGCGTATGGTTGAATGTACGTGAGAGGATCCACATTTGCTTTCTTCACCCAATACGTATCGATTTCCGCGTAGACCGGACTCTCCGGATCCAACTCCAGCACATAGTCCAGCGCGTATTGGCCATTCATGGAGGTATGGAATTCAAAATCATGATTATGATAGCCGGCCCTGAAGCCCATCGCACTTACTTGACCTGCAACTTGGCGCAGCGCTTCCCGTACACTTCGATAACCGTCCGGGTTCATGAGTTCATCGGGCAGCGAGTGGCAGATGAAGTCTCTTGTCTTGAATAATCTCGCTTCTTCCAATACGGCCGGCAAATCATGTTTCATTCGCTCCAAGCCGACATGCATCCCGGCGGTTTGCAGGCCAAGCTCATCCATCACTGCTGCGATTTCGCGCGGATCATTCCCATGTAAGCCATCGATTTGCACCGCTTGCCAGCCCATCTTCTTCAGCTCGCGAAGCGTACCGGGAAAGTCCTTCTTCAATTCATTTCTTACCGTATATAGCTGGGCTGCCAGCTTCTCTCTCATACCGTGAGCTCCTCTCGTTTCAGATCCAGCCATTCCTGCTCTGCTTCTGTGAGTTCAATCTCCATCGCTTTCACGGAATCCATCAGCTCCGCATCACTGCGCGGACCGATGATGGCACCCGTTGGGAACGGACGATTCAGTACAAAGGAAAGGGCAATATGCAGCGCCGTAACGCCTTTGCTTGCCGCGAGCTTCTTCGCTCTCTCATAACGCTTCCAATTGTCCTCGTTATAATAGACGCGAACCATTTCCGCATTCGACCGATCTTCGGGAGAGAATAGCCCTGTAAAGAAGCCACCTGCTTGCGCAGACCAAGCAAGCAGAGGCAATTGATGACGTTCATGCCACTGGCTGGCCTGCTCATCCGCCGACACGCAGCCTTCCCATCTTGGCTCATTCGCTACCGCCAGAGCCAGATTCGTGCTGCTGAACATGAATCCGGATAAACCATGCGCCTGCGCATAGTCATTAGCTTCCTGTATGCGCTGATGCGTCCAATTAGACGCGCCGATCGCCCGTACTCGGCCTTCGCTCAGATGCAGGTTCAGCTCCTCCATAATCGGTCCGACCGGCGTTCCCGGTTCATCCCGATGCAGAGCATACAAATCGATATAATGGGTTTCTAATCGATCAAGGCTTTCGAACAAATCCTTGCGGATCGCTTCCGCATTGACACGAGGCCCCGGGCTGCCGTCATTGTGGTGAGCACCTTTGCTCATAATGACCATTTGGCTGCGGTTTCCCTTCTCCGTCATCCATTGCCCGATAATGGTCTCGGCGCGTCTATATTGATGAGCGGTGTCAATTGTCGTTCCACCTGCGGCAACGTAGGTGTCCAACATGTCCGTTCCATTCAGCTTGCTTAAGTCGCCGGTTCCCATAATGAGCCGGGACAGACGAACGCCATTGATTTCCATGAACTTCATTGATCATGTCCTCCTTATGCAAATGCACAATTATATCTGGTAGCGATACCAGAAAGCAGAGTCACTGGCCCCTTGAATGGGGCTATGACTGAATATTTAGCACTAAGCATCTGACCGGACGATCTAATCGCTTAGAGGGAGATTGGCCTCCCGGTCGATTGCCGAATAACAAGCTCCGGCTTCAGCATGATTCGCTTCGATTCTCCCGGCATGCCTGCTTTGTTCTTATTCAGAACCAGGTCTACCGCAAGCTGCCCCATCTGCTCGGTCGGCTGCGAAACCGTCGTCAGAGATGGATCCGTAACGGAAGCCAATATCGTATTGTCGAAGCCGACAATCGACAGCTCCTCCGGAACGCGAACGCCTATCTCCTTCGCTGCCTGCAGCGCGCCAATCGCAAGCAGATCGTTGCAGCAGAACACGGCCGTCGGACGATCCGCATAGCGAAGCAGCTCTGAAGCGCTGCGCCTGCCGTCGCTAACTAAGTCGCGACCGCTCATTTTCACCATGTACTCCGGCAGCTGCATGCCTGCTTCGACGACTTCATCTTGGAAACCGCGAATCCGCTCCCGCGAGCTGATTACTTTCGGGTGCTCGGCAAGAACGGCCATCCGGGTATGCCCTAATCCGAGCAAATGGCGAGCCGCCATTCGGCCGCCTTCATAATCGTCAACGACGACGGCTGCGAGATCATGACCAGGCAACTCCCTCGCAATCAGCGCGAACGGTATGGATTTCTTGAGCAGCTTATCCAGGAGCTCCCCGCTATCCATCCCCGTGCCGATGATAATACCGTCGACACTCTTCTGTTGAAGCAAATCCAAATACCGTTCGACCCGCTCGTCTTTGTTATCCGTGCTGCAGATGACCAGGCTATAACCGTGCACATCTCCCTGGTCTTCCACGGCCCGGGCGATTTCGGCGAAGAAGGGGTTGGAGATATCCGGAATGAGCAGCCCAAGCGTATACGTTTTCTTGCCGGTCAATGCGGAGGCGATGAGGCTTGGCTTATAATTCAGCCGTTCCATGACGCTGATAATCGAAGCGCGGCGCTCTTCGCTGATTTTCCCTTTCCCGTTAATGACTTGGGAGACGGCCGCTATGGAAACCCCGGCTTCTCGTGCTACGTCGTAAATCGTTGCTTTCACTCTTGTAACTCCTCCTGCTTCTATGCCGAATGCCATTCTGTTAGCGATTCGGGTTGACCATAATCCATTCATGATCCGGATCGTTGTGGAACTTCCATGTGCGAACCGGACCGGCCATTACATTCAAATAATAACAATCATAGCCAGGAGGCGCGGAAACCGGATGATAACCTTTCGGTACAAGCACCGCTTGCCCGTCTTTGACGACCAAGGTCTCATCCAAGGAACGATCGTCCGTGTAAACGCGCTGGATCGCAAATCCTCTCTCCTGCTGAATCCGGAAATAATAGGTTTCCTCCAGCAGCGACTCCGCCGGCAGCGCATCTTGATCATGCTTATGCGGCGGATAGCTGGACCAATGTCCGTTAGGCGTGAACACCTCAACAACCAGAAGGCTGTCAGCAGACTGCTGCTCCGGCAAAATGTTGTGAATTTGCCGTTCCAAGCTGCCATAACCGCGTGTTTCCACGCCGACTTGCGCAGGCTCAATCAGCCGTGCTTCATGATTGCCATGACCGGGAGCGGAACAAATGGCGATTTCCACATCCGTTACTGCGCGAATCTCGTATTTATCATCATTCGGTACATAGACCGAATAGGGCGGCGTTCGTTCGAATATATCCATTCTGCTGCCAATCGCGAGCCACTCGTGCGACCGCGTTGTCACATCTGCTTTCCCGCTGAGCAGGACAAGGCATACTTCTCGATCACCGGTATCACGCCGATAGGCTTGACCCGCTTCCAGCCGGATGACTTGAAAACCGACATAACGCCAGCCTGCCGACTCCGGTGTAATGCTCATTATACTACCTTCGTGATCCGGTTGATCAGCCGGCGCAATAATTAAATTCGACATCGTCGCCTATCTCCCCTCCTAGATAAAGATCGAATGCTGCTCCGCAAGCTGCGTGGCTTCCGCGACTTTAACGGGCCGCTTCAGCAGCAGCGATAACTTGGCGGCAAGTGCTGCCAGCTCAGCCTGCAGTCCATCGGAACCGCTGACAGGAACAGGCTGATCCTCCCGGATACAATCGATAAAGATCCGAGTCTCGGCTCGATAAGCCTCTTGATACCGCTCCAGGAAGAAGTGCAGCGGTTTATCGCGGAACACGCCTTCTGCCGTACTGATCTCCGCTGAATTCGGATAATCATTCGTCACGGCTACCGCGCCTTTGGAGCCAAATACCTCGACCCGCTGATCGTATCCGTATACTGCTTGACGGCTGTTATCAATGACGCCCATCGCCCCGCACGCGAACTTCAGCGTTACAATCGCCGTATCAACATCTCCGTATTCATCGAATACGGGGTCGATCAACACGCCCCCATGTGCGGACACCTCTTCGATTTCACTACGGCTCACGAAACGGGCCATATCGAAATCATGGATCATCATATCCATGAAAATGCCGCCAGATACGCGAATGTAGTCTTTATGCGGCGGATTCGGGTCTCGCGAGGTGATTTTGACGATATGAGGAGTTCCTATCGTGCCACTCTGCACATGCTCGCTGATCCGTTGAAAGTTATGATCGAAACGCCGGTTAAACCCGATTTGCAGCTTAACGCCTGCCTGTTTCGCTGTCTGGACGGCTTCCTGCGTCTGTCTGATGTCCATGCTGACGGGCTTTTCGCAGAAGATATGCTTGCCTGCCAGTGCCGCTTGCTTAATGAGAGGCACATGCGTGTCCGTCGAAGAGCAGATAAACACGGCATCGATATCCGGATGGGCAATGATCGCCCCGCTGTCCTTCGTCACGAGTGGAATGTCTCGGAGTGCCGCCCATTCCTCAAGCTCGGGACCGGCGAATAAATCACTCACTGCGATGACTTCCACTTGAGGCATCCGCAGCAGATTGTCGGCATGTATTTTGCCGATTCGCCCTGCTCCGATAATGCCGATCTTGATTTTCCCCTTCTCCATATCGATAGGCCTCCTCTTACCAGCGGGTAGTGATCATTTTCTTGCGCGTGTAGAACTCTACGCCGTCGCTGCCGTTCGCGTGCAAGTCGCCGTAAAACGACTTCTTCCAGCCGGAGAACGGGAAGAACGCCATCGGCGCAGGTACGCCCAGATTCACGCCCAGCATGCCGGCATCGATCGTTTCGCGGAACTGGCGAACATTAGCGCCGCTCTTCGTAAACAAACATGCGCCATTGGCGAAATCCGACCGATTGGCCACCTCAATCGCTTCCTCCAACGTTTGCACGCGTACGATGGACAGAACCGGCGCGAATATCTCATCTTCCCAAATTTTCATGCCGCACTGCACTTCATCGAACAGCGTCGGTCCGACGAAATAACCTTCACCTGACGATGCTGCATCCTTGCGTCCGTCCCGTACTAAGAGTGCGCCCTCCGACTCGCCCAGCTCGATGTACTTCAATGTGCGTTCTTTGTGCGGTCCGCGAATAACGGGGCCGAGGAAGATCCCCTCTTCCATGCCATTTCCGATCGTAATGCGATCCGCTGCTTCTACCAGCTTGTTTACGAGCGTATCCGCAACTTCGCCAACGGCTACTACGACGGAGCAAGCCATGCAGCGCTCGCCGGCGGAGCCGAATGCCGCATTGACGATCTCTTTTACGGTCAAATCCAGATCAGCGTCCGGCATCACGATCGAATGATTCTTCGCTCCGGCAAGCGCTTGAACCCGCTTCCCGTTCGCGGATGCGGTTTTGTAGACATATTCGGCTACCGGCTGGGAGCCGACGAATGACACAGCAGTTACATCCGGATGCTCCAGGATTCCATTCACGACTTCATGCGCGCCATGAACAATATTGAGGACGCCATCCGGCAATCCCGCTTCCTGGAACAGCTCCGCGAGACGGTTCGCCAGAAGAGGCGTACGCTCCGATGGCTTCATGACAAATGTATTTCCGCAGGCAATGGCAAGCGGGAACATCCAACAAGGCACCATCATCGGAAAGTTAAAAGGCGTAATGCCCGCAACCACTCCGACCGGATAACGGTACATGCCGGATTCAAGGTTGGAGGCAATATCAGGCAGCTGTTTGCCCATCATCAGCGTCGGTGCTCCTGCGGCGAACTCAACGCATTCGATGCCGCGCTGCACTTCTCCGTAAGCTTCACTGTAGCTTTTGCCGTTCTCGAGCGTGACTAGGCGGGCGAGCGCTTCCCAATTGTCGACCAAGAGCTGCTGATATTTGAATAAAATACGAGCCCGGCGCGGTACCGGCGTGCGGCTCCAAGCAGAGAAAGCTTCTTTAGCCGTTCGAACGGCAAGATCTACGTCTTCTTTGGTCGAGAGCGGAACTAGCGCCAGCACTTCCTCCGTTGCCGGATTATATACATTCTCGTGTGCGGCAGTGGCAGATGGTACCCAGTTGCCTCCGATCCAGTTGTTCAACACTTGAGTCATATTCGAATTCCCCTTTCGTAATCAACAGTCTGTCAGCGGCGACTATGAGGCCGTTATTTTACCGTTATTGCAGTCTTCTATATAGTGGAGCACTTGGCTTTCGGTTGGCATGGCATCGGAGCAGCTGTGACTCGAAATGACGATGCAGGCAGCCGCGCTGCCGAATTCCATGCACTGCTCGAGCGTCCAGCCCTCCATGATGCCATGGAGGAATCCGGCGGCATAGGAGTCGCCCGCACCGAAGGTTTTGATTACCTTTGCCGGAAAGCTCTTCGCTCTATGACTCTTGTCGTCTGCTGTATAGGCGATGGAGCCCTCTTTGCCATGCTTGATAATGACGATCTTCGCGTTATAGTCGAACCACTTGGAGGCCGTTACGCTGTCGCTGTGCTCCGGATTTTGCTCGAACACCTCCATCATGTCGAACTCCTCGCGCGTGCCCAGAATGATGTCGCAATACTCAGCGGCCAGATTATAATAGACAGCCGTTTCCTGCTTGGACGTCCACGTATAAGGGCGGTAATCCAGATCGAAGGCGATAACGGTTCCATGTTTCTTCGCATAATGCAGCGCTTGGAACACCGCTTCCCGCGAAGGACTCTGCGCAAGCGCAGTGCCTGAGATTAAGAGCATCTTCGACTCCGCGATTACAGCCTCACTGACTTCCCCTGCCTCAAGCAGCAGATCGGCCACGTTGTCGCGATACATCAGAATGCTGCAATCGGTAGGGCTCTTGATCTCTGTAAAAGCAAGCCCCGTAACCGCGCCGGTATGGTCGGTCACAACATGCTCCGTTTCAATGCCGGTGCGCTGCAAATAATAGAGGATGAAGCGGCCCATCTGATCATTCGCGATTTTACCGATAAACGCCGTTTGGCGTCCGAGTCTTGCCATGCCGATTGCAATGTTCGCAGGAGAACCGCCGACGTATTTGGTAAACGTCATCGTCTCTTCCATCGGACGATTAATCTCATTCGCATTCAAATCGATGCAGAGACGTCCAATTGCCGTGAAGTCATAGGTTCTGTCTGCCTTGAAGGACACATAGGTCATGACGTAGATTACCTTCTTTCTTCCGAAATCAGAGAATCGATGTATTGAAGCGCATTCCTCGCATATTCATAGGCCGGATGCAGCGCGGGATCTTGTTCCCCTTCCAGCAAAGCCCATCCCTTATAATTACGTTTTACTAGTTCGGATAGAATCGGTCCAAAATCGATGCAGCCATCGCCCGGTACGGTGAACACGCCTTTGCGAATGCACGTGATGAAGTCCGCCTGCTCGGCTCTTGCTACCTCCAATATCTGAGGCCGGATATCCTTCAGGTGAACATAAGCGATCCGGTCGTAATGCTTCTGCAGCACAGTCAGCGGATCTGCTCCCCCGTAGTAGGCATGGCCGGTGTCAAAGAGCAGGTAGACAAACTCCGGATCAGTCAGTTCCATGAGGCGATCGATCTCTTCCGGTCGCTCCACAACCGTTCCTCCGTGATGGTGGTAGGTCAATTTCAACCCATATTCCTTGGCAATCGCGCCTGCAGCATTCAGACCTTCGGCCAGCGACCTCCACTGTTCGTCGCTTAAACGCTGCACCTCTTTCTCACTTGGAGAACGCCGCGGATCAAAGTGCAATGAACCTCCCGCCTCGCAGGTGCTAATAACGGTGCTTCCCATTTCCTTCAGAAACTCCGCATGCGAGCGATAGGCGTCCAGTTCTGCTTCGCGGTATGCCGGATCAGAGAAGAGCACCGATTTCCACTGCGACGTCAAACTAATTCCCCTGCGAGACAGCTCATCCTTCAACACCTGTGGATCGCTCGGAAATTTCCGTCCCATCTCCGTCCCTGTCAAACCAAGCGCAACGATGTCATCCACGATCCGCTCGAACGACGTATCGTCACCGTGCTCCTTTACATCCTCTCCAACCCAATTAATCGGATGAATCCCTAATCGGAATGGCAACTGTTTCATAGGCTGATCGCCCCTCTCTTATAGGAGTTGGATGGACTTTATTTTGGCATTCATCTCTTTGCCTGCTTTAATGACGTTATCGCTCTCAGAAACTTCGGGAACAGCGACGTTCCACCAGGACTCGTAGCCACCTGTGTTCGTGCCCGGCACAACGGGAATCTCGATGAGTGTAGTCACCGTTTCTTGCTTCGCGAGCTGCAGCGCTTCCTTCAATTCTTGCTCGTTGCTCGCCTTGTAGGCTTTCGCGCCGAGACTGCGCGCATGTGCCGCGAAATCGATAGGCATAAACGCGCCGGTCAGCTTACCTGTCTCGGAAGAACGGAAGCGGAATTCATTTCCGAAGCCGTCGCTGCCCTGACTTCTCTGCAAATTGTGGATACACTGGAACCCGTGGTTATCGAACAGCAGCACTGTGATTTTGCGGCCTTCCTGCAGGCTGGTCACCAGCTCGGAGTGAAGCATTAAGTAGCCGCCGTCTCCAACAATCGCATACACCTCGCGGTGCGGCTCAGCCAAAGCGACGCCAAATGCGCCGGCGATCTCATACCCCATGCAGGAGAACCCGTATTCCATATGATAGGTTTTGGGTTCGGTCGGACGCCAAAGCCGGTGAAGATCACCGGGCAGACTTCCCGCCGCGCATACGATAACCGAGCTCGATGCAATCGTCTCTTGGATGATGCCCAGTGCCCGAGTCTGCGCCATACCAAGCTCATGCTCCATAGCAAACAGCCGATCGACTTCGTCATCCCACACCTGCTTGATCGCCCTGATCTCCTTCAGATCATGTTCACTCTGATAATGAGCATCCTCGAGTGCAGCTTGCAGCGCGAGTAGACCTTCTTTGGCATCCGCCGTAATCGCCACCCCGTTCAGCTTCGAGGAATCGAATCCGCTCACGTTCACATTAATGAATTGCACCTCCGGATGACCGAAAGCTGATTTGGACGCCGTCGTGAAATCGGAATAGCGCGTACCTACGCCGATAATGAGATCGGCTTCCTGCGCAATTTGGTTTGCGGCAAGCGCACCGGTTACCCCAATCGCGCCTACGTTCAGAGGATGGTTCCAAGCGATGGCGCTTTTGCCTGCTTGCGTTTCGGCAACGGGGATATGGAATGCTTCAGCGAATGCAGCAAGCTCGCTCGAAGCGGAGGAATACAATACCCCGCCGCCGGCGATAAGCAGCGGCTTCTTCTTCCCTGCCATGAGCTTCACCGCGCGTTTGATCGCATCCGGCACAGGCGGGCGACGATCCAAATAATGCACTTTACGGTCAAAGAAATGGATCGGATAATCGTACGCTTCCGCCTGCACATCCTGCGGCAATGCCAGCGTCACTGCACCGGTCTCTGCCGGATCCGTCAATACGCGCATCGCCTGCACGGCAGCCGTCATCAATTGCTCCGGTCTTACGATTCGGTCCCAGTACTTACTGACCGATTTGAACGGTTCATTGGCGGAGATGGTGTAATCGCTTACAACTTCAAGCTGCTGCAGCACGGGATCCGGCTGTCTGCTGGCGAAGTTGTCGCCCGGAAGCAGCAGCACCGGTATGCGGTTTACAGTTGCGGTTGCAGCGGCCGTAATCATATTCAAAGCGCCCGGTCCGATCGAGGACGTACAGGCATAAATCTGTTTGCGATTGCTTTGCTTCGCGAATGCGGATGCGGCATGAACCATCCCCTGCTCGTTCTTTCCTTGTATGTAAACCAGCTCACCTGCGCTATGCTCCAAAGCTTCCCCGATGCCGGTTACATTACCATGACCGAAGATGCCCATAACGCCCTTAACGAACTTGATCTCCTCGCCGTCCACCGAGATGTATTGCTGATCCAGAAATCGCAGAAGCGCCTGCGCCATCGTAAGCCGAACCGTGTTCATTATGCTTTACTCCTCCTTAGTTAAATAAGGTTAAGCGCTATACCTTATGGTATAAAAATAACGCTCTTCTTACTATTCCACAGTAGATTAAGCGCTTAACTTATTTTACGAAAAATGATTGCAAATCTCAATAGCTATTTTTGGCGAATCCTCCCAGTAGGATCGCTTTACATTCCTTCGATCACTTGAACCGTGAGACTCCGCTTCATGAAATCAAAGACAAATTCAATAACCGTGTTATCTCGTTCAATGTCCATCGTCGCTTTCGTCGAAGACCCGCTCCGCGGATATTCGTCAATCGAATAGGTTTGAGACAACGTACCGTATGGTGCCACCGCATAGGTGTAGGAACCTTTGAACGGCATGACAAAGGCGCGCCGATAGATGCCATTGCCGATGTAGTACATCCGCGTCGTTTCGCTATTGGAATCATGATTGAACGCACCAACATGATGCTGGAAGCTTCCGTATAGGATGACGCGAGCCGGAAGTTTGATTCCTGTCTCGGGATCATAGCTGTCATCTGCCCCATAGGAGGTGTTCGGCAGCGGATTGCCCGCTCGTTGCCTCAGATCTTGTTCCGATTGCCAGAGCGTTCGGATCTTCTCTTCCTGTCCGAAACCAAGCGGGCAGCCTTGGCCTGCTCGATTCGCCTGATAGCAGTTTGAAAGCTCTAATCCAGACGCGTGGCCAGTCGGCATTGGAGCATGATAACTGCCCAACGTTCTTCGAATCGGCATCTGCATATAAGCGTTAGTATTGTTTACAGCCGTCCATTTGAAGGCGTATTCAAGAAACCGGTTGCGGCTCTCTTCATCCTGCGATGCGAACCAGGCTATCTGATCGTAGCCCCACCATTCCTGCCATGCTCTGCGTTCGTTTGGGATCTTGTCCTGCTCATCGAAGAATTTGCCGCCCCAATTGTCGAGCTCCATCAGCATCGGTAAAGATTCGCAGCTCCATCCGCTGGGCGTCACGCCGCCTTCGCTGAATCCTTCTTGCACCAGTGCCAACTTATCACCTGGTACATCTAGAATCGGCATCCGGGAGTAGGGCATGGAATGAAGATCAAATAGCAAACGGCCGTCTATATTCACGCCGTGCGTATGGGCATCCAGCAGCACAATCCCACGCCGCGCATGGTTTCTCGCATAATCCCTTATCATTTGGAATAATGAGACCGTCTTCTTGAGCCCGATGTCTTCAGCAGTATAGAGGTGAATCTGCCCCATATGAATCGCTTCATATCCGGCATCGATATAGTTTACCGCCCGGTAATAGAACCAGAACTGTGTCTCAAGCTTATTCATATTCGGAATACCGCCGCCGTCATCCCAGACGAACCCTTGCGGTTTCCCGTCAAACAGCATATCCGTAATGCGGAAAGTGCGATCCTCGGCCGGCAAATGGAAAGCCTTGAACACCCAATCCGGGATCTTGATCTTCTCTACATCTTGGAAAACAGCTTCGAAAATGCAAGTTTGCAGCATAATGTCCGGATCGACTTCATGTACACGTTCAGCAAGCGTCCTGGACTTCCGGAAATGCTCCGCATCATCAGCTTCCAGCAGCCATACGCCCGAAGCCCGTCCCAGAAACTTAGCCCCGATATTCTTGATCATCCTCAAGTCATCGTCCAATGTAGTGCTGTTGACCAAATCTGCGGCCGTAACCGCCCTGGACAGATAGCCTTCCAGAGCCTCCCGGCTGATACTTCCGTTAAACATCGAATGGTTCATGTCTACCTCCGTGATCATCGTTAGTCATCATGTAACATTGTCTGTCTCATTTCTGGTATCGTTACCAGAAATGTATATTCCTAATTTACCATCATTTCTGAATAATGGAATCCCTATTTTGAACATTTACACTTTTTTATTGTTTGGGCACAAGAAAAGAGTGATACCGGCTGCCTTACTTAACCAGCATCACTCTTGTTCGATTGGATCCGATATCGCAGCTTATTTAACTGCAGTTAGATCAAACATCGCCTTGCTCTCTTCCGGCACTTGAATGATATCCTGTACCTTGTACATGTCTGAGTCAGGGTCTTTCACAATATCCAGCAGTAGAATCTCATCGTCCATCCTCAAATAGCTATAGGTTCGCAGTTCGGCTCCGGTCGCGGAGATTTCCTTCAATTGACCTAAATCGTCCATCGAAAGGGTGCCCTTCAGCGCATCCGTGAAGTACAAATTCAATTGCTGCAAATTCTGATGATCGATTGCCTGTTTCACGAGCATAGCCACATTTTCCGGAGAGTCGGGCTGAACAAGCTTGGGCGATGAACATCCCATTATGAACATCAATCCTACTAGTACAATAAGCTTCTTGGCCGTCATGCTGCTTCTCCTAACCATTCATATAAGCGATCATAGAGGGTTGAATTAACCTGATATTTCTTATTATCTCGAACGACATAGCCATGTTCATTGATATCGATTTGGAAATTACGCTTATCCTTCGTAACGACAGTGATCAGCAGCGTCTTCCCATCATTTCGAATATTGGTTGAGCCTAATCTGCGATAATAAGAAACACTTGTAAGAATCGACATCAGCTCATGCTGATCTTCGTTATTCATCTGAATCGAGCTGTGCTTCACAACGCCATCGTTCAAATCGTCATAATAGATGGTTTGGATATCGCTCGACAGCTTGATGATCGAATCCTCCGCGGATTTGGGCGAGTTGAAATACCAGCACAGTCCTCCAATGAGAATAAGGATGGGAAACACGAGATAACGCGGCCGCAGTATGATATTCAGCCCCTCTTCATAGTCGAATTTATTCCTTCAATAATTCTTGCAGCAATCCAATGATTTCTTCTTGTTCCTTGCCAACCAATTCATGGATACGAACGGCCAAAGTAGGAAGCCTCCACGTCTCCAGCTCATCTGCCTTTACTCCACTTAAAGCTATGTAGGCTTCCTTATAAACCTCATGAAAAAGCTTCCGCCCCTCTTGCAGCCAGCTTGGCGCTTCCGGTGGTAAAGAATTTGATGCTAGCATCATTGAGGTACGGCTCACATCCGCGATCTTATCGCCGATTAACACGTTCATCCAATCGATAATAACAGGTCCATCCTCCGCCATGAGAATGTTGCCCGGGTGAAAATCATAGTGGCATAACGCCTGACCTTCGGGCAATTGCCGAAGCACTGCCATAATTCGATCCTTCTGGCGATCCGTAATTTCGGTGCCTGCCATCGTATGTTTCAGCATCTCTTGCTTCAGATTCGGGGTAAAATCAACCTTCAGATCATGAAGCTGAAATTGAAGCTCCGCCATCAATTTCGCATAGTGGATAATGCTCTCGCGATTGGGCTCAATTCTGCTTAGCATGGAAGGTGCGTTAATTCGCTCATAGACGATACCGGAACGGCCTTCATACTCGATAAGTCCGCCGAACCGCGGTGTCCGTATAGCCAGCTCCGAAATAATAGCAGCATTCTTCGCTTCATTGGGTGCTTCATGGGCATGATGAAAAAGTTTAATAACCTCATGCTTGCCCCACTCATAGACATCCGCTGTATTGCCTCTGCCAACCAATTCGCCAGCTTTCATTTTGCGGCACCTCACTAAGGCATTGTAATTGGTATTGTATCCCATATCATGGGGTAGTGGCGTTAAAATTCTCCCAAAGAAAAAGCCGCATCGGCATAAGAGCGTCTCTCTTTGCGTAATGCGGCACATTCTCTTGGTATTCGGTTAAATTTCGCCTACTTTCACTTCGTATGATCTAAGCTCACAATTTCCGGTATGAAAGCTAGAGTACGCCTCATTCGATTGTTCATTGAAATAAGCATGGATCATTCTGCAGATCCCGCCATGAGTGACTAGCAATACACGCCGGCCTTTGTTCTTCGCTACGATTTCATCGAGTAGATTATAGACGCGCTGCGCTACCTGCAATAGGGATTCTCCGCCCGAAAGCTTGCTCGGAAAATGTTTCTTCGCCTCAAGAAAATCGGCATCGTCACGCAGAACACCTTCGTATTTGCCATAGTTCTGCTCCGTGAGTCTATCATCCACGACATAGGTTTTGCCTATCGCATCGGAGAGAATCTCAGCGGTTCGTCTTGCTCTGATGAGCGGAGATGAAATAACTATATCGATCTTCGCTTCGGATAGGCTCGTTACCAGCGCGCTCGCTTGTTCAATGCCTCTCATCGTCAAAGGAATGTCCGTGATTCCGCAGATGCGCCGCTCCACATTCCATTCGGTTTGACCGTGCCTCACGGCGAATATTCTCATAAGGCCTCCCAATTTCGCTACTTTCCCTTCGTAGAAAGGTTTCGCTTAGTTCTGCGGATACACGTACTTGCTCGCCGACACGGTTAAATTAGCCGTGATGGAACCCTCTGCGGGAACGGTCAACATTCCTTTAGCCGCATACGTTTCACCGGTATAGTCGAAGTATTGGCCGAAGCTGTACGTTCCCGGCGGCAGGAAGAGCTCGAATTTCCCATTGTTCAGAACGACGTCGCAAATGTAACTGTTATGGTCATTATAGAGGTTCACCTGGCCGGACCGATTAACGGATGCGTTCTCGAATACAGCCGTTCCGGTCACATTCGGTTTCTGCAGCTGCAGCGTCGCGTTCTCAAACTGTCCGTTCTGCACACGAATCTGCTTGTTCAGTACACTGGTCGTGCGGTAACTCCTGACACTTACAATGGTATAGAGTCCGTCAGGCAAGTCCGCATATGCGGTGAGTCCTTCCCAGTTCACCCAGCGGTCGCGGTCGAATTTGCCTTCAGCGGACTGCACATAAAGTGTACCGCTCTCAACCGGAGTTCCCTGAGCATCGACGATGCGCAGCTCTGGAATGATCGGCTGTTTCTCTTGAATCGTTAACCATTTGGTCGTGCCGAGAGAAGCAGCCATACGATAGGGCGTATCGTGATTCAGATTTTCCTTGTAGGGATCGGCGCCGGCCTTGAGAAGCAGCTGAACAATGGGATAGCTCGACCACTGAATCGCTGCATACAGGGAGTTATCGAGGCCTGGATCAGCACCATGTGCGAGCAGAGTTTGCACGATCTCGACTTTCGGATATTGGTTCACATATAGGCTTTCATTGCTGGACCGACCAATGACACCGGATGCGGAATCCAAATAGGTATAACCATCGCGGTTCGTTTTATTTACGGTATATCCTTGTGTTAATAGGAGGTCTAACAGTTCTGCATTCTGATTCAATATCGCCTCCGACACCAAATCCCTCGACGAAAGCTTGACATCCGCACCGTGCTCCAGCAGCACTCGCGTCCCTTCCGTACTGTTCCTCAACACCGTATATTCAATCGGAACATTATTTCCGAACATACTGACCAGCTTGAGATTCGGGTCGACGCCGCGATCCAGCATCCGCTCAATCGTCGCAGCGTCTCCGCTCATTGCAGCTTCAAACAGCGTGCGCTGATAGATTTTCAAATCGGCTTCGCTATACCCGATGATGACCTTCTGCTGCTTCGAATCGTAGCTCACGTTCTTCCCGCTCACGATCGAAACCAGCCTTGCCGAGACGTACAAACGTCCGTTCAATATAACCGGAGCCTGACTCAGCCGAATATTCTGCTTAGCGGTTTGAAGCATCGTGTCGTTCACATGTGCGCTCCATTTGGTCGATCCGCGCGTCAAATCGATTCTGCCCAGCTTGATCGCCGTTTGGACACCCAGCGCATCCATAATCGATTTCATTGGCAGCATGAGACTGCCTTTGTACATAAGCGGGGCTGCTGTCGATAATTGGAGCGGCTTGCCATCGATGACTACCACAATTGCTGTTGCAATCTTCTGCGATACCGGGGCTGCCGCTGCACTGACCGGCATTTGTATTACGGCTGCTAGAAGGAACATCGTTGCCCATGCCATTGCGAGCACCGATAACCTTCCGGCTTGATTCTGCCTTCTCATTTTCCATTCATCCCTTCAAAAATGTTTGTCGCCTTATATCCCATAATTCGACAGTAACCGTCCAATCCCTTCCATAAATAATCCAATCAATCCCATTTATACGCACCGTTTCTGGGCATCCGCATAGCATGAGAACATACTTATTTTTTCTGCACGGCAAGCTGCCCCCGGCGTGTTTGCAGAAAGTCTATGGAGGGGTTTACATGAGAAAAAGTATGATGAGGCTTTCGGTCATCGCCATCAGCTTAGCGCTTCTGCTGGCAGGCTGCGGCGGGAAAAAGTCGGAACCGACCAAGGTTCGAATCGGTGAAGTGACACGTTCTATTTTCTATGCACCGCAGTACGTCGCTATTACGAATGGCTTTTTCAAAGATGAAGGGCTGGACGTAGAGTTGACCACAACGCCGGGCGGAGATAAAACGATGACGGCACTGCTCAGCAACAACATTGATGTGGCATTGGTAGGCTCAGAAACATCCATCTATGTATCGCTTCAAGGCTCGGAAGATCCGGTCATTAATTTCGCTCAATTAACGCAAACCGACGGCACCTTCCTCATCTCCCGCAGCAAGGTCGACAATTTCGATTGGAACATGCTGAAGGGGTCCAAATTCCTCGGCCAACGCAAAGGCGGCATGCCGCAAATGGCCGGTGAATTCACCCTCAAGAAACACGGCATCGATCCGCAGAAAGACCTCGAGCTTATTCAAAATGTAGAGTTTGCCAACATCGTTCCGGCCTTCACATCGGGTACTGGCGATTACGTTCAGCTCTTCGAGCCTTCAGCTACCATGATCGAGCAGCAAGGCAAAGGATATGTCGTTGCGTCATTCGGTACGGAGAGCGGCCATCTGCCTTATACCGTGTTCATGACCAAACAAAGCTACATCGATGACAATCCGGATACGGTCCAGAAGTTTACGAATGCGGTTCACAAAGGGCAAAAATGGGTGCAAGAGCATAGTGTAAATGAAATCGCCGATGCCGTCGCGCCATTCTTCCCGGACACGGACATTGAGCTGATCCGCGGCGTTGTGAAGCGGTATAAAGATCAAGGCTCTTATGCAACTGACCCTATCATCGATGAAACCGAATGGGCCAATCTGCAGGATGTGATGAAATCGGCCGGCGAGCTGGATGCTCCGGCAGATTACGGCAAGCTGGTTAACAATACGTTTGCGGAACAAGCGATTAAGAATGTGAAGTAACGAGGATTTGAAAGACTTGAAGGACTTGAAAGATAGGCCGCCTGCGTGCGGCCTCTTCAAGCGTAGGGAAGGAGTGACCGTCGTGATTCCTGTCGTGGAAGTAAAGGATGTTACGCATGTGTACGTCAATGAGAAAGGAGCAACGCTAGCTCTGGATCGGATTGCATTGTCGATCAGGAGCGGCGAATTTGTGTCCCTCGTCGGTCCAAGCGGCTGCGGCAAAACAACGCTGCTATCCATCATCGCCGGCCTCATTCCTCCAACCGAAGGAGAGGTTTCGATCCTCGGGCAGCCCGTCACCGGTCCGACGTCGAAAATCGGCTATATGCTGCAGCAGGACTTTCTGTTTCCGTGGCGGACGATTCGCGAGAATGTGACGATTGGTCTGGAAATCATGGGCAAGCTCACTCGCGAGAAGAAAGAGTTCGCCCTTCATCTGTTGGAAGAGCTCGGACTTGGCCAGTCTGCCGGCAAATATCCCGCTGAACTGTCAGGCGGCATGCGGCAGCGCGCGGCGCTTGCTCGAACGTTGGCCACAGAACCGGATATTTTGTTTCTGGATGAACCGTTCTCGTCGCTTGATTTTCAAACGAAGCTGCAGCTCGAGAACCTGATCTCCCAAACGCTTAAATCCCGCCGCAAAACCTCGCTGCTCGTCACCCACGATATCGCCGAGGCAATCGCCATGAGCGACAGAGTCATTGTGCTTGCGCCTAATCCGGGAAGGATCAAGAGCGAGATAGCCATCCCTGCTTATTTGGCGGAAATGACACCTACTGCCGCGCGTGAGCAAGACGGGTTTCAGGAGTGGTTTCGGATTGTGCGGAAGGAGTTCGAAGCGTTGGAGAGAAGGAGATGAATACACCGATGGGGAACGACAAATCGGGGAATGAACCATTTGGATCAGAACAGTCTGGATCGAAGCAATCTGGAATCGAACAAAACAAAGAACCGCGGAGCAATGTCGATCCGCAGCTCATCTATAAGGCATTCAAACGAGCAAGAAATAAAGAGAAGCTCATCGTCCACATCACTCAGGTATTGCTGCTTGCCCTCTTCCTAGGCTCCTGGGAGTATGCGGGGAGAGCTCGGCTGATCGATGTCTTCCTATTCAGTTACCCTAGCAAAATCATTAAGCTATTGTACACGAAAGCAATGGATGGATCGCTGCTGCCTCATATTGGTGTTACGGTGGCGGAAACAGCGGCCGGTTTTGCACTTGGAACGTTATGCGGCCTGCTGATTGCAACGATCATCTGGTGGAGTCCTTTTCTGGCTCGCGTTCTCGATCCGTATCTTGTTGTGCTGAATTCCCTGCCTAAGGTAGCGCTCGGTCCTCTGTTCATCGTGGCACTCGGCTCCGGCATACTCTCCATCATCGCAACCATTCTTTCGATAACCGTCATCATTACGACTCTGGTCATCTATAACGCCTTTCATGAGGTTGACGCCAACTATGTGAAGGTAGTAAAGGTATTCGGCGCCACAAAAACACAATCGTACAGCAAAGTCATTCTGCCCGCTTCCTTCCCCGCTATCGTGTCGACGCTTAAAGTAAATGTCGGTCTGGCTTGGGTCGGGGTTATTGTAGGCGAATTTCTGGTAGCCAAGGAAGGGCTGGGTTACTTAATTATTTATGGCTTCCAGGTGTTTAACTTTACCCTCGTTCTTGCGAGCTTATTTATCATTGCTGCTTTTGCAACCATCATGTACCAAATCGTAGCAGCCATCGAATCCAGAGTTAACAATAGAAGACGATAATGGGTTTGGGCTGCACCGGTAGGACTACCGGTCTGCAGCAGGCGCTATATGGGTAAGTTTATCGGGATTGACGACAACATAGATCGATGAGATTTGGCCATTTGTAATCGCAAAAGAATGCACGTTATTCGGCTGTCCATCACTATCGTATCCGACAATGCCGGTTTCTCCGTTTACCTCGGACAAGGTATAGGTATAATCTTGCGGCAGCTTAGCTAGCAGGCCGAAGAAGAATGCCGCAATGCGCTCGGAGCCCACAATCGGACGAATCGCTGCTTTCACCTTACCGCCGCCATCTGAGTAAAGTACCGCATCCGCATGGACAACGCTGAGCAATTGCCCCATATTCCCGGTCATCAGGGCTTGCACGAACTGCTCTACGATTGTTGATGTTTTCTCGGTGACCGGCGGCTGTGATAGCTGCTGTTGTGCGATTGGGGTCGTTTGCAGCGATGATTTCAACTCATCATCTTGCTCTGGAATTCGACTGATGGCAACCTTGGCTCTGCGGAAAATTTGCCGGCAATTCGTGCTGCTCTTGCCTACAATCTCTGCAATCTCGTCATACTCGTACTGCAGCACTTCGCGCAGCAGAAATACAGCTCGTTCCACCCAAGAAAGCTGCTGAAGTAAGAGCAAGTATGCCGTTGATATCGATTCCTTCTGAAGATAGCGGTCATCCGGCTCTTCGGAAGATAGCGAAGAATCTCGGACAAGCGGCTCCGGCAGCCACGGGCCAACGTAGACTTCCCGCTTCTTGCGAGATGAACGCAGCAGATCGATGCAGCGGTTCGTGACGATTTTGCATAAATAAGCCTTCATGCTCGTTACATGCTCCGGCTTCTTCATGCTCATGTACAAAAAAGCCTCCTGCACCACATCCTCCGCATCCATTACGCTGCCGAGCATCCGGTAAGCTAATGAAAACAAGAGCGGCCGGTAGGTCGTATAATCTTCCGCTGTCGATGCTCCATCGCTAGATTCTGTGTTCATGTTCGCACCTCCCAGTTGTTACCTCGCAGCAGCCAAACTTCGTGAATGCGCGATGGCTTCCGCTGCTCTAACGGCGCTTGCGGCCGAAGCATCAGCAAGCAATTCGCCATGGCCGGCCCAGTCTCCTGCGACATATAAGCCTTGAATTTCGGGAACAGCCGGACCGATGTTCTTGGACTTCTGACCGATGCGCGGATAACCGTGCGTGACCGTAATATTAGGCAGAAATTGCTTCGCGAGAACTTCGTTCTCCCAGCCCGGCTGCAGCCAGTTCATCGTTTGCAGCAGCTGCTGCTCATCCGCTTTTGGATCGCTTTCGCCGGGACCGTTATATTTGATCAAATGGACCACAACCGCACCGGTATCGCTCATTGTGGCATGGGCCGAATGATTGGAGAAGAAGATCGGCTGATCGAGGCCGAGCGCAAATTCATGCTCTTTGACCGGCAGCTTCGACAGTCCGATGTCCAGGCAGGCTGCCATGGAAGCGACGGCTTCTGTTTTCCATTGTTCTAATACCGTCGCATCGGCTCCGGACACAAGCTTATGCGTTTCGGAAGGGGAGGCTGTGCAGATCACGTTCGTTACGGAAATCGCTGTGCCGTCTCCAAGTTCGAGCCCTGTAACCTTGCCTTCCTTATGAGTGATTTCCTTCACCGACTTGCTCGCTTCGATATGCACACCTATCTGCTGCGCTTTGTTACGCAGTTGATCCACGATCGTCTGCCAGCCTTTATGCAGATAGACTACTCCTTTGAGCGAGCGCTGAATTTGTCCCAATGCCGGCCCGGCAAGCTGATGATCCGGATCAAAAGCATACGTCGCTGTCCTGCACAGCGCGTAGAATACATGCCTCACCATCGGATCCTGCACTTCGCGCTCCGCCCATTCCCGAATGCTCGATGCGGGGATGTTCGTTGCGTTTAAACGAGTCAATTTGACCATCAGACGCATAAGCTGCATTTTACTGGACCAAGTGAGCAGCTTCGTCTTCAGCATGCCAATCGGGTCTGCCCCCATCGGAACGAGCTGATTGTTCCAGATGGCGTTCATTTTTGTAGATGGCTTTCCGCCTTCCACCCGTATTCCCAGCTCTTGCAGAACACGATTTGCGCGGCCCGCTTTATATAGCGCATGCCCACCTAAATTGAGATAAACACCGTTATTGTGGTTCGTCATCGCCCGGCCCCCGAAGCGGCTCGACTTCTCCAGCAGGACAACAGAGCGGCCGCTCTGTGCCACTTTTATCGCTGCGATGAATCCGGCCAATCCGCCGCCGATCACGGCTGTGTCATAGGTTTTATTCATTATTGTCACCCTCCCTGATTGCTTTCATCAGTTAAGGCGGGGGAGATGGGGGTTTTGTGACAGGGTTGGAGAAAAAAAATGACCGGTCGATTTCATGTAGATCTCTGGGAGAGCTTCTTATGTGGTTTCTGCCGGAATTTCATCTCGCGTGCGGTAACTGGTACCGCTCTTTCTCTCATTTCGCTGATATTCTGCAGATGTGCGGTACCTAGTATCTCTCTTTGTCTCGTTTCGCCGCATATCTGCTCATGTGAGGTACCTGGTACCTCTCTTTTCTCTCATTTGGTTACTTTTAAGATAATGTGTTGCTCGTGGAGCTACTCTTTCTCTCATTCTTCCACTTTTCCGAAGATGTGTTGCTCTTAGTGCTACTCTTTCTCTCGTTTGGTTACTTTTAAGATAATGTGTTGCTCATGGAGCCACTCTTTCTCTCATTTGGTTACTTTTAAGATAATGTGTTGCTCATGGAGCTACTCTTTCTCTCATTGGTTACTTTTCCATTGATGTGTTGCTCTGCTACTCTTACTCTCATTCCAGCACTTTTCCGACAACGTGTTGCTCCTGGTGCTACTCTTTCTCTCATTCAACCACTTTTCCGACGATGTGTTGCTCAATGCTCCATACTAGCGCTTTAAGCGTTATATCTGCCTATTTTGCATTGACCTATTTCGCTTCAGAGCTGAGAGTTTGATTTTCGAACTCTCAGCTACTTCTTGGGGCAGTTTCGTAGCTGAGAGTCGCGTTTTGAGACTCTCACCTTCGGCGGAGGTGGGGTTGGGTTAGTTTCGGGAGCTGAGAGTCCGATTTTCGAACTCTCAGCTCCTTTTTGAGGTGGTTTCGTAGCTGAGAGTCACGTTTTGAGACTCTCAGACTCCAGCGGGGCGGGATTCGATTAGTTCGGGAGCTGAGAGTCCGATTTTCAAACTCTTCGCTCCTTTTAGGCGCGATTTCGCCGCTGAGAGTCGTGCTTTGCGACTCTCAGCCTCCAGTGAAGGCGGAATTCGGTTAGTTCGGGGGCTGAGAGTTGGATTTTCCTACTCTCAGCTCTTTTCTCGCGCGGTTACGTCGCTGAGAGTCGTGTTTTGCGACTCTCAGCCTCCGGCGGAGGTGGAATTCGGTTAGTTCGGGGGCTGTGAGTTGGATTTCCCTACTCTCAGCTTTTTTCTCGCGCGATTTCGCCGCTGAGAGTCGCGTTTTGCGACTCTCAGCCTCCGGCGAGAGGCGGGGTTTGTGTTGCTTCTCCAGCAACACAAATAAAAAAAAGCCACATCGGCCCAAGGCCGGTGCAGCTCTCTCTCAACGATCAAAATCCTATTCGCCCCAGCGCCAGCCGAACGGGTACTGCGCTGACAGAGTCAGCGGCAGTCGGCCTGTCGGCGTGAACTCGCCGAGCAGTGCACCCGCGGCGGATTCCAGCGCGAGTGGACGGCATTCGTATACGGCGAGGAACGCCGATACGTCCGGGTACACGAGCAGATCGAGCGGGTTGCGGACAGATACCGCAACCGTGCGATCTCCCGCTTCCGCGAGCAGCCGCGCAGCGAGCTCGCGCTCGTCCTCGTGCTTCGCCGCGTCATAGCTCACGAACACGATTTGCTCGAACGCCGCAAGATCATGCAGCGCGTCGGCATCGCTTACGCGCCGCTCCGTTACATGCGGCATGCGCGCCGCGAGTCGGCCCCCGAGTGTACCGTCGTCGGTCAGCAGCTCGTCTGCTTCCGACACGGTCACGATCTCGGGCCAGAGCACGAGCGTCTTCGCTTCGCGCCGCAGCGGCAGCAAGCCGCGATCGTTCTTCACAAGCGTCGCGGAAGCCGCGCTCCAGTGACGCGCGGCGGCTTGTTGGTCCGGCGTATCCAGCGTCGGCTCAACCTCCGCCCATGGCGCAAGCGCCTCGCCTACCGCGCGCTGCTCCTTCAAGCGCATGATGCGCGCCAACGAAGCATCGATGCGCGCCTCGGTCAGCTCGCCGCTTTCAACTGCGGCAATAACCGCTTCAATGGCCGCACGCTGCTTCTCGGCCGTGTGGCAAATCAGCACCATATCCGCGCCTGCCTGCAGCGCCATAACAGCGCCGCGCTCCGGACCATAGAACTTGTCGATGGCATTCATCTCCAAGCAGTCCGTCACGATGACGCCTTCATACCCCAGCTCCTCGCGCAGCAAACCTGTCAATACAGGCTGCGATAACGTCGAAGGTACGCCTGACGGGTCAAGCGCAGGCAAACAAACATGTGCCGTCATGATCATATCCGTCTCGCCGGCTGCCATCTTGAACGGCACCAGCTCAATCGCATCCAGCCGCTCCCGGTCATGCGTCAGTACAGGCAAATCCCGGTGCGAATCGACGCTTGTATCGCCATGTCCCGGAAAATGCTTCACAGTCGCCGAAACCCGCGACCGCTGGTAACCACGAACAGCCGCCAAACCAAGCTCACCGACAACCTCCGGTCGGTCGCTATACGAGCGAACGTTAATAACCGGATTGTCCGGGTTATTGTTCACGTCGATGCATGGCGCATAGTTCAAATTAATGCCGAGTGCGCGAAGCTGCTCGCCGCACATCGCCGCCGATTCGAATACGCCTCCGGCAGAGCCCGCTGCGCCTAATGCCATATTGCCCGGCATCAGCGTAACGCCTTTCACAAGACGCGACACCATGCCGCCTTCTTGATCCACCGCAATAAACATCGGCGATCTGCCCGAACGCTCAGCCGAAGCCATCAAACCGGAAGACAGCGCATGCACCTGCTTCGCATCCACGATATTGCGCGTGAAATAGATAATGCCGCCAACGCCGTAGTCCCCAATTAGCGCTTCAATCTCTGCAGAAGGCTCATGGCCGTGGAATCCGAACACAAACAGCTGTCCGATTTTCTCCCGCAAACTAAATTGTCCCCAATCAACCCGCACTTGCTCTCCCATGATTCGATCGCACCTCTCCCGTTAATGCTCATCCTCAGCTTCCTCGGAGACCGCTAACAGCGCTCCGCCCCCCTGAACTGCCATTCGGTAGTCCGTCGGTTTCTGCCCCGCATACTTCATAAACACTTTTGTAAAATACCGCCGCTCCGCATATCCGACTTCCTTGGCAATTTGCGCGACGCTCTTCGGCGTTTCAAGCAGCAGCGACTTGGCTGTCTCCATCCGCTGACGCGTAATATATTCGATAAAGGTTTCGCCATACGTTTGCTTAAACAATAAACTGAAATGCGAGGTCGACAAGCCGACATATGTAGCTGCCTCTTCCACGCTGAGATCGCGGAACAGATGACGGTCCATGAACTGCTTCGCATCGGTCATCTGCCGCTCGGAATGCTTGCGTTTGTCCGTCGAACGAGCGACGCCTTCGCTGGAAGCCTGCCGAATCGCCGCAAACAAATCCTTCACGCCAAAATGCAAATCCATCTTGCGCCACATCGCTTCTTCCTGCTCACGCGGCAGCAAATCCGCTTCCTTCAGCTCCCGCATCAGATGCAGCGCCAGAAAATGCAGCATCGGCTTCAGCCGGCCTTCCGCGCTGCCGCCCGCTTTATGCAGCTGCTCTGCCAGCCGCTTCTGCTCTTCATCCACGCCGGCCGCATCGCCGCGCTTCATTGCACCGATCAATCGCTCCGCTATATCCCATAGCGTACGCCCGGGATCAAAACCGCCTGTAAGCTCGCTGCTGTATACAGCGATCGGCACCGATTCAGTAGACAGCTGCATACCTCGCTGCACCGTTTTATAAGCAGAGGAGAGCTCATTCATCGCCGCCACTTTATCATAAATGCCTGCATGCAGCTGGAGCTTGGCATTACTACGAACAGAAGCAAGCAGCATGTCAGCCCACTGCTTCACCTGCAGCTCACGAGCCTCAGAAGAACCGTCTCCGTTATTTACAGCCTTCTCGCCATGGATCAAGACGCACCATTCGCCATCACGCATTTGGATGACGGCTTGCTGAAGACCTGCCAGCTGGAGCGTCTCACGAAGCACGTTACAGACGGCGAAATTCCAGATCTTGCGCTCTTTGTCCGGCCATTCACGCCAGTCCCGCGCATCTGCTGAACCGGCATCGATATCAAGCACGAGCAGCGTATATTGGGGCTCCCCGAGCAGCTGCTCCTGTCCGGCCATCAGCCAATTGTCCGGGGTAATATCCGTATAATCCATCAGCACATCGTACAAAATCTTTTCGTTCGCCAAATCAATCATCCGATCCAGCTTGCGCTGCTCTTCCTTGACTTGCTGCCGCTTATTGCGCTGCTCCGACATGACACGGGCGATAACCCCAGTCAATTCATCATAAGGAATCGGTTTGAGGATATAATCCTTCACTCCATACTGAATCGCAGACCTCGTATACGAGAAGTCCTGATAACCCGAGAGCATAATAATATCGCAAGCCATTCTCCGCTCCCGAATCTGCCTGACGAGCTCAAGTCCATCCATGACCGGCATCCGGATGTCACAAAGTATTAAATCCGCAGGCTCCTTCTGCAGCAGCTCCAATGCCTCTACACCGTTCTTTGCCGTACCTATGATTTCAAGCCCAAGCATACTCCACGGGATAACCTTCTCTAGGTTGCGAGTAATATGTTGTTCGTCATCGACAAGCAGCACTTTTCCGTTCATATCCGTTCACCTCTGTTCCGTGGGATCTTTATTCGGATAATGGTGCCGTACCCCTCCTGGCTGCACAGGAGCAAACCGTATGGCGATCCATAATGAATGCGCAGCCGATCTGCGACGCTGCGAAGGCCTAGCCCTCGTCTCTCGCCTTGCTCAGCAACGTTCAGATCCAGATCCCGCTCTTCTTCGCGGCTCAGTCCGTTAATCCGTTTCAACGCCGCCTCATTCATGCCGATTCCGTTATCGGAAACGGTGAAGATGACCAACCCTTCTTCCAGATGAACCGAGATCGAAATTTTGCCAAAATGCTCAAGCCCTTCGAATCCGTGCTGGATGCTGTTCTCGACAAGCGGCTGAAGGGACAGCTTCAAAATGGTAAAATCGAGCGCCTCATCCGGGATTTCCAGGTCATAGCTGAATACATCCTCGAACCGGTATTTCTGAATCTCCAGATAGCTGCGTACATGTTCAATCTCTTGGCGCACCGTAATAATCTCCGAATGATGCATGCTCGTTCGCAGGAGAATGCTCAATCTGCGTACCATCTGCATGATTTTGCCGCCTTCGTTCTGGGCTGCCAGCGCATTGATCGACTCCAGCGTATTAAACAGAAAATGCGGCTTGATCTGCGCTTGCATCAGCATCATTTCGGCACGCTGTTTCCGTTCCTGCTCTGTACGGATCTCGCTCAGCAGACGGCCGATCGTCTCCACCATGCTGTTAAAACTGCGGGCCAGGAGTACGGTTTCGTCCTTGCCTTTTGCCGGAACGCGGGTGTCCATCATGCCCTGTTCCACGAGGCGCATTTTGCGAACCACCCGAATAATCGATTTGGCTACCCGACTAACGAAGAAGATATTAAATAGAATCGCAAAAATCAAACATAACAGCGTAATCCCGCCAATCCACTGCACGAAACGCACACTCTCGCTCGTTAGCGACTCCCACGATTTGACGGAAATAAGGATCCACCCGCTGCGGTCGAGGTTATACGCCGATACGAGAGAATCCTCATGATTGAACATGGTGCGAGAGCTTACATAGCGCTGCGTGTGCTGCAATTGAAGCTGCGTTTGATTTTGAGCGTATCTTCCCTCTAATTCGTGCTTGCTATCCAGCATGACCAGACCGCCGTTGTTGATAATCAAATAACGAGTCTGCGTCTCTTGTTCGCCTGTTAGCGTAAAATCCTGCAGCATCTTGTCGACCTCATCGGTCTTGACCTGGGTCACCATAATACCGGATTCGTTGAACGTATCCATGTCCCGTACGATGCGCAGCTGCGTAAATAAAGCCGCACCGGTGCCTGTTAAACCCGGCTGCTCGTAAGGACCGATCCACATGGGCCGGCCGTTATACCGCTTTATTTCCGGAAAGATGGCGTGGTTCTTCAACATATCGTAAGTGATGTTCTTGAACGTAGTCGGATCATTACGATAAGAACGGAACATCGTCCCGTCCGCGCCGTAAAGCATCACCATACTGAGCGCCGGATTTTGCCAAAGCAGCTTCCCGAGCGACTTCTCATATTGGCTGATTGCGATTAGCCTGCTTGCATCGTTAACCGAGTTGCGGGAGCTGCGCAGCGCATCTTGAACGGTTGCGTTCGTAACGCTGATATCACTGAGCTGATCGAGCTCGCGGAAGAAATAACGGATATTGCCGCCCACCGCTTTGAGCGTAATCTCCGTTTGCTCACTGTACTTCTTCTCCAGCAGCTGCTCCGAATTAAGAAAGGATACGATGCCTAGAAAAATAAGCGGTGCAACAATCAAACCTATAAAAGCGAGCAGCAGTTTCGGACGCAGATTCATGGGACGGCTCCTTTATCATTTCAGCTATAGCCTCAAACGAGCGAGTCCGCACCCAGTCTATGTGCGAAGCCTAGCCCTTCACGCTGCCCGCTGTCATCCCGTCAATAATTTGACGCTGCAGGAACATGTACACGAGCAGCACCGGAATGATGCTGATAATGACTGCCGCGGAGAGCGATGCAAAATTCGTCCGATAGCCGTCATTGAAGGTAGCCATGCCGGTTGGCAGCGTGCGCAGCGATTCTGTCGTGACGAGCAGCTGGGAGAGTATATATTCGTTCCAGTTGCCGATGAACGCAAGGATGAAGACGGTAACGAGCGCCGGCATCGACACCGGTATAATCACTCTGGCGAATAATCCCGCAGCACTTAGCCCGTCCATAATGCCGGCTTCTTCAAGCTCGGATGGTACGGATTGCATGAATGCATGCAGAATGAAGATTGTAATTGGCAATGCATATGTGCAGTATACCAAAATGAGCGCCTGATGCGTATCGTAGAGATTCAGATCGTTCACCAAACGGTACAGTGGAATGAACAGCGCGCCAGGAGGCACGAGCAAGCCCATTAGAATAAAGCCGTAAACGCGCTTGCTCAGCACTTTATATTTCATCCGGGACAAAGCAAAAGCTGTTGCGGATGAAAGCAGAATCGTGAGCAAACACGCTGCAACCGTTACATAGAGACTGTTAAGAGCATACACGCCGATATGCGCGCTTTCCCATGCGGCCTTATAATTATCGAAGTTAAACTGGGATGGCAATGCCCATGTATTAACCGTAATCTCCCGATTCGTCTTGAATGAAGACAGGAGCAGCCACAGCAGCGGGAAAAGGATGACAATGACGTACACCCAAAGCGATACATGCAGGGGCCACTGGCTATTGCGTAGTTTGTTCGAACGATGCAGTTTATGGGCCGCCTCATTCGATGGTGTGATTTTGCCGTTTGTTAGGACGCGATCCATTAGTACTGCACCTCCTCGGATTTCGATACGCGCTGCAAGATAGCCGTCATCGCTAGGATTAGAATAAACATCGCTACGCCAATTGAACTGCCATAGCCAAGCTCCAAAGAGCGGAAGCCTATTTTGAGCGCATAAGTAGACATAACCTCAGTAGACTGGAATGGTCCGCCATTGGTCATAATTTGCACAATATCAAGCACTTTTAATGTACCGGACACCGTTAGCAGCAGCATAACGAATAGAATCGGACGTACGAGCGGCAAGGTGATTTTCCAGGTTTCGCTCCAAGCGTTGACACCGTCGATCTTTGCAGCCTCGCCGATTTCCTTCGGGATATTCAGAATGGCAGCAAGACAAAGCACAATGAAGAAACCAATGTTCTGCCAAGCGTTCGCGATCAGAATCGAGATCATCGCCAGGTGGGGGTCGGAGAGCCATTCTCTTGCCCAGCTTTCGCCGCCAATCGAACGCAATACTTGGTTGATCATGCCGGATTCATAGTTGTACAATACCCCGAACAGAATAGCGACTGTTGCCGTGGAGATCACAACGGGTACGAAAACAGCTGATTTATAGAAGCCGCGCATGCGTCTTGCTTTACTTACCATAATGGCGATAAGAAACACGAGCGGGATATTGACGATAAGGGAAAAAGCCATGAAATAGAAGTTGTTGCCGAGCGATTTCAAGAATACTTCGTCGTGAATCAATCTTGTAAAGTTGTCGATACCGATAAATACTTTCTCGGAAATGCCATCCCATTGATAAAAGCCATAAATGAAAGATACAATGACCGGATAGATGAAGAACAGACCGTAGAGCATTAATGTTGGGACGATAAAAGCCAAATATGTCCATGGGTTTCTCAGCGCTTGATTCATCGGGATCCTCCTAGCAGGTTAGGCGTATAAAAAGAGGGTGCCTGTTACGGCAGGACACCCTCCATCCATCATACAAGTTGTGATTGCTTAGCTGCGTTTCCGCTGCTTCAGCGCTTATTTTTGTGCGTTTGCTTTGTCTTGGGACTCTTGGATTTTCGCTGCTACTTCTTCCGGCTTTTTCACTTTGCCGATCAGCTCCTGCAGACCTACGCCTACATCTGCGCCAACGCTTGGTTGTACGATAGCGTCGAACGCTTTCCAAGAAGTCGATGCGCCGCCCATTACGTTCAGAACATCAGAGATCAGCGGATCTACGCCGGACAGGTCGGACAGCTTCATGGAAGGAAGTACTTTGTCTTCAAGAAGCGTACGTTTTTGGATTTCTTCGTTGAAGAAGTTCGCGATGAATTTCTTCACTGCCTCTTTTTGATCGTCGTTCAGGTTCGACGAGAAGCCGAAACCGTTGGAGTAGGACGCATTGATGGAAGATTGGTCGCCTTTACCGCCGTCGATGGACGGGAAGGAGAAGTAACCGATGTTGCCTTTCAGGTCGCCTGCTTCGTCGCCTGTGAAGCGGTTGGCATCCCAGCTTCCTGTGAAGACCATAGCTGCGTCGCCCTTCAGGAATTGCGCGCCTTGCTCTGCGTATGGCAAGCCAAGTGCACCTTTCGTGAAGTAATCGTTGTTAACCAATGTTGCGTAGTCCGCGAAACCTGCTACGAAATCAGGATCTGTCCATTTTGCTTCGCCAGTCACCAATTTGCTGAATGCATCGATGCCAACGTGACGCTCCATCACCGTGTTCCACAACATACCGTTAACCCAGCCGTCTTTTGCCGCAAGCGCGAATGGCGTTTTGCCTTTTGCTTTTACAGCGTCGGATACTTTGATCAGATCCGCGAATGTTTTAGGAACTTCGAGGCCATACTCTGCGAACATCTTCTTGTTGTAGAAAACGCCTTCGCTGTAACCGCCGAATGGCAGTCCGTACACTTTACCGTCTACTGTGAACTCATCCAAGCTTGCGAACTTGTCCTTGATACCAAGCTCATCGATGATTGGCGTCAGATCGAGCATGCGGCCCGCTTTTACATACAGGTTCAAGTCCGCGCCGCCGAATACTTCAAAGATATCGGGTGGGTTGCCTGCTGCCATTTCTGCTTTCAGCTTCTGATCGCGGTTAACCACTTCGTCGATGCCTTCGAGTTCGAATTTCAGACCAGCGTTTTCTTGTTCTGTTTTGGCTACAACGTCTTGCAAAATTTTCAGACGCACTTTGCTTGTTTCTTTTATTTGGGTATGACGCAGGGAAAGCGTAACGTCTTTCGCTGCCGGCGTTTCGTTTGTTGAACCATTATTCGTCGTATTTGTAGACCCAGCGTTAGTCGCTGTATTGTTTGTGTTGTCGTCTTTAGAACCGCATGCGGAAAGTACAAGAGATGCCGACATGAGTGTTACGGCCGCGACTGTAAATCCTTTTTTCATTTAAAGACCTCCCAATGTGTAATCGTATATTTGTTAGCGCTCTTCCTTACACTTTGAATTATAGATGGAGCAGAAAGAACGCAAGAGGTCGAAATTACAACGAGCTTGGGATACTTTTGGGCGGGCGTGTGAGGAAGGGATAATAATAAACGACCCACAGGAGGTAAAAATCCTGTGGGCAGCGTTTTCAATCAGAGAATTGTATCCTTGATGTAAGCATACATGACATTACAAAGTGATAAAGTGAGGATTAGAGATGGGTTTCTGACAACCAATTAGAGTCAGTTACAGACTACCAAGCGTACGCGCGTGGCGCTTCTCCGCCTGGTCCTGGGAAAATCTCATCGATCCGTTTCAATGTCGACTCGTCCAGCTCGAGCTCAACTGCGCGCAGGGAGCTTTCGAACTGCTCGGCCGTACGCACGCCGATGATTGGTGCTGTTACGGCTGGGTTCGAAAGCAGCCATGCCAGCGAAACGACATCCTCGCGTTCGCCAAGCTCATCGCAAAGCGCGCCGTAAGCTTCAAGCTGAGCGGCATGCTGCTCGATGCGCTTAAGGTCTCCGCTGCGTTTGCCAGCGCCGCCGCGGCGGACGTTACCAGCCAGCAGGCCGCCATCAAGCGGGCTCCATGGGATGACGCCGATGCCTAGGCCTTGTGCAGCTGGCAATACTTCCAGCTCCGGCAAGCGGCAAAGAAGGTTATATTTATGTTGCTCCGACACAAGTCCGAGTATACCCCGAGCTTTTGCTTCGCCTTGCGCAACGGCAAGATCCCAGCCGGCAAAGTTACTCGCGCCAACATAGCCGATTTGACCTTGTGTTTGAGCGGCTTGGAATGCAGGCCATAGCTCGTCCCAGCTGACATTGCGATCAACGTGATGCATTTGATACAGCTCAATATGATCTGTTTGCAGACGTTGAAGCGAAGCTTCCAAGTGACGGCGAAGCTTATAAGCAGACAATCCGCCATCGCGGTTTGGTCCATCATTCTTGTTACTCATATCGCCGTAGAATTTCGTAGCCAGCACGGTGCGCTCGCGGCGCCCGCCGCCTTGTGCGAACCAGCGGCCGATGATTTCCTCCGTACGGCCGGCATTCTCGCCCCAACCGTAAATATTCGCCGTGTCAAAGAAGTTGATGCCCGCATCGAGCGCCGCATCCATAATCCGAAACGCTTCCTGCTCGTCCGTATCGACTCCGAAATTCATCGTTCCCAAGCACAAGCGGCTAACCTTCAAACCAGAACGTCCCAAATAGGTGTACTTCATCTTGATTTCACAGCTCCTCTTCCATGTATGAATGAGATAAGGAAATAAGTCCCTTTCCTATTATAAAGAAATTACCGAGGAAAGAAAAATGAAGTTGCTGTTTAGTTTGGAGGTCTGGCGCTGGGGAGGGCGCCGCTGCATCGGCGATTGCTGCGTATGTGTGGCTCCCAGAGCTACACATCTGCTCGAATTCGGTGATTGCCGCGCATGTGTGGCTCCCAAAGCTACACATCTGCGCGAATCTGGTGATTGCCGCCCATGTGTGGCTCCCAGAGCTACACATCTGCCCAAATCCGGCGATTCCCGCGCATGTGTGGCTCCTAAAGCTACACATCTGCCCAAATCCGGCGATCCCCGCGCATGTGTGGCTCCTAGAGCTACACATCTGCGCGAATCTGGTGATTGCCGCGCATGTGTGGCTCCCGAAGCTACACATCTGCGCGAATCCGGCGATTCCCGCGCATGTGTGGCTCCCAGAGCTACACATCTGCGCGAATCCGGTGATTGCGGTGCATGTGTGGCTCCTAAAGCTACACATCTGCTCGTATCCGGCGATTGCTGCACATGTGTGGCTCCCAAAGCTACACATCTGTCCAAATTCGGGCGATTCCCGCGCATGTGTGGCTCCTGAAGCTACACATCTGCTCGTATCCGGCGATTGCTACACATGTGTGGCTCGTAGGGCTACACATCTGCTCGAAACCGGCGATTCCCGAGCATGTGTGGCTCCTAAAGCTACATAGATGAGCTTCTTTCGCCCATTCCCTCACATTCACACCAATGTAGATCCCTAAACGAGCTTCTTTCGCCATCCCCCACATTCTCGGCATTGAAGAGAGATACCTGCTACCTCTCTTGGAGCAAAACACACCTAAACAGGCTCAAGAGCGGTAGCTGGTACCTCTCTTTCCCCATTTAGGCGGGGATATGCAAATGTACGGTAACCATTACCATTCATTTATCGGGGTACAAAAAAAGACGGCGATAACCATCATCGCCGTCTTCTATAACCTATAGCCAGTGGTGAGACTACTCACCACCACGCATCCCCTGAACTGCGGTGCGAATCGCACCGTAAAAGTCGCGCCAGTGCGGCGCGGCCTCGGCTGGCCCGATCACGCTTTCCGGCGTGCCTTGGCCCGCCGCCCGCGAAGCTTCCGTCAGCTTGCCGCTTAGATGAAGGCGGCTCGTTCGCTGCGATACATCAACTGCAGGCGAAGTAGCCTTTATTGCCGCGCCAGCGCCAGCACCACTCGCGCGCACCGCATCTTCAGCTTCCTTCCCACGTCCCTCAGCATCTGCGGTCACTGCCTCGGAGGAGGCATCGCTCGCCGCCGTTGCATCTACCTCATCCGCCAACGCTACCTCACTAACCTCTACTTCACCATCATGAACCTGATTACCCGTCCATTCTTCCATCGGTTGCCTTGCACCTCACTTACTATCGCTTAGCTTCCATCGGTTGCCGTACACTCTTCATTTCATTATCACTTAGCCCTTGAGCCGATGCTTACGTAGCGAGAACAGCTCGCGCAGCTCATCAGTCGACATCTCGGTAATCCAATTCTCCGATTGGCTTACGACTTGATCATTGAGCATCTGCTTCCGCGTAATCATGTCGTCGATTCGCTCTTCCAGTGTGCCCAGCGTCACGTATTTGTGCACCTGCACATTGCGTTTCTGGCCAATCCGGAATGCGCGGTCTGTCGCTTGATTCTCGACTGCGGGGTTCCACCATCTGTCGAAATGGATTACATGATTCGCTGCCGTCAAGTTAAGTCCGGTGCCGCCGGCTTTCAGCGAGAGGACGAACGCGCAGCCCGGCTCCGCTTCATTTTGGAATCGCTCGATCATCTGGTCGCGTTCCGCCTTCGGCACTGCTCCGTACAGATACGGCGTCGGAATGCCCAGCCGTTCTTCAATGAGCCGTTTGAGCGTAGAGCCCATCTCCACATACTGCGTGAAAATCAAACAGCGCTCGCCTTCCGCCGCAATCTCCTCTACCATCTCAAGCACGCGAAGCACTTTGTTGGAGCGCTCGACATCCCATGCCGAAGGGAATAGCGTGCGATCTTCCTTCAATAATAAGCTCGGATGATCGCATACCTGCTTCAAGCGAGTAAGCGCGGAGAGAATGATTCCCCGGCGCTGCAGCGCACCGACTGCCTCCAGCTGATTCATCAGTTCAGACACAATATTCTCGTATAGCGCACCTTGCTCCACGGTCAGCGACAAATAGGTACGCATCTCATTTTTCTCCGGCAGCGCAAGCGCAATGGCAGGATCTTTCTTAAGCCTCCGCAGCATGAAAGGCTTCACCCAGCGCTGCAGCTCTGCAATAAGCGCCTCGTCGCGCTCCTTCTCAATGGGAAGCACCACGGCTTTGCGGAATTCAGTCAACGTCCCCAAATACCCCGGATTTGTAAAATCATACAGCGACCAAAGCTCCGTCAACCGATTCTCCATCGGCGTCCCCGTCAATGCGACCCGGTGATGCGCGGAGAACCCGCGAATCGCGGAGGATTGCTTCGTATAGTAGTTCTTAATATTCTGCGCTTCGTCGAGACAAAGGACATCCCACGAAACAGCGCCAAGCTCTTCCTCATCAATTGGAGCAAGCGTATACGAAGTAATGACAAGGTCAACCGCCGCCGCTTCCGCCGCAAACTCCTCGCCGCGCATACGTTTCGGTCCATAATGCACCATCACGCGAAGCTCCGGTGCGAACCGTTCCAGCTCCTTCTCCCAGTTGCCGATAACCGACGTTGGGCAAATGAGCAGCGAGGGTCCGAAGCTCCCTTGCTCCAGTACATGCTGCAAATACGCCGTAAACTGAATCGTTTTGCCAAGACCCATGTCATCCGCTAAGCAGCCGCCAAGTCCGAATTTCCGCAGAAACGCGAGCCACGATACCCCTTGCAGCTGATAATGGCGAAGCTCGCCTTGGAACGCATCCGGCGTTTCGACAAGCGGCAAGTCCGCCGACTCATTGAGCTGCCCGATCCAAGTCGCCAAATGCTCATTCAGCTCGATTTCGGCTGTTAACGCTTCTTGAAGCTCATCCTCCGGCTCCAGCTCTGCCCCGCCGCGCAGATGCATCTCCATCACATCGCGCATGGTTAAGCCGCGCTTGCCGCCGTTCTTCTTCAACCACTTGCGCAGCCGCTCCATGTCGCCCGGGTCCAGATGCACCCATTCGCCGCCAACTTGCATCAGTCTGCGGTTCTCGGACGCCAGCTTCATAAACTCCGCTTCCGTCATATCGACATTGCCTACAGCAAGCTTCCAATCAAAATCAACGATTTGCTGAAGGCCGAACATCGACTGCTCGGCAGAGCCGACAGACGATTTCACTTTGGCTTTCAGCTTCATGCGGCGATTACGCGCCGCCTCCCACCAAGATGGCAGCAGGACCGAGCAGCCTGCCGCAAGCAGCTTCACGCTCTCCTGCTCCAGAAATGCATACGCCTGCGCATCGTTCAGCTCAATACGGATGAGACCCGCATCTTTACGATCGCCTAGCCCCTCCTCCGATCGCGTCCATTCCGGCAGCGCCGCAGCCCACTTCATCTCTTCCTTGCGCATACGCTCGGCAAAATGCTCCCGCCACGCTTCCGGAGCATCCGCCGGCAGCACAAACCGTTCTTCGCTCCGTGCCTCAGCCGCTTCGTTAAGCGCAAGCGTCATCCAGCGTCCGCTATCTTCGCGGTCACGAACGGCCGGGCGAAGCCGCCAGCCATGCCCATCGCTCGGCTCCAGCAGCTGCAATGCGGTACGAAACGGTGCATTGTCCTGCTTCATGCCGATGGAAACGAGCCAATCGTCCTCATCGGCCGCTTTCATCATAAGCGCACCTTCACCGGCCTGCGACGCGGCGTTGCGCCAAGCTGCGCCTACCGAATCATCGGAAGCAATCAACTCTTCCATAATGCCGGTCAGCCACCCTTGTATCGCACCGCTATCGCCTTGCTCCTCGAGCTGCGCTGCAAGCTGCTTCCACGCCATGCGCGTGTTCTCTTCACCCCGCGGCACATCCAGGCGCCAAGCTCTCGCTTCAGCCCGCCAGCGCGACCAATCCGGCGAGAACCAGCCGTGGAGCAGCGCCTCGCGCATCATGACAGCAAGCTTGGCCAGTATCTCCAGCCTATCGGTCCATTCCACCTGAAGCAGCCTAACCGGCCGCGGAGAAGACAAGTAATCCATCGCAATCGCCGGCGACAACGGCAGCTCGGTCCGTTTGAGCCGCTCATCCGTACGTTCCTCAATCTCCGCACCAAACCAAGAAGCCTCGTGCCAAGCGAAGAGAAGGCGGCGCAGACGAAGCGTTAGTCCAGCGACATGCCCAGCTGCCAGCACCAGGCCTTCGCCCTCATTCCAAAATCCGTCAACGACGACCGTTTCAGTACCTGTGTAACCTCTCATGTGATGATTTTACCCCTCCAAAGCTCTTCCTGCAGCGCGCGCAGGCGCCCATGCTTTCGTACGATACCATCCACATAACGGCTCCATTTATCGCCGTGCTCCTCCGCTTTGTACAGCTTCTCGAGCTTCTTCATCAGCTTGACCGCTTGCCTGTAGCCTTGCCGATTACGCGAGCGAATCGCGCCGTCAATCGCTTGATGATACAGCGGGTACAGTACACGGGGAGCAGCCTTGCTGATCTCCCGCACCAATTGGATATCCATCTCATCGGGCTCGATGCCGAATAATAGCTGCAAATCGGCCCATTTCTCATAATGCTTGCGATCCAGCCAATGCTCCGTCAACGCCGAATAGGAATACGGCAGGAATGAAACCAAATACTGCTGCCAGCTTGGATTGTCCGGCTGCTGAAGATCTGCCAAACGGCACATCGACAAGAACGGTCCAAACGCTTTGGATTTCCGTTCAATCGATAACCCGCCATACAAATACCGAATCCAGTTCTCCAGCTTCGCCCAATTCCGCTCCTCCAGCCGCTGCAGTGCACAATCGCAAGCAAGCAGCGCCGTCCGATTAAATTGGGTTCTGGACAGCAGCTCCATCGCATAATCGTCGTTGTCCTCCGCATAAGCCAGATAAGCGAGTGCCATCGGAGCAAAGAAGCTCGCATGTCCCGTGCCTTTCTCCTCTGCCAGCTTATGCTCCAGCCATTGCTTCTCCTTGCCCGTCCAAGTGGAATCGTGTACAAGCTGCCCCCAAATCGAGAAATACAGCGCCTCCCACCTGTGAAGCTGCTGCTCCCGATCCATTTCCCGTTCATGAAACAGCTCAAGCAATTGTTCGACCCCGACACGTTCGAGTTCCGTCATTGTTTCCGGTGTAAGCTCCCCTGCAAGCTCATGGTAGTGATTTATCCAAGGCTCCGTCATCCGCGCAAAAGCCATCTCATAATAGTAACGGCTGTAGCTGTCCGTATGGGAATAAGCCCGTTCGGATTGCTCCACGACAAAAATAATGCCATGCATCCAGTGCAGCCTTCTCAGACCTTCCTCCCAATTCTTCGAAACCGCCTTGATCGCCTGCAATACAGGCTGCAGCGGGTGCAAAGAATGTCTGCATTGCCGCCATACTTCACCATGCTTCGCTTCCATATCTTGCTGCCATAGACGCGGGTCTCCTTCGAGACCTGTCTTAGCTGCGGCAGCGACTTCCGCTGCCGGAGCCCTATCCCCGGCTCCTTGCTGACCTACCGCAAACATTGGATCACGACCATATAACAAGCGGTTATGCACCTCATCCGCACTTCTTCCCGCGTATTCATAATAAGCGTAGAAGACTGCAGCCATATGCTTGCAATACCCTTTTACCGGACAAGTACAAGTGCTAAAAGAAAATTCATCGCAGTCGAGCGTAACGGCAAAAATTGCAGCATCCTTGACGGTTCCATATACAGAGGTTCCTTCCATCACTTGAACGGAAAGCACCTTCTCCCGGCGGTAATAATCAAAGCCAAGCTGCATCACCTCAAGGGGGATGCTGCTTGCGACAGCTGTTTCCAAAGCCTGCAGCCGCTGTTCATCCAATTGAAAAAACGTGCTCACGATGCGTCCCCCGTTCCTCAATAACCATTCCAACCATTATACCACATTCACAAACGGTTTCGCTTTGAACTGGGACAGACATGATGAGAATAAAATAAAAGCCCCTTGTCCGGACCGGAAAGTCCGAGCAAGAGGCCAAGTATGATTTTCAGTAAAATCGCAACTTAATAAGGCACTTTCACGATAAATGTCACCGTATTCGGTTCATTAATGGCAAGGTTAATGGCACCTTTGTACTTATCGACAATGGACTTCACGATGTGCAGGCCAAGTCCGGAATGACTGCCCTTCTTCGACGTGTACCCTGCTTGGAATAACGGTTTATTCGCAAGCTCTTCTGCGCGCAAACAGGTGTTGCTTACGGCAAATTCATAATAACCGGTCTTCTGGGATGCCGCGATGTGAACCGAACGTTGGCCCTCCGCGTAATTGAGCACCTCATCAAACGCATTATCGATCAAATTTCCGAGCAGCCTTGTCATGTCAAGCGACTTCATCCCAAGCTCAAGCTTATTGATGTCATTGAAATCCGACTTGAATTCCACCTTGAGCAGTTCAGCCTGCAAGCCTTTCGCACGAATGAGCGCTGCAATGGCGGGATTGCCGATATCGATAATATCGTTTAATTCCCTGATCTCGCCGGTTAATTCAGCCGCGTACGACTTCAATTCCTCCGTCTTGCCAAGCTCTGCAAGCGCGTGAATGGTTTGTACATGATTCGCGAAATCATGTCGCTGGGAACGAATCGACTGGAACAGACCGTTTATTTCATCCAAATACGTTTCTTGCGCCTTACGAATCAGCTTATCTTGTGATTTGCGGTAAGCAGAGACGAACAGATAGACCAGAATCAAGCTAATTACCGTCACGATGCCGATAATGATTGCAATATTGACGAATTGCTTATCCAGGGTATGTTGAATGATCGCATAATCCGATACAAGCGAGATAACATAGCGATTAAGCGGTTCACCGTTTTCATCCAGCATACTGGCTGATTTATTCGTTATATCTACCGGAATAAACAGCTTGATTACATGCTTGCCGTTAATGACAGCATTCTGATAGACCTTTATGTTCTTCTCATTCGCCAATTTTACGTTAGCCAAATCATCAGGATTCGTAAACTTATACGTTCCATTGATGATCGGATTTTGCGTCATGTGCTGCAGAACCTCGCCATTATCGGTAATGGTTGTTTTCTCGCCGTCACCAAAGGTTTCCGGGTTAATGATCGTAATTTCGCTTAACGATTTATTCTCTTTGAGCGTCTGCGAGATGAGCTTATCGACGCCGGTCGCATCATCGTAATCATGCTGTCTGCTGTCGTAGCTGATGTAAGGATCGATCATATAATTGGTTGTGCCGTCGTAATAGTAACCCCATTTCTGAATGGAGCTGGTTTCCGTCGTGGCAAACTCAAATGGACCTGTCCAATAATTCGTCAAGTGCTGGCCCCAATCAATCGTAACCCTATGCTCATCGAACAATTGGTTAAAGGCCTGGTACCAGGGTTTCCATGTATTTGTCTTGTATCCGATCTGTTTAGGACTGGACGATTTATAGAGGATGATGTTGTCCTTGGTTCGTTTGAGCAACGTGATACCCACCATATCCAGCTTCTTGGAAAGCTCTACCAGTTGTGAGTTGGATACTTTCTCAACATCCGGATTTAGTGCAAATTGAGTAGCGATCGAGGCGGCACGAAGCTCACGTCCGATTTGCTCTTGATATTTCTCTGCGCCGCCCCGGGACAGCTCAATGGAAATTTCAATTTGCTTTGCAACGGATTCCATTTCGTGTTCTAGGCCAGCTTCCAATGAATCTTTGGTTGTAAAATAATAGATGGTATTATTGACGCCAAGTAATAACGCGATTAATAAAATGGCAAGAAGCCACGCATTTCGCCGCATTTCGACAGACTCTCCGATCAAATTCGATATTTCCTTCAATTATCTACGATTTCATAGAGAGTGACAATGAAAGAATTGAACAATAATGGGTGTAACGTACTAAATATGGAGGCTTTTAACGCTAAAAAAGCGGCTCAGCACATGAAAGTCCATGCTGACACCGCTTCTTTTAGGAAGAAAGTCTTTTGAAAAATGCTAGAAGCGCCCATTTGCGCTCTTGTCGTTTCTTGTAACGAGGCAATGCACGGTAGAGTGTCCCGCATTCCACCAGCGTTTGCTTCGCATCCTCCGTTCTTCCCAGCTGCGTATAGAGCAGAGCCAGCTTATAGTAAGCTTCGATGGAAGAAGAATGTATGGCACGGAAGGATTGCAAATGTCCGATTGCCTTCTCCGGATTGGTTTTGGCATAAATCGCAGCTAACCGCAAGTAAGGCGTCCCGTATTTGACTCTCGGATTAATCGACAGCGCATTGCCGATTGCCGCTTCGGCTGCATCCGTTTCACTAAGGTGAATAAGCGAAGCGCCTAAATCATCCCAGAATTCCGCGGAATGCTCCAGCGCATCCTGCAGCGGCATCAGCCATTCCTTCGCTTCTTTATATCGTTTGCGTTCAATCAGCAATCGCGCGAGCTCGTGCTTGGCCGGAATATCGTTTGGATTCATAATGATTTGTTGGCGCAGCCGTCTGATCGTACTGAATCTGCGCAGCGGCTTCACGAAACTCGGCGTGAGTCCGATGAATCTGCGGTCCAGTACATAGAGTAGGGCTAGTAGGACAAGAACAGCAAGAAACGGACTGCCCGTCAGCCACCATATTAAGCCGAAAAGTAAGATTTTAACCATATTTCCTCCTGCTAACCATGATAAGGTTTATTGCTGTCATCATTGTACACGATTGGCCTAGATATCAGATAGTGGAAATTCTATTCCCTCTTGCAGAGCAGCTCCGGTGCGCCGTACACTATGAAGTAGATAAGGACAGCGAAGAGGATGAGGCGACAATGATGATGGAGCAATTGCGAGAAACGCTGCCGTTATGGGTACATGCAAGCCGGCTGCATGCCAGCGAAGGACAAGTGGCCTCTTATATACCGGAGCTAGCCAAAGCACCAGCGGATGCGCTAGGTGTTACGATTATGGGTGCCGGCGGAGAGACGATCAGTGCCGGAGAGACTGATTTCCCGTTTACCATGCAGAGTATTTCGAAGGTATTCACACTGCTCCTGGCTCTTATGGATAACGGGGAGGACGGCGTGTTTGCCAAAGTTGGCATGGAACCGACCGGAGACGATTTCAACTCGATGCTGAAGCTTGAGCTTGTTGAACCGGGCAAACCGTTCAATCCGCTTATCAATGCCGGGGCAATTGCAATCAGTTCATTGATTCACGGCGATACGCCCGCTGCCAAGACGCAGCGTATTCTGGCCTTCTTCGAGGAAGCGGCAGGCGGTACGTCTTTGTCTGTCAACGAGGATGTCTTTCGCTCCGAATCGGCAACGGCGCATCGAAATCGCTCGCTCGCTTATTTCCTCAAGGATAACGAAGTGCTCGGCGAAGAAATTGACGTTGAAGATGTGCTCCGCGTCTACTTCCAGCATTGCTCCATCGAAGTCAGCTGTAATCAGCTTGCACGAATGGCTCTGCTTCTGGCCTTCGACGGTTTCGACCCCTTGGCGGGAAAACAAATCGTACCGAAGCGTTATGTGCAGATCGCCAAAACGTTCATGATTATGTGCGGCATGTACAACGCATCCGGTGAATTCGCGATTAAAGTCGGTATCCCGGCAAAAAGCGGCGTGTCCGGCGGCATACTTGCCCTCGTTCCCGGCAAGTACGGCATCGGCGTCATCGGCCCGGCACTCGGTACGAAAGGAAACAGCACAGCAGGTGTTCACTTGCTGGAAACAATGTCGGCAGAACTTGATTGGCGGATATTCTAAGTAGCGGAATGAGAAAAGAGGCTGAACTTGGTGGGAAGCTCCACCTGTTCAGCCTCTTTCATATAGATGTGATGCAATTAACCTACGTGCATCATCATTTCCAGTTGTTTATTGCCTTCTTCACCGGCAATCGGTGCCGGTTTGCGAAGCAATAAGCCCAGTGCAGCGCCGAAGATCGCGATGAACGTCAAGATCAGGAACGTATCTCCGAATGAGAGGGAATAAGCTTCAAGCTCACTCTTAGCTGTCGGTCCGTAGAACACCATGCGTTTTGCAAGAATGGTTGCCAAACCTGCCACTGCAAATGAAGTCATGATTTGCTGCGCAGCATTCGTAAGCGAAGTTACGCGGCTGACGAGATCACGCGGCGCGGATTGCATCAGATGCGTATTCAAAGGCATCATCGACATCCCCATACCTGCTCCGAGCAAGGCCAGCGGACCCATAATCATCATTTTGCCGGATTCTGCATCCACATGGGAGAAGATGTACGCCGCTACTGTTACGAGCAGCATCCCGGCAAATACTAGCGGTCTTGCACCGATCTTATCGTAGAGCATCCCGCCGATTGGCATGAACAAAGCTGCGGCGATCGCTTGCGGAAGCATAATAAGTCCTGTGTCGAATGCACTGTAATGCTGTGCTTGCTGCAGGAACAGCGGAACTAGGAACATCGTGCCGAACAATGCGATTTGGGAAATCCATTGCACGACAATCCCTTTCGTGAAGTCCATGGAACGGAAGACACGAAGCTCAAGCAGTGGATCTTTACGTCTGAGTTCAACGATAACGAACAAGATAAGGGCTACTGCTCCAACAACAATACCGATAATCGTCTTCGACGCCGTCCAGCTTGTCGCGCCTTCACTAACACCGTACGAAAGACCCGCGAAAGCGATTGGTGCCAAGAGGAATCCAAACTTATCGAGTGCGGCTACAGCCTGACGCTCAATGCGCGGCAAAGTGCGAATACCAAGGAATACGCCGAATACACCGATTGGAATGTTGATCAAGAACAACCATTTCCAGCTGACATAGTCTACCAGATAACCGGCAAGTACAGGTCCAAGCGCCGGAGCAAGAAGGATCGGAATCCCCATCATGCCCATTACCGCGCCAACCTTCTCCGGTGGGCTAAGACGATAAATGAACGCCATCGCAACCGGAAGCACCATACCTCCGCCGACCCCTTGAACGATACGGAAAATAATCAAGGTTTCAACAGATGTTGCCAACGCGCAAAGCAGTGAGCCTACCGTAAATAGGACTACGGATGTTAGAAATACTTGCTTCGCGCCAAAACGGTCAGACAACCATCCGGCAAGCGGGATGACCGCTGCTTGTGCCAGTGCATACCCTGTAACGGTCCAGGACACGACCTGATACGTCGTGTTAAACTCTTTAAGCAAACCCGGAAGCGCCACGTTAACGGCTGTTCCGTCCAGCACGACCATGAAAATCCCGATAATAATTGCTGCCAGCGGCCCTAATATTTTCCGAATGGAAAACGGCTCTTCGCTCTTTGCAGCTGATATTGCTTGTGCAGACATCGTACTCTCCAGCTCCCTTTACCCGTCCTATGCTCCTTCCGATCCTCGCACTTGCATTGACCCTTCTAAGGGAGAGGAGTACAATGAAGGCATTGGAACCTAGTTCGGAACATCTCGGTTTTTTATAAATGGACAATTGTCCGCTTTAAATACAGCTTACCTAACGCTACGCACATTGTCAATGAAAGACAATGTGAACTTTTTTCAATTTCAGGAGGTTCATGGCATATGCAGCAACGGAGCGAACGAAAGGACGCCGCCAGACACCGAGAGCTTATACTCGATACAGCCTCCCAGCTGTTTCATGAACATGGTGTGGAAAGCGTCAGCATGCATCAGATTGCCAAGTGCGCCGGCGTCGGGCAAGGTACATTATACAGACGTTATTCCTCTAAGGCCGAGCTTTGCATGGAACTTCTCACGGATCGCTTCGAGCGATTTGCATCCAACATTTCCGCTTATCTCGCGCTTGAGGCGCAGCTGCCCGTACGCGAGCGAATGGAAACGTTCTTATCGCGCTGGATTGATTTTATCGCAACTGAAATGCAGTGGTTCAATGCGATTCAGCCGGATGCCTGGTGTTCGGATGATCGGGATAACATGGTCAACTCGCCGCCTTTTCAATTCGTGACGGGCGTGCTGAAGAATCTGCTTGATGAAGCTGTTGCATCCGGCTTGGCCCCTAACGTGGATACCGAGTTCGCGGCCTTCCATATTACGATCTCCATGAGTCCGATTGCGTTTCTCTACTTCACCGACGATCGCGGACAGACAACGGAACAGATGAAGGCGAAGTACATTTCTTATTACAGTAGCCTATTCCTCGGGCGATAATGCAATCAAGGTGAAACGGCTGTCGCCATCCTGTAGGTGGAGAAGCGCGTTTCATTCCGGTGAAATATACGAAAGTGTAAGGTGAAACTTATACTTTCGTATATTTGCAAAAAGGACGCTGACGCGCAATTCCCTTGTAGGTAAGGGGTTGCTCGCCAGCGTCCTTTATTTGGTTGAATGGTTAAGTTTTATTTCGCTATCGCTATAGCTGACCCAAAATCGGCTTGTTCGGCAAATAATGCTGAGACTTAATGTATCGGATCGTGCGGGTTTTCACGCGCATGACGATGGAATGGGTTTCGGCCCGCTGATCCGGCAGCATGGAGACACCGCCAAGAAACTCGCCCGGCGTGACGCCTGTAGCAGCGAAGATGACATCGTCATTGCCGATCATATCCTCCATATGCAGCAGCTTACGCGGATTGGAAAGTCCCATGGCCCTGCAGCGCTCTTCCTGCTCTTCATTCAGGGGCATGAGCCGGCCTTGAATCTCGCCGCCAAGGCATTTGAGCGCGGCAGCGGCAAGCACTCCCTCCGGCGCGCCGCCAGAGCCGACATACAGGTCGATGCCGGCTTCAGGAAATGCCGGGGCAATCGCGCCTGCAACGTCGCCGTCCGACAGAAACTTGATGCGGACGCCAACCTCTCGAAGCGAGCGGATCAGCTCCGCGTGGCGCTCGCGGTCAAGGATCATAACCGTTAGGTCCGAAACTTGCTTGTGAAGCGCAAGCGCCGCTTTCTCCACGGTCGTGCGGATGGGATCCTCCAGCTTCAGCTTTCCGGCAAGCGCCGGACCAACGGCAAGCTTCTCCATGTACATATCCGGTGCATGCAGCAGCCGACCTTTCGGAGCGACGGCGATGACAGCCATCGCGTTGTTGAGTCCTCTCGCTACGAGCTCCGTCCCTTCCAGCGGATCCACCGCCACATCCACCTCCGGCCCCTGTAGGCTGCCGACTACTTCACCAATGTAGAGCATTGGCGCTTCATCCATCTCGCCTTCCCCAATGACGACCGTCCCTCGAATCGAGACGGAATCCAACATACCACGCATCGCATTCGTCGCCGCTTCATCGGCGCGATGCTTGTCTCCTCGACCCATCCAAGGAGCAGCAGCAAGGGCCGCCAGCTCCGTTACGCGTACAATTTCAAGTGCCAGTTCCCGCTCCATCGTACATCTGCCTCCTCAGTTTGCTTGCTGCAGCCAACCAATAATGATGCCCGCTGTTTCTTCAATCGCTTTCTCGGTGACATCGATAATCGGACAGTTTAACGCATTCATAATCGATTGCGCGTAGGCCAGCTCTGCGTCGATGCGCTCTGAGGATGCGTATTTCGCGGAGAAGGGGAGTCCCATCGCTTTAAGCCGTTCGGTTCGTATTCCGGAAAGCTTCTCCGGCTGCATCGTTAACCCTACGACGAGCCTTTTGCCTCGATAAAGTTCCTGCGGTACCTTCACTTCCGGCACGAGAGGCAAGTTGGCGACCCGAATGCCTTTATGGGCTAGATAAATGCTTAGCGGTGTTTTCGACGTTCGGGATACGCCGACAATGACAACCTCTGCGAGCAGCAGCCCTTTGGTGTCCTTGCCGTCATCGTATTTCACCGCGAATTCAATCGCTTCAATGCGGCGGTAATAATCATCATCGAGCGTATGAAGCAGGCCTGGTTGTCGTTTCGGTGAATCATTGAACGTATCGATAAACGCTTGCATCATCGGTCCCAATACATCGATGGCGCGCACGCCTTTAAGCAGCGCTTCCTCTCTCATCGTTTCACGGAGCTCCGGCTGCACCAGTGTATAGGCGATGAATCCGCCAGCACCGGCTGCATCTCCGACAATGTGGACGATTTCGTCCTCCGTCTTGATGTGGCCGCACCGAATCAATTTCACATCTTCAAAAGCGAATTGCCGCATCGCCGCCTTCACGACCGCTTCCGCCGTTTCCCCAACTGCATCCGAGCAAATATAAATCGGCTGCACACGTTTCCCCGAGCTCCCCACGTCCTGCCTCCTTATCCCTGCCTGTCCGATTCCAGCTCCATCATCCAGCGGAGGATATTCGTTTTGCTGATCCACCCAACGACCTCATATCGATTCGCCGGCTGTTCTTCACCTGAAACTACCGGTAAACCGTCCAGCTCCTGTACAAGCATTTTCTTCACCGCGTCCATCAGCGGATGATTGGCTTGCACGGCTGCAATAGCCGGCAAACGCGACATCGCCATACTTACCGGAATCGAGGCGGCATTGCTGCTGCCAAGAGTGATTTTGAGCAAATCCTTCGGCGTCACTACGCCTACAAAATGCCGGTTCTCATCCACGACGGTGAGCACCTCGGCATTGCCCATGAATAAGGTAATGACAGCATCATGGACGGATGCGGTCTCCGCCACACTGATCGGCAGCCCCTGCACATCCTTCACATACGCGTCTTCCCAGCGCTTGAGCACTTGCTCTCTTCCCTGTGCCGCCGTCCCCGGAAAATACCCCACTCTCGGCTTCGCCTCCAAGAGTCGCAGCATCACGAGCAGCGATAAATCCGCGCGCAGCGTCGGTTTCCCCGTCCCCAGCATCTCTGCAAGCTGATCGCCCGTAATCGGCGCATGCAGCTTCACGAGCTTTAAGATTTCGACTTGCCTTGCCGTTAACGTGATGCCAACCACCTCATTCATGCGTCCTTATTTGATAATTAATGTATCACATTGGTTCATTAGTACACAATATATATTTGGCTATTTTTGGTTGTTTCGACTTTTGTCCCCGCACCTGTCATGGGGCGACAAATACCCGCCCATTTTTTCAATATACCGCACCACTACAGGCGCCTGATCATAATATAATTTGACTGTATCCCTTAACCTTGTTAAACCATAAAAACCCGAGCAAGGAGGGGTGACAAACATCAATGGGTAGCGACCAGAAGAGCAAGTTCTTATTAACTCATCGTGAACGCGAGGTTTTCGAGCTGCTTGTGCAGGATAAAACCACAAGGGATATCGCACAGCAACTGTTCATCAGCGAGAAAACTGTTCGAAACCACATCTCCAACGTCATGCAGAAGTTGAACGTTAAAGGTCGTTCACAAGCGGTTGTCGAGCTTATAAAGCTTGGGGAATTAAAGATTTGACCAAAATCACCGCATACCTTGCTCAGCCTTCTGGCAATGCTTCCGAATTTATTCGGAAACGTTTGCGAGAAGGTTTTTTGACGTTTATGGGGCAGCTTGGGAGCTGAGAAGCGGATTTCCGACTCTCGGCTTCTTTTTGCAGCATTTTCGGTGCCGAGAGACTGGTTTTCCGACTCTCAGTGATCGCGCGAAGGTTGGATGGGTTAATTTTGGTTTTGGTTGCTGAGAGTTCCATTTCCGAACGCTCAGCTGCTGTAATATGCGATTTCGGCGGTGAGAGTTCCATTTTGGAACGCTCAGCAGCTGCGCGAAGGTTAGTTGGGGGCGTTTGCTTGCTGAGAGTTCCATTTCCGAACTCTAGCTGCTACAATAATTTCGGCGGTGAGAGTTCCATTCTGGAACGCTCAGTGGCCGCGCGGAGGTTGTTGGGGGCTCTCATCGTCCGCCCCGAGCTGGGGGCGATAGTCTATTGAGCAATAACGAAAAAACCGCAGCCCAGTCGCGAAATCGCGACCGGGCCGCAGGCCCACTCAAGCGCCTATCGGCGCCAATACACTTCGTGCGCGTAGCGATACTGCGCAGGCGGCTTCGGTGCGCGGATCGCGAATGCGCCGCTCGGCTCATACGCGAACGGCGTTTCGCCTTGCGCATACGATGCGCTTTTGCGTCGTTCGATGCAATCCAGCAGCAGATGCTGCTTGAGGGACAGATACTCCAGCGTGTGCGGGCCGAATTCGGCTTCGATTTCGCCGGGGCGGAATTCGTAGTAGACCGTGCGGCGCAGCGGGTTGCCGTCACCTGCAGGTGAGCCGTGCAGCACCTCGATATTGTGGAAGATCACATCTCCGGGCTGCATCGGAACCGGGATCGCATCCTCCGTCGTGAAGCCAGGCTGCTTGCAGCGTTTGTCCGCTTCTTCTTTGCTCCACTTATTGCTCCCCGGGATCACCCATAAGCAGGTTTGCATATCCGCCTCATCCAAATAGAAATCCACATTGAATATCGGCCGCGTATCTGTACAGCCTTCCGGTACCGCCGCATCGCGATGCCAGGGGACGATAATGCCTTCATTCGGCGCTTTCAGCACCATGGAATCCCAGGTTGCGATGAAGTTGCGGCCCTGCAGCTTCTCCACGGAACGAAGGATAAACGGATGACCTAGCAGCACCTTCATCGGATCGCTTTTTGCAATGACATATTCGACACGTTTAAAGATCGATTGGCCTGATTTCACACCAATTCCGTACATGAAATCCGGGTCATCATCTACGCCTGCCGCGCCTTTCTCATAAAGCGCTTGCATTTCAGACTGCACCAACTTCAATTCTTCGCCTACAACCACATTCCGAATGACAAGAAAACCGTTTTCCAAGAAAAACTGCGCCTGTTCCTCCGTTATACAATCCTGCGCCGCTGCATCGACGAAAGGAATTTCCACCTTGATCGTGCCCATATTTGTTCCACTCCCTCATGGATAATAAGTGCTTCTGAGCTAAGTATAAGGGATATGGACGGAAGGTGTATGTAGTTGAAAGTAACAAAGAGGTTGCAGAAATCACACGATATTGCGATAGTAATCTTGAATAGTCAACACCTACTCTAACGCCTCAGAGGTGATCCCGACCCGTATGACCACGAATATGCCGCCCAAAATCCCTTACTATCATCACGCACTGCCCGAGCATGTAGCAGGTTTGTATTTTCATCCCCCCTATATCACACTCGCCCATCTGTTTCACGCGCCGCAGCACTGGGATATCGCAAGAAGGATGCTGAACAACTATCAGTTCCAATATGTCGTTGAAGGTGCCGCCGAATATCGCATCGAGGATCGAACTTACATTACACGGCGCGGCGATCTGATCTACCACTCCCCGTCACAGGCACATGAGGTCCATACGATTCCAGGGGAAAAATATATTTGCATCTCCATCCTATTCGACTTCGGAGAAACGGGCTATCCCGTTGAGCGGATGCTTGGCGAGGAGCGTTACTTAGGTAACTTCGCTGGGCATGATATCGAGAAGAAGCTCACGCAGCTGATTACGCATTATCATCAGCCCGGATTGACGCATCATACGCAGTGTCAGAGTCTGCTGATGAGCATTTTGGCCGATCTGTCGGGTATTAAGCAGGAACAGGAAACGAAGACCGAGGGTCAGCAGAAGATTAAGACGAAAATGGTGCTCATCCGAAATTACATTGCCAATCGCTTTAACGAGAACATTCAGCATAGTGAGCTCGAAGCTATGTCGGGGCTCAGCCGCAATTATATTATCATCAAATTCCGTGATGCATTCGGCATTACGCCCTTCGAGTATTTAACACGCGTTCGAATCGAACGGGCTAAAGAGCTCGCCATTCAAACGAATATGTCGATCGGAGAAATCGCTAATGCCGTGGGTTATGCAGATGTGCATACGTTCGGGCGGATGTTTAAGAATAAGATGGGCACAAGCTTCAGCCAGTTTTGTTCCTCCATGGTAACTTAGCGTAATGAAGAGGAACAGCCAATCACGTCAAAGAACGTGAATTGGCTGCTGCTTAATTGCTCATAGTAACTAGTAATAAATCCTCGTTTAAGCTCTGCAGTCAAAGGGTCGAAACTCCGGTTTAAGAACCGGATCTATGCGGGAATACGCGGTCCACCATGGCATTAAATTCAGCGATAAAGCCTTGAATTGGATGCCCAAGCTTCACATCGCTCATGTAAGCGTCCATGCGATCGAAGAAATCCGGATTCGCCGAAACGTACACGTTCTTCACTTGCGGCGCCATTTGTTTCACTTCATTGGCAATTCGGTCCTTCAGGCCGCCGGCCACATCAGCATCCCGCGTCATACGGCTCGGAGCACTAGGAACCGTTGGTGCAGGATTAGTGTTATACACCCGCAGCATGTTCGGACCGGTAGCAATTGCACTGATCTTCGTATCCAACGATTTTGTAGTCATGTTTGGACGCTGGTACGCTCGCTGCGTACGACTGAGCGGAGTCGGTGCAGAAGGAACATTCATGGCACGCGTGCCCATGCCCTTCATATCGGCGGTGTCCTTCAGCGATACGCCAACATAGGCGTTGTCATCAGTCAGCATCACATACGCCTTATTCACTTCAGGCAATCGTTCCAGCCGATCTGAGATTTCCTGACTCATTTCCAGCCTGTAGTTCTTGTGAAGACCGATAATATTATTACTGTTTAACCGGTGTCCGTCCACACGATTCATTTCGTTCATTTGATCGTTTGCAAATCTGGAATGGATGATTCGGTTGCCATTCATGTCATAAGCAATACTGTTATTACGGATATTGCGGTTGCCGAGATCCCCTTGTTTATCCATACAGCCTGTCAGTATCGTCGTCAACATCGCGCCGGCTGCGAGCACTGCCAATTTTCGCTGCATTCCATCTCATCCTCCGTTTCGTATGAACCGTTTGATGCGGCCCACATATAGGGTTAGCCGAACGGGGATGAGCTATGCTGGCAAGTTTTTAGGTAGCTGTCACGCACCGGGACCGCTTCAAGCACGTCTCATAATTTCGGTGCGCATTGCCAATACTACCCACAGGTGGTGGGTTATGGTGGATCATGTCATCAAAAAACTCGGGAAGAGTCCCGACTTTCAACATCAGCATATTTTGCTCGGCGGCAAGCATGTTGAACTCTTCGCACTTTCGAGCCTCGTTGATGTCGCGGCAACCGTATGGCGGATCAAAGAAACCGCTTCTGCCGAATCCTATTCATGGGAACAGCTGAAGTGGACACTTGGCGCTGAAGAAGCGGCGAAGGCAGAGGACCATGTTCAAGGTCTTTTGGAAGGACGTGCTCTTCTCTTTACCTCGAACCGCTCGGAGGCCATTTGGGTACAGCCTCTGTCTCAGAATTTGAACCGATCGATTAATGTCCCGAACAATCAAAACATCCTAATCTCATCGCAAACCGGCTTCATCGAAGATATTATGACGAACGTGGGCTTGATCCGAAATGAGCTTCGTTCCGCACATCTGAAGCAGTCTCTTGTGCTCGTTGGCTCTACGCATAAGCAGCGCATGATTATTCTATCGCTCGATAATACAGTGGATGCGGCACTGCTTGCGGATTGCGAGGCAGCCATTCGCGCCCATGCCAACGAAGACTTTACCTCTACTCGCCAAGTAGCGAAGTGGCTTCGTCAGCAGCCGTTATGGAGCCCGCTCCCCTGCTATAACAGAACGGAGTCGCCTCATGAAGCCTGCCACTATCTGAAACAAGGACGGATTGCGCTGCTGATCGAGGGTTACCCGGAAGCGATCATCATTCCCGTACATCTTGCCGACTTATTTATCTTAGATACGGACCTAGACTTACCTTCAGCTCTTTCCGTCATGATTATTTTCTTCCGCGTCCTCGGCGCGCTCATTGCCATAATCGCTCCAGCGGCCTATGTCGCATTAGTTTCGATCAATCCTGATGTCATGAAGCTGGAATTGATTTATTCCATCGCCCGCAGCCGTGTCGGTGTTCCTTACCCATCGTTAACGGAAGCGCTCATCCTGCTCTTTATTATTGAAATGCTCCTCGAAGCTATCGTCCGATTGCCCAAGAGCATCGGACCGGCCATGACGATGGTAGGCGGGATCATCCTCGGACAAGCGGTTGTCGAAGCGCAGCTAGTCAGCAATTTGCTGATCATCGTGCTTGCCGCCTCTACGATCGCCAACTTCACGATTATTGGCTATCAATTCGCGCTAACTGTTCGACTGTGGCGATATATCATGCTATTTTTTGCCGCCTTGTTCGGCCCTCTCGGCATCGTGTGCGGCTTATTTTTACTGCTCTCCCTAATAAGCAATGTCACGATACTCAGTAAGCCGTTTGTGCCAACCACAGCTTCGAGGGGAGGGAGACCGAATCGATGAAGCAAGGCGTCTCGATAGCCGTTTTATTTATCGTGCTCCAATATGGTCTGCTCATGTTTATTTTCCCCCAGAGCATTATCCAGTCCCAGCCCTCCGGTCATTGGATGACAGTGGTGCTTGGATGGCTGCTCCAAGGCCTCTTGCTTCGCTTACTTATTGGGGGATTTAAGGAAAGCAAAGAGGATCTGCTGCTTTGTTTCTTACAAACGAAAACAGCATATCGATTTATTTGGCTGTGGCTGATAACCATTAGCAACATTCTGGTCATCACGATCATCATTCGCGGCCACTCCCAATTGCTCAAAATGTTATTTCTTCCGAATACGCCGATCTGGGTGTTAATGGCGCTCCTGCTCTTCTCGTCGTTATGTATTTCGTATGCCGGGCGAAATTCGTTATTGCGTCTCTCCATTCTCGTAGGAATATTTGGACTTCCACTCATCATCATTAGCCTCGCGAGTACGTATGGCAATCTATCGCTAAACATGATCAGTCCGCTCGTACCGACATTCTCGTTCTTGGGGGAAGCGAAAATATTGCCTTTGTTCTTTATCTTCTCCCATACGATCGGTGTAATCGGTTTTTTTGGCCCGCTCTCTAACGTCTCCAAGCGCTGGCTCTGGGGAGCTTGGTGCATTTCGTTATTTTTTTATTTGATTATCGTTTATATCCCGCTTGGTATGTTCGGGCATGAAGGCGCAGCGCCGCTGCGATATCCGCTAATCATTGTTTTGGATTCCATCAGGGTGAATTGGTTTTTCTTTGACCGGCTTTCCTTGTTCTATGTGATGGCTGTCTTGCTGAGCACGCTTATGAACGTCACGGGGCTTCTTTGGCTCACCCGGGCAATGGCCTGTCGTTCATCGAGGTTAACCAAATGGATGACGAATCCAATCACGGTATCCGTGCTGGTCCTTATATTGGCACTGCTAATCGTTAATATGGGGGATCTGGAAAAATTGTCAGAATGGGGGGCCCCTGCCCGATTTGGGCTAGTGCTGGCAATAGCGATAGCCGGAGCTTACTACCGAAGACAAGCGCGGCATAGGAGATGACCTGACTTGATGATCTTACGTCATTGTAAACCTGCAAATATTCTCGTAAGCCTCTCCTGCGTACTGCTGCTGAGCGGATGTTGGGACAGCCATGATATCAATCTACGAACCATGCCCATTATCGTTGGTATTGGCAAAGGCGAGACTCAAGCCTTCGAAGTCACCTTGCAGATTCCTATTCCTGCCGAGAAAGCATTTTCGATCAAGACGATTTCGCATGAATCCAGCTCGGTCAGCTCAGCCTTCGATAATATGAGAGTCAATATCGAGAATTACATCGATATGTTAGATATCGAGATGGTCGTCTTTCATGAATCGGTCGCTGTCGAAGGGCTGGAGGATGAATTCAATAATGCCATCAGAACGAGAGGCATTCCGCCCCGATCATTAGTAGCCATTACGGATGCGAATATGAAGGAGCTGTTTACCAATACGAATCAGGCCATTCAATCCGATGTGACGACTTTTTTTAAATACTCCAATAAAGCAGCCGGCTGGACACCTAAAACAGCCAAAACCAAACTGTGGGAAGCCTATGAATCAACGAAATCCTATACCGAAGACGTGATTATCCCCATTATTCGTCCAGGTAAGGAAACGGTGCTTGCCTTTCCCGGATCTGCCGTTATGCGAGAAGGTAAGATGGTGGCTCGCCTGGGGAAGGAAGAGACCATGTTCGCTAACGTGGTTACAAACCGATATCACGGTGCTGCGATCGAGGTTCTAAAGAGTGCAAATCTGACGATTCTAAGCGCCAAATCGAAATGGAAGGCTAGATTAACGAAAGAAGGGCCTGTTTTAGACAGCAAGCTCTTCGTAAAAGCAGCCCTTACTGAAAGCAGAAAGGATGCTTCCGAGGGTGAATTGACCAAGGAAATGGAATCGTATATGACCGAGCAGCTGACACGGTTAACAGCCAAGCTGCAGAAATACAAGAGCGATCCTCTTGGCTTAGGCAATCACTTTAGAAGCAAGCTTCCGCTCCATGATCTGAAGCGTTGGCGAAGCGACTTTTATCCGAAGCTGAAAGTGAATTATAAGGTTAAAGTAGTCATCAACAATTTCGGAAATTTAGAGCAAGAGGAATGAATAAGGGCTGTCCCCGTGTGGGACAGCCCTATAGCCACTTCCATTACTCCCAAGGAATTATGCTGTCTCCTCTAAGCCTCGCCAGTCCTTCTACGAAGAAGTAATCGCCGTAAATCAGCGGTACATCGACATTTTTGCGCTCCGGATAATGACTCGTGCCGTGCAAAATAAGTCCTTCTTCCTTCTCGTCGTCGAAGGCTCCGTAATTCCGGTAGAGCGACTCCAATATCCGCTCGCTTGCTTGCCTATAACTGCTCGATTCCGTTTCAGGAACTAGATCGGCGAGCAGCAATAAGCCGCAAGCAGCACATGCCCCGGCAGAAGAATCGCGAAATGTCTTTGTCTCGGACGGCGCGCGGAAATCCCATGCTGGTACGGCGTCCTCGGGCAGCTGCGAGAGGAAGAAATGCGCCACTCGTTTGGCGGCATCGATATATTCTTGACGACCCGAATGCTTGGCGGCTAGAGCAAGTCCATAAAGAGCCCATGCTGTCCCGCGTGACCATGCAGATTCCGGGGCATAACCTTGGCCGCCAATATATTCCGCAACCTCCCCTGTCTGCGGGTCGAACCGCACGATATGCCGAACCGATCCGTCCGGTCGAATGAAATGCGCGAGTACGGTGCTCATATGCGCTTCGGCGATATGAGCGTAACGCGGATCGCCGCTTTCCCGCGAAGCAAAATATAGCAGAGGCAGATTCATCGCGCAATCGATGATCGCCAGACCTGCATTGTTATCGCCTTCCCGCCAAGGATTCCAAGCGCGGATATAATTGCCTTTCACATTAAAACGGCCTGCCAAGTGACTCGCTGCTTTGAAGGCTCGCCTACGTGAAACTTCACCGCCGCTCAGCTTGTAATTGAAAACGCTGGTTAGCGTCCACATGAAACCTGAATCATGATCAAGATGGTCGAAGCCGTCTAACACTTCATCAAGCTTAAGCTCACATTGCTCCGCTAACGCTTGAAATGCTGGATCGCCTTCACGCAGCAGCCACAGCATCCCCGGCCAGAACCCAGCCGTCCACCAATGCGGCTCCTCCAATACATATCGGCCGCCCTGACTTGCATGAGGGAATTCGGCTCCGATTCGGGCACTTGTTCGTTTCACCTTCAGAATCGTCTGCTCCCACGCCTCATTCACCCATTGCATCGCTGTTGTTTCCGAATGTGCAGTCTCCACCACGCCGAGTCACCTACCTATTCCAGAAATTTGAATTGAAACGCTAGCTGAATCTCGCTGCCCTCTATCCTTTCTACCCTTCGATCCAAGTAAATGCGAGAAAAGCTTTCTTCCTTACCAAAGTGATTCGAGTAACTCCGCTCTTCGATCCGCACCTCGTAGCAGCCAGGTTCGTACGCAAGCCGTACGGACTGCCTATCGCCTTGCAGCATAATTTCACCGTCAGCCATAAATTTCGGCTTGTTGCGGGTTATGATCGTCTCCGTTATAGGGGCGGGCTTCCCGGCAAAATGAAACGTATCCCGCAGCTCGAGAATCGGCCGTTCGGACTCCTTGTGCCAGCAGAATCGCCGCCGGTACGAAGTCAGCCCGCTTCTTGGATAACAAGAAGCCAGCTCCAATTCGAAGCGATCTTCCTCATCGCTGGTATGCGCTTCAAGCACAACTGCCGCACTTTGCGCGCCAACCTCTTGTAGATGCCCGCCAATGATCGGCAGCGAGTGACCTTGCGCTCCGTTGCAATCATAGGCGTAACGACCTTCGCCGAAATAGTCTGCCGTATATTCACCGCTGCCAAGATCAGCCGCAAAAGCCGGGTCCCCATCTGCCAGCACAATAAAATGGCCAACGTCGATATGGTTATGCGGCTCCTGATTTGTTCCGCCTTTTGCTGCAAACCCAAAGCTGCCTGCATGCGTCGTACAACGCGAAATGAGCCACCCCGCATCCGGCAGAAACCAGCTGCCGGGCTGCCAGTTCTTTGCTCTTGGTGCTTGCGGCTTATACCAGATGAAATTGCGCAGGATATGGGCGAATCGCCAGCAATAATCATCGCCGAAACTTGCCTGTACAGAGAGTGGAGGATATTCTACTTCATCATAGTAGGAGGCCAAATAATCCGAGAGTCCGATATGAACATTCACAACAGGAACCGCATCGGAGAAATTAGCAGGCCGATTGCCGACAAGATAACAGCGCTGCTGAAACTGCGCAATAGCTCGCACCTTGTCAGCGGCGAGCAGGTTGGCTTTACCGCCAGTCCCGCGATTCAGCAAATCGGCGAAAGTAACAAAATAGCCGAAGCCGTAATTCCAATACCCCGGACCTTCGAGGCATGCACCATCCTCGCCAAAGCCGGACAGATAATGCTCCATAGTGATGATCGCTTTCTCTAAGATTGCGGACAATCGATCGGAATCCGATTCAATGAGAAGTGCAGCAGAGGCAATGGAACCGGCACAGACCGACGCCCAGTTATGATCCGCCGTTTCCCAGTGGTACGGGCCATAGTTCAAATAAGGAACCAACAGGCGCCGATCCACTTCAAGACGTATTGCAGCCTGAAGCGGGATCGATAGATGCCCATCGCCCGATACCGTTAAGATCTCTGACAGAGCGAAACCGGTCTCTGCCGCGAACAGATCAATATGGCGATCGATCGCTTGACCTCTCATATGTGCAGGCAAACACCAAGTCGGTTCCTCTAGAATCGCAGCTATGATTTCCTCAAGAGCGCCGGAGTAGCGCTTCTCACTCGGATACAAGAAGTGGAGCATGGCGAAGGTTGCCAGCCTTCTTCTTCGCTGAAAGTAGACAGCTTCATATAACAACCGGTTTCCCGTTCGCTCATAGAGCCCATACAACTCAGGCGAAAGCTCCGGGATTGCTGCTTGCTCAAGAAGCTGCCCTTCCTGCTCTACTTCCCGTACCTTGTCTGCATAATGCGGTGAACCTGCGATCTCCTGCCACTTGGCAGCGCTGCTTGCATTTGCGCCGTACATACTCTCTTCGGCAGAATGCCGTGGTCGCTCCTCAAGCCAACTCTTCAACCTGTCCTTCGTCCAATCTATCGCTACTGCCACACTCTCGCCTCCAGCTGAGTTGAACTAGTAAACTAGCGCGCCAGCCATCCGCCATCCACACAGAGGACGTGGCCGTTCATATAATCCGACGCAGCCGAAGCGAGGAACACGGCCGGTCCCTGCAAATCCTTTGGCAATCCCCAGCGTCCTGCAGGGATCCGCTCCAGGATCGCTTTGCTTCGCTTCTCATCCGCCATGAGCGGAGCCGTATTGCGCGTATCGATATAACCGGGAGCGATCGCATTCACTTGAATGCCTTTGCCGCCCCATTCATTGGCAAGCGCCTTCGTGATACCGGTCACGGCATGTTTGCTTGCCGTATAACCGGGTACATTGATGCCGCCTTGAAAGCTGAGCATAGAGGCAATATTGATGATTTTACCGCTGCCTCTGCTAATCATATGATTGCCTGCCAGTTGGCTGAGGAAGAAAACGGCATTCATATTCAGATCGATGACATCGAACCAATCGGAACGCGAGTGCTCTGCTGCCGGAGAGCGGCGAATCGTTCCGGCATTGTTGACCAGAATATCAACGCCGCCGAAATACGATGCCGCTTCATTAAACAACGGCTCCAAGTTATCGAGTTGACTCAAATCCGCCGAAATTTGGGCAGCAAGACCGCCATTACTACGAATCATGTGAACCGTCTCATTACTGTTCGAAGCGGATACTGCCACAATGGACGCACCCGCTTCAGATAAACCGATAGCGATCGCTTGGCCGATCCCGCCTGATGTGCCGGTGACCAGCGCTGTTTTGCCTGTTAAGTCAAAGCTCATCCTTATGCTCCCTTCTCTCCTATAAGAAGTGTCGCTCCTTCTTGCCGGAACTGCTCTGCCGTCTCCTGTGGAATGCCGGAATCCGTTATAATCGCACTTACCTCGTTCAACTTGGCGAATGTGAAGAGCGCACCTTGACCGAATTTGTAATGATCCGCAACGACGTAGGAGGTCTTGGCTGTCTCCAGCCATGCCCGCTTAATGTCTGCCGAATCTCCGGAATAGATCGTAAAGCCGGACTGCGCGTGGATGGCCGTGGCGGATAGGAACGCCTTGGCAATGTTCAATCTGCGAATGTAGGCTGCTGCCTCAGCGCTGATCAGCATATTGCGGATTTGATAACCGCCCGGTACGACCAAACGAATCGACGATCGGCGGGCCAGTTCCGCAATAATATGAAGATCATTCGTGATGACCGTAAGCGGCTCATCCGGCAGCAGTTTGGCAATGGCAAGCGTTGTGCGCCCGCCATCCAAGGCGATAACCTCGTTAGCTTCGATGAGCGAGACCGCCAGCTCTGCAATCTCTTGATGCTCGGCTGTGTATGGCGCTTCTTCTTGCTTCAGCGACATAATACCGAGCTGATTCTCCTGCGCCAGCACCGCGCCGCCATGAATGCGCTGCAGCAGTCCCTTCTGCTCCAGCTTCGCCAAGTCCTCGCGAATGGTCTTGCCTGTTACCTGCAGCTGCTCGCTAAGGTCTGTGACCATCACTTCTCGGGAAGCGAGCAGTATTTCCATGATTTTCTCGTATCTGCGCAAAGGGTTCATCGGAAACCATCACTTTCATGCTGAATTGCAGCTTTATTTTAAGTCCTTCATCGCGACGGCGTCCATGTCCTCGAAGGTTTGATTCTCGCCCGCCATCCCCCATATGAACGTATAGCTGTTCGTACCCACGCCGCTGTGAATCGACCAGCTCGGGGAGATTACCGCTTGTTCATTGCGTACGACCAGGTGGCGAGTTTCAGCCGCTTCGCCCATGAGATGAAACACCGCGCCATTATCGGGCATGTCGAAGTAGAAATACACTTCCGACCTGCGGTTATGCGTATGGCAAGGCATCGTATTCCACATGCTGCCCGGTTTCAGCAGCGTCATCCCCATTACCAGCTGGCAGCTTTGAATGCCTCCCGTATGAATGTAGCGGTAGATGGTCCGCTCATTGGAGTTCTCCAAGCTTCCCAGATGATTAGGGGACGCTTCGCTGATCGCAGCTTTGACCGTTGGATACGTCTGATGCGCCGGAGCAGAATTCAAATAATATTTGGCAGGCTGCGAGCCATCTTCACTTGCAAAGCTGACATCTCTCGCGCCGCGGCCAATATATAGGCAATCCTTGCTGTCCATGGCATAGACTTCTGCGTCCACCGTAACCGTGCCCTTGCCGCCGACATTAATAATCCCAATCTCCCGGCGCTCCAGAAACGTAGCCGCGCCGATCGTTGCAGGATCGACTGCGAGGTTCACCGAACCATTCACCGGAACTGCGCCGCCGATAATAAAACGATCCACATGAGAGTAGCTAAGCTTGAGTTCGTCAGGGGCGAATAGTTGTTGGATCAGAAACTCTTCACGAAGACGAGTCGTATCGAATGCTTTGACTTCATTGGGATGCGAAGCATAACGGATTTCCATGTGGGCACGATCTCCTTTTACGTTCATATAAGTTCGTTTAGTAATTTATATGTTCATATTAATTGAGGTTTGTTCAATGTACAAGAAGAAAAATCCAATTTCGTCTAAATAAGTTTTTGCCTCTCTGAATACGCTTCCTCTTCTATCCGAATGGGATGGATTTGTCATCGAACACAAGTTACAATACGTTGTGAGAGGATTGCGTCAATTGCCCGCAGTCAGCCTAGCAAGGAGGATATCGTTGTGCCTACATTAAGAGATATCGCTGAACGCGTAGGCGTTTCTATTTCGACAGTTTCTCGGGCCATTAGTGACGACACGAGCAGACCTGTGAGTGAGGAAACGAAACGTAAAATAAGAAGTGTCGCTGTCGAACTGGGATATAAGCTTGCTGATTCAGACCATCCTGAGGCTCAGAGCAACACGCCATTGAAGCAAGTCGTATGTATCATCCCCCAGTCCCTTATGGGAGATCATCCTTATTTCTCGCAAGTACTGGAAGGCTTCCACAGGAAAATGAGTGAGCTAGGGCAGCCCCCGGTCATCGTTCGTACCGTTGAGGAATTAAAGGATACGCAGCGTCTTGCAGCCATGCTTGGAGAAGCAAGCGTGAAGGGAGTTCTCGCCGTCAGCTGGTACGATGAAGAATTTTTCGAGCTGATGCAGAACGAAGGTGTCGTCCTTCTTGGCGTGAGCTTAAATGATGAATCCTTATCTGTGCCGGTAGTCGACTGCGATCGCGTAGCTGCAGCCCGAATGGTTATTCGCCATCTTGTGGAGCAGGGGCATACGAGAATCGGTTACATAGGCGGACCCGCCTTCTACCGAAAGATGGAGAACGATGAGCGGTATATCGGCTATCAATTCTCTATGCTGCAGTCCAATCTCGCCATCAATCCGGATTGGGTCATCGACACCAACTGGAACGTGAACGAAAGCTATACCCAAATGACCCAAATGCTCCTACGTGTACCGAAGTCCGATTGGCCAACCGCCATTTTCTGTGCGAGCGATATGCTTGCTATCCCTGCCATGCGAGCCGCTCTGGAGAAGGAATGCCGCGTTCCGGAGGATATTGCCTTTGTTGGAATGGACAATATTGCCTTCGCTCAATATACATCTCCACCACTTTCATCTATTCATGTACCTAAATTTGAAATCGGCAGTATAGCGGCGAAGGCGATGGTTGATCACTTAGATGGTCACTACTCGATTCCGCCCAAAATATTGCTTCCGTGCTCCTTGATCGTCAGAGAGTCATCAGACTATCATCGAAGTGCGAACTAATTTGTTCGTCTAATTGAGTCGTTCACTATAGATTAGCCCGACGGTTTGCGCCGTCGGGCTTTTTAATTTGCCCAAACACCAAATCCAGCCATGGTTATATCCAAAAAATCGATGTAATCCATACAAAATCAGTCATAATTTTTGGATAATTCACCGAATAGTTTGGATAAAACTTAGGAAAAACTTTATGAAATTTGACCATTCCTCACATTGAAAGCGCTTAATTTTATGATAGAATATTGAAATATAACTAATGACAAGGAGAAAATACAGCATTTTCAATGGACCCGCCCTCTATCCAAACAGTCCGCAACTTTATCCAAAAATATTATAATTTTTGGATAAAAAGATTGACAGTTTATTCCCACCTCTCTTATGATAGGTGCATGTTATGAAACGTAACATCGAGATCAATCAACGAGGTACACAAAGACTAAATTACAGTCGAGGTGATAAGAAATGGCTATCCGAACTGCCCAGGCTCTGCAAAATCCCATTCGGACGACTGCCAAAACGGGAAAGAAAAAAGCCTTTTGGAATCGTATCTTTCGAAATTGGCAGCTCTATCTGCTCATTTCACCTGTTCTCGCCTACTTCATCGTGTTCAAGTACATCCCCATGTACGGTGTTCAGATTGCTTTCAAGGATTTCATTGCAAACAAAGGGATTTGGGGAAGCCCTTGGGTTGGCTTCGATCATTTTCATCGGTTATTCAATAGCTACTTCTTCAAACGCTTAATCAGCAACACGGTTGGTCTCGGCCTTTATTCACTCGCGGTAGGATTTCCCATTCCGATCCTCCTCGCTCTTCTGATGAACGAAGTTCGAGCAGAGAAGTTCAAGAAATTTGTTCAAACCGTTACCTATGCGCCACACTTCTTATCCACCGTTGTAGTGGTTGGCATGATGATGATGTTCCTGAATCCACGGTACGGTCTAGTCAATACCATGATCGAACTGTTCGGGGGCAATCCGATTAACTTCCTCACCGAGCCCTCCTGGTTTAAAACCTTATATGTGATGTCCTCTGTCTGGCAGACGACAGGCTGGAGCTCTATCATCTATCTGGCCGCGCTCGCCGGCGTAGATCATCAATTGCATGAAGCGGCTCGCGTAGACGGTGCAACTCGGCTGCAGCGCATTTGGCATATTAACATCCCCAGCATCCTGCCGACAATTATCATTCTGTTTATATTGGAGCTCGGAAACGTGATGTCAATCGGCTTCGAGAAGGTTCTTCTTATGCAAAACACGTTAAATATGGGCAGCTCAGACATTATTGATACCTACGTCTACAGAAGCGGTATTCAGGAGGCAGATTTCAGCTTCTCAACCGCAGTCGGGCTATTCAGCTCCATCATCAATTTCGCCCTTCTGGTCAGTGTCAACTCGATATCCAAACGACTTAGTAAAACCAGCTTATGGTAAGGAGGTATACGAATGGCTGATCAGACCCGAGGTGACCGCCTCTTTAGCTTCATAACGTACTCGGTGTTAATCCTTGTCGTGATTGCCGTGCTTTATCCGCTTGTATTTGTCCTAAGTGCCTCATTCAGCGATCCCCAATACATAATGAGCGGCGAGATTCTGCTTTGGCCGAAAGGATTGACGCTGGATTCCTACAGTAAAATCTTCCATAACAGCGACATTGTCCGAAGTTTCGGCAACACGCTTCTGTACACCTCGCTTGGTACGTTCATTAATCTGCTGATGACGATATGCGGTGCTTATCCATTGTCGCGGCGTGATTTTGTCGGACGCAATGTGATCATGGCTCTGCTCGTATTCACGATGTTTTTCAGCGGAGGCCTCATCCCGACCTTCATTCTCGTCAAGAAGCTCGGCATGCTGAATACCCTGTGGGTTATGGTCATTCCAAGCGCGGTATCGATCTGGAATATTATCATCATGCGTACATTCTTCCAGCAGACCATTCCCGGCGAGCTGCAGGAAGCGGCCACAATCGATGGTTGCTCCAATTTTCAAATTTTGCGCAAGGTAGTCCTGCCTTTGTCCATGCCTATCATTGCAGTAACGATTCTTTTCTATGCGGTTGGACATTGGAATGCGTTCTTCAATGCCCTCCTCTACCTATCTGATAAAAGCAAGTTCCCGCTGCAGCTCATTCTGCGCGAAATCCTTATACAAGGTCAAACGGATGACATGATCAAAGCGTCTACGGAATCCGCAATTAAGCAGCAGCGTGCCGTTGAAGGTATCAAGTACGCCGTTCTCGTCGTTGCTAACATTCCGATGCTCATCCTCTATCCATTCCTGCAGCGTTATTTTGTAAAAGGCATTATGATTGGCGCCATAAAAGGATAATTCCTTTGCGTGGATATAAATTGGATGGCTAAGGGAGGAAGAAACAATGAAGGTTGCAAAAATGGGGAGTATTCTGTTGACCTGCGCACTATCGGTATCCATGGTCTCTGCCTGCAGCAGCAATAACGGGAACAACAATGGCACCGGCTCCGCGACAAACAATGAAACGAGCGCACCTGCAAGCAAAGAAGAAGCAGCTGGGCTGAACACCGCTGGCTTCCCGATCGTGAATGACAAAATTACGGTGAAGGGGTTCGCAGCGAAGCTATTTGCCAATGCGGACTGGAACAATTTGAAGCTGTGGCAGGAATACGAGAAGATGACCAACGTTCATATGGTTTGGGACACCACACAGAAAGACAGTCTCAAGGAGAAACGGAATATTTTGCTCGCAGGCGGCGAATATCCTGAATTGTTTTATGCGTCCGCTTTCTCCCGCTCCGATCTGTTCAAATACGGGAAGCAAGGCGTATTCGTGCCGCTCAACGACCTGATCGATAAATATGCACCTAATTTCAAAGCACTCATGGATAAATACCCGATCATCGGAAAAGGCATTACGATGCCGGACGGTAATATTTACGGTCTTCCGACTATCTATGATCCTGAATTCAAATCTGTTTTCTATAACACGCCATGGGTCAAGAAAGAATGGCTCGACAAGCTGGGCATCGCAGAGCCGCAAAATCTGGATGACTTCTATAACATGCTGAAAGCCTTCAAGGAGAAGGATCCTAACGGCAACAGCAAGCAAGATGAGATTGCTTGGGGCGGTGTAGGTACAACCGGTCTGCTTGGATACTTGAAGGGCTCCTTCGGTCTTAATAATCACGGCAACTCCAATGCTTATGTCGATACGGATCCTTCAACAGGCAAGCTTCGCTTCGTTGCAACGGACCCCAACTACAAGGAACTGCTCCAATATGTAAACAAGCTGTACAAGGATGGTCTGTTGGAGAAGGATATCGTTTCCGTGCAGAGTGAAGAAATTGACGCCAAAGGAACAGGCGGTCTTCTTGCAGTCATCGACAACGTAGATCCTGTGGCCATTTACAATCAACAAGGCTATGTCGGTCTTCCGGTGCTGAAAGGACCTCACGGCGATCAGACCTATACCTATATTGGTTCTCCCCTAGGAAACATCGGGATGTTCGTACTGACGGATAAAGCTAAGAATCAAGAGGCGATGATGCGCTGGATGGATTATTTCTACAGCGAGGAAGGCATCAAATTGTTCTTCATGGGCTGGAAGGATCAAACGTACAAGGAGCAAGCAGACGGTACGGTCGACTACACCGATGAGATCAAGAACAATTCAAATGGCCTCTCGCTCGATCAAGCAGTCAGCCAATATTTAGTATGGCCTGGCGGCTACTATCCGGGATTTGTAAAGCAGCAGTTCTTTAAAGGCGCAGAAGGACTTCCAACGTCGGTAGAGAATGCGAAGAAATCAGAAGCACTTACACTTAAGCAGGATCAAATTTGGCCGGCATTCAATTTCACTAGCGAAGAGCAGACCGAGCTTACGACACTTGCTACCGATATTCAAACTTACGTAGATGAGATGAGAGATAAATTCATCGTAGGCAACGCTTCATTCGATGAATGGGACAATTATGTAGCAACACTTAACAAAATGGGACTTGATCGTTATATCGCAATCTACCAAGCTGCACTGGATCGTTTTACATCCCAATAAATGAACTCCGCGGTGCGAAGCTTCTTGACTGCGAGTGAATGACATATGAAGAAGGAGCACGAAGCTAATGAGTCCATTAACTGCTGTATTGATTGGTGCCGGATCTAGAGGTGCAGGGGGCTATGCGCCTTTTGCACTGGATTATCCGCATGAGCTGAAGTTTGTTGCCGTAGCGGAAGCTGATCCGGTACGCCTTGATAAAATGGCGCAAGCGCATGGCATCCCGCCCGAGCACTGCTACGAATCCTGGGAGGGACTGTTGGCACAGCCCCAGCTTGCTGACATTGCCGTCATTTGCACGCAGGATCGGATGCATTATGAGCCCACGATGCAAGCGTTGAATACGAAATATCACGTCCTTCTAGAGAAGCCGATGTCGCCGGACCCGCTTGAGTGTCTGGATATGGAACAAGCGGCCAGAGACAATGATCGTCTGTTATCCATCTGTCATGTGCTGCGGTATACGCCCTTCTGGTTAACAATCAAACAGGCGATTACAGATGGGCGAATCGGGGAGGTAGCCTCCATTCAATTGAACGAGAATGTAGGATATTGGCATATCGCGCACAGCTTCGTGCGCGGCAACTGGAACAATTCGGACAAATCCAGTCCGATGATATTGGCCAAATCCTGTCATGATATGGACGTCCTCTCCTGGCTCATGGACAAACCGTGTACCCGCGTCAGCTCCTTTGGTTCCTTGATGCATTTCAATGCAGACCATGCTCCTGAAGGCTCCGCGGAGCGCTGCCTTGACTGCTCGGTTGAATCTACCTGTCCGTATTCGGCACCTCGATTCTATTTGAGCAATCAGTTCAAAGGCTGGGCACGGCATTTCACGCCGGATCTGGTTAAGGAAAATATCGTTCAAGGTATGCGGGAGACCGACTATGGCCGCTGCGTTTATCGAAGCGATAACAATGTCGTTGACCACCAGGTCGTGAACATGGAATTCGAAGGCGGCGCCACGGCGATGTTCAGCATGTGCGGCTTTACGTTCGAGCAGGAGCGAAGAATTCAAATTATGGGCACGCGGGGCGAGCTTCGGGCGGAAGAGGATAAAATTACGCTGTATGATTTTCTGACTCATCAGAAAACGGAAATTACGATTCCTCCCCAAACAACGGGACACGGCGGCGGTGATGCCGGAATCGTCCGCAGCTTCTTAAATGAAGTGCGACACTACAACGGTCAGGAAGGTTTAACGTCCGCTGCCGCATCTGTTCGCAGTCACTTAATGGCGTTTGCAGCAGAGGAATCCCGTCTGAATGGCGGTAAGACGATTGTGCTAACGGATTATGCGAAAGACTTGGCTGCAGCCAAATAAGCCGAATATGTAAAAGGAGGAGCAAGAGTTATTCTTGCTCCTCCTTTCCGGTTAGCGGTACCTTTACAAGCCTCTACGATTTCACCGTAATCTGCATCCCTTTAATAAAGTTCTTCTGAAGGGCAAAGAACAGAATAAGCGTCGGAATAGACGTTACCACGATGCCCGCCATCAGCGTTGTAATGCCTGTCGAGATATAGGTACCCTGCATAGCGGCAAGCCCCGACATGATCGGACGAATATCATCGCTTCGCGTTAAGATTAATCCGAAGATGAGATCATTCCAGATAAACGTGAACTGGAACAAGAACAAGACAGAGATCGGCGGCACCAAGAATGGGAATATGATCCGAAAGAGAATCGCGATGGTCGAATAGCCGTCCATTTGCGCCGCTTCCACATATTCACGCGAGATCGTTGTCATGAAGTTACGCAGCAAGAACACGCAGAACGGGATACAGATGGCAGTATAGAACAGACACATGCCAAAGAACGAATCATAGATGCCCACTTTCTGATACCCCGAGAATAACGGGACCAGATACATTTGGAAAGGAAAGATTGTGCCGCTATAGATAAGCAAGAACCAGTAGAAGGAACCCTTCAAGCGAAGGACAACCAAGCCGTAAGCGGCAAAGACCGAGATTAGAATACTAGCTGAAGCCCCCACTACACCATAGGTAAAGCTGTTCTTCACATATTTGGTGAGTTTCCCTGCATTCAACGCTTCCTCTAAGTTCTGAAAGAGGTGAAAGCTCTTCGGCCATGCCCACATACTTCCATTCATGAAATCCCCTATCGATTTCGTAGAATTCATCAGCACTAAGATAACCGGAGCAATCCATAATATGGCTAATGCGATGACAATGAAATATTTGATTCCATTTGCAAGCTGTTTCATGCCCTCAATCCTCCACTATCGTTTTCTTCAAATAGAACCAAGATGCAACAATGGATAATACCGTTAAGAGAATAGAGATCGCCGCACCTTGTCCGAAGTGGAACAGCATGAAGGATTCACGATACATCGTAACAGCCAGCGTTTCCGAAGAACGATAAGGCCCGCCTTGCGTCATGACCCAGATGATATCGAAAGTCTTAAAGCTATTAACCAGCGCTAACCCCAGCACAACAATCGTGACCGGATTTAAGAGAGGCAGCGTTATTTTCCAGAACATATGGAACCGATTCGCACCGTCAATCGCGGCAGCCTCGAACGGATCCTTCGGCAATGATCCTAAACCAACGAGAAACAGCAGCATATTCGTGCCGGCTCCCTGCCAGACGGAAGCAACGAGCATGGCGAATGTATTATAGTAGGGCGTACGCAGCCAATCCTTAGCCCAGGATTCAAGCCCCATATGGGTGAGAAGATAGTTGATTCCGCTCGAGGAGAACAGAAAGATCCAAATGACACCGACAACTGTCAGCGACATGGCGTATGGCATATAGAATAGATTTTTGAAAAAACGTTGTCCCTTAATTTGCTGCAGCAGAATACTGAGCAGAAGTCCAAGCCCAACCGGCAGGATCAGAGACAATGCAACCCACATAAAGGTATTCTTGAGCGATGTAATATACGTAACATCACTAAACACTTCGATATAGTTACTCAAACCGACCCAGTGAGACCTCGTTAATCCATCCCAATCCGTAAAGCTGATAAAGAACGTGTAGATAACGGAGGAAACAAAAAAAACAGTGATCATCAGGGCGGCAGGTAATACATAAAGCAAGGCTTCTCCATGTTTCTTGAAGTAGTTCATCTTGTCACACTCCCATAGGTCCCGATAATAAGCAGGGTTAAGAGGCAGCTAACGCCCCTTAACCCTATCGACTATTATTTATGTTCTGCCCAGTACTTATCTGCTTTCTTCTGGATGTTGTTCAGGACATCCATGTATTGCTCCGGGTTGAGCATGAAGCGGATAAATTCGCTTGAACCGTACTCGGAAAGCTCGGATGGTGTTGCTTCCCAGTAACGAGTGATCGCCGTATAGTTGTCTTTGGAAATGTTGTCGACAAGCGCTTTGATCGTTGGGCTGCTTGCTTCCACATCCTTACGAGTCGGCACGCCGCCGAACACTTTGAGCAGCTTTTCATTCGTTTCTTTTTTCGTTAAGGAAATGGCCGCTTTAATGGCATCATCGCGGTTTTTGGCATTTTGCGATACTAGGAACGGTGTAATCTCAGAGATGACGGTATGACCGGCTTCCGGCTTAATGGCTGGCATGATGAACGAGCCGTAGCCTTCTTCAGGTTTCAAACCAACGCCGTTCAGGAAGCTCTCATACCATGTTCCAACCAAGTACATGCCGATTTCGCCTTTCACGAATGCCTGCGGAATTTCGGCATCCATCGTCATCGGTTTCGAGAAGTAACCTTTGTCGTACATCGATTTCCACAGCTCCATTACTTCTACCATTTCCGGATCCGTGTATTTCGCTTGACCGACAACGAGCTTATTGTAGAAATCAGGATACGAGTGGATGAGCAGATCCTCGAACCAGATAAAACCGTTCCATGTATCTTTGATCGAAGTACCGAATGGGGTAATGTTCTTCGCTTTCAGCGTATCGCTGATTTTCATCAGTTCATCCCATGTTGTAGGCGGTGTTAAGCCATTATCTGCGAATACCTTCTTATTGTAGAAGATCGTCCAATAATGCGCAGAAGCCGGAATTCCGTAAACCTTGCCATCGACCGTCAACGGACCTGCGAGTGAAGGCAGGATGCCATTGCCATCCGCGCTAAGCTCTTTCCATTGCTCTGTCATATCGGCCAGGTTGCCGCTGTCCGCGAGCTCTTTTAATTTATAACCGTTCCACCATTTGAAGAGATCAGGTGCTTCTTGTGTTGTAAATCCGATACGCACCGCCGTTTGATAAGCCGTTGTGTCCGTGTAAGGAACCCCTTCGAAGGTTACGTTATCTGACGCTTGGACGATAGGGTTGATGTCCTTTATGTAATCGGTAAGTGGCGCGAAATCATAGTAGAATTGCGCATTAATCGGCTTTGCTTCTTCAGCTGCCGGCGCATTATTCGTCGTATTGTTTGTAGTCGCCGCCGTATTGGTTTCTGACGCTGAAGTGTTGTTCGAGCCGGAATTGTTGTTGCTTGAACAGCCAGCTACTACAAGAGATAAGCTTGACAGCGCTACCAAACTGCTGAGCACCACGTTTTTCTTTTTCATTCTTTGGTTCCCCCCATTTGTTTTGACTGGACCATGTGAATTGTCTACTGCTTCATTGTATAGGGGGATCGCTTAGGTTCCCATCTAGGAAATATAGATTATCTTGGAGTATTTATAGTTCTGTATTCTTGAGGTGAAGCGCCGCAGTATTTCTTGAACAAGGTAGAAAAATAAGCCGCGTCGTTATATCCCACCATTTCGGCAATTTGATAGGTTTTCAAATCGGTGTGGACTAACTGCTTCTTGGCTTCTGCCATCCGCACTTCGGTTAAGTATTCAATGATGCTTTTACCTGTCTTCTTCTTGAACATCACGCTCAAATAAGCCGAATTCATGTAGATGTATTCCGAGATCGAAGTTAACGTTATATTCTCGCTGTAATGCTCCCGGATGTACTTCATCACTTGCTCTGACGTCCGATTCTCGATTTTCCCCTTCTTGCTGTCCGAGCTGATCTCCTTAAGCACCTTGATTAAAGGATTCATCCTCGCATAGAAGGAATCTGCCGCCTCCATCATGCCGATTTCCGCGCCGAGATCATACTCCTGATCCCCTAGCTCCTTCACGAAATGGCGCAGCAACGAATGGAAAACAATCCTCACTTCTTTCTCCATGCTCGCGACAGCATCTAGCGATAATTCTGCTTGCTTCAGCCCTTCATACCATTGCTTGAGCCGCTCGATAACGCTATCTGCTTGCTCCAGATCGAACAGCTCAGCCAGTTGGTCCATATAGGGTTTAATGGAATGGTTCGTATTATGGCTTGCGTGAGAATAGAAGATTATGAAATGACTGTCGGAGATGAGACGGTACTTCAGAACCCGCGTCGCTTCTTGATAACCGGTCGACAGCTGTCGCAGGTCATGCGTTTTCGATATGCCGATCGAAACGGTTATTTTCAATAGCTCTCTGCTTTTCATTACGATCTGGCTGCATAATGCAAGCACGATTTCTTCGTCCATAACGCCCTCATACAGCACGATCAGCGCTTCCTGCTCGTCATAATAGCAAGGGGCATAACCTGTTAACTCCTCTACGATATTGTGGAGGGCATATTTCATTAATGTCCAATCGCTTTTGCCATATTTACTCTTCGTCTCCAGCTTCTCTTCAATTTGAATCGCGAATAGCGAATAGCTGGCCGCCTTCAGTCGTATGCCAATATTCTCAGCTTCGGTCATGATGGTCTCTACCTGCTGTACCTTATCGCGCTGAATAAAATTACGCAGAAACTCATGCCTGATGAGATACTGATTCTGATTCAGAATCCCCTTGAGCTTCACTTCTTCGAGCATTTTCTTCTGCACAGCGGAAAACTCAACCTCTATCTTGCCTAGCAGCTCTAAGAGATCGTGATACATAATGGGCTTTAAAATATAATCCTTACAGTTCAATTTGAGTGCTCGCTTGGCGTACTCAAAATCATCGTATCCGCTTAACACGATGGAGCGTATATTGGGGTTCACCTGCATGACTTCCTCTAAGAGCTGCAGCCCGTCCTTCTTGGGCATCCGAATATCCGTAATAATAAGATCCACACCAATATGAGAGAGCTGCTCCAATGCTTCTTCACCATTGCCAGCCACCGCAACGACTGAGCCATTCAAGCCCATCCGCCCAATCATCTTCACAAGACCCTCTCGGAGCAGATCTTCATCTTCAACGATCATGATTCTCATTGCGCAGCCTCCTAGGGATTTCGATATAAAATGATGTTCCTATTCCTTCTGTACTTTGCAGTGTGAATTCGAAATCCCCTTCGTACGAAAGCGCGATGCGATTGTACACATTTTGCAAGCCGATGCCGCCCGACTGATCCTCGTATTCCCTCAGCCTCATCATCGTTGCATCAACGGTCTGCTGATCCATGCCCACGCCGGAGTCCTTAACCGAGATAAACAACCGGCTGTCGCCGGAATCCGCCAGCTTCTCGCCGACATGGATGTTAACCAACCCTTCTTTCCCTTTCGGAACAATCCCATGGATAATCGCATTCTCCACGATGGGCTGAATCAATAGCCGAATGACCAGCCAATTATTGACGCTTTCGTCGATTTGCAAGTCGAACTGAATGAGTGGGAAGCGGAATTGCATAATCCGAATATACGTCCGGATATAATCGCATTCTTGCCGTACCTCAACCCACTCCTCTTGGCTGCCGATCGAGTAGCGCAGCAGCTTGCCGAGCAGGGAGGACATGTCCGAAATTTTATAGTTCTCGTCAAGCTCCGCCTGCATGGTGATTGCACTTAAAGTGTTGTAGAGAAAATGAGGATTAATCTGCGATTGCAGCGCCTCGATTTCCGACTTCTTGCGCCTTCGCTCCGTATCCGTAACCGTGTCGATGAGATTATGTATTCGCCGAACCATGAGGTTAAAGCTGTTGGATATCATGCCGATTTCATCCTTGCGCTTGAAGCTGATCGTATCGATAATGAAGTTTGTTTTCGAAGCCTGTTGCATAATCTTGCTTAATTTCCAGAGCGGCCGCGTAATGCGATAGCTGAGCAGATAGACAATGACCATGGTCAACAGGATGAAGACAATATTCGCGAGTAAAATCCATTTGCGAAGCTGATCCACCTTCTGAAATAAGAGATGCTCCGGAACCATGCCAACCAGCTTCCAGCCGGTCAATTCCGAATCATAGCTGACGTGGAATTGCTGCTCTTGGTTGTTCCAATCCATCCGCTCCTCGGTCCTCTTCCCGTTCAGATCAAAGATGACGCGATCTGATTTGTCCAGGATCAGTAAATCCCCCTCCTGCAAGAAGTTCTCGTTGTCCTCCTGCGTAAGGAAATTCAATTGAAAAGCGAGCTGGATCGTTGCCGTAACGTGAAAGGTATTCGGGTTGATAATCGTGCGCGTTACCGAGAACACGGTTTCCCCATCCGCTAACTTAACCGGCGGCCAAACGAGGCTGCCCCCATTCAGTTCACGGGTGCGATCGATCCAATCTTTATTCGCTTCCACATAATCCTTGCCCAGATGAAAGCGGTTACCGTTTATGTCGACAAAATTAACGGCATAGATGTTATCATCCATTTCTCTGAGCATCGACAGCCAACCATTGATTTGCACGCGTTCATCATAGGGATAACCGTACAGGCCATGCTTATTAGTCCGATGTCTTTCGAAAATGCTCATTAACGTACTATCGTATTCAGGGTTTTTGGTTATTCCGGTGACAAGCTGAATATAACTATCCATCGTTCGCCCCGAGTTATTCGTAATGCCCTTCAGCCACGTGATGGCATCCTTCTGCATCTGAGTCTTTATGGTAGAGAAGGTAAGGAAATTGATGAGGACCGATGGCAGCAGCACGGTCAGGAGGATAACGAGCATTAACCGGTGCTGGAAGGAAAGAGGTTTCCGAATCATGATCGTCTCCTTATTTGACAAAATTCGCATTAATTCAAGTATGCTTGAAATTTGAAGAAAGTAAATATCCGTTTACAAGGAAACGCGAAAAAAACCGCTCCATTCCCTACTAGGAAATGAAGCGGAAGCTTTGGATTAATTTACACCCCGTACAGTAAATCCGTAAGCAGGCAGTGTTACCGTGTAGCTCGATGACGTGATAGCAGCTGCTCCGCCAGCTTCACTCTTGAGCCATTCGGTGACAGCGCTTTGTAGCTGTTCTGCGCTTTGATCAGCTTAGGTGAGCCATCTTGTAAAAACTAACCCCAATATCCTACTTGCCAGCTCTTTAAGCGGTATATCCGCTTACAGCATGAAAAACCGACCAAATGACACTCCTTTAGCGAAATAGTCGCTTACTGCGCCGATATTCTTGTAAAACTAACCCCAATCTCCTACTTGCCAGCTCTTTAAGCGGTATATCCGCTTACAGCATGAAAAACCGACCAAATGACACTCCTTTAGCGGAATAGTCGCTTACTGCGCCGATATTCTTGTAAAACTAACCTCAATCTCCTACTTGCCAGCTCTTTAAGCGGTATATCCGCTTACAGCATGAAAAACCGACCAAATGACACTCCTTTAGCGAAATAGCCGCTTACTGCGCCGATATTCTTAGTTTGGTTTTCGTGCTGAGAGTCGGTTTTTGCGACTCTCAGCACCATTTCGGCGGAGTTTTGCTGCTGAGAGTACGATTTTACGACTCTCAGCAGCGCCGGTATCTCTTTTAGGTTAGTTTTCGTGCTGAGAGTCGGTTTTTGCGACTCTCAACATCATTTCGGCGGAGTTTTGCTGCTGAGAGTGCGATTTCCCGACTCTCAGCGGCCGTCGGCACAAAAAAAGGAACCCAGCCCAAGGCTGCGTTCCTTTTCCTAACCTATTCCTTATACGGATCGATCGTTTGGATCGTACCGTCCTCATTGTAATGCAGCTCCGTGAACTTCACGCTGCGTTTATGATCGACTCCGCCGGATAGGGAGGCGTCATGGTAGAACAGATACCATTTGTCCTGAAATTCCACGATGGAGTGATGCGTTGTCCAGCCGAGAACCGGGGTCAGGATCGTGCCTTTGAAGACAAACGGTCCTTCCGGATTGTCGCTCACGGCGTACACGAGCTTATGCGTTGTTCCGGTGGAGTATGAGAGATAATACATGCCGTTATATTTGTGCATCCAAGGCCCTTCGAAATATCGGCGATCCTCGTCACCCGCTAGGATCGGATTACCATCCTCGTCTACGATCGAAATTTCCTTCGGCGTTTGTTTGAACGTCAGCATATCGTCGCTCAGTTCAGCAACTTGAGGTCCTAGTGCCGGAGCATTCGCATCCGGCCCGGCAGCTTCAGGCAAGTAAGTGCCGGTCTGCCACTTCTCCAATTGGCCGCCCCATAAACCGCCGAAATACATATACGCTTTGCCATCATCATTCACGTATATCGCAGGATCGATGCTGAAGCTCCCGGGAATGTAGTTGTCCTCTGCCTTGAACGGACCAGTAGGAGAAGTACTTGTCGCGACACCAATGCGGAAGATGCCATCCTTGTCTCTAGCCGGGAAGAACAAATAATACAGGTTATTCTTAAAAGCTGCGTCCGGTGCCCACATTTGCTTGGACGCCCAAGGCACGTCTTTCACATGAAGCGCTTCTCCGTTATCCACGCAAGGCGAATCTATATTGTCCATCGACAGCACATGATAATCTTCCATCGCGTACTGATCGCCGTTATCGTTAGTCGGTCCGTCATGGTCGATGTCATGGGAAGGATAGATATACAGCTTCCCTTCAAAAACATGGGCAGATGGATCTGCTGTGTATATGTGCGTGACAATTGGTTCGTTAGGTGACGCGACTCGTGCTTTTGTGTTCATGATAAACGCTCCTTCTCTATTACGTAATCGCTTTCATCTTATTATAGAAATGTTTTCACCTCTCTTCACCAGGTAAAGTATTGATCTTACTTATAAAACTTTAGAACCTGCCGACTTTACAAATAAGCATACTGAAGCAAAATACTGATTCCAATGCCAAAGAGCGCGCCAACAAACACTTCAATCGGCCGATGACCGAGCATCTCTTTCAGCATGGGATCGACTTTCTCATGCCGCTGCACGGAGAGCTTCTTAGCGATCCGATTAAGCAGCGAGGCATGCTCTCCCGCATGCCTGCGAATGCCTGCCGCATCATACATCGTAATGACGGCAACCATACAAGCGATTGCAAACATACTCGAAGAGAACCCTTCCTTGATGCCGACTGCTGTCGTCAATGCCGCCACGGCCGCGGAATGCGAGCTTGGCATTCCACCGGTGCTGAATGCTAGCTTGAGATCCAGCGTCCTATGCGTAATCAAATAAACGGGAACCTTTATAAATTGCGCGATGAATATGGCAGCCAATCCTGCGACCAATGGGTAATTATGAATGACGCTCATTTTATGCCGACTCCCTGCTTCAATATGACATCCGAGTAACAATATAGGCTTTCCAGAATGTGAGAATCGCATGCATTACTCCCCTACAATCTGCAAGCTGTTGATAGCTATCGCCTTTTCTTAACCAGTACCCTAACTAGCAAACAGGCCATAAGAAGAACTGCAAGGTCCTGAACAAGCCCCTTTCCCACTCCCCGTTTCGACGAAACCTCTTGGTTGCTCTCTCTTCTTGTTTTGGCCAGCGTAAATTCTTCCGGTGCTACTTGAAAATCAAACTGATTCCGATTGGTGTCCTTATTGCGCTGTAAGCGAATATCGAATTCATAGTCACCGGGTTTAAGTATGGGGGCATTACGGAAAACGAGCTGCTCCGGCTTTCCCGGCAGGAAGGCAACATTGCTGCGTGTAATCGCAACACCGACGTTCTTGAACCTATAATCGTTCTGAGCGGAACTTAACGCTTTGCCTATCTGTACGGATAGGTCGCCAAGCTGTTCCTCCGCCCCCATATTCTTAATGATCAGTTCGATAACAGGCTGTCCCGAAGGCATGTAGCGGTATTCATAGTGTTCGATTACGAGGTCGGACATGGCTGGAAACATATCGCACTCTCCTCTCCCGCATCCCCCGTCATCTATGATGCTGTCAGCATGAGATAAACCAGGAACACTGCCGCAAGCGCAAAACGGTAATACGCAAAAGGCTTCAATGTGAAACGTTCCAGCAGCTTCAAGAAGGTAATAACGGCTAGCAGCGCCACGAGGAAGGCGACAATAAATCCGGTTGCGAAGAAGCCTGCGTCTGCGGCAGTCAACGTGTCGTAACTCTTGATCAGCTCATACCCACTTGCAGCAACCATCATGGGAATCGCGATCAGGAAGGAGAAATTGGTCGATGCCCGGTAGCTAACACCGGCTAATAATCCACCGGCAATCGTAGCACCGGAACGGGAGAAGCCTGGCCATAACGCCAGACATTGAAATAAACCGATCATCAACGCCTGCTTATAGGTTAATTGGTCGATGCCCTCTGCTTGAACAACGGCTTGTTTCTTCTGGCCAAGCAGCATGAACCCCCCGCCTAATACCAAACCAGCGAGCACCGTATAGGGGGAGAACAAGTAGCTTTTGATAAAAGAATGCAAAATCAAGCCAAGCGCCATAGCCGGGAAACAAGCCACGATCACATGGATGAGATTCAGCTTATGAGTCTGAGCCGACGAATCGCTTGCCGGTACATTTGGATCGATCTTCAAACGAGTAAAGCCGAGCAGATTGAGTATCCGCCGCCAATAAATGACTGCTACGGCCAAGATGGCGCCTAGCTGAATGATGATTTCGAACGTATCTGCCTTATCTCCGGAGAATCCCATAAGCTTACCCGACAATATCAAATGTCCCGTCGAGGATACCGGCAGAAACTCTGTCAGTCCCTCCACAATTCCTTGGACGATAGCAGTAATTATATTTTGCATGAAAAATTGAGCACACTCCCTTTGTTTAATGGTTGTCCCTGTCTAAGCTATTCCTACTTTAGTGCCTATTCCTAAACCCGCTATGAACCGTTTCTTAATATTCTATTAAATAAAAAAGCCTGATCGCGATGATCAGACTTTACGTTATCCTTTAAAACGGTAGCCCGTTCCCCATACCGTCTCGACATAAGTCGGTTCGGCGGGATTGCTTTCAATTTTTTCGCGGATTTTCCGAATATGAACGGTTACCGTCTGCATATCCCCAAGCGCATCGATACCCCAAATATTTTCGAACAAATGATCCTTGCTGAATACATGGTTCGGGTGCTTCGCCAGGAAGTAGAGCAGGTCGAATTCCTTCGTCGTCAGTACCGCTTCTGCCTCGTTCACGAACACTTTTCGCGTTACCGGATCGATCTGAAGCCCGCGAATATGAATATCGTTCTTCGTTTCCGCCGTACCCACTAACCGTTCATATCGCGCAATGTGGGCCTTCACTCTGGCGACAAGCTCAGCAGGCTTAAAAGGCTTCGTGATATAGTCGTCTGCGCCAAGTCCCAGACCCCGAATAACATCAATATCTTCTCGCCTTGAAGAGACCATCAGAATAGGCGTGTTCTTCTTTTCTCTAATTTTCTTGCACACTTCAAAGCCGTTCAGCTTCGGCAGCATCAGATCAAGAATGATCAGATCATACGTCTCAGTTAAGCTCATCTGCAAACCGATTTCGCCATCGGAGGCCATTTCCACTTTAAACCCGTTTATCTCCAGGTAATCCCGTTGAAGCTCTGAAATAGATACATCGTCTTCAATAAGAAGAATGGTTTTCATCATGATCATTCCTTCTGCGCGATGGGGATACTAAGCTTAATTGTTGTGCCAACAGACAGCTGACTCCAAGCTGTAATTGTGCCCCCATGCCCTTCCATTATTTGTTTGGCGATGGCTAGACCAAGTCCGCTTCCGCCTGTTTGGGCGCTGCGTGATTCGTCTGCCCGGTAGAACCGTTCGAAAATATGCTCAAGCGCACTCGGTTCAATGCCGATTCCGTTATCCGCGATTTCAAGAACGGCCGCATCACGATCCCGGTAGGCCGACAACCTAATCTCCGGTTGATCTTTGTCCATATATCGCAAGCTATTCTGAATAATATTGTTGAGTACGCGTCTAAAATGATCCCTGTCCAGCGAAACGACCACTTCCGAGTCAAGATTGAAATCGCTGTGAAACTTCATGTTGCGCTTCTCCAGCTCAAATTGCAGCTCTTCCGCCCAATCCATAAGGAAAGGTACCACCTTCACCGCTTCAAATTGAAACTGCTGACGGTTCAAGTCTAATTTGGAGTAGAGGAACAGCTCCTGAATCAGATGATCGAGCTCGTCTCCTTTGGCTGCGATCGTTTGCATATACTTTAAGGTTTTCTCCGGCGTATCCGCTATACCATCCATAATTCCATCAATGTATCCCCGAATAGCTGTAAGCGGCGTTCGCAGGTCATGCGATATAGTCGCGATCAATTCTTTGCGGTTCTCCTCATACTGCATTTGAACCTGAATCGATTGCTGCAAGCGTGAGCGCATCTCTTCGAATGCAACGCCTAATTGGCCGATTTCATCTTTTCCTGATACATCGAGCTTGAAATCAAGCTTGCCTTCCTTGATTGCACCGGCCGCATTCCGAAGCGCTTGAAGCGGTCGAATAATGCTTCTGGACATCATTGAAGTAAGGAACAGGTGAGTCAGCACCAAGATGCAGAGCAAGGCTATGAATAAGGTCGGGAAATATTTACGGATAAAATAGGTGGTTGGATCGATCTTCGAAATGATGAAAATGCTGCCCTGCCCTTTATTCAAATAACTAAAATCAAACTGAAGGAACAAGTAGTTCACATTCCCGATCTTCTTGAGCGGGTATTGCTTGAAGGCATCCCCCCGTTCAAAAGGCGGCAACGCCCCTGTAGCAATCAAAATCGGTTGAATGTCTGGTGAACGATATAGAACCGTTTCATTTACGCGTACGGCCATACCGGCGTTTTTGCTCTTAAGCTCTGTCGTCATTTCATCGAGATACGTGCGATCCTTCAATAAATCAGGCTGGCGTTGTACGGACCGTTTGATTTCTTTGGCAATATGCTCCACGTCCTCATGATCGAACCGATCCTCCGTGGTCTCGTAGATCCCTTTGATGTTCTGCAGATCCCCTTTGAAGAAAACGACCATGAGCAGCGAAAGGAGCAGAATAGAAACGAGCGGAATAACAAGCATCGCCGCGTAGGATAAGAGCAGTTTAAACCGAATGGACATTGCAGAAATCTCCTTCGTGCTTATACATCTTTGCGAACAACCATAAAGTATCCTTGTGCAAAAAACAAGAGGAATGCATGGCAACGGGTTCAGTGCCGAGTCCGGTGCAACTTTGGATTAAACCTTTCGACTGCCCCCGCCCTGTTAACAATGGATCGCCTACTCAGGTTAAACGATGCTTCTGAAAAATTGGTGAACCTGATCTTAAAATTCTATTAAGTCTTCGCCGGCGTGCTGCATGTTCATGATGCTTTTGGTTAAACTTAGGCTTACATGCGCAAAATACCTTTTCAAGGAACCCATTCGGACTCGTTAGCAATCAATTCTCTATAGACATGTGTAATAAAAAGGTGTACGCTGAATTTATTAATATCAGATCATAGTACCAGGTACTAAGGAGATGAGAAACATGCTGCAACACCCTTTACGATCATTGGCATCCATTACAGCTTTTGGCGCTTATGTCCCTGAACGAATATTATCAAATCATGACTTAGAACAGATGGTAGAGACGACGGACGAATGGATTTTCCAGCGGACGGGTATCAAAGAAAGAAGGATTGCCGCGGAAGATCAATTCTGCAGCGACCTCTGCTTCGGCGCAGTTCGGGACCTGCAGCTCCGTTATGGAGTCGTGCTTGAGGATGTCGATTACATCCTTGTTGCAACGACTACTCCGGATACCTACTTCCCGAGTATGGCTGCCCGGGTACAGGCAGAGTTCGGTATTACTTCGTGCGGAGCAGCCGATATTCAGGCGGCTTGCGCCGGGTTTGTCTCGGCTCTTCAGCTTGCCAACGGCTTGTTGCTCTCAGGCGCGTATCACAAAATTCTCGTCATCGGCGCGGAGACGCTGTCCAAAGCGACGGATTACACCGACCGTTCCACTTGCATTCTGTTCGGCGACGGTGCAGGAGCGATGCTCGTGGAACGCAGCGAAGACGGAGCGTTCCTTGCTTCCTATAACAATACCAAAGGCAACGACGGTCAGCATCTCTACCGCTACTCGCTGGCTCCTGCCATCGATGGCGTGCCGATTCAGACGAACGGTATGATCGTTCAGAACGGACGCGAGGTATACCGCTGGGCGGTAACGACTGTTCCTAAAGGCATTCAAGCCTTGATGGATCAAAACAACCTGAAGCTGGAGGACATTAACTGGTTCGTGCCACACAGCGCCAATATGCGGATCGTTGAATCGGTTTGCGAACGAACCGGGATTCCGCTTGAACACACGCTGACCAGTATGGCGCAATACGGCAATACATCCGCCGCGTCGATCCCGCTCGCTCTCGATCTTGCGATCAAGGATGATAAGATCAAAACCGGTGATGTGGTCTTACTTTACGGCTTCGGCGGCGGCTTGACGGAGTCCGCTCTGCTGCTTCGCTGGACCCTATAAAAGCTGGCTGACAGCCCTTTGCCATAATGTACATGGCGGGGCTGTTTTGTTTTATTTTGTCGAATGGGGGCAAAGGAAGTATACTAGTAGAAATACCAGTTTAAGTTTAAGAGAAAGAGAAGGTAGCCCGCTTATGAATGATCTGAAACAGGCTTATGAGCTGCTTGGCCTGCCGGAAGGCGCAGCGAAGGAAGATGTGGAGAAACGTTATTTTATTCTGATCCGCCGTGACCGTGTAACAAAGCAACGTGAAGCATCCGAGCATACCGAAGAGCAAGGTATCAGTCTGGAAGAGATTAACCGGGCGTACAAGCTGATCCTGGAGATGGAAGATCAGAAGACGACGGAACAGTTTAATCAAGCGAATTACGGAAAATATAAGGCAATGGGGCCTTTTGTTCAGAAGACCGAGCACTTCTTTAATTACTATAAGTTTCATGTTCTTGGTGTAATCGCTGTCATTTTGATTATTATTTTCGGAACGCGTGCTTATATCGATCATCGCCATGAGATGGCTGAACTTGCGAAGCTGCCGCCTGTTGATGTGAGCGTTTCCTTCTTTGGCGAATACTTCAGCGAGGACGGCACTTATCCGATGTCGGACCTGAAGCCGCTCGAGAACCGGTTCCTCTCGCAGTTCCCGGATTGGAAGCGCGTCACCGTGTTCTTCACGTACGTGCCTTCCCAAATGAACAGCCAGCAGGACTCCGCTATGATTCAGAAAAGCATGATCGATCTCATGATGAACAAAGCCGACGTCTACATCATGGATCGGGATAACTTCATCAAGCTCGCGCAGGATGGCTCGCTGCTTCCGCTTGACGGCGAGAATCTAAGCAAGCTTGGCGCAGGTTACAAGCCGGAGCAGGCTATGAAAACCGTGACGGAAGACGTGCCGGAACCGCATGTGTACGGCGTCGATATCACCAACAGCCCGCTGATGAAGGGCGTTCCGGTCTTCGGCAAAGAGTATATTGCCGGCATCCGGATCAACGGCGAGAAACGCGACAACGCGTTTAAGTTTATCGCGAATTATTTGCAGCCTGCTGCGAAGTAAAAGAAAGAGCCGTACCTGGGGTCAACTTTTGTTGACTTGGGTACGGCCTTTTTTTGTTGGTTGGCGCAGATGTGCGCGCACGCAGGTGCGGGTGAGGCGCAGGTGCGACGCTTCACGCGGGTGAGGCGCAGGTGCGAGCGCTTGACGCGGAGGAGGCGCAAGAGCGTAGCCGCTTGGCGCGGAGAAGGCGCAAGAGCGAAGGCGCTTGGCGCGGGTGCGTGAAACTAACCCCAATCGCCTACTTCCACCTCTGTTAGCGGTATAGCCGCTTTCAGTAACCACAACCGACCAGAATACACTCCATTAGCAGAATAGCCGCTTACAGCGCCGACATTTCCCTAAAACTAACCTCAAACTCCCACTACGCACCTCTGTTAGCGGAATAGCCGCTTACAGCGCCGACATTTCCTTAAAACTAACCCCAAACTCCCACTTCGCACCTCTGTTAGCGGCATATCCGCTTACAGTAAGCACATCCGACCAAAATACACTCCATTAGCGGAATAGCCGCTTACAGCGCCGACATTTCCTTAAAACTAACCCCAAACTCCCACTTCGCACCTCTGTTAGCGGCATATCCGCTTACAGTAAGCACATCCGACCAAAATACACTCCATTAGCGGAATAGCCGCTTACAGCGCCGCCGACATTTCCTTAAAACTAACCCCAAACTCCCACTTCGCACCTCTGTTAGCGGCATATCCGCTTACAGTAAGCACATCCGACCAAATTACAATCCATTAGCGAAATAGTCGCTTACAGCGTCGAAATCCCTTAAAAACTAACCCCAATCTCCCACTTTCCGCCTCTGTTAGCGGTATATCCGCTTACAGTAAGCACATCCGACCAAAATACACTCCATTAGCGGAATAGTCGCTTACTGCACCGACACGAATATCAGGTTAGTTTTCGTGCTGAGAGTCGATTTTCACGACTCTCAGCATCATTTAAGCAGTATTTGGCTGCTGAGAGTCGGATTTTGCGATTCTCAGCTCTCGCCGACATCTACGCCAGCTCTCTCAAACACCAGCCCGCAGCACCAGATGCTTCAAGCCCGTGTAGCGATCCCGCAGCTTATGCGCTTCCTGCATCGCTTCGGCGATGAGCGCCTCGGACAGGCCGATCTCGTCCGGATCGGCGGGTCCGCCGGCTGCGCGGAGCCAGTCCCGCAGCTGGTCGGCATGCGGAAGCTCGCCATAGATGGCGGGGTACTCCGCAGCCAGCTGCTCGCGGTACAGCTCGGCGAGCAGCACCGATGCTACGCCGACTTTGGCCCCGTGCAGCAGCTGCCTGCGGCCTTCGCGTATGTACGCCATCTCAAAATGATGCGACAAATGATGCTCGCCCCCAGACGCCGGACGTGAATGACCGACCAGCAGCATCGACCAGCCGGACTGAAGCAGCGCCTCCATCAGCACGCCAACGCCTTTGCGCGAGCCGGAAGCGATCTCGTTTACGTTCGCGATGCACTTCATGAGCGCCTGCTCGGTGAGCTCATAAGCCAGCGGGCAGAAGGGCTCGCCAGCCAGCTCATGCGAGAACCTCCAATCGGCAAGCGACGTAAACTTGCCGAGCATATCGGCGAAGCCTGCAGCCGTAAGTCGCTGAGGTGCAGCTGCAAGGACGTTCAAGTCCGCGAAGACGGCGCATGGCGCGACGGCCGGAACCGTTATTTTGACGCCATCGACAATGATCGGAGCGCCGACCGAGGTGAACCCGTCTACCGACGCCGCTGTTGGAACGGACACGAAATCGCGCCCCGTCTGGTAACATACGAACCTCACGATATCATGGATCGTGCCGGAGCCAACGGCCAGAATCGCCCCGACATGAGGCGGCGTTTCCAGCATGAGCTGCACAATCGTCCGCTCATCCGCGATGACATCCCCTTGGGCATTTGGCTTCAACACACAAACCCGGTAAGCCGTCCCCGCTTCCTCAAGATGCGCGGCAAGCTCTTTCCCCGCTGCTTCCCACGTATTTCCATCGACGACAAGTACAACCTCGCCATATGCGCGTTCTCTCACAAAGGGAGCAACCTGCCGCAACGCACCTGAGTCCAACACACCTGCCATCACTATAGGAGCAAACACTACCCCTTCCGATTTCTCTCTGGCTGCAGCGTTTACTTCTTCTAATGCCAATTGGATATTCATATTCACCCTTCCTCTCGCATGGATATAGGCACTGAAACTTCGTCCTTTTCAGTATACATCGTTGCGTGTGAAACGCACCAAAAGCTTCTCGCTCTCCAACAACTACCCACACGCGCCCCTACTCTTCCACATATAGTATTCATAAGTGTTTGCTAGATAGGGAGGTTCGCAAGTAATGAAGCTGCTGTTCACGTATTTTATTCCAAGCGGCGGGATCGAAACGCTGAATCGGCTGCGCTATCATGCGCTTCGCGCGGTTGGCATTGAGGCGCACGCACTCTATTTGTGGGATGGAGCAGGTAGGCAGAATATGACGGGAATCCCTCATTTTATCACCAATAGTAATGAGGAGATTCAATCGATTCTTGCTGCACAGCAGTATGATGCCATTGTTGTAACCTGTGACCATCTGATGCTGGAGCGGCTGTATGGACTCGGTTACCGAGGTACCATGATTTACGAAGCTCAAGGGCTGGGCACGAAGGAGCAGGCGCTGGCTACGTTCGCTTTTGCCTCGGGCTATATTCGAACTTACGCCAGAGCGGCCATCAGTCCGCCAACGTCGCATCTAATGGGGCTTTTTCAAACGTACTTGGGAGACCTCCCCCGATTCTATGTGCAAAATATGATTGACACCGGCAGCTTCATCCACCATCATGCGCCACTATTGAACCCTACCGGTGCGCCGATTCTAGGCTGGATCGGTAGACTGGAACAGAACAAAAACTGGCCGCTTTACCTGTCCATCTGCGGTCAATTGATCAAGGAACGCCCGAATCTGCAGCTGTGGATGTTTGAAGATGCTACGATTTCGGAGCCGGGCGAGCGAGATAAATTCTACGCCAAGCTATATGAGCTCAATCTTCAGAACAATATCACGATACGCTCCAACATGCCGCACAGTCACATCCCCCATTACTTATCCGCAATCGGGGATTCCGGCGGAATGCTGCTTTCCACCTCGACGACAGAAGGTTTCGGTTATGCTGTCGCAGAAGCGATGAGCTGCCTCTGTCCGGTGCTTTCCACAGATTCCGACGGCGTGCGCTGCTTCATTACGCATAATCAGACCGGTAAATTTTTCGCGAGTCATACGGTAGAAGAGGCTGTTCGAGAAGCAAAAGATCTCATGGATAATCGGCCGCGTAGAGAGCTCATTATTCGAAATGCGCAGGGCCATATCCAAACCGCCTTTTCCCCAAGCCGATATGCGGCTGATCTAATCAATATTTTCGTAGCCCTGCGATTAATGGTTCATGCCTGAGTAAGGCTGCCGCAAAAATGGTCCTCTACCTAAGAACACCTGCTGTGTCTGCATTCGCCCTGTCCCCATATAGTAAGGGTAGATATGAAACTGTCGAGGTGAAAGAAAGATCATGCTGCCAAAAGTGTCGATCGTCATCCCCTTCTATAACGATCCTTATGTTGATCAAGCTATCGTCAGTGCGCTCTATCAAACCTATCCGAATATCGAAATCATCGTCGTCGATGACGGCTCGACTCGGCATCAGAACGTGATTGCCCCCTATCGAAGCCGCATTCATTATATCGGCAAGAGCAATGGCGGAACAGGTAGCGCGCTGAACTACGGCATCACGATGGCCACCGGCAAATACGTCGCTTGGCTTAGTTCAGACGACCGTTTCACACCTGATAAGGTGGAGAGGCAAGTAGCTTATATGGAACAAACGCAGGCGCGCATCTGCCACACGGATTACCATCTCATCAATGAACACGGCACCATTACGGAATATACAGCAGCAGCCAAATATGCATCAGCCAAAGCGTTCATCAACGGCATTCGGCACGGTTGTCCGGTAAACGGATGTACCGTTATGATGACGAAGGAGCTGTTCCACGGTCTAGGAGGCTTTAACGAAGGCCTGCCCTATACCCATGACTACGACATGTGGATCCGCGTGCTGCTTTCTCGTGTTGATTTTCACTATCTGAATGAGCCGCTCACGTTGTACCGCCGCCATTCCCAGATGGGAACGGTCCGAAACTTCAACACGGTTATGAATGAAGCCAATGCGGTGAATGCCAAATACGCCCTTCTACTTGATCAACTGCTCGCAACACTGCCCGGGTAACCGAACCGGATTCAACTAGCAACGAAGAGAATGCCTGCTGAAAGCACTTCGGCGGGCATTCTCTTTCTTTCCGTTATCCTACTAGATCGCCTCAAGCACTTCGTTGCCGGCAAGAAAATCGCCGCATAGTGTGTCGCAGACTCTGGCCGCATGCGCTTTTATCCAACCATTACGCTCTGCATCACGAATGAAGAAGGCGTAGCCGATGAAAGTATCATAGAAGATTTGACCCTCAATATAACGGATATCTTCCTTGGAGAAGTTGGTTTTAGAAGCGTAGCCTTGCAGGAACGATCTTCGTTGTGCACCTTTAAACAGTGTGACCGCGCTGCCTACGTCAAATAGGAAGTAGCCAAACCCCGATAAGCAGAAATCAATGAAAACCGGGTTCCCTTCTTCTTCTGCAAGAATGACATTATTCCGCTGAAAATCAGCATGTATAAGGCCCCTCGCATCGCCTCTCATATCCAACTCTTGCATTTGTTTCTTGACGACGCCAAGCACTTCCTTGATAATGCCAAAATGCTCGCTGCTATAAACGCCCGCCTCCACGCCATAATGCAGCTCAGCTAATACAGAGTCTAGCCGCTCCGCATCATAGTTCGGACGAGTCGTGGCCACAGGAAGTTTATAATGCCGCGTAAAATTATGGAAATCCGCCAATTGTTCACCCATTCGGAATTCGAGTTGTCCGATATGGATATTCGTATCATCCAGGATCGAACCTTCAACCCATGCCAGCATCGTCGCATAGACTGTACCCAGTTCGTCGGATTGATGCGTCGTCACCCATTCACCCTTCGTATTCGCAACAGGCTTCTGCACACGCATGACCTCATGCCGATCCAACTCGCGAAGCAGCTTCATCTCGGTTTGCAGCCCTTCCGGTGAATGCTGAATCCCCGACAGCCCGTCAGTAACGGACTTATGAATGCGCAGCAGATAGCTAGTACCGCTGGCCGAATCGGTTACTTTGTAGGTCATATTTTCGTTATGTCTAATGAATGCAATGATCGGTTCTTGTATCGGATAGTGCGTTAATACTTCTTCAGCGTGTTCGTTCACTGTATGTCCCCCCTATTTACCAAGCGCGATTCGTCCAGTCCTTCTGTCTTTCCTCACGGTAGCGCTGTACCCACTGCTCGGCTATGTCGTCTGCAATCTGATCGAAATGCGGCGGCGCTACGACAACACCCTCCCTCTCCAAGCCCAAATAAGTCAAGATATCCAGCACAGTTCCCTCGTAATTCCGGATAAAATCCTCATAGACGATGGTCATCGGCGTGATTTCGCCTTCTAGGAAGAACTCTTCCATCGCCGCCTCGCGCAGTACCGATTCCGCTACCAAATGATTGATCGCATCGAAGTTATACTGATTGGAAATATCGACATCACTAGGTTTCTGCCCATGCCCGCGGTGCCATTCGTCCGAAACGATCGCACGCCACCAGGAAACGGCAAGGCGAACCTTGTTCCGCCTAGTCATGAAGATGTATTTGCAATTTGGAAAAGCGCTCTCCCACACTATTGGCCGCGATACATCGTCCGCCAGACCATAGGTCTTCCGGAAACACGTGATCCACTTGTCAAACTGAGGGAAACATATCGAATCTTTGATGCCAAAGACGCCGTTCGGGGTAGTCCCTTCTTTCAATTTTTGCTCGATCTCTTGTAAGCTGATTGTTTCGGGATCGTTAAAGTGCATCCATTCTCTCGGAACCCCCGCAACACCGGTTGATTCTAATGCAGATGCGAGCAAAGTACTTCCGGTACGTTGAGAAAAAAAGATCGTATACGATTGAGATGGTTTCATAAAGGTTTTCCTGCTTTCGTCACGGATTTTTTGTAGGAAGAGAGTAAAATGCACGCAAAAAAGCCGTAAATGAACAAATGTCCATCTACGGCTTCAGGCAGCACGAGTACGCAGCATGGGCTGCGCGTCCGATTAGGCCAAGCGTTTATGATGAATGTTCATGACAGGTGCACAGTAGCTGACAACACAAACAGACTGCTGCTGAGCAGCTGTCCTTTCGCGTGTTACCGCTATCATGCTTATTCAGATATCGATTAACCGATAACTGCTGTCAAGAACTGGTTCATCGTTGCACGCTCCATCCTCTTACAAATTTACCCTAGTGTAATCGCTTACCATTGCAATCGTCAAGTAAATTTTTACTGATTACGTATTATCATCCAATTGAGCATTCCCTCTGCTAGACCTGCTATGATAGAGTCGACGGACTATTTTACACTAGGCAGGTTACCTATGAATCCTACTCAGCTTGATCTTGTTCCCTACATACGCGCCGCGTCGAATGCCATTCGCAAACCCTTCTTCCTCGGCGAGCGCACCTTGCTGGATTATGCCATTCTTTATGTGCAAGAAGGAACGATGCGCGTTACGCTTACCCGCGAGATGAAGGTTTTGACCATAACCAAAGGGCAGTTCTGCATGCTGCAGCCCGGTGATATTCATATTCTGGAGGGGACGACGGATACCATTTCTCCGTATGTCCATATGGACCTGTTCTATAACCCGCATCGTGAGCGCAGCTTCATCACCTTACCCGGGCAAATTCAGTTAGCTGGGCAAGAGGAGCTGATCCAGCCTCGGATCTCCGAGTTGGAAGGCTTTCAGCAGGTACCGACCATCTTTACTCCCAAAAATAAATCGGCATTCGTCGAAACCCTAATCGCGCTCATTCAGGCATGGGATGACGGAGCTTGCGGCCTGCATAATCGAATGAAGGCACAGGGTGCTGCTCTTCAATTGATTTTCCAGCTGCTTGAGCCCTATGTCGAGGAGGAGCGGCCGCCGAATAAGAGCCATTCGCTGCTCGGCTGGGTGACGTCCTATTTTGCTCTGCATATCTCAGAGCCGCTGCGCGTAGCCGATATGGCAAAAAAGGCGAACCTCTCCGTGCCGCGCTTCAACGTTGTGTTCCGCGAGACATTCGGCGTTTCGCCTTATCATTATTTTCTAACGCTTCGGCTCAAGCACGCGAAGGAGCTGCTCCGCACCAGCCAATTGACCATGCACGAAATCGCCGATTATTGCGGCTTTACCGACAATCACCATTTTGCCAACACGTTCAAGCGGACGACGGGGATCACCCCCGGCCAATACCGGGCCGGGGTGAACGAGGACGCGTAAAGCTTGGCCGCTTGGAAACGCTAGCAGAGATGCCAAAGAGAGGTATTGGATACCTCTCTTTGGCGGTTTCCGCTGGAATTCCGCTTCATGTAGATCCCTGGGTGCTCTTCTTTCGCGGATTTCATCGAAATTCCGCTCATGTAGCGACTAATATGTTACTTTAATAGCCACTCTTTCGCCAAATTCACCGGTTTCCCGCCAATGTGTTGCTCTCAGAGCCACTCTTCCGCCGCATTCACTGGTTTCCCACCATTGTGTTGCCCTTGAAGCCACTCTTTCGCCAAATTCACCGCTTTCCCACCATTGTGTTGCTCTCAGAGCCACACTTTCGCCGAACTCACCAGTTTCCCACTACTGTGTTGCCCTTGAAGCCACTCTTTCGCCAAATTCACCGGTTTCCCACCATTGTGTTGCTCTCAGAGCCACACTTTCGCCGAACTCACCAGTTTCCCACCATTGTGTTGCCCTTGAAGCCACTCTTTCGCCAAATTCACCGGTTTCCCACCATTGTGTGACTCCCAGAACCACTCAATTCACCTAGCTCAATACCACCCGAATTGTGCTATTTGGTGAGATTAACGCACTACCGCTTACTAGGCTAAGCTGGTCTCCGCTGCGCTCGAATTGCAGCTCTTCGTCACCGAGGCGCACGGCTTGAACTCGCTCTATGAGGGCTGCCCCCAACTGCAGGCGCTGCAGCGCGAATTCTCCGTAGAGCACCTCAACTTCAAGCGCATCTTCGCCAAGTTTTACCGTTCCCCAAGCACCGTCGAGCGCCCAGAACGCTTGATAGAATTCCATTCCCGCGCTTGCACCAATTCCCGCTCCAGCCGCAAACTTCGGATCGAAACCGAGCAGCCCCTGCCCTTTGTGATAGTGGAATCCACTGTATGCATGCAGCAGCGAGTAGCTGGCCATGGAACGGGCGTAGTTGCTGCCGCATTCGATTTCGTTCCACGGATTACGGCGGTTCCCGTCATAGCGGCGGCGAATGGCTTCTACAATCGATAAGCCTTCCTCGTACATGCCCTCCTGAATCATGTGCACTGCAGCTTGATATTCGAAGCCGGTCATCGTCTCCGAATTATAGGTAAGCGGAACAGCAGGCTTCATTCGACCTTCCGGCCAAGTGCAAATGAGCAGCCCGCCTTCATCGCCAAGCGAATACAGCCGCCATGGGTTGGCTTCTTTTCTCATCTCGCTTTTGAAATTATAACGATAGAGCGATTGCAGCGCAGTTCTCGTCTGCGCCGGATCGAAAATTTCGCCTAATCCGCACAAGTTGGCATGCCACTGCGCGACAACCTGATCGATGCTGCAGCCTTCGCCGATTTGGTATTTGATCTCGCCTGCTTCTGCATTCCAGTATGCCTTCTCTACTGCATCACCGAACAGCGATTTCCCGTCCGAATAACGGGTAAGCAGTGACAAATCTTGCAATTGAACCAACTGCGTATAATATTCTCCGTTGAACAGCTCGCGGTCGGTATAAGCTTTTCCACGTTCGAACAGTCCGCGGTACAGCTCCGCCGTTTCTGGCTCGCCCAGATAATCCGCAATCTCCGCGCCTGCCTTCAAAGCGGCCAGATAGAATCCGTTCAGCCACGAGTTTGGACCGAACAGCTCCATATCGAGCGTGTGATGCTGCCGCCCTTCCAGTACGCCATCTTGATTTGCATCCCATTTATCCTCATTAGTCTCAGCCCAGGCGTAGGATATCATTGATTTTGCCGCATCCCAATGCCCCTTCAGCCACTCGTCATCCCCACTAATTCGCCAATCGCGGTACAGCTTAATGATCCCGCCGAATTGTCCGTCAGCGCAGGCGTGGAAGTTCGAGCGTTCGCGGCCCACCGGCAGCGCCAGTCGGAACTGCATCCGGCCGTCTTCGCGGCGATTATATGTAAAGTCCAGATCGCGCATGCTCCGCTCCAACTGCGGGAACAAATACGGCAGCGCATAAGCGTAATTCCAAACATGCGTACAGGAGCCTTCGCAGCAACCAACATCCTCGATGCAGCCCTCAAACCCATAGAAGGAACCATCTTCAAGCCGCAGACAGGTTGGCGACTTCAGCACCGATAAATTCGCCGCTACTGCGTCCATCACAGCCGCCGGAAGCGTTGACCCATACAGCGCATCACGGAAAAGCCGCGTTTCCCGCTCCAGTCGATCCCACTCCGCAAACGCATAAGTACTGCTGGCGAGAGAATCTTCGAATCGAACGGCGTAGTGATTTTTCCAGATGGTGCGTTTGCCGTCTTTTTCGGGATTCCAATGGTTGTACATGAACGGACTGCTCCAAGCGAGCATGAACCTCACACTGCGCGACTCGCCTGCAGGAACGTTTAACGATGCTGCCAGTGAAGCCATATCTTGATTGCGGAATTTTGCATCCGGCTCATATTCGCGATTGTTGAAAGGTCCAAATGTAGTAAAATCCCGCCAAAACATCTCCAGCGAATCACACCAGCCGCCGCGGTACCAGTACAATTGATAGCTGCCATCCGCTTGATCTGTAGCCATTGTTAGTTCGCCATACTCCGGATTGTCGCTTTGCTCCGTTTGCGTTGCCATATGTATTCGTTTCAAGCCGTTATCATTCACATAACGGTGCAAACTTGGCGAGGTTTTCATCATATTGGCCGATGATAGATTGACCGTATAGGTTAATGCCTGCTCGGTCGTATTCGTCACGGTAATCGTAAAGAACGCTGCCGGCAGACTGGAATCGTCTTCATTCGAGGGAATGAACGGATTAAACGCGCTCATCCGCACTTGCCCCGGGAAAGCAGCATCTTGAAATTCGATATCAGCCATTGGGAACGTCCCTTTGAAGACGGTTTTCTCAAAATGGGGCATGCCACCCAGCGTCCCAGCATGCGGGCCAAATCCATAACCCGAATGCAGCGCGCCTCCCCGGACCGGTTCACCCATATACGGAGGATGCAGCTCCCCTTGTAAAATCCGAGCGTCAAGCACACGCTCGCCATCCTCTGCTTTGATTGCAAAATGGCTAAGGGCATTCATGCTGCGCTTGTTAGGACGATTCAAAATCTCCCAATCCATCAATCTCCCATTACCCGCCAGACCGATGCAGCCTGTTCCAATGCCGCCTATCGGAAATGAAATCGCATTTAGTCGCTCGTCCTCATATACAAATTGATTCACTATTATCGCTCCCTTCTACTTCACATTGTAGTACGAAGCCGGTGAGGAAGCATTGCAAAAGGGCCTTCTTTTGTTGTAAATTCGGATTGTTTATTAACCTACTCCAATCGACTCAACAACTTATAAGCAGATGGTATAATGGTTATATCTGGAAAACAAAGGAGTGAGGGACATCGCACGATGGTTAATGAGCGCACTCATCATTTTATGCAGTATCGTTATACTTAGCGGCTGTACGAAGCCGTCAGATATTTATGGAGGCATTAGCAAAACAGATTTTCCCGAACTGATCGATGCCAATATTGAATACGTCTACGAATATAGAGGGCATTCCGATAACTGGAGTGCAGTTCTGTTCGTCTACAAACTGAAAGGCGCAGATAACTTCAAGATGAAAGAAGTTCTCGTGTATAACGGACCAGATCCGAAGCCTACCGGCCAGCTTTCTACTGAATATTCATTTGGGGATGCTGTCGGCGGCTCCGGGGCAATATTCTCCGAAGCACCGGAGAAGGGGATTTATGTGATGATTCCTTCTATGGGGAAAACGGAGCTAGTGCCTAATACAACCGCGAAGATGCTGGTAAAATGGCGTACGGATTCCGAATACTTCGAATTAAAACCTGTGTCGCATTAGTACCCAAACGTTCCTCCACATAACAAAAGCAAGGATGCGGGCCGAGGCTCGCATCCTTGTTAACTTTCCAACCTTATCGCAACACTGCAAGCGCGAACGGCAGCAGCTCGAGCTCAAATGAGCCGTCATCCTGCACCATCGGTGCCGGAAATGCGACCGGCGCTAGCGGCTGGAACGCTCGCTCATCCAGCGTGAGCAATTCCACCGGCTGAAAAGCCGCTGACTTCACGCGAACGCGTATTGTCTCGTTTGTATAATTCGCTGCGAGCAGCGTCACTGCGCCATCGTTACCTCTTACAGCGAGCGCATCGCAGCATAATCGGTCAGACACCCGACAATCCAGTACCTCCGCGCCTTGCAGCTTAGCCGCAGCCTCTAGTACATGATAGAGCGGATACTTCTCGTCCCCGCCGTCACGCATAACCCCTAGCGGGCCAGCCGTCTCTAGGTAGCAGACACGCTCAGCTCCGGCTTCCGATAAGCTGCGCAAACTGCCGAGCGTCCACGCCGCGCCGAACAATGACCATTGGCGCGCATCGGTATGATTAGCGCGGTCTTCGGACTTTCGCCTTCCTTCCTCACTAGTCGTGTTCGGATTCAAACGAGGCTTGAACGTAATTGGGCCAATGCTTAGCGGCACATCAGGTACGATGCTGCGCGCGCTGCGAACCGTATCCGCCTGCGCGGAAACCGTTTCGGCGAGCGAGGCGATATCGAAAGCGTGAACCTGCGGATTCATGGTGTACATCGCCGCTTCCATCGGAGCGAGCGGCAGCCCCGCGCGATTGAGCTCCGTAAAGTAAGCACGGGTCCCTCCGCCCACGCGAAAAGACAGCTTCGCCGAATCGCGCAGCTTCATAAGCATAGAGGATAGCTCGTAATGGCTCACATAGCCGGCATCCGGGAATACAAACACTGTATCCACGGCAGCCTCCACCTCGGCGATAGCTTGAACAAGCATCTCAAGCATACACTCACTTGGGCTTGGGCTTGGGCTTTGGCTTTGGGTTTCGCCTTTCCATTCCCCAGGGACAATCACTTCAAGCTCTACACCAGCACCGAGCGCCGTTGCAGCCGCCACCGTAGTGGCAAGCTCCTGCTTCCAGCCATCATCAGCCAATCGGATGACCGCTCGAAGGAAAGTCAGGGCAAGCGGACGAAGGGCATTAATTTCAGAAGTCGCAAGCGGACGGCCCGGCGCCATCCCTAAACCAATTCCGGGAACATGCCCAACCACAAGGTCATGGAATTCCACTTTAATTTCTTGTACGCCTGATAATTCCGCCGTGGCCACTACGTCTCCGCCAACCTCTTCGGAACCCAAACCCACAGCCTCTGCCGCGTCCGCTCTCTCACCAATCAACCTGAGTGTCACCGACTGCTTTACTCGCTCCCCACTCGAGACTGCTACCGGGTAAGGGATGCTGAGCGGCGTACAATAGGTTTTGTAAGAAGCATCCGTCCAGTTGCGCTGATCCTCCATCTCGAACAAATCACCGCTAAATTTCAGCTCTGCGACCAGCTTCGGCGTTATCTCGTGTCGGATAGCTGTCATGCCAAGGAATGGTTGATGCGGCGAAATCCGCTCCGGGAACACTCCCGCAATTGTCCGCTTCTCCATTCCTTCCTCCGTCTCCACTTCAACCTTGCAACCCGCCAGATCGGAAGGATGCAGAATACAGAAGCCAATCCGGTTCCGAAGAAAATCCGACCGCGCTTCCCCGTCGAATGTAAAACGAATGGTTCCATCCTCCAACCCGGTGATGGACCCCTCCCACTCAAAATCAATCTCGCCCTGCCGATGCTCCGCAACAAAACGGACCTCAAACCCATTCCTGTGCTCCGCTACTCGAAATTCCCGAAAAACCGGCTTAATCGTGCCCCAGTTCTGATCACGGACAGCCACATAGATGCCGCGCACTACTTCCTGCCCGCCATAGCGAATATATCGAAGACCGCCTTCTTCCAGCACTGCAGTCAGCGGACCTGCTTTCAGCTGCCGCTGCTCCGGCAGCGGATCGGTTGAGCCGTACCGCAACACGGATATCTCCCTTGCCTGACTTACCATAACACGCGCTCTCCCCTTTGTTAGGCTTGCTTCTTCAGACACAGCACCCAGTCGCTGTCATGCTCATCTCTTTCATGCTTTTTACTATTACGCTCACGCTCTTCACTGTCATGCCCACCACTCTCATTACCGGCATCCACAGCAGGTCGTAAAATCGTGAATGCGCTTCCCGATCCCTCTTAGCCAAACTCACTGCAAATGAACGCCTTCGCCGATGGACAGGCGTGAAGCCGAACCTGTTGATCAATCCAAATTCAGAGTGCCGGAGTGTGGTTAATCGACTTAGAACACAAATCGTGCGGCCTCACCCCTTTCGTCTGTATTCTAGGCTTTTGAGCAAAGGTGGACAATATAAAAAAACGACCGATTTTTCGATTTTGCCATAGAAATCTTGATCATTCTATCCGTGCAGCTGACCTTCGGGAGCGATGATATCGTGATTATGCTGAACGCTTGTAATCACAGCGATTTCAACTGCTTTTATCATGTCCTCTAGGCTCATGCTCGGCATCTGTGGCTTCTGCTCGGTTTGGATGGGTAGGTAAGGGATATGGATGAAGCCGCCTCTTATCGCCGGAAACTCCGTCTCGATCATATGCTGAAGCCCATAGAAGAGATGATTGCATACAAACGTTCCCGCTGTATGGGATACCGAAGCAGGTATGCCGGAATCGCGCAGTTGCTTGGTAATCGTCTTAATCGGCAAAGAGGACCAGTACGCGACCGGACCATTTTCGACAATTGGCTCATCGATTGGCTGATTTCCCTCATTATCTGGGATGCGGGCATCGTTCAAGTTGATCGCGACTCGTTCTATGGCGATGTCGCTGCGACCGCCGGCTTGCCCGACGCAGATGACTACATCCGGCTGCACCTCCAGAATGGCCTGCTTTAGTACTGCTATGGATTTGGCAAACACCGTCGGGATCTGCCTGACTTCCAGTTCGAGATTGGTAAATACCTTATGCTGAAAATGGCTGACCACCTCCCAAGCGGGGTTGATCGTTTCTCCTCCAAACGGATCAAAGCCGGTTAACAATACTTTGTTCATGTCGTGTTGCTCCTCTCACGGGAAGCTGAATAGCGATTAATCCTTCAGTCTCAACCCGCAGCTCGGACATTCCGGATCATGCTGGATGACCTTCTCGCCGCAGGCGGGACATTCCTCGTAAAGGTCTTGCAGTGCGCCCGGCTGAGTCGATAGGAGCTGTTCGGCAACCGCGCGTCTGTTTGTTTTACCTTCTCTATTCGAATCGTATAAGTAGTCTCGAATCTCCTGAATGTTCTTCGCCATGTTCGACGAATCCAATGCGGACTGAATAACCGAGTACAGGATAAAGAAGAAAACGGCCATCATAAACAGCCATAGTAAAATCGCTCCAACCATCGTGATTCTCCTTTTCGCTTCTGATCGCGTTGATCGTTTCAGTCCTTTTCTTCTGCACGATCGTTTGGAATCCCTTCCTGGCATTCCCAGTTCCCGCGAAAGATAGGACCTGCGAACGTAATAAATGCGCCAGAGACTAGTCCATTTTTTCTGCATTTTCATAGAATGATAGTATTGAATGGAGGTGATTATATGCCCAATCAATTTCTGGATACACGTATTTCCGTGCATCGTAACGACTTTGGCGGAGATGAGCCGTTAGACAATTTGCCGATCTTGATCGGAGACATCGGCTTACAAGTTGGCGCTGCAGTCCCCTTGAACACGAACAATGTCCGCGTTTCCTTGACCGGAACTGCCGTTATTGATTTTGCATCATCCGTGGAGCCGACGTTGGAGCTCCCACTGGAACCAACCGTTGTTTCCCTCTTCGTCGAACGAGGCGGCGATGGCACTCCGGGAACAGGCGTCACTATTCTGAGTGAGCAATTTAATATCCACTTCTGGAGCGCTTTGTTTCCAATCAGCATCACTGCCGGTGACTTCCCACCTGCGGCTGATGTGTTATCCGGACAAATCCGTTACACGCTGTTTATTGCAAGAGACGGATTCTTCGATCTCGTCCTGATCGGCCCTGCCGTCTTCAACGGCATCGCTTCGGCTGGATCGACCTAGCGGTCATTAAAACGAAGGGCCAATGAATGGAAGCGTTGCTTCCGATCATTGGCCTTTTTTTGGATCGCGGTCTACATATCCGACTCTCAGCTAACTAACTCCCCCATATCCGCCCACGTCTGTAGCTGAGAGTTTCATATTCGAACTCTCAGACGCGAATACGCGCAGTATTGATGCTGAAAGTTCAAAAATCGTACTCTCAACTAACTAACTCCCTCATTCCGCCCACGCCTGTAGCTGAGAGTTTCATATTCGAACTCTCAGACGCGAAAACGCACAGTATTGATGCTGAAAGTTCGAAAAATGTACTCTCAGCTAGCTAACTCCCCCATATCCGCTCACGCCGGAGGCTGAGAGTTTCATATTCGAACTCTCAGACGCGGAAACGAGCAAATGTGATGTTGAGAGTTCGAGAATCGTACTCTCAGCTCTCCAAAAAAGCAAGTTTATTGGTGCTGCGGCGGTTATTCCATTCCTTAAGCGGTATATCCGCTTATGGTGCAACAATCAACCTCGGTTGGAGGCTGTAAGCGGCATATTCGCTTACGGCTCCCCGAAAGGGCGTGTTTACTGGTGCTGCGACGGTTATTACACCTCTTAAGCGCTATATCCGCTTATGGTGCAATAATCGGCCTTGTTTGGACGCTATAAGCGGCATATCCGCTTATGGTGCAACAATCGACCTCGATTGGAGGCTGTAAGCGGTATATCCGATTACGGCTCCCCGATAAGGCGCGTTTACCGGGGGTTAGGCGGTTGTGCCACTTCTAAGCGGCATATCCGCTTAATTCCAGTCCAACAAGAAAACCCGCCGGGCAGAGGGCCCAGCGGGTTTCCAAATCCAGCAAATCCGACAACTCCGGCTGCTAGATTACTTCGAAGCAAGGAACGCGTTCAATTGTTTTTGCTTCTCTTTGAGCACTTTATCGAGCCCGTTTGCTTTCTCTTTCTTCTGGAACTCAGCCGCTTTCGAAGGATCGATTGCGCCTGTTTCCAGACCGGCGATGTATTTGCTGCGCACTGTAACGAGCGCGGCTACTTGCGATTTGACCGGCTGGGCATTAAACGTGAATCCAAGCGCCGGCGACAGTTTCGCGCCTTTGTTGAACTTCTTGAACTGTGCCCATTTATCCGGAGCTTCCGTATTCCAAACATAGTTCAAGAATTGATTGCCGAACATCCAAGTCGCTCCCGGATTGTAGTTCGCTGCATCCGGACCTGGTTTAATAATTTCGCCCGATACTTTCTCATAATGCACGCCTTGAATACCGAAGTTGAGCAGGTTATTTAAGTATTTGTCGGAGTGAAGCAGGTTGATGAACATCATCGCACGCGCCGGATCCTTCGAAGTCGTGGAAATCCCCAGCATGGAACCTGCTGTTTCACCCGTCGAAACCGTACGCTCCGTCATGTTAATCTGCTGCAGCTTGCCTGCCAAATTCGCGGCTATGGCCATTTCAGCATCTTTGCCCGGCTTCAAGGAGGACACGATCATAAACACATTGCCCTTCTTCAAAGCATCTTGACCGGACAATTGCGTCGTTGCCGCATCTCTGTTGATGTAGCCTTTCTTGTAGAAGCTGCGTGTTACATTCAACTGATCCATGTACTTCTTATCGTCGAAGCGTGTAATAACCTTCGTGCTCGTGCCGTCTTTGCGAATCAGACCTTCAATCGTCGTATCGCCAAGGTAATCCTGCTGAATGAAATAGTGGGAGTTGAAGGTTTCGCCGTCACGCAGGAACAGCGGCGTCATGCTTGGCATTTTCGCTTTCACCTTTGCCAGAATCGGCGCAAGATCATTGACCGTTTTCACGGCATTCAGCTGAGCGGTCAAGCCGAGCTTGCTTGCAATATCTTTGCGGTAGATTACGCCGCCTTGCGCTGCCAATTCTTTGTTAGTCGGCACGCCGTAGTTATGCCCGTTTACTTTAGCTCCTGCCAGGAATGCCGGGTCGAGCGACTTCGTAATGTCTTTGCCGTATTTGCTTAGCAAATTGCCGGCCGGACCTTTCGCATCATCGAGCGCAAGGAACACTTTCTTCGCCACATCGTTGGCATGGCCGTTCCATTGTGCCGTGAAGATGACATCCATCGGCTCGCGGCTTGCTTTCAGCAGGTTCATCTTGCTGTCCCATTGGCCCCAATCGATCGGGATGAGGTCAATTGTCGCATTGATTTTGTCTGTCAGATACCTGCTCATTTTCGCTTCGATCTGAGCCTCATCTTTGGCAGGTGAGCCAGGATAATACAAGGTAAGCTTGTAAGGAGCCAGCGTGCTGCTACCAGCGGCGCTGGCAACCGGTAACGCGGATAAAACAAGGCTTCCGCCTAAAATCAGAGAGATGCTTTTTCCCAGCTTGCTTTTTTCTTTGAACATGCGGTAGTGCCTCCCTTATAAGATTAAGTGCGCTGTATACTCAACCGGCTAAACCGGAACGAGCCAAAAGAAATGAACCGCTTGCTGCATACCTGCATTTCTGCCTTCTCTCCTCGCCTATCCCTTAATCGCTCCAACGGTCAAGCCCTTGATGAAGTACCGCTGGAAGAACGGATAAGCAAACACGATCGGACCAATTCCGACCACCGCCATCGCCATCGTCACTGTCTCTGTAGGCAGCTGGTAGTCCGGATTTTGAGCCAGAATGGCCGAGTAGGCCGACGAATTGGCGCTTAAGAAGGTGATATCCAGCAGCGCCTGATACATACGGAACTGGATCGTGTACAAGGTGTCATGATTGATGAACAGCAGGCTTAGGAACCAATCATTCCAATAGCTCAGCGTACAGAACAAGCCAACCGTCGCCAATACGGGTAAGGAGAGCGGGAGTACGATTTGAGCAAATATCCGCCACTCGCCTGAGCCGTCAATCTTGGCCGATTCGAGGAGAGCAGGTGGAACCGAGTTCGTAAAGAAGGTACGCAGCACGAGTACGAAGAACGGCTGAACGAACATTGGAATCATGAGCGCCCAGATGTTATCCCTCATGTGGAGCCCTTGTGCATACAGTAAATAGAAGGGTACCAGTCCGCTATTGAAGAGAAGAGTAAAAAACATGATGAAGGAAAATGCTTTGCGATGCTTGAAATCCGGTCTTGAGATCGGATACGCAAACAGCGACATCATCGTGATCGCAATCAATGTGCCGACCACCGTAACGAATAACGAAGTGCCATACGATCTGACGATGCTCTGCCAATCGCTCAGCAGAAAATCATAGGCCGATGCACTGAACTTCTCCGGCCAGAACTTATAGCCATTAACGAGAACCAAGTTCTCATCGGAGAAGGAAACGGCAATGACGAGCAGCAGCGGCAGAACGCATATCAGCGTGTAAATCCAGAAGAATCCGTTGATAAAGAAATTCGAAAGGTTTGATATTTCATGAAGTCCCTTTTTCCGTTTGGTCACAATCGTCGTTGCCATTCACATGATTCCCCCTTAGAACAAGGCATCGTCTCTGCTGATCCGACGAATAACCAGATTTGATAGCAGCACCAGTACGAATCCAACAACCGCTTGGTACAAGCCGGCCGCAGAAGACATCCCGATATCCCCGCTCACGATAAATCCTTGGTACACGTAAGTATCAATGACGAGCGTCGTGTCGTAGAGAATGCCTGAATTTCGAGTGACTTGGAAGAACAACCCGAAATCCGAGTAGAAAATACGTCCAATCTGCAGGAAGGTGAGAATGATAATGACCGGCCTGATCAACGGGAGCGTAATACTGAAGATCTGACGCCATTTGGAAGCACCGTCGATCGTCGCCGCTTCATAATACTCGTTATCGATCCCAATAATGGCCGCAAGGAAGATGACTGCGTAATAGCCAATCCCTTTCCAGGTGTTAATGATGGGCAGAATGAAAGGCCACCACTTGGACTCCGTATACCAATCTACAGGCTCTATCCCAAACGCAGGGAGCACGATTTTGTTGAGAATTCCGATATCCGGATTTAAGAAAGCGTATACAAGATAAGAGATAACGACCATCGACAGAAAGTAAGGCAGGAACATGGCCGTTTGGTGGATCTTCGCCAACCGGCGGTTTCGCATAGCATTGAAGAGGAGCGCCAGTGTAACTCCGATCACCAGGTTCAAGACGATAAATACCGCGTTATAGGCCAGCGTGTTGCGGGTGATGGTCCAAGCGTCGGTCGTGCTGAACAGATAATTGAAGTTTTCCATGCCGACCCATTTGCTCTCCAGGAAGCTCTTGATGAAGCTCGTTGACGTATACTCAATTTGCTTAAAAGCGATTAAAGAGCCGATCATCGGAAGGTAATTGTTCATCAACAACACGAGCAGCGCGGGAGCCATCATAATATAGAAAGCTCCGTATCTTTTCCAATAGCCGATATTTTGCTTGGTTCGTGTTTTAGGCGCCTTCGCCTTCGCTACGACTTCCGCGGCTTCCGTTGAAGGAGTCATCCCCATAACCATCCTTTCGTCCACTTTATAGCATTTAGAAGGTTTTCCCTCCATTTCTATAAAGTAAGTCTATGGGAAGAAACTTACCGCGCCTCCGGAAGACGGCGACGGCTGTTTCTTCTTCTCTTGTACACTTATTGTATAGGCTGGATACCGACTCCATCTATCTACTGAGATGACGCACATAGCACTTTGGTGACATTGGGGAATAGAATTGCGGGGGCTAGACGTTTAGCGGAGGTTTTGATGTTTCTTGCGGTAATCTTGCGGAGATAATCCGGTCATCTTCTTGAACAGCTTGGCAAAATAAGAAAAATGGACATAGCCGACTTCCTCTGCAATGTTGCTTACTTTATCGTTCGTATCGACCAGAAATCGCTTCGCTCGTTCGATGCGCAGCTCCGTCATGTAGTCCGACAAGGAGAGCCCTGTCTCTTTGCGGAATAGGCGTGATAAATAGGCCGGATTACGATAGACGTGCGCGGCTATATCGTCGCGCGTCAGTTCCGTATGTACATGCTCCTGAATGAATGACTTCACCTTCGCAATGACGGCGGATGCATCACGCGGACGCTCTGCCAGTGCTTGTCCCATCTTGGTTACCATTCTTCCAGCCGAAACCATCAGCTGCAGAGAGTTACGGGCGGCCTGGATCTCCTTCAATTCCTGGACCGTAAACACATCATAGATCGAGAAGCCTTTGAGATAAGCTGCGCGATACAGCATGTTTAGGAAACCATAATGAAACAGCTCCAGTGCTTCACGACTGGCTTGTTCGGCCTGCCAGCGCCTTAACGTCTCTTCCAATTGGATGATAAGCTGTTCATATCCGCCATTATCAAGAAGCGCCCCCCAATCGGTAAAAGAAGGAATCGGGATTCCGGTATCCGTACCGACCGCTTCCAACCCCGCTTGTGCTGACGCATCCTGTACAGACTGCGGCGCGGATACATTGGCTCGTTCCAATTGCAGCAATCGTTCGAGTGCGCCGGCTAATCCGCCAATAGCTGCCGGCTCCCCCACATAACAGGAGACTCGGCAGTGAAAATAGGTTTGGCAAGCCTGCACATACTCGGCACATCTCCGAAGCAGTCTATCTCGATCGGCTATCTCGCTGTCATTTAGATAGAGCAGCGCCATATTGAGCTCATTTCGGTCCTGCAGCACCGTGCCCGGCCCGTTCCCCAGGATGATCTCCGCAGCTGATTTGCGCAGCGCATACTCCATGATGCTCTCATCATGAGCATCCAGCTCAATATCCCATTGCTCGATACTAAGCAGAACCGGAAGAACCTTGCTGCTCGCAGATAGTGGGATTTGATAGGACTCCAATTGGCGATCTAGTCGTTCCGGGGAGAGCCTCACTCGACCAGCCAGCAGCTCTTGCCAGAAACGCTCTATCAATATCGGAAGCTGGCTCGTCCATTGTCTGCGGTTCGCATCCACCAACTCTTCGATTTGCAGCCGTTCCCTTCGCATCCCGATCTCCGTGATCGCGCGTTTCACAATCGCCTTCAGATCATCGTGATCGACCGGCTTCAGAATGTAGTCAAAGCAGCCGTTATGCATCGCCTCCTGCGCATAATCGAACCTCGCATGCCCCGTGAGGAATATCGTCAGCGTCTGCGGCTTGTTGTCTCGAATCCAGCGGAGAAGCTCAAGTCCATTCATACCGGGCATTTCGATATCGGATATCACCAAATCCACGGGATGCTCCTCCAGCACTCGGATCGATTGCGTCACATCTTCGGCCTCCCAGATGGACTGAACGGGTAAGTCACTCCAATCGATACCTTGCGCGATTCCTTTCAGTGCATAGATCTCATCATCTACAACGAGCATGCTCACCACTATTATCGCCCTCCATCGTATGTCTGACCGTTATTCATGGCCTTCGAACGTATTTGGTCTCTCTATGGGAAGACGCATCTGCACGATGGCCCCTCCCAGCTTTCCGTTCATGAATGTGATGCCGCCATCATTGCCGTATAACATGCGGAATCGACGCAGAATGTTCCAGATGCCTAAGTGATACTCGCCGGCTCCTTCAAGTTCCACACCGGTTTGCAGCCCCTCCAGAATCGACTCGGGGAATCCCGGACCATTGTCGATGACCGTCAGCTTAATGAACCTGCCCGCGTCCTCCTCATCCTGTTCCGAGTAAATGCCAATGCGGAAAGGCAGCCCATCCTGAACTTTTTTATTAAAACCATGAATGACCGAGTTCTCGACGAAAGGCTGCAGCAATAAAGGAGCAATCGGCACCGGTGCATGCTCGGGCATCATTTGGATTTCATACTCCAGCTTCGCCACATACCGGATTTTCTGGATTTCCAGATAATGCTCGATATGCCGAATTTCATCCTCGAGCGAAACTACGGCGCGATGGCCTAGCATCACGAAGCGGAAGTAATCCGCTAGGTGCAGGCTCATTTTCTGAACCAGCTTGTAGTCCTTCAAGGCGGCCAAATTATAAATAATATTCAAACTGTTCATATAGAAATGAGGATTGATCTGGATCTGCAGATGCTTGTACTCCGCCTTCTGGACACGTATCTGCTCCTCGTAAACGTCGATCTTCAGCTTCTCGATTTGCTCAGCCATTTGGTTGAACGTCCCTGACATGAACGCAAATTCACTGTTATCCGTGTTCACCGGCATCCTTACGTTGAACTGGCCCTGGCCCAGCTTGCGCATGCCGCGTACGAGTGCAACCAGCGGCTTAAACATCACACGCTGGAGGAATAGCAAATAGAAGGATAAGACAATGGCTACCGTGAGCGGAATCCAGATGTAGAGCATCTTTTGGAAATAAGGAAGGTTCTTCAAAATATAAGTTTCCGGAATCACGATCATATAGTGGATATCCGAAATGGCGGAAGGCTGTGTGATAACGAGAAAATGATTCTGGTTCCAAGTCGTTCTGTTCTGCTTGGTCATCTCCACAATATCCATCTGCACGATGGATTCCTGTACGACAGGCAAAGGGGAGTTCGTTAACGGATTGCCCGCCGGATCCACGACGAACGCAGCGCCATCGGGTCCAACGTCAAATTTGCTTAAGACCTCATTTAATCGATCGACCTGTACGAGTGCGCCAATATAGACGCCTGAGCCCAGATCGACGGTTTTGATGAGATAATTGGTGTCGTTCGGAATGGAGAAACGCTCCCAGCGCTGCGTCTCTTCCGGTAAAGCTTTGGAGGCTAGTTTCGTGGTATAGTCCTGCAGGGCGGACTGCACTTCCGCGAAGTGGAAGCTGTATTGCGTAGCAAAAAACATATCGTCGTCCTTGCGGGAATAGACGAAGAAGGTATCCACTTTATTGTAGTAGCCGGTATCGAGCAGGAACCGTCTGGTCAGCTCCATCTTCACCATCGTATAATCCGAGTCATCTTCGGCCAGCGACAGCTGCTGCAGCGATTGAATGTTCGGGTCGCCCTGCATCCGGTACAAATAACGCATCGTTTCCTGCAGGATCGCGTCGTTATTTTGCACCTGCTGCTCCATCAAATTATTATAGTGCAGCGAGATTTGCTCACGCACGACTTTAGTCGCATAGATATTATTGTAGACTAGGAAGAGCACCATAGGTGCAGTCATGAGGAGAAAGCCGAATACGATCTTGAACCGAACGGATTGCCAAAATGGCATAAGATTCCACCCTCACGTGATAGCATTCAATCCACTCCCAGCATACCTTACACGAATGAAAGCGGCAACAAAATATCCCGGCCGCTTACGATGCTCCCCCCTCTATCTACCTATTGGAAAGATGGTGCAAGGCTAGTTCTAGATTCCTACGCCGTTTCGCTCCTCTATTAATTTAACAAGCAGCTCACGATCCTCTTCGAAAGATAACGCCAGCTCCCTCACCTCGTCGGCCGACTTCCATGCGATATCATAAATCAACCCGTCCGGATCTTGGATACGGCGCTCGCCGCCGATAATATCTCCGTGGAAATAGGCGATTCTGTCATGTTTCAATAGGAGCTGTTCCCCCAATTGAATGCGATAGCCCGTTTCCTCGAAAACCTCGCGAATGCAGCAGTCCTCATAGGATTCATCCGCCTCCCGCCCGCCTGACGGGACAGACCATCTTTTCTCCTCATGCGGTTTCCCTTGCAGCACCATGAGGAGCTGGCCGGAAGCATTGAAACAGATCGCCGCTGACCCGCTCCAGTTCAAGCGATACCATAGCGATTCGATCTGCGCCGCATGATGGCGATTATGCCAGACAAACCGCTGCAGCGCTGTATCCAGCGTGATACTGCCAAGCGCCAGTGTTCGCAGCTTTCTGCTGAATTGCTCCGGGTTCAACCCTTGAAGTAAAGTCGCAAACCGCCGATGAAGGATCTCTAGCAAGTCTAATGCATCCTCGATCGGAACCTCTCTATAATCATGCAGTTCTGCCCATAAATCCTCCCGGTATGTTGCCCCGAGCGGCTCTTCCTCCGTCAATGCCCGCTTGAACCGCAAATACGCATTCATATCATTGTCGGCCAGATGATGTACGATCTGTCTGGCAGACCAGCCGCCATCGCGATAAGGAGTGTCTAGCTGCTCCGAACCGAGGCTGCGAACCAGCTTCCTCAACGCCACGGTAATGCTGGGAATCTCCTTCATGAGGGCTGCTCGTTCTTCATGTGTAGTCATCGGCGCCGCTTGAAACTGTCCGATCGGGAAACGAATGTCGTTCATCGGTTTGGTTACCGCCTTTCCTGAGCTTCATTATTCTATCACCGCCATAAGCATCTCAACTATATTCGAGAAACGATAAAATGAATCCTTTTCACGATCCTGCTGACACATGTCCCTTTCCATTTCTAGCGATGCTGCATAACTTGGTAGAAAAGGAGTAGGTGCTGCTATGGGACAACTTATCGATGCGCGAACATCCAGCAATATTCCCGTCGTTCTCACGGAGTTTGATAGTTTCCCGCTCGATGCCCCTGTCATCGTTGGACAGGTAGGACTGAACATTCCACACGATACCCCGGGAATTATCCGGGTTCAATTGACGGGGATGGCGGGCGTCGCGCTTCCTACGGATTTTCCGCAAGGTTTCCTACTTGAGCTTTACATGGTAAGAGGTCTTACGATCGACGATTCGCTTATCTACAAATCGCAGCATTTATTCGATTCCGGCATACACACGGTTGGATTCTCTGCATCCGATTATAATATCCCTGCGCCTGCATCGGGGCTTCAGCCCTACACGTTATTCGCAATCGCCCGCTCGGAAGGAATCGCCCGCGTCGGTCCGGAGAACTTGAACGCTTCCGCTTATTTCGGGTAATGAAAGGCAAAGGAAAGGGGCTGTCCCAAAAGTCATCGATGATGACGAAGGGATAGTCCCTTTTTCTCTTAATAGGAATTGGTTTTGCCGCATTCATTGCGCAGTCGAATGTTCTTCCGATCGCTGTTGTTCCTGTTTTCCCCTGAATGAATAGGTTAAGGCTTCTCTCCAACCTTCGCCGCTCTAACGAATCGTGGAGGTCTGATTTTGGAGAATTGAGCACCTCTAAAATTCTAACGAACCACAGAGGCCTTATTTAGCGGAATTAAGCAGAAATGCACGGGTTTTGGAGCCAATAAGGCCTGTAGGATTCGTTAGAATTTCAAACCGGGTTTTTTGTAGCAAATAAGCCCCCTACGATTCGTTAGCGACAAAATCTAATCCTGCGTTACCGGTGGCGACCGGTCACATAGCAGCCCCCTCGCCAAGTTATAAGTATGGAGTATCAGCGCCATAAACAGGTCGCAAGAGAGCGATTGAAAAGTGAAGGAGGCTACGCACTGTCCGTTCGGCGCATGTATGAACCGGAAAGCCTATTTGGCAAATCAAAAACAACCGAGGATTTCGAAGGTTCCTGCTTCGAGGCTTGCAAAAAGTAAGCTTAGAGGTCAGGTGGCTTTCGCTTGCCCCATAATTTGCTGAAGAAAGCCGCAGTTGACCGAAGACGAGAAATGGCGCCACAGGTAGGAGACCTATGACGCCATTTTTTCATCTGAAAATTGCCTCTGAGGGCTTGAACACCTATCTGAAGCCCCCTTTTGAGACAGCCTCTTCTTTATGTTACCTATCGCTGCAATAGCTTCAGATTTCTAGAACCCTGTATTCCCGTTCAACACCGGCACTACTAACGGATTCGCGTTCGTATAGTTCGGCAGCGCATTGCCGGAGGCAACGTTAAAGTTGAACTGCGTCCGACCGCCGCTGTCTCCGTAAGTCGTGTTGTCGATATGAATGCCTTCCGTCTCGCCGTTTGTAATGGTGTTGAGCTCGATTCGCACATTGAGCATCGGATTCACATAGAGCCAGAACTGAATGCCCGCATGGTTGTGACCGGTATGACCCGCTTTGTTAATCGTGTTCCGTTGGAATTTGAGGCCGCTGATCGTATACGAAGGTTTCGTCGGCTCAACCGGCTCCGTCGTGACAATCATGCCCGCGTTGAAGGTGCTGTCGATGTAGTTATCGCGGAAGATCAAGCTGTTGCCGCCAACATCGGACATGCCGCGTCCCCAGTAGCTGGCGATAATCGTGTTGAACTGCCCCACGTTATTCTGCGCGACGCCCGGGAAGTTCATCAGATTCACCTGCGCGACGCCATCATCGCCTAGTCCACGCATGAAGTTATTCTGCGCCAGGTTGCCGGAGTTCCCGTCATCTCCCCAATGAATGCCGTCGAAGTACGTATTGTACAGCCGCACATTCTGAATGGTCGAGTTCGACCAATCCGTCCAGCCTTCCAAGCAGCCCATATGCTCTGCCCATAGATTCTGCAGCACATTGTTGGAGCCCGTGCCGGGATTCGTAAGCACGATGATGCCATAATGCGCATCCCGCTGCGTATCCACGCTGCTAATGCGAAGATCTGAGATCGTCGTGTTATTATTCAGCGTGAATCCTACTTCGCCGCCCCAAATTCCATTCGTAATCGTGCTGTGCAAATGGGAATACCAGATGCCTGCGCCTTTCACGCTTACGCCTGAAGGAACAGCGATTTTATCGCTTTGGTTGTACGTCCCTGGAGGGAACCAGACGTTCTTGCCGGCCGAAGCCGCGGCGTTAACCGCACTTTGAATGGCTGCTGTATCATCGGCGATTCCATTGCCAACCGCATTGTATGGCGCCGATTTGACCGAGATATAGTTCGCCGGCATCGCAATCGGTGCCGCCGCCGTCTCCAGATCAATCAGATCGATCCCGTACCAAGCGAGTCCGTTTCCGGAATCCTTTTGCAGCTTAATTGTATCTCCTGCATTGATATCGACTGCAAAATCCTTATCATCAAAGCTGCGTACATACGAGTTCCCCGGCGCTGTATCATAATTGAACGTAGAGGTGAGCGATAAGTCTTGTCGCTTCACGCCGTTGACATAGAGTGCCAGTGTCCCGCTCGTATTCTGAGGAATGCTGTATCGCAGAATCATCCGGTTCGCATCGCGAACATTCGTCCACTGTACAGACTCGCCTGTAGCGTCGAGGTGCACATAGCTTTTGCCGGAAGCCGCTTCTTTCTTCATCGCCGTATCATTATTCGTAGTCGCTCCGCCGCCAAGTGTACCATTTTCCGCTTCGTAGGTTGTGAATGGCATCGTTGCGCCGCGCGAATTGTTGTTCGTCAGCCGGATCCAGTTGATATTCGCGATACCGGAACCCAATATTCCTTTCACATAGAGATTGTGCGTGCCTGTAGCAGTGCCCGTGATCGGCCAAGTTTGTGTCTCGAACGTATTCCAGCTATCCGTGTTGGCCACTGTAAACGTGTTAATTACCGGTCCAGTCAGGCTGTCGAGCCGAACCTCGAATTTGCCGCCTGTAGCCGTTGCCGCAACGCGAGCTTCAAGCGTCTTATAGCCGCCGCTTAAATTCACGTTGTTGTACACCATATAATCATTCGTATCGAAGCTGCCTACTTGCTGGCCGCCGCCTGTATCCGGGGTCGTCGCCGGTGTAACGCCGGACATCGCGTTGTAGCTCTCCGCTTCGATCTTGATTGCCGTGGTCATCGTCACGACCGGCGACCAATTCGTTTCATCAAAGTTCATATTGCCATTCGCATTGATGACAAAATACAGCGCATCCCCAGCCTCCACGTGAATGTTCGATACCCCGCTTGGCGTGACATCGGCTGACGGCGTCACAGTAGCGCTCCAGAGCTGCGTCGTATTTTTGAAAATCTTCGCCACAACGCCGTTACTGCTGGCATTGACCTTGAGCACATTGCCCGTAATGTCGACATTGCCTGCCTGCGGCGCAACCCATTTCTTCACCGCATCATAGGTTGTCTCCGGATGGAAGAAGGAGTCCCTCACGTACGGATAACCGGAGGTTTCTTTCCACTTAGCCGGTGCAATAGCATCATAGACACTGAGATACGAATACGTGCTTCCTGTCTTCTTCATATTGAACCAATTGCCCACGCCTTGCGATGTACCGAAGGAGGAAAATGCGCTGTACGTTACCGTTTCGGGAATCGGTGCCGCTTCGGATTTCCCTTCATTCACGAGCAAACCGCTGGCAATGAGCGTAAATGCCATGGCACCATAGATACCTTGCTTCCACTTTCTTCTGAACATCGCTGCATCTCTCCTTTTCACATGTTTTCACTACCCCACGTTTCATTGCAAAGCCGATCACATTTCTCTGCACCACCTCCATCACGAACGGATTAGGATTAGGTAAGATGAATCTGGATGTCGTTGACTTCGAAACTGAAGCGCTTTCATGAAACTGCGAGAGGAAATCAGGCCTATCAAAGTCCAACATCCTAAAGGTACCATAGTGAACTAAGTAAAATTCAGACATGTTATTAGCAAAATATTAACTTCCTCTAAGACATCTTCCTAGACAACCTACCACCGAGTTACCAGTAGCGTCATAGAGATCCTAGCAAACGCAAAACCGGATACCTCCTAAGGGGACACCTGGTTTATTGAGATAAGGTCCTTCTTCAAATAATAATGTTCAAAGCCGCCTGCATTCGGTATTACTCCATAAGTTTCATACCCCTGTTTCTTGTAGAAGTCCAGCGCTTGGAAGCTTAATGTATCCAGTTTGCTGAAATCGCACTTCTTCTCCCTGGCAAGCAGCTTCGTCCCGTAGCCGCCATGTCGCAGCTTCTCATCTACATACAGGTAGTGGACCTCCAGCCAATTCCAGCATATCTCACCGACTAAGCCGCCATAAATGTGACCGTCGGTCCTGTGGAAAATGCTTCTGATTAAACGCGGCCATTTGGCATCTAACATAGCTTTTGTCAACTGCACTCGACTCTGTTGAGATGGATAATTTCATTGCGATACGCTCCCTCTAAATAGGAAGGCCGGAAGCACTTCATCGAGTGTCCGGCCTCCCTATGACTAAAGATTCTGTATGCTTATTCCCGCTGCCGGGTCGAAGGTCAGCATTTTCGTGCCGATCTTATCGATAAAGAACCGGTCATGGCTGACGGTTATGACAGCCCCCGGGAAATGGATCAACGCCTGCTCCATAACCTGAATGCTCGTCAGGTCCAGATGGTTCGTCGGCTCATCCAAGATAATGACGGCTGCTCCCGAGAGCAGACATTTGGCCAGCGCAACACGGGCTTTCTGTCCACCGGATAAATTGCCAATGAACTTGCTTAAATCCATCTCCGAAAACTGCAGCATAGAGAGGAATTTGTTTACTTTCTTGCGCGGTGCATCCAAGCCCAAACCATAGGTGTTCACGGCATGGCTAACCGTATCCTTCGGATCAAGCTCCTCCCACATGCGGTTGAAGTACGCGTAGCTGACGCCCTTCTCCCAGGTTACCTCCCCGGATTCAGGCTTCTCCTGACCTGTGAGCACCTTAATCATCGTCGACTTCCCGCTTCCGTTAGGGCCAACGATGACCAGCCGATCTTCCTTCTGAATATCGAAGCTGACCTGCTCGAAAATCTGCCGTCCCTCATAGGATTGACTGATATTCTTCACTTCGCACAGCTTGTCCGGAAAACGCAGCTTCTCATAGATATCCGTAATCAGCACGTTAACCGGATGCGGTTCGATTCGCTTCTTATTATCCGCCAACTGACGGGAGAGGCGATCCTTGGACGATTTGCGGCTTGCACGGCTGTCGATTGCTTCGGATTCCATAAGGAGCAGTTCTTCCTCCCACTCGAACTGGCGGTCGAGCTCCTTCTTGCGCATCTTCTTCTTGCGGATGTAATCGGTGTAGTTGCCTTCGTATTCCTGAAAATGATAGTTTTCAATCTCAATCGTACGCGTCACCACTTTATCGATAAATTGCCTGTCATGCGATACGAGAATCATCGCGCCTTTGAAGCGGTACAGCCACTGCTCCAGCCACGCGATCCCTTCCATATCCAAGTAATTCGTCGGCTCGTCGAGCAGAACAACGTCAGGCAGCTCGATCAGCATTTTGGCCAGTGCCGCACGGTTTCGCCAGCCTCCGGACAGCTCATCAACCGGCTGATGACGCGATCTGTCATTAAATCCAAGCTTCGTCAGCACCGTGTTGATTTCAACGGACACGTTCCAGCCATCCAGATGCTCCATTTGCTCGAACAGCTCCGCCTGTCTGGCAAGCAGCCGCTCCATTTCGCCGTCATCGGTGACAAAACCCAGCTTTTCGCCTACCTCCTGCAGCTCACGCTCGATCAGCGCAACTTGCTCGAAGCAGTTCTCCAGTTCCTGCTGCACAGACAAGCTGCCGTGCATTTCGGAAAATTGCGAGAAGTACCCGATTCTAACCTGCGGCGCTATTTCCACATTCCCGGATGTAGGCTCTTCTTGCCCCATAATGAGCTTGAATACCGTCGACTTCCCGGCACCATTGCGCCCAATCAGGCCGATTCGTTCGCCTTGCGTCACTTTAAAATAAATATTGCGAAAGATCAGCGTCTCTTCGTATTTCTTCGTTACATCTTCCAATCGTATTACGCTCATGACAATGCCCCTTCTGCTTCCGTCCGTCTTAGGTGATTATACCACTTGTTGGCTAGGAATTAACTCGAAACCCTCACAACGGTCGAGCCTGCATGACCTACATGCTGTAGGAGCCACACGGGCACACCAACATGAGCCATAGACAGACACCAGAATCTAGCTTTACTCTTGCGATAAATCAAAAACACGCCGAAGCAACTGGCTAGAGAAACAAAGACCGCCAACAAAAAAACAGCGGCGAAGTCACTATAACCTCGTCACTGCCTCTGTTTTTGCGCTGCTGAAGAGAATGCTGCTAAATATACAACATTTGTTGGTTTTGGCCCTCATTCTAGGAGAAATGTTGCGCGGTGTGCAACATTTCTCCCCGCAAGGAGTGGTAAAGCCCTGTTTGGTAAGCAAACGTTGCATTTACGACAACATTTGCTCGGTTGGGATCGATTCCACTAGAAAATGTTGCGATTCGTGCAGCATTTTCTTGACGCCGAGCTTGAGCGACTAGCCCGTTAAACACGCTAACGAACCGTAGAGCCCTTATTTACCGGAAAATAACCCGAAATTTATTCTAACGAACCATAGAGGCGCTATTGAGGGTAATTGGAACGAAAAAGAGCATGAAAACATGAAATAAGTCCTGTAGGGTTCGTTAGATTTTCAAATCGTCTTATTTCGCTCAAATAAGACCTCTGGGGTTCGTTAGAGTGAAAAGCAATCTGCTGCGGAATCATTCAGCGGCGGCTGAGTTATAACGAGTGCGGATCACGGCAATCACGGCAGTTTAGTTTCATTAAATTTGTGGATCTGCCAATGTCCTTTGGCGGTACGCTCTAGCCGCGAGCCGACTTGCGCTTCTGATTCGTCCTTGTGCGATTGACCGAAGCCGGCGTCTTCACGGTTCGAGGAGGGCCGAAGCCGAGCTGCGTAATATAGGCGCGCCAACGTTTCTCGTATTGGGCGAACGTTGACTTCACCTCAATGGCAATCGCGTCTCGGTGGCGGACAGTCCCCATTTCCTCGTGGCGGCGATACGCGCTGAGCGGTTCGGGGATGAGCAGAAACGGAATGCCGGTCAGCAGCACGCGGTACCAGTAATCGAGATCATGCGTATACTTCAGCCCCTCATGGAACGGGCCGGTAATCCGATAGAGCGCTTTGCTCATCATGACCGTGCAGCCGTTAATTGGGTTGCTCGTTTGAAGCGCGCGATAGAACGCGCCGTTCTCGTAGCCGGGCGGAATGAGGTCGAGCTCCGTCATTTTGCCGCGGCCGTCGATGATGTCGAAGCCGGTATGGCTGATGAGCGCTTCCTGCTCTTCCATCGCCTCGACTTGGCGTTTGATTTTGTTTGGATAGAAGCGATCATCGGAGCTGAGCCATGCTACATACTTGCCGCTGGCTAGGCGGAACCCCGCGTTCAGCGCGCTTGCTGTGCCGCCGTTCACTTTTCCGGCATAATGAATTCGTCCCTCATACGGACGCAGCTTCTCTGCATGCTTCGTTGAGCCGTCATCCACGACAATAATTTCGATATTGTCATAGGTTTGCGCGAGCGCACTCTCGATGGCTTCCGTCACATAGGGGTCGTTATAAAAGGGGATGACGATACTCACCCTCGGGTTTCCCATCCTACCTGCCTCCTGCTGCTTCTTCTCTGTTGTCATACTTCAGCTTCAGCGCAGTCGCGCCGCTTCCAACGTTTCACGCAGCGACTGCTCAAGCGTTATTAACGGCGTCCAGCCAAGGGCGATGACGCCTTCGCAATTCACCGGTGCAGGCGAGGCGGCTTGCGACTCGCCAACCTCCCACTGCAGCGGATGCTGCGCCAGCGCGTCGAACGCATCTGCGATCTCGCCGAGCGTGCGCATCACGCCGGAGGCGACCGGGTAGATGCGGCCGCTCTCTCCGGCGCGCAGCAGCAGTTCATAGGCGCGAATCGCATCGCGCACATCAAGCAAATCGCGCTGCTCGCTGCGCGAGGACAGCCGGAACGGCGCCGGCGGAGCAGCACCGCTCGCTGCTGCTAGCTCCGCCTTGGCAGCGTAGCGCGCAAGCAGCGCGCACAAGCCGCCGGATCGGCCGGGGCCGATCAGATTCGACGGCTCGGCGATCACGACCTCCATGCCGTAGAGCGACGTCCAGCTCTGCGCAATCAGCACCTGCATCGTCTTGCTCAAGCTGTAGGGATGCTGCGGCTGCGGCCGTTCTGCACCTCCGTGATCAGCTGCAACGAGCGGAAAACGCAGCATCGAGCCGGCTACTACGATCCGGCAAGGAGTCCCTACCCTCCGCACGCCTTCCAGCACGTGCACGGTTCCCATCACATTACTCTGCAGCACGGCTGCAGGATCATTCCATGAAGCGCCAACTGCATTGGCACCTGCCAAATGCAGCACATATTCCGGCTTGGCGCGCTCTATCACCGCCAGCACCTCGGACTGCGCAGCCAGATCGCAGGTCACAACCGCATGAACGGCGTTCAGCCACGTCCATTCTTCCGCATCTTGCTGCGGCAGACGGCGAACGACCGCCGTCACCTCCCAGCCTGCGCTGCTAAAGTACCGGCAGGCATGCTCGCCGCAGAAGCCGCCGGCCCCTGTTACTAGCAGGCGCGGGCGGCTCAACCTTCATTCATCCAGTTCGCAAGCTCCTCCAGCATCGGTACATAGCCTGGTGCAAGATAACCCCAATCGCTGCGCGAGGAAACAAGCGTCCGATCCAAATAAAGCCGGTCATCCGATATGATCTTAACGCCGCTCACCTGGAAAGCGGATTGAAACAAGTGCAGCAGCGTAAGCTTGCTTACCGTTTCGGCAGCTGTCAAATGGACCAATCCTCCAATCGTCGGATTCGCAATTGCATAATCCACCGCTTTGGCCAGCTCAAGCGTGGTGACCCCGTTCCACCACACTCTCGCATAGCCGTTGACGGTTCCCTTTTGCTCCAGAAACCATTTAAGCAGTCCGATCCCCTGCGGCCGGATTTCAGGACCGATAATGGAAGTGCGAATCGTGAGATGGCGGGATCCCGGCGCTTCTCCAAGCGCCTTGGACCTCGCGTATACGGAGGTGCCATCTGGCACATCCTGCTCCGTATACGTCCCTTTCATCCCGCTGAATACGCAGTCCGAGCTGATATGAATGACGCGAGCCGGCGTGTCTAAATGATCCGCCAGATGCCGCAGCCAGTGAGGCAGTAACCCATTCACCTGATAAGCGGCCAGCGGGTGCTGCTCCGCCTCCTGATTCAGCACGCCCACCGCATTGACGATAATATCCGGCTGTACTGCACGCACAAGTACAGCTACAGACTCATGGTCCAGAGCATCCAGGTGAAGCCCGTTAGCTCCCTCCTCTGACGATCGCGTCGTGTACACAACATCCATTTCGGGATGCAGCTGTTCAAAATACCGGATCAGAACATGACCTGCCATGCCGCTTCCTCCGATAATGAGCAGCTTCATGACAGAAACCCGCCCCGGTTCAGCATCGAACGAATTTCTTCCTTCGTCAGCAGCGACTGACTGGAACTGTAGCTCTCGAAATCAACGCTTGGATAGCTGCTGTAATGCTGACGAAGCCCCGGAATATCAAGGGTTGGCAGAATGACCAAATACTCTTCATCGTACACAACCGTAGTCGTGCTTTCGTGGTCTGTCAGCAGAATCTCATGTATTTTCTCCCCTGGGCGGATCCCTGTTGTCACCATTGTCGCAGGAATGCCCAAATCCTCGATCAACACAGCAGCCAAGTCCACGATCCGGCAGGTTGGCATCGTCATTACGAAGATTTCCCCGCCAATGCTTTCCTCCGATGCTTTGAACAATAACGTAATTGCATCCTGCAAGGTCAGGAAGAAACGCGTCATGTTCATATCCGTTATCCGCACTTGCCCCTTATCTCTGATCTGATTCATAAACAGATGCACAACGCTTCCGTTCGTGCCAAGTACATTTCCGCCGCGTACGCAGACAAATGTCGTATTGGAATGCAGCAAATTCGCGTACACGATCAGCTTCTCGCCAATGGCTTTGGTCATGCCATAGAAATTCGACGGGTTCGCCGCCTTGTCGGTGGAGATGTAGACCACTCGTTTGACCCCGTTTGCGATGGCGGCTTCGATGACATTTTGCGTTCCGATGACGTTCGTTTTGAGCGCCTCATACGGCTGATCCTCACAAACGGGCACATGCTTCAGCGCTGCCAAATGAAACACGTAATCGACACGCTCGCAAGCACGCATCAATGCTTCTTTATCGCGAATATCTCCGATACAGAAGGACAGACGCGGATCTTCAAACGTGCGGCTCATCGCCACCTGGCTGGACTCGTTACGGGAAAACACAATAATTTGTTTGGGCTGCTGAGGCAGCAGCTGGCGGATCAGTTCGTAGCCCCAGGACCCTGTTCCCCCGGTGACCAGTATGCGCTGATTAGTAAACATTCCATTTCCCTCCAAGCACAAATTTAACCACTTTATCCGACACATCTTTTGCCAAATATCCGTCCGGACACTCCCAAGCTGCAGGCAGCGAAGTCATGATGACCGCAGCCTCCTCGATTCGTTCTGCCTTCAAGCCGCATACGACGTTGCTGCCGCAATCAATCGTTTCCGGACGCTCGGTCGTCTGCCGAATGGTTACGGTTGGAACTCCGAACAGGCAGCATTCTTCCTGCACGGTGCCGCTGTCCGTGATGGCGCAAAACGCATGCTGCTCCAGCCGAACAAAGTCGAAGAATCCCAGCGGCTCATAGAAAACTACCCGATCATCCATCTCCACGCTCACCGAACCGCTGTCGATCCGCGATCTCGTCCGCGGATGAACACTGCAGATGACTCGCTTGTCAAAGCGCGCCGCTACGCGATTAAGCCCCTCCAGTATGCCGGTCAACCGTTCCGGCACATCGACGTTCTCCGCGCGGTGCGCTGTCACGAGCACGTAACTGCCAGGCTGCAGACCGAAGCGTTCCAGCACATCGCTGGCATCAATCTGCGGCTTGTAATGTTCAATTACTTCATGGATGGGATTGCCTGTCAGCACGATTCGATTGCTTGGGAACCCTTCACGCAGCAAGTTGTTCTTGCTGTATGACGTATACGGCATGTTAATACTTGCAATGGCATCGATGATCCGGCGATTCTTCTCCTCCGGCACCGATAGATCGTAGCAGCGATTGCCCGCTTCCATGTGCACAACCGGAATGCCCATCCGTTCCGCGATGATGGCGCAGAGTGCACTGTTCGTATCGCCAAGCAGCAGAACTACATCCGGCTCATGGGCAACCAGAATTCGTTCCACCTCTGCAAACATGACGGACAATTGCCCGCCGAGCGTCTGCCTTGTCTCCGTGAACAGATAATCCGGCTGCCTTAGCCCCATCTCCTTAAAGAACACATCGCTGAGCGACGGCGAAAAGTTCTGTCTTGTATGCACGAGCACATGCTTCTCGGCCAGCGCATCCAGCTTCTGAATGATAAGACTCAGTCGTATAATTTCCGGGCGCGTGCCCAAAATCGTTACAACGCGCATGAAACGTCCCTCCTTCGTCGTTCAACTTACGGGTGAGCTGCTATCGTTTCTTCTTAGCGCCTCTTGCCCGATTTCTCTGGCGCCCCGGCTGCCTTCGGCGCTTCAAGCTGCCTTGCTTTCGAACGCCGTTGCGGCGGCGCCCGGTTTTCCCTATCCGGCCTGTCAGCCGTTTGCGACTCTTTCTTCTACTTCTGTACGCCGTGCCAATCGGCGCGCCTTTCGGCCATGCGGCAATGTAAACATCCGGTACCTCGCGAATCTCTTCCATCCGATGTCCTGCTCGATAGAAGGAGCGTTTCGATCGAAAAGGTCTGAGAACGCCATTATCAAACTTGTAGATCGTTGGCGTGCTGCCCTTGAGCACAGTTGGCGGGTAGTATCCGTGAACGGCGAGCGTAGCAATGAACCTGCTTAGTCGATCACGATAAGCGCTAATCCCATACACTTCATGAGCCTTCTGTGCATTGCGAGCCCCGATCGTTTGAAGTGCAACCTCATCTGCGAGCAGGGATGACACACGGTGTGTCAGCCCTTCGGTATCCCCCATCGGCACAACATAGGCTTCATTTCCGGTAGCTCGGCCTATTTCAGAGAGTCCGCCGGAGCCGTACACGACGACCGGTTTCCCGAACACCATGCCCTCGAGCGCCGTCATGCCGAACCCTTCCACCGTTAAACTGGGAACAACGAGCACATCCATGGCCGGGTAAACCGTCTCCACCTGCTCCTCGAACCGAACCCAGCGAAATCGCTCCATCAGTCCGCGGTCTCTGGCAATCCCGATACATTTGTCAAAATAGCCTTGATCCACGGGGTTCCCTACAATGAGATACATGGCATGCGGATGCTGCTCGGCCGTGTTGACGGCCATTTGCATGAAATGCTCTAGTCCCTTCGCCTCGAAGATGGACGATGAAATGTACCCCACCAGCCGCCGATCATCGGGTATCGCCAACTGACCTCGCCGGTTGATACGATGCTGCTGCCAGCTCTCCGGATTCAGCTCGCTCTGCTGCCAAGATGGCGGAATCAGCGTCGATTTGGGAATCATCCCCGGGGTGCGGAGCGGTGCGAGAGTCGTCTCCGAGATGCCGACGATGTAGTCGGAATACTGCTCGATAATGGAAGCCGCGAGCGCCGTATGAGGCGTTTCACGAATGGCTTCCATGACGGTCCAGACGACAGGAATGCCGAGCATCTTGCCGGCAATCGCAGGCATCGGATGTACGCAGGTGTTGGCGATGATGATGCTCGGCCGCTCATAGTGGATGAGCTGGATCAACTGCAGCCACAGCGGGTCCTGCTGGTGAGCGCCTATCTCATCGGTCATATGAGAGAGTCCTAGATACAGAGGCACGACCAGCGGAATTTGATGCACGATGACCGTAATTCCCAGCTTGCGAGCATTTACGGCAATAATGCCCTCATTGGGAACGACGAGCGTGCAGGCGAAGGAGGGCAACAGCTCCCTGACCATAAACAGCAGCAGTTTCTCAGCGCCGGTCACATATTGAGGGCTGCAAATATGCGAGAATACTAGCATTTTTGGTTTGCTAAGCTTCAATTGGTTGACTCCCCTCCGCCTGTTTCTTCGCAGCTATCAAAACCCTAGTTGTACAATATATTGAGAAGGCTACTTGCGCGGCACGACATTTGAACCTTTCCAAACGCACAAATACGGCCAATTCTAACTCCGCTGCTCACTGTGATGGACAGCTGTACCCCTTTTAACCGGGAAACAATATCGCAAGCAGTCTCTCGATCCTTTTGCCATACGTATGTTCCCGCATCGTTCGGTACATCCCGCGCATGGCGATCGCCTTTCGTTCTTCTTCGTGCGCGAGATAATAGTGAATTTTGTCTATCATCTCTTGCGGCGAAGCGTAGGTCACAATGTCCACATCCGGGGTGTAAAAGGATACGAGATCACTGCGAACATCTGTCAGCTGCAGTGCTGCGCAGGCCGAAATTTCAAACGTCCGCGGGTTCGGTGAAACTGCGCCGATGCCTGCACTATTATTGTTGAAGGTTTCGTCATCGTGGGCACGGTGCATGTTAATGACGATTTTGGCGCCGTTGTACATGTTCGCGGTTTCCTCGGGTCCCATCCATCGGCCAAGCTCAATCTTGTTCTTCATGAGCTGGAAGTCTTTCAGCCGCTCCCACCAGATACCTGAGATATGTGTATCCTTCGTGGCAAGAAATTTCGTAACCTCATTAAAAAACTCGACGCGCCGCCAATAAGCCGAACCGATAAAGCAAATATCATGGCGCTGCGACCTCAGCGGATTGCGCGGTCTGAACGCTGCCGGATCTGCTCCGAGCGGCAAATAATAGACATTCGGACAGCCTAACCTGCGGTAGTAGTCGACACAGACCAGCTCTAGGGTAAACACTTCATCGTAATGAGGCGCAATACCTGAGGTGATGTCCGTATAGTAAGGGTCATCCGTGAACCAAATGGCGGTCCGAATACCGGCTGCCCGCATGGCATCGGCATGGGCGACATTGAACTGTAGACCATCGAGCACGATTACAATATCCGGTCTGATCCGAAGCGCGATATCTGCTACCGGCTGCAAGGTATCCGTAATCGTCAATTGGGTCACCTGCGCACGAAGCGCATTCGCTATGGCCTCATCGAGCGGCGAATATGGGAATCCTTTGCCCGTCGCGACAAACAGCACATGCGCCTGTCTCACAGGGAAAATCTGAGTCTGTGCCGTATTTTGCAAGACCGACTCGCATTGGCCGAACCAATGACCGTGCTGCCAGCCAAGCCGGAATCCGTCTACTCTTCCCCGCGCTTCACCCCGAAGTCCCCGAACCACTTTGCCCTTGCGGATTCGGCGTCTTCGTGTTTTGGTCGCCATTCGATTCGCCCCTCCCTGCTTGAACCTTTTTCTTCTGCTCCTAATCACCATTTCAGCACCTCAGCTACCAGCTGCAAACGTTGAGCGAATGTGTGGTCCTTCAAGGTGCGATGCAGCCCCCGTAAGGCAACTTGTCTGCGCTGTTCTTCATGTTTTAAGTAGTAGTCCAGCTTCATAATGAGCTCATCCGGTGAATGAAAGGTATCGAGCTCTACGCCAGGCACATAGTAGTTAGGCAAGTCTTCGCGCACATCCGTCAGTTGAAGCGTGCCGCAGGCTGCGATCTCGTACGTGCGCGGATTGATGGATCTGCCCGGCAGGTTCAGCTCGTTTTTATTGTCCTTGCCCTGCTCTGTAGTCCGATGCATATTAATGACAATCTTGGCGCCGTTGTAGTAGCGGATCGATTCATCGACCGGCAGCCAGCCCATTCGTATGAATTTCTGCAATTGCTTATAGTGGCGCAGTCGATCCCATAGACCTCCTGCAATAAACACCTTGCGGTTCTTCAGGTAAGGAGCGATGGCATCGAACAGCTCCACGCGGTTCCAGAATGCTTGCCCGATAAAACAAATATCGCTGCGATGCACGGCCTCCACTTTCATGGGCTTAAACCAATTGGGATCGACAGCCAGCGGCATGTAGACCACCTCAGCACAGCCAAGTCCTCTGTACAGGTCAAGTGTGCTCAGCTCATGTGTAAGCACAACATCGTAATGCGGCGCGATATGCACCGTATCTGCCGTTACATACGGATCATCCGCGAACCAAATGGCCGTACGAATGCCCATTGCCCGCACCGCATCCACCTGCTGCAAATGATCGTCCGGGAACACATGCAATCCGTTGAGGACCAGCATCCAATCCGGTCTGATGAACGAAGCTTGCTCGGCCATGAATTTAGCATCAGCTACATGCACCTCGCGCACGGTTTGGCGAAGCGCTTCAATGATGCCTTGGTCGATGGCTTCAAAGCCCTGCGGAATGTACAGTACACAGACATTCCTTTTGGGGAATGCTGCGGCGGGATACATTCGGCGGTAGATGAAGTCGCAAGCGCCATCCCGCTGGCCGTTGCTGTATCCAGCGGCGAATCCTTTTCTTGCTGCCTTGGCGTAATATTTTCGCTTCGCCTGCACATGCTCCACCCCTGATTTTCGAGTATTCTGTCTCCATATATATGCGAATGACAGGCAAGGCTCTTGGTCACTTGTCCGCTTGGCTTACAAAATTGGCGTTTGACCCCTAAGGCAGATTGTCTTGAAAAAAGTAGTATATTTCTGGCAGTACAGTCACATATTAAAAGAGGTTACGGCATGAACATGAAGGAGGGCTTGATTATTCATTTCTCAAAGAAAGTGGTTGAACCGATTCCGGAAGAGCAAACGTCCATTTGGACATGCAGTAACGATGACTGCAGCTGCTGGATGCGAAATGATTTCTCATTCGGCGAATTTCCAAGCTGCCCCATCTGCCATTCCAGCATGACCAGCGAAATCAAATGCCTGCCCGTCCTCACCAACGGCACCAAGCGCAGCTTTCAGTAGATGATTGGTTTTTGAGATGACCTCTGGTCAACTCAGTATTCATCTCATTCAGAGAGCTGCTGGACCTATGGGGCAGCGAGAGATAAACAGCATGAAGAGGCTGACACTTAATCATCGATGATGATTAAAGGTCAGCCTCTTCATGTTCTAGTTGGGTTGTGCCAGTGCCCTCCATTCTGGGGCTGTCAGCGGATATTTCGCTAACAGCATTGAAACGTAGTCGAATCGATGCGCTTAAGCGGATATATCGCTCTTGAAGTGGCTCGATCGCCGAACCCCCAGTAATCTCGCCCTTTCTGGATGCTTTTAGCGGATATGCCGCTAAAAGTGCTGAAACGTAGTCGAATCGGTGCGCTTATGCGGATATACCGCTCTCGAAGTGGCTCGATCACCGAAACCTCAGTAATCTCGCCCTTTTTGAGGAAAGAGGCTAGTTGGTTCGCTGAAAGTTCGATTTTAGAACTCTCAGCTTCATTTCGGTGTGGTTTCGGCGGTGAGAGTTCAATTTTCGAACTCTCAGCACCAGATCCAGAAGGAAAGAGGTTAGTTGGTTCGCTGAAAGTCGGTTTTTCCGACTCTCAGCTTCATTTCGGCATGTTTTCAGCGCTGAGAGTTGGATTTTCCCACTCTCAGCATCCATCAAAGGAGGAATTGGGTTAGTTGGTTCGCTGAAAGTCGGTTTTCCCGACTCTCAGCTTCATCTCAGCGTGGTTTTGGCCATGAGAGTCGGATTTTCCGACTCTCATCTTCACCTCAGAGGTAAAGTGGCGGTTGGCGCTACCTCCAACCAAAAAACAAAAGTGCCAAGAAAAGTCCCCCCACGGGACTTTCTTGGCACCTACAAATTTAAACCGTAAACCTAGCCGCCGACTGGGACAGTTGCTGCGACAGCCCGGAGAGGCTTTGCGAGCTCATCGCCGTCTGCTCGGAGCTGGCAGAAGCTTCCTCGCTGACGGACGCGATGTTCTCGATGGCCTCGAGCACTTCTCTTGTTTGGCGCGACTGCTCCTCGCTGGCTGCGGCGATATCGGTCACTTGCACCGTAACCTCGCTCACCTTTTGCGTGATATGTACCAAGGATTCGCCGGTTTGTTTCGCGAACAGGACGGAATCGAGTGCCGCTTGCGAGCTCTCCGACGCGAAGGTTTGCATCTCTTCGATAATGCCGGTAATTTGATTGGCCGCCTCGCTGCTGCGCTCGGCCAGCTTACGTACCTCTTCGGCTACAACGGAGAAACCTTTGCCGTTCTCCCCTGCTCTGGCCGCTTCAATCGCCGCATTCAAGGCGAGCAGGTTGGTCTGCTGCGCAATCTCATCGATCACGCCGATAATTTCACCGATCTTTGACGATGCTGCTTGCAAGGTGCTCATCTTATCGCTGAGTACGTCCATGCTTTGAATGGAGCGCTGTACGATCCGATCGCTCGCCTCTGCTACACTTCGCGTATCACCGCACAGATTAGCAGCACCTTCTGCACGGATGGCAACCGTATCGATCGCGACCGACAGCTCCTGCATCAGCTCATTAATCGACTGGGCGGATTTTGCCTGCTCATTGCTTCCTCTGGCGATCTCATCCGTACTTTTCGTAATATCGAAGGAAGCAACGGAAACGGAATTCGCCGACTCCTTCATATGAGCAATGACGCTGCGCAGGCTCGTCACCATATCATTAAACGAACGCGAGAACTGGCCAACCTCATCCCTCGACGTAAAGTCGCTGTTCACCGTCAAATCGCCCCGTGCCACCTTCGCTGAAATATCCGCCAACTGCCGAAGCGAACTTCGCGTGGAAATACAGAATCCGATGGTTAGATACGTCGCCAGCAGCAGAAGCAGCGAAATAAAGAGTGTGCTCCGCAACCGTTCGGATGTGAAGCCATCCACCCGCTTATGCAGCAAGTCATCCAGAACATCCGAGGAGGTCTCGTACAAAGAGAAAGCCGCGGATATCGCGTCACCACTCAAATCATCCTTACTCCCAGCTCCCACAGGTACCCGGTTCGCTTCCATAAACCGTTCATTCATCAGCTCCACGAACGTATTGAATGAAGCAGCCGATTCCGTTGCAACGCGGCTCATATCCTCTCGCAAGCTAGGATTGTAGGCGTAAACCGTCTGCAGGTTTTTCTCGATCTCCGCGAGATTACTCTCGATTTGAGTCAAATAGCGATCCAATCGCCGCTTCGTCGTTTGCGTCAACTCTCCGTCATAGATCGCACGGTTTGCAATGACGGCGGATGCGCTGAGCAAATCAGTCATATACGGAAGCTTCACTAAGCTAATATCCATGATATAGTACGAATCCAAATCCGGATCCAAGACCAAATTCGAATGATCGCCTACTAATGTAATTAAATCCAAATGATCCTGTATCAGTACATCATATTTCTTGTACTCGTCATCCACTACACCTGCTTTGGGCATGCTGCTCTTGAAATCCTGCCAGTCGGATTGCAGCTTCTTCCAAGCCGTCTCTGTCCCTAGCTTTGATCCATATTTGTCTTCAAGCGTTTGCTGCTGCTTCATCGCCATCGCCATCAAGTTCTGACTCTCAGCAATCGCGGCCTCGCTTCCGATTTCACCCAATTGAAGGGAAGTCGTCTGCTCCCGCAAGTCGAGTGCAATCTGCAGCATATTCTTCATGCCTGCGTTATATTGGTTTCCGATTAATTCCTTCCTGCCGAATTCAATGCCGACCTTCTTCTCCGAAATGTAGAAGTACATCAATAATGCGACAGGGATGATCAGAACAACGCCAATAATGATAAATTTCTGTGCGTAGTTCAAGCGATTCATCAGTTTAATAGCAGGATTAAAGATCGTTGTAATCATGGTGTTTCCTCCTTATTAATCTTGGTCATCCCTAGCAAGCACTTCAATAGTACGATATATTTTCGACAAAATTCAGCATTTACCTCCTTTATTCGACGATATTCTGCGTAAATTTTCCATAAAGATGAACCGGCTTTCGCCATCCTGGCAGCAGAGAAACTCGTTTCATTTCGGACAAAAAAAGGCCGGCGATTCCTCCTCCTAATCAGGAAAGAACCGCCGGCCTCGTCATTTATTTCGATGCTTTCCAGGCATCGATCTGTGATTGCATTTCCGACAAAATCTTATCGAGACCTGCCTTCTTCAGCTTCTCGTTCATCTTCGTCAGTGTCGTATCCGGATCAGCGATACCGGTTACCAGACCTGCGTAGAACTCATCCACGACGGAGGCCGTTTGCGCAAGCTCACTCTTCACATTGCTCGGATCAAAGGAGAAGCCAAGCAGCTTGGAAGGAATTGCAGCCGCATTCTTGTCAGGACCTGCCGGGAACCATTTCGGCTGTGTTGGGCTTGTGCGGTAGGAGTTGAACATATTGCCATACTCCCAGCCGGAATCCATCCAGTAGCCGGTATTGTCGATCTTCTGAATGAGGTCGTCCCCAACCTTCGTGTAATGTTTGCCTTCGATACCGAAGCTCATCAGATTAAACAGTTGCGGATCAGAATAGAGCAGGTTGTAGAACATCATCGCTCTGGCCGGATCTTTGGACGTGCGGGAGATCGCCGTCATCGTTGCAATGATGGAGCCCGTGCTCATGTAAGGCTTGGAGAACTCAACTGCTGCCACGTTCGCTGCATCCCCGCCTCCGAATTTTGCCGCTTGGTTAGCCGCTGAATCCGGATTGATAACGGTAAATGTGGAGGACACGTATTTGCCTGCCAGCTCATCGGAGTTTGTATCTTTCAATGTGGAAGCATCCTTGCGGATAATGCCTTTCTCAAACCATTCATGCATGAGCTTCAAGAAGTTCGTGAATTCAGGTGTTTCGTACAAATTAACAACCTTCGAGCTGTCATCGTTGATATAGACGACACCCGGGTTTTTCTGCGAGAAATATTCAATGCCAAGCGCACTGCCGTAGTTACCCATGACATCGGTGTCGCCTTTCAGGCTGAACGGGAATTTATCCGGCTCGCCGGCTTTAACCTTCTCGAAGAACGGCGTCAAATCTTGAAGGGTCTTAAATTGATCCGCCGTGAAGCCGTACTTATCGAGGAACGTCTTGTTAATCAGAACGCCCGGTGTTCTTGCCAGTACTTGTGTATTAATGATGGCATAAAGCTTGCCTTTCACTTTGGCCGCATCCCATGCTGCTTCCGGCACCTGCTTCAGAATGTCCGGTCCGTACTGCGGGAGCAGATCCGTAATGTCGAGGAACGCGCCTTTATTCACATTTTGCAAATAATCGTTGGTCCAGTTGGAGGTAAAGATCAGATCCGCATTCTCACCGGAAGCGGCAATGGCCTGCATCTTCTGATCGTAAGTGCCCCAATCGACGAGCTGAATGTTCAGTGTCGCATTGATTTTCTCCTTCGTAATCTTGCTCATCTCATCCTGTACGAGCTTCGCATCCGGGAAAACGCTTTGCGGCAAATACCATGTAATTTCATAGGGATCGAGCTTGGATGCATCCGTTGCAGTCGTGTTCGCTGCCGAATTGTTTGCTGCCGTGTTATCCGCCTTGGTGCTGCCGTTGTTCGCAGACGATTTTGCATCGTTCTCTGTGTTACTGTTGCCGCAGCCGCTAAGCAGCATGCTAACGGAAAGAACCGCTGTCAGTGTTGCCGTAACAAACTTGAACCCTCTTCTTCTCATTGAAATAACCCTCCTGTGATTACTATTTATTATCATCCGAGAACGGACCGATAATCCAGTACAACTTTTCAAGCCGAGCCTCATTCATGAGCTTTAACCCTTGACCGCACCGACCGTTAATCCTTTAACCAAATATTTCTGAAAGAACGGGAAGGCGAACAGCATCGGCCCGGCAGCGAGAATCGCGATCGCCATACGGGATGACTCTGTTGGAATCGCGCTCAGATCGACGCTGATTCCTGCTTGCACATTCTTAGTAAGGAACTCGATATTGGTCATAATGCGGTTCAAGAAGAACTGCAGCGGGATCAGCTTCTCGTTCTGAATGTAGAGCATGGCAAGCCACCAATCATTCCAGAACGCCAGCGCGTAGAACAACCCGATCGTCGCCAAAGCCGGCTTCGATAGCGGAAGTATGATTCGCACGAAAATACTCAGCTCCGTTGCGCCGTCGATTTTTGCGGATTCGATGATTTCAAACGGCAGCCCCTGCATAAACCCCTTCATCAGCATCGCGAACCAAGCACTGACGCCATAGGGAAGAATCAACGCCCAAATCGTATCCTGCAGATGCAGCACATTCGTCATGATCATGTAGGACGGTACAAGCCCCGCATTAAAGAGGAGCGTGAAGAACACGAAGAATGTAGTTGCCTTGCTGTATCTGTAATCCTTACGCGTCATGACATAAGCAATGGAAGACGTAAGGAGCAGAGCGATTGCGGTTCCGACCACTGTCACAACGATCGTTATGAAATACGATTGCAGCAGCAGCTTCGGATTCTGGAGCAAATAAGAGTAGGCGGTAAACGTAAACCGCTTCGGAATGAGCTGGTACCCGTACCTGGCGATGTCGGCGTCATAGGAGAGCGATACCGAAACCACGTACAGCAAAGGAAAAATAATCAGAATCGACAGCAGGGTCAAAACCAGTACGATCAGTACATTGTTGCCGCCCAGTCTGCCCGCTCTAGCTGCGTGCATTTGCGCTCACCTCCATTAGAACAACGCGTTGTCCTTGCTGTATTTTCGAACGAGCAGATTCGTGGTCAGGACTAAGAGGAGTCCGACAACCGCCTGATACAAGCTTGCCGCGGAGGCCATGCCGAGATCTCCGACGACGCGCAGCGACCGATACACGTAGGTGTCCATCACATCGGTTGTCGAGTAGAGCATCCCTGCATCCCTCGGTATGAAGTAGAACAAGCCGAAGTCCGAGTAGAAAATACGTCCGATATTCAACATGGTCAGCATCGTGATGAGCGGCGTGATCAGTGGAATCGAGATGTTGCGAATCTGTTGAAGACGGGAAGCTCCGTCAATCGAAGCGGCTTCATAATAGCTCGAATCGATCGCAAGTAAGCCGGTGAAGAAAATAATCGCGGTGTAACCGACGTTCTTCCACAAATAAGTCAGCGTCAGAATGAGCGGCCAATAGGACGGATTGCCATACCAATCAACGGCTGTGCCATGAAATTGTTCCACTACCTTATTGATGACGCCGTACGTGGGGTTCAGCAGAATATAAGTAACAAACCCGACGACGACCCATGAGAGAAAGTAAGGGAAGAATAGGATCGTTTGAAAAATCTTCACGAGCCGTCTGCCCATTTCCGCCATCAGCAGTCCTACGATAACGGAGCAGAATGTCCCGACGATGATGAATACCCCATTCAACAGGAGCGTGTTTCGAGTTATCCGCATCGCATCCTGCGAATTAAAGAAGAACTTAAAGTTGTTTAAGCCTGACCAGGCGCTGCCCCAAATGCCGTCGGCATAATTGATGTCTTTAAATGCGATCACGATGCCAAACAGCGGCAGGTAATAGAAGATAAAGACGACGATGATCGCAGGCAGGCTAATCAGTAATAAGCTTCTGCCTTTCATGAAATGTTTCCATTCCTTCTTCAAAACCGAAGTGGTTCTTCTGCTCATGTGCTCCTCCTTTATGCGGTTTTGCAATTTCGTTGTTTACGATTCTGAGCATACGGCGCTTTGGGGCAGCGGCGAAACTGCTCATTTTTGCAGCGTCGAAAAAGCACTGTACGATACTGAAATGCGCCGAAAATCCACTGTACAAAAACAAAAAAACTAGCTAATCCTGCTTTTTAGGCAAAACAAATAATCCTTCATAGGCCTGAAGGATTATGGATAAATATCGTTGTGGTTGGCAGAGCTCGTTTGTACTGTGGATGCATAAACGTGAAGCAGCCAAGCATGCTCGCGCAAGCGATCACGACCGCCTTGTATCTCCTGTGCTTCGTCGAAAGCTGCTTTGGACGGCACAACGCTCGCCTTGAGCAGCCTTTTTTTGTGATCCTGCTACCTGGTTCACATCGCCGCCTCCAAGCAACCAGCCGAATGCATTCCCTCGCGATTCTAACGAACCGTAGAGGTCTTATATGGGAGAAATGGGCTCCTCATTTATTCTAACGAACCACAGAGACCTTATTTAGTCGAAACAGGCAGAAATGCACGGGTTTTGGAGCAAATAAGGCCTGTAGGGTTTGTTAGAATTTCAAATCGCCCCTTTTTGATCAAATAAGGCCCGTACGGTTCGTTAAAATTTATGGAGCCGCATTGTATACGAAAAGACCGCCGATACTCGATCGGCGGTCTTTTGCATCTCAAAAAATGGGTTCTACCCCTTCCCTCGCCCGGCAATATATTCCCGCGGCGTCATGCCAAACTTCGCTTTGAACAATTTATAGAAGTAGCTTTCATTCTCGATTCCGACTCGGCGCATGATTTCTTGAACGCTCAGCTTCGAGTTCTCCATCCACTCTACCGCTTTCGTCAACCGGATCTGATTGATGTACTCCGGTATCGACATGCCGAAGTGCTCCTTGGATATCTTGCTCAGCTTATAGGCTGAGAGCCGCATCATGCCCGATATATCGGTCGCCGACAGCGAGGAGTCAAAATAATTCGAGTCGATAAAAGCCTTAATCGTATCCGCCGCCACTTGATTCCCTTCCTCGGCAGCCGATTTTCGCTCACTCGTAATCGTCTGAACCGCTTCAAGCAGCTGTTCCTCGAACTGCTCCGCCGTCTCCTCTTCATACAACTCCCTGTTCAGCAGCTTCGCATGAATATGAATCGGCTCTTTGAGCGTCCGGTTCATTTCGTATACAGCCTTCTTCAAATGATGCACAACCTGCATGCTGACGAGCATAATGTCGCTGTACTCCAGTTTACGGATATACCGGAACAGCTCGCGGAACTTCTCTTCCGTTCGAACAGGATCGCCTTTCTTAACAACCTCGATGAACTTGCCCGTAAGCTCCATCACCTGCTCCATATCAATCCTGCCCGTCTGCTCATCGATTTCCGCTTGCGTAATGACCGCCATATGTCCTCGCACGTAACGATAAGAACTGTTCGTGAAGGTGTGGCTATATGCCGCCGCGATAGCTTGATAGTCCTCGATCGGCTCGCTGATAGCGACAGAGAACGAGATTTTGTAATGCTCTTTAATGTAGTGCTGCGCTTCCATGAGCAGCTCCTTAACCGCGTCTGCCTGCGAGGCCGAATCGATATTGAGAAGAATCGTGAACGAATCATCCTTCATGTCCACCGTTTGATGCGCGAATGAACGGCTTATCACTTCCGTCGTGATGTTGGCAATCGCGAAGCGCAGCAGCTCCCGTTCGACCAAGCTCTTCGTCATAAACAGCTTATAGTTGTCGATGCGCAGCACGCAGATGAGAAACGGCTTCTCCTGCGACATTGCAGGATGGAGGGAATGGAGCGCCTCACCGAAAGCCGTACCGCTCATACTGAAGCTGTCGACGAGCAATCGCTTGAGAAAATAGAGCTTCATAATGCCGGTGTTGTTGTTTTTCTCCAGATGATACTCATACAGCTGCTCTCTCGATTTCTGGTACACCTCGGTTAAATAAGAGAATTCATCCTTCGCCCCCGGGGTCACGGAGCCGCCGCGCGAGGTCTGTTCCATCAGCCTTCTGACCGGCTTGTAGATCCCTCTTGAAACAGACAAGGTCAACAGCAGCGCTCCGGCAAAGATCGCCATTGTAATGAGCAGAATCGTGTCCAGCAGCTGCTTCAGGTTCGCATACGCCTCTTTGTACGGCTTTGCATCCAGCAGTGTCCATCCCGTCTTCTCAAGCCGGATATACGAGATGATATATTTCTCGCCGCCGATGCTCTGGTTGAAGAAACCAGACGGCTGCGCAGACTGTGCTTCCGAGCTGCCCGCCTTGTCTACGTAAGCTTGCCTGATCGTATTCGCGAATGTTGACGTTTGTACCGGATTCGCCGGATCCGTCTCAATCAGTCCATTGCCGCTGTCCAGGATGTAGAGCTCACTTCTCGCACCTGCTTCAATCCGGTTAATCGCACGAATATTATCGACAAGCCAGTCCAGCTTAATGTTCAGAATAATGGCGCCATCCATGCGGTTATCCCGATCCGTCGTCTCGTACATGATATAGCTTAATACCGTATTCGCAGCACCGCCTGCGCCTTGGTCCGCGGCTTCCGCGCTGCGGCGCACGATTGCGCGAAGGACCGGAATGCTCGTGTAGCTTTGCAGCACCTTATCGAGTTCCGCGTCCTTATGATATAAATCGCCGTATGTCGAGTAATACAATTTCTTATGATTGTTATAAATGTAGATGGATTGGATAAACGGATTGTTCGCCACAATCGTCGCGTTTAGTTTATTGATGACATTCAAATGCTCGTACGTTTCCTCATCGTTCAAATACATGAGCGCCTTCACGTCATTGCTGCCATACGTGGAGAGCGTGATGTTGCGAATCATCGTATCGAGATAATCGATATTGTATTTCATCTGCGAGAGTACCTTCTGACTGTTCTCGTATTCGCTCTTGAACACCTTCTTCTCCACATTCACATAGACAAGCGTGGAGAACGATACGACGATTAGCAGAATAATACTGGTAATCCATAAGAATATGCGCAGCAAATATTTCTTCTCTTGAAACAGACGAATGAGGCTCATAAGCAAGTACCACCCTTGTTATTCAATCTTCGCTTCCCAAACCGAGCTGCCGTAATGAATGTCCGCTTTGCAAATATGTCCGGCAACCGCGATCGGCTGCTTGCCTTCTGCCGCATGCAATAACTGAAGAGCAGCACTTCGTCCCATATCATAGAAAGGCTGGTTCGCACCCGTAATATCCAATCGAAGTCTCCCATTCAACCCTTGCGCATCATAAGAAACAAGAGACATGTCTTCCGGGACACGTTTGCTGAGACGCTTAAGTGCGACAAGTACAGCCTCGGCAATCTGATCATTCGCTGCAAAAACAGCCGAATATCGCAACGTACCCAGCACTTCCTCAAGCCGAGAAACAAAGGATTCGAACTCACTCTCGAAATTCTCAAACCGGGTCGGGATGCACAAGTCGTAATCAGACCCGAACGGAATACCCGCCTCAATAAAGGCTTGTCTCATGCCAAGCAGCCGTTCATAGAACGTGCTGAGATCCGAATTGCGTACGAAAGCAATCTGCCGATGTCCCTTGGCAAGCAGCAATTTCGTGAGCGAATAGGCTCCCGAAGCATTGTCGCTTGTCACAAAGGGAATATCGATATCCCAAACGCGCCTATCCAGGAATAAGACCGGGATGCCGCTTGCTGCCAACCCCTCATAGAGCTGCCGACTGCGAGGCTCATCCTGACCATCGTGGATCGGACTAAGAATGATTCCATCCACTTGTCTTGCAATCGCGCTCGTCACGAACGCCTCCAGCTTATCGAGGCTTCGGTTATCGCTGCTGCTCATCAGTTGAAAGCCCTTCGGCTGCAGCACGTCCTCGATCCCACGCAGGGCGGCTCCCCAGAGCGGATTATCGATGCCGATAACCGAAGCGGCGATTAGTCCGCTCCCGCCTCCGCTTATGTTTCCACCGAGGCTATTCCTCTGGGATACGGAACTCAGCCCGCCATCTGCGAGATAAGTACCCCGGCGGTTATCCCGCGTGAGCAGACCTTCCCCGCACAGTTCCTTAATCGCCTTCTCTATCGTATTTACGCTGGATTGATAGGACTCCGCCAAAGTGCGGCTCGATGGCAGGCGTGAAGCGCCTTGCCACTCCCCTATATGTATGCGCTTTCGAATATCTTCCTTAATTCGGTGATACGGGTACGTAGACAGCCTATTCACCTTCATCTCTACTAGATTAGCTTGACTATATGATATGTGTATCATCTGTGTCAATCGAGAGTGTGTATTTGATTATGGCTATGTATATAGCCCTATCAATATATATCTTTAGTCCTTATTTTCAGCAATGACAGTCGTCATGCACGCCTATAAATACCAACTCCATCCTGTTAAATAGGTTCCAGAGACTCATTCACGACACTTAGATATTATGGAAAATAGAAATAGAACTATATTCCTACATTTTTCGCCAAATTGAATCTATTCTCATAGGCAAACCCTTCGAAATCAGGGGACGCAAAGTCATTGGGTCTAAGTCTTTTCTCCTAATTAGAGATCAGATACGACTGCCAGACTGCCGAAGTTAATCTGCTGGCCTTGGTTCCTCCAAGCGTGAAGATGCGTATCGGTCTATTGCCGCCATCTCACACCGAGGGCCTGAGGCTTTTTTGCATACCCATATCTACGTAGAAAGGATATGATCGGCTTGGCAACCCCATACGAGCAGTTCAGTTCGAAGCTTCTGACCTTTACCTTGATGTTTCTGATCCTTACCTCGCTCCCTATTTATGTAACCGTTCTCTCGCTTGAGCTGATTACCTTTCAGGTCTTTATTCGATTCGTCTCGTCCGTGATCCCGCTTGGCCTTGTGCTCTATTTCGTTTACCGACAAACCTATAAAACGCTTAAAGGGAAATTGATTATTTCAGCCTATTCGTTCCTGCTTTGCTTCATTGTCATGTGGTTTATACCGACGCCAAATTCCGGAAACGTGGTCTTCCTCTTCGCGCTACTCTCCCTCATCTATCTGGACCGCTACGTGACGCTGCTCGCAAGTGGATATGGCACCCTTGTACTCATCATCCATCAATTGTTCAATCCTTACCTGCTCGAAACGGATCTGCTCTACCGAATTGTACAGTTCACGTTGTTCACCATGTGTTGTATCACCTGTGTCAGCGTATGTATCATTGGAGGCAAAATCATTTCGAATGCCCAGCGCAGCGAGAAGAAAGCACTGGATAATGAGAAACGGTACCGGCAAATATTCGAGCTGTCTCCCGAAGCCAATATCGTGCAAATCGACAATAAGATTGTTCATATGAATAGATCAGGACTCACGATGCTCGGCGCGAAACACCTGGATGAATTAATCGGCGTTGATGTATTTGACCTGGCTTTGCCGGAGTATCACGAGCTGATCCGCGCGAAAGCGGCTGACCTCATAGAAGGCAAAACCATCTTGGATTACACGGAGCTCCGCATTTACAAGCTGAATGGAGAAGTGATCGAGGTGGAAACCAATTCCATCTCGACCTTATTCAATAATCGCCCAGCCATCCTCTCGAACTTCCGTAATATATCGGAAACGAAGATCGCACGCGAAACCATTAACTATATGGCGTACCACGATCAATTAACCGACTTGCCGAATCGCTATCAATTAATTATGAAGATGGAAGCACAGCTTCGGAATGCCGCTAACCATCCAAGCAGCTTCGCAATCTTGTTCCTGGACATGGACCGGTTCAAATCCATTAACGATACATTCGGCCATCCCCTGGGGGATCGACTGCTCAAGAGCTTCGCCAATCGGCTTCGGACTACGCTTCAGGAATCCGTGTTTGCGGCCAGACTTGCCGGCGACGAGTTCGTCATCCTGCTGCCGAATATCGACGCTGGGGCAGTGGGAACGCTGGTTGAGCCACTGCTGGAGCGGCTCTCCGAACCTTTTATTCTCAAAGGGCAAGATATTATTGTGACGACGAGTATCGGGATTGCGATGTATCCGAAAGACGGGCAGGATGCCGATACGCTTCTGATTCACGCGGATGCGGCTATGTATGCGGCTAAGCGGCAGGGGAGAAACAACTACGCTTTCTATAGCAATGAGATGAACGAGGTCAATTTGCGGAAAATGATGCTGGAGCAGGACTTGCGCAAAGCACTGCAGCAAGGCGAGCTGCATTTGGTCTATCAAGGCAAGAAAGATTTGCAGACCAGCCGTCTGAGCGGCTTCGAGGCTCTCCTGCGTTGGACGCATCCGAAGTTCGGCACCGTTTCGCCGGCTGAATTTATTCCGCTTGCTGAAGAAACAGGGCTCATTGTTCCGATTGGCGAATGGGTGGTACGGCAGGTCTGTGATCAAATCAATGCTTGGAAGCAAACGGGCTTGTCCCCGCTGCCGGTATCCGTGAACCTATCGGTTCGTCAATTCAAGCAGGACAACCTAATTGAGATGCTGAAGACGATCCTGCTCTCCACGGAGGTCGAACCGCAGCTCATTGAACTTGAAATTACAGAGAGCGTTGCTTCTTCCAATTTCGAAGCCCCGCTTATTCGCAAGCTGCACGAAATGAAGGCACTCGGCGTTCATATCTCTATTGATGACTTTGGAACCGGCTATTCCTCACTCAGCTACCTGCGCCTTTTTCCGGTGGACACGCTCAAGATGGACAAATGCTTTATTCGCAATATCGATCACAATCAAGATGATTTGGCCATCGTCACTGCGATCATCGGCATGGCTCACAGCCTTAAGCTTCAGGTGCTTGCTGAAGGCGTCGAGAACGAGACACAGCTTGCTCTCTTGAAGGAGCAAGGCTGCGACGGCGCGCAAGGCTATCTAATCGGCTATCCCATTCCGGCACATGAAGTGGAGCTGCTGCTGCTTCCGACCCTTGTGCCAAGCAATTCGTAGGGGAGTACAAGCCCGTTCCTATGATGGCCCGAACTCCCTCCAAGCTGCTTGATCGTCATTAGGTCTGCTGCTCATAGGCAAGCTGATGGCCATCCTCGAAGCCTTTGGCAAAGCCAAGATTATAGCCTTGATTATAGGCATTGTCGAAAGCCCGGTTATAGCTGTGACTGTTTAACCCCCGCTTCCGTCCACGCTTCTGCTTTCGCATGGAAGATTTGCCGGTGCCTGATTTCGTACGCCTGCGCTTCGTCGTAGAGGCCGCCTGTTTCTTCTGACTGCCTGCTCCTTCTGGCTTACTTGAAGTCTTGTTCGGTGTGACCCGTGGTGAAAGTGGTAACCTACTGCTTTTCTTCCCGCTTATTCCCGCTGCAATCACTTTCCGGTTCCTCCTTTACCTTCCCGTATTGGACGCGAACCAACCTGGACGACTGCATTCAGCCACGGTTCGGCAGAGCGGCTGTCTCTGCATCGTCTTTGGCTTTCACTGCTCTCCATGGCGCTTACCATCGTCGTAAGCGTCAGCTGCAGCGCCTCGAGGCGCTTCATGTTTCGCTGTATGGCTTCTGCCAGACCGGATGCACGCTCGGCCTCATCTGCGACGCTGTTCAGAATGCGAGCGACGGCCTGCTGGCTGCGGGAGAGTGACGCTAGCAGCTCAATTCGTACCTCCCGCTCCTTCAAGCTCCAACTCATTGCCGCCGATCTCCCATATCGAACGGTCCGCCCAGCATATTGTCTATGCCGTTCATCGGTCCGGCTCCCATCCCCATATCATCCACCTGGCGCAGTGCTGCCTTCAGCACGTTGGTCATCCCATGATTGAGCTTCGCAAGTCCGTCAATCACTTCGACAAGCTGGTCGTGGACCATCATCGAGGACTTCCATTGGTCTTGCTGCTCCGTAAATGCGTCGGGTGTAATATGATTGCACAGCCAAGCGCGAACCTTCTCCGCTTCGACAGCCTTTGCCTCCAGAATCATTGCCACATTCCACTGCAGCTTAGCGGAGGCATCCAGCATTCTGATATATGCGGTTTCTCGACTCATCACCAGCACGCTTCCTTTCCTCCGCTTATTCTTCGTCCTCGATGTCCATCTCTTTCATCACGACCGAAATCGTTAGGGCAAGCGACTCCTGCAGCTCTGCAATACTGTTTAAATAAGCGACTACACTCTTCGTCATCACTTGCGAATTATCCATCAGCTCGCCGACCCCGCCGAAGCTTGGGTGCGTATCCGGCAATGCGTGCACAATTTGTGCCATCCGGACAGCGACATGACGCTTCGCCTCCAAGACGCGCGCCAGCTGCTCATGGGAATGTGACATATGCTCAATCATTTCCGTTACGATATGCTGCAAGGCGCAGTCCCTCCTTTACCTATCGCAATATCAGGAATCGGTCTCTTTGTTAACATATGCGCCGCCCTCTCCGCTTGGCACAGCCAAGACCGCAGAGAAGCTATAACTGATCGGCAACCTGGACGGGAGCGATAATCGGCAGCCCTTCCGGCAGCATGCCAAGCTGCTCCTCCGTCACCAATCCGACAGGCTTCCACTGCAGACACCATGCCTCTGCTGCTTTCGCGCTGGCCACTCTGCGCCGAACGCCATTCTCGATCACATAGATGCTGCCGTCCGCTCCTGCGGCAGTCACGCCTTGCATCGTTAGTGAGCCATCGATGCTTCTCCCTTGCCAGCCTGCTTCCACAGCCTCGGCTGCAATGCTCTCCCCCATCGGCCAGCGGCGCAAATCCACTTGCGAGAGCCGAACAATAGGCAGGGCAACTTGGCCCACAATCGGGCGTCGCATTCCGCCTTCCACCCAGTAGAGCGCCCCGGATACGCCGCGGACGACGACATGCTGCGGGAAGAAGACCGACTCCCCCTGCGCCCGATCCACCGCTGTACCCATCGCCAGAACTTGCCGGACAAGATCATGGGGGTTGCCCCATTTCTCAACGTACACCTGCAAATTATGATCGTTAACCTCGACAAACTTCTCTCCAAGCGCCTTCATGCTTACGCTGCCGAAATGATGAATGAAGGAATCGCGCGCGATAGCCAGCCCATACCCCTGCAAGCGGACACGGATATTGTAATCGTCATCCTCATAGTTGCCAATCCGGTAGCCTTCGTCCAGAAAGCCCGTTCGATCCCACAGCTCGCGTCGAAACAGCAGGCAGAAGCCCGTTAATCGGTCGGTTCGCTGCCATTTGGCCGGGTTTGGAATATTATAAAGTCTTGCGAACGGAGCTATGCCCTTCACGCTCTTGTACGGTACTTCAATGCGCTGATCGCCGCTGATATAGTTCGTCACGGGGCCAACCATGCCGATTGTGGGATCACTGTTTAAGCAGGCCATCATGTTGTCGAGCCAACGCTCTGTCACGATCGTATCGTTGTTCAGCAGCATCAAATAAGAGCCTTTGGCCATCATCATGCCGATGTTGGTTGCTCCGGCGAAGCCGCGATTGGTCTCCAGCACCCGATACCGTACTCGGTTGCCGAGTCCGCGCAGATAAGCAGCCGTACCGTCCGTCGACGCATTGTCCACGATGATGATTTCATAGGGACTGCTCGTATGCTGCTCAATGCTGATAATGCATTTCTTCAGAAAATCCACCTTGTTGTAGCTTGGAATAATGATACTTGTGCCTTCAAAATAAGTACCGAAGCCAAAGTACCCCGTGCGGACGCCTTCCTGATAGCCGGCTGCCATTCCGATTGGAAACCGGCTGGATTTCTTTGTCTTGCGGGCCGCAGGGGTACTCGTAGCCGCCGATTTCTTCCGCTTGCGATGCGCATGCGCTTGCCTTCTCATCCGCTCTGCCCTCTCCTGTCCTTAATGCGTAAGCGCGATCTGACCCTTCACAATGGCATCCGCCATATGGCCAAAATCAAGCGCCGTCTTGCCCCGCTCGTGCGCGATCCGCGTACAAATCATAACAGCCGCAATTCCCGCGGAAACGAGCGCCAAATCAAATTCAATATACCGCATCTCATAGATGACCCGTTCCACGTCACGTACTCCCCGTACCGGGCTGATAAGCCCCGACACGATGAATCCTCGTTCCGTAAGCATATGTGCCAGCGCCGGAGCCGCATTGCCGATGACAAGCAGCTGCTTGCCGGCGAGCAGGCTGCCGAGCAATCCGGCTTGAGATAGCCCGTAGTTGACCGTCGAGTTGGTCATCCGGAGCGTCGCGGGTTCAAGCTGATGCGCGCGAAACACTGGATGGAGCAGCGGGTGAAAATGCTTCCTGCGCGCCAGCGGCACACCGACAATATGCGCATGGCGTATAGCGTGCACGAGCTGGTCCCGCGCGAGCAGATCGGGCGGATTTACGCCGGCATACGGGAGAAAGGTGCCCTCTCGCTGGATCGTACCCGTGTCGTAGACGACTTCCTGAGCGAGCGTCAGCAGCTCTCCGTCTCCCAGCCTGACGATTGCACACGGTCTGCGCTCATGAATGGCCTGCTCCATCTCGGCATACACCTCATGAACATCCATTAGCGGCAAACACCTTGGCCGCAAATGCTCAGCACCGATGGCAATGACGTCTTGGAGCCGCACCTCCGGGAGCAGCAAATTCATCGGCAGCGCTTGCTCGAGCAGCAGTTCTCCGCCTTCGTACTTGCCAAGCTCATACCCGGCTGTAAAAGCATTGTCGTGGAATTGCCCATGTTCCATCCCCGGCTGTATCAGGGCAGCAACACGCTGTCCCCGGCGTCGTCCCCGTTTCTTGACTGGGGATGACTTCCGCCCTCTTGTCCTTTTCTTGGATCCGCTCGAGCTTGATTTCCTCGACTGCCCGGCTTTTGCAGCTCCGCCTCCGCCTCCCGTTATCGCTGGGATCGCCCGCTTCTTCACGCTCTTCTGCGGCGAGGGGCCTCCCGACGTCTTAGCCGCTGCAGGCGTGTGAGTCTGCTGCGGCTGAGACGCCGGAGGCGGCGCATTCCGTTTGGCGGCAACCTGACCTTGCCCCAGGCGGCTAGTGCTCGTGAGCATCACATGCTTATGGACACCCGCCACCGTATGCGTCGTCACCTTCATGGTCCCTCATCCCCGCTAAACTTTATCGAAGCCTCAAGCAGCGATTGAAACGTACCGGCATCTGTCCACCAACCGGTGATATACCGGTGCGCCAGCTTTCCCATGCCCGCATAAACGTTGTTCACATCGGTTATTTCCAGTTCGCCGCGGTGTGATGGCGTCTGTGCCGCAATGAAATGAAAGACTTCGCCGTCAAACATATAGATTCCGGTTACGCAGCTATCGGTTGAAGGCTTTTGCGGCTTCTCATCGATATGAATAATCCGTCCACTTTCATCGAAGACCGGTACCCCGTAGCGCTCCGGATCAGGCACTTGCTTGAGCAGCACCATCGCACCTTCAGCCTGCTCCATGAATGCTTCCAGATGAGGGGCCAGTGAATCCTCGAACAAATTGTCACCCAGCAGCACGATAAATTTGGCATCCTCACCGACGAAAGTCCGCGCCAGCTCAAGCGCTTGCGCAATCCCTCCGGCTTCTTCCTGGATGCGGTAAGTAAGTGATACCCCGTACTCTGCACCGCTTCCGAGAAATGAAGTAAACATCCCCGCAGAGGCCCGGCTTGTAATGAGCAAAATGTCCGTAATGCCGGCTTCTTGCAGGCTATTAATGCTATAGCAGATCATCGGGAGCCTCCCGACCGGCAGCAAATGTTTGTTCAAGAGCTTCGTCAGCGGCATAAGGCGCGTTCCCGTACCGCCAGCCAAGATAACAGCTTTCAAATAAATAACCTCCTTTGCGCTCAATACATGAACTTAGCAGGGTCTACCTTCCACTTGGAGATAAAATGCTGCCGATTGCGCTCGACGAGCTGCTGCACTTCCTGCGGATTGCTGCGTTTGAAGCTGGCGCTGCCGCGATGATGAACGAACACATCCCTGCACATGAGCAGACTGTACCCGTGCATGCGTGCCCGGAAGCAGTAATCATCGTCCTCGTAGTGACCCGGCGTGAACCTCTCATCCAGCTCGCCGATCCGTTCATAGACCGAACGCTTGAACAGCATGCAGAAGCCAACCAGCCGCATGATCGGCTCACTGCGCTTCGCTTCCTTTACGAGCGCTATGGCCGCCTGACCATGAAACTCTTCCATCGAATTGAACGGGTACTCCACCTGCTGTCTTCCGCTGATGTAATTGGTTACAGGGCCAACTATGCCAATATCTGCGCGTGCTGTAAGAGCTCTAACCAAAGCAGGCAGCCAACCGGCCGAGACGGTCACATCGTTGTTCAGCAGCATCAGATATTCACCGCGTGCCATACGCAATCCACGGTTGCAAGCGAACGGAAACCCTGTGTTTCTGGCCAGTGACAGACAGGGAATCCCTTCACGGATACACCATTTGCATGTGCCGTCATCAGAGCCGTTGTCGACGACGATCACTTCATAAGGCGACTCTTTCGAGTCGGTATACCGGCGAATGGCTTCAATGGCACCCTGCAGAAGCGATAGTCCGTTATAGCTCGGTATAATTATGCTCGTCATGCCCTTCATGTTGCTGTTCCTCCCGCAGCGGCGCGCCGCCGAACCTGATCTGGAAATGCCAATCTTGGACCCTTCGATCTCATTGCAGTCTGCAGTGCTTCGATGTGGTCGCCAACGGATAGTTCCTTGGAAACAACGCCTACCGGCCCTCTAATCGCGACCGTCTTGTTCTTGCGTACTTTGCTGAGCGAGCAGCTTCGGACTACGAGCTTGTGCTGGATAGCCGCCATGTGGGCCACCGGCGGGACCGCAAGCGTAGATACGCCGACGGTTTCCATTCCGTGCCGTGACCAGGCATGGGGCAGCAGCTCCACCGAGTTTGCCAGTAGTTCAGAGCGACCGAGCGACCAGTTCATGAACGCTCTAACCCGCGCAGCTTCATCCCAGCTCTTGAAAATCCCAAGCAGCGGCGTCTGATCCGCCATGACAATATCTGCGCCGGTCTCTGCAATCGAGAGCATTAAGGCTAGCTGCTCTGCTGCGATAAGCGATTGTCCGTCGGCAAACAGGACAATATCGGATCTTGTCATTCGTGCACCGATCGCCCGCCCAACATCTGCGCCGAGCGCTTCTCCGATCTGCATGATCGTGATCTCCGGTACCGCGCGAAGCTCAGCAAACTCACCTTCGCCGCCACCTTCCAGCACGACGATCACTTCCTGCAGCGGCAGTCGCAGCAGCTGCTTAATCGCGGACGGATTCATGCCCGGGACGGAGAGGACGACAGCCGCAACGGATTTGCTCATCGCGACCGGCTGCCACATGCCTCGCGGCAAATCCAGGGCGGCGGCGAAGCCGTCGGCATACGCTCTGCCTTCCGCGAGCAGCTTGACTCGCAGCGCATCGGTGTGGTTTCTGCCTGCGCAGCGCTGCGTCCAGCGCTCATTCATTCGCAGCTTCGCCTCCGTGGTGCCGGCCTGCGTGATATGCCCGTTCTTGCGCAGAAGCGCAGCATCGACATGGCCGGCATGAAAGGCATTTCTTAGCTTGCCGGTATAGCTGCCGGCAGCAGCGCGCTCTTGGCCTGCTCGCGACGCACGCGAGCGATGCGTGCGGGTCATCGATGCTCTTTTGCCCGAGCGGCCTGACTTCCTGGATTGCATACGTTCACCTCGCCAAATAACGTTTTCGCTCCATATCCTTGTAGCCGCCGCGATCATCCGTCTGCTTCGCCAGCCAATCGATGGCTTCCAAGTGATCGCCTACAATAAGCAGCTCAAGCGGATTCGTCCGTTCTCTCTGCTTGCGGGGCAAGTTGAGCTTCCCCACGTTAATGCGTTTTACTGCTTGCACGGTAAGTCCATGCTGCACGGCTTTGGTATGCGCGAGCGGAGGTATCGCCAGTGCATCGGCGCCGATTCTCGCTAGAGCGGTTCGACTGATGGCATGGGGGACGGCCGTCATCGAGGTGCCTTTCAAATCGGGACGCCTCAGAATCGTATTCAGCGCATGTTTGGCGAGGACGACACTGTGGACGGATGATTTGTTCGTTGGGCCGGAATAATCGTTCAGTGCCACATCCACGCCCCCGTGTAGTACCGATTGAACGAAAGGTTTCAGCCCGGATGCCTTGATGATCATATCGCCGTCGAGAAAGAGCAGCACCTGTCCGCTGGCAGCAGCAGCCCCGACGCTTCGACCGACATCATGCCCAAGCGGCTCCGCGAACGAAATAACCCTAGCTCCCTTTCTCCGTGCAATTGCCGCCGAACCGTCAGTCGATCCGTTGATGACGACGATCACTTCTACGCTGGGATGAACCTTCTTCGCTTCTTGAATCACTTTGCCAATGGTACGACGCTCATTCATGACCGGGATGATAACCGAAACGACGGGGTTAGCCGGTGCTGCAGATACCGTTACTATAGGCTCAGGCTGTGGATGAGGCTGCGGGAGTGAATACGATTGTTGGCGTGATTGCGGCAGCGATTGCGAAACCGGCATTGGCTGTGGCACAGCTATCGCGAATGCCTGCCGCTTAACGTGTTCAATTGACGGAGATTGCCTCTGTTTCTGGTGGTAGGCAGCTTTGGAGAATATCTTCTTAGGCTGTGTCGACGCAACTTTCGCAGAGGGCGAATGCTGAACGATCGTAGGCTGCTTGGCTGCCCGTTTATTCGGTACGGACTTCTTCACACTTGCCTTCTTGCTTGCTCGCGGGACGGAATTAGCCACTGGTTTACTTTTTCGGGAAGGCGGTGGTTGCCTTGTGGGAGTTGCTGCTGCGATTGGAGGTGCGGCGGAGGTCTCGTTCCACACTGCGCGAATGGCGTAGCCCCCGGATGCCTTCGATAACCCGGCATAGACTCTATCATTTAGGAGCGGCTGCTTCCGAATCTGTTGGCTGACTCTTCCGCTGCTAGGCTTCATGATCTCGTTCACCTCCATATTCATCTTTTTACCAGTTAGTTTATGGACGATAGAGTGCAAGAGGAACGGCTGTTGTACGTTAAGGCAAGAGCCGCGCTGATTTTACGCGCTTTTCACGTCACTGAATCTACCTAATTACATATGCTGTTGGCATAGAGGAGGTGATGCCAAATGGTAGAAAGCTTACAGCTTCGACAAGCACTCCGTGTCTTCCTAAACAAAGCGGAAGCAGTCTGGTTTGATGTGTACGGCGCAAGCTTTAATAGAAAAGAGATTAAAGTTGGCGGAACAGAATATATCCAGCTGCCTTTACGCTACAGTACCAGGTCCAAAATTTACGCGTATTTCCGCAAATATTGGGGCATAGCTTTCAGCCGCATGCAGCTGCGCAGCTTGAAGTCCATCGTGCATAATGGGAGGGTTTATGTCATTTTGGGCGATCCCGGCCCCATCCCGAACTTCGTCGAATCCGTACGCATTCTGAGCATTACGAGCACCAGAATCCGGGTCCGCGCTATGTTATCCGGTGATCCCGACGGCAATGTACCGATCTACTACACCATTGCCCGCACTTCTTGCGGGTACAAAATCATCAGTCGTACCGGCAAACAATACGATTACCGGTTCTTAAGCGGCAAACAGTAATCGGGCGGCGGAGGATCAGAACAAAAAAAGGGATTGTCCTCGAAGTCATCGTTGGATGACAGGACAATCCCTTTTTGTTCTGATGCATAAGACTGTTATGCATCCGCCTGCTCAAGGCGAACGAGCGAACTGGACATCAGCTCCGAGACGGCCTTGCTGTTGCTAACTTGTTCTAACGAATCGTGGAGGTCTTATTTACACGAAAACAGCTGCCAATCAAATCTAACGAATCGTATGAGCCTTATTTGGGGAAAATTGAACCGAAAATGGCATTTTCACAAGTAATAGTGCCTGTAGGATTCGTTAGATTTTCAAATCCATTAATTCGGTTCAAATAAGACCTCTGTGGTTCGTTAGCGGTTCACGGCTAGTTGTTGGGTGGTGTTGGGAGTGTTGGCTGTTGGGTGTGCACCACTTCTGCGACAGGATCTCACAACTGAAAGATCAGATTAATTCCTCTTGGGATTCTCAGCCTCCCCAAGCCGCTGCATCCGCTTGCTTTCGATGCTGAGAGTTCGACTTCACGACTCTCAGCATTATTTCAGCTCGAATTCGCAGCTGAAAGTCGCTTTTTCGTACTCTCAGCCTTCTCAAAGCCGCCGGATTCGCTGCTTTCGATGCTGAGAGTTCGATTTCACGACTCTCAGTATCATTTCGGCTCGATTTCGCGGCTGAGAGTCGCTTTTCCCTACTCTCAGCCTTCTCCAGGCCGCTGCATCCGCTTGCTTTCGATGCTGAGAGTTCGATTTCACGACTCTCGGCATCATTTCGGCTCGATTTCGCGGCTGAGAGTCGCTTTTCCCTACTCTCAGCCCTCACAAAAAAAGGCTAAGCATCGAACAACCGATGCTCAGCCTTTTTATATCTCGTTCCTTATAGCGAATTCCAAGCGAGATCAATATCCGCCATCAGATCCTTCGGATCTTCCATTCCCACGTACAGTCTAACTACCGTAGCGGATTGTCCGTCACTACCCTGTGGAAGTGAATTTACCGTCACGAGGCTCTCGAAACCGCCCCAGCTGACCGCGATCTTGAAATATTGCAGCTTCGTTGCCCAAGCTCTCATCTTCGCAAGCGGTTCATCCGTTACGAAGGAGAATAAGCTGCTGTAGCCCTTCATCTGGCTTTTGCCCAGCTCATATTGCGGATGCGAAGACAGGCCCGGATGATTAACGCGGCTTACATACGCTTTGCGGCTCATAAACTCCGCCAGCAGCAATCCGCTCTCTTCGTGTCTTTGCATGCGCAGCGGCAATGTGCGCAGCCCCTTGGAAACGAGCGCTGCAGTCTGCGGCGTCATGAGACCGCCAAGCAGCATATACTCGGCATACCCGACTTGATCAATCAGCTCATGCGAGCCGAGTATGACGCCGCCGACACAGTCACTGTGACCGCTAATGTATTTCGTGATGGAATGTACGACCAGATCCACGCCGAGATCAAGCGGACTCTGGAAGCAAGGCGTTGCCCACGTATTATCAATAATCGTCCGTGCGCCAATAAGCTTGGCATAAGCGGCGCATTCCCGCAGATTTTGCAGCTCGAACAGTCCTGAGGTTGGGCTCTCCAGATACAACAGCTTTGTATTCGGGCGTACCGCAGCTCTGAAGCTGTCAATGGAGGTCCCGTCCACAAACGTCGTTTCCACGCCGAACTTCACCATGTAGCTTCCCAAAAACTCTCTCGTCGGTCCGTAAGCCTGATCCACGCAAATGACGTGATCTCCTTGCTGTACCGAAGACAAGATGGCCGATGAAATGGCAGCCATACCGGATGCGAAGCATTTGGCTTTGTCCGCGCCCTCGAGCTCCGCAAGCTTTTGCTCCAAATACGTTACCGTCGGATTGTTGCCGCGCGAATAGATATGATTGTCTAACAGTGCTTGAAAAGCAGTGTCGAATTCTTCGTAGGTTTGGAAAGCAAACAAGCTGTTCTGATAAATCGGCATATGGATCGCACCGTGATGCCTCGAATCAAGCTCATCATAAGAGACTTTTGTGAATTGTTTTTCCCTTTCGGTAACTGCATCGTGCCCGGTTTTACTCATCCTTTTTCTGCTCCTTGTGTCAAACCTTCTACGATGAAACGCTGTGCAAAGGCGAAAATCAAAATCGTTGGAATGATTGACAATACTACTCCTGCTGACATTGAGCCCCAATCGACGTCAAATTTGAGAATAAATGAGTTCATGGCGACCGGAATTGTCTTGAGTGAATCGTTATCCATAAATAATGCGGCTAGGAACAACTCGTTCCAGTTCTGTACGAAAGCGAAAATAAATGTAGATGCAATACCTGGCAGCATAACGGGAATAATAATCCGGATCAATGCCGTCCAACGTGAGCAGCCATCAATCATAGCCGCTTCCTCAAGACTGCCGGGAATCCGCTGGAAGAAGCCGCGCAGCATAATGGTCGAGAATGGGATTAGCCCGACCGTATACATCAGGACCAGTGCTATGCGGTGGTTAAGCAAGTGCATATGGCTCATCATGAGATATAGCGGTGCAAGCGCGATAAATCCGGGCAGCATCTGTGTGATGAAGAACGCAAGCATGATTTGGCGATGTCCTCTAAAGGTAAAGCGAGCAAGTACATACGCACTCAATACCGCAATCACCAATACGACGAATGCAGCCGAAATCGCAATCAGAAAGCTGTTGCCGATGTAAATGTGAAACTTGGATATTTTAAAAATGTTAATGAAGTTATCAAGGGTAAATGTAGTCGGCCAATATTTAATCGGATAGGAAAAAATATCCTTCTGCGGTTTCAGTGACGTGATGACGATCCAATAAAGCGGGAAGATCATACCGATTAAGTACAGTGACAAGTAACCAATTCGAAACAGGCTCAGAAGGCGTTGCTTCATTAGAAATCACCTACTTTCTCAGCCTTTGTGACTGCTAGGAAGAAGATTGTGTAAAGCAGCAAAATAATTATCATAATAATACCGATTGCTGATGCGGCACCGTAATCTCCGCCGTATAGGATTTTATCCAGCATAAGCGAGGATAAGATATGTGTTGTTCCGGCAGGGCCGCCATTGGTCAAGCCGTAAATGATCGTCGGATCGTTGAATATCCAAATCGCACGCAGCAGCGTTGTCGCGATAATAGTCGGCATAATGTAAGGCAAGGTTACGTTCAAAAACTTCCGCGTATCGGAAGCACCGTCCATGTCTGCAGCTTCGTAGAGCTCGCCGGGAACGGATTGAAGAGCAGCTAGCAGCATGATTGCGAAGAAGGCTACGCCGTACCATACGTTGGCGACAATAACGGAAACCATCGCCCATTTCGGATCCGATAGAAAACCAATACGTTCGTGAATAATGCCTAACTTGAGAAGCAGATCGTTGATAACCCCGATTTGGGAGTTAAACATCCATTTCCAGATCAACCCGATAAGGAAACCGGATAATGCCCAAGAGTAGAAAGCAAAGCCTTGATAAATCCCTCTGCCTCTGAATTGCTTCTTCATCGCCAATGCTAGAAGGAGTCCGAATGTAAATTGCAAAATCAAGGAACAGAACACCCAGTAGGCGCTGTTCTTCATGGCCATGATAATTTTAGGATCGTGGAAAGCTGCTTTAAAGTTAGCCAAACCGACAAAATGCACATTACGTAAATCAAACAGCTTGTAATCCTGGAACGCCATTAAGATTCCTTTTAAGAACGGATAATACGTAAACACCAGCACGAGACACAAAGCGGGAAGCAGCCCCGATAGTATAAAGATGCGTTGATTTTTCATAAGACACCGCCTTGCTCTTGGAATTTAGTAAGGGCGGCTTGTCGCCGCCCTCCTGTTTAATCGTTATTTTGTTGCTTTTGCTTTTTCATCTACCCAGTACTTATCCCACTTCTTCATCGTATCATCTAGATTCGCTTGACCAAGCAGAAGCGCTTGCGTAGATTCCATTGCAACTTGTCCCCATTGTGCATTACCTGCGTACTGGAACGCCGGTTTGAAGTTTACGAACGTATCTGGCTGAGTGGACATGTCGAGCAATGTTTTGTAAGGACCTGTTTTGAAGAACTCATCTTCAGCAGCGCTGGAATGAATCGGAATTAGACCGTAGTCTTTCGAGAATTGCGTGTTTTCAGCCGGGCTCGACAGGAATTCGATCAGCTTCCAAGCCGCGTCTTTATGCTCGGAGTTTGCCGCGATACCCCAGCCTGCTCCACCTGCCGCGAGCAATGCTTTGCCTGTTGGACCTGTTTGCAATGGAGCTGTTGCCCATGTGCCTGCTTGCATTTTCTCGTTAAGCGATTGAATAACGTCCGGATCTTGAAGCAGCATGCCTGTTACGCCGGAAGTAAACGCCTGTACTTGCTCTTGGAAGCCCCAGTTAACGGAATCCGGTGGCGATGCATCCTTGTAAAGCTTGAGGTAGAGCTCCATTGCTGCTTTCGCTTCCGGCGTCGAGTAAATCGTCGTGCCGTCTTTCGTAAACATGGAGTCTTCTGTATTTACTTTCTCGCCGTTAAAGGAGAGGATCATGGCATCTGTCGTACCTGTCGAACCTGAACCGCCGCGGAAGGAGAAACCGAAACGGTTCTTCGCCGGGTCAGTCAGCTTCTTCGCTGTTTCATAGAGCTCGTCCCATGATTTTGGCGGTGTCAAACCAAGTTCTTTGAACCAATCGGCACGATAGAACAATTGTCTCTCGTAGAGGCCGTTTGGAATAAAGTAGATTTTATCGCCTACCGAACCAACGGATTGGGAGATCGGTGTCAATGTTCCGAAATCGGTCCATTTATCGGTGTATGCGTTAAGTGGCTCAACAAAGCCGTTATTTACCATTTCAGCAACGTTCAGGTCACGAACCTCAAGGATGTCGATATCCTCTTTTGCACCCAGCATCGTTCTGATTTTATTGTCCGCTTGGTCGAATGGAGGGGAAATGAATTCGACTTCAATGTTTGGATTCGCAGCTTCAAACTTGTCGATCGAGGCTTGAATCAGTTTCGTTCTGTTCGGACTTGTTAAACTTTCGATCATGCGTAGCTTTACTTTCTCGTCACCTGCGTTTGCATTTGCGTTTGAGTTACTAGCCGTGCTGTCATTCGAATTGTTACCGCATCCTGCCAAAAGACCAACTGATACAACACCACAAAGCAGTGTAGTAAGAAGCTTGTTGCGACTTGTCATTGATGTCATCCCCCTATTTATTATCATGTATCATACAGTCATGCAGTCATCCTGTCTGATAGGTTGATTATAGTGAAAGCGCTTAAACCTTGTCAAGGAAAAAATTGCGCTTACTTGGCGCTTTTTATTTTCTCCTCGATGCAGTCCATCAGCTTGCCGAACTCTTCCATCGCGGTCCTCGTATCATGCGCTGCAATGCCTTTAAACATTGTAATATGAAACGGATACGTCTCATCAAAGAGCTGCTTGTCCCCAAGCGGATCGTTAAAAAACTTCTCGTATAAGCCTGAAATGGAATCTAGTACGGTCTCTAGCACCGGATTATTCGCAGCTTTAATAATGTGATGATGAAAAGCTAAATCGATCTGCGAAGTGTCCTTATTGCCCTCTTTCAAAATGCGGTATTCTTCCAGACACTCTTCTACTTCGGCAATTTGCTTGCTGGTTATCCGTTTGGAAGCCAGCGCAACAGACTGCCCTTCCAGCGCTCTGCGCACTTCCAGAATGGATAGCAGGAAATTCTTCTCTCGTTCGATCTTCACTTTCCCGGTAAAGCGGTACGTGTTGACGTCTTTGACGAAAATCCCTTTGCCATTGTGAACCTGGATAATTTCCATGGCTTCCAAATAACGAAGTGCTTCGCGCAGCGAGGAGCGGCCGACACCGAACATTTGCGTCATCTCTTCTACAGAGGGTAGCTTATCGCCTTCGGAAAGTTCCTTCACTTCTATGAAGTTCTGGATCTCTTGCGATACTTGTTCATGCACGAGTATTTTTTGTATTTTCTTCATTGTCCGCTGTTCGCCCTTTCACCTTGCTACCTATCTGATAGGTACATCGTACGCGAGAAAAGAGAGCGCTGTCAACTGGAATATACGTAACGGCCAAATAGCCGGAGCTCCCTAAGGAGACTCCGGCTATTCATTGCCGACTGTTTATTGGCCGATTCCGATCCAGTTCACCAGACCGATTGGCTCTGGGCTGATTCGAGTCCGTACGATTGTCAGTTGAACCGCTGCGGCTGTTTTGGTCTTAATCACAGCGTAGCAGGATGGCTGGTCTGTCGTTGCAACGAACACGTAGGAATTGTTGCTGAAAGGCTGATCGAAGCCGATCGTCACGTCAAGTTGCTCGCCTTGGCCTTGGAAGTTATAAGGCGCAAGCCCGAACTGCTGGATGACGGCGGATTGCCGTTTGACCGTCGTAACCGGCGTGAAGTCCAGCTTCTCGCTGCTGATGCTGCCGTCTTGCAGCAAGCTGCCTTCCAAAGCGAATTCCGGAGCCGGAGCTGTCTGTGCCGGGAATGCATCTTCAGCGAAGTGAGCTGCAGTGATGCTGCCGAGGGCGATTTTGACGCCTGTTACGGATCCGTCCTCCAGCTTGCTGGATTGTACCGCGCCATCTGCGAGCTTAGCCGCGTTTACTGCGCCTTCAGCGAGCTTCTCGGTTGTTACCGATCCGTCCTCCAGCTTGCTGGATTGTACCGCGCCATCTGCGAGCTTAGCTGTGTTTACTGCGCCTTCAGCGAGCTTCTCGGTTGTTACCGATCCGTCCTCCAGCTTGCTGGATTGTACCGCGCCATCTGCAAGCTTAGCCGCGTTTACTGCGCCTTCAGCGAGCTTCTCGGTTGTTACCGATCCGTCCTCCAGCTTGCTGGATTGTACCGCGCCATCTGCAAGCTTAGCTGTGTTTACTGCGCC
>NZ_JBXENW010000008.1:0-357865 GCF_059383835.1 Paenibacillus sp. J22R98
GCCGTTACCCCACCAACTAGCTAATGCACCGCAGGCCCATCTGTAAGTGACAGCTTGCACCGTCTTTCCCAATTCAGCCATGCAGCTAAATTGCATATCCGGTATTAGCATTCGTTTCCGAATGTTATCCCGGTCTTACAGGCAGGTTGCCTACGTGTTACTCACCCGTCCGCCGCTAACCTTACCCGAAGGCAAGATCCGCTCGACTTGCATGTATTAGGCACGCCGCCAGCGTTCGTCCTGAGCCAGGATCAAACTCTCCATAAAAGTGGTAAGCCCGAAGGCTTGGCCATTTTTAAGAATTCGCTTGTTAGCTCATTCAAAAAACTAGCTTTGCGAAACGTTCATTTCGCGATTTATGACCATTTGACTGGTCGCTCATTGTTCAGTTTTCAAAGAACAAATACTTCGTGTTTTGCTCGCCCATGTCTCAGCGGCGACTTGATTAATATATCACATCCGGCATTTCAAATGCAAGCTTTTTTTTATTTCTTTTTTCTTACTCGCTTGCCAGCATTACGCTGTTTCATGTTTGCCTCGGAGGCGGTAATAAAGAATTTATCACATGCCTGCATGCTACGTCAAGCATTAATTCACAAAAAAAATCGCGGGCAAGCTGCCCGCGATGAATCCTTCTACGAAACACTATGATATCGCAGCTCAAGCGCTTCTGTATCCCCAAGAAGCGGCATATAAGCGACCTCTCGGATATAGCCGCGCATGACAAGCTTCTGAAGAAGCAGCGACAAGTCCATATGCAAGTCCATGAGGTGTGGATGAGTTTGAAGCTCCATCACGCTCCACGGCTCTTCACGGCTGCTGAGAATAGAAAAGAGCAGCCCGCAGGACGATTTCATTTTGCTCATAACCGAGAACTCGCAAGCCAGCAAAACAAGCTGCACTCTCTTCTCAAGTGACTCCGGCGAAATGGTCAGCTCTTCATATAGTTTATAGATGCCTGGGTTGAACCGTCTCATCTGGCGCCAAACCGTGAGCTCCGGATGCACACCTTCTTCAATAAACGCAATATGCGCCCAATGATGAAGAGCGGTTAATACATTCGAGTAAGCATCGAGCAAATTGTTGTCCTGCAAATCCTGTTTAGCCTGCAGATAAGAGCGAATGAAATGTGAGAACTCCACAAGTTCCTTCTGTCCGCGCAAGGATGCCGGGAAAGAAAGCAAGCTTTCCCTGAGGTTGAACAAATAATTGTCTCGATCCACCAGGATCTCCCCCCGAACAAGCCATTGTATGATACTGCGGTTCTCGCCGCCCGCTGTCCATTGCTCCAGCATCGTAGGTGTTACGGTTCTGATCTGCACCCGATCTTCGCCGATGCGTACATGCTCGATTCCCCGGTTTGGGTCGTTCTGCGTAGAAACAACCAGTATTAATAGATCCAATCCGTCGATCATTGGATTGTACGGAACCGGGTTCTCGATGGCTGCCAGACTGATTAGCGCCTCATTATGTTCAAAGAATGTTTTAAAATGTGCCTTTATATGTTCCACGGTCTATCCCCCATATAGCTTCATGCTGTTGTTTAAGCTATAATGATTTCGCAGTTGTTTATACTCTTGTTCGACAATGTACGCACGTTTTCCTGCCTAAGGTCTTAGAAAACCGTACGCAAATGTCAGAAAGGATTTGTGATATGTTCGGAAAATCAAGTAAAATCAATGAATTTCGGCTCTGGGGCCTTATGTTCACGCTGTTTGGAATGGGACTAATGATACTGGGTACAGCCGGGGTTGTTTTCTGGGGACAAGCCGGTAAAGTATTCGCGGGAATATTTATGGTTATTGGTATGATTGCCATGTTGGCAAGCGTAGGTATTTACTTCTGGGCAGGCATGCTGTCGACCAGCGCAGTTATCCTGAATTGCCCGGAATGCGGCAGACATACGAAGATGCTAGGCAAAACAGACCGTTGTATGTATTGCAAAACGAAGCTGACACTTGATCCTACCCAGGCAACCGATCTAGATGATGCGGAAGAAGCAGAAGAAGTTTCCCAACCCCAAGCCTAGCATACACAATAATAAAAACGCCCTTCGACCGGCTTCCAGCCGGAGAAGGGCGTTTTTGCAATATATGATTACGGAAGTTTATTTAAAGATTGATGAATGATTGCCCAAATATCATCGGACTGGAACTGGCGCTGCCATGACGCAACACCGGCTATCCCGTACTTCTTGGCTAATGCGGTTCTTGCCTTCAATGAGACGCCATCTTCAATCCAAATGCGCTGCAACGCGCCGTCAGCCTCGTATTCCACGTAATTCTGTCCGGAATCGGCGTCAAATGTCGGCTTAAGCTGATGTTCTTTAATAATCGACTTCACGGCTTCCATCCCCAGCGCCTTCGAGCTTACTTTGACATTGTCGGAATCGTCTTTCTTCTCCGTCCACAACCGGGCATACAGCGGCATGCCTAACACCACTTTATTAGCCGGGACCCCGTCTTCTTCAATAATCCGCGAAAGCGACTGCTCTGTCCACGGCAATGAAGCAACCGAACCCGCCGTAGGGCTGGATGCCCAGTGCTCGTCATAGGCCATGATCATCATATAATCAACCACTTTGCCCAGAGCTGCACGATCAAGAAATAAGGACCACATTTCACTGTTCGATTTAGGCGTTACATCTATGGAGACAACGACATTCTGCTCATGCATGAGAGGTGTCAGCTCACGCACAAATTGAACCAGGTTCGCCTTGTCCGACGTGTTCACATTTTCAAAATCCAGGTTGATTCCTTTCAGCTTGTACATCTGCGCATAAGCAGCAAGCTGATGGATCATCTGCAAGCGGGTATCGGCCTTCGCTAATGCGGCCGTCGTCCGATCCGGATCGAAACCGTTGCTGAACACCGCCCACACTTGCATGCCTCTGTTCTGGGCCCATTTTACATAATGCATATCCGCTTTGCTTCTAATATTACCTTCACCGTCAAGAAGCTCGAACCAAGTCGGCGAAACAACGTTCACACCCGGCATATCACTGATTTGATCGGTGTCAGGCGCTTTCTCGTAGATTGCTTCCCACGTTAGATTGATTTTGCTGCCGACCGCTTTCCACGCTGTGAAGGGGGCCGGTTCGATCTGCTGCTTAATTTGCTCCGCTTCCGTCAGTTCAATATCTCGTTTCTGAGCATAGCCCAAAATCCCTTCTGTACTCTGAACCGTGTACCAGCCATCCTTCTCTCCCCATATGCGCACAGCATCGGAGTTCGCAAGGCGATCTACAATCGGCTCTTTAATGGTTGGCCCGCGTCTGATGACCACATCGTCTTTCACGACTCCGCGCTGAACCGCGTCTCCTGCCCGCATAATCGTGATAATATCGTCTTGCGCATTATATTCAGCATGAAGTCCATAAAGCTCTTCAAGCGGTGTAATCGGCAGATAGACGGCATCATCTTTCACCTGTGCCGCAATGCGAAGCGGATAAGGCTTCTTATTGATTGTCGCGGTTAATGCATTTGTTTTCATCCGCAGCACTTTATTCGCATTTGTTAGCACAATTGAACCGGTCTTGGCTTCATAATACACTTCTTCCTTAAGTCCCAGCTGATCATGAATGAAGCTTAAGGGAAGACTAATGATATCTTGATTGACCTCTGCATGACCTTCGGCCACTTGGCCAAGAAACAGAATCGGATGCGCTGCACCGTATTCCGGTTTAACTTCTGTATTATTAGGGGCAAGACGCTGCCAGCCTACCCAAATAACTGCTGCTGCAGCTACTATTCCGCTAGTTAGTACCACCCATTTCAACCAACCGCCGCCACTTTGTCGTCTAGGGCGCATTCGTACGGTTTCCACTTGTAAAGCGCTCCTCTCCAAGTTAAGCTAGTCCACCGATGTGGGAACGATCCAAATAAAAAACGCGCATGATGGTGAGCTGCCTCTACCCCTGCGCGTTTATTAGTCTTTCAATCATCGCATGTTAATTAGTGTGCCGCGCGGAGCAATCTGCGCAATACCCATAAATCTCCATTCGATGCCCCTCTACTTTAAAGCCCGTTTCTCTGGAAGCCGCTGCTTCTACATCCGTTAGAGGCGGATAATCAAAATCAACGATGGTGCCGCATGAACGGCAAATCGCGTGATAATGATCGGTTAAGTCGGCATCAAATCTGCTTGAATCATCGCCGTAAGTCAATTCGCGAAGCAAGCCCGCATCGACAAACAGCCGGAGATTATTATAAATGGTCGCCACGCTCATACTAGGAAACGATGGCGAAAGTGATTTATAAATTTCGTCTGCAGTGGGGTGAGTCATGGAGTGCATGAGAAAGCTTAAGATTGCATGACGCTGCGGGGTCATTCGTACGCCGGTACTTTTCAATTGTTCAAGCGCCTGCTCAACGGTCGCACCCATGCCCAACACGTCCTTTCTGCTTTTGTTAGAACCATTGTACGTGGATACTTTTCATTTTGTCAATGAAAGCGGGAATCATTTTATCATTTGTAACGATTTACCTGAATGCTGCTGTTCGCGTCGATATTGATCCTGAAGTTCGCTGTTCCGATGCTGCCACGTATCGTTTTCTTGCTGATTGTCAGTGGTAAATCGCTTGTCACTTCGCCAAAAGTAGCCGAGCCGTTGACGGAATAATTCCCATATAGAGGAATTGATAAGGCGATCTCGCCAATGGAGCTGTCGATATCCCAGTCGCCGCCGACTTGGGAGCTCGCAATCCGAATATCACCATTGAGGGTATCTGCTTTAATTGCACCCGTACCTTCTTTAATGACGATCTCACCGTTCTTGGTGTCCGTATCGATGTCGCCGGTCACTTGCTGCAAGTTGATACTGCCGCTAAGCGTGGAAGCTTCAATGGCACCAGTTACATATCCTGCTTTCACATCGCCATTATAGGTACTCAGCTCCGCGTCGCCAGTCAGCGTCGATGCATCGATGCTGCCATTCTTCGTCTCAGCCTTCACTGAACCCGTCAGGCCATGCATCGCGATCGAACCGGTTGTCGCTTTGATGCTTAGTCCTCCCGGCAATGACAACCCTGTTACATCTACAGAACCGTTCACAATTTGGATGGCGAGTTCGGATTGGACGTAAGCGATCTGAGGGCTAGCCGTATCCGTATCCGCTTGACCTGCACCCGTTGTTTCATCAGCTGTTGAGGTTTGATCCGGTAATTCGGCTGGGTTCGTTTGCGAAGCATCTGTCGATTCATCGGTATTAGTCGATTCCGTATCGTTAGTCGTGGTCTCGACTGGTACAAGCTTCCCAAACGCAGACTCAGCGGGTACGGTCACTACTATATTCATACGCGGCACACGATCTCCATTAGCACCATACGGATGACCTTTTGCCTCGATTTTCAACTCGTCCTCGCCGCTGACCGTTATTTCCGACTTGCTGGCTGTATCGTCTGCTTCCGTCTGCTCGGGTGCATCCACCCACATAACCGTTTCGACCGTCAGCTCGCTTACATTCCCCTTCTTGACTGTAACTTTGCCATTCGGGTTCACGATCTCGATACCTGTAGTTTCATACGTAACCGGGGCATGAATGGTTTCCTTCGCATAACGGAATCCTTTCTCTTCTCCGTAAGCACTCGTTCCGGTCAAATTAACCTTAAATTCATCCAGCCAACGAAAAGGCATGGAAGCGAACTGTGTCACACTAAAAGCCGTAACCGCTATAAGTGCAGCAAGGAAAGTCCCTCCGATATCGAAGGACGGCCGTTTGGAAGCGGTCCGATACGCAAGACTCATGATGACAACTTCAATGCCGAGCAAGACAAAAGCTGCCGGCCACCATTGTCCAATCAGCTCCATATCATTGCGATCGCGAATTTGGTCCCAGAGCAATAATGCCCCTACCGTGATCATCACCGCCGCCGCAGTGAATCTCCCCAACTTAAACATGAATCCACTCCTCCTTGAAGCAAATCCGATCGCCAGTACGATAAAACCAATGCCCGGTGCATAGGTGCCTATTGTATCCACAATTGTTTGAAAGACAACAGGTGCTTGAACAAACACGAGCAAAAGGAAGGCAAGTCCAATGACTGCAAGCCCTTGCACAATCGTACCTATTCCTAAACGCGGCGATTCTTCCACCGATGGATTTATTGCTGCTTCCCGCTGTTTAGCCGCCTGCTGGAGCGTATCGAATACGCTGTAAAACCAAAAGAACGGCAGCGCTAATCCTAAAAAGAGGATAAGTAGTGCGTATTTCCCTCCGCCTTCATCGGCGTAACGAATCATTGCAGCGATATCGGTCAGCGTGCCAAGCAGCAGCAGCATGCCGGTTAAATGCCGTCCCAGCGCAAGATGGCCGCCGCCCGGTATAAGAAAAGCGAGCAGCGACGCGAGCAGTGTACTTCGAGATGATTCACGCATGAGATGGTTGGCACCTCCTGGCTGTTGTTGATTACAAATATTGTATCATAATTTCCTGCAGCAAAAGAGGCATGTCCGCATTACGCCGGACATGCCTCTTCTTGTAGTTATTGATTCAAGCGTGCAAGCAGCAGCTTGTTCACGAGCGCCGGGTTCGCTTTCCCCTTCGTCTCTTTCATAACCTGACCAACCAGGAAGCCGATGGCTTTCTCTTTGCCGGCTTTGAAGTCTTCGACGGATTGCGGATTGCCGCTCACGATGCGGTCAACCACTTCTGCGATCGCACCTTCATCGCTAATTTGAACAAGGCCTTGCTCTTCAACGATTTGCTGAGGACGTTTGCCTGTTTCGAGCATTTCCTTAAAGACCGTCTTCGCGATCTTGCTGCTAATCGTGCCTTTCTCCATCAGACCGATCATCTCGCCGAGTCCTTGACCTGTCAGCTTGATATCTTCCAGCTCAAGGCCGCCCGCATTCAAATATCCGAGCAGATCGCCCATGATCCAGTTGGATACCGCTTTCGCATCCTTCGTAAATTGCAGGCTCTCCTCGAAGAAATCAGCCAGCTTCTTGGACGCCGTTATAACACCCGCATCGTAGGAAGGGAGACCGAATTCAGCGGTGTAACGAGCTTGACGCGCATCCGGCAGCTCCGGTATGGATGCCAGGACACGTGCCTTCCACTCTTCGTCGATGTGGATCTGCACAAGGTCAGGATCCGGGAAGTAGCGATAATCATGCGCTTCTTCCTTGCTACGCATGGTGAATGTTTTGCCTTGCGCTTCATCCCAGCGGCGTGTTTCCTGAACGACCTTGCCGCCGCTGTCGAGAATATCCGCTTGGCGCATTTGCTCATACTCGAGACCGCGCTGAACGCCGCGGAAGGAGTTCATGTTCTTCAGCTCGGCGCGTGTGCCGAACTGCTCTTGATCGTAAGGACGCAGACTGACATTGGCATCGCAGCGAAGCGAGCCTTCCTCCATCTTCACGTCGGACACTTCGCAGTAGAGCATGATGGCTTTCAGCTTCTCCAGGTAAGCCTTCGCTTCTTCCGGCGTACGAATGTCCGGCTCGGAAACGATCTCGACAAGCGGTGTGCCGACACGGTTAAAGTCGACCAATGATGCAAAGCCGCCTTCAACATGCGTCAGCTTGCCCGCGTCTTCCTCCAAGTGGAGGCGCGTAATGCCGATGCGTTTCGTTTGTCCGTTTACTTCGATATCGATCCAGCCATGCTCGCCGATCGGCTTATCAAATTGCGAGATTTGGTAGGCTTTGGGAGAGTCCGGGTAGAAATAGTTTTTGCGGTCGAATTTGCTGATGTCGGCAATTTGGCAGTTGAGCGCCATGGCTGCTTTCATTGCGAATTCCAGCGCCTGACGGTTCAATACCGGCAGCACGCCTGGGTGTCCGAGACAGATCGGACATGTATGGGTATTCGGCGGGGCGCCGAAGGAGGTGGAGCAGCCGCAGAAGATTTTACTCTTCGTGTGGAGCTCGACATGCACTTCCAGCCCGACAACCGTTTCGTAAGTGTTCGGTTCAAACATCGTTTAGCCCTCCTGCTTTATTGGCATCCGAGAATTATAGCTGCGGACGCTGTTTATGATGCTCAGTATGCTGTTCGAAAGCATGCGCGGCGCGAAGCACCGTGCGCTCATCGAACGCTTTGCCGATAATTTGCAAACCAACAGGCAGACCGTCTGCGAAGCCGCAAGGTACGCTGATTGCCGGAATACCGGCAAGGCTGACCGGAATGGTGCAAATATCGTTCAAGTACATGGTGAGCGGGTCGCCCACTTGCTCGCCGATACGGAAAGCAGGAGTAGGCGCAGTCGGCCCGATGATCAGGTCAAAGTTCTGGAACACGTTGTCAAAATCTTGCTTGATCAGCGTGCGCACTTTCTGTGCCTTCAAATAATACGCATCATAATAGCCGGAGCTGAGCGCATAAGTCCCGAGCATAATACGGCGTTTCACTTCCGGCCCGAAGCCTTGGCTGCGGGATTTGCGGTAAAGCTCAAGCAAATTATCCGGATTCTCGGCGCGAACGCCATAACGAACGCCGTCAAAACGAGCGAGGTTGGACGAAGCTTCAGAGGAAGCGAGCAGATAGTAAGTCGCTACCGCGTATTCCGTATGCGGCAGGGATACTTCTTCCCAAGTTGCGCCGAGGCTTTCGAATTGTTTCAGCGCAGCAAGTACCGCTTCTTTGACCTTCGGATCGATACCCTGTCCGAGGTACTCCTTCGGCACGCCGATGCGAAGTCCTTTGACATCGCCGCTTAACGCGCCGACATAGTCCGGAATTTCCACGTTAGCCGAAGTTGAATCGCCTGCATCGTAGCCTGCAATTGCTTGCAGTACATAAGCGGAATCTTCAACGTTCTTCGTAAGCGGACCGATCTGATCAAGTGAAGAAGCGAACGCCACGAGGCCGAAACGCGAAACCAAGCCGTACGTCGGCTTCAAACCAACGATACCGCAATAAGCCGCCGGTTGACGGATCGAACCGCCAGTGTCGGAACCAAGCGCGAAATAAACTTGTCCTGCCGCAACGGATGCCGCAGATCCGCCGCTTGAGCCGCCCGGTACATAATCCGTATTCCACGGGTTGCGTGTCGGGTGGAAGCTCGAATTCTCGTTGGAGCCGCCCATTGCGAACTCGTCCATATTCAGCTTACCGATCGTTACCGATTGGGCTGCGTTCAGTTTCTTCATTACTGTTGCGTTATAGATCGGATCGTAGTTGCGCAGAAATTGGCTCGCACAAGTCGTAAGCAAGCCTTCCGTCACGATGTTATCCTTAATGCCAGCCGGCAAACCGAACAGCAAACCTTGCTCTCCGCCAGCTGCCAAAGCGCCGTCCAGCTCAGCTGCCGCAGCGCGTGCGCCTTCTTCATTCAGCGTCAAGAACGCTTGTATGGAAGCATCGGTAGCGGCAATGCGTGAATACGAAGCATCCACCAAATCGCCTACCGACAGCTCTTTCTTCTTTAATTGGTTATGTACTTCCTGTAGGCGTAAGTCAAAGAGTGCCAACAGCCGTTCCTCCCTTCGGTATAAACCCTCACACTATTATTCAAGAACAGCCGGCACTTTGAACTGGCCGTCTTCATCATCCGGCGCATTTCGCAGTGCAGTCTCGTTCGTAACCGACTCGCGAATGACGTCGTCACGCATGACATTGTGAACCGGCAGCACATGGCTGGTTGGTTCCACGCCGTCTGTTTGCAGCTCGTCCAGCTTCTCGGCATATTTAAGAATCGCGTTCAACTGCCCCGTAAACTGCTCCTTCTCTTGCTCAGAAAGCTCCAGTCGGGCCAAATTGGCCACATGCTCGACATCTTTGATGGTTATGCTCATTGTCTATGGTCCCGTCCTTTCCATCCATTTTGCACACATTCTACCTATTATAACGTAAGCCTGCATTTAAACTCAATGAGAATGCTGAATGCAAGTGCGCTTAAGCGGGTGAGGAGCTGCGGTACATTTCCCGAATCATATCCTCGATGTCAGGCTCCTTCACGCTGAGATCGACAACCGAAAGCTTGGCCGATAAACCGCTGATCAGCTCGGATGCGGAAATATCGCTTTTGTGGAATCGATAGGTCAGCTTGAGTCCCTCTTGTTTGATCAACTCTGCACCAGGATGCTGCAGGGCTGACGGCTCCGGAAGCTGGCTCAGATCGAGAACGAGCAACCGGTAAGGCGCCATACGAAGGATCAACTCTGACAACGGACCGTCTTCGACCACCTTACCGTGATTAATGACAATCAGACGCCTGCACAGCTGCTCCACATCGTCCAAATCATGGGTCGTCAAAATAATCGTCGTGCCGCGTTTCATATTCATCTCTTTGATAAAAGTCCTGATGTTCTGCTTGGCTTCCACATCGAGGCCGATGGTCGGCTCGTCGAGAAACAGAACGGATGGCGAGTGCAGCATCGCTGCCGCCAAGTCGCCTTTCATACGCTGTCCGAGAGACAGCTGCCTCACAGGCGTATTGATCAGTTGGTCGATGCCAAGCACATCATGCATCATCGCCAAATTTGTCTTATACGTATCCTCATCAATGCGGTAAATGCGTTTCAACAGCTCGAATGTTTCACCCAGTCGCAAATCCCAGTAAAGCTGCGTGCGCTGTCCGAAAACGACGCCAAGCTGTTTGACGACGGACTTCCGACTTTCCTGCGGCGAAATGCCGCCAATTCTCACCGAGCCTGAAGTTGGGTGAAGGATGCCTGTCAGCATCTTAATAGTCGTCGACTTGCCCGCTCCGTTCGGGCCCAAATAGCCAACCATCTCACCCGGCTCGATACGGAAGCTGATCCCATCTACGCCGCGCACGATCGTTTTCTCCGGCCGGAACAAGCTCTGGATGGAGCCGCTCAGTCCGCTTTTCTTCTTAATGACGGTGTATTCTTTGACGACATTCGTCAGTTCAATCATATGCACGCATCCTCTCTCTGCCGCGGCCGCTACGAGCCGGCGCTTTCATATCTCTTCAGTCCGCTTTGGAAAATAAAATGGCATAGCGCAAAAATAATAAGTCCGACAACCGGCGTCCAAATCGCCAGTCCGACAGGGAATGTGAACCCGTCCTCTTGCCCAATGAAATCCGATGCGGGATAAAAGCTGATAAACCCGATCGGCAGCACGAAGGTCAATGCCAGCTGAATGAGTCTTGGATATAAGGAGAGCGGGTACATCGTCGTCCGTTCCATCGTCGCCAAAGTTAATGAAACGAGCGAGCCGCTGCGCTTGGTCCAGAACGCTGCTGAACCCATTATTGTGCAGATCGAAGCCCGGATGAACATCCCGCCGATGACGACCCCAAGCAGCTTCAATACATTGACGACATTCCAATCAAAGCCAATCTGAGCGCAGCCGTAGAAGAAGATAAGGAAGCCGGGAATGAGATCGATAAAGCCGATAAAGTTGACGTAGTTGATGACAAATTGAAAAAAGACGTTCATAGGGCGAAGCAGCATGCGATCGAAATCACCGCGGATCACCATGTTATCGATATGCCAGGTTTGAATGAAGAATATAACGGACAGGCCGTGGCTCAGCAGTCCTAGTCCATACAGAAATGCCAGCTGCGGGAAGGTCCAACCTGCCAGCGCCTGAAATTGCTCCACCATCAGCTTCAGCACCCATACCCCGCTGATGTACTGTAAAGGGATCATAAGAAACCAGCTGACCAAGAACAGCGGATATTCCAATTGACGCTGAACGGCCAGTTTGGCAAAGAAATAAGCAACGGATGCATGATAGCGAATCGCGTTAACCATGACGGATTAACCTCCTTGAATGAGCGTGACACGCTGGGCACGCTGCCACACGACGTAGGCGATAATAGCAAGCGCCGCAATCCAAACCGCTTGAATAACAAGCGCTGTTCCTGCCTGTGCGTATGAGGTTTTGCCAATATAAATGGAAAGCGGGGTTTGGTACATGTACTGGAAAGGAAGATAGCTCGACACGGTCGCCATCCAGCCGGGGAAGAACCAAATCGGAATCAGGCTGCCGGACAGCACGCGTACGATCGCATCCTTCACGATGCCGAGGTTCCCAAGCTCCATGACCCAGAATGAGATCATGCCGACGATCGCACCCATGAGCCAGAGTAGTAGAAAGCTCAGCATCAGGCTTGGTATAAAGAGGAGAAAGGCAATTAAGCTGACAGGCAGCGGCGGGGTAAATAGAATCGAAGCCAGCAAAATAAGCGGAATGGCTTGATTCACGAGCGCGCTTACCGTGGTGCCGAGATCCTCGGCCAGGAACATGCCCAGCAGATGGATAGGCTTAATGAAATCGGTCGCGATATGTCCCTCCCGGACCCGATAGTACATATCATTTTGAACATTGACCGATAGGATCGCCCCCATCACAACGGCTAAGATGGCGTAGACGATCATTTGATGCTGGCTCACCTCTTGCACGGAACCCATGCCCCGGTAAGCTGCCTTCCAGAGGAATACAGACGCAAGCAGCATAACCGCGTTAGAGGCCATGCCGGTGAACACTTCGAACCGATAGGCAATCGTCGTTAAAATTCTCATTTTGAAAAAATAGTAATAGGCAGACATACGAGGCCTCCTTCCAAACCTGTCCAATAATTGGATGTTTTTGTTATAGGATAACGTTGCCATCGCGGTTTGGGCAATACCTTTATGTGAAGTGAATCTTCATACAGGGCTAAGGGAGCTTTTACGTTACCTTCAGCTTTCTTTAAGGTTAACTGCCCATACTGGAGAATGTAACCAAGCACACCTAAACTCAAGGAGGAAGAAATAATGAACAAAACCATGAAAGCCCTCGGTTTAACGGCCGCAATCGCGGTGATGATTCCACTAAGCGCCTATGCCGCAACAAGCACATCGACTACGGACAGCACGAAGGCTACTACTTCGGCTACATCTACGGCGGCAATCGAACAAGGGCCGTTCGGTCATGATGGAATAGGCGGCGGCTTCAAACAACGTGCAGGCGGCTTCGTCAGTCAAGAGGTTCTGGATTTGCTGAAGCTGGATATGAAGGCGTTTAAAGAGAAAATCGAAGCTGGCAAAACGCTGGCTCAAATTGCGGAGGAACAAGGCGTCACGCGGGATCAGTTGAAGGCAACCATGACAACGGCATTCGAAAAGCAGCAGGCTGATCAGAAGAAGGCATTTACCGACAATCTCGATAAATCGCTTGATTCCACGCTCAAAGATGGTATCGGGTTCGGAAGAGGCAGCGGTGGCGAACGAGGCGGTAACTTCAAGATGGAGTTCAGATCTCATGCCGGCGCAGCCGACCTTAGTGCATCCGCAAAGGTTCTTGGGCTTAGCGATGAGGAATTGAAAACGGCGCTGAGCGGCGGTAAGACACTTGCTGACTTGGCAAAAGATAAAGGCATCGACGTCCAAAAGCTGATTGATGCGCAGAAGCAGGTTATCGTGGACAATTTAAATGCCGCCGTAAAAGCAGGCAAAATTACGCAAGCCGAAGCCGATAAGGAGATCGCCAAAGCGGCTGATATCGCAACACGGATCGTGAACGGGAAAATGGACAAAAAACCACATACGATTAAAATCGACCGTAATGGCGTAAAGCAAGATGCCGGCACCAAAGCAGATACGGGTACATCGGCGGCTGTGTCGCCGGGTACTGACGCTTAACAAGAAAAGCCTCCTTCCGATGAATCGGACGGAGGCTTTCTCTGTTTGAGCAGCTTGGTTACCCAGCGCGTTCGCGCTAGATCCAAGCTTTCAGATGGACTTGACGAATAAACTCTTCGCGAGTCTGCGGTTCGCCTTCGTTGTCCTCTTCTTGCATCGGCTCTTCCCCGCCATTCATGATGCGATGGAACAGCTCCGCATTGTGAGTTGCCAGCGCAAAGTCGATCAGCGCTTCGCGCTCCAAGCGGTCCACCTCTTGCTTCATCAACACTTCCTCCAGCTCGATATCAGCTGCAGGCACGTAGAAATTACGGTTTGCCTTCGGAACCCGAATGACATAATCGAATGCGTTATCGGCATTGCGATCATATGCAATTATATAACCATACTCCCCTACCGGGAGGGTCTGTTCAAATAAGTCCGATATGATAATGATACGTTGGCCAAGCTTATACATTAGCGTCTCACTCCTGTCACCAATAACCATACTCTATGACTCTACTCTATCCTACTAAAATTCAGAAAGGAAGTCCAATAGATGAGAATGGTTATTGGTTATTACATTTCCAGTGATGGACGACGACGCAGTGACCAAGCGGCGATTGCCATTACGGCAAGCATGATGCCAATCGCGATACAGACAGCCGGCCATAGGCTGCTTTGCCCGCTTGGCGAAGCCGTGAACTGCGCGGAGGCAAGCTTCGGCAGCATGCCCGGGCTTGCCGCGAGCGCGTGCGGGAACGCGGAGGCCGTCAGCGCGAGCATGGCCGCTGAGCCGAGCGCGCACGCAGCCGCTGCTGCTCCGCTGCGCAGCAATGCGCTAAACAGCAGCGTGAGCGAGCCCGCGAAGCTCAGCCAGAGCAAGAACAGCAGATAGGCATAGAGGCCGTGCTGCCAATCTACGTTATCGAACAGTGCCGCCGTGTAATACCACGCGGCGCCGAAGCCGCCTGCGAATGCGAGCGCGATGAGCACCAGCATGGCAGCCCATTTGGCCGAGACGAACGAGAGATACGAGATTGGCTTAACAAGAATCATAGCGGTCAACCCACTTGTGCGTTCCGCGGAAATGCTGCCCATGACTGATAAGGCTAGCACCAGCAGCCCCATCGTGTTGAACTGCTGCAGCGTCTGCGCCATAACTTCGTTCGCGGAAGGCTGCGGGATCGAAATGACCGCTCCATCCGGTAAATTGCCGGCATGCGCTAGGATGTCCGGCAGAAAATACGTGGAAAGGGGCTGCATCGCACCAAATATAATATAGACAAGCGGAACCCATACAAGCTTGTAGCTGCGGATCAGCTCTGTCCATTCTTTGCCGAATAACACAAGCCACCGGTTCATACGTGCTGCACCGCCCTCATAAATAAATCCTCCAGTGTCGTCGAACCAAATTCCAGCTTGGTTACGGGCACTCCTCGTTCCAGCAGTTGCTGCAGCACGATCTTTCGGACTTCGTCGATTCGGTTGTTCTGTACACGAAGCTTGACTCCGTTGCCGCCAGATAGCTGCTCCGCGGAGTGAAAGAGTTCCGATGACGTCGACGACGAAGAGACCATCAGTGAAACCCACTGTGACAAAGCGGTCCGCGCTTCATCGGTATTCTCGGCTTCAACCAGCAGCACCGGCTCACGATAAGCTGCGCGAATATCATGGATCGCCCCGCTAATGACAATACGACCGCTCTTCATAATGAGCACGTCGTCACACAGCTCTTCTGCGTCATGAAGCACATGCGTAGAGAATAAGATCGTCGTCTCGTGCTTCAGCTCTCCAAGCAACTGCATCACTTCACGGCGTCCAATGGGGTCAAGCGCAGATACCGGCTCGTCCAGAATAAGCAGCTTTGGCCGGTGAATGAGCGCCTGCGCCAGGCCAAGGCGCTGCTTCATCCCGCCGGAATACCCGGCGATTCGGCGCTTACCGGCATCTGCGATGCCGACCCGCTCCAGCAATTCGAAGCTGCGGGCAGCTGCTTCCCGTTTCGACAGCCCGCATAAGCCCGCGGCGTAGCGTAGAAATTCGGCGCCCGTCATCCAACCGTGAAATGCCGGCGTTTGCGGCAAATAGCCGATGAGCGCGCTGTGATCATCGCCCGGCTTCAAATCTCGGAAGCGTATGCTTCCTGACGAAGGCTGCAGCAGCCCGCTGAGAATGCGGATCGTCGTTGTTTTTCCCGCTCCGTTTGGACCGAGCAGCGCCGTGCATCGCCCTTCCCCAAGCGTAAAGCCAATATCCTGCAGCGCGGACGTTGCTCCGCTGAATGTTTTGCTAAGTCCGTCGACAGTAACGAGTCCTATCATGACGACTGTTTCCTGCCGAAGAGGAAGAACAGCACCGAACCAAGTAAATTCATGAAAATAATAATGAGCACCCACATCCACTTCGGCCCTCTCGTTTCAGCAGCACGCGCGCAAACGACAAGTGCCGTTACCATCAGAATCAGCTGCACAACGGCGAGCGGTAATATGAGGGAAAGCAGCTTCGCATTCGTTATTTGATCCATATTCGTAACCCCTCTCTCTTAATTATCCCTACGCTTCGACCAGTTCACTCGAACGATCAGCAAGTAACATAACAAGGGCATCGGGAACTGAATCAGTCCCCATATCCCCCAGAACCACGGATAACGGCTCCGTTTCTTCGCATCTTTAAACAGCCAGGAGGATTGGCACAGTAAAATAATGACGACGCCTATAAGTGGTGCTATTTCCCATCTGACCATCTGGGACGCCGCCTTTCCTTGCCTTTGATCATGAATAAGAAAACAAATGCCGCCGCAGCTGCAAAAGCTAAGACTTGGATGATTACGAATAGCACGATGCTGCTCACCCACAGCAGCAGCAAGCCGCTTAATACGAGAGCGCTAACCAGCCAGAATAAGGCGAGCTCCCGCCGATAGCGGCTGTTCAGCTCTTGCTTATGTTCATGAACCAGCTCCGTTATCGAGTCGACTGAAGGAATATCCGGCTGAATGGAGCGATCCCATTCTTCCAGATGAACGCCAAGCAGCTGCCGAAATTGCTGCTCTTCTTGCTGATCGTCGTCGATGTCACTTTTCTTGCTGCGCTTACCGTCTCTATTCATCCTCGTTAAGCTCCTTCCTTAGCTGTTTCAGGCCGTTATGCAGCCGCGACTTCACTGTACCGACAGGAATGTCGAGCCATGAGGCAATTTCCTCATAGGCATAGCCGTAATAATATTTGAGCAATATCGGCACACGGATCTCATACGATAAAGCCCCAAGCGCATCGAGTGCATGCGGCCATTCCTGCTGCCGCAACGCGGCATGAAACCGAATGGATTGCAGCGCTTGCTCCTCCGTTTGCCACTTCTGCTCTCTCTGCTGCTTGCGCATCTCGTCGATATAACGCCGGGTTGCGATCGAAATCAGCCACGTTGAAAATTTACTTTGCTGCCTGAACTGGCCGATCTTCTCGATGGCCTTCAGCATCGTATCCTGCACCAAGTCTTCCGCCATCGCCTTGTTCATCGTTACCTTCAACATGTACCGATACAACAAGGGGTAATGGCTGCGCAGCAGGGTCGACAGCGCATGATCGTCGCCGCGAATTGCCTGTTTCACTAGCTGCGCATCATCTCCCAGCTGTTCCATCCCGATCATCGTGTTCCCCTCACCTGCTGCATGAAATAAGCCTCTTTCCTTCAGTCTCGCCAATATGACGCCGAAGGTTGCCCGTTTGTTCACTTGCGCCGCAAAAACTTCTGGCGTTGTCCTTATATTGTAAAGAATTAGGAAGCGAGATGCAGCAAAAGGCCATCCGCATGGATGGCCTTTATCAATTATTGTTTCACTTTGGCTGCAGCTGTATAGCGATTCTCCGGCACCGGCAAGCCTAGATTTCCGCGTAATGTATCGGACTCATATTCAGTCCGATAGACGCCGCGTTCCTGGAGAAGCGGAACGACCGACTCTACGAAATCGCGCAGAGCGTCCGGCGTCGGCGCATATAAGATAAAGCCGTCCGCCGCTTCCTCCGCATGCCAACGCTGGAGCAAATTCGCCACTTTCTCAGGCGTCCCAATGAACTCACTGCGAGGTGTCGCCGTGCGAATCGCTACTTCGCGCAGCGTTAGGTTTTGCTCGCGCGCGAGCTGCTTAATTTTATCCGTTCCGCTGCGGAAACTGTTCTTGCCGAGTTCGCCGAGCTCAGGGAATGGATCGTCCAGCGGATATTGGGAGAAGTCATGGTGATCGAAAAACCTGCCGAGGTATTCCAGCGCCTTATCAATCGTCACCAAGTTCGCGTATTCCAAATACTTGCGCTCAGCTTCTTCTTCCGTAGCTCCGATGATCGGTCCGACGCCCGGCAAAATCACGATATCATCCCGCGAACGGCCAAGCGCAACTGCGCGATCTTTTACATCCTTATAGAATGCCTTAGCTTCGTCAATATTCTCATGTCCGGTGAATACGGCGTCCGCGCTGCTTGCAGCTAATTTCCTGCCGCTTTCGGACGAGCCCGCTTGGAAAATCACCGGATGTCCCTGCTTGGAACGCGCGATATTTAATGGTCCTTGCACGGAGAAATACTCGCCTTTATGATCGAGACGATGCATTTTGGACGGGTCGAAAAACACGCCGGACTCCTTATCCCGGATGAACGCATCGTCTTCCCACGAATCCCACAGGCCGCGTGACACTTCCAGATATTCTTCGGCGATTCTGTACCGTTCGTCATGCGTCGGATGCTCGGGTTTCCCATAGTTTTTGGCTGAACCTTCAAGAGGAGAAGTGACAACGTTCCAGCCCGCGCGTCCTCCACTAATATGGTCGAGGGAGCCAAATTGGCGCGAAACCGTAAAAGGTTCGCTATACGAGGTGGATAGAGTGCCAACAAGGCCGATCTTGGAAGTGACTGCCGCAAGCGCAGACAGTATCGTAATCGGCTCGAAGCGGTTTAGAAAATGAGGGATCGACTTATCATTAATATAAAGGCCATCCGCGATGAAAACGAGATCGAATTTCCCCGCTTCGGCCGTTTGCGCTTGTTTCCGGTAAAATTCGAAGTTCACGCTTGCGTCCACAGGTACCTCCGGATGCCGCCATGCGGATACATTGCCGCCTACCCCGTGAATAATCGCACCTAACTTCAACTTTTTATTGTTCGCCATAACGGGTACCTCCCTAAGTTTAGGATTGCAATAAAGCGGATTCTTTCAACCGGAGCCGGTAGCTCTTCACTAGGATATCTCCGTTCTTAAATTCCTTATCGAGCGCTCTCTCGAATCCCAGCCGCTCGTACAACCGCACCGCGGAGTCCATAATGTCGGAGGTATGCAGGTGAAGCGTATCGGCTCCCCACTCCAGTACCAGCTTCGCGCTCTCTCGAATGAGCTCCGTCGCTATCCCGCGTCCACGTGCTTGTCGCGATACGCCGAGAAGCCGAATAATCGGATTTTGAATGTCCAGCTCCGGCGCTCCATATGCGGTCTCCGAGGAATCATAGATGAACACGCTGCCCATGATTTGCCCATCCAACTCCGCAACAAGCCTCGACTTCGTCGAAGGCGTATCGACTGCTTGCAAAATATTTTCCTTATACTGCTCCCATCTTGCCGCATCCAGCGTAATTTCATATTGCTGATAGGCATCTAGCAGCACTTGAACAACCGCATCGCGATCAGAAGGACCAGCCTCTCTGATTCTCACTTTATTACGAGCCTCATCTTCCGCCTGCTTAATCCTCGCGATTTGCCCCAGATGGCGTTGTACATGCGAAATGAAAGATTGAACACTAGCAGCAAGTGTGATGCTTTCCCCTTTGAAATTAATACCTGTCTTGTTCCAATCCTCGATAGTGAGACGGTGAAACAACACTCGGTTATAGTTCAACAACTGGTTATAGAACGTCAGGATATCCTCGGCATTCCCCTCGTTCGCCTTCTGCCCCGCAACCCAACGATCTTGGTTAAACGCGGGCAATCGCACCTCAGAGTCGGACAAAATTTCGCGAATGCGAAACGAAACGACGACATTGTGGTCGGCCAAATGAGTAAGAACTTCGATAATGCTCCATTTATCTGCTGCAGCCTTCCAGCGCAATTGCTCATCGGACAACCCTTCGATGGCTTGCTGCAGTTGTTCGTAAGTATGCAGGTAGTGGTCAATTTGAACGAGATCTTGCAGGTTACTTTGACTCATCTATACACGCCTCCCAGACCGTTATGTCGATACCTTCAATGCACGTATGGCATCCACCGCTAACTTCTCGAAAAATAAAGCTCCAATCGACAGCGCTCTTTCATCCGCGTCAAAGGCCGGATGATGCCACTCTTGCGGGCCGGATGTGCCTAAGAAAAAGAAAATGCCCGGCGTCTCCTGCAAGTAGAATGCAAAATCTTCGCCTGCCGGAGAAGGCGCAGGCTCTACAACCGTCAACCCGAGCGACTCCGCAGTCTCGGCGGCACGCTCAGCCCATGTCGGATCGTTCACAACGGCCGGCGGACCGGTAATCCATTTGACCGTCGCTTTCGTATCGAGCGCCGTCCCGACACCGACGACCACTTGCTCGAACCGCGTGCGCACTCGATCACGTACTCGCTCATCGAATGTGCGAAGCGTTCCGTCGAATACGGCTTTGTCCGCGATCACATTCCAAGCCGTTCCGCTGTTCAGCCGAGTGACGCTAATGACCGCACTATCCAGCGCACTAACGTTGCGACTGACGATAGACTGCAGTGCCGTAATAATATGGGCAGAGGCTACGATCGGATCCAGCCCCGCTTCCGGCACGGCGGCATGAGATCCCCGTCCCTCGACTTCGACGACGAACCCGTCCGCCGCCGCCATGATCGGACCAGCCTTAATGCCAATTGTGCCTACCGGCAAGTTCGGTTTATTGTGCAAGCCGAACACCGCTTGCACGCCTTCAAGCGCGCCGCTTGCAATTACCTGCGACGCCCCTTTCGCTTTCTCCTCCGCGGGCTGAAATATCAGCCTGACCGTCCCTTCCAGCTCCTGTTCCCGCTGCTTCAATAAGAGCGCCGTACCCAGCAGAATCGCGGTATGAACATCATGGCCGCAGGCATGCATAACACCCGTTACAGTAGAAGCGAAGGGGAGGCCCGTTTCCTCTTGAATCGGCAAGGCATCGATATCCGCGCGAATGGCGATGATCGGCCCTCCGCGGTGGCCGCCTATCTCGGCGACAAGACCGGTTCTCAGCGGATATTCCGCGATTCGGATGTCTGCCTCCTTCAGCCAGGCGCTTAGAGCAGCCGTCGTTTTGAACTCTTCATGGGATAATTCGGGGTTCGCATGTAAATGACGCCGATACGCGATCAATCTCTCTTGGAGCTTGTCGACTACCTGAAAACTCATCTTGTTCTCTCCTCATTGCTAAGCTGCATGACCATTAAACCGGCTGTTCCTCGAAGGCTTCCTTCAGCAGCTCGAAATTTCGAACTCGTTTGGTAAAGTCGGGGATGATTGTCGTGAAGATCAGTTCATCCGCGTCGTACGTATCGCGCAGCTCGATCAGCCGCTTTCTTACGGTCTCTTTCGTTCCTCTCGTAATATCCGCATCGCGAATCTCCGCGGTATACGTCTCGCCTGCTTGCTTGGCGAACTCTTCTGCCTGCTCCAACGAACCGACGTTTACCACCTTGCCGCTTGCGAGCGTTACGCGAACGCTCTTGAAGTTACCCGCGAGCTCCGCAGCCTCTTCTTCGGTATCCGACGTGATGACCGATAACGCAAGGATGGCGTACGGTTCGCTTCCGTTGTCTCTATTGAAATGCTCGCGATAGCTCTCGAAGGCTAGTCGAGCCGTTTCCGGATCGTTGTTGATGAATAACGCGAATGCGTAAGGATACCCTCGCTCGGCGGCCAGTTTCGCGCTTGAAACGCTCGTACCTAGCAAATAGATGTCAGCGGGCTGTACCGGCAGCGGGTTGGCTTGCAACCCCGCTAGCGGATGGTCATCCCCAAACGAGCCATGGAGCAATTGTTCCAGCTCAACCAGCTTACTATCGAGCGATTCCGACTCGCTTAAGCCTTTCTGCAGCGCCTTCGTGGAACGAGGCAAACCGCCAGGCGCGCGTCCGATGCCAAGATCGACCCGTCCCGGTGCTAGCGTTGCCAGAACGTTAAAGTTTTCGGCAACCTTATAAGCACTATAATGCTGCAGCATGACTCCGCCTGATCCGACGCGAATCTTGTTCGTGCGAGCGAGCAAATGCGAGATTAGTACCTCCGGCGAAGCGCCGGCTATTTGCGGGGAATCATGATGCTCCGATACCCAGAAACGTTCGTAGCCTAGCTTCTCCGCCAATTGAGCCAGCTTAATCGTATTGCCCAGTGCTTCCGGCGGCGTCTGCCCGGGAAACACGATGCTTTGATCCAAAATGCCGAATTTCAATACCATCTACCATCCGCTCCGTTTCGATTAAATAGAATAAGCGCTCTCCGGTGTAATCCTCGCCAGAAATTGTTTGGTCCTGGCCTCCTTAGGCGACTGAAAAATGAGATTCGGCGGGCCTTCCTCGACGATCACGCCTTCGTCCATAAACACGACGTGATTGGCGACGTCTTGGGCAAAACCCATCTCGTGCGTGACGATGATCATCGTGATGCCTTCCTTAGCAATTTTGCGGATGACGGCAAGCACTTCACCGACGAGCTCCGGATCTAGCGCGGAGGTCGGTTCATCGAACAGAATTACGTCCGGATTCAGGGCAAGCGCCCGTGCAATGCCAACGCGCTGCTGCTGTCCTCCTGACAGCTGACTCGGATAGGAATCCAACTTGTTACCGAGTCCCACCTTCTCCAGCAGCTCAATGCTTCTTTGGCGAGCTTGCTCTTTCGGGATGTTCTTCACGATAACGAGCCCCTCCATCACGTTCTCAAGGGCGGTCTTATGCCGAAACAGATTATAGTTCTGAAACACCATCGCTGTTTTCCCACGCAAGGTATGAATATCCTTCTTCAATGGTTTCCGGCAATTCACCTTAAAGTCGTCGATCGAAATCTCCCCGTCACTCGGCTTCTCCAAGTAATTAATGCATCGGAGAAGCGTCGTCTTGCCAGAGCCGCTCGGGCCAAGGATAGCAACGACTTCGCCTTTTCGAACGGTCAGATCGATTCCTTTCAACACTTCATTGCGGCCGAAGGATTTCGATATATTCGTAAGTTTGATCATGCTACACCCCCGCGGTTATAAGCATTAATGCGCTTCTCCAGCAGCGCAGTTGCTCGTTCAATCAGAATGGTAAGGCCCCAAAAAATAAGCGCCGCGGCCAGGTACGCCTCAAAAAACTTCCAGTTCGTCGTTGCGATGATATCTGCCTTGGCGTTCACTTCCACAACCGATACGGTAAAAGCGAGCGTGGAGCCATGCAGCATGCCGATCAAGCTGTTGGATAAATTGGGGAGCGCAGCCGCGAAGGCTTGCGGCAATACGATTCGGCGCAGCGCCTGGAAAGTGGTCATCCCGATTGAATGAGCCGCCTCCATTTGACCTTTATTTACGGCGAGAATGCCCGAACGAATGACTTCGGATAAATAAGCGCCTGCGGTGATGGAGAAGGAGAGATAAGCGAAACCGATCATTGGAATCGAGACCGAGTGGAACGACCAATGGTACTTGTCGGCTAAGCTGTCGACGATCATGGGCAATCCGACATAAATAAGGAGCAGGTGAGTCAGCATCGGCGTGCCTCGAATAAACGTAACGTAAGCCGTACCGATCTGGCTCAGCACAGGAATGGCGAATATACGGGACAGCGCAACAATCAGACCGATGATAAATCCGCAACCAACGGAGACGACCGTGATGTAAATCGTGTTCGGAATCGCCGGAAGCAGCAGCAGAAAGGCTTGCCAGATGAACGCAAAATCCAATGTCATACGCCTGTGCCTCCTTTACCCCATGCTACTTTCGCATCTAGCAGCCGATTTAGCCCTTTTTTGCCCATTGGAAGTTTGCTAGCGGTCGTTATGGCCGTTTCATGCTTAAGCAGCCTGCGCTCCGTGTAATAGAACAATTTCTCCAAGAAGAAGCTGATGATGAAATAAACGATAGCCAATGCAATATAGCTTTCTAACAAATGCCTGGACATCGTAGGCAGCGTCTGCGATTTCCCCGTAAGCTCCATAACTCCGAGCGTAAAAGCCAGCGACGTGTCTTTCAGCGTTGCGATAACCAAGTTAGCCAGAATGGGGATCGATATGGCCAGCGCTTGCGGGAATACGATCCGTGTGAAAGCTTGATAGCCGGTCATGCCAACCGCGTAAGCCGCTTCGACTTGTCCCCGATCTACGGCGGAAACCGCAGCTCGGATTCCTTCTGAAATGTAGGCTCCGCTATGCAGCCCGTAAGCCAGAATAACGAAGTACAATGCCGACACCTTGCTTACGTCAACGTGCACGGCTTTCAGCACTTCCGGCAAGCCGTAATAGATCAAGAACAGCTGAATAATAATCGGCGTTCCTCTGAAAAAAGAGGCGTAGAGCTGGGAAACCCGCCGCAGCAGCGGCACCCGATAAAGCCGGGGAAGGGCGACGAGAAAACCGACGCCCAGACCGACCAAGATAGAGCTCGCTACGATAATCAGCGAAATCCGTATAAACGGAAGCAGCTTCCAGAAATATTCGACAACATAGGCGATATCGAATGGAGCACCCATAGACCGACCTCACCCTTTCTTGAATAGTGTCTATTTTTCAGATACGGTTGCGTCGAATCCAAGCCACTCATTGCTGATTTTGGTTAACGTGCCGTCTGCCTTGATTTCCAGAATCGCCCGGTCTACAGCATCCGCAAGCGTCTGCTGCTCCGGATCGTTCTTGCGGAACAAGAACAGAATATCCGCTTCGCTAAGCTCTTTGCCGACGGTTTTCAGCTTGCCTTCCGGATCGATGATCGGCAGCACGAAGTCCGCACCTACGGTAGCATCAACGCGGCCGGAAGTAATTTGGGACAAGGCGTCATTCGCAGCCCCGCTGGAATACACAATCTTAAGCGCATTGTCGTGGTCTTTGTTGTAGTTCTCCAGAATCGTCGCCTCAGCGCTCGTAGCCGTCGTGAATATCTTTTTGCCTTTCAGATCGTCGAGCGATTCAATCGCATCATTGTTGTCTTTGGCAACGATGATTTTGTTTTTCCAATGTGCATAAGACTCTTTGTTGAACAAGTATTTGGCTTCGCGCTCCGGGTTTTTCTCGAATTCGTGAGCAGCCAAATCGATTTTCTTCGTCTCAAGGCTTAGCAAAATATTTTTGAATTCCAGTACTTGAATGTCGAACTCGTATTCGGGAAGACGCTTATCGATCTCTCTGATCAATTCAACGTCATAGCCGGTCAGCTTGCCGCTTTCGTCGACGAATGCAACCTTAGGAAACTGATTGCCTGTTCCTACGACGATCTTCTTTACTTCTTTCGGCGCTTCGGAGTTGGCTGCAGCCGTGGTGTCGGACGCGACCTTGTTTGTAGCTGCATTGCTTGCATTATTGTTCTTGGTACCGCAAGCCGACATTGTGAGAATCAGAATAAGACTTGCTGCCATGACGATAGATTTTTTCATTGTAACCCCTCCGTTTTTGTTCGATTATTTAAACTTATAATTCCTAGTGGTTAAGTAAGAATTAATGTTGAGATTAACGATATCATCGCAATCAACGATCGTCTAATAGAGATTTTCAATATGTGAATCAAAAAATCCGATAATTCCTATTCATTTACTTAGTGTATAGATAAAACGAAAGGGCTGACCCTGTCTTGCGACATCTAGTTCAGCCCTTGTCTTGCTCGTCGAATAGGTGTTTGCCAATTTCCATGATCTCCGAAAGTAACTGCGTATGCTCGCCAAGGCAGGCGATGACGTTCGTTTGCAAAGATATCCCTTCCGTCTCCGTCACCCGAAGCGGAATCAGCTTTCCTTGGGCGACTTCTCCTCGTACGCTTAGACCGGGAAGGAAAGAAATACCGATTTTACCTAAGACGAGCCGTTTAGCCATCTCCGAATTGTCCGTCTGAATCCGAATGTTGGGCGGCTGCTCCAAATGCTCAAACACGCGGTGAATGCGGAGCCAGTCCAGTGCTCCGCATTCGAAGAAGACGAGCGGTTGCAGTGCAATCTCTTCGACTGACAGGTCTGTTCTCCCGATGAAAGGATGACCCTCGAAGGCATAGAGAGAAATTGGATCTTCGTAAAATTTGACGGAATGCAGGGAGGGATGATTCACCTTGCGAACGAAGCCGACGTCGACTTCCTTATTGAGCGTTTTGGAGACAATCTCATCAGTGGTGCCTGTGACGAATTTATAGTGGATGTTCGGAAATTGAAGCTGAAGCCGCGGCATGAGCTGCGGGATGATGTAGTTGGATACGGAAACTGTACAGCCGATCCTGAATTCCTCCGGCATCTTCTTTCGGCTTATGTTCAGCTTCCCCTTCTGATAGGTCAGTAACAGCTGTTGCGCATACGGAAGGAACCTTCTTCCCTCCTCCGTTATTTGAACCTGCTTGCCGTTCCGGTCGAACAGCTTGCAATCAAGCTCACGCTCCAGTGATTGTATGCGTGCCGTTACAGAGGGTTGGGATAAAAATAAAGCTTCTGCGGCTTTATTAAAGCTTCCGCAGTGGATGACGTACACAAACGCTTCGATATTTTCTATGTTGACGGTAACCACCTCCGGATCGATCGCACACTAATACATATTTATCCAATAAGATAACTCGGAATTCGCATCTTGTAAAGTGGAATATTCGTAAAAAAATACGGCCGTTCCACATATGATGCGGAACAAGCCGTATGGATTGTTAAATTGTCATCGATCCAAAGCCGCCGTCTACGCGAATCAGCGAGCCCGTGACATAGCCGGATGCCGCCTCGGAAGCCAGCCAAACGACTGCCCCTTTCAGCTCCTTCGGATCGCCAAAGCGCTTCATCGGCGTATGGCTCATAATGCTTTCCACCCGCTCCGGCGACAGAATGGCGCGGTTCTGCTCCGCCGGGAAGAACCCCGGTACGATGCCGTTGACACGTACGCCATGCGGCGCGAATTCACGCGCCAGAAATTGCGTCATGCTGTTCACGGCATGCTTCGAAGCCGAATACGTGAACACGCGCGAGAGCGGCGGTCCCGATGAAACGGAGCTGATCGTAATGATGCTTCCGCCATGACCGGCATCAATCATCGATCGGCCGAACACCTGGCAGGCCAGCATAACACTCTTCGCGTTGACGTCCATGATCCGATCCCATTCTTCTTCCGTAATATCGAAGAACGGTGTCGCACTGTTGGTGCCGGCCGCATGCAGCAGAATATCCGCTCGACCGTTTGGCGCCCAGTCTTTAATCTCGCCGAGCACCCGCTCGAGATCTGCCTTCACCGCGGCATCCGCCTCAAACAGCGCAGCACGGCCTGTTTCAAGCAGATGGGCAAGCTTCTCTTCCGCTCTTTCCTTGCTGCGGACGACAAGCGCCATATGCGCACCATGGTCAAGCATCGCTTCAGCCATGACGCTGCCAAGCGTACTTGCGCCGCTAATTAGGACCGCCGTACGGCCCGTTAAATCAAACAATGAGCTTCCGATATTGAACGCCTCCGAATGTGCGGCGGCGCACGCAAGGCTTTTAGCTTTCGGCAACGAGCTGGAGCATCCGCTTCCGGTACGTCTCCGGACTTGCACCGACTGTCGTTTTGAACAGTCTGCTGAAATGCGGCAGATGGTGGAACCCTACAGCGCGGCAAACCTCCGAAACCGACTGCCTGGGCTCGAGCCGAAACATCATTTTGGCCTGATTGATCCGCCGGTTGTATAAGTATTTGAATACCGTCGTGCCGGTAACATCTTTAAAGAGGTTGGACAGGTAAGGTTTCGTTAAATGGAGCGCACTGGCAATATGGTCGAGCGTCACTTCCTCGAGGTAATGATCCTCCAAGTAAGAGATGACACGCTGAACATGCTGCTCTTTCTGGGAACGATGCTCCCGCTCATTAACCGGCTCGCTGCACCAATCCCGAATGAGATGAAGCAGCTCGATGACCCGCATGACAAACCGATTATAGGCCGTTCGCACGCCCGCATCGTTCGTTCGCTTATACAGCTGATCCATCTCCGCAAGCAGCGTTTCAAGCTCTGCTTGATCCTGCGGGCTGAGCGAAATACGGATATTGCGCAGCTCATCGAACGGTTTCAGCAGCATCGCCGCCGTATCCGCTTGAAGCACTTTATGGATGTAAGCCGGATCCATATGTATAATCGTGCGAATATAAGGCCTATGCGGTGCCGGGTTTGGACAATGAAGCGTCATTCCATGCATGAGTATTAAATCACCGGGCTGGAGTGTAATCAGCTTATCGCCGATCAAATAATTGCATTCGCCTTCTTGAAAATAATACAGTTCATAAAAGGCATGCGAATGAAATTGAGCGCCCGGATACGGTTCGTCGTTCCGGTACATCAGCTCGATCGGCTGCTGCCATTGCATCGTGAGCGGCACACAGTTCCCCTCCATTTGAGGCGCCGTGTCAGGGCGCATCCTAATGAAATGATTTTACCATGTCGCACATCACCATTGTATAGATTCCTTTACAAACGGACGGCTTTATTTTGCGCGAGCATACAGAGCTCTGCCGCCTTAAAGGCATGTGCCTGCGTCATTGCATTCTCCGTCCGGTTAAGGCAGTCGAGAATCAACTCGCCGAAGTACGGGAAGCCGACCTGGCCGCCAACGGAGAGGTGATGCTCCCCTTCGTGGTTGACCAGATAGATGTGATCGCCGCTCTTGTCGCGCGCCACATCGATATATTTGCGCAGCTCGATATACCCGTCCGTGCCGAGAATAATCGTCCGACCGTCGCCCCAGGTGCCTAATCCGTTCGGCGTTAACCAGTCCACGCGAAAATAATTCGTCGCTCCGTTGTCGCCGATGAGCGTTGCATCGCCAAAGTCCTCGAGCTCCGGATAGTCCGGGTTGCTGTAGTTGGCGACTTTACTGCTCGCCACAGTCGCGTCCTTACAGCCTGCAAAGTGCAGGAATTGCTCGATTTGATGGCTGCCGATATCGCACAGAATGCCGCCGTACTGTTCCTTGCGGAAAAACCAATCCGGACGCGATGGCTTGTTCAGCCTGTGCGGGCCGGTGCCGATCACCTGAACGACGCGTCCGATGGCGCCTTCCTCCAGCAACTTGCCGGCATAGATCGCACTTTCGTTGTGCAGCCGTTCGCTGTAGTAGACCATGTACTTGCGTCCCGTCATCGCCTCTACTTCCCGCGCCTCCGCGAGCTGCTCCAGCGTGGTGAACGGGGTTTTGTCGGTGAAATAATCTTTGCCGTGCTTCATGACCGCGACGCCAAGGGGGCCACGATCAGATGGAATGGCGGCAGACGCGACCAACTTGACCTGCGGGTCTTCGAGGATCATCTCCGGCGAAGCGGCAGCTGTCGCCTGCGGGTAGACCTTCAGAAACTGCTCAACCTTAGCCGGATCGCGGTCGTATACCCATTTCAGCGTCGCACCTGCTTCGAGGAGGCCGTTCGTCTGACCGTAAATATGGCCGTGGTCGAGGCCCATGGCGGCGAATACGAACTCGCCGATGCCGACAACCGGTTCCGGTTTCTTGATCGCTACCGGCGCATAGTTCATGCCGTCGCTGCGATTAAACCCTGACATCGCCCTTCAACTCCTCTTCCGTTTGGTAGGCTAACTGCTGCAGCGCGCGGTAGCTGATCGCTAAGCTCTTGAACGGATCGCCGGGGCAAACGTCCTGCTCCACGACATACCATTCAACGCCCGTTTCGCGGCAAGCTTCGATAATCGCCGGCCAGTTCAGGTTGCCTTCGCCGATTTCGGCGAATACCTGCTGATCGTTTACGATCGCCATATCCTTGAGATGGACGACCTTCATGTCTGCAACCTTCATGATCCAGCTTACAGGGTCGGCTCCGCCGGCTTGCACCCAGTACGTATCCAGCTCGAAGCTGAATGCGCCGCTTGGGCTGTCTTTGGCATCAAGCAGCCAATCCATGCCGGTCTTGCCATCGAACTTCTCGAATTCGAATTTATGATTGTGGTAGATCAGTTCCAGGCCGGCTTCCGCCAGCTTATCGCCGATCTCGTTCATAATTCCCGCAAAGGCCGTGTAGCCAGCTTTGTCATTCCGATACTCCGGCGGAATAGAGCCGATGCCGACATATTTGCAGCCCCATGCTTGGTGCTCCGCAATAAGCGCGTCAAGATCGTTCAGCAGACGGTTGGTCGGCACGTGAGTGGCGCAGATGGCCAAGCCGTGGCCGTCGCAAATGCGTTTCACTTCATCCGGTGCGATGGGACCAATGCCGGACACTTGCACAGCATCGTAACCGATGGCTTTGACGCGCTTCAACGCGGCGTCCAGATCCTCGGCTGTCTTGCAATAGTCACGGAGCGTGTAGAGCTGAGCAGCGATTTGCTTCTTATACAATCGGGTCACTCTCCCTTAAATGAATGAATTGGATGTATTAGAACGTACCTGTCAGATCAGCCGGTTTGGTTTCTGCTGCAGCCGTAGATGGCTTCTGGAACGTTGAGCTTGCGATGCGTTTATTCAGCTCCGCTTCATGCAGCGCTTCGTCCAGCGGCAGATCCACCCATCCGTCCAGCCACGTGGACAAATGCATCGCATTGGAGAGCGTTAAGCCTTTGATTCCTTCTTGGCCGGGCGCAACTAGCGGCGTTCCAAGCAGAACGGCATCCGTGAAGTTTTGCAAAATACCTGCATGCTCCGGGCTCGGTCCTGAGCTTGGGATATCGATCTTCCAGCATTCCGGCGAAGCGAACGGTTCCGTGTTGCGGGCGTTGAATGCAGCTTCTTCTTCGCGCAGACGCCAGAAGGTCATCTTATCGTTCTCGATGACGATTTTGCCGCGGCTTCCCGATACTTCAAGGCGATTCGTGCCCGGCGCATCCGAGGTGGAGGTGATGAATACCGCCGTTGCCCCGTTCTCATATTCGGCGTAAGCGGTGACGTCGTTCTCGACTTCAATATTCCGATTCTTGCCGAATTGGCAGAATGCGCGCATTCTGGTTGGCATCATGCCTGTTGTCCACTGCCACAAATCAAGGTTATGCGGGCATTGGTTGATCAGTACGCCGCCGCCTTCGCCGCCCCATGTTGCGCGCCATGTGCCGGAGTCGTAGTACGCCTGCGTCCGGTACCAGTTGGTGATAATCCAGTTGATACGGCGGACTTCGCCGATCTCGCCGGATTGAATCATTTCGCGCAGCTTCTGATAGAGCGGGTTCATCCGCTGGTTGTAGACGATACCGAAGGTTTTGCCGCTTGCCGCAGCCGCTTCGTTCATCTCCCGCACCTGTTTGGCATAGACGCCTGCAGGTTTCTCGATCAGTACATGCATGCCTTTGTTGAAAGCTTGAATGGCTTCCGTTGGATGATCATAATGCGGTGTAGCCACAACAACGGCGTCAATAAGGCCCGAATCGATCATGGCTTCCGCGCTCTCAAACACGGCGACTTTATCGCCGAACTTCTCTCTTGCCCAATCCCGTTTGCTCTCGAAACCATCACAGACCGCGGTGAGCACGGCCCCCTTGATTGTGCCCGAAGTCAGGATGTTTGCATGTCCTGAGCCCATGTTTCCGATTCCGATAATACCGTAGCGAAGCTGTTTCATTCGATCTCCTCCATCCAAGTTTTCATTTGATTGGCATATGTTTGCAGCATCGTTCTTGTATCAAAGGTCGTGCTGAAATCCTCCACACCAAACCAGCCGTCATATCCGACCGCCTTCAGGTCGCGGAGTACTTGCTTCCACGGCACTTGGCCATTGGCAATGGGGCTCCAGCTGCAAGACCATTCTTGCGATTGCAGCGGGTCCGATGATTCCGTGCCTGGCGGCTGCCAGCCTGCATTCTTAACATGAACATGGGCCAAATACGGACCGAGCAGCTCCAAACCCATCCGGTAATTCTCGAAGCCTTCGTATACCATGTTGCCAGGATCATAGAGCACGCCGATGCAATCCGGATCGAAAGGCGATACGAGCCGGTGCGCGAGCGATGCACTTGGCGCAATTGTCACGTGGTGCGCTTCAACCAGTGCTTTAACACCATAATGGCGGGACAGCTGCTCTACCTCTTTGAGGTACGCGATCGCTTCCTCGTAGAGCTCGTTGTAATTGCGAGTGCGGTTGTAACCGGGAACGCCCACGCGAATCATGGATGCGCCAAAACGTTTCGCAAGCCGCATGACCTGCTCCGTACTTTCAATATCGCCGCATTGGATATAGGGCGTAATGGAGATGGTCTTCCTACCGGATCGATTCGCCGCTTGCTCGAAACGGCTGATCTCTTCCTCATTTGCATGCTGCGAGAGTGTGCAGATATTGTTGCCCCAGAAGGAAGGCGCCTCGTTGCGGAGCTCTGCCGGCGTGTCTTTGCAGCGCCATTCGATGCCGCTGATTCCTGCAGCTGCTGCCGCTTCGCATAACGCCTCCGGTGTAAGATCCGGTGTTGCAACCGTAAATACAGATAATTTCAACATATGGCTCGCGGTCAGCTCCTTGTCTTTGAAATCGCTTCCCAAATCCCGTTCAAATACGTTGCACCGAGCGCGCGATCATAGAGTCCGTAGCCGGGACGGCCTTGCTCGCCCCAAATCATACGACCGTGATCCGGACGAAGCGGTCCGGTAAATCCGGTTTCGTGCAGCGCCTCCAATATCCGTACCATATCGATGGAGCCGTCGGACGAGCGATGCGACGATTCTTGGAAGGAACGCGGACCTGTACGAAGGATGTTTCTTGTATGGGCAAAATGCAGCTTACCTTGTGAGCCAAAATGGCGGATGATCGCAGTTAAGTCGTTATCTTCGTTCGCACCAAGCGAGCCGGAACAGAATGTAATGCCGTTCGAAGGGCTGTTCACATGCTCGGTCAGCCGTTTCAATTGACTGAAATTGCTTACGATACGCGGCAGGCCAAAGATTGGCCATGGCGGATCATCGGGGTGAATGGCCATGACGATGCCAGCCTCTTCGGCGACGGGAATGACGCGCTCCAAGAAGTAAGCAAGGTTGCTCCAAAGCACGTCTTCCGTTACTTCGGCGTAAGCGTCAATGAGCTGCCCCATCTCTTCCTTGGTGTAGCTTTGATCCCAGCCCGGCAGCGACAAGTCGCCGTTCACCGGATCCATGCGGGAAATCGTTTCGTCCTCGAACGTCAAGGTCGTGGACCCATCCGGCAGTGTGTAAGCTAATTGTGAGCGTGTCCAGTCGAACACGGGCATAAAGTTGTAGCAGATGACAGGCACCCCGGCTTCGCCAAGGCGGCGAATCGTTTGACTGTAATTTTCAATAAGACGATCGCGAGAAGGTCGTCCCAGCTTGATGTCCTCATGCACGGGAACACTCTCGATCACTGCTAGCCGCAGCCCTGCAGCCTCGATGGTTTCTTTCAGCCGATTGATGGATTCCACCGGCCATGCTTCACCGACCGGCACGTCGTAAAGTGCGGTTACAATCTCGTGAATCCCAGGAATTTGGCGGATATTTTGCAAGGTGACCGGGTCATCATTGCCAAACCATCTAAACGTCATTTTCATCGTACAGCACCTCTTAGATTGGGTAGATTGGTCGATTTCCGCTTATTGGCATATAGATTCAGCATTATTGTAGCACAGCAAAGTCCAATAGAAATCGGCTTTGCCGATTACCTTAACCACAGTTAAATCTAAGAGAGAAGTACCGCATTTGAGTCAAGCTGGAGGCAGCTGGAAACGCAAAGAAGCTGTCTGCGGACAACATATCGTTGACTCACAGTCAGCTTCTTTATTATGGGATAAGGATCAGCCCTTCAGGCGATCTTGTGAGAGGCCGGCAGCCGGTATCGGTAATGAGGTAACTATTCTCGATGCCGACGACACCGCGTCCCGGAAATGTGAATTTGGGCTCTACCGCAAGTGTAATGCCTGCTTCGAGCGGATCGCTGAAACCTTTCGCAAGCACAGGCCACTCATCGACTTCAAGCCCGATGCCATGGCCGAGAAATTTGACCTGATTGATGCCATACCCCATAAAATGATCGGCAAGCCCTGCATCAGCAGCTTGTTTCAGCGCCGCCGCATAGATCGATTCGCTGGATGTGCCCGGACGCATCAGCACCTCCGATTGGCGAATGATGCGCTCCGCCTGCGCATAGGCTTCCGCCAAGTCATCAGGCAGATTGCCAATCACTGCGGTTCGGGTCTGATCGATAATATAGCCATCGATGCAGCAGCCGATGTCAATGAGGATCGGCTCCCCTCTGCCGATGGATTTGCGGCTCGTGCTTTGCGGAAACGCAGGTCCAAGGCCGAGGCCTCCTGCCGGACCATCGAACGCACTCGGAACGGCAGCCGCAGCGCCTGAGCCCAGCATGCCGGTTGTAATTTCCATGTTGTAGCTGCGGGTACGCATCAATCCGATATGACCGCGAATACGAATTTCATATTCGATTCGAGCCATCAGCTCAAGCTCCGTCAGGCCTTCTTTAATGATGCCTACAGCGGCTTCCAGCGCTTCTGCGACAACCTGTGCGGCTGCTTCAATACGGCCAATCTCCCACGGCGACTTCACCATCCGAACTCGTCGAACGAGCGTCGAACCGTCTACCAGAGAGCAATCGTTGCTGCTGCCCGCCAGTACTTCAGCCAGCTTGGCGAATGTGGATGCCGGCAGCACATCCATCTCCGTAGCAATCTTCACCACTTGAGCGCCGTTGGCGTTGCCAAACACAGCAGGATGGTCCTGCTCCAGCTGAGCGCGGAATTGGCGCAGCGAGTTTAACGCCTGCACTTGAACGGCCGACTCTTGCAACGCCCGCTCCACACTACGTCTCACATAGAATACTGCCGCGCCTTCAGCAGGAATAAATGCGTACCCGGCCTGCATCGAGCCTGTAAAATAATAAAGATCCACATGCTGCGTGACCAGAAAAGCATGGATGCCCGCTTGGGCCATGAACTGCTGCAGCCGATTTATACGCTCCGCGATTTCGTTCTGCTGCACCTGTATCGTTTCTACCGTTCCACTGTTCACCTGCACGCGCAATCGCTCCTTGCTCCAAGCTTATTTCCTCCATTACAACAAAAGAACAGCGGCTCCGTCAACTTGACGTCAGCTCCGCTGCTCTTGTGATTGTCCAATCGATTGGTTATTTGCCATCCAGCAGGTCATCCAAGCAGCTTACTTCTTGCCTTGCTTCGGTAATCCTGCGGACTAATCCGGTATTTATCACTGAACAACCGCGAGAAATATCTCGGGTTCGCAATCCCGACTAACGTGGAAATTTCATAGATTTTGAGATCTGATTGTGCCACCATAGCCTTTGCCTGTTCCAGCCGGAAGTCCTGAAGGTAATCCAAGAAGCTGTGTCCCGTCTCATTGCGGAACAGCGTTCCGAACCAACTCGGGCTCAAGTTTACCTGGCGGGCAACGGTGACCAGATCGATGTCCTCCTGATAGTTGCTGCGAATATACTTGATGGCATCGCGGATTTCTTGGCGGCAGCGATGAACGGGCATTGTCCTGCGGTTTAAGCTATCGATCAACTGTGTGATGATAATAGAGAGGCTGCTGACATGCTCGCAATGCTCAATCGCGGACAGAATCCATTCGCGAGCAGCAATCGCTCTCTCCGTTGTCTCCAAGTCAAAGTCTTCCCGGAAACAGCTGCTGAGCTCGAAGCCCGCGTGCTTCAGCTGTTCGGTGCCCGGCTTTGCATACATGGCAATCTCATCTCGCCATGCATTCAGCAGTGTCGCAAGTGCAGCAGTATCGTCCTCCTCCGCCGCCTTCTTAATATCGGCATAGAGCACCTTCAGTCTGGCATTCGATGATGAAGAAGCCTCTGCTTCCGGGCTGTTCTCACCGACGATGACGCAGCCTTTAGGTTCATAGAAAGCCTGCTCGAGCAGCTTGCGGCATGTTGCGAGTGCATCCGGCAGCTGAGCCAGTTTATACTTGAAGCCCGATAGCGCTTGGAGCGGCTCAATACCTCGGCCCAGGCATTCGTCATAGCCCTGCTTCAATGTGTGCATGGTCCAGGCATTGAAATCCGCGCTGCCATTCGGCTCACTCGATGCGAGCAGGACTGCCCACAACGGCTCCGTCAACCGAATAATGAATGACGTATACGGGGCAAATTCCTTCTCGTAAGCATCGATCATCAGCGCCGCATCATGCTTGACATCACTGGGAAATCGCAGCAGTCCGAGCCTGAATTGCTTGAAGGCCGACAATTCGTTTGCTAACGCCTCCGCGGATGCGGATGCGCCCCCCGAGAGCAGCCAATCCTGCAGCAGCTGCCTCAGCGTCCAATGCTTCTGCATGCGCGCCTTGCGGATTTCCTCGACCGCCCTGTCCAGACAGGAAATGAATTCCGTCTCGCTTAGCAGCAGCTTGGTCAAATAATCGGCTGCACCGTTTCGCATCGCGCTTTGCACCTTCTCGAAATCCTCGAAACACGTTAACAGAATAACTGCAGGCGGGGATGTCATGCCGCGGATTCGTTTTAATAAGCCCAAACCATCCAGTATCGGCATACCAATATCCGCGATCACTATATCCGGCTGCAGTTTCTCAATCATCCGCCAAGCCTGCTCGCCGTTCTCCGCTTCCCCAGCGATCTCATAACCGCGGGCCGCCAAATCGAATGAACGAATCCGCATCCTGGCTAAAGGTTCATCATCGACGATAAGCAGGCGAAAAGTAGGTTCATTCATTCGCTAACCTCCTGTAATAGAGAGTTTGGCTCTCTTAAAGCCGTGGCAATAGAATGACGACAGTCGTTCCTTCCCCGTATTCACTGCGGATGGATAAGCCGTAACGTTCTCCAAAATGAAGCCGAATCCGCCGATGAACGTTTAGCACCCCGATGCCGCGCTCGCTGCCCGGATCCACATCCTCCCGCAGTGCCTGCCGCAGCCATTCCAGCCTCTCTTCCGGAATGCCGACACCGTTGTCTCGCACATAAATCGCGACCGCTCGTTCCTCGACATGAACCGAGACGTCGAGCTCACCTTGCCTTCCTTCCAATGCATGCAGGCCGTGAAACACCGCGTTCTCTACGATCGGCTGCAGCACCAGCTTCATGACCGGCATCTGCGCGATCTCCGGCGGGGCCGTTCCGATCCGAAATTGGAAGCGGTTGCCGTAGCGGACGGATAAGATATGCAAATAGTCGCTGGCATAACGCAGTTCATCTACCAGAGGCGGCTGTTTGTTGTCGTCCAGGCTGTATTGAAGCAGCCGACACAGCACCTCCATCATCTCGTGCAGCTCCGGTTTGGGGCTGACGTCAATCATGATGTCGATCGTATTCAGCGTATTGTACAGAAAATGCGGATTGATCTGCGACAGCAGCACCTGCATGTCGGATTGGCGTTTTGCCTCCTCCGTTCGCTGGAGGCCGATGACAAGATCGGATATTTTGCCGGTCATCTGGTTAAACTGATTCGCCAGCTCACCTAACTCGTCCCGCTGCTTCACCTGCACCTTTGCTTCCAGGTCGCCTCTGGCAACCTTGCGAATTCCTTTGGTCAATGCGAGAATCGGCCTCGTAAACCACCAAGAAACCGTAATATATATACCCAGAAACCCGATTAGACCGAACAGCAGCAGCGACCAAGCGATCTGCCCGAGCGGCTTGAACCGGTTCTCCAGCTTATTGACGTCACCAACGACGATGACCTTCCATTTCAGGTTCGTATTCATATACGAGACGGAATGATAGACGCCGGCTTCCTTGAAATACTGCAGTGCCTGCGGCAGCGTCTCTACGTTCTTCTCCTCAACGAGCTTTCTTCTGCCCTGCGTTGACGGGCTTGCCCAGATGTAGTCGATCAATTGATTGTCGCTGCCATAGAGCAGCGTCTGCGTATCGTAGCTGCCGGCGAAGGCTGCGCTTCGATCCAGAAATGCAGATAAATCTACGAGAAAGGCCAGATAACCGGACGGATGGCCTTCTTCGTCGAAAACGGTCTTCGTCACTAGGCTTGTCGGGCCGTAAGCCCCCGTTCGGCCGATATCGGAGCGGATCGTATCCGACCATTCGAACACGCCTCGGCTCTCTTCCGCCTGCTTCCGCACAAGCTGTTCTTCCTTTTCCGAGAAATTGCCCCAGAAATTTTGCGGATACCCCGTAATGACGCCATCCTTGCGAATATAAACGATGCCTCGAACAAAGTCCGAGCGGATTTGCGCGGCTGTATGCATGGAGCTGCTCAGATTATCGCCAGAGCCGCCCTCCTGCTTGATCGTCTGTTCCATTTCCAGCATGTTATAGGTGATTTCGCTATTGTAGATAGAGATTAAGTGCGTGACCTGACTGGACATGCCGGCAAGTGCTTCGTTTTGCGTTTCCCGGAGGAACCCGAGCGTATAGTCCTTGGCGATCTGAACGACGAAAAACACGAACAACGTGCTTGGTATGAACAAGAGTAGAATCAATTTAGCGCGTGAACCAAGCGCGAAGCGAGGATTCAATCCAGATGCACCCTTCCATGGCGGCGTTATCCCGTAAATAGACAAGTATACTCACGAATGCACAGCTGCACATTCATGAGTATACCGAATACCAGTAGTTCCTTATTGTTTCTCTACGCCCAGCTGCGCGGCAGCATCGTCGATGAGCTTCTGTCCGCCTGCTTTCTTCCATTCTTCCACATAATTGTCCCAATCGTCAAAGGAACGTTTGCCGAGTACGAAGGAGATTTCATTCTTGTTCTGGAAATCCGTCAGCTTCTGGCTTGTCGGGCCGTCGAGCGTCAGATTCATATCAAAGTTCTTATAACGCGGCATGGCGATAACCTGCTGATTCCATTTGCTTCCGGTTACGCCAACCGGCTCGTCGTCATAGACTTGCCAGATCAGTGTGTAGCCGAAGAACTGCCAGTCTGCGAGCGATTGATATTCCGGCTTCACCTTCGAGATGTGCGAATCCTTGATGAAGAAGACGTTCGTACCATCATCATTCAGCTTTACGGTAGAGTCATCCGGGAAGATTTCCGGCCCGCCGCCTTGTGAAACGGCCCAGTAATTCTCGTTTGGATAAATCATCGTATCGAGCATATGGGCAAGACGCATCAATTTTCCTTGGTCATCCTGCAGCTTCTTGGAGAAAATGAACATGCCGCCCGGATTGCCGCCCGGTCCGTACATCCCGCCTTTACCGTCGCTTGATTTAAGCGGATTGAGCGGTTCCCACAGCGTAGCTGCGACTGCATCCTTCTTCTTCGCATCGTACTGCTCCTGCACGATATTCCAGCCCGGGTACCAGACGAGGCCGATCTGATCGTTCAAGCTGTAGGCTTTGAACGGCTCCCAGCCAATCGTATACCAGTCCGGCGCAAGCAGCTTGTTGTCGTACAACTTCTTCACAAACTGCAGGAACTGTTTGGTCGTACCATCCAGCATCGGATGATTGATCTTGCCGTCCTGCTCATTCCAGCTTGGATGGCCATACATCGTCTTCAGCGCATCCATCATGGACCACCCGTTGCCTGCACCCGCAGCGCCCATCAACCAGGTATCGGCTTTGCCGTTCTTGTTAGGATCCTTCTCGACGACTGCTTTCGCATAAGCGAACAGCTCGTCTTCATTCGTTGGCATGCTCATGCCAAATTCCTTCAACCAGTCCTGGCGGATAAAATAAGCCCAGTTGTCCGGGAACACGCTGTAACGCGGCACCCCAATCAGTTGGTCATCCTTCGTGGTGGCCCAGTTCTTGTATTCCTTCGTGACATATTCCATAGCCTGCGGCATGTATGGCAGTACTTCTTTGCCATCAAGCAGCTGGCCGGCATTATATAGCGATAAGGCGACATCCTTGTTCGGCATCATGACCATGTCCGGTTCGTCCCCGGAAGCAAAGCGCACGCTGACGGAATTCTTCAGATCATCCGCGTTCATGCTCGTGAATTTCAGCTTCACGTTGAACTGCTTCTCCAGAAATTCCTTCACCTTATCCTCAGGTACCGACTGGTTGAAGGAGCCGGATACCATAATATCCAGGTCGTAGGATTTGCTCATATCGTCGTAGGCATAGCTGGATTTATCCACTGCCGCCGGGACTTTCGGAAACGCATCCGGAAAATCAAGCTCTTTGAGCGGCGGCTCAGCCTTGCCGCTGCCCCCATTTCCGCTGCTATTATCCGTCGCGGTGTTATTGCTGCCTCCGTTATCCGCCGTCCCATTATTGGCAGCGCCGTTGTTTGTCGAGTTGTCGGAGCAGGCGTTCAGCATCGTAACGGAAGCCAATAGAACGGCTAATACGGAATAGGTCATTTTCTTTCTCATGGCTCGTGATCCCCTCTCTGAAACCAATGATATATGTGAAGAAGCGCCTCCGGATGGCTTCTCGACACCTCTTTTACACTTGCTTGGTATTTACCCTTTGACAGCACCCAAGTACATGCCTTTGACAAAATGCTTTTGCAGGAACGGGTAGACGCATAGAATCGGGACGAGGCCGATGACGACTGTTGCCATCTTGATCGTTTCTGTACTGACAGCTTGAGTAGACTTCAACATACCATTCATATTGTCGCCGCTGATAGAATCGACGGTCAGCATATTCTTGAGCACCATCTGCAGCGGATAGAGCGACTTATCATTCAAATAAAGCAACGCGTCAAACCAACTGTTCCAATGCGCTACGAGGTTAAACAACCCAATGGCAGCCAGCGCCGGTGCCGCAAGCGGAATCACGATACGCGTCAATGTGCTCCATTCTCCGGCTCCATCGATTTTAGCGGATTCGACGAGGCCATCCGGCAGGTTCTCGATGAAAATCTTGATGACCAGCAGACCGAAACTATCCACCATAAGCGGAAGCACCATCGACCAGAGCGAGTTGATGAGCCCCAGCTGCTTAATGACGAGATAAGTGGGAATCATGCCGCCATTGAGCAGAATGGTCGCCAGAATGAAGAAGAGGAACAGCTTCCTTCCGGGCAGCGTTCGCTGCGCCAAGACATATGCCCCAATCGTCGTCAGCGCCAATGAAAGCAGAGGTCCGACCGTACTGCGGAAGACGGAAATCAAGAACGAGTGCCATACAACGGAGGAAGCCATGATCCGCTTGTATGCTTCAAGCGTTGGCTCCTTTGGAATAATGACAAAATAATTGCGTTGAATCATCTCCGCTTTGGTCGTAAACGACATCCCAAGGACGTAGATTAGCGGGAAAATGGCGGTGATCGCCACGAGAATAACGATGATATGTATGATCGTTTGGTAAATCTTTTCGCTTCGCGATTTATAAATCATAGGTGGCCCTCCATTCTACCAGATGCCACGACCGGTGTATTTTTTGGCGATGAAGTTGCTCGATATAATGAAAACCATTCCTATAATGGATTGGAAGACGCCGACAGCTGTTCCGATACTGAATTGAAGCCGATTAAGTCCTTCACGATACACCCAAGTCTCAATGACATCTGCGGAATCGAGCACGGCCTTATTATAGAAGAGTAGAATTTGCTCGCCGCCTGCGAATAGAATATTTCCGAGACTGATACACAGCACAAAGGTGATGACAGGCAGAATGTTTGGCAACGTTATCGCCGTAATTCGCCTCATCGGTCCCGCGCCATCGATTGTGGCAGCCTCATACAGCTGCGGGTCGACGGTCGTCAGTGCTGCCAGGTAAATGATCGTACTCCAGCCGATTTCCTTCCATAGTGCGGATCCGAGCAGCAGCGGGCGAAACCACGTTTCCGATAGGAAAAACTCGAACCGGTTGTAACCCAGCCATGCCAGCACATTATTAACGAAACCAGACCCTGTGGAGAAGAACGCAAACACGATCCCGTAAACGATGACCCAAGAGAAAAAATGCGGAATATAGACTGCGCTTTGCAGCCATTTCTTCATTCTGCTCGACGCAAGATCATGGAACATGATCGCAAGGATAATAGGCGGGAAGAAGCCGACCACAATACGGAGCAGGCTGATCTCGATCGTATTCCGCAGCACGTTGACGATTTCGGGGTCCTCGAACATGATCCGAAAATTACCGAAGCCCACCCACTCGCTGTTGAACACACCTGTACCCAGCTGCAAGTCCTTAAAGGCTACGATCCATGCCAGCACAATCGGCCAATACCGAAAAATAACGTAATACGCGATGACGGGCAGAAACATCAGATACAGCACACGATGATCCGCGATCCGCTGCCAAAGGCCGCGTTTCGACGGTACCGCAGCCCGGCCGGGATGCAGCGCTGCGATCGACTTTAGGCCTGATTTTGCCACTTTTGCTTCCTCCTTCTTCCTTGCCGAAGCTTTGCCGGTTTGATAAACACAGTATAGCAAACGCTTTCATCTGAAAGGTACACTGTGAAACTGAAAAGGTGCACAAATACACTGAGTTCTCAACTGCGAGATTCTACTCCCACAAGGCGAAACGGCTGACGCCGTCCTTTGACGGCGTAGCGCGTTTCATTAACAAAAAGAGCAGCGGCTCCGTCAACTTGACGTCAGCTCCGCTGCTCCTTTAATCGTCCACTCGATTGGTTCGATCACAGTAAAAATGCGGGGATACACGATTCTGGCGATCAGAATGACGCCGGGTCGCTGCAACGTTACCTCGTAGTCATAGGTATCATTGCGATAGGTGTACGGAAACGTCCTGTCCCCGTTGATCACTTGAAAATCCACGACGTCCACCCGCTCCCGCAAATAAGCGCTGGGTAAGGGTTTCCCGCTCTCATCCAACTGCAAGTTGCGTTGCAAGTACAAACCGGCCGCCCTGCTCGCCGCTAGTTCATCAATGTGTAGTCGGCCTTCTGCCAATGCGCCTTCATCCACCTGCTGTGCCGCGGCATGCGCAGCTCGATTAACCGCGTGTTTACCCTGAAACAACGCTGTAATTGCAAGCTCTTCATCGGTTTGAAGCGCGTGCAGCAGCATCCATACGACCATCATCAGCATGACAAGCACCAACTTATACATACGGCAGCTTCCTCTCCCCGGGATGCTTACGGGACATATTCGCTCATCTTCATCCCGGTGGCTTGCAGCTTCGTATTCGCCGGTGGCGGTGCCAGCCCAATTAAACGGTCAATAGCCAGCAAGCCTTCGATGGGATAGCTCGCTGTCAGCGACAAGGCGGTTCCCCGAAGCAGCGGCTTAGTGGCATCGGTGGCTGAATCTCCGCTCCCTGAGCTGACTACGAACTGTACGGAGCCAGGGACGAGTCCATACTTAGCTAATCGAAGCCTCGAATCCTGCAGCATTGCGGCATCAATATATCCATGGTCGCCGTTTGCCCCAATTTCCAGCAAGTAATCTACCTCTTGCTGAAGAACAGCTTGGCGGACAATTAGAACATGTTTATAAATCGGAGAGAACATAAACCAGCAAATCATGCCGGACAGGAGGATAAACACAAGCAAACTCTTCAAGGGCTCATCCTCCGAATCCCATCGCTCATATGCCGGCCGGACTGCTCCAGTTGAGCCTTCGTTCCTTGCTCGCCGCCGGTTACACCATTGTATAGAATGACCGCAACGATGATTAGCAGCAGCGTCATCAATAACGATCGCATGCTACTGTGCCTCCTTATGGAATCGTAATCGTGTTGATTTTCGTATTCGCAGCATTTCCTTGCGTTTCGATTTGGTCCTTCGTTCCGGTCGTATCCTTAGCTACAATCGCATTAAACAACAGGACAACGACAACCAGCATCATGACAGTAATCAAGATATTCCGCATGCCCTCACCTCCTTCGTCACCTCAACCTGTTAATTGAGGGAGTTAAACAGCTTCTGTCCTTCTCGAACCCACGGGTATATAAAAATCTGAAAGGTGTACATGATCGGAAGTCCTGCTATAGCAAACAAGAAGTAGGATGTCGATTCCTTGCGACTGTCCTTCGCCAATTCCAGCTTCTCCTTGTAATCCTGAATTCGTTCTCGCAGCAGCTCATAATACTGTTCGCTCTCATGGAGCCGCAGGGAGTCGATCGTCTCTACGAAGCTCAGCCCCTCCTCGGTTCCAAGCCGCAGCTTTAGCCGCCTCAATGAGCCTTCCGCATCGTGATACCACTCGCCAAGCAGCATCTGAAGCTCGCTTCGCATCGTCCGTGTGTAAGGCAAGCAGCGCATCAGCTTCGTATGAATATGAAGCGAGGATCCTGCCAGATAGAGCAGTTGATTGCTGACGATATAAATCTCCTTCGTCATTCGTTCTGCTCTCGTTCTTCTAATGGCCTCTAGCCAAGGGACGTCCCAGAGAAGGAAAAGGATCACGATAGCAAGCAATAACGGCGCACTCACGCGCGGCAAAGCTTCCACTTCCACATAAGTGAAACCATACGCCACTGCCGACCAGAGCGGAACAAGCATGAAGAACAGTCTGCGAAGCAGCACATACAACGCCGCATCTCCTGAAAAACCGCATCCGGCGAGTAATCGTTCTCGCTCCTTAAACGAGCTGCTTTCACGGCTAATCCTCGTAAATGCAAGCCATTGATCGCTGACCGTCTTCTTCCGCCAATGCTGCAGCAATACATGCACATAACGCGGCTTCTTAAACGTCAGCAGCTTCAATAGCGAAGCAAAGAGCACGAATAATGCTGCATATTGGCCGCCAAGTGCTGCCCACATGACCGCCTTTGCAATAGAGTCACTCATAGTTAGCCATGAACCTCCTTACATTTTCTTGCGAGATAACCATAACCCCATAACGAAAGAACCGAATATCATCATTCCTGCGTTAAGCAATAAATCTCGCCCTGCGGGATCGACAATATAGTACTGGTAGGCATTCTCGGGATTGTAATGAAAGTTGATTCCGATAAACAGCAGGAGAAACAATATAGGCGAGAAGTTCGCGATACGGATCTCGAGCAGCTTATTGCGCTCCTGCTGATTAGCTCTGCGCGCCTTACGCATATCGGTAATCAAATCCTTTAAGTTGCCGGCGATCGGATGTCCCTCTGCCAGCCCCGCCCGGACTATATTCACAAAATAATCCGCCCAGACATGGCCGAGCGATGACGCAAAGATCCGCAAACTGGCTTCATCATCGCCCCGGACGGATACATTCCGATACAGCTGTTCAAACACCGCCTGCATCGGCCCAAGAAGCCGCTTCTCTTCAACCGTTCGCTGAAGCGCCGCTTTGATCTGCCTGCCACCGCTGACAAGGCAGCACTGATAGAACAGCTCTACGGCGGGCAGGAAATCGATACGAGTCTTCATTTGGCGATGCACAAGCATCGTCCGAAGCAGCATGTAAGGTGCCGTGACCATCACACCGCCCAGCATGAACGCGCCTTTCGCGCTCTCAAAAAATAACGCCCCAAAGGATGATCCTGTCAACAGAAGAAGCACGCTTGTGACGGCAAATGAGACCGGCCCCCAGCTTAACTGCAGGGACTCAAGCAGCTCGGCTAGATGGCGATAGGAACGGTCGAAGCGCTGCAGAAAACGTGAAATCCGTTCATGTGCACCACGATCACGTCGATAATTCAGCCTGCCGATAACCTGCTGTCGATGCAGCCATATTCCCATCATTCCTCGCACTGCAACATACACCGTGCCAAAAAGCGCTATGATGAATGAAAGAAGCCCCAGCTTAACGATCATTTGGGTTCAGCTCCCTCCATATTCGCGAAATCCGGCAGCCATGCTGCGCCCCAATGTTCTACAGACGCTGTCTTCAACCTTGCTTGCGCAGCTGCGGACGGCCCTTGCGGATATCGCCAATCACCCAATTCCTCATCAAAAACGGCCCAATCCCTAACAAACACTTCTCCATCCGCCCATCCCATCTCCGCCAGCCGCACTAACCGACGGCGTCCAGCCGCAATACGCATTTCAATGCCGATTTGGGTCACGTACTCAGCGATCCGCTTCGTCAGCCGCTCCGGGTTCATCCCCCGACCATCGAGCATACACATATCAGCAATTGCTTCGGGCACATCCTCCAGCATATTGGCATGCAGCGTCGTCATGCTGCCTGCATGTCCCCTCGTGCACGCTCGCACATAGATGTTGGCATCCTCATCTCGAATCTCAGCATGAATAATTCGTTGCGGCGACTGGCGCAGCGCCAGCTTGAACGCCTGCGTGGAGCGATGCATCGCATCCTCTTCATCCGCTTCATATTCGATCACGTTTTTCGTTGGGAAATCTCGCATCAGCATCAGCTCATGTCTGCCCTCAATTGTGACAATACGCTCCTCGTCCGGCAGTTCCCCAATCAGCGCCTTGATGAGATTGGTCTTACCGGAGTTCGTTGGCCCAATTACAACAATGTTGAATCTAGCTTCCAGAATCCCTACGAGCATCCGCCGAAGTCGCTCATTGATCGTTCCTAACTCCTCTCGCCCCAGCTGTTCCAGTTGAAATCGCCTAACCGTATAGAATCGCAATGTCAGTGTAGGCTGCGCCGTAAACCCATGGCCTGTCATCGTAACCCGTGTACCGTCGCGCAGCATCACTTCCGCCCATCGCTTGCGCGGATTAATACGATCGTTATTGTAGAGCACCAGGTTCTGTTGAATGCGCTCAACCTCGCGAAGTGAATCAAAGGCATACTGGGACGGCATACTTCGTCCGTCACGCACTTCAAATATCCTCTTGCCGACAACCTGAATCTCCTCCAGCCCATCCCGCTTCTGCAGCACCAGCTCCAGTACATTCATCCCAATCACTTCCGCGAACAGCGCCTCTGCAAGCGTCGCATACGGATGCCGGTAACCGGGCAATTCATGAATCCGCTGCCGGAGCAGACGATCCGCAATGACCGCGAGTATGCGCTCGCGATCATACGTATAACCAAGTACCGCTCGATTCAAGCTCTCGTTGTATTCACGCCGTTCTTCCTCTGTCTCACCGCGCGGCAGCGCCAAATAGGCGCGCACGTCTTCCGATAACCGGCTAAAGTCCCGCTGCGCATCATACTCTGTTACCGGAGCAGCAGCGTCTGCCACCGTTTCAACCGCCAGTAGCTTCGCCGAGAAAGCCGATGGCGAGAAGCGCCCCTCGCCTCTCATCAGGAGCTAACTCCGCCGCGATGGGTCAACAGCTTCTTATACCAAGGCTGAACCGTCATTCTTAATTGACGCTTCAAGCCATAATGCTCAATGAGTTTCCTTGATGGCTCCTTCATGACCGCTTTCCCTCTCTCGTCATGTAACAGCCACTCATCGAGTGTTCCGCTATCAAGCTGCGACAGCAGCGGTTCCGACAATGCCAGCTCCCCTAGAAACGTCACGCCTAGCTCTTTACAAATCTCCTTCACATGAAATCCTCCTTTGCCCCAGGGCTGATGTATGATTATGGCTTCATAACCGTGAGCAGCAATGCCGTACATGGCGGAAAGCTGCTTCATCCAGCGCTGTCCGTCCTCCTGAAAGTGAGACAACGCGCTTGTCGTTACGATAATCCGTTTATGCGCCTTACGAAGCGCGCACAGTGTTGCAGCATTATCCCAATAAGCACCGACATCTGCGATCACTACGCTAAATGTCTGTTCAGCGACGGTTAACAAATGCTCCATCTCTTCAATCGTGAAAAACTCCGCTTGATCCCGCATAATGTTGCCGAACAGCACGTGCAGATCCGGCACTCCTCGGCAGCGGTGCATGGAGCGAAGCAGTTTATCGGGTTGCAGCGAACCCGTAAGCAGCTCAGGCCGCAACGAATCCAATGTTGCGCCGGGTTTATCTACGCCAAGAAAACGATGTGCCTTGGCACTCTTAAGATTCAAGCAAAGATATCCAACGGACCTTCCGCTCTCCTCTGCGATTCGGCAGGCCGAAGCGAAAGCCGCAGTTGTCGTGCCGATATTCGGCGTCGTTCCGAGAAAGGTGATGATCGGATTGGCTACCGCGGCACTGGTACCAACACTGACACCTATGCCGATACCGCTAGCGGGAACAGCGCCGAAATCATTCATCGCGCCTCCTCCTTGGTTGCTGCAATATCAAGCGATTCGGACGAATAGGCAATAACCACTTTGCTGTTGCCGCCCTTACAGATCGAATCGAGCTTCAGCCACTGTGCCTCCGTCAAATTCAAATTGACGGAATCAATCATGCCGTTCGCATCACGTCTGGCGGCATACATGCCTTCTTTGTCCGAGTTAGCCAGCGACATCAGGTTCGAATTGCTCGTATCGTCGATTTCGAGATTGCCCGATGTTTTCACCGAGGCAACCGTCACCGATTCGGCAAACAACCTGGCAGATGCTACGGACTCTCCCGACAAATACAGCATCACTTTATCTCCGGCACGAATGCCATTCGAGACGGAAAGGACATAGTCGCGCGGGATTTGAAAAGTAGATTGCTCTCGACTTGGCAGCAGCCGGAATTTATCCACCTTCCAGCTAAGCAAAGGCTCGTTCGCGCCTAGCGGCACAATCACCTCCATGCCGTCCATCTCTTCTGCTCGCAAGAACATCTCCGGCACATAGGAGGCTTTCGCAATTTGCTTCACACCAAGCATTCCCGTTGTCAGCCGCTCACCGGCAGCAACGAACCGAACCGGAACGACAACGTCCACTGTCTCTTGAAACTTCACCTGTCGCAGCTGCAAAACGTACACTCCGTATACAAGCAAGCCTGATAGGAGGGCTGCCGAAGCGGTAACCCATACATGGCGCTTTCGATTCATGGCGATTCCTTTCTGCAGCTAAAATAGCGATAAACAAAAAAAGAACGCAAGCAGGGCATGGAGCCCAAGCTTGCGTTCTTCGCATAGCGGTTGCTAAATATCTGCTGCTATAATATTGAACTCATAATAACAGACCTGGCAAACACTGTCTAGCATAAATTGGCATTTTCTCATAAAATGTTATCTTTTAACCTCTTCATTCACGATCGAATCCTTGCTTACCTTGAGCGACTTGCGATACTCAATCAACCCGATCCGGCATCCCGGTCCAATGCTAATATTCGTTCCCCTTACAACATCGGCTGTCGTATGCTCCAAGTAAATATTCTCGCCTTCGATCAGCTCGCTGTTCAGTTCCATCGAATGCGGCTTAGTAAACCATTGCTTCATTCCGCCCCACTTGCTCTGCCGAACATTGATCCGCCCGCCGCCAATTTCTTTGGCATAACAAGGTCCCCATGGACGAATCTCGACCACGTTCGCGCTTAATAAGCCATGGATATGGAACCCGCCCCGAACATCAAAATATTCAGCCTCGCATTCCCCGTGAACAGCCATCTGGCCGCGAACCTTCATCGACTTGCTGCGAATGCTTCCCGTCGCATCCAACTCACCCAGCACATGCATCTGAGCGCCATATATATCGCCTCGAACGTTCGTTTCCCCAACCTGACGATAAAGTCCGACCTTCAAATCTCCTGATACGGTTAGGTTCCCCATGCTGTGGAGAGACTCGCTCTCAATAGAGCCAAGCACTTGGCCCTCACCTAATACACGGATACTTTCATAAGAACCGCCAGAGGTTGAGCCTGTTCCTGTAATGCGCACTTTTCTTCTTGTACCCGTCATCATCTGCAGCTTCACCTCGCCCTTACCCAAAAATCCGCGCTCGTGTGCGAACAACCGCGTCCGGATGCACGATGAGCTCCGATTCATACTCGACGCGATCAATCACACAGCCTGCACCGATCTTAACTAGACGGCCGCGTACAAGCGCTGCGGTAGTTTCGACCACATTGATTTCATCGCCTTCAATACGATCTGCACGCAGCTGCGTTTGCCAGTTTGTCGGCAGAATCGATTGCATCAGACGTTTAAGCGTGCCACTTTTCGTAATCATGACGCTGATTTGCTTGGCTCGAATCATATCCGCTCGCACCGGGCCATCCATGTAAATATTCAAACGGTCCGCATCCAGCACGCCATCCACGGTCATCGCACCTCTTACATCGCATCGCTGCGTCCTGCAATCGCCTTGAATTTTGATAAAACCATTCGCTTCATAAACCTCGCTAGCCAAATGACCGCGTACCGTAACCTGACCTTCAATCTTGGTTATGGCAGCTCTCAGCGAGCCTTCTACTGTTAACTTGCCAGCTGCTTCGAATCGTTCTTCTGCGCGAATGCTGCCTTTCACTTTTGCTAAACCACTCATCCGAAAGGAGTAACAATCCAAGTTTCCGTCTACCTTACTGACCCCTTCGAGCTCGACGCGGTGAAAGTCCCCTCCACCCGTTGTACCCATTCCTGAAATTGCAAAATCGGGCCGATTCATTGTCGTCATTCCTATGATCCCTCCATCGATTCAATATGTTACTTTCATTATGGAGTGAAACGACGCTGGCAAACAGCGGCGCAGGATGGAACATAAGCTACGTCCGAAGGCGGATATTAAGAATTCTTAAATAAGCAAAAAAAACAGAGCCATCTGGCCCTGCTGTCGTGTAGTGCTCTTTTGTTCAAAAATCGATTAGACCGACACTGATTTGAAGTGCCTCGTCTACCTTACGCATCGTCTCATCATCCAGGTGAGTGATTTTGTCGGTCAGACGCTGCTTATCAATCGTGCGGATTTGTTCCAGAAGCAGAACGGAATCACGGTCAAATCCATGCAATGCCGCATCAATCTCCACATGTGTCGGCAGCTTAGCCTTCTGGATCTGGGCTGTAATGGCTGCTACAATGACGGTTGGACTGAAACGATTGCCAATATCATTTTGAATAACCAGAACAGGACGAACGCCCCCCTGTTCAGAACCGACAACAGGTGACAAGTCCGCAAAAAACACATCGCCGCGTTTAACGATCAAGCTTTACACCCCGCTTACGAGTCGGCCGAGCGTATCGCCGGCATCTTCCTCCGCTTGAAAAGCTTCCGACGCCATCACTAGGTTGATTTTTGCCATTTCCAGATAGCCTCGCTGCATCGAATCGCGAATCTGTCGTTTCTTCCGCTCGATTAAATACAATTTCATAGCCTGACGAATGAATTCGCTTCGGTTCGAGTTTTCTTTGGCGACGATTCCGTCGACTTCCTCCAGCAAATGATCCGGTAAACTGATCATAATCCTTTTGGTGTTTTGCATATTGGCCACCGAACTCGCACCCCCAAAACATTTCCAGCAAAAAACAGTAACAGTATGTCATTGTTTGGTCCGTATTATACACCTTCATATGTATGCAGACCGTATATCAAGTATGCTGCATTGAAGATAAACGCTTTAGACCGACAACAAAGAACATCTTAACAACATTATTCGAGATAAGACGATAAAATCCTTTAAATCCATTGAAAATCCTTAGATGGTAATTCGTTCCTCATGCATGCCGCTTACAGCAGCGGATTCGACACAGCAACGACCTGCTGCCCTCGCAGATATACGCGCGGTACACGCGCTGCTACCATACATGTGATCTCATAATTGAGGGTCCCCAGCTTATCCGCAACTTCCTCTACGGAGATTACCTCGTCGCCTTGCCGACCCATGATCACGACTTCTTCGCCGACTTGAACCGGACCTTCAGAGGGATCAGCACCATCAAGCGCTATCATACATTGATCCATACAAATCGTACCGAGTACCGGTGCGCGCTGACCGCGCAGCAGCACTTCTGCCTTACCTGTCAGCATGCGACTAAAGCCATCCGCATAGCCGACCGGCAGTGTTCCGATTCTCTCCGTGCCCTTCGTCACATAGCGCGTACCATAGCTGATTCCCCAGCCTGCAGGCGCGTCCTTAACCATAACGATGGCCGTCTTGAACGTCATGACGGGTTCAAGCGCAATCCGTTGCTTATTCACGTCTGCCGATGGATAGAGACCGTACATGCTAATACCAAGGCGCAGCATGCCGCCGCCCATCTCCGGTGTATCTATTCCGGCTGCACTGTTAGCAGCATGGATGATCGGAATATGAAGATTTGCTGCTTTAAGCTGTTTGACGAACGTAGAGAAACGCTCATATTGCAGCTGCGTATAGCCTTTGTCCGCTTCATCCGCTCGCGCGTAATGGGTGAATAACCCTTCGACATCAATGCCTGGCTGCTCCATCGCGCGCGAAATAAACGTCAGTGCAGCATCACCTGCAAGCAGGCCCAATCGGCCCATGCCCGTATCGATTTTCATATGAACAGCGAGTTTCTTGCCGTTCGCCGGCAAGGCTGCCGCAGCTTCCAAAATTTCATCACTAAAAAGCGCAATAGCAATATCCGCATCCCGCGCAGCAGCTAAGCCTTGCGGCGGTACATAGCCAAGCACCAGAATGTTCGTCTTAATACCGGCCTGCCGGAGCTGAAGAGCTTCATCAAGAAACGCGACACCGAGAAAGTCAACGCCGCAGCGTTCGGCTTCCCGAGCCGTTTCGACGGCACCATGGCCGTAAGCATTCGCTTTCACAGATGCCATAAGCAGCATGCCTTCAGGCATTGCCTTCCGAAAAGACTGCAAATTATGAGAAAGCGCATCTAAAGATATCTCTGCCCGAGTGGGGCGATAATAAGCGTTCACATCCAACTTGCTCCACCTTCATTTCCAAAAAGTAAACGCCCGCCTTGGTAAGGGCAGGCGTTTATCTTATTAACCCGTAGCCTATATGTTAAACGTTTTGGCTTCCTGATGTCAATGAATTGGAGGGTCGAACAGGCCCGTTTCATGCTGGAAAATGTTTTTTGTACACACTATTTACTCATCTCGCCTTGTACGGATTGCGCGACTTTGATCATTTCATTTTGAGGTAAGTTGCCGGTCGTGATTCTGAATTCCGTGCCGTCGTAGGTCCATGTCAGCGTACGCTGTGCTTCGCTGTCGTCACCGGTGAGCGAGCCGTACGTAAAGCCCAGATCGATTAACTCACCTTTCATTGCAGACACAGCGACATCCTTAGGTTGTGTTTGAATCAATGTGTAATCGAAGCTCCCTGCATAACGAATAAGGATGCCCGCATTGCCGCCGAACACGATATCCTGCTGGTCTTTCTCCGATACACCATCAGGGAGATAGGACGGTTCCATGGCTGTAAATGCTTTATTGATCGGTCCGAGCGTGCCTTGCGAGCCATCATCGGACTCTTCACTGCTTGTTCCATTATTGTCCGGATTCGCTGTTGCATCGGAATCGACGGAATTATTCTCATTTGAATTCGTATTTGTATTCGCATTTGTATCTGCATTCACGTTCGTATTGCTTTGATCTGAATCCGGCTCAGCTGTCGTCGGTTTGTCGGCTGCTGTGCCCATATTGGTCTGCGTATCGAACACGCTCTTCTCCAGCTTAGAGCCGAACTCGAACGAGTCGAACTGGACGGACACCATTACGGCTGCATTGGCATCGCTGACTTCCACTTTGCTAGGGGCATAATCGGATTTGTTCAGCCAAATTTTCTGCCTAGCAAGCGATCCGTTCTGATAATTAGCCATTACATCAAATACATAAGCATCGTTATCGACTGCGAATTGGCGCGAGTTGTCGAGCAGAATGCTTTGAACCAGCGTTTGATACAGGTACACTTGTCCTTGGTTGGCCGGCCAATCGCTTTGGAAGCGGAACACTTTATTCAGGCGCGGCGTCAAGACAAATACGCCCTCATCGTTGCGCAACACGATTTGCGTGATGTCCTTCTTCGCGTTCGTCAAAGCGATACGATAGTACTGCGGCTTCTGATAAGAGACATCCACCTGATACTCCAGCGGCTGCTGGCCCGTGTACAGCGTCATCGTGCCTTTGCCGTGATAGCTGCCCAAGTTAGTTAGTGTTTTGTCCAATTCCTTGACAACCGATTCCGCGTCCTTAGTCCCGCAGCCTGCGAGCACCGCCGTAAGGCAAAGCAAAATAGCTGCGATTAAACTGAATCGACGACGCATGAGATCCACCCCTCATCACAAATTTTAAACGTATCCGGAGTTGCACATTGACGAAAGCCGTTTACGCTTGACTTGTACTATGTCTATGAGAGGACTTGGACAATTATGCAGACTAGCATGACAAGCTTATGGATCGATATCGATATAAAAAAGAAGAGCCCAGTCAGGCTCTCCTTCGATGTGTACCAATAGGATATATACCACTAACTTACAATCGGTTTTCCAGATTATTGATAACTTGCAGCCAGGCCTTATAGTCTTCTGATTCTTCCCAAAGTTCCTTTAGCTCCGAATCCTTTTTGATCTTCTTAACAGCTTTCTTGGCCAGCGGTAATAAGCTTTTCCCTTGTCCTTGATGCTGTTCAATCCATTCTTTAAGCCCTTCAACATAACTTGATTCCTTCTCCGGTTCCTCACCGGGTCTTCCTTGAAGTGCAGCCAGTATTTCAATGGCTCCGAGTGCATGAGAAGCTAAATCCACTTCTACATAATCTTCTTCCATAACTGAATCAAGAGTTTCTGTAATCATTTCCAGACCTTCCGATTCAAGAAGCTCCGCTTTCCAATCCAATACATCGTCATTTTCGAATATTCCGGTTCCCCATGCTCCCATGTAGACACACTCCATTTTGAATTTTCGCATAGTATCGAGACTAAATCTGAAGTATTCGAGAGTGGGATAAAACAATCCTGCCAGTTAAAGACCGCCATCCAACTTATTACATTAATAGTAGCAAGGTCTAATTTTACAATTTCTTCAAGTTTTTATCATATTACCTTAATCCTTCTCCTCTATGCTGATCAGAGATATAGCAAAGCCAGCATGTATAATAGAGGAGAGATGAGAATGAAAGCTGTTACAAAGAAATGGGTTGCCGTTGCGGGCGCTGCTTGCATCGCTATCGGCAGTACGCAAATCGTACAAGCAGCCGATACAGCACTTAAAGCCCTGGCAGTCCAGATCAAGCTGTTTACAGGCGATACCGAAGTGAAGCTGGATAAAGATGCGGTAACGATCAATGGCAGCTTATACGTGCCGGTGAGAGCGATGGGCGAGGCACTTGGACAAGAAGTGGCTTGGGACAGCACCAGCAAGAAAGTAACTTTGCGCGCGTATCCTTACGTTGCCGGCAAGTACACATGGACGAACCCTCCGATCCTTGGACTCGGTTTGAAGGAAGGCGGTTTCTCCGGTCTGGCCCATTTGCCGGGCGATCCGGACAATGTCTTCTATACACTCGCTGACCGTGGACCTAACGGCCAAATTACAATCGATAAGACGGTTAACCGCACATTCCCGGTGCAGGATTATGTGCCTCGTTTCTATAAAATCAAGCTTGAGGGCAGCTCCGTGAACATCCTTGAGACGAACAAGCTTCTGCTCCCTGAAGGTACAAAAGGCGTCGTTTCGGGCAGCCGTTTCACAACCGGCCTAAGCAACATCGCCTCCGATGAGAAATCATACGACAATACGGGTAAAACTTTGCTGCCGCTTGATCCGGATGGACTCGATCTCGAAGGCATCGCCTATAACCCAACGGATGACACGTTCTGGATGTCCGACGAATACCGCCCTTCACTCATTCAATTGAAACGTGACGGCACCATTATCAGCCGCTATGTTCCGGTGGGCGATAAAGCGAAGCTCGCGAATGCACAAATTCCGGTCATCGAATCGATCCCTGCCGTTTATGCGAAACGGATCGTCAACCGCGGTTTCGAAGGCGTTACGATCAGCCCGGATGGCAAATTCCTCTATGCTTCCATTCAAAGCCCGATGGCTGTGCCGGATAAAGCGACAGGCGAAGCCTCACGCAATCTGCGCATTTTGAAAATGGATCTGGCCACGAAGAAGCTTGTAGGCGAATATGTATATGTTGCCGAGGATGCAAAGTCATTCGTAAACGTTTCGCAGAAAGACGTTGTCATCTCCGATCTTCAAGCATTATCCGACGATGTCCTGCTCGTTGATGAGCGCGATAAGAATGAAGGCGCGGCAGCGCAAATCAAACGCGTTTACCGCATTGACCTGGCGAAAGCCACGAACATCCTTAACAACGCCGCTGTTAGCGGAAACGTTGAAGGTACGTCGGATTGGAAAGCACTGAGCGTGACAACTGCACCGAAAGAGCTGATTGTGGATCTAACGAAGCTCGATTATCCGTTCGAGAAATTCGAAGGTTTGACCGTGCTGAACAAGAACACGCTGGTTATCGCTAATGATAACGACTTCGGCGTTGGTGAGTACGATGCTAACGGCGTCCTCAAACTAACGGACAAGCAAACTCAAGTGTGGGTAATTAAAGTAAAAGAGATGTGGTAATACGTATGAAGGGCTGTCCCGGTCAACTTCGATGACTAGGGCAGCCTTTCTTTTCGTTATCGAAGGAAATGCCGTGCACGATGTGGTGAAATTTGATTGGTCGGCAGCTGAGAGTCGGTTTTTCCTACTCTCAAGATAAAAACGAGCACAAACGAAAAGAAGCCTCCGCTTGGAGGCTTCTTTTCGCTGCTGCATTAGTTAGCGCCTGATTCAACTGGCGCGGACTCTGGCAAATGCGAGACCACGACTTGATAGATCGTCACTTTGTTGCCTACGATCGGACCTGCTGCAGCTTCGGCAGCAGGCTGGCCGTGTCCATGCCCTTGACCGTGAGGAGAACCTTGCGCTCCTTCGCGGCGTGTATGTGCATGACGGAAAGAATCGCTGTTAGCCCAGGCTTGGAAGTCTTCTTCCTTCTCCCATGTTGTGCAAACGCGGATCTCTTCCGTTTCTTCGGAAACGACTGCATGCAGAACATCCATCCGGACAAATCCAGGGAATGTATGTACGCTCTTAGGTGTCTTGAAGCGTTCCAATACCGCCTCTGATAAGCCGGCACGAACCTCAATCCGATTTTCCACTACGATCATCGTTTTACTCCCTTTCTCATCGATATTCAAGAGTGATTTCAAATAAGAGACAACCTCTTTCGCTTGCTCGCCGCCGATCATGGCATGCTGCAGCAGCGTAATGCCGTGCGGTCCACGCGCATGAATCGATTCCGGATACCGGGTAAGCGTCGATTTGATCACTTCTAGTTCACCAAGCATAGCTGCGGCAAATAAATCGATCCGTGCACCTTTGGACAACAGCCACTCTGCAATGTCACGGCGTCCAACATGAGATGCCGCTCCGAGTGCGCTCTCCCAATCATCGCCGCCCCAGTTCATGGAGGCGTGCAACAAAGCAGGTTCTTGCGCAAGCAGGGTTTGGACCTTATTCAAATCCGCGTGTGCTGCGCCTACGTATTCTCGTACCAATTCGGTGCTTAATGCTGCTTTAGCCAATCGAATCTCCTCCTCATTATAACTCATATTTATGCTGTCGCTTCATGAGGCTGTTTGTTTACAATACCGCTTGGCAAATAAACCGGAACACCATCATCGTTGTAAACCTTGGCTTCGATGCCGAACACCTCGCGGAAGAACTCCACGCGGAATACTTCTCCCGGCGTCCCTTGCTTGACGATCGCCCCGTTCTTCATCGCCACAATTCGGTCGCAGAAGCGAGCAGCTTGATTCAAATCATGCAGGACCATCACGACTGTAATGCCTTGATCCTGGTTCAAGCTGCGGATCAGCTCCATCAATTCCAATTGATGCGCAATATCCAAATAGGTCGTCGGTTCATCTAGCAGCAGAATCCGCGGCGTCTGTGCCATACACATGGCAAGCCATGCACGCTGCCGTTCTCCGCCAGACAATTCCAACAGGGAACGATGCTGCAGCCTCGTCATGCTGGTAACCTGCAAAGCCCAATCCACTACTTCTTCGTGCTCGCCCCTGCATTCCTCATACCATTTCAGATGCGGATTACGTCCTCGGCGCACCAGGTCACGTACCGTTATGTCTAGGGCACCTTCCTGGGTTTGCGCAAGCATTGTCATCGTTCTCGCAACGGATTTGTTATCCATCCCTGCGAGCTCTCGCCCTTCTAGCTCAATCTTACCTGATTGAGGCGTCGCAAGTCTTGCCAACATCCGCAGAACGGTCGATTTCCCCGAGCCGTTAGGACCGACGATGCCGAGCCATTCGCCGGCGGCAACCTTAAGATTGAAGCCGTTTACGATCGGAGCAGAGCGCTCATAGCCATACTTCAATTGATCGGCAGTTATTGCAGGATTCATCGTTTGACCCCTTTCCTAAGCAAATAGAGGAAGAAAGGTGCACCGAGAAGCGCAAGTAAAATACCTACTGGGAATTCGATCGGATCAAACCAGCTGCGCGCAGCCGTATCCGCGGCCATGACTAACGTTCCCCCGCCAATTGCTGAAATAGGCAGTAAGATTCGATAATCATTACCGACTAACAGCCGTACGATATGCGGAACAACAAGGCCGACGAAGCCGACCATCCCCACGATGCTGATCGAAGCACCCGCCAGGAACGTAGACAGCAAAATAATAAGCATTCGTCCGATTTCAACTCGACTTCCGAGCAGTTTAGCGGCATCGTCACCAAGGACGAGCAGGTTAGCCGTTTTAATCAAGAAGATCGAAGCGATGATGCCAATAACGGCATACGGCAGCAACGTTTGAAAATGCGGCCAGCTTCTTCCGTTCAAGCTGCCTGACATCCAAGGCAGAACGGATTGAACCTTCTCACTGTTCAAAATCATCAGCGCCGTCATCGCTGCGCCTAGCAGCGAGTTTACCGCAACGCCCGCCAGAATCAGCCGTATGGGCGAAGCGCCGCCTTTCCACGAAAGAGCATACACAACTGCTGCCGCTGTCAATGCGCCAAGGAAAGCCGCGATGGGTAAATAAGCGATTTTCTCGGGGAACAAAATCATAATAACGACAGCCGCAAGTCCGCCGCCGGAGGAAACACCGATAATTCCGGGATCAGCCAGCGGATTGCGGAAGACACCTTGCAGGAAGGTGCCGGAGATCGCGAGGCAGATTCCTGCAAGCATGCCGGTCAGTACACGCGGAAGCCTGAGATTCCATACAATTTGCCTCGACTCCGAGTCGGAGGCGTGAAGCAATGAGCTCCACACCTCGCGCGCCGGAATCGGAATTGAGCCTGACATCAAGCCATACAACCCTGCAAGCAGCAGCAGGACAAGACTAATAATTAGTACACTGCCTCTGCGAATACTTCTCGAGGTCCGCACCTCTTGCGCTCTTTGTCCGGTTACGATTGTAGCCATCGGATTAGTCCACCGTCAAAAGCAATTTGTTGATTGTTTCGATCGCTTGCGGTGCTCTGATACCTGGGTTTGCAGCGAACAGATCGGAAGGCAGCACTTCGAACTTGTCATTCTTCACGGCAGGCAGGCTCTTCCAAGCCGCGTTTGTTTCGAATTCTTTCTTGAAGCTCGCTTTTACGTCTGCTGCATCACCATGCGTAATGAATAGAATAATGTCCGGGTTCGCAGCAACGATCCGCTCAAGGCTAAGCTCCGCATATTGCGGCATGCCGTCCATTCCTTTGAACGAAGAAGCTACGTTCTTACCGCCTGCAAGCTCCAAGAAATTGCCAGGGTAGCTGGTAGGAAGCGCAATAACGAAACTGCCCGGTGCGCCGTAAACGATCAACGTTTTCGGTTTTGCAGCCGTTTTTTTCAAACCTGCAACATCGCTGTTCATCTTAGCGATCAGCTGTGCTGCTTTCGAATCTTGACCAAGAATGCGTCCGTAAAGTTTGATCGAAGCTTGAATTTCCGTAAAGGAGTTGTGCGAGTTGAACATCACTTGTGCGCCGAGTTTCTCGATTGTCGCTTGTTGTGTTTTAAGCGCAGGGCTTGCAATAACGAGATCCGGTTTCAATGTAGCCAGTTTCTCGAAATCAATACCGTGCGAGCTTCCTACTTCCGGAACAGACTGCGCTTCGGAAGGGAATACTTTGCCAATAGCAGTGGAGCGGCCGACAACCTTGCTGCCGAGTGAATAGATAATTTCTGTATCGGAGGAAGAAAGCGTTACGATGCGGCTCGGTTTCTTCTTCAATGTAAACGGGCCGGTGCTAGTCGTCACTGTCAAGGTGCTGTTGATTGCAACGGAATTGAGGTTCTTATTGTAAGTCACCCATTTGCCAAATGCCTCGGAGATCAAACGAAGCGGTACATACGTTTTGCCGCCAGAAATGAGCGGTGCAGATTCCAATGCTTTGTAATCACCGTTTATGTATGCGGAAGTAGAACCAACGTTTAGTTTAACCGTAACGCCGCCTTGTACAGCCGAGACAGCCTTATTCTTCGCATCCCAAGTTGCACGACCGCCAAGCGCTTGAACGAGGCTGCTGTATGGAACGAGCGTTCTGCCGTTGATCACTTTAGGTGCGGCATCCAGCGAAACCGATTTGCCATCGAGCGTTACACCGATAGACGAACTTGCTGCTTGCGCAGCTTGACCTGACCCTGCTGCTAACGGAGCAAGAAGCACCGATGCCGCTAATACGGAACGTGTTAAAACTTTGGAAAACACATGACCACTCTCCCTGATAATGATAATTACTCTCAATCAATATTGACAATAATAATCGATAATGATTCTCATTGTCAATGATAATTTTGATTATAATAGTAGATCTCGCAGCTTGTGATTTCTCTTCTACTAAATGGCTTATTTTCATAGATCCGGTACAGACTTTTCTGCTAATCTATTCAGACTAAAACCGCTGTTCATCTTTGAACAAGCTTAATTATTCAGTTGGACTTCGCCTCGCACTTTCCTAGCATTTGATCGAGAAATGAACCTGTTTTCGCCCAATTCCATACAGAAATCAAATAGTTTTTACCCATTTGTTTTAACACTTTCCCTGTATCTTTAGTATCAAAGATAAACCTAATCCTATCAAACAGGAGTGAAACATGTGAAATTGTCCATACGCGTCAAACTGATGTCCAGCTTTCTTGCCATCCTTGCACTGCTGACCGGGATCGGGGTACTTGCTATTGTACAAATGGGATCGCTTCAAAAATCCAGTTCCATCGTTCAAACCAATTGGTTGCCGAGTCTAAATAATATTGGGGTCATTAAAGATGACTTCATGGAAGCACGCGTTAATGTTAATAAAATCAACCTGGAAAGCAATCCGACCCAAATCGCAACTATTGAACAAACTATCAATGATAGTATGGCTAAAGCCATGAAAGAGCTTGCCGATTATGAGCATCTCCTTATTTCACCGGAGGAAACTGAAATATTCAACTCGCTACGCGCTAACATGCAAGCTTATGCCGACAAGCTGCCGGCTATTATACAAGCCAGAAAAGACAATAATCCTGAGAAGGGATATGAGCTGGTCAATGAATTGACTCCGCAGCGCAAGAAGGTAACAGCCGACTTCGAGCGCTGGATTGTGTTTAATAATGAAGGCGTTAAAGCGGAAGTAGATAGCGCGGCACATACGAATGCAGTCAGTAAATCGCTCATTATCGGATTCGGTATCTTTGCAGTAGCGGTAGGCATCGGGCTTGCCCTTCTTATCTCCGAGTCCATGGTCAAATCGATCCGCTCCATTCTGAATGTGGCGACCAAAGCGGCTAAAGGCGATTTGCGCGATCAAGCTGTCGCTAAGAGCAAGGACGAGCTCGGCACGCTTGCGCTGGCGTTTAACGATATGATGGATAATTTACGCCAGCTTATCAGCCATACCGTATCCTCCGCTCAGAGCGTTGCGGCGGCTTCCGAAGAAATCTCCGCTACGACGGAAGAGATTGCTAAGGGAAGCACCGAGCAGGCGGAATCGGCCCAAGTGATTAGCGAGCTTGTACGTGAAATGTCGATCGCCGTTAACGATGTCGCGAACAAAGCATCAGTCGTGGCCGAGCTGTCCGACAAAACAAAACGCGGTGCTGAGGACGGCAGCGATACGGTTAGTGCATCCGTGCAGAGTATGGAAAATCTATCGGCTCAGATGCAATTGCTAGAAAAAGATTCACAGAAGATTGGTCAAATTATTGAGGTTATCGACGAAATCTCCGAGCAAACCAACTTGCTTGCCCTTAATGCTGCCATTGAAGCGGCACGCGCCGGAGATCAAGGACGAGGGTTTGCCGTTGTTGCCGATGAGGTTCGCAAACTGGCAGAGCGCAGCAGCGAAGCTACGCAGCAAATTGCCGAAATCATTAAAGGCATGCAGCATAATACGGATCAAAGCCTAAGAGCGATGGAGCATGCGACGTTGCAAACATCCAAAACCGGACAAACCTTCGAAAGCATCGTACGCATGGTTAGCGAGACTGCCGACCAAGTAACAGAAATTGCGGCAGCCAGCGAAGAGCAAGCTGCACAATCCGAAGAGGTCATGCGCGCGGTTGAAACGATCGCAGCAGCTAGCGAAGAATCCGCTGCGGCAGCCGAAGAAACAGCAAGCTCCTCGCAGACGCTCGCACATCTGTCGGAAGAGCTCAACAAGAACATCAATTTCTTTAAAGTATAAGCAAAATATAAAGCGGGACTTTCAAGGGATTATTCAAGCCCTTGAAAGTCCCGCTTTCGTATGTCTGCTGCCATCTGGCGATATTATGGGCTTTCCTCCGAGCGAAGATTGAATCCCTTAACAATGATCCAAACGGGAAACACAATTTCGAATATTGCTCCCGGCACATATAGGACGGACTCGATTTCTTGGCCGAGGATCGCCTGACATCCGCTCACCAACAATGCCGCATACCCGAAGAAACCGATGACCGACAAAAATCGTGGAACCAACCTCGATCGATAGAGGATATTACAAAGCAGCACGCTGCCTAAGCTCAGCACGATCATGGCGATTTGGAAGAGCAAAGAATGCGCTTCTACCAATAAATTCCCTATCGTTTCAAAGTACGAACCCTTGGGAGTACCTACGGAAATGTAATTTTCGCTCAGCTCGATAAGTACAAACGGACCAATTGCACTAATGATAAGTAGTGTAGACTCCATGATACGGGATCCGAAGTATCCCAGCGCAAATGCTTCGTTATGCTTTTTTAAGATGGGGTACAGAAGCATAGCAATCCCCACTACTGCTAAGGCGTTTATTAACTCCAAAATCGATCCGGAAACCACGTTTGTTCGGTCTGGATACAGTTTGGCGAGAAAATCCGGGCGATTAAGAACCGGATCCAGAAGTCCGTTTCCTATCAAGTAAGCACCCGTCGAAATCAGAAACAATGCCCCTGCCACTCTTGCGATTTTTTTCATGTTTATCTCCTCTTTGCTAATTTATGAGAAGTATAGCTCGAAGAGGATTGGGGCTTGTAGACACTTTAGTGTGGTTTACGGGTGTTGGGGAATAAATTCAACTCACTGGCACGAGCGATCGCTTCCGTGCGTCTTTGCACCTGAAGCTTTTCAAAAATCCTGCGATTATGCCCTTTGACCGTGTCCAAGGCCAAAAAGAGTTTCTCTCCGATTTCTCTGTTCGAGAGCCCCTTAGCTATGAGCTCGAGCACTTCGATTTCTCGCTTGCTGAGCGGTTCGATCAGGTTGCTCTTTCCGCGTTTGCTCACACGTTCCAAACCAAGTTGTGCTTCACGGAGAGCTGGAATCGGTAGATCACCGCCCAGACGCAGAGCCTCTTGGTAACATTCCTCCGCTAAACTGGTCCGATTATCAGCTTCTTCTATTTGCCCTACTCCAATCATGGCCATTACAGCCATTAGTTGATGACCCATCTTAAGGCTATTCGAAATGACTTCGTAATAGGCTTCGCGAGCGGTGGAATGATCTCCGCTTCGCTGGCAAGCGACGCCCAGCATCCAAGCGGCCGCTGTTCGAACGGGAATATTATCCGGTCGCAGATTCGCCAACGCACGGCGTGATTGGATAATAACATGCTCAATTCCTTGATTTCCGCTTATCCATACATCACTCGCAGGTGCAATCAGTCCGACAAGCTCATCGGTCTTGTCATCGTGTTCCGTGCTTTGCATTGCCGCTTCGGCTACCTGTAATTTTCTTTCAGCACTGTTTGGATTGCCGATTAACACCAGTGATGCCAATGTAGCCCGAGTCGCCGCAATCAGTCCAATCAGGTCCTTGACACGAACGTCCTGTTCCACACCTTCCAGTGCCACCTCAGCCGCTCGCAGCTTGTGTTCGACGCCGGTCAGCTTGCCCGTAATCAGAAGAGCTGAACCATATATCACCCACAAGGCAGGTCTGATATCCAATTCAGCGGCAGGCAATGACTCAAGCCAGTTAAGAGAAATGCGAACAGCCCCGCGAAGGTGCAGCGGCATTCCTTTCCCTTCGAGCAGACGTGCGGCGCAATTGATGTCATGGGATTCTACTGCATGGCTAAAGGCTTCGATATCGAAACCATTATTTTCATACCAGTCACTTGCTCGTTTATGTAATTCCGCGATATTGCTTCCATCGAGACTTTCCTGAAGCCTTTTGCGGAGTAAATCGGCAAACAAATGGTGATAGCGATACCACCGTCGTTCATTGTCCAGCGGCACGACAAATAAGTTCTTGTGTTCAAGATCCATTAAAGTTTGCTTACCGGAAACCGTGGAATCGAGCATAACGTCATCGCAAAGAGGTCCGCACAGACGGTCGAGGATCGACGTCCGCAGCAAAAAGCTTTGAACGGCATCAGGCTGCCGCCGCAGGACTTCTTCAACAAGATAATCTAGCACGAAATGATGTCTGCCGGTGAAAGACTTAATAAGCCGATCGGCGTCATGGTCTCCCTGAATGGAGATCGCAGCCAAATGCAAACCCGCAACCCAGCCTTCGGTGCGTGACTCCAATGAGGCTATTTTATCCATGGACAGGTTAAGACCCATGATACGGTTCAAAAAATCTTCGGATTCGGAGAGAGTAAATCTCATATCGGCTGCTCGTATCTCGGTCAATTGGTCACTCGCTCGCAATTGAGCGAGCGGAATACTCGGGTCCTCGCGCGTCGTCATGACAAGGTGCATCTGAATAGGAAGATGGTCAAGAAGGAAGCACATGGCATCGGAGACCAGTTTCGAATTCGCCGCGTGATAATCGTCAAGAACAAGCATGAAAGGAGTCGGCATGGCTGCAATCTCATTAAGAAGAGCAGTCAGAATCGACTCGGTCGGCGGCAGTTGGGGGAGTTGAAGCATATCAAGTACGCCTTTTCCTATATTCTCCTCAATTGTCTTTAGAGCTAAGATCATGCAGGTTAAAAAGCGCGTAAGTTCGTTGTCCCCTTCTTCTAACGACAGCCATGCTGCAGGCCTTCCGCAATTGGCAAGCCATTCGCAAACTAAAGTCGTTTTGCCATAGCCCGCTGGTGCGGAGATTAGGGTAAACTTGCGGTAAAAACCCCTGCTGAGCCTTTCGGTCAATCGTGGGCGCAGAACCGCCTTCGGCCGAGGCGTGGGGATATAAAATTTGGTGGCTATGAGAGGAGTAGACATATATTCAACCATCCTGCCCGTTCGTATAATTGAAAAATGGAGCAGTTGCCACCGGCAAACTGCTCCTTAGTCTTATTAATTAATGTGCACCGTTGATAATACGCCTCTGCATTACGGCAATAGTCCTTCTAAGTTGCTTTGATTAATATAATAGCATTAAAAGACCGCATACTTGCAAAGAATTTCTACTCTCTACCGGAAAACGGATACTCTTGTCCGAAATTGCGCCAATCGGGATAGTCATCTCACAAATAGGCCGGCTGCGCAGAACGCAGCCGGCCTATTTGTTATGCTTTTAACAGGTGTACGAGATTAATAATCGCCTGTACAGCTTCTGCACGAGTAGCTGTGCTAAGTGGCGAGAATTGCTGATCTCCGGTTCCTTTCATCAGTCCGGAAGCAACAGCTTGATTCACGTCATCCTTCGCCCATGAAGCAATCTGTTCCGCGTCCGTGAATGACTGTGAATCGACTGCAGAAGGGGTGCCAGCAGCTTGTTCCTTGCCGCCGAAAGCCAGCATTCTGTTAATCAGTACCGCCATCTCCTGACGGCTGATTGTCGCTTGTGGAGCAAATAACGCGGCGCTTCTGCCTTGAATGAATCCATGTTCGTATGCGGCATTGACCGCATCCGCATACCATGCATCGGAAGCAACATCGGCGAAGACCTGTTTCGTGCTATTGGCTGCCGATAGCTGTAAGGTATTCACCATCAGTTGAACGAATTCCGCACGGCTGATCGCTTGTGCCGGTGCAAAATGATCATCAGTAATACCTTTCACCAGATGATGTGCCGCAGCTTCTGTAACAGTTGCAAAAGCCCAGTGTGCAGTTGGCAGATCTTTGAACGCTTTCTTATACGTCATAACCGCATAGGTGCTGAAATGAGAGAGCGGTGCAGAGATGCTGCCCCCTTGCTTATCGACCTGTCCGCCTACATACTCCCAAGCACCGGAGGTTGAATTGAAATAGTAGATGCCCAGTAGCTCCGGATGTTCTGCCGACTCAGCATTCACCGGCAATGTAAGAATGACAGGCTTCTCGAACTTCGTCAGCTTATGCTGCTTCCCGTCCTTCGTTACTATAGCCAGCTCTAGTTGATAGACTTTGCCTTCGAACAGATAACCCTCTTGCAAAGGAGCCCCGTCGGTATTCTGATCCTTCGTTGCAATTTGGAGAGAAATCGTCGCTTCCCCGCGTGCATTCGGCTCCACTTGTGATAGTAAAGCTTGAAGCACCTCAGGTGCGATAGAAGTCTTCACTCCTTGAGCGTCCACTACAAGGGTGTTGCTCCCAAACGTATTCGCCAAAGCCGCAGGAATCAGCAATTCATTCTTACCGCCTTGCAGCGTAACAGAAATTTGGCCATCCTTAGTGCCGTTCTTCACTGCAGCGTCACTTAGTTTCTCTTGACTCTGCAACAGCTGATCCGGTACATAAACGTAACCCGTTCCACTGCCGTCACCATCCGGCTCTTCCGGATCAACTGTGGCCTGATATACACCAATCGAATCGACATAGAGCGTACCGTCGCCTACCGGTCCATCTCCTTGATTAATGTACAGCGAAAACTCTGAGACGGAGCCAAGATCAATGATGCCATTGCCTTTCGTATTCCAAGGTGCATGCCGGAATTCTGAGAATGGAAGCTTCAGAATGCTAGCCTCCGTACCCGAAAGTACTCGGTAAGCCTCCCACGCTTCGCCGTCCGGTTCAATAAATTGAATGGTCAGCTTGCGGCCCGATCCATCCGGTGTTAGCCAGAAAGAGACACCGTCGTAGCCTGCCCATGACATGCCATTCAGGTTCTTCGTCATACCGGCAAAGTTCGTGGCCGCAGTCAACGTGTACGTATAACGAAGCCCGTATTTGCCTGCTTCCTTATGCTCGCTGTCCGGCGTCAAAGTAACAGGACCGCCCCACGTATTGCTCGTGTAAGCTTTCTGCGTAAGCAGCTCGCCTCCGCCGTAATAGTCAAAGTTGTCGATAATGGGTACATTGCCGAGTTTCAAATCATCGATGTAAAGCACATGACTGCCTGCCGAGCCCGCACCCTTGTTGACGAAAATCGAGATTTCCGTCAGCGCCGACAAGGAGAGCAAGCCGTCTCCGCTCGACCACTGGTTACGTGCAAAACCGCTAAACGGTACCTCGTATACAGCGCCTTCCGTTCCGTTAGGAAACAGCTGAGCTTCCCAATAGTCGCCATCCGTATCCTTTAGCTGCAGCGTGACTCCGTTCTGCGAGCCATCCGATTGGAGCCACAGTGAAACGGCGTTGCCGCCGGAGGCTAGATTCATTCCGCCAAGCGATTTGGTCACGCCGGCATAACCTTTCTCATCCGTCAGCGTGTAGGACAGCTTGAGGCCGTAATCCCCTTCAGACTTATGCGCAGCATCCAAGCTTGCAACGATCTCATCGCCGTCGCTTTTACTCACATATGCAGCAGATGCTAGATTGTTCGAGCCCTGATAATACTCAAAGCCTTCGATATTGCCGATCTTAGCAACTTGAATGGAATCAAAATACAACGTCCCTTCACCCGCTCCGCTGCCGCCCTTCTCCACATAGAGAGAGAATTCTGCAATGGAAGCCAGGTCGATCACGCCATTGACAGGCGCGTTCCAACCTGGTCTGGCAAAGGCATGGAATGGGATTCGCACAAGTCTTGCTTCATCCCCGGAAACACGCAGCTTTGCTTCCCAATACTCGCCGCTTGTTTCTTTAAACTGCACCGTGATTCCGCGATTTCGGCCATCAGGCTTATACCACAGCTCGATGCCGTTGTTCCCGCTCCAATCGATGCCTTCCATGTTCTTTGAAACGCCTGCATAACCCTTCGCATCGGTAAGTGCATAATCCAGCTGCAGTCCGTAATCTCCGCCAGCCTTCACATCCGGAGAGAGCGACAAACTCAAAGCGTCTCCGCCGGAATTCGGCGTATAGGCCGCTTGGAGACGTGCATTATCTCCTTCGTACGATTCGAAGGTATCGATAGTCGGAAGCCGATACAGCTTGATACTGTCAAAATAAACGGTATACTCCGCCGGCGCTCCGTCCACGTAAAGCCCAAAGGATGCCACCTTACCGGCATCAATCACGCCATTGCCTTGCGATGAATGACTATCTTTCCACCACTGCGGAATGTAGAACTTGCTGAACGGTACCTGCACGAGAACCGGGTCGGTACCGGAAATCCGCAGGTCTGTCTTCCACACCTCGCCTGCCGTATCCAGTCCCTCTGTTAGCTGCAGCGTAACGCCCATATCCGCGCCTGTTGGCTGGACCCAGAACTGGATACCGCTGTTCCCTGACCAGTCGGCATTATCAAGCGCCATCTCGAGGCCGCCCCAGCCTTGGCTCATGGAGGTCTCCAGCTTCAAGCCATAGTCGCCTTCGTTCTTATGCGATGCATCCAAGGAGAGCGTAATCGGCGAACCGGACTCGTTCACAGCATAGGCGCTGCGAAGAGCGGCACTGGAGCCGCTATAACCTTCAAACCCGTCAATCAGCTGGCTCTTGGACAGCTCAGGCGGTGCTTCGAGCTGCTCGTCGCCTACGCCAATGGCAATTCGGCTCACTTGCGGGTTCCAGGTCTGATCGGCTTGGCTTAAAGGGAACTGAACCTTCAAATACCGTGTTCCCGCTGGCAGCTTATACGCCGTATACTCGGTGCGCGTCCACCAGCCATCCCCGCCTTTGCTCGCTTTCACGGCCGTGCCGTATTCCGTAAAATTAACCCCGTCCGCGGACGTGAAGAACTTGAAATCCCCCACCAAATACGCGCTTGGATCCTGCCTTGCATACGTAAGCAGCTTAAAGTAATTCATATCGCCGCTCGCCTTGTACTGGAAGTACTCTTCCGTATCGGTGCTGCGGACAAGTCTTTTGTTATCGCCGCCGAAATACGCATCCGGGTTGTCGGTACTAAAGCTGAGATTGATGCTGCGGTCATTCATTTTGACGAAATTGTTCATATCATCGATCAGCACACCGTTAGCGAGCTCCGGACGTTGGATGGAATCCGGGAAGGTCAGCGCGCTGCCGTCCGTGCCGTACTCGATTGCCACTTCACCAAGCTCAGAGGCGCTGTAGTCGCTTGGAAACACGATTTTCACAAACTTAGCAGCTGCGGGCAGGATGCCCGAATACTGAATCTGATGCCACGGACCACCGTTATCTACTGGCGTAACTTCAAGTGCCTCATAGGACTCTCCATCTGCCGACGTGAACACGCTATAAGCGGAAGAAGCCAGCTTCACAGGGTCAATATAGGCTGTTACCTTCACCTGCAGCCCCGTCACTCCGGTATCAGATGTCGGCAGTGCGTACGTAATGTACTGCTCCTGCGAGGTTTCCAGCTGCTTCAATCGCGAAGGATCGCCGCTGAATCGAGACGGATTCTTCGCTTCGAATTCCAAGTCGGTCGAATAGTCATACAGCTTCGAGAAATTCCGTATGACATCCTTAATCACATGTTTGGCAACAACCGGACCAACCACATTCGAATAATCGGATGAGCCGGTTACGTTATTCGCTTTCAATCGGTAGTAATAAGACGAGCCGCTCACAGCAGATGTGTCATGGAACAATTGTGTTTCTCCCTCAACCGCATCGGAAACTCGGTCGCCAACGATGCTCCAAGGTCCATCCGCCGCATCCGAACGTTCAACGGTATACGAGCTGGCCCCGACAGAGCCGAGCCACGATATCGTGGATACCGTATCAATCGGCAATAACCGAGGCGTTGCCGGAACCGGCAACGGCGGAACTTCGTCAATGCCGCGAATTTGATAAGCATGTTTGCTAAGGGTTCGCAGCAGATTCGTCTCATCGAAGCCATCGCCGGAAGGGAAACCCGGCCAGCGGTAAGCGCCGTAGAAGACGCCATCCTTCACACTCTCCGTATGCGGGTAGAAGCCGCCGTCGCGGTTATGCATGCGCAAGCTCCAGATCATAGCGCCGCTTGCACCGCTTTCCTCCACGATGCTCAAGAAATCATCCACCTGCGCCGTTGGCTTAAAGCCGAACTCCCCAATGATGAAGGCTTTCTTGCCGCGTGCCTTGCCCACATCCAGATTGGTCTGCGCGCCGTAATCGGAGTAATGGTCCGGGTAATAGTGGTTGGAGACGATGTCAATGTTGGGATCGTTCAGCGAGGCATCGTCAATGCCATATTTGCCATCAATGACCAAGTGATTCGTATCCAGGCTCTTGATATAAGCTGCAATATCGCGGGTCCATGCTTGTGACGCCGGTACCAGCTCGTTGCCAGTCTCCCAGCCGAGGATTGCAGGGTCATCCTTATACGCCACGCCGGTATAGCTGTTCACCCTGTTCAGCACATGAGCAATGACCGACTTAAAGTCCGCGATCAGCTGCGGATCGCTCCAGAAGGCCGCTTCACTCTTTCCGCGGAAGGCAGCGTACTCCTTAATCCCGCCCTGCCACTGATACTGATCGACGAATGGCAGAATAATGCGCACGCCGTACTGATTGGCCAGCTGCAGCATTTTATCCAGCGCCTTGAACACCTCTTCGTTAAACTGCAGCGGACCGCCCGGCGCGGCAGGTCCCATAACAGCCCGCTCCTCCGTCGTGTCATCCGCTTTCTTCACAGACAGCACATACGGCCGCGTTACCGTTCCGCCAAGTTGAACGAGCGCTTGGAAGGCATCCTCCTGCTCCCATGCCGTCGGAACCCGCCAATAAATATCCTCGATCATGCTAAGCGTGGGCACGTTGGCCGAAATAAACCGGAACGCAGCCCCGCCGTCCTTCAATGTATCGCCGTCACGCGTGATGAAATGCTCAAAAACAGATGCAGCTGCAGGCAAATCCTCCGCCTCAGCCTGCCGAGGGGCAGTAAAAACCGATAAAAAAGATGACACCGTAAGAGCCAGGGTCATCAGGATAGGTATATAACGTTTGAACAAGATCGTTACCTCCCGAACATGGAATGTGTGGAGAAGCAAAGCTTATTTTACCGAACCGCTTACAATACCCGAGAAGATATAACGCTGCAGAAATAAATACATGATCACAGTAGGAATTAAGATAATGACGACAGCCGCGCTGATCAAATTCCACTGGGCACTGTTCACCCCGGCGAATTTCATAAGCGATGTCGAGACGACGCCAAGCTTCTGCGCCGGCATGTACAGATACGGAATATACATATCGTTATAGATGGAAATCGTCTTAATGATCGTGACCGTTGCCGTTGCGGGAATGAGCAGCGGGAAAATAACCGAGCGGAAAATCCGCACCAAGCTTGCGCCTTCCATCATCGCACTCTCATCGAGATCAAACGGAATACTGCGAATGAATTGCAGGAAGATATAAATTTGCACCACGTCTGTACCCAAATATAGCAGCACCGGCGCCATATGCGAGTTGAATAATCCAAGGTGCTTCACGATCGAGAACGTAGCAACCTGCGTCGTCACCGAAGGAATCAGCGTAGCGAGCACATAGCCGCCGAGCAAATATTTCTTGAGCTTAAAATCGAAGCGACCAAGGGCATAAGCCGCCATCGTGCCAATAATGATGTTGCCGATCAGCGCCAGCACGAGAATGATGCTCGTATTCCAGAAGGCACGCCCCATATGGCCGATTCGCATCACCGTTTCGAAGTTCTCCAGGTTGAAGAAGCTGCGCGGCAGCTCGAATACGGATGAGGTGTTGTACTCCTCCGTTCCCTTGAAGGCGTTCAGAATAACGACATAAGGCGGGAAGAGAACGAGAAAGGCAGCCAGCGTCAGCAGTAAATAGTGAATGGCAAGTAAGGGATTGTTGCGTTTAAATATCGACATGCGCTTCTATCATCCCTTCTCTTCCCGAAGAATAAATTTACGCTGAATCGTAATGACAACAATGACAATCAGCAGCAGCACGACGCCCATCGCAGAAGCAAGACCGTAGTTGCTGTAGTGGAAAGCCGTATCCACCGTCTTCGTGACAAAGGTATCGCTGGCTCCCGCCGGTCCGCCTTTGGTCATAATAAACGGCAAATCAAACACTTCAAGCGCGCCTGTTACGGTGAGCAGCATGGAGAGCTCGACGATCTTGAGAATACTCGGCCATGTGATGTAATAGAAAGACTGCCTTTCATTCGCTCCGTCAATCAGCGCTGCTTCATAAAGATCATCCGGAATCGACTGCAACGCGCCCAGGTAAATGACCATATTAAAGCCGAGATACTTCCACATTGAAATGAAAGCAAGCGAGATATTGACCGTGTGCTTGTTGCCCAGCCAGCTCGTAATGAGACTGTCGAGACCAAGCGCTGTCAGCAGCCCGTTAAGCGAGCCATCCTGCGAGTCGTACACATACGAGAACATATACGCAATGGCTACGCTGTTCATGATGTAGGGCAGGAAGATCAGCACGCGATAGATGTTGCGGCCGCGCAGCTTCTTATTGAGCACGACGGCGAAGTAGAGGGCAATGATATTTTGAATAATGCCGCCGAAGAAGTAATACAGGTTGTGGGAGAACACGCTGAAAATTTCACTGTTGCGGAAGATCTCCCTATAGTTGTCTAAGCCAACCCACCCCTTCGCCGCACTATAGCCATCCCAAGAGGTTAAGCTTAAATAGAGCAGCATCACGCCCGGATACAAGGAGAAGAGGACCAATAGGGTGACAGGCAGCAGCAGAAAGGTGAATAACACGATGATCTTCTGCTTCTTGTAAATGGAGGAATACATGCAAAGCCCCTTCCTGGTTCAATAGAAACGGGGCATGACATGAACCGTTCACGTCATGCCCCTCTCTCAAAACGTTATTTCGATGCTACTGCGGCGCGTGCTTCTTTCCAGCGCTTGTTGTAGTCGGCGAATACTTTGTTCACATCGTCTGCCATAATGACATCTTGTGCAAAGCCGCTCGTATCGAATTGCATTTTGTTGCCGATGCTCACGTACTCGTCGCTCTCCGCTACCATTTCAACCACTTGCGGCTTGAAGGACATGAATTCTGCCAGCTGCGGCAGCTTGGATTCTTTATCCTTCAGTACCGGAATGAAGCCGCCGAAATCGTCATAGCCGGATTCCTCAACTAGCCATTTCAAGAATGCTTTAGCTGTTTCCACATTTGCACTGTTCTTGCTGACTGCATAAGCGTAGTCAGGGCTCAGAAGTGCTTTGGCTTCGCCGCTGTTGTCAATCGGAAGCGGGAAGAAACCGACATCCTCGGACTTCGCGCCATTATCGATGACTTGATTGATGACCCAGTTGCCAAGGAGGTACATCGCAGTCGTGCCGGAAGCAACGTCCTTCTTCGAGCCTTCCCAGTTCGTGGACATCAGGTCTTTCTCGACATAGCCTTTATCTACGATGGTCTTGATAATGTTCATCGCTTTCCAGTGCGGGCCATCTACAGGGAATGGCTCGTCTTGTCCGGCCATCGTGTTGTGCAGACCCGGGTCATTCGCGAATAGGAACGCTTCTTGATCCCAGCCCATCAGCGGCCATTTGTCCTTGAAGTTCGTGGAGAGGGCGACGATACCGGCTGCTTTGAGCTTCTCGCAAGCGGCATAGAACTCATCCAATGTTTTCGGAACTGCGGTAATGCCTGCTTTCTCGAAGGCTTTCTTGTTGTAGGTAATTCCCATCGCGGAGCTTCCGGATACGATACCGTAAGTAGAGCCGTCCTGCGTGTAATTTTCTTTAAAATAAATGCGGTCGTTCAGGCCCAAATCATCCAGCGGAGCGAAGAACTCCGGCAAATTCGCTTTCGTTACCGTCTTCGGAACGAGAATGACATCAGGCAGCTCATTGGATGCCAGGCGCACCTTCATCGATTCCTCGTAGTCCTTGATGGCTTCGAACTCAACCGTTGCTTCCGGATACTTCTCGTGGAAACGCTTGGCGTATTCCTTCAGCTCGGTTTCTACTAGATCCGTGCGGTTCGTCGCGAATACGATCTTCCCTTTAATCGCGCTCTCCGCAGCCGGCGCAGCTTCGTTCGTCGCAGCCTCATTCGTAGTTGCATTGGTTGTGCTCTCTGTCGCTGCCGCTTCTTTATTCCCCTCGTTACTCTCGTTGTTGCCGCCTGATGAACAGCCTGCAAGCGCGGCCCCGAATACAACCGTCGACAACACCAGTGATGCCCACTTCTTCATTTCCTTCTTCCCCCTCATCCGTACTGGAGCGTTTTGTTATCGTTTACATTTTGAATTATGGAGGAATTTGAGAACGCTTTCTATGCAGCCGTTTTGTATTTATTGTCTTCTTTTTGGGTACCCCTCGGTCGATTAGCTGCCGCTCGTCTGATTCCTGTATTTCTGCGGCGTGACGCCGACTGTTTTCTTAAATAGCTTGTTGAAGTAGATGCCGTCGGCATAACCTACGAGCTCGCCGATCTGATAGGCCTTGAGGTCGAGCCTGTCCTTCAGATACTCCTTCGCTTTGGCCATGCGCACCGCAGTGATATACTCCGTAATGGTCTGATTCGTCTCCCGCTTGAACAGGAAGCTGAGGTAACTCGCGTTCAAGAAGACGGTCTCCGAGAGCGCGGTCAGCTCGATTTCCTCCTGATAATGCTCCTGAATCCACAGCTTCACCGTCTCGATGACGCGTTTGCTGCTGGCATTGCGCGTCGGCTCCAGCGCCTTCACCACTTGATCGACGATCGCGATCAGCCACTCCTTCAAATCTCGCATCGCAAAATGAGAGGCAACCGTCCGGTGAAAATCAAACGCCGCCCCCTGCAGCTCATAGAGCGCATCTAAGAAGCCGTCGATCTTCGTCGTGAGCGTGTAGAAGAGATGTCCGGCCATATGCATGATCTCGTCATAGCCGGCTTTCCCCCGCTCCGCTTCAGCAAAGAACAGGGGGATGACATGCTTGATCGTCTGAGAGTCGAGCATCTCGCATGCCGTCTTAAACTGCTCATCGAGCGCAGGCATATTGAACTTCCACAGCTCTGCCTTCGCGGGCAGATCCTTCAAATTCATCGCGAACGTCTCGCGTTCTTTGTAGAACTGATGCCTGCTCGCGGCGAGCGCTTCTAAGTAGGCGCTATGCCAAGTATCGCTGCCGTGCGGCAGCACGCTTTCCCCGATGGCGATAAAGCCGCCGCTTCGGTTGTGCATGTAGTCCATCAGCCGAAGACTGATTGCACGCACGTTCTTCTCGGGCTGCTTGCTATCCTCCTGTACGGAAAGCAGTACCGCGATGAGGTTGTTGTCCATGACGACAACATGGCGGAACGTCGCTTTGATCTCGTCAAGGTAATGCAGCAGGCTCTCATGAGCGAGCATATTAGAGGTGCGAAATACCATCACGGCCCCCCGACCGGACTGCAGCTCAGGCAACAAGCCCGACTCTGCATGATCGGTTGCACTGTTGTGAAGCAGCTTTCGCAGCTGCTGCTCTAATTCCTGCCCTTTCTGCTGCTTCGCTGCCACGGCCAGCTGCTCCTCGTTCTCGCGACGCGCCGACAGCTGCTGGTCTACGGTCTGCAGCAGCTTCGACAGTTCCTGCAAATCTACCGGCTTAATCATATAATCATCCACGCCGAACTGAATGGCTTTACGCGCATATTCAAAGTCGTTATAGCCGCTCAGAATCAGGCAGCGGATGCCGGGCAGCTTCTCCTTCACCAGTTCGATGAACCGGAGCCCGTCCATGTAAGGCATCTTAATATCCGTAATGATGAGATCTACTTGAAGATCCGGCGTGCCGATCGCCGCAAGTGCTTCGGCTCCGTCCTCGTAGCTGCCGACAATGCGGTAGTCGCTCGAGAATCTCTTAATCATTTTCTCAAGACCGAGCCTTATTATTTCTTCATCATCTACGATGGCGATGTTGAGCATCGTTATACTCCCCCAGTGTTCTGATCTATGCTGAATGCGGCGGATGGATATGGCAGTGAGAGCGTCACAATCGTGCCTTCGCCGACACGGCTGTCGATCGCAACGCCGTATGCGTTTCCGTAGCGCAGCTTAATGCGCTCATTCACGTTCTTCAGGCCAATGCCGGATTTCATGTCTGTTTGCTCCGTTTGCCCGTTCAAATATTGCTGCAGATGCTGGAGCGTATGCGGATTGATGCCGTTGCCCTCGTCTTGGATGTGGATATGCAGCAGCTCTCTCTCCAGCGTCGCGTAGACGCGGATGTGCACCTTCGCTTTCTTCCCTTCCACGCCATGCAGAATCGCATTCTCCACAATCGGCTGGAACGTCAGCTTCAGCATATGGTAGCTCAGTACCTCCGGAGGTAAATCCGCTTCCCATTGGAACTGGTTCTTGAAGCGATATTTGAGCAGATCGAGATAGTTGCCCAGATGCTGGAGCTCCTCTTGCACCGTCACCATCTCTTTGCCGCGGTTAATGCTGTACTGCATGAGTTTGCCAAGAATGAAGGTCATATCGGCCACATCGTTATCGTCGTTTAAGATCGCCTTCATGCGAATGGTCTCCAGCGTGTTATAGATAAAATGAGGGTTGATTTGGCTTTGCAGCGCTTCGAGCTCCGCTTCGTTCTTGCGGTTCTGGATGACGTAAATCTCGTCAATCAGATCCTTAATACGCCTTAGCATGCGATTGAACTGCGTGCCAAGCACGCCGATTTCGTCTTTATTCTTGACCTTGAAGCTGATATCGAGGTTACCTTGCTGAACAGCTCCCATCAGACTCGACAGCTTGCGGAGCGGATGCGTGAGCCGGAAGGAAATCACAATCGAAACGATGAGTGCGCCGATCATAATGATGATCGTTAAGCCTGTTGTAAGGTTCCGCGTAATCTTGGCGTCCTTGTGCAGATGCTTGACCGGTATGTAGACGATCGTACGCCAGCCGGTAATCTGAGATTCGTTGTACGTCGCAATATAGCTTTCGCCGTCAATCGTAGTCTCCACGCTGCCTTGTTTTCCCTTAATATCCGCAAGCAGCTGCGGATCCGAGAGCGGTTTCCCAATCGACTGCTTAAGACTGTCGTAGATGACCTGATGCGCATTGTCGATGATGAGCGTTCTGCCTTTGGTAATGGAGTCCATCTGCTTGACCGTATCTTCGATGATGCTCAGCTTCGTATCGACGACGATGGTTCCAATCGACTTATAGGAGCTGACATCGCGAATATCGCGAATCACCGAGAATACATAGTAGGGGGTATGACCCGGAATCGATATCTCCTGCGTACTCAGAATGACCGGATTGCCTTTGCTTTGAGCGGCCAGCTTCTTCCACTTGGGGAATTGTTCCTTGAGATCGGAACGGACTGAATCCGTTTTCATTCTGTAAAAGACGTTGCCGTAGAGATCCAAAATATACGTGGAGCTCATATCCTTGTTCATATTGTTCATCAGGCCAATGTAGAAATCGATCTTCTTCTGCTTCGATAAATCGAGGCTCGGCGAAACGAGAAACTGCTGCAGCTCCGAGGAGAACAGGGGGATCTTCGTAATCATCATCATGTTGGAAATGTTCTCTTCCAGCTTGCTCTGAAAGTTATAAATCGCTTCGTTCATATATTTCGTCGTATTGTCATTGATGGAGCTGACATAGTTCTGGTACGAAATATAACTGATGGCAATGATAGGGCTGATAATAAGAAAAAGAAAAACTGCCGTCAGCTTCTTCTGCATACTGTTTTGCACCATAAAAAAAGACCATAATCGCCTAATCGAACCGCGCATGAGCCATCCTCGCCATCATCCTATTTTCAGTACATCGTACATCACCTCTCTTATCCTAGCAATGCAAATACTAGAAATAGAGTTGTTAGGCGGACGAAAATAAACCCGCTCCTTCGCTTGGAAGGCTGCGGGTTTGCTCAAGCAATGGGAGGCTAAATGTTGCGCCGATACTGGCCTCCGACCTCATAGAGCGCATGCGTAATTTGCCCAAGGCTGGCTACTTTGACGGTTTCCATCAGCTCCTCGAACAGATTGCCGCCGCTCACTGCGATCTGCTTTAGGCGCTGCAATGCTTCAGGCGCGGCATGCTTATGCCTCTCATGAAAGCTTCGTAAGCCCGTTATCTGCTGCTCCTTCTCTTCTTCCGTCGCCCGCGCAACCTGCAGTTCCGCTACATGCTCCTTCGGCTGTGGATTCAGAAAGGTATTCACGCCAATGATCGGCAGCTCGCCGCTGTGCTTCTTCATCTCGTAGACGTAGGATTCATCTTGGATTTTGCCGCGCTGATATTGGGATTCCATCGCCCCGAGCACGCCGCCTCGCACATGCAGCCGCTCGAATTCCAGCAGCACCGCTTCCTCTACCATGTCCGTCAACTGCTCGATCAGATACGAGCCTTGCAGCAAATTCTCGCACCGCATCAGCCCAAGTTCTTTGTTAATGATGAGCTGGATCGCCATCGCCCGGCGGACGGCTTCTTCGGACGGTGTCGTAACGGCTTCGTCATAGGAGTTTGTGTGCAAGGAATTGCAGTTGTCCATAATCGCCATCAGTGCTTGGAGTGAGGTGCGAATGTCGTTGAAGTCTACCTCCTGCGCATGCAGGGAACGACCCGACGTTTGGATATGATATTTCAGCTTCTGGCTTCGCTCATCGGCTCCGTACCGATCGCGCATTACAACCGCCCAGATTCGCCGTGCTACTCTACCGATAACCGAATACTCTGCATCCAAGCCGTTGCTGAAGAAGAACGAGAGGTTCGGCGCAAACGCATTAATCGGCATCCCCCGGCTCAGGTAATACTCGACATACGTAAATCCGTTTGCCAGCGTGAACGCAAGCTGCGTAATGGGATTCGCTCCCGCCTCCGCGATATGGTAGCCGGAGATGGATACGGAATAGTAATTACGTACCTCCTGATCGATAAAATAGTGCTGGATATCCCCCATCATGCGAAGCGCGAACGGCATGGAGAAGAGGCAGGTATTCTGCCCTTGATCTTCCTTGAGAATGTCCGCCTGCACAGTCCCGCGAACGGTGCGGAGGGTTTGCCGGCGGGTTTCCGCCGTTTCCTCCGAGGTGAGTGTGCGGCCGAGCTTGCTGGCTGCCGCTTCCAGCTGCTGTTCGATGGCGATATTCAGAAACATCGCCAGCAGCATGGGCGCCGGCCCGTTTATCGTCATCGAGACCGATGTAGCCGGATGACACAGCTCAAAGCCGGCGTACAGCTTTCGCATATCGTCCAGTGTGCATACACTGACGCCGCTCTCGCCGATTTTGCCGTAGATGTCGGGTCTGTATGCCGGGTCTTCCCCGTACAGGGTTACGGAATCGAATGCCGTGCTGAGCCGCTTGGCCTGCTCGCCCTTCGAGAGGTAGTGGAATCTGCGGTTCGTCCGTTCCGGGGTGCCTTCTCCGGCAAACTGACGCTTCGGATCCTCCCCTTCGCGCTTGAACGGGAACACGCCTGCCGTGTACGGGAACTCGCCGGGGCGATTCTCGCTATACGTCCAGCGGATGAGCTGGCCCCAGTCCTCGTAGGACGGGAGCACAACCCTTGGAATGTCCAGACCGGATAAGCTTCTGGTGTACAGCTCGTTCGTAATCGTGTGACCGCGAATCGTGGTGGTGAATGAAGGCGCCTGGTAGGCTTTAGTGATCGCGGGCCACTGTTGCAGGATCGTTCGCGACGCCGCGCTCAGCTTGCCGAAATGCAAGTCACGCATCCGCTCTAGTGAGGCAATCGCGGACTCGTCTCCCTCTGAACGCGCAGCTTCAAGCGCCCCTTCGATGCGGTAGCACATTCGCGCGGCCGCGGCTTGCTCCTCGGTCAGCTGCTTGTAACGCCGCACCGTTTGCACGATTTCACTCAGATAGCCGCTGCGCTCATCCGGGATGATCGTTTGCTTCTGCGAGGGCTGAGCAGGTTGGCCGTCGGCGATGGCGGGTGACGCCGGATTCGGCGCACTGGCCGCGCCTGCCCCCGTCGCGCCTGCCGCACCGCCAGTCGCGCCAGCCACATCCGCGCCCGTTTCGCCGCCTCGCTCGCTAAGCTTCTGCATGATAGCCGCGAATAACCGGCTCATCCCCGCATCGTTGAATTGACTCGCATTCGTGCCGTAAACCGGCATGTCCTGCCAATTCCGGTCAAACTGCTGCCGGCTGCGCTGGACTTGCTTCTTCACCTCTCGCAGCGCGTCCTCGGAGCCGCGGCGATCGAATTTATTAATGACGATCAGATCGCCGTAATCGATCATTTCAATCTTCTCCAGCTGGCTCGGCGCACCGAATTCGCTCGTCATCACATAGACCGACAGATCCGCTACCGCGGTAATTTGGTTGTCCGCTTGGCCAATTCCGCTTGTCTCCACGACGATCAGATCATAACCGGCGGCCTTCGCTGTCAGGATGGCATCCGCGATAGCTGCGGACAGCTCGGTTCGTGACCCGCGGGTTGCAAAACTCCGCATAAACACGCGGTCCGAGTACACCGCATTCATCCGAATGCGGTCGCCAAGCAGCGCGCCGCCGGTCTTCTGTTTTGTTGGATCGACCGACAATACGGCAATCGTCTTAGCCGGGTCATGCTGCAGATAACGGTGCACGAACTCGTCGGTCAAGGAGCTTTTTCCCGCGCCGCCTGTGCCCGTAATGCCTAGAATTGGCGCGTTTCCGCCTGCCAGAGCAACCTCGGCGAACAGCTCTCCCAGCCGCGCGGCCTCATCCGCCGCCGCAGCTGTCACTCTTCGCTCTGCCAAGGTCATAAAGCGCGCGGTCGTGCGATCGTTTCCAGCCTCGAGCTCCGCCGGCTTCTCACTAAAGTCCGCCACCGTCGAATAATCGCAAGCCTCCAGCATGAAGTTAATCATGCCTTGCAGACCAAAACGCCTACCGTCCTCCGGAGAGAAGATGCGCGTTACACCGTAGCGATGAAGCTCTTCCGCTTCCGCCGGGAGAATAACGCCCCCGCCTCCCCCGAATATGCGAATGTGGCCGGCGCTTAATTCACGAAGTAGCTCCACCATGTATTTAAAGAACGCAACATGGCCGCCTTGATACGAAGATACCGCAATCCCTTGAACATCCTCTTGAATGGCCGCTTTTATAATTTCCCGAACGGAGCGATTATGCCCCAGATGAATCACCTCTGCCCCGCTCGCCTGCAAGATTCTTCGCATAATGGTAATCGATGCGTCATGCCCGTCAAACAATGCGGATGCTGTAACGAAACGAACCTGATGTACCGGCACGTACCGACTGACCTCTTCGCTCATACCGATCGCCTCCGAATGTTAGCGTTGTCTGTTATCTTTATGCGATGCAGAGTGCCCTTATATCCAAAAAGCCGCCCCTTCACCATGTGAAGGGGCGGCTCATCGCTGATTTAGCTATACTTCCTTATTCGCATCCGATACCCGGTAGGCACCGTATATGGCCAAATCGTCCTCACCCAGATGCTCGGGAATATCCACATTGGGCGAGCCAAGCGCCTCATGGATTCGCATCCATAGGAGCGTTCGTTCATAGCGCTGATGGATGCAGCCGAATGGATAGCTCTCCAAGAGCGCCTTCGCTTCAACATGCGAGCCGCGGGCGACTAACATCGCCGCTTTGCGCTCCACCAGCCCGTCATCCTGCAGCGAATCCACGAGCTTGAACCAGCGCTCCCGCTCCTCCAGCGTGGAATGCCCGATGGCTTCCAGCGTCATATCCCGCTCAATGAACAGCTGCGGATGCAGCTTCCAAGCTGCCGATTCCATGCTATCGTACGCAGCTCTTGACGCCTCATAGTCCTGCTTCACCACGCGCAGCAGCCTTCCAAGCAGCGCATAGGCGCAGTCCAATTCCAGCGTTTGCAGCAGCTCGGTGGCATCCTCTATCTCATCCTGCGCCGCTAGCCATACCGCTCGGTAATAGGTCCAGAGCGATCGGTTCGCTTCACACACATCAGCTGCTGCTGCCCATTGCAGTGCCTCACCGAGCCGCTCCATTCCAGACGGAGGCCAGCAGCCGCCCTCCGGTTCAGGCGGGGAAGGAATCTCCTCACCTTTGCAGCCACCGTCGTAAGCAGCTAACACCGCAAGCCACGGCAGCGTCGTCTCCCGCTTGACCCAATCGAATACCGGCACTTGGCTGAGCTCCGCAAGCTGCGGAGCCGGAAGCGCAATTGCCCTTATATCCAGCGGCTCCGTGCTTGGCAGCCAGTATTCCACATGCGTATGCCGTGCACCGGGCTGCAGCTTGTTATTGTCCGCCTGCTCCAGCAATGGCCCCGCTTGAATCTCGACGTAGCTCTCTTTGCGCTGCGCAGTCTGATGCGCCCAGGCTTCATGTCGCCCGGTGCCGTATAACCAAAGCTTCATCCCGGGCGTTACCGCCGGATCAGCGATATGGTAGAGGCCGCTCCCAAGACTCGGCGTATACATCCCGAATGCCGTGCAATCGGAGGTCTTCCAGAAGAACCCCTGCATCCGATCAAAATCCGCTAAGCGGTACTCGCGATCCCCGCTCCACTCCAGCTCTTCAAGCACATCGGCATGCCGAAGCACGCGGCCGGCCGGAAAATGAAACTGAGAATCCGCACGCGCCGGAAGCGCGGCATTAGACCAAGACATCCACGCGTGCGCCTGCGAAGTAGGATTCATGAACGTTGTCCGCTGCGTCAGGAATCGATCCTGCTCTCCAAGCGAATACTCCACCGTCCAATGCATCCCGTAGCGTACTTCCCGCTCGCCGCACCAGACATACAGCCGATCGCCGATGAGCTCGGCAGCGGCATGTACGGCTTCGATCTGCACAGGTGTGTGTGCTATCGGAAAACTCACCTCGATGCCGCCGCTGATGAATGCCATGCGTGGCAAGATGCGCACCGGCCGCACCGAGCCGGCATGGAACAGAATCTCCTTGCCGCTGGCTTTATCGACGATGGAATGGATTTTACCGCCTAAGTCCGGACATACCGTTACCTTCAGCCAGTCATTCTCGATAGCGATCATCCGCAGCTTGCGGAGCACCGGCCGCTCGGCCGTCTCACTAAAGCTCACATACGGATAGATGCCTTCTTCATCGCAGATCGTTGGCACGGGGCCGCAAGGCTGCGACTCATGGACGAGCGTCGGTTCCCGCCACTCGGTATGCTTCAGCATGAGAACTCCCCCTGCTTACAAGCATAGATCCGCTGATTCACGCGCTGCCGCATGCTCAGCAGCCATGCACTGCCTTTCTCATAGGTTCTAAACGTAAGAGGCTCCGCCATATCCTCCTCCAGCAGTGCAACCGTCGCTTCTTTGCCAATACAGCTCTCCAGCAATTGAAGCGCCCGAATATCTTGGAAAGCCTCGCGCAGTACCTCCAAACGAATGGACGTGATTGGGCCATCCTTGCCCGGATAAACCAAGAAAGCATCCCCCGAAGGGAAAGCATGGTCAGCATCCGTCACTGTGAAGGGATCGATAGCTCGTCGTGAACGCTGGGAGTACCAATGGTTGTAGCCCCAGTGCAGGAACCCTTGAATATTGTGCTTATACAGCTGCACGCCAATAATTCGGTTGCGAGCCGATGGCATGTTGAAGAAACGGTTCGATTCGTAATGCTTGTACTCGCAGCAGCAATAATAGGCCCAGAGCGGATCAGCCTCCCCGGCAATGTAGGTGTGGATATGCTCGGTCGATACAACGGGATGCGTCAACAGCCCTTTCTCATAGAACGCATACTCGGATAAGGCATCGATGATCGGAAATTCCTTATTAAATAACGAGCGGATTAGTGTGCTTGCATGCGTATACGACTCCAAATCATGCAGTGTCGGCTCATCGGAAAGATGGAAATAACAGCTCTCATCCAGACCATGCAATCGGATGAACTGCACCAATTCCGGAATGAATTGAGTCAGAAATGATTTGTATTCTTCGCCGGCGGCATCGGACTCCCAACCGAAAATTTGCACATGCTCACCCTCGACCTCCGCAAAGATCTTCGGTGCATGCTTCGCTCCCCACTGCGTGAACAAATGGGAAAACTCGAATCGCTGAATCCCATTACGGCGGCATAACTCAACCCACTTCTCAAGGAGAGAGAAATCAAACTGATACTCGCGCCCGTCCCCTTGTCCTTTGTCGAAGCACTTCACGCCAATCAGTTGGACAGTCGGACGATACTTCCCGTAATCCAGCTCAAGCGGCGGCGAGAACAGCGGCGTCAAGATTAGATTCATGCCGTATTCGGCGTAATGAGCAACATAGGTCTCGATCAAGTTCCAGTGTGCTTCCGAGAACATCTCAACCTTATACTGAGTGGCGAGGCAGTCGAAGTAAAACCATTCCGTATGAAGAAGACGCTGCTCCGGCAGCTCGGCGCCGATAACTTGGAGCCGGAAAGCTTCCGAGCCCAGCTCCGCGCCCGATTCATCCGTGAATCGGATTACAACGGGATGGTCGCCTGGCGTGACGTCACTTCGGAGCTGAACAGTCACCCACACAGACCGCCACTGCTTCGGCAGCGCATGTACAGTGCCGTCTTCAAGCGGGTAAAGCGGATCCGGATAGAGCCCCGGCGTAGTCCGCAGCAAATAATCGTCGGGATCGTTATAGTTGGTCAGCTCGGATGGCGCAAGGCCGACGCTTCTAATCGTAATGGCATCCGCCAGTTCCGGCGTTTCAGCGGTTACCCGAATGTTCTTCATCAGATATGCGGCGCGGTAGGCAACCTGGAAGGAATAATATTCGCCAAGCAGTGCTGAGCCTTCTCCATACGGGGACTCAAGCAGCTCCTCGTCGGCAAACACCTTCACGAGAGAATGGACGCATCTCGTCTCAAAAGGCTGTGTCATCTTACCCCTCCTCCGAAAGTGCCGCGAGCAGCTTACGGTGCACCCGTTCGAAGTGCGCCGGATCTTCGTTTGCTTCATTGAAGCTGATCAAGCAGCTATGCGTCAGCTCATCCGCCAGCGCTTTATCCTTCTTCGCAAGCTGTCTCAGAAGCTCATAATCCTCGATCCCGGCACGCATCGCCTCTAAGCGCACGCTGCCAATCGGACCGTTCGTTCCCGGGAACGTGATATGCGTATCCCCCGGCGGGAAGCACAGATCCGTCTGCTCGTATGGATCTTTATCATCATCGCAATGATTCAGTCCCCAATGCAGGAACCCTTCCAAATCATATTTATAATTGCCCCAATGCAAATACCTCGTCCGCAGCAAAGGCATGTCCCACAGACGATTCATCGAAGTGCCTCCAGGGAAGCAGCAGGTATAAAACCACAGTTTATCGCCAAGCGATCTCAGCTTCTCGAACTGTTCGCGATGCTCGAGGTAGTAAATATTTTTCGGTACCAGAATGTCGACAGAACCGGCTAGGTCATAGGTTTCTACCGCTTCAAGCAGCGGAATCCCCGGCATGAATTTCCGCACGATCCCCGACAGAATGCGGTACTCCTCTACGCTCGTTCCGATCGGCTCATCCGCTACATGCTGCACCAGCGAACCTAACCAGCCGTTTTGTTCGAGGAATGTACGCCATGCAGGCAGAAATTGCGACAAATAGGCATAACCCTCCGTCGAAATCGCTTTTAGCGCTTCGCCGCCGTTCCATGTATTCCATATAAAGAATTCCGAGCCCCAGAAGTCTTTACGGCCTGCGACTAAACCGCCTTCAATATGGGTAAATCCAAGGCTGAAGTACATCCCGATGAGCCGCTCTGCCCGTTCAAAATTAAACTGATAGCTATCTTCGCCAACAAGGCTCACCTGAACCGCATCCATCGGTACCCAGAAATACGTTTGCCGCGCACGGCGCATGAGTCTGCCATACTTCTCGATCATCGTCCAGTGCCCTTCCGACCACAGCTCTACCTGATAGCGTTTGGCCATATTCGGCAGGCTGAACCAGTTGGTAACCGCCAGCGTCTCTTTAGCCGGAACCACAGCCTCATACACTTCGATTTCAACCGGAATGAGGCAAGTCTCGTCTCCCATTGTTACAGACAGCTCACCTATGAAATGGCCTGTCCCTGCATCGACCGGAATCTCCCAGCACAGATAGAGTGCCTCTGTAGCGGCGCGAGTTACGACACCCTCCGTTAACGGATTCATGGCTTCGTAAACACGGAACGGCGCCTGGCGCGTCGTGTATCCTTCAGCCGATTCGCCTTCATTCACGCAATGGCTGATCGGACCCGTATTCTTTTCCACAAAAATATCAATTAATTGATAGACCTCAGGCTGGCGCACAATCACGCTGCTCGTCGAACGTACAAACTCACACTGAATCTCCGCATTTGGCGCCACGTCGTTAAATAAAATCTGACAAGCGGCATAGCTGCCTCTTGCAGTCGCAAGCTTAATCGCAGTGTTACCACTCTCCGAAACGATGCTATCCGGGTAAATCCACTCATTCATGCTGAAGACTTGATATTTCATGGGTGTTGTTCCTCCTGAACGATTCGCTATTCATTCTCTTCGTTGACGAAACCGCCTTCGTGTTTGGTAAACGCTTGATAATCCTGCTTGATGAGCTCCCCGACAGGCTTAATCGTTTTGCGGTCCATATGATAGATGCCGAAGGTATCGATCCAATTATTGTGGTTCACATACCAATCATACATAATCCAGTAGTCGATGCCAGCCAAGAATCCCTCTTTATTTCTCGTACCATCCGGCAGAATAACCGCTTGCTCCATTAATGCCTTCAACGTTTCCTTGTAGGTCTCGATTTGCGTATCGCTGACGATGTTATTCTCGCCAGACCAGTGGCCGTATTCGGTGTTTACGATCGGCTTATTCGGCCATAAGCGATGAGCATCCTCTAGGAACTGACGGGTTCCTTCGTAATAGGTGCTTCCGTGAAAAATGCCGAAGTACATCGTCCAGCTCGCCACATCAAGCGGCTCCATCGAGGGATCATGTGCACCCGGTTGATCTGCCGCAGCGCTTTGCGTCGTCAATCGGCCGTCCGGATAGCGTGTCTTCAGATCATGAACTAGCCGATTATTATAGACCGTCCGCAGCTCCACCTCGACCGACTCGTTCTGCGTGCTCCACATAAGCACTGAAGGACGATTGTATTGCGAGAATACCATTTCACGCCACATTTGGTCGCTCAGCCGCTTCTCTTCTTGTACCTCGAAATGCTCGCGCGTAAACTGCCACAGCGGAATTTCGCTAGCCGTTGCAAGCCCAAGACGATCAAGCAGCATTCCCGTACATACATGGTTCGGATAATGGGCGGTGCGCACGTAGTTGACATGCAGCTCTTCTCTCATTTTGAGCAGATCATCGCGAATGCGATCCCAGGAAGCCGTACGCCCGTAGTTCGGCCATTCTTCATGACGGGCAATACCGGCCAGGAAGATCGCGCGCGCATTTAACAGCATGTCGGTTCCTTCCGTCGTAATCGTCCGAATCCCGAATTGCGTATGGAAGCAATCGGTTGTCTCCCCTTCGCCATTGCTCAGCTTGAATGCCGCGATGTATAGGTTCGGCTTCCAGAATGCCCACAGCTTCGCATCCTCCACGCGCACGCCGAAAACAACCGCTCTTGTTTCTCTTGCTTGCAAGGATAGCCGGGCGGACAAATCGCCATTCCATGATGCCTCCGCACCTATGATCTGTGAGGCATACGGCGAGTCCAGAAACGCATCCGCGGTCTGATCCGCCTCATGCAACGAGCCTTGCAGCTTGCAGGCAGCAGGCAGGTCCGAACGGTTCTCCACGATTGCCGTTACGCGTAAATTCCCTTCAACGTCAAGAGGGACGACATCTACTCTTGCCAAATGGCAGGGCGCGCTGCCGCTCAAGTACAAATCATGAATGACGCCTGTGTAGTTGAAGAAATCCGTTCCCGCCGTAGCCGGAATGATATCGCTGCGGCTGCCCCATGGCGGATTATCCACGCGAATGACAATCGTGTTTTCGCCGCCATAACGAACATGCAGCGTAAGATCAAGGGCAAAGGGCGTATACCCGCCTTCGTGATAACCGATCCATTTGCCGTTCACCCACACATCGGCTACGTAGCTGATCGACAGTGCATGCAGGGTGACGGCTTTGCCGGTCCATTCCGTCCCCAGCTTGAATGAACGGCGGTACCAGACACCATTCTCATACGTTTCGCTGGAGCCGGCCGCTTCCACGCCTTGGAGCTTATTCTCGGGAATAGGCAGCGTGATCGTTTCCCATGCGGAATCATTGTAGCTGATTTCCGTACGGCCCCCGGCCTCTTCTCTGGCTTGAATGAACCAGCGCTCATCGCGCCTCGACATCGAGAAATCATGATCGGCCTCGAAACGCTGCTTCTTCCATGCGCCGCCCAAGCCCAGCTTCAACCGGTCCTGCGGATCAAAGGAAGGGACCGGAATTCCGTTCTGGAACGGAACCTGAACCCCGTCGATCGGCTGCAGCGATAATGTCGTACGAATACCGGTGTAGGTGCGTAGTTGATCTGTCATCGCAGGATATCCCCCTAAGCTCGTTTAAATTGCAGGTCCATAAATGCCGTCTTCCGGCTGATAGACTCGAATATAGTCCACTTCCAGCGTTTGCGGGAAAACGGTTGTCTCGTCGGGATAACCGGGCCAATTGCCGCCTACCGCAAGATTCAGCATCAAGTAGAAAGGCTTATTGAAAGGTGCCGGATAAGGCTCGACTGCAGCAGACTCCGTCTCACGTGTATACCATTCACTGCTCTTATAGTACAGCTGGCCATCGATGTACCAGCGCATCTGAGTCGGCGTCCAATCCACCGTGAACGTATGGAAATCATCTGCGAAAATACCGGATTCCAGCGTGTAGCAATCGCCTTTATAGTAATGCGGATTGCCCATATGGAGCGTGCCGTGCACTTTGTTTGGCTCATGTCCGCACATCTCCATGAGGTCGATCTCGCCGGCGCTCGGCCAATCGCCATGAACCTGCAGATCCGTAGACATCATCCAGAAAGCCGGCCAAATCCCTTGACCATACGGCAGCCTCGCACGGATCTCAAAACGTCCATACGTCCAATCCACCTTGTTCCTCGTAACTAACTTCGCCGAAGTATAAGGACTTCCCTCGTAATCCTCTTTGATCGCTTTAATAATAAGCCTGGAGTCCTCGATATAAGCGTTTCTAGCTTCTCTCGTATAATACTGCAGCTCGTTATTTCCCCAGCCGTGACCATCGATGTCATAATCAAAGCGGGACAAATCAATCTCCGGCCCATCAAACTCCTCGTTCCATACCAGCTTCCATCCATTATCTGATCTATCAAAATTATTCGTAGTCATAATTGTCCCTCCAATGTTTGATTTAGTACGCATTCGCTTGTTAGTACGCGCAGCGTACACACACGCGAGCAAGGTCATGCAGCGAGCGGAAAGTCGCCCTAAAAAACCGTGCGTACAGCGCACGGGAAGTGGGGCCAAAGCGAAGCAGGGCGGAGTCAGTGTGTAGAAGCGGAAACGTTCGCCTTTGTCCCCGGAATTCAACTCCGTGAGAGTTGGATTCAAAGAATTCCGGGGACAACAGCGATCGGAACACGACTCCGACATGCGCAGCGACCCAGCCCCCACTTGTCTTTACTCCCCCGTAATCCCCGTACGGTCCACACCTTCCACAAACCACCGCTGCAGCAAGAAGTACACCACCAATAACGGCGCGATCGTCAGCATCGTACCCGCCATCTTGATGGCTTCGTTCAGCTGGCTTCCCGGCGTTCCCGGCGGGAACATCTTCGAGTAGCTGTCGCTGAATCGCTGCAGCTCAAGCGGAAGAATCGTAAGCGAATTGCCGAAATACAGAGCCGCCAAATACGATTCATTCCAATACCATACGAAGGAGAACAAGAAGACGATGATGAAGGCCGGTCCGGCTGTCGGCACGGCGATGCGATAGAACATTTTGAAATAACCGGCGCCGTCGATTTGAGCCGCTTCTTCCAATACGGCAGGCAGCCGCTTGAAGAATTGATAGAAAATCATAATAAACAGCGCGCCCTTCAAGCCCTGACCCAGAAGCGCCGGGTAAATAAACGTTTGCAGCGTGCCTAGCAAATGATAATCCTTGAACATCAAATAAGTCGGAATCATCGTCACCTGAGGCGGGATGATGAAGGTCGCGATCATCAGCACGAACCATAACCGTTTCAGCGGAAAGTCGAACCGTGCAAAGCCGTATCCGATAACGGCCGACATGACGGTTTGGACAATGGCGGGCACGCTTGCCACCAGAATGGTTTGCAGCAGCGTTTTATTGAAATCCAGCACTTGCAGCGCCTTGGTGTAGTTCTCCGTGTATAACTCCGTCGGTATCCATTTGACCATCGAGTTCACCAGGTCATCCAGGCTCATGAAGCTGTTGACGAACATGTAAATCAGCGGATATAAGTAAATAAACCCGATCCCGATAAGCAGCAGATAAACGACCGCTTTAAAGACCAAACCGTCATTCTCCCCTACGCCGAACACGATCCTGCGGATACGGCTCAGCACGGCCTTTATACTTGGATTCCCCATACTGTCCCCTCCCTAACTCTTTCTCGTGCGCAGCAGTGCGGTCCAGATGCCGAGCACAATGGCGATAATGACGAAATAGATCCACGCGATCGCCGTTGCATAGCCAAATCCGGTCGAGGTATTGAACATGTTATCTCGAATCATCGCGATAATTTCATTCAGTGCAAAGGTCGAGATATACACGATCGTATAAATGAAATTGACGACCACAAGCGGCATCAGCATCGGAAGCGTCAGCTTCCAGAACATCTCCCATCGCGAAGCCCCGTCGATTCTTGCAGCTTCATAGAGCGCATGATCGACCTTTTGCAGACCGGCTAAGAAAATCAAGATTTGCACGCCCGAGAACCAAAGCACCATAATGATTTGTTTGAACAAGTACATGACCGGCCCGGCAACGGCAGGCGACAAGCTCTCCTTCACAAGGGCAAACATGCCATACGATTCAATGTTCGGTATGGTCGTCACGCCCTGGCTGAGCAGCTCGTTGATAACCGGGCCGCTAGTAATGATGACCGGCAAGAAGAAGATCGTCCGGAATACGCCGCGGAAGTTGATCTTCTGATTGATCAGCATCGCGATGATCAGAGAGAAGGTTACGATAATCGGTACATTAAGCGCCATATCTCTTAAATAATGAAGCACCTTCTCGACGAAAGTGGCATCCGACACAAACGCGTATTTGTAGTTATCCCAGCCTACATAATCCGTCTTAATCCCAAGCGGCGTCACTTTCACCTTCTGGAAGCTTAGATATAGGGAGTAAATCATCGGCCGCAGCGCGAATAAGAAGAATCCGAGGATCCAAGGCGCGACGAAGGCCGTGCCGACTAATGCTTTTCTTCGTTTGTTCGTTAATCGAATGGCAGCCATTACAGATTCACCTCAATTACTTTAAAACCAAGCGCCGGCACAGAACCGTTCTTGCTGTCATAGGATTGGTCGTTATAATTCACGATAATTGCTTTTCCGTTTGAATACGTGACCTGAACTACGCCTTCAGTAAGCCACTTCCGTTCCTTCATGGTGGCATACTGCACGGGCTTCAGCGCGTCGTTAACCATCCGGTACGTGCTCACGATATTTCCCTTCCAGTCGGCGAACGACGATGCGTAGACGTCACTGGAATTGGTATGCATCAATCGGAAGGACGGCTCGCTCGTCAAGTAGTAGGAAGGATACGAGCCGGTTTCGATCATTTTGAGCAGCTCTTTACGCGGATTGGCAAAGAAGTTGATCGGCTCGGCAAAATAGTTCCTATAGCCCTTCAGCACAATTTGCTCGAACGGCACTTCTTCGCTCGTATACGTGTACTGAGACGAGTGCATCGGAATATTGAGCAGCTCATCCGCATAACGGAACATGTAATCGTTTGGCCGGTACATAGCCATCGAAGCCATAGTTGGCTTAAGCATGTCCATGATCCTGCCATAGGCATCCGCTGTTTGGCTGCGGCTTGAGACCGTGCTGTCTACTCGTTCGGAGAACAGCTCGTAAGGCGTACTATCAACTGCGATTGAACCAATTCCCTTCTTGCTGTACGCGCTGACATTATTGCGAGCAACCTGCTGCGCATAATCGGCGGACATGTAGTACATGGATGGGTATACCTCTTGGTAGGTCGGAAGCGTCAGCAGCGACTTGTCTAATTTTCTAGCAGCTCCGGCACGTGCGGAGAAGTGCTTCGATTCTTCATAAGCGGCCGTGAAATCCGTGTAGTAATATAGCTTGCCGCCTAGCTCTGCAATGCGGCTGTTCAGCCCGGCAAAATCCCCTGCCGATCCGAGAGCCGGCTCAAAGCTGACAGGAGCAGGATTCGTGCCCGATAATCCGCCTTTGTTCCAGCCTTTATATACGACTGACGGTCGTTTAACGCCTTCGGTATGCAGCTGATTCACCATGGATTCAAGCTGCGCCGCCGTTGTCATCGGGATGATCCCATTAGAGAAGAGGCCTTTCTCGGTCTCCGCTCCCAGAATGTCCAAATGAATCGGAATATCCGTTTTCCCCGCAGGCTGCGGCTCAGCCGGGAAGGCTCCTTGCTTGATCAGATAGCTTCGGTAATCGTTCGCCATTCCGATGTAACTAGCGTTCTCTCCCTCTAGGAAGGAGTAGCGAAGCTGCATATCTTCCGGGTTCCGGTTCTTCTCATAAACGACGATACCGCCCATCGTGCGGCTCGTCGGCTGCAAATACGATTCTCGGATAAGAAACTGCGCAGTCGTCCAGTTATAAGGCGTATTCACGCCATTCGCGTAGCCGAGAATTTTGGCATTATAGCGCCCATTCTCCACAATCCCCAGCATCGCATGCCGGCCTTCCCCGTGGACCATTCCGAATACGGGAAACTGGGCGGTATAAGGATCCTTCGCGCCATCTTTGAGATTGTCCGTTGTCCGCGCAATCTCTATCCCGCTATTAGCGCCGTATATTTTCGTTTCATACTGTGTTTTGAATTTGCCCTTATTGTCCGCATAGTTGATTAACGCACCTGATCCGTCCGGGATGAACATGTAGCCCTCGATATCGCCGCCTTTGGTTGCGCCGAGAAACGGATACAGAATCAACGATGCAAGCTTGCTGTCCGCGCCCTCGATGATACTCTCCTTCGGAACGTCGACAACCACCTGACTGCCCTCCAGCTTGACGACCAGATCCATGCCGATCTTCAGATCGTTGAAGCGAATCGAAGCCTGAAAGCCTTGATCAATCGGCTTCACTTGCACGCTCTTATTCGCTTGACTGGTTAGGTCCGTTCGGATCGGGTTGTTGTCCACTTTATTGAAATAATCAAAGGAAATCGCCGAATGGATGAAATTCAGCCAAGTATCGTTCGCATCCGGCTTGACGATATCGGAAGACCATACATAGCCTGATTGTTTATTGACGACTTGAATACCAAGCGTATCTTCCTTCAGCTTCAGGATCAGCTGTTCGTTCTCCGCAACCTGCCGATAACCGGAAGATAGCGGACCTTGTGCGGCAGGCTTATCCGGGAAGGCGGCTGCCAGCACTTCAGCGGAAGACGTATCCTCCTGTTCCTTCGAGGACCCGCCCATATAAAGATGTGCGAAGAATGCCACGCATGCGGCTATCAAGCCAATTGATAGCAGTCGTTTTATCCATTTATAGTTCCGCACGCGTAATCATCTCCTGTATGACAGAGTAACCGAAGTCGTAGACCTGATGTAAAATGACGTACACGATAAAGACCACCAAACTGACGATCAGCATCGTGAACAACGTAATAAATAAATTGCGGAACGTTTCTCGAATCGTATAGTCATGCACTTCCTTCACCATGATGAAGAGAAGGACGGCACACCATGCCGTAATGATCGTGTTCGCGAAGCTAAAGAGAAACGAGTCATTCAGCGTGAGCCAATTGGACGCCATCACCACAAATGGGTGAAAGATGAGATACGGCGCAAGAGAATAGATCGTCCCTTGATAGACCTCCGAGAACTTTCCTTCACCTTCGCTGATCGTGCTGACCAGGTAGTTCGATATGACCCAGACGGCAAGCGGCACGATCATCATTGCCAGCTCTTTGGTCAGGTTAATCGAAGTGGAATCGACCTGATTAAAGATAAAACCGGTATTGTACAGCGTGAACACATATTCGATCAGAAGCAGCGCATAGAGCAGCGATGCGGATAGATTCGAGATTCGGCTCTCTTCTTTCAGCCCATAGATCCCATCCATCGGTTTCTTAATAAATCGGAACAGGAAGAGAAGCTCTTGCATGATCCGAATGTGAAGTAAGCGGCCGTTTAAGCGGATTATCGCACCGAACGCTCCCGTTTTGCGATGCACCCCTATCAGAATGGAACGAAGCAGCATGAGACCGAGGACGATTAAAATCACGTTCAACAGGTGCTGCTGCAGCCATCGGTTGCGTATCTCCCAGAAGGCATTGGAGTAACCGGTGACATCGTTTGCCTTCTTGTATTCATCCATCGCGTCCGCGTACTGCTGTTGTTTGATATAAGCATCGCCAAGTCCTCTATGGGCCAGGAAGAACAGACTGTTTCGTTGTTCCACCTCGTGCCATGGCTGCTGGCTCTTCACGTAGAAACCTTCCTTGTACAGATCAAGCGCAGTATGGACAAGTCCGGCGAATTCGGTCGGCTCGTACATTTGGATGATGTTTCGCTCTTTATCCGTAATGTAGATATGACCAGTGGAGTCAAGCGCAATGCCTGAACCGTTCAGCAGTAAGCCTCTGCGCGATTTACCGTCGTCAGGTGAACCCGATTGGAACAGCAAGTCGCCTTCGGAGCTGATTTCGTAGAAATAGCCCTTCTGACTGACCAAGAACATATTGCCGCTGGCGGAAACAAACATATCCGTATAGGTAGGATCCCAGAAGATCCCGGAAGGAAGCAGATTATAGCCGGAAATGTTCAGCCGTTTGATCGATTCGCTGGCATCCCCCTGCGTGACGGTGTACACTAACCCTTTTGTATCGATCGCAATATTCGTTGGCGTGTTCGGAACGCTTTTGAACAGCTTCTCCATCTGTTTCTCGGTGAAGAAAAATCGCTGCAGTCGCAGCTTCAAGGTCGGCTGTGTTTGGTTGGTGCCGAAGAAGCCTACGAAATCCCCGGCCGGACTCATTTGAATGACTCCGTTGGTCGTACCTTCACTTATAATGTAGACGTTCCCGCGTTTATCTACGGTGACCTTCATTGGCTTGTAAGGGGTGCTTTTCCCATACAAGGGAGAATCCGGTCTGCTGAACGTCTGCACTACCTTGCCCTCGCTGTTAAACTTTAAGACTTGCTCCAAACCATTGTCCGCTACAAAAATCGAGCCTTTCGTATCCACGAATACCCCTGTTGGCGATTGGAGCACATCCGTCCCGATAGCTCGGATCAGCTTGCCATCGCGCGAAAGCTCGACGATTCGTTTGTTCCCCGTATCTGCGACGTAGAGGACATCCTTCTCGTCTATGTAAATATCCGAAGGCCCCAGGAAATCGGTTTCTCCGGCTTTCTCGATTGCCCCTACAGGTTCATAGGCATCGGGTGTTCGGAAAGCGTCTTGCGAATAGGTTTTATAAGTTGCTTCTGCATGCGCAAAGCCCGGGAATACCGATAGGCAGATTGCAAATGCAGCCATAAGCATGGAAATGGATAATAATCGCGATCTCATGAGTGCCTCCCTGCCTACTTCAATCCGGAATGTGCCATGGTGTTCATGACCTTGCTTTGCAAGAAAATAAAGATAATCAAATTCGGCAGGAACATCAGCAGCGATGCGGCAGCAGACATCCCTTGACCGGCAACCGTATTTCCATTAGTGCTGACAAGCGTGCTCATATAGAAGCCAACCGTTTTCATGCTCTCGTCATTGACGTAGTACGATGAGGTATCGATGTTATTCCAGACGGCCTGGAACGCCAGAATCGCGACCGTTGCCAAAGCAGGCTTAATGACCGGAATGATGACTTTACGGAATACGAGAAACTCGCCCGCCCCATCCATGACTGCTGCTTCTTTCAACTCATCCGGCACTTGGTCGATGAACTGCTTAAGCAGGAACAGTCCGATCGGCATGGCCAGCAGCGGTAAGATATGCGCCAGATACGTGTCCATGATGCCGCTCTCATCCACGACCAGAAACCGCGGAATTTGTACCGCAATCGGCACAAACATAAGGGCGACCGTATTAATCTCAAACAGCGTGGCACGCAGCTTGAACTTCATTTTGGACAAGGTATATGCCGCCAGTGAACTGATGAATACCGATAGAAACATGACGCTTAACGTGACGAACAAGCTATTGAAGACGTATCGGCTAAAGGGAATACCCGAATCTCCCGTAAATCCAGCAAGCTGTTGAAAGTTCGCAAGCGTTGGATGATGAACGAGAAATTGAGGCGGAAACGCAAACAGCTCATTGACCGGCTTGAATGCATGAAACACGATAAACACGATCGGAAGCATCATCACCATCGCAAGCGGGATTAAGATGACATAGAATTTCAATTGACTCCGGTGAAATTTCGACGGATTTATTTTCGTGCCTTGATAAGACATTGCGCGCACCTCCTCTTAATCTTTCTCGCCAAACAGCCTCCAGGAAAGCTTGGACAATCCATAGATGCCAACCAATAAGATAACGGACAACGCTGAGGCATAACCCATCTCATAGCGAATTAATCCGTAGTCGGCAATATGGTTGACCATGACCTGTCCGGAATTCTGCGGTGTCGGATTACCGCCTGAGAGCTGCACCCCGAGATCGCCGGATTGGAAGGTTGTCACGACCGCCATGACGGCGCCGAACAGCATTTGCGGTTTCATAGACGGGATCGTAATATGAATGATTTCTTGGAACCGATTCTTGATACCATCGATATAACCGGCTTCGTAGATCGATTGATCAATGTTCAGCACGCCGGCAAGCATGGCGAGGAAGCCTACGCCCATGCTGCCCCATAGCGAAACGATAATCATGATCGACATCAAGTACTCCGGCGACTGCAGCCACTGAATCGGCATATTAATAAGTCCCATGCGCATTAAGAATGCGTTCAGATAGCCGGTCTGATCCCCGCTGAAGAAGATCGACCAGACGACAGTCATCGCTACGCCTATTGTCATCGATGGCGAATAAATGATCAGCGCCAGTATAGTCCGCGGTTTAGGCGAAATTTGCGCCAGCATCCAAGCGAGCAGAAACGAGATGACATAGCCGCCCGGTCCTACGATAAGTGCAAACTTAATCGTATTGGGAAGAACGTTCTGCATAAATACATCATCCTGCGTAAAGATCGCCGTGTAGTTCTTGAAGCCGATCCACTTCGGTAGTTCAATCGTATTGAAGCTCGTAAACGAGAGATAGATGGCGACTAAGACCGGGACGACGATAAACATGAAGAACATAAGAAGATAAGGCGATAAATACCAATAGGCTTCGTATTTGTTTGGTTTCTTCATTTCTTTTCAACCCACTTATCTATCGTATTAATTGTCGGAACCGGGTTCGGTTTCACGAGCTTGCCGTCTTTGTAGAACCCGAACTCCTCCATCTTCTTATCGATCTCGCGATTCGCCCGAATGACGGAATCATCGATAGCCGTTCGCGGATTGGTCCCGCTGAATACGACGCTGTTGAACACGTTGCTAAGCTCCCGCTCCACCATATAGGCGCCCGGAACGCGCGAAGCTTCGCGTACCCACTTGCTCTGCTCGAGAATGACCTTCTTATCTTCCTCCGGCCAAGCTGACTGGGCAAAAGCATCCATATTCGCGCTGTTCCACATAAACAGGGGCCCAAACGTCGTTTGCTCCAAGTTCGCATACTCCACTTGGATGTTCGTGGATACCCACCATTTCAGGAATGTCCATGCCTCTTCCTCATGCTTAGAGCCCTTAAAGATCATCCCCGTAGCACCGCCGGCCGGAGACCAGCGCTGCACGACACCATCCTGCAGCATGCCGGGGTGAAGCGCGATTTTCCAGCTGTTTGCAATCTCCGGAGCAGCTGCCCGCAGCTGCAGGTAGCTTGTCAGATCAGAGATACCGATAGGCAATGTCCCGTTGCGGAAATGCTGGTAGAAGCTCGGTACATCCTGCGGCAGGTTGTAGATCGTAAACAGGTCGGTCATAAACTTAATGCCCTTCAGCGCCTGCTCGCTGTTGATCGCCGTCTTCGTTCCCTCGCTATTAAACAACTCGCCGTTCATTTGGTAGATGAACGGAGTTGTAGCATTCAACGGCTTGAAGCCTTTGTACTGGGCAAGCGGATCGAAGAAGTTCATCCCCAAGCGCTGCAATTCAGGCAGCATATTGACGACATCATCCCAAGTGTCCGGCACGGCAAGCTTCAAATTATCCAAGATATCCTTGCGGTAAAACATCACCCAGAAGTTCTGCGTCTCCGGGAGCGCATAGATGCCATTGCCATAAGCAAGCGGAATCATCATGCCTTTGGAGAAAGGTTTAACGACTTGATCGAAGTCAGCGAACTTGCGCAGGTCGACTGCCGCGTTACGCGCGGCAAGATCGTAAGGAATCCAGCTGTCCACGCCAAGCGCCGCATCCGGCTGACTGCCTGTCGCATTCGCCAGAACAAGCTTGTTCTGATCCGGCATAATCGAAAGTTTCACCGCTACGCCGGTTTCCGGCGTGAATTCCTCATCTATGAGCTTCTGCATTAATTCAACCTCGGGTCTGGAACGATTAATCCATATGTTCAGCTCCGAGCTCGACTTGGCGGATGCGGAATACGATTGTTTCGTAAACGAGAGGAAGAACCGTTTGATCGACTCTCGCAAATGAACGAAGAAACCGGCATTAGGCTTCGGCAGTTTTCCTTGCTGGTAGACGTAGAGCTTGTCAGCCAACAGTGGAGATTGCGATACGCGCTGCAGCAGATCGCCTAGCAGCTGCGAGACGGAGGACCCTCCTTCCGAGAATAAGGGCATCCGGTTAGGCAGCTTATCGGGTGCGGCCGCAAGGGAACGCAGCTGCTTCGCCGCCGTCTTGAGGTTGATCAATTCGACGATTTCAGCATTCTCCGGATTAAGCTTCTGAATATGGCTATATTCTTGATCCAGCTGGTCGGCCCAAGCATTCAACGTTTGATCCAAGTTCGGAATATACTCGGATAGGTTCCAGTCCCGGTAGGCATCCATGCGATTACCGGTCAGCTTCTTGATCTCGAGGGACAGCCGGCTTATTTCTTTCATTTGGCTCTCGATACTCTCGATCAGCGGCCTGATCGGATCTAAATCAACGGTCAGCGTGAATAGATGCTTGCCCTTGGTTAAGTAAAATTCATAAGGTTTGTCGCCCGACCCCAGCGTGTCGTTCCGCCATTTCTTGCTGTAGAGAAACGAGCTATGCTCCGCTTCTCGGAACGGCACTTCACCATCCAATTTTATTTCCCGAAAAACCGGCATGCCTTTCAAAGCGTCCTGCTTATATTTCAATGCAATCTTGTAATAACCGTCATGCGGGGCATCGATTTCCCATGAAGCGGATTGTCCGCCATCCATCCAGGAACCGCCGAACGCATTTAATAGCTGCCTCTTCGTATCATAGGGAGTCATCCCCGGTTCAGAGACAGGAACGGCCCGCATGGAGGAGCTGTTTTTATACTTCGGGACCTCTGCTTCGATGACAATCGGATTCTGCATGATCTCGTCGTCGTCAGTTGCTGTCCTCTGCTGCTTCGAATACGTCTCGTAGCTATTTATTTCAGAAGGGGAGTCTACTGTAATATTGCCCAGCAGCAATTCTCCTCTTGTACTGGCAAAGGTTATGGTATTCAAGCCTTTGTTCAATTTGTACTTCAGCGGTTTCATATACAGATAGCTCGCGTCCATTGCGTAAGTATGCTGCCATACTTTCACTTTCACGGGACGGGGCAGCAATTCATTGCCGTAACGGTCGTACTTCTCTTTAAGCTGCTGGTTTTCCCACAAGTTTGGAAATAGAATTCTGCGGCTTTCATAGAACGGATATTGGTGGTTGACCTGAATATAGCCCTCTGTCGGCATAATGCCGTCATCTGTGACCAGATAGTCGAATCCAATTTGATAGAGTCCCTCTTGCGCGACTTCTACCTGAACCGTCACTTGCGAGCCCTCTGAGAGACGCACGGTTGCGGACGGATAACCTTGACTGTCAGCTGCTGTGACAACGTGATTCTTATTCATTGGCTCCTCATTGGGTTTCATGAGTATGCTTGCTTGAGAAACGGAGGGAATAGTCGACCATTCCTTCAGCATTTGTGAATAGGTTTGCTCAAGCGGCTTCGCTTCGGTTCCGGCTTTGGCCTGTGCAGATAATGGTTTATTCGCAGCTTCGCCTTCAGCTGCAGCCGGCAGCGGATGACAAGCTCCGACCATGAGAGATGCGATAAGGGATGTTGAAAATAAAGTGCGAAACGTTTTTTTCATAGTCTCTTCCCTACCTATGCTTATTAATGCCATAAGTGTGAAAGAGATTATCTTTCACACTTATGGGCGACATTTGCTATGAAATTATTGATTCTCGAGCATTTTCGCTCTTGCGCTCGCAACGAACTCGTTTACTTTATCCTCGAACTCTTTGGCTTTGTCAGCGACTTTATATTCACCGGACATCAGCTTCTCCGTGAACTTGTTCTCTGTATCCCATGCAGCGAAATCGTTCCAGCCCGGAACAATCGGATATGGAACCGCGTTAGACATCAGCTTCATAACTTCTTTCTCACCCGGCAAAGTCAGGTTAGCTTCAAGCTTCGCCCATACTTCCGGTTGATCCGCTACCGGGTACTTCGTAACCGGCTGTCCTGCGGCTTTCTCGATGTCGATCCGTTTCAAGAAGCCTTCTTGACCCCATGTCATGAATTTAGCGAGCTCGTAAGCCGCTTCAGGATATTTCGTCGTAGAGGAAACGCCTACGAAGTCTACGATAGTCGGAATGCGTTGACCTGCTTTGCCGGCAGGCATCGGGTAGAAATCAACATCGCCGGCGCCGCCTTTCTTCATCTCGCCCGGGATCCAGCCCATATTCCAGGAGAAATCGACTGCCATCGCAACATGTCCTTTTTGGAATGTCCATGAGCCTTCGTCGCCCCATAGCTTCTTCTTCTCTTCGCCTGTCATCACATCATCCACTTTCGTGCGGCGAAGCTCTAGTTTCAAGTTGTACGCGTCGATCCATTCTTGGTTCGTGAAGTGGAATTTCTCTCCGTCATAGGTGTTCCAGCCAATTTCATTATCGTTGTTCATCGGCACCCACTCTTGAAAAGCCAGATCGCCCCAAGGTCCGCCGATCCCATAGTAATGTTGATCCGGCTTCGAGAACTTCTTCGCCAAATCGATCATTTCGTCGAACGTCCAGTTGTAAGCAGGCAGAGGGACATTGTTTTTCTCGAACAAGGTCTTATTCACGAACACGCCTTCCGCGAATTGGAAGTTTGCCATGGCATACCGTTTTCCGTTAAATACGGCCATTTCCGCAAGGTTCTTGTACACCTGTTTCGACTCCTCGTCTTTGTCCCAGTAAGGGCTCAAATCAAGCAGCCAGTCACTTGTAATCGCGAGCGGGATATCTTTCATCCCGAATACGTCAGGCATCGTGCCAGCAGCCGCAGCCGCCGTCAATGTCGGCTCAGGCGGGAATGTGATGCTCTTGTCATGCTCGACGGTAATGTTCGGATATTTCTCCATAAAGGCCTTCATCATGTCATCTTCAATTTTGCTGTCGCCGCCATCGGCATATTTCAACGTGAACTTCTCCGTTTGCCATGCCGGCTTCTCTTCAGGTGCGTTTGTTGCCTCGGTTGCAGGCTCATTGGCCGGTTCCGTGCTCGCAGTATTATCTGCGGCATTCTCGGTCGAATTGTTCTTGCTTGAGCATCCTGCTAACATGGTCAATACAACAGCCAGAATCATAAACACAGTGATAAACTTGCTGGATTTCATTCAGAATCCCCCACTTCGATTTATGTTGATACACACGTAAAGTGTAATGTATCCGATAGCGATGAAAGGCCGCTCGTGCCTTTTACAAATTGGAATCGATTTCATAAAAATTAACAATCGAAACGATTCAATTTACAATAAATTCATCTGTCTGGTGAAATCGATTTCAATTTCACTAAAATAGAGCCCTACTATAATGCTCTATTAAATACCGATGACTGACGTATGATCAGCTGCGATTCCAAAATCGATATACGCGGCAAGTCAACCTCGCCGTTCATGCTGCGGATCAGCTTATCCGCAATTAAGGAGCCCATATCGTTCTTGGGTTGGTCAATCGTACTTAAAGAAGGTGTCAAATACTTGGATACCCTATCATTATCGACACCGATAATGGCTAACTCGCTTGGTATGCTAATCCCGGTTTCATTGCAGTATTCGTACACGCCGAGCGCCATTTCATCATTGGCCGAGAAGACGGCCGTGAATGCCGCACCTTTATCCATGAGTCGCTTCATCGCTGCATAGCCGCCGGTTTCATTGAAGTTGCCATTCTCGACAAGCTCCGGACGAAACGGTATACCGTTTGCGCTTAATGCTTTAATGTACCCTTCCAGGCGGTCATAACTGTCCTTGGCATTGGCATAGCCGCTTAAGAAAACGATATCGCGATGCCCTTGCGTGATTAAATGCTCAACCGCTTGTTTCGCTGCTTTCACGTTGTCCGTATGTACGTTTAACACGTTCTCATGCTCAATGCTGCGCCCTACAAGGCCAACCAAATACCCTCTTTCGGCAATGCTCAGCACTTCCTTCTCCGGCAGCAAAGAAGCGACCAGAATCAGGCAATCGACACTGCGATCCGTCAGCAGCCGCAAGTATTCCCGTTCGATCTCCATATCGTTCTGTGTATCACAAATAACGACCTTGTACTTCTGTGCGTATGCCTTATTCTGAATGCCCTTCACGATATCTCCATTGTAGGAAACCTTAATGTCCGAAACGATAACGCCAATGGTCATCGTTTTCTGCTGCCTTAAATTCTTGGCGGCAGCATGCGGTACATATTTCAGGTCCTCAATGACTTTGAGAACGGCATCTCTCGTTTTCGGTTTCACGATCGGATTGTTGTTGAGCACCCGGGAAACCGTCGCCTGAGAGACGTTAGCGATTTTTGCGACATCTACAATCTTAATGTCCATTTGCATTCGCCTTTTCTCTAAGTTTATGACAACTCTTAGTTTGCGTATGGTAAATTCAGTATTGAATACGCTTACCTTGGTGGTCTTGTTTTAAGATATCATTCTTTGAAATCGATTTCAATCATTTATTTCCCTTAATTATGTTAAGATTTTTTATCCATAATTGTAAAAACGAGGAGTGGTCACCCGCAATCAGGCTCCCACTCCGATTATAACGCGATTTAGTTCTCATCCTTAAACTTCTCGTTTACTTGATCAATGGCAGTCTGCAAGCCAAGACCCATTTGCTCATCGGCAAATTTCTTAAGCGCTGCTTTTATATCGTCATTGCCCATGACCAGCTTCGTTACCAAGCCGTCAAGGTCACCGCCGCCAGTGCTAAGCGAGCTTGCATAAGAATTGACAACCCAGTTCACAGGAGCTTTCTCGCCGGTTTTCAATGCCTCTGCTTCAACGCCATCCAAATACTGTTGTACTTGCTCCGTCTCCGACGGACCATACCCTTCGATGTAGCGCACGCCGTCACCCCAGATGGACAGACCGTTAAACACGGTTGAAGACGGGTACTTTTTCGCTAGATCAAAGTCTGCTTCACCAGCATGTTTATTGGTGATTTTATCGCCGTTCGGCTCCCAATCTACGCCTTCAAGTCCGTAGAACACGGTTTTCTGGCCTTCCGGGGACGCAAGCCAATCCAGCAGAGCTAGAATGCGCTCTTGCTTCTCATCACTGACTTCTCCGTTAAAGAGCGTACCGGACCAGTAGTCAAAGTAGCCATACAAGTAGTTTTTACCGTCCGCTGCCGGAATGTTAGGCAAGATTTTTACATGATCGATAATTTTCGAGCCCGGATTTGCTGCAGTCCAGCCCGGAATCATACCTGTCATCGTTTTCACTGTTGTTACGATTGCAGCTGCTTTGCCTTGGTCAAACTTGCCCTCGGCATCCATGTTCGGAACCGCAAAATCTTTATCCATCAGTCCGGATTTGAACAGGTCTCTCTCGTGCTCAACCACCTCGGCATAGCTGTCGGTCATCCAGCCCGGGATCCATTTGCCGTCCACCTTCTGCCACCAGCCGCCAGCAGGAGCGATGTTGTGGAATACGCTGTCATGCGTCCAACCGATATTGTTCGTTGTAAGGGCGATAACGCCTTTCTTATCGGCAATGGTTTTCAGCACGTTCTTCAGTTCATCATAAGTCGTTGGATCTTTCAGACCCAGCTCTTCCATCCAATCTTTACGAATCAGAATGCCGCGGTCGTTTGGAAGCTCATTGCGATTAGCAAGCATCCTTGGTACAAAGTAGCTCTTGCCGTCGGCAGCATTCGCACCTTGAACGTCCGGAAGATCGACGTATTTCTTCAGATTCGGAAATCTGCTCATATCATCAGGCAGCGGCTTAATGATCCCTTGATCAACCCATTGATTGAACAAATCGCCGCTTGTCGCATCCGAGAAGAACGCATCCGGCAGTTGACCGGAAGCAGCCCATAGCTTCGTTCTGTCGGAATAATCGCTCCACGATTCATTTACCGGCTTGATTGTGATGTTGAATTTATCTTCGATCATCTTCAGCATATCGTCCGATTGACCTTCTTTAATCGCCGAAGCGATATCAAAGTACGCAATGGACACCTCCAGATGATCCTTAAATAGATCGGCTTCAGCTGCGTTGCCATTGCTTGCATTCGCGGCGTTATTGGCAGGTGCTGTATTACCCGCATTGTTCGATGTATCGTTATTCGATCCACAGCCTGTCAGTAAGCCGGTTGCAAGCAGTGCTGCGCTAAGACCTACGGTAAGAGTTTTCCTGTTCCTCATATCTCTTTTTCCCCCTCAAGTAATATATCGTCTTTCAAGGCCCCGTTACTGGTAATCAGCTTCAAAGGAATTAACCTTTGATCGAACCGATCATCACCCCCTTAGTGAAATACTTTTGCAGGAAGGGATAGACGGCCATGATCGGTAAGCTAGTTACCATGATTGCTGCCATCTTGAGCGAATCCTGCGGAATTTTCACTTTCGATTGGTCGATGACCGATACACCGTTATTCATACTTAATATTTGAGAAATACTTGTCAACATGTTGCGTAGCATGAGCTGCATCGGATATTTATCCGCGTCGGTCAAGAACAGCATCGGCGTATACCAGTCGTTCCAGCGATCCACCGCGTAGAAGAGTGAGATAGAAGCAATAACCGGCATCGAGGTCGGGATGACGATGCGCATTAGAATTGCAAAGTCGCCTGCCCCGTCAATCTTGGCCGATTCTTCCAGACTCGTCGGGAATTCCCGAAAGAAGGAGAGCATGATCCAAATATAGAACGTGTTGAGCGCTGATGGAAGGATCATAACCCAATAGCTGTTCTGCAAGCCAACACCCTTAATCGTGAGATAGTACGGAATAAGGCCGCCTCCGAAGAACATCGTAAAGATAATGAAGCCCATAATATACTTCCAGCCTGGCATGCCCCTCTTGCTGAGTGCATAAGCGGCAACCGTTGTCAGAAACAAACTGATGAACGTACCAATGATTGTAACAGACATCGAGACCGTGAATGCTCTGCCGACACCGTATTGAATAATCTGCTGATAGCCTTCAAGTGTAAAGGTCGTCGGCCATATCAAGCCGGTCGGTGTGCCGAATGAACTGATCAGGACGGTGTAGAAAGGAAATATGGCGCAAATAGCTGCGAGGATAAAGATAGCATGCAGCACAATATCTGCACTGCTCTTTCCCCTGTTTGCCAAACGATGCTCATCTTGCCCGCCGATTTTCTGATTCACAACTGTCGCTTCTGCCATTACACCAATCCCTCCTGACCCATACGTTTCACTAAGTAGTTGGCAATCATCAAGAGGGCCAAACTGATAACCGACTTAAACAAACCGACTGCCGTAATGATGCCGAAGCCAAGGTTTACTTTGCCGGAGAACGACAGACGATACATAAACGTATCGAGAATGTCCGAAACATCATAAACACCGGGGCTGTACAGGTTGAATATTTGATCGAAGCCGCCATTCATGATCCCGCTGACGGCCAGGATCAGCATCATTGCAGCAACGCCGTTAATCGAAGGCCAAGTAATGTGAAGCATCTGCTTCCATCTGTTCGCGCCGTCCATATAAGCGGCTTCGTAGAGCTCCGGACTGATGCCGGCGATGGCAGCCAGATAGATAATCGCGCCCCAGCCCGCCTCTTTCCATATATTCGTCGTATACAGCAAGCCTCTGAACGTATGAGGATCGGATAGCAAACTGACATTCTCGAGGCCAATATGCGAAAGCACCAAATGCACCGCGCCCGTGTTGCCAAGGATATTTACGAGAATACCGCCAAGCACGACCCAGGATAGGAAATGGGGAAACGTGAATACGGTTTGGTACAGCTTCTTCAGCTTGGAGCCCGCAACCTCGTTAAGCAGCAAGGCTACGATAATCGCCATCGGAAACTCAATGATCAGCCTGCCGATGCTGATGACGATCGTATTTTGAAACGCTGTCCAGAAGTCGGAGTACTTGAAAATATATCGGAAGTTGTCCAGTCCCACCCACGGACTGCCCAGTATGCCTTTGTTGTACATGAATTTCTTAAAGGAAAGGGTGACGCCATACATGGGGATGTACGCGAAGATCGCGTAGTAAACGACAATCGGCACTAAAAACAAATAAAACATTTTATATTGCATGATCCGTTTCCAAAGCACTGTACCGTTCAAATGAACCATCTCCAATATACGTATGTCGTCTTACCTGATGTTCTGTAAGCTATAAATCTATATTAGCTACAAATGAAAGCGCTTCCCATGTACAAAACACAGCTGCTTTTGTCCTTATACTCGAAGTTTTCGGATGAAGCTTCTCCAACAATCTAACAAAGAGACAAGAAAAAATAATATTTGTCTATTTCCGAATCGGGAAAATAAAAAAGACGGCTTTATGCCGTCTCCTACATGCTCGCCCGATATTCTCGCGGCGTCTTGCCGACAATTTTCTTGAATATTTTGCTGAAATAATAGGCATCCGGATAGCCCGCGCGTTCCCCGACACGGTGAATCGGCAGGTTGCTGTTCCTCAGCAGCTCACAGGCGTGACGCACGCGCAGCTCGGCCAGGTAATCCGTAAACGATTGGCTGACATGCTTGATAAACAGCTGGCTGATATAATTGCGGTTCATATAAAATTCATCGGCAAGCATTTGAAGCGATAGATTCTCTTGGTAGTGATTGTTCACGTACTCGATGACGGCAACGAAGGACTCGCTGCGAAAATGCCCTTGATGGTACATGCCGCCCAAGTACGCCCCGGACATCCGTTTCAAATCCTGTATCAATTCGCCGATATCCTGGTACCGCTCGATTAATCGCTCATAGTCGACCAGCAGGTATCTGGCAAGCATTTCTGAATCGTTAGTTTGCGAATGGATAATAGTCGTCAATACGGTGTTGTGGAGGAAGAAAGCGTGCTTGATCTGATAACAGCCGGTACGAAACGACTGTTCATATTGTTCATATAAGGACATTAATTCGGACAAGTTTCGGTTCTGAAGTGCAGCGGGCAGCTGCTTGAAGTCCGAGAACCCTTTCGACTCCCCGACTTGGAGCACGGTTGGCTGACCGGTTATAAAATATTGAAAGGCTGCCATCTCCGCGTCTTCGATAGCCCCCTTCAGATTAGTCACGTTATCGAACACGCCGCTAATCCCAATGCCGCGGAATGTCGAGCCGCTATTCGCCAAATGCTCGTAAAGCGATATCGGTTGATCCTCTTCCATCGCAATATATAAGCATTTACCGCCGCCGGCGCTCAGCTTCAAATGGCGATATGGACGCAGCAGATTCGCATCCGTTACATCCAAGCCGACAACCACGCGTAAACCGCTTGCAGCATCGAAGCCGGCATTGCTCAGCAGCTTCATTACGCGCTCACTGCCTTCTTGTTTATCCTCTACAACCCATTCCAGCACGGAAGGTACATCTTTGGCCGAACGTTCGTCCAGCCTCTCCTTGGCTTTCTTAAGCAGTGGAATAATTTCCTCTTCCTCAATCGGCTTGAGACAGTACCCGATCGCCCCTAAGTTCATGCATTTCTGCACGTACGAGAACTCGGCGAAGCCGCTGACGACAATGAAGAGCGTGTCCAGCTGCAGTTCATTGCATTTCTTGATGAGCTCCAAACCGCTAATCTGCGGCATCCGAATATCGATGAACGCCAAATCGGGATGGAGCTCTTGCATGAGCTGAAGCGCTCTGGGGCTTTGCGTTTCCGTAGCGATAATATCAAAACCAAAGCGAGGCCACTCGATGGCATCCAGCAAATTTTTCACTACCCACTGCTCATCATCAACGATCATAGCTCTATACATGTTCAGCCCTTCCTTCCGTCTGAATTGGAATCCGGATCGTAACGACAGTTCCTTTATTGGCTTGGCTCCATATATCCAGTCCGTAATCATGGTCATATTGAAATTGCAGGCGATGATGGACATTAAGCAGTCCCACACCGGCTTGCATGCCGGAATCCGTCCCCCGGCTCCTCGTATGAATCTGGCTCTTCAGGCCGGCCAATTTCTCCTCAGCCATCCCAATGCCGTCATCGCTGACGGTCAGTATAAGATCATGTCCGCTGTTCAGGTCATAGTGAGCGGTAATCGTCAGCGTACCTTGTTCATATCTCGGTTCAAGTCCATGAAAGACGGCGTTCTCGACCAGCGGCTGCAGGATCATTTTCGGTACAATTACACCCTTCAAACTGTCCGGGATATCGTGCTTGAATGCAAAGCGATGGGAGAAACGAATCATCTGAATGTTCATATAAGCTTCGGCGATGCGGAGTTCATCCGATAAGGACACGGTGTCCTGACCTTTGATGCTGTAGCGGAATATCCGTGACAATGCCCCGGTCATCTCGCGGATTTCCGGCACGCCGCGCTCGGAGGCAAGTCCGCGAATCGTATCGAGCGTGTTATAGAGAAAATGCGGATTCACCTGACTCTTGAGAAAATCAAACTCGGCCCGCTTCTTCTCGATTTCCGACTTTAACAGCCGTTCATTGGAATCGACGAGCTGGCCGGTCAGATCCTGGACGTCCGAGAGCATCTGATTATACCTGATGCCGATAACCTCCGCTTCAGCCGAGCCTTGCAGGTCTACCCGTTTGTTCAAATCCTCTTTATGATGAATTCTCATATAGTGATAGAGTTTGCGCAGCGGCAGAATCATATTGTTCAGGATGAGGAAGAACGGGATCAACAGCAGCAATATACCGACGGCTAACGCGATAACCGTCTGCTTGCGCAGCTTGCGAATATCCTTGAAGAAGACGTCATCCGGAATCAAACGGACGAATTTCCCGCCGATCTGCGGCAGCTCCTTCACTTGAATATGCTGCAGCTTGCCATCCAGCTCTACAATGCCGCTCCCAAGCCCCTCGCTTGGGAAGATGAAGGGTTGTCCGATCTTATCGCGAGCATTGCTCATGAATATGGTGTTATTCCGATCGAGCAGGTACACACTGGTTCCGGGCTGGAGGGATTTGATGTCATAACCTCCGGTAAGTGTCGTCGCGTCGATCAGCAGCACAATCTGTCCGATTTCGTTCGTGTAGCGATCATGGATGTCACTGGAGAAAATGTTCGTGCTGACCGCAAAGCAATTTTTCTCGATCCCCAGGTTCTTGCAGGTTTGAATGGCCGAGAAATACGAATCGGCCTTCTTCGGTATCTTAACGTTCATCAGATTGAGCGTACTGCCCTGCAGCGAGAAGGTTTCGCCGTTCTTACCGATGATCAGGAAATCTAAGATCCCCGGCTTTACCGTTGATAAGTTGATGAACAAGTTCCTCAGCGTCGGATAACGCTGCAGCTTAGACAGAGGATCTTCGTCCAGCAAATAATCCTGGATGGATTTATTGTAAGCGACATTGTAGGTCAGCCATTTGACGACATCGTAGTTCGATAGAATCGTTTGTTCAATCTGGCTGAACATATCGTTTGTGTAGACTTCATTGTTCTTGGTCAGAAACGCAGCGCTCCGGCTGTAGTTAAACAGCAGGATTGCGATAATTAGGCCCATTGTTAAGGTAGCAATGAGAAACATCTGCCCTCTGATTGGCAGCTTCCGCAATACATTCATCGTCTGTCATCCTGCCTCGATATGAATTGAAACGTTTCGATTCCACCTCGATTATAGCACACAAAATGAAACCGCTGTCAGTGTCCCTCTACCATGTAAAAATAAAAAGCGTGCAACTCCTTTCATCGGAATGAAAGGAATTACACGCTTCTCATTGAGGATACTTATTTCACGAGCAGTTTAACTGCATCGTCCATCATTTGCTCACCGGCGATTTTACCGGAGTACAGCCAAGCGCTTGAAGCCGGAACTTCGTAAACATGGTTGTTTTTCACGGCAGAGATGTTTTTCCATACCGGGTTTTTCAATGTTTCAGCTGCATCGGTTTTGTCGCTGTTCACAAGAATGATGTGATCTGCAGTCAATTCTGCCAGCTTCTCCATCGCGACCGGATTCCAAGTTGCTTTGGTCTTCTCCGGAATTTCGTTAACGAGGTTCGGAGGCGTTACGCCAAGATCCTTGTAAAGAACAGCTCCGCTTGATTTGGTTTCGTCTACGATGTAGAAGTTCTTCGCTACGAGCCATAGAACCGCTACGGACTGCTTATCGATCGCGCCGGCAAGCTTCGCTTTCGTGTCAGCTGCTTTCTGATCGTAGTCTGCGATTGCTTTATCTGCATCTGCGCTCTGGCCAAGCAGACCGCCGATTGTTTTAAGCGTTTCACGCCAGTCGTTGTTTACTTTGTCGCCAAGTACGTATGTAGGAGCGATCTTCGCATATTGCTCGTAAAGCCCTTTCTGTACAGCGGACTCGGAACCGACAATGATTAGATCCGGTGTCAAGCTAAGAACATTCTCAACCGGCAAATCCCAGCCGATTGTAGGCACATCTTTCAATTGCGGAGCCAGGTAATCTTGAATGCCGTTTGCAACAGACCACTGAGCAACAGGCGTCTTGCCGAGCGTTACTACAGGATCTTCTAAATAAGAAGCGAGGATACGCTTCGGTTCAGCAGGAATAGTAACATCGTGGCCCATGCCGTCCTTCACGACTTTCTCAGTTGGAGGCTCGGCTGCCGTGTTGTTGCCAGCGTTCTCGGTAGCGGTATTGCCGCTATTGTTGGCGTTATTCTCGGATTTGTTGCCGCATGCGGACAAAACCAGCATCAATGCCAGCAATCCCGTCATGATCAAACTAAACTTTCTAACCATGCTTGTCTTAAACAATGTAAGTGCCCCCTGGGTGATAAATGATTTCTTCACTACATTGCATGATAATGAATCTCATTATCAAAGTCAAGCCAAAATGATGATTTCGATTACGGCTGATTCGTCCGCTGACAATATTGTGTCATGTTCTCCCTGCTTACGCGCATAGTGTTCTAAGATATAGGAAAAGGTCATGTCATGTTCTCCTGCTTCTCCCAGCTTCAAGAAACTTGTGGTACGCTTGTCATAACGATTCTTTCAAGGAGTGCCCTTCATGCCAAATCAAACCCTTTCCCCTCCACGGGAAATGAAGCCGCGCCATATTTTGTTTACCGGCGGCGGCTCAGCGGGACATGTGACCGTCAATACGGCACTAATCCCAACACTGCTTGAGCGAGGCTGGAAGGTCTCGTATATCGGCTCGAAGAACGGAATTGAGAAACAGCTCGTGAGCCGACTCTCGAACGTCGACTATTATGGCATTTCGACGGGAAAGCTGCGCCGCTATATCGATTTGGAAAATGTGAAAGATCCTTTCCGCGTCGTCAAAGGCGTCTTCCAAGCCTTCCGCCTCATCCGAGGGCTAAAGCCCGACGTGCTCTTCTCCAAAGGCGGCTTCGTCTCCGTCCCGGTTGTCATCGGAGCTTGGCTGAACCGCGTGCCCGTGATCATCCACGAATCGGATTTGACCCCCGGCCTTGCGAACCGGATAGCCGGACCGTTCGCCAAGCGGATCTGTATCACCTTCGCGGAGACCGCCAAGCATATTAAAGGCGACAAAGCGGTTCATGTCGGCCCGATCATACGCAGCGAGCTGCGCAATGGGAGCGCGTGGAAAGGCATCAAGTGGTGCAAATTCACGCCGGGCAAGCCTGTCCTTCTCATTATGGGCGGAAGTCTAGGCTCCCAGCGCATCAACGAAGCGATTCGGCGCAATGTCGCTGCGCTTACGCGGACGTATCAAATCATTCATATTTGCGGTAAAGGGGAGCTCGATGCAAGCTGCGATGGCATTCCCGGCTACCGGCAATATGAATATATCCATGATGAGCTCGCGGATGCGCTCGCCTGCACCGAATTGGTCATTTCACGTGCGGGCTCGAATTCGATCTTCGAGTTTCTCGCTCTATGCAAGCCGATGCTGCTCATTCCGCTCTCGAAGGATGCAAGCCGCGGCGATCAAATTCTGAATGCCGAATCGTTCCGGCAATCCGGTTATTGCGAGGTGCTGCAGGAGGAAGAGCTGACCGATGAGGCGTTCTTATCCCGGCTTGCCGAGCTATACGACAACCGAGATACCATCAAGGCACGGATGAGGCAGCACGGGCAAGAGGATGCTGTCGGCCGGCTGATGGCCCTTATTATGGAACAAGGTGAATCGGCTGACGCCGTCCTTTGACGGCGTAGCGCGCTTCATTCCGGAGATGTCTAAGCTCATTTATAGATGTGAAACTTATAAATTTTTAGAAATTGAAAAATGGCTCGTTCGCAGATCTCTGCAAACGGGCCATCTTAATGTGTGGTTACACCATGACAGGGCTAAGCGCCGAAATAAAATTAAGATCTGTTTGTGTGTAGCGTTGGTCTTCGACCAAATTGCCAAATTCGTCGAGTCCGGTTACGGACATCAGCGCATTCGGAACACCTGCTTCCACAGTCAACGACAATTGCACTTCATACGTGACGTTGCCTGCGATATAAAATTCCCGCACATCGTATGAATCTGCGAGCACCTCATACATGGACACGTATGCCGTATAGAACGTGCTGGAATCAACAGAAGCAAACACTTCAACGATAATCCAGACCGATTCCTCGGTGTCCAGATTTCTCGTGCTCACGACGACATTGGTAGCTGCAGTCCCAGACGCTCTGGTATTGGTAACTACGCCTGTTGAATAAGCCATATACGCATCAACTCCTTTCAAGTAGACATGCTGTATTATATGACAAGCTGTCTACATTGACTGGGGTTTTGCGTAATAACTATGAACCATTCTTCCTTGCGTTCAAGCTTACCATCATTTCCGCATATCGACGTTCAGATAATGGATAGAAGGAGATACAAATGACGCAAAGCAGCAATCCGATCGCCGGTAAGATGGACATCATCACATGAATGCCTGTCAGCACGGAATCCGTTTGCTCTCGATCGGCCACATAGCCTGATAGAGAAAGTCCGTATCCCGCTATCGCACCTGCGATCGCGGAGCAAAGCTTCGCATTGAACGTCCCGACTGAGGTTACAATGCTCTCTGAGCGTTTCCCCGTATTCCACTCCGCATATTCAATGGTATCCGCCTGCATGGATGTAATCAGGACAAGAATAAAACCGAGGCCGAACATGCTGATCGCATTAACGGCGAACAGAACCAGCGTATTCTCCGGTTGGATAAAGAAAAGCACGAGATTGGCCGCGATTCCAATCATGCCGCCGATCATAAAGGTTGTTTTCTTCCCTCTCTTCGCGGCAATTCTCGGCGTAATGCCCATGGCTACGAGCATCAGCAGCATTGCGCTTAATAGGAATAGCGGGAGCTTGTCTTCGTCACCCGCGTTATATTTCATAAAGTAAATCGCCATCGTATTCTTCAGTACCAGCGGCGTTGTCGCGAAGAAGCCGGCAAGCGTCACAATTAGCAGCGGCTTATTGCGGATGACCACGTTTACGCTGGCTTTCAGCGACTCATGCTCCGTTCGGGTTCCGACAAGTCGCTCCTGCGTGTTTCGGAACATCAGCATGATAAGCAAGACGCAGATCAGGGCAAAAATAACCGCGGTCCACAAGTAACCGTTTGCATCAATGCCGCCGCCAAGCGCCTTCACGAGCGGACTGACCGCGCCGCTGGCGATAATGATGCCGACTGCACCGAGGATTTTGGGGAAAGCAATGATTTTGGTACGTTCGGCCGGATCGTTCGTAAGCGTTGGTGCAAGTGACCAATAAGGTACGTCGAATAAGGAGTACGCAGTATTCCAGAGCATGTACGTGATATAGATGTAGACGATTTTCATAGGCATGCTAAGCTCAGGCGCATAGAAGCACATGACCGTAAGCAATGCGACGATCATGCCGCCTAGCAGGACGAAGGGTCTGAATTTACCCCATCTCGTGTTGATGCGGTCGATAAAGACCGCCACTACCGGGTCAAGCACGGCGTCCCAAATCCGAGCAATCAGAAACAACGTACCGACAATCGCGGCATCAATGCCAAATTCATCTGTGTAGAAAACCATGAGGAATGTAGATACAAGACCGTAAATCAGGTTTTGCCCAAGTGCGCCTAATCCGTAAGACCATTTTTCCTTTGCGCTTAATGCCTTCATCCCACTGTCTCCTCCGGTTCATCTTTCCTTGCTATCTATTCATTTCAGGTCCTAGTACTACTCGCCTATCAGTGTAATTTGGTTGACCGATTGTTGCAAGATGGTATGCTTTAATTCTAGTGCTTGCTAAACTAAAAAAGATGCCTTTCGCTCCGGGAAACTGGAAACTCCCTTGCGACTGACATCTTTCTAGTGCAGCAGATTTTTCACGCCCAGGATGATGATTGCCCAGAGCGCCAGTGATATAGCTACCGCTGCAAGATAGCCCCATTTGAACCGCATTCGCTGCATGCTTCACCTCTAGTCTATCTACTCCAATAGTATCGCCAAAACCGGTTCCGCACAATCGGTCCGCCCAAGGAGGATCAGCAGGCCATGAAGCTTACGATTACTTATGAGCATGAAATTCCGATTAATGCCTTCTACTGGACGCCTAAATCCTATCGGCAGCCCCTGCATGCCCATGCAAGTTTAGAAATGGGGCTGTGCTTGTCGGGCACGGGGACGTTTTATTTCGGCAATAAACAGTATCATGTCCGGGAAGGTGACTTCTTTCTCGTTAATAATGAGGAGCTGCATATTGCGCAGTCCGATCCACATCATCCAAGTCATTACCTGTTTCTGAATTTCGACAGTGACCTGCTCATGAAGGAGGATCCGAGCCTGCTGCTTCCTTTCTCTTACCGCTCGGAGCATTTCAGCAACCTCATCGCCTCAGATACTCCGCTTGCTAAGGCCATCAAGCCATGGATGAAGACGATTGAAAGGGAGCTGCGTGAAGGAAAGCCGGGCTACAAAGCGCTCGCCAAGAGCGCGCTCATTCAGCTGTGCGGCTTGCTTCTGAGGCATTACCATAGCGGGCTTACCGACTCGCAGCAGCGAACGATGGTGCAATCGGTCAATCAAACCAAGGCGCTGGCCTCGCTGGTTGAGCAGCGCTACCGCGAACCGATTAGTCTGCAGGACATCGCGCAGGAGCTCGGCATCAGCGTCTCCCGTGCCAGCCGCGTATTTCACGAGACGACGGGTCGTCGCTTCGCCGACTACGTCGCTATGCTTCGTGTTCAAGAGGCGAAGCGGCTTCTTGCCGGAAGTGACAAGCAGGTGGCCCATATCGGGTTCGAATGCGGCTTCCAGAGTTTAGCTACCTTTTACCGCGTATTCAAGGAGTCGATGGGCATATCACCGATCCATTTTCGACAAACACTTGGCCTTGACCCAGGGGCAGCTCCCGCAAAAAATGAGAGTTTCCCGCCTGCACCATGAGAAGATGAGCCATCCTTTATCCGTTACAATAAAGCTATTCGACAGAGAGGACTGGTGAAAGCATGGCAGGTTGGGTTCCCTTATTTTCACTGATTCAAGAAGAGATCAAGCAGCGCGGCGAAGAGGGTTGCGATGTGACCGGTTTTGCAGAGAAGCTGCAGGCGGCTGACAATAACGAGACCGCACTGATGGGCGTCTACAAGGAACTGATGGCACTTCCGATTCGGGCGGATTTCCCTTACTCAGAACCTTCCGACCTGGAGACGATCCGCGCTGAAAGCCCAGGAGTAACGGCAATTGCAGCACCTTCATTGCGTGATAGCGAATGGCTCGATAAGTTTAACGGCGCATGGCTCGGTCGTTCCATCGGCTGCGCACTCGGCAAGCCGCTTGAAGCAGGTCCGTTCATGAACGGTTCGGGCGGCAGACCCGGCTGGGCGAACGTGAAGCTGTGGTTTGAAGGCGCCAATGCATGGCCGATTCATGGTTATACGCCGATCGAGTCCGCAAGTGTCGCGGACTACCCGGATCTTCATATTTCGATGTGGTGCAAAGCGAGTACACGCGAGCATATCGCTTACATGGAAACGGATGACGATATCCGCTACACCGTGCTTGGCCTTCATATGCTGGAGGAACGCGGAACTGATTTTGACTCATGGGATGTCGGCAAAATGTGGCACAGCAAGCTCAGCTACGCCCAAGTTTGCACGGCTGAAACACAGGCGTATTTGAACTTCGCGCAAGTGACCTCACATATCGGCGATTCCAGCCGGGAAGAACGTCTTGCCTCCAAGGACTGGGTGAGAACCCACCTGAATCCTTACCGGGAATGGATCGGTGCGCAAATTCGCGTCGATGGATACGCGTACGGCGCTGCCGGCAATCCGGAGCTGGCGGCGGACCTCGCTTGGAGGGATTCCTCGTTCTCCCATGTGAAGAACGGAATCTATGGCGCGATGTTCTGCTCGGCTATGATCGCCGCTGCTTTCGTAGAGAGTGACGTTCGTCGCATCGTAGATATCGGTCTCAGCGTCATCCCAGCGGGAAGCAGGCTCGCGCACGATGTCCGGCACGCCATCGAGATTGCGAATTCAACGATGGATCAAGTCGAGCTTGTCAGCCGCATCTGGGAAGCATTCAAGCAATATGATGCGGTGCATACGAACAACAACGCAGCGCTCTGCGCGGCTGCTCTGATCTACTCCGGCGGCGATTTCGAGAAAGGCATTACGACAGCCGTTCTCGGCGGCTGGGATACGGATTGCAACGGCGCGACTGTCGGCTCCATACTCGGCGCTTTACTGGGAGCCGGCGCACTGCCTGCTTCTTGGACGACACCACTGAACGATAAGCTGTACGCGGAAGTGACCGGATTTCATCCCATTGCGATTTCGGAATGCGCCCGGAGAAGCTATGAGGTGTTCCGCAAGATTCAAGCACAGACGGCAGCGGTCACTGCATAATGGAAAGGAGCTAAGCGGCTGAAATGCGCTTAGCTCTTTTGTTGATTGGTTGAGGTTGCGCGCTCGCGATTGCCACCAACTACTTGGAATCCCTGTATTTTCGCTGAGATAATAGCGATATCAGTTGGAGTGGTGCTGGCTTGAGCTGGTTGGCTTCTCGATCTGCGTCGTTTGCTGGAATTCGGCCAATTATTAGCTCTAACGAATCGTACAAGACTTATTTGCAGCGTAATCGCTTCAAAAAAACTTTTACGAATCGTACAGGGCTTATTTGGCGATTTTGGGGTATTGAGAAGTCGATTATCCCACAATAAGGCTTCTACGATTCGTTAGAATCTCAAAACCTCGAACTCCGGCCAAATAAGGCTTGTACGATTCGTTAGCTTTTCGCGGGAAACTCTAAAGGTGGCATTCGGCTATCTGGGAACTGATTATTTGGGTGATCAGGTTAGTTGGTTGCTGAGAGTGCGACTTTGGAACGCTCAGCTTCCTTTCGGCGTAGTTTCGATGGTGAGAGTGCGTTTTTCGCAAAGAACAAGGGCTCGCCTCAAAAGTCGCCTTGCAACTTTGGAGACTGCCCTTGTTTACGGTCTGCTATGAAGCAGAATAAGACTTGGATTTCTCCTTCTGGTCCTTCTTCATGCCATGCTCCTTGCAGGCTGCATGGATTTCCTCGCGCAGCTGCTCAGCTGTTTTCCCTTGCGTATTGATGCCAAGACGTGTTGCTTTCTCCTGCAGATGCGCCAAACGCTCCGCCTTCTTCGCTGCTTTGAACTTCTCCCACTTCGTAGGATCCTTCTTAATGGCAGCTTTGAGCTCATTATGCAATTGCTCGGCTGTTTTCCCTTCGGTTGAAATCCCGAAGTAAACGGCCGCCTTCTGCAGATGCTCCAGCTTGCGGGCTTCACGATGCTCACGGCCTTTACCGTGATCGCCATGTCTCCAGTGGTCTTGCTTCTGTTCATGCTGCGCCTGCAGCTGGTCGGAGGAGGGTATTGTAACCTCAGCGCGATTCGCGCTTACCGTTCCTGTCGTCAGAATCAACGCCGCAGCTGTGCCGAGGATGGCCAGCCGCGTACGCAACCGATTCGTTGTCATGTACTTCAGCTCCTTTCGCGGGCTGTGAAACTGCCCATTCTGCGATAGTATCCCCGGCAGCCGATAAATTATTCCATTATTTTCATGCTTGATTAGGATCCATCAGCTCGGCTAATTCCCTCTCCAAGACGTCCTTGGCAAAATGCTCCCCGATGAACACGGCAACGTCATTCACCGTTCCCTGCGGCGTAATCCGAATAAACTCCACCTCGCGATACGCGTATTGGAAGAGGAAACGGCTATTCGTATCGCTGAAGGTAACGATGCCTTTGGCGCGATAGACTTCCTTCGGCAGCCGGTTAATGAGCGCTTCGAAGGCGTGGCTGTCTACGGGACCGGACAAATAATGCGTCAAGGTCATGACATGCGCGTGCGAGTTGTAGGTCCCGTCGGCGTGGTCATGGTTGTGATCATGGTCATGCTCGCAGTTGGCGCCGCAGACATGGCTGGTCTGCGCCGGCCGTGCTGCGCGGGCTTCCGTTTTCGTTTTGGCCGAGGCTGCTTGATCAAACATCCCCAGATCGACGACGCAGCGAACCGTCACCGTCAGCGGAGCAAATGCATTTAGCTCGCGCACCAGCTGCTGGACCTCTACGAGCTCTTCCGGTGCAAGCTTGTCGGCTTTGTTCACGATCAGATCGGTCGCGCAGCGAATTTGATCCTGCATGAGCTTGAAGGTTTTGCCGCCCCGGCGGCTGCGAGCAAGCAGCTCCGGCCCGTCGACGACAGTTGCGATTGTGCGCAGATCGATGCGCAGGAACATCGCCGCTTCTGTAATCGCGTCGATGATTTCCATCGGATTAGCTGCGCCGGTGGATTCGATCAGCACGACGTCAGGCTGATGCTCTTCGATCAGCTCTTTCAGCTCGATACTGAGATCACCGCGAATGGTACAGCAGATACAGCCGCTCAGCATTTCTGCCATGGGTACATCCTGGTCGACGAATTGTCCGTCTAAGTTGACGTCGCCGAGCTCATTCATGATGATCGCGACCTTCACATCTTGTGCTTTATAGTAATCTACGACATGGTTTAGGAGCGTTGTTTTGCCGCTGCCCAGGAAACCTGACAGCAGATGGATTGGAATGGCAGTCATGGTTGGATTCGTCCTCTCGTCAATTGTTCAGCGTACAAAGAGCTGTGATTTGTTCTCTGAACGAAGCTGGCTAAATTATACCGTTATTTTTACGAATTTAACAGCTTGTGCGGATAGCCGAATTCCGTTTCACTCTCGCTTCTGCGCACGCCAGAGATTATGTCGAAGAGGTTTTATTTTGGCTGTATGCCGCATATCCTTCTTTGAATGTGGACCTTGGAGGGAGTGTGAGCGCTCGAACATGGAACAATCAGCAATTCCGGTAATCGTATTAAGCGGTTTTCTGGGCAGCGGAAAAACAACACTGCTTCTGAGGCTGCTGCAGCATGCCAAGGCTACCGGTTTACGAGCATCTGTACTGATGAATGAAATCGGAGCCGTTGATGTGGATGGAACGTTAGTGAGCAGTGCATCTGCAACGCAGATGCTGGAGCGGATTACGGAGGGCTGCCTGTGCTGCAGCAAGAAGAGCGAGCTAGCGTCCTGCTTGGAGCGGCTTGCGCTGATGCAGCCGGATGTAATCGTGATGGAGCTGACAGGCGTGGCGAATCCAGAGGAAATTGCGGAGGCGATCACAGAACCGACGATTATCGGCAAGGTGCAGCTGCACCGGATCGTTACGGTGCTGGATGCCGAGCATGCTCTTGACTATAACAGCATCTTCTCCTCTGACCGCGAGCTGATTCGTACGCTGCGCAAGCAAATTGAGGCGGCGGACTTTATTATCGCCAATAAATTCGACCTCATCTCCAATCGAACCGCGGATAAAGTGAAGCAGCTTATTCGAGATCGCAACCAAGCTGCCGATCTCATTACGGCAACTCGCTGCGAAATCGATCCCGCGCTTGTATTCGCGGGAATTGCGCCTTCGCCCGTGAGGCGGCAGCCGGCAATATCCGGTACGCGGACGGCCATCGCGACCGGCGGCCGAATAATGCCCGAGAAGCTGCCGGGCAGCAGCAGCAGCGGCAGAGGCAGCGCCGCCGCCAAGTCGCAAGCGGCTGCAGCAGCGCCCGGCAAGCTCGCTGCCTCCACCGCTACCAAAGCGCCGAGCTCGTATTCGCGCATTCGAACAGCAGCGATTTATCCCGGCGCAGATGCAGCCGGGCTCACGCGGCGTCAGTTCGAAGCTTTCATTAGCGGACGCGGCAACAATTGCCTGCGCGCCAAGGGCTATTTGCCATACGGCAAGGATGGCAGCCTGATGCTGTTCCAGCTGGCGGGCAAACGGCTGGAATGGTCGGCGAGCAGCTACGAGGGCGAGCCGTATTTTGTCATGATCGGCATCGAACTCGACGAGAACAAGATCAAGCAAGAATGGGCGAGGTTCACGGCCGGCAAATAAATAAGGGATATCTCACCAGCCGCCGCCATGGCGGCCTGGATGAGATATCCCTTTATTCATTCAAAGGCTAGCAATCCGCCCCCGTCATCTCGCTCGTAAACATACGCTTATACTCTCGGGGACTGATCTTCTCCGCGGTATCCGGCGCATAATGAAACTGCAGCGCACGCCGGCGCTTCTGCGAGAAATTGAATGCCGTGCCGTGCATGAGCAGCCCATGGAAGAACAGCGCGCTGCCCGGTGCGAGAGGTACAGCGACATTGCGCTCGACAGGCACAACCGTGTCGCAAAGCTGCCAATCTCGCTCCGCATAATGCGGGATGCCGCCGTTCATATGCGAACGGGGGATAATTTGCATGCAGCCGTTATCGAGCCCCGCTTCATCAAGCGCAATCCAAACGCCGATCACTGGCTGATCATATGCAAGGTTGCCATAGGCCATATCTTGATGCCACGGCTTCTCGCCCCCGCCCTTCGGCGGCTTGAGCAGCGCAATATCCTGCACCAGCTTCGGCTTCGCCCCAAGCAGCTTCTCCACGACGGCCAATAAATCCGGGTGATAGGCAACCGCTCGCAGCCGATCATCCACCTCTACAAATTCATATAGCTTGCGGACGGCGAGCTCACGCTCCTCATCGCCGTGAAGCTCGTTCCGCGGCTTCACAAACTGCACCTTCACTGCCGTCTGATCGTCGCTAATGTGCGCCATGATCGCTTCGATCGCACGATCGATTTCGGCACCGGTCAACACATCCAATACCGTCGCGTACCCCTGCTGCCGATAGGACTGAACCTGCTCCTCCCCAACTTCGGCAACGCGGTGAACAGCCTTATGAATCTCGCCGTGCGGATACAACTGCTTGTTGATCTCATCGGGTGATGTCAGTTTGCCGCTCATGGTATCCCTCCTGAATGGTCTTCTACCTCGTCGCTTTGCTAGAACTAGAAACTAGAATCGAAAATACCCCTTCGCATTCTCATAGCACACCGCTTGCACAAGTCCGCCAAGCAGCTCTGCATCATTCGGCACTTCCCCATTCTCCGCCCATTCCCCAAGCAAGTTGCAGAAAATACGACGGAAATATTCATGCCGCGTATACGAGAGGAAGCTGCGCGAGTCCGTCAGCATGCCGACAAACCGGCTGAGCAGGCCAATATTCGCAAGCGACTTCAGCTGCTCCAGCATGCCATCCTTCGTATCGTTGAACCACCAAGCGGCGCCAAGCTGGATTTTGCCGGGAATGCCGCCGCCTTGGAAGCTGCCGATCAGCGATGCCAGCACGTTGTTATCCGCCGGATTGAGCGAATACACGATCGTCCGCGGCAGTTTATTCTGCTCATCCAGCTTGCTCAGCAGTCGCACAAGCGGCACAGCTACCGGACTGTCGTTCATGGAATCGAACCCCGTATCTACCCCAAGCTCGCGAAGGGTTCGCGCATTATTGTTGCGGTGCGCATTCATATGCAGCTGCATCGACCAGCCAAGCTCCGCATAGAGCTCGCCTAAGTAGACCAGCGTGAACGATTTGTATTTCTTCTCGTCCTCAAGCGTTACGCCGCCGCCCTCAAGCGCCCGAGCAAAAATTTCCGCTGCTTCCTCACGCGTCGTCTCCGCCCAAGGCACATAATCGAGCGCATGGTCGGACACTCGGCCGCCAACGGAATGGAAGAACTGAACCCGCTCCTTCAGCGCATGCAGCAGCTCGTCGTAGCTCTCGATGCTGCTTCGGCCCGTTGCCTCGGCCAGCTTCGCGATATAGCCGACAAACGGCGCGCGATTAATCTCCAGCACCTTATCCGGACGGAATGAAGGCAGTACGCGGAAGCCGAGATCCGATTCCTGCGCCAGCAGCACATGATGCTCTAGCGAATCGATCGGATCATCTGTCGTACAGACCACTTCCACGCCCGCGTCACGGATGAAATCGCGAACGGTAAAACCGCCGCCGCGCAGCTTGGCATTCGCCTTCTCCCAGATAACAGGCGCATTCTTCTCATTGATCAGCTCTTCAATGCCGAACAGTCGGCGCAGCTCCAGATGCGACCAATGATAGAGCGGATTGCCGAGCGTCATCGGCACCGTCCGCGCCCATGCGAGGAAACGGTCATAATCGCTGACCCCTTCGCCGCCGGTAATGTACTTCTCTTCGATACCGTTCGCACGCATCGCGCGCCACTTATAATGATCGCCATACAGCCAAACTTCCGTCAGGTTGTTATAGCTTTTATTCTCGTAAATGTCCTGCTGACTTAGGTGACAGTGATAATCCAGAATCGGCATGGCCTTCGCATATTCATGATAAAGCCGTTTCGCCGTCTCGTTATGTAGTAAAAAATCATCATCCATAAAATTACGCATAGTGGGATGTACCACCTTCCTTTAAAGTCCATATCTCCATTTAGCATAACGCAATATTTGCCGAATATCGTGACATATTTTGCTCAAAATGATGGTTTGTTCACCTATCTTGCGCTAAAGTAGAGATATCCGTATGCCAGCATCACAAGGAGGATTTCCGATGAAGCTCATCGTCGACGAACCGCTCTCCTACGGAGATGAGGAAGGCGATTTCTATATTCAGCATGTACATCGAACGAAGCCGTTTGGACGCAACAATCACTTTCACCCTACCTATGAAATCTATTATTTGGTGTCGGGGAAGCGCGTGCATTTCATCGAGGACCGCTCCTATTCGATAACGTCCGGTGACTTGCTGCTCGTGAATAAACAGGTCGTCCACAACTCTTCTGAGCTTGGCCCGCCGGAACATGAACGGATCGTTATCAATTTCAGCGATGCCTTTCTCGGAACGGAGCATCCCTTTTATGACCCGCTGCTGCTGCAACCATTCGGACATCGTGCTCTTCTGCTGCATCTCACGCCGCAAGAGCAGCTATTCGTCCGCCAACTGCTTGGCAAAATGATCACCGAAGCCTCCGAGCTGCGGCCCGGCTTTGAATCCTATCTAAGGCTGCTGCTGACCGAGCTGCTGCTATTCGCGGCCAGACATCCCGCACCGGCGCAATCCGAATCTGCAGCACCCGAGCAGCCGACCGCTCTGCATCAAAAAATATCCGAGGTCGCCCTGCACATCAACGAGCATTATGACGCCAAGCTCGCGCTGGCTGATCTCGCCAAACAATTCTTCATGAGCCCCTACTATCTCAGCCGAAGCTTCAAGACGGTCACGGGCTTCACCTTGATCGAGTATGTTCATCTGACGCGAATTCGCGAGGCGCAGCGCCTGCTCAAGGAGACGGATCTCAAAGTCATTGTCGTTGCGGAGCGGACCGGCTTCGAGAACACGGGACATTTTGACCGCATCTTCAAGAAAGTGACGAGCATGACGCCGCTTGCCTACCGCAAAATGAACCCTTTATAAAAATAAGCGATGGAAGGCTGCCCTCCATCGCTCTCATTAAAGCTATCATTTCATCCGATATTCCCCGGCGCTCATGCCGGCATAACTCTTAAACCGCTTATAAAACCAATCCAGCTCGCCATAACCGACAGCTTCGGCAATCTCGTAAACCTTCTTATCCGAGTGTCTGAGCAGCTCCTTCGCCTTCTCCATCCGCACCTTAAGCAAATAATCGTTGAACGACTCGTCGGTTCCGGCCTTGAACATTTTGCCCAAATAATTCGGGTTCAAGAAGACCTGCTGCGCGATGCTCCGCAAGCTGATATTGGTGTGATACTGCTCCAGAACGAGCTTCTTCACCGTTGTGACAAGCGTACTCGGCTGCAGCTGTTTGATGCCGCATAACCGCGCTCGCACATCCTTCGCTTTCCGGCTTGCCAGAAGCTGCAGCTCCTCCATCGTCTTACATTTCATCACCCGCTCGTAATCGCCAAGCTCATATTCGAATAGCCCGTCGGCACTCGCGCCGAGCTCCCTGACAAGCTGCTGCAATTGGACAAGCAGCTCCAGCACGCTCTTACGGACGACATTACCCGACGCTTGCTCCGTCTTGAAGCCTTCCCATAATCGATCAATGGCATCATCAACCTGCGGCTCGTCCTGCAAATTGGAAATCACCTCGAGAACGCCTGCCTGCAGCTTAGCGGTACTTGGGAATCCGCCGCTGCCGCCTCCGGTATGCTCCATCGCATTCCGGCCAAGCAGGATCGAACCGCTGCCCACCAGAAACTTCCCATCGAGCGCTTCCTCCGCTGCGGCGAATGCATGCATGAGCTCTCGTCCATTCGTGACCAAGCTCCCCACGCCTATGCTGATTGTTTCTTTCGCATTCACGGCAACCGCGTCTCTGATCGTCCGAGCGAATGCAAGCAGACCCTCACCTTCAAGCTCTCCTTGCATCCCCATTATAACGATGCCGTATCGTTCATCGGTCATTTCGAACACAAGACCATCCCCGCCGCACAGCTCTTCCAAAATATTACGCACCGCATAACGCTTGAGCTCCGCATCATGTTCGGTCAGTGCCTGGCCAGGCGACGAGAGGGAGTCCATCTCCACCAGCAGCGTACGAAGCGGTCCTTCCTCCATCCCGCTGCCAATGGTTCTGATTGCGTCCTCGTACTCGCTTCGGCTGACAGGGCCATGCGCAAGCTTCCGCAGCACTTGATCGCGAAGAGCGGATATACCCAGATGATGCTGTCGCTGAAACGACCGCTTCTCCGAGATGCTCTGGCCCATTCGCTCCAAGATCGCGATTAATTCTTCTTCCTCCACAGGCTTCAACAGGTAATCGTGGACGCCCATTTTGAGCGCTTGCCGTGCATATTCAAAGTCCTCATACCCGCTGAGAATAATGACGGGCACGTCCGTGAATTCCCGCAGCTTGGCAATCAGCTCCAGCCCGTTCATCGTCGGCATGCGAATGTCCGTCAGCACGAGCGAATAATGGTTTCGCTGCATGAGCTCAAGCGCTCGTTTGCCGTCTTCCGCTTCTGCTCGGATTTGGAACCCGTAGTTCTCCCAATCAATCACATATTTAAGCGATTCTCTTGCGAGCGGCTCGTCTTCCACGATCAGTACGCTATACATCTGTTTCGCCTCCATTATCCGCCTGCTGCATGGGAATGAATATCGTCACTTTCGTTCCGGCTCCTTGCTCACTTTGCACGTTCAGCCCATAGCTGTCCCCATATCTGACCTTCAATCGCCGATTCACGTTGCGAAGGCCGATGTTGGAGGTAACCTCCAGTGAATCCTGCTGCAAGCCGGCTTTAATTTCGGTCAGACGCTCAGGCGTCATGCCCAGACCGTCGTCTTCCACGGTGATCTGAAGCGTACCCTCCACCAGCTCGCCTTTAATCTGAATGCGGGACTGCGTCGGGCTCAGCTCCACCCCGTGCGTGATCGCATTTTCGACAAGCGGCTGAATGCATAATTTCGGTAAATTTACTGGAAGCGCTTCAGGGGGAATGGCAATAGCAAAGGTGAATTTATCGCCGAACCGATGCTGCTGGATTTGCAAATAAATCGAGATAAACTCCATTTCTTCGCTCAGCGTAATTGTAGGGCCGCCATTACGGAGCATCATTCGGAACGACTTCGCCAGAAGTCCGACGACTTTGGCCGTATCCCGTTCGCCTGCAATCAATAGCTTGCCTCGAATCATGTTTAGCACGTTGAACAAAAAATGCGGATTAATCTGCGTCTGCAGCGCGTACAGCTCCACTTCCTTCGTCCGCAGTGCCTGCTCCTTCTGATCGATCTCCGACTGGTACACCTCTTGGATGAGCTGCCCGACCCGCTGCACCATTAGATTGAACATTTGACCCAGCTGCGCAACCTCATCCTTGCCCTTCACCTCGACGAAGCTCTGAAAATTATCCTTATGCACCCGCTTCATCCGAAACGACAGCTCCGTCAACCGGCGCGTCAATCCTACCGAAATCGTTGAAATGAAGAGCGCGGAAACGACTATGGCAAGCAGGAACAAGAGTATCGAGAGCGAGCGAAGCTGTTCGATCTTGGGCATCAGCTCGTTAACCGGAATAAAGGTCAGCACCTTCATCCCTCGCACGGAGTTATGAGATTCGAGCGTCTGGAACATAATCTGATAGCTGTTACGCTCATCCTCATAACTGAAGCTACCCTCTGTTTCCTTCATGATTTTCGAATAAAAAGGCAGTTCCTTTAATTGCTGAATGCCGCCGGTCTCCACGCTATCTATCAGCACCGTACCGTCTGCGAGCGAGAAAATAAACCGCTTACTTTTACTCTCTACATTAATAAGCTCCGATAACACACGAAGCTGGATTTCAATGGAGACCACGTTCGGGGATGCCGGATCGAAATTGTTCATTCGCTTGCGGAAGCTGAACACCGGTTTATGCTCAAGAAGCGGTATGTAGGGTCCGGTCCAGTAGCCGCCAATTCGATTATTAAACACCTTGCGATACCAATCGCTATCGCGCGTCTCCTGGTCGATCAGGAACACATTGGCGAATAGAAAGGTGGGATTATCGGTATATAAGTTGAGGTGAGAGATCGCTTTGGTCGCTTGAACGGCCGAAATAAAAGGCTGGTAATAGTCAAAATACGTATCGTACGCTTCCTGCTCATCCTTATACGGCTTCTGCAATTTCTCATTCAAGGAAGAGTTCAAAAATAACGTATTCGCATTCTCCTCGTAGGAGCTCAGCTTATTATCCAAGTTCGCACTTACTTGAGACAGGGAAAGCTCGGCATTCTCGATGATATGCTCATAGACCAAGTCGCTGCTGCGTTTCATGAGCACATACGTAAGGGAGCCCAGAAGAAGCAATACAACGAATAAGTTGGCTACGATCAGCTTTGTCCGTATTTTCATGTCGCGGCTACCTCGCACCTTTCGTGGCTGTACGTTTCTCACTCATTCGCTTCACCTGCGCTCTTTTCCTTCCGCTGCACGAAACATACTCCTTGCCCGCAAGTGCTGCGAGCAAGGAGTAGCGTAACTTCAACCATTATTGGCCTAAGATGCTGTTGTACTTGGCATTAAAATCCGCCCATAGCTGCGTATAAGCCGCCTCTACTTTCTCCAGACCATTCTTGTTGATGCCATCCTGCATATCCTTCCAATTGGAATCGAATGCGGCATCATCCTTCGACATGATGATCTTCGGCAAGTATTTACGCCATGTATCATCGATCTTCTGTTCCTCCACCTTCGTCGTATCCGGAGGCGTAAGCTGCCAGATATAGCCCGGTACATATTCAACCGGCGGTAAGAAATCTGCCCATACCTGCTTGCCGTACTTCGCCAGCACTTCCTTGGTCATGTCATCGTAGTTGGCGATAACCATGTCTTTGGTAAGCGGCGTGGAGTAGTCGCCATCGGCCAGCTTCGCGCCATTGCCGATGCCAAACCACGAGAAGTTGCCTGTTCCAATGCCGTGGAAGCCTTCTTTGTAATCCGTATCCGGATCTGCAAGACGCTGTTGAATAAGCTCCGGCTTCAGTACACGGTGACCGTCTTTTACATCGAAGTGAGTCCCTTCAATGCCCCACTGCGTCAGAATTTGACCTTCATCGGAGAAGAGGAAATCGATCATTTGAATCATACGCTCCGGGTTCTTCGCATTCTTGCTGATCGTCCACTGGTAGCTTCCTGCTTGCGTTGGCGTCAGCGTGTTGGAGTGATCTTCAGTACCTTCCGAGAAATAAATCGGAATATGGGCATAGGCACGTTCCGGATGACCTGAATTACGCAGCGAGGCTTCGGCATCACCTAAGAACCAGCCCGGTGAATAGGCAGCAAGGACGCGGCCTTGTGCGGCTTTCGTTGAAATATTGTCGAGCGAGAACGCTTCTTTATCGAACAGCCCGTTGTTATACAGCTTGTTTAGGAATTTCAGGTAGGCCTTGGATTCCTCGGAAACCGGGTTGTACGTGACATTGCCGTTAGCATCAATTCGGGAACGGTCATGGTCAGGGAGTCCAAGCGCATTGATGACCGGATTGTTGAATTCAATCTTCATCGTCCAGCTTGCCATGGAAGCGGCGAAGCCAATCGTATCCTTCCCATCGATTTGCGGGTGTTTATCGGCATACGCTTTGATGACATCGTAGAGCTGATCGAACGTTTTGATTTCCGGATAACCGGCTTCCTTCAGCACATCATATTGCACGACAAAGTTGGCACTCGAGTTAGCTGCCGCTTCTTCGCTCTTGTTGACGCCGGACAAGGAGTAGATATTGCCGTCTTTGTCTTTGAGCAGATTGAAGTACTTGCCATACTTTTCTTTAATGTTCGGGCCATATTTGTCGATCAGATCGTTAAGCGGAATAATGGCGCCGGCATCTTTAAACTTCTGCGTGTAGTTGGCATCGAGCACGACGACATCCGGATAGTCACCGGCTGCCAGCCACAGATCCCATTTCTGAAATTGGTCGCCGACGGAGAGGTCATACTTGAGCGATACGCCTGTTTTCTCTGTAATCGCTTTCGTAATTGGCGTATCCCATTTCAGCTTGTCATCGGCCGTGTTGATCGTAAATTCGATTGGACTTAAATCCGCTGCAGGCTCAGCTGCGGCGTTATCGCCGGAAGCTGCTTCATTGGTCTTGCCATTGTTTGCAGCGTTATTCGTGCTCTTCGCCGGTTCGTTAGCTGCCCCTTCGTTATCGCTGTTATTGGAGGAACCGCAGCCTGAGATAAGCACGGTCAGTACGGTAATGATGAGTCCGATTGTAAGTCTGCGTTTTAACCTAGTACCCTTCATCTTTAGACTCCCTTTCAATCATCGTTTTGTATATATCAACGGATCGATCGCTCCGTTTGATAACCTCTTGATTAACCGGCTGCGCAGCCGGTTATTCCTTAATTGCAGCTAATGTGACGCCTTTGACGAAGTACCTTTGCAGGAATGGATAGACCAGGAGGATCGGCATTGTAACTACAATAGTCAGAGCAGCCCGTATCGTATCGGGGTTGGACTGAATCGCTTTGCCGTCCACATGTTCATTCGCATTCGCGACTTGGCTAACGCTTTGCAACAGAATCTTCTGTAATTCAAACTGCAGGAGGCTCAAATCGGGATTACGGCTGGCATAGAGATTGTTATCGAACCAGGAATTCCAATGGCCAACCGCGATAAATAACGTGATGGTCGAAATAACCGGCAAGCTGATTGGCACGACAATCCGAAACAGCGTCTGAAAGTCGGTTGCCCCGTCGATTTGCGCCGATTCTACCAGTCCTTCCGGAAGCTGATCGAAATAGCTGCGAATAATAATAACATTGAACACCCCGATTAAACCGGGAATGATATAGACGGCAAAATGATTCATCAACCCCAAGTTCTTGATCAGCAGATAGGTTGGAATGAGGCCGCCGTTCACGTAAAGGGTAATGACCAAGATGACGTTAAACGCTTTGCGGAAGATGAATTGCTTGCGGCTAAGCGTATAAGCAATCATGACGGTAGCCGTAACACCTAGTACGGTGCCAAGCACGGTACGAATAACGGAACGGACAGCGGACCACGCAAGCGTGTCATCACTCAATATCGCTCTATAATTCATTAGTGTCCATTCTCTGGGCAGGAGGGTTATTCCTCCCTTCAAGGAATCGAGCGGATTGTTTAGCGACACCGCAATGAGGTTCAAGAAGGGAAACAAGGTTGCCATGCCGATGAGAAGCAGCAGCGTAAAGTTAAAGGTGTTGAACGCGAATGCGCCCCACGCCTGATTGCGGTCCATTCTTGACCACCCTCCTTCTCTTATCGGGATTGTGTACTGTACGTGTATAGCAGCTGCTAGATTAGCCGGCTTTGATTCGTTTTCTTGGCCAAATAATTAACGGCTAGCACCATGACTACGCTTACGACTGATTTAAACATGCTGATTGCTACCCCGAATGAGAAGTCTCCAAGCTGTGTCGAGTAGCGGAGTGCATAGAGATCGAGCACCTCGGAATAATCAACGACGATTGGATTGCCAAGCAAATACTGCGACTCGAAGCCGCCCTGTATGATCCAGCCTACATTTAAGATGAGCAGCAGAATCGCGGTCGGCATGATGCCTGGAATAGAGATGTACCACATCTTCTGAAAGCGGCTCGCACCGTCGACCTCAGCCGCTTCATACTGCTCGGGATTCAGCCCCACCAAGACCGCCAAGTAGATAATGGTGCTCCAGCCCAGCTCCTTCCACAAGCTGACCGTCGTATGGATGAACCAGAACCATTTTTCCTCGCCCATGAAGTAGAGCGGTTCCTGAATGATGCCAAGTTTCATCAGAATGCGGTTTAGCATACCGTCATCCGGAGAAAGCATCGTAAGCGTAATGTTCGCAATAACGACCCAAGATACAAAATGCGGAATGTAGGTAATCGTTTGGATAACCCGTTTGAACCAGACGAATCTGACCTCATTCAGCAGCAGTGCCAGCGCAATGGCGCATACGAAACCGGTGATCAGCTGCAGCAGACCCATGGCGAGCGTGTTGCGGAGTACATGGTAGAACTGTTCGTCTTGGAAGAGTGCGACGAAATTATCGAAGCCGACGAAAGGACTGTGTTTGATCCCTTTGCCGAGCGTGTACCGCTGAAACGCCATAATCCATCCCCAGAGCGGGACGTAGGAGAACAGGACGATCAGGAGGACGAACGGAACAGACATGTAGATCAGCTGTCTTTGCATGATGACTTTTCTGCCGAAGCTGCGTTTGTTTGGTGCCGTGTCTTGCCTAGTTGGTGCGATTGATTTCACACTGCCGTACTCCTTTCTACCCTGTTTCTCATCCGTGTTGTTCTAGTTTTATTATGCAGGGGGCCGGTAACGCCAACAACCTGATAAACTGCAACTTATTACCCTAGTAGCGGGTGATCCTTGCGGAAGAGAAACACGCCGTTGCCCGGTAAATCGATCGTGCCTGCTGCTATGGTTTGCTCCGTGGTAAGTTCGTACAACGGCTCTGCGAGCGTGATGGCCTGACGGTCTGTACCATGATTGATCGCGAAAATATATTCCTGCCCTTCACCGCTAACCCTTCGCGTGAGCTCAATACTTTCCGGGACCTGTATGCCCTTTATTGGCGCTACTCCGGCCTCCGCGCATATGCGATCCATAAGCGCATTCATTAAGGCAGGCTGCGGCTCCATGCCCAAGTAATAGGCGGCGCCTTGGCCATAACGATTGCATGTCGCTGCAGGCGATCCGGCAAAATAGTCTTCGCCGAACCAAGCGATTGGCTCCGCCGTCTCCGGTTGGATGAAGTCATACCAGGTCTTTGCTTTGTAGCTGTTTGTGTCTTGGGATAGTTGGACGCTGCGCGTTTGACCTTCCCGCAGGATACCGTAGTCGCTAATCGAGATGCCAAGAAGCTCCCGATAGATGCCGGGCAGCGTTTGATCCGACATCCGGTTGTCCCACAGCCGCGAGCCGGAACGGAAATCGAGCAGCACCGTGCCGCCTTGCGCCGCATAATCGTAGATTCGCTGCTTGGCTCCCGGCTTAGACAGCATGTAGTGCGGCAGGACGACGACACGATAACGGCTGAAATCCGCTTCGTCGGATAGGAGATCCACCGGAATATGATGATCATAGAAATAACGATAATAGCCTTTGAGATGACGGATATACCGGTGCCCCATCACCTGTGGCTGTATGTCCATGACCCATTCATTCTCGTAGGAACGAATGATTGCGACTTCCGCTCCTGCGCTGCTGCCTTCAATGCGCGGCATGATTCGTTTCAGCTCCTCACCAACCTGCTTGACTTCGTCATACCGCCTGCCCGGAATGCCGTCATGAGGCAATATGCCATGCCAGAACTGCTCCGCGCCGAATAGGCATGTCCGCCAGCGGAAATAGACGATTGCATCGGCGCCATGGGCGACCGAATGATATGTCCATCTGCGAAGCTCCCCCGGTCGCGGCGTTGGAAACATGATGTTGCCGCCGGGCGCGCCGCTCTGATGCTCCAGCACCCAGAAGGGGCTTTGCTTCACGCCGCGGGCCATATCGAGCTGGATTGCGCTTTCGCGGGGATCCGGTTGATCGGTAAAACAGAGGTTGGGGTAGATGTCCCAGGAAGCGAAATCGAGATCCTTGGACAGCTCGAAGCTGTTTATCTCGTTCATCTCCGACCACATGTTATGGGTGACGGGCTGACTTGGGGCAAGCTGCTTCAACAGGTCAATTTGCCGCTTCTGGTACGCGATGACGGAATCGGAAGCAAACCGGCGATAATCGAGCTCCAGCCCCGGATTATGCAGATGGAAGACGGTATACGCAGGAAGCACGATTTGCTCCCATTCGTTGTAGGTTTGACTCCAGAACACCGTTCCCCAGCTTTCGTTGAGCTGATCGATACTTGTATAGGTATGGCGCAGCCAAGCCTGAAAGGCTGATCGGCAATTATCACAATAGCAATAAACCGTATCGTTGCAGCCGAATTCATTATCCGTCTGCCATGCGATGACATTCGGATGTTTGCCATAATGCCGCGCAACTGCGGTTACAATGCGATCCGACGCCTCCATGTAGTTGGGATTGTTGTAGCAGTAATGCCTCCGATTGCCAAAGCCCCTCGCGATGCCTTTATTGTCCCGCATATAGATGTCAGGGTGTTTATCCATCAGCCATTTCGGCGGTGTTGCGGTTGGTGTTCCTAAGATGACCTCAATCCCTTGTGCCGCCAGCAGCCCGATGATGCGATCCATCCATGAGAAATCGTAGCTGCCTTCATAGCGCTCAAGCTTCGACCAAGCAAATTCGCCGATCCGCAGGACGTTCAGCCCGGCTTCCTTCATGAGCTTCACATCCAGCTCCCAGCGTTCCTCCGGCCAATGCTCCGGATAATAACAAGCGCCAAATTTCATCTGCTTCCCTCCCCCTCGGTTGTCTACCTCATTATGGAGGAAGTGCAGCAAGGTCAAAACCTTATAGATTCAACCTTTTGACCATAGAAAACAGACCAATCCGACGTGGATTGGTCTGTTAGCCTTCTAATCTACTCTCTATAATTGATAAACGCCCGGTTCGATTTCTTGATGGCAATCTTCACTATAGAGGTTAACGCCATTCTGATTTTCACCCTCAGTAAATCCGCTATAAAACATAGGACTCCAATGAGCGAAGAACCGCATTCCCCCCGCGACTGAACAGACAAGCCCCCAAACTATCCGGCTGCGGATAGATGCGGTTCGTCATTGTTTTCTCGCCATCATTGGCAAACAGCTCAAGCGATGAACGATCGAGGAACAGATGGAGCTTCAGCAGCCCGCCATCCTGAGGCGCAAGCTGAACTTCACTGATTCCGCCATCGCCCAGACCGGCAAGCTCGCGGTTCACATAGAGCATGCGGTCCGCGGCGCGGTACCCGATTTCGGTGTATTCGCTGCCGTCCGCCGAGCAGCGCAGCCGCAAGCCGAATTCGGCCGCATCGCCGTCAAACAAGGCGATGATTTCTACCGCATCCGATGCGATGCCCGGCAGAGTTACTTCCGTATCTGCTTCGATTACCTGCGATTCCACATCGTATCGCTCTCCCCGAAGCTTCTCCAGTTCCGGCACGGGAAGCATGCGCACACTGCCGTCCGGCTGCAGGATCAGCTCACGCGGAATCGTCATCGCTCCTGCCCATCCATCCTGCTGTTCGGGCATCGTTGCCCCCCACATATTCATCCACCCGAATAGAATGCGTCGGCCTTGATCATCCTCAAGCGTCTGCGGCGCATAGAAATCGAAGCCGTAATCAAGTCTTTCGGCACGAGTTGCCGTGAGCCTGCCATTCTCGTAATCGAAAGTGCCGGACAAATACATCGTCTTCGTGGCCCCCATGTTCATCGGGGAGACAATCAGCACATGGTTCTCTCCGCCGCCAAGCGGGAACAGATCCGGGCATTCCCACATATCCCCCTGCGAGCCATCGCTGTCAGCGGCAATACTTATGTAGCGCCACTCATGCAAATCCGAAGAAGCATACAGCCGCACATTGCCCCGGCCTTCTTGACCGCTTCCAATTACAATGTACCACTTATCTTCATGCTTCCAAACCTTCGGATCGCGGAAGCCGAATAATCCTTCTTCCGGCGGCCCCGGAATGACCGGATTCGCTTCGCTTTTCGCGAACGTATTGCCGTCGTCCGAGCTGACAGCCAAACACTGTACCTCAACCGGAGATTTGCCGGAAACATGTCCGGTGTACAGCAGAGCAAGCGTATCGCCATCGACGACAGCACTTCCAGAAAAACAGCCGTAGCCGCCGCTTTCGCCCTGATCATAGGATTCTGAAGGTGCCAATGCGACCGGAAGATGGGTCCAATTGACGAGGTCTTCGCTCTTGGCATGCCCCCAGTGCATCGGTCCCCAACTCGGCTCGTACGGATAGTACTGATAGAAGGCATGATAGCTGCCCTTGAAGTATACAAGTCCATTCGGATCGTTCATCCAGCCGGTTCTCGGCATCAAATGATAGCGAAGTCGGAAGCGATCCTCCGAAATCCGCGAGCTTCCTTCCTCCGTGGCTTGATTCGCCCTTGCTATGTGCTCTTCATGCTTCTTAGCTTGATTGGTTTCCATGACAGCCTCCTGCTCGAATTGTGGCATCACCCGGATTATAGCATACTACTAACCTACGACTTACCACTTTTCTCCTCCATGAAAAAAAGGGCAGTCCGCTAGCGGCCGCCCTCCCTCTTACACACGATGCTGCACCGCATGTTTCGTCCGATATTCCATCGCCGAGATGCCCTCCATCTCGCGGAAAACGCGATTGAACTGCTTCGAATTCTCGAAGCCGACCTGCTCGCTGATCTCATAGATTTTGTGGTCTGTTTCCTCCAGCAGCGACTTGGCTTTCTGAATGCGCACCCGCTTCAAGTAGACGACGAAGCTCTCGCCGGTAAACTCCTTGAACGCCTGACTGAAATACGAGTAGTTCAGCGAAACATGGTTCGATACCATCGCCATATTCAGGTCCCGATGGAAATGATCGTGAATGTAGCTGACCGCTTTCTTCATCTCCTTATGCTCGACATGCACAAGGCGCAGTCCTTTCACATAATCGTTCAACCGCAGCAGCAGATCCTCCACGCTGTGAAAATAATCATGAATCGTCTCGAAGTTATACATGCAGCCGACCTTCTTATAGATCCGCAGAATTTCCACCGATTCCTCGCCGTACTGATTGAAGACGCGGTCAAACACAAGCTCGTTCAGCTGTTTGCTGATTTCCTCGATCGACGCGATATCGAAGCCAGCCAGCTTCTTCGGGTCCAGAAGCTCCGTAAGAATCTGCTTCATTTCCTTGTCCCGCTCGGTACCGAGCATATTCGCCAGACGCCGAATGTCTTCAAGCGGCAAATGGCTCTCCTGATGGCGCGCTCTCTTCCGGTCGTAATGCAGAAGCACCGGCTCCGCCGTTACCGCCTGCAAGAAGCCATACCTTAGAGCTTCGAGCGCTTCCTCGTATGCTTGTTTGACGCCGCCTGCACCATTCAATCGCTCGCTGACTCCGATTTGCCCCGAAACATGATGCTCTTTCATGAACGCCAGCAAGCTGCTTGGTCCCTCGGTCTCCTCGCAAATGACGACCAGCCGCTCATCCTTATCTTTAAAATAAAACCGAACTCCGCTAGGCCGAGTCGCCAGCATCGCCTCAAGCTGGCCCGCTTTCCCGGAGGACAAGCCGCCGCGAAGCTTGAGCAGTGCAATCACATAACCGCGCGCCTGAGCCTGCCCCGGCCCCGGCCCATTACTCGCACCTGCTCCAGCCCCCGCCTCCGAGGCATCCCGAGCTTCAACAAGCGCATCCCAGCCTGCTTTTGCACATCGTTCCGCGATTTCTTGTGCCTTCAAATTCGGATGCAGGAAGATATAGTTCAACTGGCTCGCCAGCAGCTCATCCCGATAATGATGCACTTCCCCCAGCCGCTCGGATAGCGCCGCTTGCCGCTCCAGCTCCCGTTCCACCCGCTCTAGCGCCGTGAACAGCTCATCCCGCACAATCGGCTTGAGCAAATACTCCCGCACATCGTAGAGCATCGCTTCCTTCGCATAGTGGAAATCATCATGGCCGCTGAGAATCATGACGACCGGTTTCTGCGGAAGCTGCGCCAATTCGCGAATTAATGCCAGACCATCCATCCCCGGCATTCGAATATCCGTGATGACGATCTCCACTTGGCCGCCTTGAATCAACCCGAGCGCTTCCTCCCCATCAGCCGCAAATAACATCTCATATCGTCCGGGATATCCTCGCTCAATGATCGCCTTCAGCCCGAGCCTGATATTACGTTCATCGTCCACAATCAGCAGTGTACGCATCTCAGGTCACCCCTCCGCTTAATATGAAATAGGGTACACGCATAATGACGCGCGTATAGGCACCCTCTCTGCTTTCGACTAACAAGCCGTATTCCGTGCCATAAAATAATTGAATACGCTGATGCACATTGCGCAAACCGATCCCGCTGCCTTCCGTTTGCTTCTCCTGCTGTGCATATACATCCCGCTTATCTGTAGGCCCACCTACATCTTCAAAGTTGATTTTCCGGTTCAGCTCCTCCGCCATCTCTGCTGTCATGCCAATCCCGTTATCCTCAATTTCGATGACGATGGTGGAGTCGATGACCTCCGCCTTAATCGAAATAACGACGTTTCGCGCTTCCGATGGTCTAAACTTCATGCCATGCTTAACGGAGTTCTCCACGATCGGCTGCAGCGACATCTTCAGCAGCTCCTGATCCAAGTAATCCGGAGGAATATTGATTTGCAAGCTGACCGTATGATCAAACCGAACGTTCATAATGGCAATGTAGTTGGTAATATGTCCAAGCTCATCCTTCAGCCGCACGTACTCACTCGTCCACTTCAAGTTGTAGCGCATCATGCCGCCAAGCGAAGTAAGCGCATCCGAGATGACGGGCTGATTCTCGATTTCCGCCAGCATCTTAATATTCTCAAGCGTGTTGTAGAGGAAATGGGCATCGATCTGATTCTTGAGCGTTCGCAGCTCCGCTTCCTTGGAAGCGGCCTGTTTCGTGACGGCTTCGGCGATGAGCGAATTGATTTTCTTTAACATTTTGCGAAAATGATGCGCCAACTCTCCGACCTCGCCGCCGCCGCGGATCGTGAAATCAAAGTTGAAATCACCCTGGCGCACCCGCTTCATGAAATGAGCGAGCGTATGCAATTTCTTCAGAATAAGCGCATTCAGGAAGTAAGTCGAAATAGACAGAATCGCCAGCAGACTAACATTCACCATGATGAGTTTGTTACGTGTCTTATTAATGTCTGCAAACACATTCTTCAGCGACACGACATTCACCACATAGGCATTCAGCTTATCGATATACATGTAGTTGCCAAGAAAAGGGGTTTTGTTGTGGTTAAACAGGAAATGACCCGTGCCATGTGTAACATGCTGATTTAGCGCACTACGCACATCTGTCTCCGTAAGACCCGTGCTCGCCAGAAACGGGCTGGCGTCATTGCGGAACATTTTGCCTTCGCCGTCAATAACGAACATCTCCGACTGGCCTGAATCCGTTCCATGAAATACGCCCTGAAAGAAATTCGTCAGCAGCATATCCACTTGCATAATGCCGACATGGCGCCCTGCCGGATATTCAATCTCGCGCAGCAGCGAGAGCTTCGGCCTGGATTCCTTCGCGTCGGGAACAAGTGAGCGGATCGGCTCCCGGTCCATCCGGTCAAAGTACCATAATTCCTGTCCGTCTAGGCGGTTCACCTTCGCATACCAAGGATCTCCTTGAATACGACGCTCCAGCATAATAACAGGCCATATTTCATTAATCCGTTTATTGTTGGAGAACAGCCGAATATGCTCGATATTGGGATTGTTGAACTGTAAGCGCAAAATATTCGAGACCACCGTTGTATCGAACTCAATCAGCTCTGTAGCGTTGGGCTCACTGGTCCGCTCCAAATAATAGAGCACTTCTTTATCCGAGACCGACAGCTGTGCAGCCCGCTCCATCGTCTCGATGTTGTTGTTCATGTTGACCCGCTCGATCTCCAGCGTGTTCTCGTACTTCTTGATAATGTCTTTCATATAATTGTCGTTCAGCTCTTTAAAAATATAGAGCGAAATCAGGATACTAGGCAGCAGCAGGATGAGTATGTACGAAATAAACAGTCGCTTCTGCAAGGACAGCTGTTCCAGCTTATAAATAATCGTTTCACGGCTGATCATGCGAGGTCTGTTTAGCAAATGAAATCACGTCCATAGTGTGGGATGAATGCCTAGTCTCCAGTATAACGCAGAAAACGAGCATGAACAGCCGGGCAGTCAGCCCCGGCCAAGAAGGGCGGCAGACTTCACCACTCTTCTTGGCCGAGGCTTACACCGCCGGCTGTTCGATTGTTACCCGATTCTGAACGCTAATTTTTATTTCAGGAATTCTTTCAGCTTCGCTACGTTCTCTTCATATTTCTTCTGTTGGAACGCCTGCACTTTGTCGAAGCCTGCGTCCTTACGTTTCTCTACGAACTCCGCAAATGTTTTGTCGAAGTCCTCATCGGACTTGCTAAGCAGCAGCTTCGGAAGCGTTTTGCCCCATGTTTGCGCGATCTTCGTATTCGCAATCCCTTCCTCGGAGTTACCCGTCGGGTTGATTTGATCGTATTGCGAGAAGCTTTGCGTTTTGCCTTTGGTCCAATCTTCCATTTGCTTGGACGGTTCCACGCTTGGCGGCGCCCACTTCAAATTCATATTGGTATCCATCAGCATCCAGAAGGTGTACGACGCGCCATACTTCTTATCGAAGGAAGAACGGTCTTTGTTCAGCAGGTCAAGGACTTCAGGCTTAAATACGTCTTTGCCGTCAGCTGTGTCATACGTAACGCCCGGCTCGCCCATGAACAAGTCTTTGTTGCCTTCTTCACTTATAAGGTAGCTAAGGAAACGGATTGCTCTCGCTTTGTCTTTCACGTTCTTGGAAATAAGCGTTACCGTCCAGCCGGAGATGCCAGGGCCTGCAAGCGTCGGTTGGTCTCCTGCATCATTGCCAGGACCATCGATAGCGATGTAGACGGAGTTTGGATCTTTGGCATACAGAGCATTCTGTTGTGCGGCAAAATCACTGCGTTGATACAGCATTGCAAAGTAACGGCCTTGCGCGATTTTCTCTTCCATCTGCGGACGTTTGTCGATGAAGATATCTTTCGCCAGCAAATCCATTTCATTGGCTTTGCGGAAGGTTTTGAGCCAGCTTACATATTCCGGATCTGTTACGCGGTCGTACAGCTTGCCGTCTTTCTCATAAGGAACAGCAAGGAAGTTCTGCAGGTAACCTTCCAGCGAGCTGTTGCCGGTCTCGCCAAACTCATGCAGGCCAAGCGGAATAAGCGGCTGTCCGTTTACTTCCGGGAATTTCTCCTTCGCTGCTTTAAGCGCGTTCAGGAAACCTTCCTTAGTGCGCATGTCTGGTTTGCCAAGCGCTTCATACATATCTTTGCGTACGACGAATGTTTGGTTCGACGTGTAATCGCGTGCATACTTCTCGAAATCCTTCGGCGAGGACGATGCGTTCGGATACCCGTACACATTGCCGTCTTCTTGGGTATACCACGATGTTTTCGCAGGGTCAGCAACCTTGAAGAAGTACGGGTCATACTGATCTGCCAGCTTGTTCAGCGGTTCTACCAAGCCGCCTTCGATCATCTTCTTCACGCCGTCCTCATACCAGCCAAGCGTGATGAAATCCGGAAGCGAGCCTGAAGCGATCATCGTGTTCAGTTTCTCGTTCTCATTGCCTGCCGGTACGATGAAGTTGATGTTGACGCCGGTTTTCTTCGTGATGTATTGGGAAGTTGCGTCTACGCCCCACTTATTCGGGAACCAAGAGAAGTTCAGGTACCAGTCGAACGTAATCGGTGACGTGTCCGCTTTCCAGCCCGGCTCATCCGCGGATACTGCGGGTTTGTTCTCCGCTTTGGTGTTGTCTGCTGCCGCTGTGTTGTCCGCGGCATTCGTGCTTTTGTTATTGCCCGCTGCCGCTTCATTGTTCTTATTGTTGTTGTTGCCGCTGGAACAAGCCGCCAGTGTGAAGACAAGCGCAAACACTGTCGTTAAAGCAATTAAGCGCTGAACCTTACCTTTTCTCATGTGTTCTACCCCTTTGCTTCGCTTATTATAATGTCTTTGCCGACTCGGAATCCAGCCTGCTAGGACGAATAACCTAACCCTTGATCGAACCGATCATCATACCTTTGACAAAATATTTCTGCAGGAACGGATACACCAGCACGATTGGCAGCGTTGTGACCACCATCGTTGCGAGTTTTATCGACTGCGAGGTCACGCTCTTCGTAATGCCGCCCGGCATCGCCGCCATCATGATGTTCGAGCTCGACTGCGCGATAACCCGGTACAAGTACGTCTGAATCGGCTGCAAATCCATATTGTTGATATAGATCATCCCGGTAAAATAATCGTTCCATTGATACACCCCGTGGAACAGAGCGATCGTGGCGATCACCGGCATGGATACCGGAATGACGACGCGAACGAAGATGGAGAAGTCGTTGGCTCCGTCGATCCTCGCGGCTTCCTCAAGCCCAGCGGGAATTTCTCGGAAGAAGGCCAGGAAGATGATGAGATCGAAGAAGTTGAACATGGCCGGAATGATATAAACCAGGAAATTATCGAGCATATGCAAGTCGCGAATAAGCAGATAGAAAGGGATGAGGCCGCCATTGAAAAACATCGTGATCGTGCCGAGCAGCATGTAGGCCTTGCGTCCAACCAACTCTCTTCTGGAGAAGGCGTAGGCGACCATTGCCGTAAAGAATACATGTGCGGGAGTACCTATAACCGTCTTCGCAACCGTTACGCCCATGGCCAGCATAATGCCGGGGTTATTGAACACGGCTTGGAAGTTATCGAGACTGACCAGACGAGGCCACCAGTAAATGCCGCCGCGCATGGCGTCCTGCCCTTCATTGAAGGCATTGACGAGCACGTACCAGATCGGATAGATCGTCACGAAGCAGACAATCAGCATGCCGATCGTATTCACGACATCGAATAGTGCCTCGCCGGCGGTTTTTCTTCGGAGTAGGGATGTATACATCAGTCGGCGCAACCACCTTATCTTTTATTAAAATAGCGACGTATCGTTCAACTTCTTCGACACTTGATTCGCCATAATCAGCAGAATCAGCGCGATAATCGATTTAAACAATCCAACTGCGGCCGAGTAGGAGTAACGCCCGCTTAAGAGACCGGTTTGGTAGACATACACGTCGATTACGTTGCTCGCGCTCTCATTGAGCGAATTGCGCAGGACGAGAATTTGATCGAAGTTCGAATTCAGAATGCCGCTGACCGCTAGGATGAACAAGATCGCGATCGTACCATTGATGCTCGGAAGCGTCACAAACCACATTTTCTGAAAACGTCCCGCGCCGTCGATCGTTGCAGCCTCATACATTTCCGGCGAAACGCCGGCGATTGCAGCCAAGTAGATGATGGCCGACCACCCTAGTTCCTTCCAAATATCCGATGTGATGACGATGGACCAGAAGTAGCTCGGCTCCGCCAAGTAGCTGATCGGTTCGTCGATGAAGCCCAGTGCCATTAACAGATGGTTGATGATGCCGACATCGGCGAGCCATGTTGTCAGGATCCCTCCGAGAATGACCCACGAGAGAAAGTGAGGCAGGTAGGAGATCGTCTGTACGAACTTCTTCAGCTTCAGCGAGCGTAGCTCGTTGAGGAAGAGAGCGAAGATGATCGGCAGCGGGAATGCGATGATGAGCTTAATCAAGCTCATGCCGACGGTGTTCCAGATGACGTTTGGCAGCTCCTCATCCTCGAGAAATTCCCGGAAATGCTGGAAACCAACCCAAGGCGCATCGTGAACGGAATGAATGATGTTGTATTCCTTAAAGGCGATTATGACGCTGTACATGGGAATGTAGTTGAAAATAATCATCCAGGCTACGCCTAGCAGCGCCATAACCTGTAAATACCTCTGGCCGATCATCTTGCGGATCACTTTGACGGCCTTGTCCTTCCGGCTTGCCGGCTGCTGCCTCGTAGACAGCTCATAGCTCAGATTGGCGCTCATGCTGGCAGACCTCCAGGGATCGATTTGTTGATTGAATGTAAGTGCTTTCATTCTTCTGGACTTATTGTAAGCCGCCGGACAGTGGCAATATAAGGTCTCAAATTTTGCATTCGGTCGCAAAATTTCAGGTTGCGCTTTCGTCCGCCTGTTCCACCGCTTTCGCGTCGTTGTGATGCTCCTTGAGCTACTCTTCCGCCATTTCCGCCGCTTTCGAGTCGATGTGTTGCTCCTTGAGCTACTCTTCCGCCACTTTCACGTCGATGTGTTGCTCCCTGAGCTACTCTTCCGCCATTTCCGCCATTTTTGCGTCGATGTGATGCTCCTTGAGCTACTCTTCCGCCATTTTCCGCCATTTTTGCGTCGATGTGTTGCTCCTTGAGCTACTCTTCTGCTATTTCCGTAGCTTTCGCGTCTATGTGTTGCTCCTTGAGCTACTCTTCCGCCATTTCCGTAGCTTTCGCGTCTATGTGTTGCTCCCTGAGCTACTCTTCCGCCATTTCCGCCGCTTTCGCGTCTATGTGTTACTCCTTGAGCTACTCTTCTGCCACCTCCACCGCTTTCATGTCGATGTGTTGCTCCCGGTGCTACTCTCTCCCACATGCAACTGCTTTTTTACGCTCTTTTCGTGCTTGTGCCGCCAGCTCGCTTATCTCGTATTCCGCTCCCCTACTCCCCCAACTTGTTCGCCGCATGCGGCGAATTTCTAACGAATCGTAGAGGTCTTATTGAGGAGAATCAGGCTCCAAAATACCTAAAACCCTTCGAATAGTGCCTCTACGATTCGTAGAATTTTTATGAAGCTATTTTCGGGCAAATAAGCGCTGTACGATTCGTTAGAGCATTTCATATACCACCGCGCTGCCCCAACTCCTTCAACAAAAAACAGCCCGGGAGCATGATGAAACTCTGCTCGTCGGACTGTTTTTTGTGGAGCTTTCTTTTTTAGGTTGCTGTGCTGGTTGCTGCATTGGTTATTGCGGACTCAGCAGGCTCTGCAGCCGCTCTTTAATGACCGGCCACTCTCGATCGAGAATGCTGTAATAGACGGAGTCTCTCACATAGCCGTTCGGATAGATCATATGGTTGCGAAGCACGCCTTCTTTTACAGCGCCTAGACGTTCAATTGCTTGCTGGGAGCGCGTATTCCGCGAATCCGTCTTGAGTTGGACGCGGATGGTACCCAGCGTTTCGAAACAATGCTTCAGCAGCAAATATTTACACTCCGTATTAATTGAAGTGCGCCATACCGAAGGGGTCAGCCACGTCGATCCGATCTCCAGCCCTTTGTTCGCGATAGAGATATCGAAGAGCTTCGTGCTGCCAACGATACGCCCCGTTGTCCGATCGAATATGACAAACGGCAGCGCCGCCGGTTGCGACAGCGCCTTGTCGACATCGGCTTTCGCATCGTCCAGTGAAGCTATGCCTTTGGCAGTAAGTGTCCATATCTCGGGATATCTGCCTGCCTCATAGATGCCATCGATATGCTCGATAGCCATCGGAACCAGCTCTACTTTGGCGCCGGTCAGTGTGATTGGTTGTACGTTCATGGTGATGTTCCTCCCAGCTGTTGCTTATTGAGTTGTGTTGGTTGGCAATTAATCAGCCTGCGCGAGATGCCAGCATACACCTGCCGGATCGATGAGATGGAGTTCGCGACGGCCCCATGGGAATAGCGTTGGCTCTTTTGCGCGGATCGTCGGGAATTGTCCGCTCTCTATAATAGATTGGATATGCGTCCACCAAGCGTCCAAATCGTCAACAGTCAGATCCAGCATGTAATTGTTCTGGAACGACTGGTCATGGTAATTTTGAAGAATAAACTCCTGATCGGATAAGCGGAAGATGCTGATGTCCTGTACGGAAAGCGTGCATTCGAAGCCAAGTGCCTTGAAGAATCGCTGCGCCAGCTCATAGTCCGCGCCGGACGGAACAAAAGGTCTTAATTTAGTCGCTTTCATGTCGTTGCTTGCCTCCCTGTCATTGTGCGAATTTACAATACAACCCTATTCGCGATAGCCGCGCAATCTCCTTCTACGTCTAGCATTTCCGCATCTTGTACGCTATACTTGGGCAAAAGAAATCTAGCGATGATGGGGGCACCTATGAAAATGAGTCCGCGATTACTGCAGGTTGTGAGCATTTTCTTTATCGGTTACGGTATTATTGATATTTTGTTCGTCAATTGGGTGCTTGGCGTTGTGCTGCTGATTATCGGTATTTATATGAACTATTCGGCCATCAAGAAGCGCCGTGAGCAGAAGAAGTAGCAGGCATATAGCGGGGTGAAGCTGAGAGTGCGATTTTGCACGCTCGGCTTTTTTAATAGAGATGGAACAATTGAGCTAATATTCTTACTAGGTGCTATTAGCCGGTATGCCGCTTACGAAGTCGCTCAAACGCTTCGAAACGACGTTCTTCGAGGCTTCTATTCGCTTCCGACCCGGGTCGATCTACTTCATTCAACTGCTAGAAAAATAGAATTGACATGTTACATACAGTATCATAGAATAGTTATTGTTACATATTGTATCATAAAATTAGGTAATGGAGGTCGTTTCATGCTTAGTTCCACTCAAAGGTTCAAAAAGCTATCTTTCCTGTTTCTCGCTTTCTGCATGGTCTTCCTGCTGGCGATGCCGCTTCAAGCATCGGCAAAGCCGCGCGACGAACCGAAAAAGCCCGGGAAACTAACCCTGTCTGACTTTATTTACGATGTGAAGGAAAACAAAGGTACAGTTACGATTACCGTGGATCGAATTGGCGGTAAAGACGGCGAAGTATCGGTGAAGTACTGCAACTGCAGCTTGACGGCCAAAGCAGGCGAAGACTTCAATCATGTTTCAGGCGTTCTCGTGTTTGGCGACGGCGAAACGAAGAAAACGTTCACGGTGCCAATTGTAGACGATTCCAAGAAGGAGTTTTTGGAAGCGTTTAACGTCTATCTGAAGGATCCGACCGGCGGTGCAACGGTAGGCCCAATCTTCTTCTCCTTCGTAAACATAATCGATAACGATTAAACCGCTATGACCGGGTGGCTCGGAGCAGCAGCATAAAAAGGCTGAGCCGCCCATTCACCACTACCCGGATGGAAAGGAAATCGCACATGTTCAAAAAAGGTATCGTTCTCCTGCTTTCGCTGTTCCTCGCGCTGTCTGCCGGAACAGCCGCCCATGCCCAAACAAAAGACAAGCCAGCCCCATATACCAACCCTATAATCCTAACTCTGGACGAACAGCTCCAGCCCGGCCAATTTTCGGTAACCTTCTCTAGACCAATCAGTCTGAAGCATCTTGAAGCAAATTTCACCATCCCGAATAAGAAAATCAAGTGGTATACCGAGCTATACGGCGGGTACAACAAGTCCTATTATGGCGTAATTGACAATGCCACCAAAGGGCACGACTATCTCGTTAAACTTGGCAAAGGGCTCGATCGGGCCAAAACCGTCGATCTCAGCCTGTTGTGGCGCAAAGATTATATTGATGGCGAACTGGGCTTTTTTCTGGAAATCGGTACATTCGAATTGACATCGACCACGAAAACCAGTGTAGAACAGCTCAAAAAAAGTATAAAAGCAAACAATGCACCGGTAAACGTAGAGCCTGCTTCGGAAAATGATGGTTTCCACTGGATCATCACAATTCCGCTTGCACAGCCTTCCGTGAATTACGCCATTACATTTGCAAAACCAATCATTCTATCCAATACCGTCTACAGCTGGAGTCCCATACTGGTCCAGATTAAAAGCGCCATGCTGGATTTGCCAGCCGGCACCATTCAGCTTACCCTTCAAATGGGGGCGGAGCGAGAGCTCTCGCTCCACGATTTCGACATTACAGCAACACGTAATGATAAGCCTTACACGTTACAAAACGTAACCTACAGCAAAGAGGGACTCCTCTCCTTCTCTCCCATTGCCGATCTCGCGACGGAAGAAAATCTGTCGATTCAAATCGCAGGCAAAGCTTCAAGCAGCGTGCAAGGAACCATTCAAGTAAGGAACAAGTGATGCTGGACTAATGGAGGGATTAAGTTGGTGTTACACCTCGGTAATACCATTGCAGAGCTAAGGGAATCCAGGGCGATGAAGCAAGAAGACTTAGCCAGAACGCTTGGGATTTCCAGATCTACGCTCTCGCATTACGAGAAGAACAGAAGGAAACCCCCACTCGACATCATCGTTCTATTGGCTGCAACGTTTAACATTCCTGTGGAGCAAATTATTAACGCTCCAGCGAATCAGGAGTTGTAGGTCGGCTTTTCGCACTACAGCTGCTTCTTGCAAAGCTCATACAGCGCAGTGGACGCCGCACCGCAGCCCCAATCGAAGATCGTAAATTCACCGACCGCAAGACCATCGGAATGATTGACATTCTCCATGTGAAAGCCGTAATCGCTTTCCTTCATATGGGGATGGACCTGCTCGTACTTTGCCTTCACATCGGCATTCTCCGGGCAGTACATCATATAGAACGATGCCTTCATCGCCCAGTAGGCGCGGTATCGATAGGCTTCATCGCCTGTCGTTTCGTAGTAGCCCATGTAGATGCCGGCAAATAAGCTTTGTCTGGCGTCGTTCCACTCCGAGTCGCAGTTCATTACGCCGAAGCCGCCAACCGTAGGAACGGTGTGGAATGGCGGCTGCCATATTTGCTGGTACAGCGATGCTTCAGCAAGTACAATCTGCCCTTGCCCCAGATAATGCGCGCTGCCCGTCAATAGGTACAGATCGCGCATCGCTTCCGCTGTCCAGTACATGCCGAAATTACATTGGCTGTACAACCCGCTTCTTGCATCGCGAACCCCCGGCTGCTTCTGCTCCCACATGCCGGCGCATGACCAGTAGGTCTCGAAATCCTCCCAGCGTCCTTCCGCTATAACCCGCTTCTCAAGGAAAGCCGCTGCGCGTACGGCCGCTTCCAGATAAGCCGGCTCAGGCCGCAGCCGGTACAAGCTGCAGAGGAGCATAATATGCGCTGCCGTTTCCGAGCTGACCGTAAGATAGGCTGAGCCTTCCAGGGTCTGCGGATGAACCCATGCCGGGAAGCTGCCATCCTCTTCCTGCAGCTCAAGCAGAGTCTGCACATAACGATCCACATAGTTCATGATGCGCTCGTCCTTATGAATATCCCTGTACCACTTCAGAAGCCAGATGCTTGTCCACGAGCAATCGAGCAAATGCGCATAATCATGCTGTCCCTTCGGAACACGGGAATGAGACATAATCCAGCGTCCATCCTCCCAGCGATTATCCGGCCCTGCCATATAACAAGCCGGGAACAGTCCGTTCGTCTGCGGCGCAGCAAGCGCGAAGGCCAGCGACTTCTCCGCCTTCTGCATCCAGTCCTGTTTGCCCCATGCCTTTCCCCACATCCAGTAGCCATACGCACTGCGAAGACTGCAGAACCAGGCTTGATTCCAGATGCTCTTCTTCTCACGCCAAACCTCTTCCTGGCCGTAACCCGGCTGCTGCCGCGTCGTAACGATGAATACAACGCCGCCGACTTCCTGACCGTCCAGCTCAAATTGCTGCCAGCTGACCGACTCCCACCGTTCGAATGCCCATTCATAGGCGTATTTGGCGTAACGCTCCAGCTCCCTGATTCCACTGTCAGGTTCCACGGCAGTCATGGCAGAGGATGCATAACGTTCCCAAAGGAAATGCTCCACCGGCCTATAGTCCCTCGATACACCCGCTTCCGATTTCATCCATTCCACCAAATAGAAGCTAAGCACAATCGGTGCTTGTACAGCACGCGGCTTCGGCTCCAGTTGATAGTAAGTATGGCCTGTATCGCGATAATCGGAGACCCCATAATAGAGCGCATGAGCGGACAGCTCATAATCCATAATGTGAGGCAGTACCCGATTCGACGCCAGATGTGCGATATCCGGAATCAGTGCGCACATCCTCGACTCGTCCTCCAGAATAATAGCCGGTGAGCGAAAAACGATGTCCCCGATCGTCATCCCCTCAAGCGGCGTAAGATGGGTTTTCCAGCTAAGCGCAAGCTCCGAATCGACGGGCATTACGAGTTGAAATCCACCAAGCAAGCCTTCACTGCCTGCACTTAGGCGCACTTCCATACGACTACAGCTGTAGGCGCCAGACTGACCTTCATCGGGTGCAAGCTTAACGTGAACTCTACCTCCATCCGCCGCGGAACCGACCCATTCCGCTGCGCCGGAATCGGACTGATCCAAACCGTAGGTGTGCCACTGTCCATTCTCAAACCACCGGAAGCCAAACTCATTACTTAGCCAAGAACTATGCCGCATCTAAAGATCCTCCCTGTGTACGGATTCTATTGGGATTATACGTCACTGCGTTTCGGGCCTTCTGTTTTACCATGAAGCAAATCTTTAATTCGATCATCCCTATCCGGAAAGCTGGCAAACGGCTGCGAAGGCAGCGACTGATACCAGTAGGCGACCGCACAATAATCATCGCTCAGCTCAAAATAACAATCCTCCGCATCCGGCTCGCTTCCCGCCGCCCGATACTTCGTAAAGTCATCTCCCAAATACGCCTGCGCTTGGCTACTTGAGCCATAGCCGATTTGCTGCACCGTAACTTTCAAGCTGTCTTGGAAATAGATCGGATCGCGAACATGGAAACGATAGATGGAATAGAGACCATTGTCATGATCAACCAAAGGTGCACCTTGATACGGTGTCAGCACCTCATCGAGTCCCCAAGCCGAGCCCATATAATCCTCGGCGCCTGTTCCGCAGATGGTTGGATAGTCCGAATCGCCATCGATATAGAATTTCACTTCCCCTTCGCCCCACCAGCAATCCCGATAGATGCTGCGTACGCCAATCGTCGTTCCGAGGTAAACGCCCTGCCCTTTAATGTTATCCGCGATGACGAAATCCTCGTGCATCGGACATGGATTACTGCGTCTAAACTGTGCATGAAAATACCCGGTCGAATCGTTCAGCTCATCGCCGCGAGTGACATCGAATTGATAGAACAAATGAGAGACATCGGAGCCGGAGTCGTTCTCGATTGTGACGATCGCCTTCTTCTTGAAGGGCATCGGAATCCAGCAGTTCAGCCCTTTCCCGCTCTGCATGGTGACGCAGTCGGATAACATCACCTTCTGCCGGCCATGTGCCACACCAAAGAAATCCCCGATCGGCGCTTCCACGCTCGGATGCGTCTGACCGTCCCAATACATCCGAATAATGACATTACGCATATGATCGACATTGCCCGGCGGAAGCGTGATCCATATATGCCGAATCATACCCGGCCCATCGCAATTAACCAGTTCGATCGTCTCACCTTTACGGAAGCCTTCGATACACGGCGAACCTTTCCGGCCATTCTGCGATTGTCCGCCAGCGCCAACTGCCCCTGTCTTATTTTCCGATGTAAATGCACGGCTCTCTATGTTCTTCAACTCATACAACATGCTGCAGCTACCTCCATCTATTCAGGGATTTTATTGTTCCTCTACCTATTAATGCCACTATTAATACGGAGTTGTCTAGTAAAATAAAAAAGACCCCGAATCGGTTCAACGAACACGCTTCGAGGCCTCTCCTTCCTTACGAATTACTCTTTCACCGAACCAAGCATAATACCGCTAATGAAGTACTTCTGCATGAACGGATACACAACCAGAATCGGAATCATCGTGACGACCAGCTTCGCTGCCGTCAAGCTTCGATTGGATACCGAAGCCATGCTCTTAATCTGCTCAACATCGCGAACAGTCGTATCGAACTTAACGACAAGCTGTTGGATATACGTTTGCAGAGGGAAATCACTGGTTTGCATCGAGTAGATCAGTCCATCATAGTAAGCGTTCCAGTTCCCTACGACGACGAAGAGTGCAATGGTCGCCATAATCGGCATCGACAGCGGAACATAGATTTGCAGCAACCGGCGCCAAGGCCCCGCTCCATCTATACTCGCGGATTCTTCAAGCTCTGAAGGGATGTTACGGAAATAGTTGAGCATGAGGATGATATTGAATTGTCCGACTGCACCGGGAATGACAAGCGCCCAGATCGTACCAAGCATATGCATATCCTTCACGGTGAAGAACATCGGTACCACACTCGGTCCAAACAGCATCGTTCCGATAATGATCCACATGTAGATGCCTCTGGAGCGGAATGCCTTCTTACTTCTGGACAGCGGGTAAGCAGCCAGAACTACCAGCACCATATTAATAATCAAAGCAAGAATAACCCGTTTGACCGATACGCCGGCCGCAGTTAGAATCGCGTGATCTTGGAATATTGTCGAGTACGTTTTCCAGCTCAGACCGAGCGGATAAATGGTAACAAGACCTGCCGTCGCTTTGGCGCTGTCGCTCAATGAAATGGCTAGTATGTTGAGCAGCGGAACAAGTGTAATGACGGCCAACAAGGTCAGAATACCGTATATGATCGTGTTGGTGATAATATCGCTTTTCGTTAATCGAATACCCATCTGTTTCACCCCAATCGTCTAGAACACCTTATATTCGCCGTATTTTTCTGCCAGCCATTGCGAGATTAGAATAAATATAAAGGCAACTGCCGATCGGAACAGCCCTACTGCAGTAGCAAATTCATATTGATTGCTCTGGAAACCCATTCGGTAAATGTACGTGTCGTAAATATCAGCCACTTGATAGACAAGCGGATTATACAGGTTGAAGATTTGATCGAATCCTCCGCTAAGGATGCCTTGAAGACTCAGGATCAGAATGAGGATAACCGTACCTTTGATACTCGGCAGCGTAATATTAACTAACTTCGCCCATCTTGAAGCGCCATCTACATCAGCAGCCTCATACAAGTTCGGATTAATGGCCGTGAGTGCCGCCAAGAATACGATGGCATTAAATCCGAAGCCCTTCCACACATCCGTTAAATAAATGATGATCATAAACCAAGTGTTGTTGTTGAAGAACATCGTCGGCTCGCCGCCGGATATTTTGTGAACCAAGCCGTTAATTAATCCGTCGATGGAGAAGAAGTCTTTGAAAATACCAGCCATAATAACCCACGATAGAAAGAACGGCAGATAGACGATCGTCTGCACCGATCTCTTGAACCACTTCTTCTTAATTTCGTGCAGCAGCAAAGCGAAAGCCAGTGCGCAGGAAATATTCAGAATGATTTTGATCACCGAGATCGTAATGGTATTAATGGTAATTTGTTTAAACTCCGGTATTTGAAACAGCATTTTGAAATGGTCCAGCCCCGCCCAGGGCGATCCCCATATGCCCGCAATCGGATCAAAATATTTGAAAGCCATAATGGATCCAAGCGTAGGGTAAATGCTGAAAATAGCCAATAGGATAATACTCGGAAACAACATGAAGTGATAGTGGATGGCTTCCTTGCTACGCACTCTGTTCGTCTTCAACATCATTCCACCTCAATTCGGATAAAACAAGTGCTGAGGCTGGGGTCAGCTCAGCACTTGTTAAAGAGTGATAATCTGAATTATTTGCCTACGATATCATTCACTTCAGCCGTGATGTCTTTACCGCCCATGTCATTCCAGAGCTTCACGAAGTTATCGAACTCGTCAATCGACTTCTTGCCTGTGATGATTTCAAGGAAGGTCTTCTTCTCCAGGTCATCCATCGAGGCTTTCTTCTTCTGCATCAAATCTGTCGAACCGATAAAAGCCGGAAGCGTTTGTTGAACCGGGTTCTTCACCAGACCTGCTGCGCCGACCGCGAATTGGTTAGCAAGGCTCCACAATCCCAGATCTGCAAACTTGTCTGTTGCTTTCTCATAATTCTGAATTGCCGTTGCTTGTGCTTTCGACTCTGGATCTGCTTTGTCCATAGGCGTTGTGCCGTTAAGTACATCTTGAATCGCTTTGTAACGCACTGTGATTTCATGCGGATCCTTCGCGCTTACGCTGACTGGAAGCAAAGGCATTTTGGCATTCAAGTATTTAGCGCCTTCGTCAATTGTAAGCTTGTTGTACCAATCCAGATGTTTCGTGTTTGCTTCTTGTGCATAGTTCAGCAATTTCATAATCGCTTCCGGATGGCTGAAGCCTTTCTTCACGACAACAAACGATCTAACTGCACCGTAGCCTTTAGCATGAGCAACGCCGTCTACACCTTTAAGTACAGTCGCCTGCCAGTTTGCATTGTGATCGTTCTTAATGGAGTCCGGAAGCGGATACCATGTGGACCACCAAGCGCCTTCGAACACGCCGGCTTTGCCTTTGGCGATCTGCTCAACGGATTTGTTGCTGTCATTCATGATGAAATCAGGTGCAATCATGCCTTCTTTATACCATTTTGCCAGTCTTTCCAGTGCGCCTTTCATTTCCGGCTGAACGGAACCATAACCTACGCTGCCGTCAGCTGTTTTGATCCATTGACCGGGATAGGAGTTATACGCTCCGAATACGAAGTCGAAGGAGTTCGTGTCTGCGCCGTAAATATTTTGTTGGGCAGGAAGCACGCCTGCACCGAATTTGTCTTTGAACGCTTTAAGCGCTGTCTCTACATCATCAAGCGTTTGCGGCTCAGGAAGCCCTACTTGATCCAGCCAATCCTTACGTGTCCAAATGACCGGGATAGCCGTTTCAACGTCTGCGATCGAAGGAATCGCATACAGCTTACCGTCGGAGGAAACCGAGTTCAATGCATCCGGTCCACCTAGTGCAATGCTTTCTTTCAGGAATGGCGATGCATAATCTTCATATACCTTAGACAGATCCTCGATCATGTCTGCTTTAATCAGTTTCTTCAAGATGCTCAGACCATTCGGATCTACGCTGATCGAGAGCACGTCCGGAATGTTATTAGCGGCAATCAGCAAGCTGACCTTTTGCTCGAAAGCAAAGTTCTGGTCACTTGTCGACCAAGCCATCTTCGGCTTTACATTCAAATTCTGCTCGAACCATTTCTGTACATCGTTATTCTCAAAGCTCTCTCCGGCAGGCGGTTTTGCTTCTGCGGAAATCGAGATCCCTGTAGTGAATTCAACCAACTCGTCCATCTTGGCAAACGGATCAGGCTTCTCGGCAGGCGCAGTGTTTTCTGCTGCCGCGTTCGTTGCACCTGCGTCATTCGTTGCTGCCGCATTGTTTGTTGCTGCAGTGCTGCCGTTCTCGCTTGCGTTGTTCGAATTACCGCATGCTGCGCTAGTCAACATTAATGCCGCGATCAGTGAAATCGATGCTGCTGCCTTTACTTTTTTGTTCACTTGAATCCCCCTTGACCTCTGTGAATTTGTTGTATTGCGTATCTCTATAGTAAGCCTGAATTGCGGAAGGACGAGATAGACAATCATCATCAGCAACTGGGAATCCGGTTATCAAATGTACACGTTTCCATAACAAATTTCATACCTTTTCAGCATAATCTTCCCTTGTTGTTGAAAGCGCTTAAATTGTAAATTCGGCACTACCGGTTCCGTTCCCGGAACTCCGTAGGCGTCATGCCGCAATGCTCACGAAACAGCTTGCTGAAATACTTCTCATCTTGGAAGCCGAGCTGATCCGCGATCAAGTAGACCGGTTTGCTCGTTTTGCGCAGCAGCGACTCGGCGGATTGGATTTTCAAGTTTTTCAAGTAATCACTGAATGGGGTACCCACGATATCCTTGAAGCACAGGCTGAAATACCCTCTGCTCATATTGACGGCCTTGGCGACCTCTTCTTGGTTAATGCCATGGAATAAATGCTCGTTCATGAATTTGACCGCATTATTAATGCAGGAGACCACTTCCTCGGAGTAGCGTTTCCCTTGCTCGTTCTTGAAGATCGGCGCATACTCACTCCCGCTCCGGTCTTTGTTCTCGCGCCGGATGCGGCTCTCGATTCGCTCCAGCACATCCTCGAGTTTCTCCTTCTTCAGCTGTGTTTTCACAATATAATCAATAGCGCCCAGGCGCATCGTCTCTTGTATGAATTCAAAGTCTTGATGACAGGTCAGCACGACCACCTTCAGATCGGGGAAGCTGTTTCGCGTCTCCTTCATGAGCTCGAACCCGGACATCCCCGGCATCGTCAGATCCATGAACATGACATCGACGCCATTGCCTTTGAGGAACTCAAGCGCTTTGTCCCCGCTGCTGACGTCGCCAACGATCTTAAAGCTGAATTTCTCCCACGGAAGTACGGAAATGAGCCCTTTTCTCACATAGATTTCATCGTCTACGATTAAAGTTCTGATCATTGTAATTCCTCCTTATGCTCTCTGCGGTTGATGGGTAGACGGAGCTTGAATACGGTCCCTACACCCTTCTCGCCCTTGATGTCCATTTCAGCCTCTTGCCCGTAATTCACTTCAAGCATGTATTTGACATAGCTGAGCCCGATTCCCATGCCAACCTTCTTGTGTTCCTCGGATTGCGGCTCCATCATTCGCGCAATGTCCGCATCAGTCATCCCTTCTCCGCTGTCTTCGACGGTAATAATCAATTGCTTGTCCTGCTCATAGACAGCAATCTTAATAGAGCCGCTTTCATCCTTGAGACCATGATAGATGGCATTCTCCACGATCGGCTGCATAATAAAGCGCGGAATACTGACATCGCCAAGCGTAGGATCTACGACAATTTGGACGTCAAAATGATAGGCATACCGAATGCGCTGCAAATCCACATAGTTCTGAAGCGCCTCCACTTCCTCGTTTAAGGAGACGATCCCGCCTTCCTTGCCCAGATTATAGTGAAGCACTCTCGTAAAGAGCGCGACCAAACGGTCAATCTCGTCCTGCCCGTTCATTCTTGCCAGCCACTGGACCGTGTTCAGCGTATTATGCAGGAAATGAGGATTAATCTGGTGCAAAATTTTCTCCACCTCGATGACCCGCTTCTTACGCTCCTTCTCTTCCAGCTCCTTGAACAAGTCCGAAATTTTGATTTTCATATCGTTAAACTGCTCTAGCAAACTATCAAACTCGAGAATTCCGGTCATCTTCACCTTGGAATTAAATTTGTTATGCGCCAGCAAAATAATTTCTCTGTTAATGGTCCGCAGCGGCCGCGAGACAATTCTCCATATGGAGAGTCCCAGAAACAAACTGATGACAATGGACAGTACGGCGAACAGCGCGAATTTGCCGATCCATTTCTTCACATCTGCACTGTAGGCTTTCGTCTTCACCGCGGAGAGAATGTACCATCCCTGCTCGCCTTTCTGCGAGAAAACATAGTAGCCTTTCTTGATCGCATCCGATTTGCTTGTGCTGCTGAGTTTCTTGACATCGATTCGCTCACCAATTGCAAAGTCTTCCGGCCGCTGACTGTACATCACTTGCCCTTGATCGTTCAGCAGAATCGAGGCTACATCGAGCTTATACCGCTGCGATTTCAGAAGATCCTCAAACAGCTTAATGCCGGTCTCGACATAAACGTATAAATCAGCTCCCTCGATGAGGTTCACCTTTCGCGCGATCGAGAAAACCTGCATATCCTTCGTAGACTTTACGGTCATATGAGGCCCATAGAAAGTGGCATTAATGCCATCCGCAAGCTTGGGCAGCAGCTCTAGGCTAAACCCCTCAGACACGCTCTGATTCTCGAACATGACCTGATTCTTATTGGCATAATAGAAGAAAATGAGCCCAAGATCCGGTTTCGCGGCATTTATGAGCGAGATGCTCTCTATAACCGCTTTCTTCTTCTCGTATTTGGTCAAAATATCTTTCGTATCGATAAAAGTTTCAATATCGTCAGCCACTCGCCCGTTATACATCGCAAGCTGGAGCGCTGAATCTTCTAGATTCGAGAATACATGGTCGACGCTAATTTGGAACTGTTTCATATTGCTGTGAATACCGTCATCGATATTCGTGTTTAAGAGTGAAATCATAGATACATAGGAGATATAGCCGATTAGCGTTAACGGAATGATCGAGCTAAGGATTAGGAAAAAATACGCCCTGTTCTTAAGAGAGTACGACGATTTCGGCAGCAATTTGTGGTTCCCCCGCTCCTGATGAATGGTTTCCATTGATTGTTATTATTGTAAGGAATGTTAAAGGGAACCGTCAATCCGCCATAATACATCATAATCTTTCATTATCTTACATATTTCTGCACTCCCGCCTACGAAGCAAGGCTGGCCTTAGTCAATGGACTAAGGACCAGCCTCCGATTGGAAGTGATTTCCGTTATGTTGGTTTAGCCGCGAACGACTGTGATGGTGTAGGTTTTCTTCGTTCCGTCCTGTGCTGTCACAGTAACGGACACCGTGTTGTTCCCAACAACCAAATTGCTGCCGCCCGTGATCGTTGCTTTAGCATTCCAGTCTGCTGCAATTGCAGTCACAAGCACTGACTTCTGGCCGCGAGGTACCTTCACTTGATAAGCTTGGTTGTCCGGTGTGAAGCTCGGCACCGACTTTCCGTCGACGAACAAGCCGATTAAATTCGCATTGCCGGATTTGGCACGGTTGATCATAATCGTGTAGGTTTGCTTCGTTCCGTCCTCAGCCGTTACCTGTACGTTTACTTGATTGCTTCCGATGACAAGCGACAAAGCAGGATCGACGGAAACTTTGGCTTTCTCGCTTGCCGCTTTCGCACTTACATACACCACAATCATGCTGTTCGGCACGGTTACGGAGTACGTAAGCTTACCGGGTACTAAAGTGATCAGCGATTGTCCGTTAATTTTCAATTCACTAAGTTCAGTATTATTTGACTTGGCCCGAGTAATTGTCAGCGTGTATACCTTGCTGCTGCCGTTCTCTGCCGTTACCGTTACCGATGCTGTGTTGTTGCCAACAGCAAGAGCCGAGCCGCCATTTACGGCAACCGTTGCATATGGATCAGCTGTCGCTGTTACCGCGACCGATGTTGTTGTGTTAGGTACTTGCAACGAATACGAAAGCGTATCCGCATTGAAGCCTGCAACCGTGACACCATCGACCTTCAGGTCACTGAGGTTCGCGTTCTTGGAAATGCCGGATGGGAACACAAGGTCAGGATGTTGATTGTAGAAGCTGCTTGCTGCCGGGCCGACTCTAGTAATATCGCCAAGTCCGTCTACGCCATTGGAAGTCCATGGCATCATGCCCGCCCAACCATTTGCAAAAGCACTTGCGTAATCCTGTGTTAATGTATGGCCATTCGTACCCAGTGCAGCTGTCTCGCCAATCACTGCCGGACGATCCGCAGACAATCCGAACTGCTCCGGTGTCATGTACATCGGGTTACCCCAATATTGACCCATCCAGTCGTAGTAATGCGGTGCCCAGAAATCCAGCTTCGCCTGCGGATTGCCGCCGGCTTTGGCCATCAACACATCATCGCCGACTTTATTGCCTTGGCAGCCTTCCGTACAGGTGTCGCTGTTGTATTTGATCATTGCGACGCCTACCGTTGTAAGCACGCTGCTGTTGGCGTGAACGCCTACGCTCATTTTCGCGAAGAGAGACTGCAAATTCTCCCAAGGAAGCTTGCTTTCCTCGAATACCCAGTCCGGCTCATTCATAAAGTCGATCGACCATAGATAAGGGTTGTTTTTGTAACGATTCGTGAACGGAATCACGTAATTATTAACATACGAGTCGATGTTAGCGTCGCTCATCAACATCTTTCTCCAGCTGTCATAGCTCGGATGGGAATTCTTCATATGGTCAAAAGAAAGCAGGGTTGCCATGATATAAACGCCATGCTTCTGAGCCAGATAGAACAAGCTGTCCAGGTCATTCCAATGTGCCGCGGTTGCGCCTGACACATGCCCTGTCGCATCGATGTTGATGCCAACTTCTCCGTTTGAAGTGATCCAAACGCGGGAGGCATTCACGCCGTTAGCATGCAGCAGTGCGAAGTGTGTGTCCCAGAAGTCATAATCGAAATCGCCGCCAAAATCATTCCAGTTGTCCCACGGGGTATTGGCACCGTTAAACCAAATTTCCTCATTATGACCGCCGTAAAATTTGTTGCCTTTGATCGTAATAGGATTGCCTTGGCTTGCTGGAAGATCGCGGATCAGTTTAATCGTATACGTTTGTTTGGTCAGGTCCTTCGCCGTTACCTCTACCGAAACCGCATTCTCGCCAACAGCAAGATTGCTGCCACCGGTAATCGCAACAGTTGCATCAGCAGCAGTAGCTGCAGCCGTTACCGCAGCCGAAGTTGTACCGTTCGGAACATGTGCAATATAAGAAAGGTCTTTGCTTGTGAAACCCGCTACCGTTGTGCCATTGACACGAAGGTCGCTTAAGCCTGCAGGATTCGGAACTTCAACAGGCGTACCGCCGAGAATACCGATGCTGTCGATATAGACGCTGCCTGCAAAGTCGCCGCTCGATTGCACTTGAACGCCGAACTCATTGAATGGCGTCTTAGCTCCTGCAGGAATGGTCAGTGTCAGCGTATTCCATGCATCCTTCGTCAAATTGCTGTACGGTATGAAGTTGCCTGTCCATGACCAGGTGCTGTCCATCATATAAGGCTGGATGCCTGCGATTGCTGCGCCGCCCGGTACCCAAACATGGAATTCATAGGTGCTTCCTGCGGTAAGTCCTGCAGGTGAGCTCAGTTTTGCGAATGGTCCTTGGGAGCCTGTCACATTAAGCGTCATTTTCAAGGATTGATTCCCTTGGTATGCCTTCTCGGAGCTGACAGCTACCGTCGACCCCGTTGTTCCTGTGAAGCCTTGTGTGTTCGTCTCGAAATTGAATTGTGCTGTATCTGCTGCAGCGTCTGCGCTTACAGGTACGACGATTAAGGCTGCCAACATAGACATGATGAGGAATAAGGCGATCTGCTTACGAAGCTTTATCATTCTTGATTCACCCCAACTAATGTAGTTTTAGTAGATTTCCAAAAGCCAAGCATCGACATTGCCGCCAGAACTCCCCCTTTCATTAACGTAAAGCGCTTACAAATCTTATGAAAATAGAAAGTTGATTGGTTTCCGTGTTGCAACTCAAACTTTACAATTTATTAGTTTTGTAATATTCAAGTTTACAAATTGAACCTTATTCATCAACTCTTTGGTGATTTCGATTATAGTTGATCCAATTTCATTCTGTAAATATGCAATTTTCGAATTTATTGTTTGTTTAGCTAGTGCTTGATTATGTTTTGTTTAGTTACAAAATTACCATTTTGTTTATTGACAAAAAATGCGGCTAACTTACAATAAAGAGAGAGATTTCAACATTGAAGGATGGTTATTCGTGAGTAGAAAAATTACAACCAGCGATATTTCCTTAGCACTCGGCCTTTCTCGGAACACGGTATCTAAGGCGCTTAACGGCCATTCCAGCATTACCATAGAAACAAGGAAGAAAATCGTCGATCAAGCCATTGCGATGGGATACAAGAAATTGAAGCCTGTTACTAGCGGAGTTTCTGCTGCTGAAACCGCGGGCAAAGCACGGAGTATCGCCTACATCACCAAGAGTCAAATTAATCACGGGACAGGCTTCTGGTTGAATGTCCTGAGCGGCGTCGAGCAGATGATCAGCCGGAACGGCTATGAGATGAAGCTTAGCTTTGTGAAGAATGAGGATATGGAAGCGCTTGAGCTCCCTGCCCTGCTCGCAAGCGACATTGCCGGCATTATTGTAGCCGGCAGCTTCGACAAGCCCTATACCGAGAAGCTGATGGCACTCCCGCATCCGAAGGTGTTCATTAATATCCATCCTGATATACCGTTATCCGACCTGCAGACAGACGTCGTCTTTATGGAGAATGAGGACAGCATCTATCAGATTACACGGCATCTGATGAAGCTCGGCCATACGGAGATCGGATTCATCGGCGAAATCTTCTCTTGCCGCAGCTTCATGGAGCGTTGGTTCGGCTTCCAGCGCGCTCATTTCGATACGAATTTACCCATTCAGCCATCACTATGCCTTACCGTCCGGAACGAGGAGATCTACCAGAACTACGAAGGAATCGCTCGGTCTTTGAAAGAGCTGCCGGAGCTGCCGACTGCCTTCGTATGTGCGAATGACAAAATCGCCCTGCATGTCATCAAATATCTCCATGAAATCGGTAAAACGGTTCCCCGCGATATCGCCGTTACCGGATTTGATCAGATTAGCGAAGCTGAATTTCTCGGCTTCTCCCTTACGACCGTCGCGCTCGATGAATACCAGCTTGGCCAGCGGGCAACAGAGCAGCTGCTCACCCGCATGAGCAAACCGGACCGCGCGTTCGAGACGGTTCGCTTAGCGGCCAAGGTCGTCATTGGCGAGAGCTCGTCGTCGTTGAGACAGTCGTACTAGCTACAAAGGCTTCTCACCTCCAGCGTTCAAGTGAACGCGGGGTGAGAAGCCTTTGTTTGTCATGCTAAAGAACCGTTAGTTCACCTTAACCAGCAGATGCGAATATTTCTTAATTTTCGCCTTCGAAATGGGTACGCTTATTCCGGCTGCTCCCTTGAAATAGGCATCATTACCGTATAGACCAACCTCAATCCGGTCCACGAGCGGTACATTAACAAGGCAGGACGGATGAAACAAATCATAGCCAAGCGGCGACAATACCTGCTTATAGTGTTCCACGTTGACTAATTGCAGATAGACGCCATCCCTCGTTACAAACATTGGAATTCCAGCTTTATAGCTCGACTTCCCCCTTAACTGCGGCGTAACTCCCATATACAGCACTTCTGTGGCCAGATTCAAATTTCTGCAGATGACCTGGTTGTTGACCGGTTCCATTTTGACGCAGTACACATAAATGGAGTCCGTTCTCTCGTTGCTCTTGTTGACCACCTATTGCATTCTACCTCCCATATCAATCACATATCGCGGCTACCTTAGCTACTAGTATATGTTCACATTACGTGATTGTAAATAATAAAAGACGCTTTTCGAGTCCGATTTTCCTCGGCCATTGGTTGTAAGCTATAATAGCAAATGATTGGATGACGTCATGGAGGTGAACGGATGCGTACGTTCGGAGAACGACTTTCTTACTTGAGGCATCGTAAGGGGTTGTCGCAAGAGGAGTTTTCGAAGCTGCTATCGATCGGGAAAAGCACGTTGGGCATGTACGAGACGAATAAACGCGAGCCGGGCCATGATATGACATCCCATATTGCAGCATTCTTCGAAGTTAGCGTGGATTGGTTAACGACAGGCAAAGAATTCGCCCATACGCCGATGGCTTCTACGCAAGAGGAGATCATTATTAAGGACCTCGTGCAGCGCTATCATATTGATCTGACAAGAGAGCGTACCCGAGAGAAGCTGGAGAAGATTATTCAGCTTGTTTTCGAAGAAACAACATAATGATCGCATTCTGAATGAACGCAATCAGTTCCTCAGTCGGTACATCGCGCAACTCCGGTATTTCCTTCTTCAGTTCTTCGATGATATGCTGAACGTCTTCCATGAACTTCGGCTTACCCCTTTGGCAGCTGTTCTTCTAGTATTAGTATAAATCGAATTGGAAGATTTGGAACATCGATTCAGATAGGCCGATTGTTGTTGACATAAACTAGTAAAACATGGTAATAAAAGAGGCTTCCCCTCACGTTTTGGTTAAACGTGGCAGGGAAGCCTTTTGTGATTGCGTTATGGCTTGCTAGGCAGCTTGTTCGCTTGACGGATGAGCGAGAAATACTGATCCGCCAAAACGACGTCATATTCCGGTCCGAGAGAGTCGGTAATGGCAGCAACGTCCGTAGGCGTCAGACTCCAAGCCAGCAGGCCAATGGAGATGAAGAGCGGCGATTTGCCATCCCATTTCGCTTTGGCATCGGCAAGAATGTTCTTCCCTTCGCTCACAGCGCTAATTCCTCTAATCGTCGAAACCGGCAGTCCATTGCTGATTTGCACTTCGGAAGTATCGCCCCAGCTTAAGAAGACCCCAGATGGATTGTACTCATTGCGGTATGCCGTACTCTTCGCATCACTGAGCGGGATATTCTGTCCGTCCACGCGGTTAAGGATATACGGAATGTCCATCCCCGTCTGTTTCAAATACTTCTTGCTGCTCTTCAAGAAATCGGCGAACGAGCTGTCCGGCCAAGCGTCCGGATAGAAGTATCCGGCACCGGAAGGTCCGGCGATAATTTGATCATTCGCTGTTGCCGTGCTTCGGAAATAGTTCAACATTACCGGAGCAGCGTCGTATAACAGCGGGCTGGATGTCCAGTTGATCGGCACTTGGCCGCGGCTTGGGTCATCCCACAGAATACGCATCCGGTGCTGGTTATATTGGAGGTTGTCTCCTTCACTGAACGTGTAGGTGACATAGATTTTGTTCTCCAGCTTCACCGGCGCCGGCGCTTTCGACTTCACGTCCTTCGGTTTGGAACCGGAGAACACCGTCAAATTGCTGAACCAGTCTGCCGCCAGGACATAAACGCCATGGTTGGAAGTGACTTCAACGCCGTTAAACTCGCCTTCCACATCATTGTTGAACCAGCCTAAGTAAGGGGTGCCCGGTTTAACGTCGGAGAGGATTTTCTCAAAGAGCGCCTTCTGCTCGGGAACGTTGGAATCGAGCCAGAACACCATCGCTTTATTGGCAACAGCGTAGTCGCGCAGATAACCATACGGCTCCTTCGTCAGTGAAGTGAACGGCTTCTCATTGCTGGCGCTTACTTTGTATTGGTTCCACATGTCTGCGGACACTACCAGTTCCTTCGTTCCAACCGGCGGTGTAAATTTATACGTGAAGTAACGGCCGTTATCGGCGAAACGATGGCCGCCGCTGCCATCCGAAACTTGCGAGCTTTGCGGATCGTAGAGGAATGGTTCTTCCTCCGGCTTACCAGGAAGGAAATGCGCAATGACTTGACCATCCGCTTTCACGGTGACTTCATGTACTGCTGCTCCCCATCCGTCAGCCGGGAAAGCATCCCCGAACTTCACGTACACATCCGGCTTGCTCAGATACTTGCTCAAATCAAGGTCATATACTTTACGATTCGCCGCATCTCGCTCTTCCGTCGGTTCCTGAGCAACCGTTTCGAAGCGATCCGGCTGTTCCACCGGTACGCGTGCCGTTGTATCCGGACTTAGTCCGACCAGCATGCGGTGCGTGGAATCTTTCCATAGATTCTCATACTGCCACGTGTAAGCATCTAACCGGTCCTTGAATTTCCCTTGCAGATCCTCAATGACACTTAGGTTATAAGGAGCGGCCTTCAGCTGTGCGGCAAGCTCCGGACTAACAGCCACGCCGCCTTTTAGCCCAGCCAACGTAGTAGCAACGTTAATCGAATCCGGGACGGCCGGATCGTAAATGATAATGCCTTTGACTTCGCCTTTATAACGCTTCAGAATATCCCAGTAGCTGTCATAGACACGGTAGTTAACATCCAAATCGTTCAGCCATTTGAATTTACCTTCTTCTTTGTTCTCAAGCAGGTAGATCCGCGGCTCCTGACGATTTATAATACCCTGCAAGGTACTAAACAACAGCTTAATGTCGCCCGGTGCGTCATAAATATCAGCAACATCCAGCTGCTTCGCTTGTTTGAAGCTTGGGAGCATTTGCTCCTTCGGCCAAGAGATGGATGGATTACTCGCAGATGGATTCGCTGCGTTCTGAGGCTCCGCAGATTTGTCCTGTGGAGAATCGGCGAACGTGCCGGATGAGAATGTCATCGTACATACTAAGGCCAGACTGATTGCGGTTAGCTTTCGGATCATTTTTACTTACACCTCTCCATTTATGGAATTATAGAACTGTCCCAGACGCTTTCAGTCACACCTCCTTAACAGCTGCTGCTTGAAGCGAACCAGAACTTTAACCTCATCTATATATTTAATATATCTTTTATGATTACACAATCGTTTCGACAAAATTTCCCATAAAAATAAACAGCTAGCCCTACATTCAGGACTTCCCAAACCCTATTCGACAAATAAAAAAAGACCGAGCCGGCGGCTGCGGTCTTATCGATATCGAACAAACAAACTCCATTAATCCTCTACCACAATACCTCTACCTGAACACCGCTGGGATTGTTAGCATAACGAAGCAATAACGTCATGCTACCCTCATCCCAAACGTAAGCCCCTTGCGTCTTCGAGCCGTCCGCTCCACCCAGAATAACCCGTTCCGGCTCACGCGGGCAGCGGAAGCGCGCAGAAGCTTGAATCCCTTCCGGTCCTCTAGCCGCGAATGCGAACCCGCCGTCCCGCTCCTCGATTCCATCGATTCGGGATGCCGCGGCAATAAGCTGCACGCCCTCTCCCGCGCTGCTCAGATCATAGAGCAGCGCTTGTTGGCCCGGCTCTACCGTTACCTCATGAAGCACAGGCAGGTCAGCGTTCAGCAAATCCACATAAGCGCCGCTCAGAACGAACGGCTGCGCATCAACCGACTCTTCCAGCACGGCCGCTACTACATAAGGACCACGGCGCAGCGCCATGCGGTTCATCGTTTCCCACTGCGAGGCAGCTGCCTCCTGCCCTTGCGCCTGCGAGCTTCCAGCAGCTGCAAGTGCTCCCCTGACCGTCAAACGCAGTTGGTCGGCCACGTCGGCATGAAGCGCGCATAGCGCCGGATGAACATTCAGATAAGCCAAGCTCCCTTGGCCAACGGAATAGACGCCGGGCTGCAAGGAGGCTTCCAAGCCCATACAAGTAAATAGATGCTCCATTGGGGAAGCATATTTCTTCGCTCCCTGGTTCCACCATTCACGAACCGTATGGAAGTCGTCGCTGCCATCGCCGACATAGATGAGCGCGCCCCCATCCTTCACCCATTCCGCCAATACGTTATGAAGACCGGCTGATTCCGGCTTCATATACTCATAGCTCAGAACCAGCGCCTTGTAATCATCCAAATAACCCGCGAATCTTCCTGCGTTATCCAGCTGTACGGGCCGCACAGCCGCACCGTGCTTCAGCAAAGGCAAAGTCAAACCATAGAATGGCGACCAATCGAGCAGCTCCATAAACTCGCTGCCTAGCGCCGAGGCCACTTCCGTACCGTCATATTTGAATGCCGTCGCTTCTTCACTCCAGTCCGGATGATTGCGCTGGAACATAGCGGAATCGGCCAGCAGCACGCCGATTTGCAAATTCGAGGTCAGCCATTCCGTATCCGGCTGATCCATGTCTGCCAGCGAGTTAAGCACAACCTGCAGTTCAGTCGCATACGCTGCCGGAATGTTCACGCGACCCTCTTCCCCTTGCTTCGGATAAGTCCCTTGATAAATTCGTCTAGGCCACGGACATACCTCATAACGACTTACATGCGGATGCAGCAGTGAGGCAACCAAGGTGCGAATATAGTTCTGGCGGTAATCCTCCCACGTATGCTTTGGATCATCGGCAATCGGATCATGCAGGAACCACATCCGGCGATCCGTGCCGCGAACAAGCTCCTGCATAATGCCATATTCCAGAAAAGCCGTCTCGAAGGTACGTTCCTTACGCACGCCATTATAGACATTCGGCGTCTGAGCCGTTCCCGTCCATACTTGCGCAATATAACCATCAACGCCCGGCAGTTCCAGCAGCTTAGACTCTGGGCTCACAATTCGCCACTGGGTATAGTTAATTAGACTATGTGTCGGCACATAGAATCGAATATTCCGGTCATACTTGACCTTCGCATATTCCTTCAGCGTATTGCAAATCCGGTCCAGCGTCCGGGCATAGAGATGCACTTTCAGCTTCGAGGCCCGATATTGCGCGTCTACCGTCGCATGCGGAGGCTGCCACGGCTCCCGATAGTAAATTTCCCACTCTCGTTTAAAAGCGTCCGAATAGCCGCCCTCAACCCAGAACTCCGGTTCCTCCAGATGAATCGCTTCCACACCTGCATCAACCGCAACGCGAATCTGCTCCGTTAGGAAATCCGCATACGCAATGGTTGGCACCATATAAGGAATATCCTCGGAGGTTCCGTGAATGATATGTTCGTTTCTACGATTCTTCTGCGCTTCATCCCAGTGTGTTCTGCCATCCACTTCGCCGTTCAAATAATGCTGATAACCGCCCCAAGATACGCCGGTCATCAGATGAACGACATAGCCCTTGTCCTTCCACGTACGAATGCGTTCCTCCAAGTCTCCGCGGATCCCATACACCATGACAAAGTCAGTCTGCAAATCGTACGACGGATGGTACGGTCCACCCTCCTGAAACCCGGTTAATTCACTCAAGCGATCTCTTGAAATCAAGGACACGGCTGCATGCCTCCTTCTAAAAGTAAAAATAAAAGGGAAGGCTCGCCCTTCCCTTTCTGGTTATGCATTCAACTTTATGCGAAGCGTCTTAATCTCAAAAGGCTGGAAGGTCAACACTACTGAACTCGACATCTCCTGCAACAATGTAATCGGATTCTCCAGCAGATCGGTCTCCTCAATCGCCTCACAAGTCAAACCGAAATTCACTTTCGCCTGCGCCCGTGTGCCTGAAGCTTCGTACAAACGGATAATTAGATGCTCGCTATCCTCCGCTTTCTTCACCGCCTCGATCATCACATCCGGATTATCGATTTGAACCAGGGAACGCAGATCTGAACGCCCTGCTGCAGTCGCGGCACCAGCGGACTTCGCAACCGTAAGCGGCGTATTCAATTCATAGCCTTTGCGGTATACTTTCGCCTGCACGAAATCCCCCTGATGCGGGTAGATCGCATAAACGAACTGATGCTCAGCGCGGTCGCAGGCAGGATCCGGGTAGCCCGGGCTGCGCAGCAAATTCATATCCAGCACATTTCGTTCCGCACTGAAGCCATACTTGCTGTCACTAAGCAGCGCGACACCATAATCAGGCTGCGATAAATCTATATATTGATGAGCGCAAATTTCATCTCTAACGAACTCTACCATCGTATTGCGCGTTGTTGGACGCTTCAAATAACCAAATTGAATCTCGCAATTGACTTGCTCCGACATCACGCTGACCGGGAAGGAAGTGCGAAGCATTTTCTCCGACTCCTGCCAATCTACCTTCGTTTCGAACCGAATCGTCGTTCCATCTTCAGCGAGTACGATACGCTGCTCCAGCGAGGATTCGCCGTACCGATAAGTTTGCACAAGCACTGCATTCGAGCATTGAATGGAAGCCGTGGAGCTTACAAGCTGCATCGTGCCTGCTACTGTATCCCGGTAATCTCGCGGGAAATCCCATGCATCGCCTTTGTCATGATAGAGGGTCAGTACATTAGCTTTCTTGCCGGCTTCAATAGATTCTCTGCCCGCAACTTTGTCATAAATCGATAGAATGCTTCCATCGGATGCAAAAGTAACGCGCAGGTTGCGGTTCTCGAGCAAAGCTTCATCTGCATGCAGCTCTTGAGACTGTTTGTTCGGGGTGCTGCGCAGCTCTTCCGAGAGTGCGACAAAGCCCATTGGCGGCACCTTCACAGCGTACTGGGCGCCATTCTGTTCCACCAGTTCTTCACGTTCCCACGGCAGCGAATTCACAACGATCGCCTGCCCGCCAGCAATGCCGGACAGTCCCGCGACATTCGCATAGGTCTGCTCGATCATCTTTGCTACTCGAGTATGAAGGATTTCATAACGGGCCAGCGATTCGTCGAACACGCGCGTGATCGAAGAGCCTGGCAGGATATCATGGAATTGATATAACAAAACTTCTTTCCAAATCTCATCAAGTTCTGCTGTCGGATACGCCTGTTCTCCGAGTGCCAGCGCCAAGGATGCAGCAAACTCCAGCTCCCGCAGCGACTTCTCCATCTTGCGGTTATACCATTTGTTTCTCGCTTGCGACGTCAGCGTCCCTTGATGTTTCTCCAAATACAGCTCCCCGCGGTAGGTTTGGAATCGCGGCCCTTCCTGCGCCAGCTTCTCGAAGAAGGATAGCGATGATTCCTGAACGACCGGCGGCAAACCGAGCAGGTTATGCTCACGTGCCAAACGTTCCAAGTGTTCTTCGCCAGGGCCTCCGCCGCCATCGCCGATCCCAAACAACATTAACGCATGCTCGGAAACGTTGCGGTCTAGATATTGACTCTCAATCTTGGCAAGCGATCTCGGTGCTCCCGGGCTGTTATACGTATCCTCAGGCGGCAGATGGGCAAGCACTTTGCTGCCATCTATACCTTCCCAATGAAAGCTATGATGCGGATGCGTATTGTATACGCTCCATGACAGCTTCTGCGTCATCATGTAGTCCACGCCGGACTTCTTCAGAATTTGCGGAAGACTCGCGTTATAGCCGAATACATCCGGCAGCCACAGCACCTTCATCTCCTGGCCAAATTCTTCTTGGAAAAATTTCTTTCCATATAGGATCTGTCTTACCAGCGCTTCACCACCGGAAATATTCGTATCCGGCTCCACCCACATCGCGCCTTGTACTTCCCAGCGCCCTTCCTTCACTCTGGCCTTAATCTGCTCGTAGAGTGTCGGATAATACTCTTTCATCCATTGATACAACTGCGGCTGACTTGCGCCGAACACGTAGTCGGGATACTTCTCCATGTTGCGAAGTACGGTCGAGAATGTCCGCGCCCCTTTGCGAATCGTCTCCCGAATCGGCCATAGCCATGCCAAATCCATATGTGCATGCCCGATCGCACTGACAGTCAGCGATGGATCTCCCCCGCGCTTGGCAAGCTGCTTGGCTAGAATCGCTCTGGCACGCGCAACGGTTTCTTCATTAATGACTTCCAGCACAAGCGCTGCTTCGTATAGGCTCTGAATGACGCGGTCTTTCCTTGCGCTGGCATCAGGCACTTGCTCCGCCAGCTCCAGCAGCACTTCATAGTCATAATAGAGGCGACGCGTTTCGTCGCTGCATATCGCAATATCCGCTTCTTTAAGCGTACCGCTTCGATATTTCCCGAATAAGTCATTGCACCCGGCATCGGCCCACAATTGGATCGTTTCTCCGGCAGCTGATTCACTAATATCCACCACACGTTTTCCCGGCAGGCCGAGGCTGAAATCAAATTCGGAGTTAATGTTGGTAAGTCCTTGGTAAGGCGAACCGTTGTTATCGACCAAGCACAGCTCACCGTTCACATCAATGAGCAGGACAACCTTCTTTCCTGAAGCACTCTCTGGTACGCGGCCTTCGAAACGAAACCATGCGCAATCCCATAAGTTACCCCATTTATCGCCCGGCTTCACTTCCATGTATTCGCCGGATGTACGTTCTGAATAAGGAACCGGCTCCTTAGTCACCCATGCTGAAACGGTCAAAGCAGCAACCGGTTCATAGATGGCGTTTCGTATTCTAGGCAAGAGCCCCTTTGCCTTTTCCAGTATTATTTTCTTAGTCTCGTAGGGCATTACGGTCCCTCCCCATTCCCTGTAAGTTTATTAAGAAAGAGGACTGACAAAAACAGTCCTCTCGTCTTTGCTTCTATTTATTTGGTTACCAATTCCGCCTTCTTCTGAGCATCATCCAGAATCGCTTTGATGTCGCCGTCTGTCATGAGCGATTTCACGGCAGCATCGCCAAAGATTTGCCAAGCCTTCGAGTTGTCTTTCGCAAAGGTTGGAAGACCTTGAACGTTGCCAATCATCGCTTGATAGTGCAGGTACATTTCCGGATGCTTCGTTTTGTAGTCATCCGTCTCCGCGATTTCTTTCAGAATCGGCGAGCGTGTGTTGGAATCCGCAATCAGCTGTTGCACTTCTTTGCTGTACATCGCTCTGATGTAATCAAAAGCTGCTTCTTTATTCTTAGCATCTACCGGTACGGAGTGGAAAGCAGCTCCGATCGTTACGTTACCCGGCTTGCCGTTTGGCGACAATGGAATCGGCGCCATACCGCACTCCAGACCAACATTCTTACATTCTTGCGCGCGCCACGGTCCATCGATCAAGTAGGCCAGTTGACCTTTATTCCAAGCATCGAAGTATGTACCTTCGTTGTTGTTCAACATCAAGCCTGCAGGATGGTTAGCATTCAAAGCTCTCAGAAGCTCGATCACTTCAATGTTAGCCTGGGAATTGAATGTCGGTTGTCCGTTTCCATCAGCAAATGTTCCGCCATTGATGGCAACCAGTGCACCATAACGAAGGTATCCGCCGAAATTAGGAGCGCCATATACGCCGCCGCCATAGAATTTGCCTTTACCTGCATCTGTTACTTTCTTCGCGTTGTCTACAAGCTCAGCCCAAGTCGTGATTGCTTTCTCAGGATCCAAGCCCGCTTCTTTCACCAATTTCTTATTCCAGAACAAGCTGCTTACGCCCGGCTGGGAAGCCAATCCGTAGATCTTACCGTCGATTTCCATCGGTTTCCATGCTGCAGGAGCAAGCTTCTCACGAATCTCTGCTGCCATATCATCCGGGAACGCCTCAAGCAATCCTTGTTGAGCGAAACCAGGCATTTGCGTTTCACCGACGATGATGTCCGGAATGTTCTTAGCCAGGAAGCCCGCTGTTTCTTTCTGGATCAGCGGCTCGCCCCAGCCCCAGTCTTCCGTTTTGATGCTTATATTTTTTTCTTTCAATTTCGTGCTAATGAATTTTTGATAATAAAGACCGAATGCTGCACCTTCAAATTGGTTGCCCGGAGTATAGCTCGTATCCGTGCCGCCATCTTTCAGTTCCTTCTCCTTCGAAACGAGCAAATCATCCACTAAGCCCACGCCAATGCCGACAGCGCCTTCATTCAATACAGTAAGCGTAACAGGTTCTGCAGCAGCGGGCGTATTCTCCGTTGTATTAGCCGCCTCATTCGTTGCATCATTTGTTTCCGTTGTTGCTGTGTTGCTTGGTTTCTCATTCTCTGCTGCGGTATTAGTGTTATTCCCGCCGCACGCCGTCAGAGCAACCATCAATAGCGCTGTTCCCATCAAGGCTGTGGTCTTTTTAAATTTCACTTGAACCCCTCCATTTGTGGATGACTATTTGCTACATCTGAAATATAACATACTAATATAATATATTCAATATGTTATTTAGAAATATTTTAACCCTTTATTCCTGTGTTCGCCAAGCCTTGCACAATGTATTTCTGGAAGAAGAAGAACATCAATAGCGCAGGAATGGTAGCGCCAAGCCCGAGTGTAATAATGAGCGGCCAGTTCGGTATTCCGCCAGGGCCGGCTGCAGCTGACGACAGCCTCGTAATCGCGGCAGGAAGTGTCTGCAGGGAGTCTGTTGATGTATAGAAGAACGGCGTAGCAAAGTCATTCCATGTGCCAAGCGCTGTCGTAATTGCTATATATGCCATAATCGGCAGCTGGAGCGGCAATAAGAGCTGGAAAATAATCCGGATCGTACTCGCACCGTCCACCTTTGCCGCTTCATCCAATTCGAATGGGATCTTCTCAATGGACTGTTTCACTAGGAATGCACCCATGATATTAATGCTTGGCCCACCGATGAGATACACCCACCACGTGTCCAGAATACCCGTACCGCCATTAAAGATGTGATTGCCACCGGCAAACGGAAATCTCGCATACTCCAGATAAGTAGGAATTAATGCGATCGTACCCGGGATCATTTGCGTGCCGAGCAAGAACAAGAATAACTGGTCTTTCCCTTTAAACTTCAGCCTCGCGAATACATAACCCGCTAAGAAAGAGGTCAACAGCGCCCAGAACGTGTTGTAGACCGTACGGATGGAGGAATTGAGGAAATATTTCTGCACGCCCGCCTCAGTAGATCCATAGAACAGCACCAAGTAGTTTCGCAGCGTCGGTTCTTTCGGAATCGGGAGCAGTCCTAGTACGGATGATGTGAATTCCGTCCTTGAGAAGAAACCCGCTAATATCATAAATACTAAAGGATATAACAATACGAGGCCGACACCGAACAATACGATATGTGCGAATAAATGGGTTGGCTTTAATTGCACGGCGACTTGTTTACGAAATCCTGCTGTTGCTGCCATAGTTTATTTCCTCCTTTTCAACGGGATTGTATTACTTCTGTCCGCATTCGTGGACCAGCGGTAGTAAAGCACCGTCACCGCGAATACAACGACTGCCATAACAAGCGACGAGGCTCCTGCCATCCCCATGTTGAAATCCCAGAAAGCATCCCGATAAATACGGAACACGAGCACTTCCGTCTGTCCGTATGGACCGCCATTTGTCATAAACAAGACCTGCTCGTAAATTTGAATCGCACCGATCAAACTTGTGATAATGATATAAGTTGCAATTGGTTTCAAACCGGGCAAGGTGACATTCACCAATTTCCCCCACCGGCCGGCACCGTCGATTTCCGCTGCTTCGTACAATGTCGGATCTACGGATTGAAGCCCGGCCAGCCAGATAAGCGCAGCTCCGCCCACGCCTTTCCACACGGAGTAAACCACGATCCAGAACACGCCCCAGAAAACGGAATACTGCCATACGATCGGTTCCTTGCCGATCGATTTCAAGAAGTTATTAATGACCCCGTTATTCGTATCCAGAAGTAGGTTGAATATTTGGGTCGTTGCAACGGCCGAGGTGACGGCCGGAATGTACCAGATAGAGCGGTATACCCCTTTGCCGAATAAGGGCATATTCATTAGCAAGGCTGCGCCAAAGCCAGCCATTAAAGTAACGACCGTCACCAAGCCGCCCATCCATATCGATCTCCAGAGCGCATTGTAATACTGCGGATCCTGGAAGAACCTAACGTAGTTATCTAACCCAACAAACTTCGGACTGCCTGTAATCCCAATCCATTCGAAGAATCCAAGCATAAAGCCGAATAAAATCGGAAAACCAGATAGCACAAGCCACCACAAAATCATAGGTCCTAAAATAACGGTTGCAATGATCGCGTCTCGATGTTTCTTGGTGAATTTCTTCAGTGAAGACTGACTGCTCGCATTAACGCTGCTATGCAGCGAAGCTTGAGCACTCACAGTTAAATTGCCCTTCTCCATATTCACACGCCTCCCATGCCGGATTAGTTGCCTTCTCGTTTCAAATCACGGTTTACTCGCTGGAATAACTCTTCAAAGGATGCACGTTCACAACCGTACAGCCGTGGAAGCGCTGTTATTTTTACTTACATCTTGAATTTGTTTCAATCCGATCTGCTTTGCTTTATCAATTAACGTGGCCAGCAATTGCAATACATGCGGCATAAATGCGGCGAGATGACTTCCCGGCTACCATCCCCGTCCCCCCTCGTCTCATACGTAACATTCCCTATATTAACCACTATAATATAAATTATATTAATTATATCATTATAGTCAAATAAAATTTTATAAAAAAAACCGATAGCGCTGTGAATGGTACCTCCACAGCGCTATCGGTCCTTCATTTGTGTCCTGGTGTCCGGTTAGTTTAACTGACCTGTTGTTTTGCGAATGACAAGACTTGGCTGTAGGTTTATCTTCTTGTAGCTTGGCTGTTTGCCTCTATTGTCTATCACTTGCAACAACAAGCGGGCGGCTTCTCTGCCGATCTCTTGCTCGGACTGGTCGATGTGCGTCAGCAGGCTGAATTCCTCCAGCAGCGGGCTCGGGTTATCGAAGGTAATAATGGAGATATCCTCCGGCACGCGCAGTCCGACTTGCTTGGCAATCGACAAGATGTGGACGCCGAGCGCGCAGTTCAGCGCAATGTAGGCCGTCGCCATCCGGTTCTTAATGAAGCGGTACAGCGGGTGTTCCTGATTCAATATGGTTTGATTCTCGCTCGATGTGGTGAATAGCGTATTTACGCTCTCTTGCTTTGCATTCACAAGGAAATCGGTCAGAATCAGCGCCGGATTAATCAATGCGCCTTTCTGCTTCAGCGCTTCATTGTAGCCTTGAATCCGTTCCTCCACCGATACTGTCATTAGCGGCGAGTCCGAACAGATCGCAATATTCCGGTGGCCGAGACTCCATAGATGATCAACCGCCAATATGGAAGCTTGGACACTATCCGAGGATACGACATTCGTTTCTACGCCCGGCAGATGACGATCAATAAGCACGAACGGATAATTTTGCATCTTGAGCGCGATAATTTCTTCATTGTACACCTCGGCATCCACCGGAAAAATAATCAAGCCGTCAACGTTATTCTTCAGTTCACGAATGACTTCTTTCTCCATTTCCTTGGAGTTGTAAGTGAACATGACCACCACGGAATACTTGCTTGCCTCCAGCATTTCCGTTATCCCATGAAGCAGCCGGATCGCGAAGTAATCGCCGATGAACGGAAAAACCAAACCGATCTTCGCCCGATATGTCGCGCGCTCTGGCATAGGCGTTTCAATAATTGTGCCTGTCGCGATGTATGTTTCCGGAATCCCTTTGATAAAGCTGCCTCTACCCGGTATCCGATAGATCCAGCCGTCCTTCGCCAGCTCCGCTAATGCATTAACAACCGTGATCCGACTGACCTCGAACTGATCCATTAGGTCCTTCTCTGTCGGAATTTTATCATCCTCTACCAGTTTCCTGCTTATAATCAGGTCCTTAAAATAATTTTGAATCTGAATATATAGAGGCTCTCTATCCTGACTCATGAGCCAATCCCCCATTATCTATTAATTTCACCGCACGTACCTTTATATCAAATATATCATAAACATTCTCGATTATAAAGCAACCTAACATGGCCCTCTAATAAAAAATCGCACATCATCCATAATCAAACATTTGTGAACAAAAAAGTTATTCGTTCTATAAAATTGACGCATTAAAGATATAACAATCATGTCAACTTGTGGAATTGAACGCGAAAGCAGAATAATAAATGCGAGAAAAAGAGCCTCTCACTCCATTTCTTCCTAACACACTTAGAAAAACAAAAAGAAACCCGTGCGGTTTAATCACCGTGGGTTTCTTTCTTTATACACAAGGAAGGAGCGCAAGATTGCGCTCCTCTCCTTATTAGCAGTCGGCCTTAACCAGAGCAGCCTTCCTGCTTGCTAACCGCTATCGCTCACTAATTGATCGTAATCCGATCTGCCGTTATCGTAGCTACATCATAGAAGTACACGCGGTACTCCAGTTTACGATTAAGCGTTTGATTAAATGTCAGGTTGAAATCCTGATACGTGTTAGCCGCCGTAAACTGCTGCCTCGTAATATCTGCCTGTGCCACAACAGCACCCGCTTGTGCGTCCCAAACATCGATTTTGGCGACATTCAAGTTGTCCAGCGTGTTGTTGTCCACTTTGAGGCGGAATGTGATTTTACGATTACCGATCGGCACTTGGGTGTCATATGGACCGTAAACCATATGTCCGCCGTTATCCAGCGACGGAGTCGCCTGCCAGCCATCTCCGTTTACGCGTCCGAGACCATGACCTAATACGGTACCTTCCGCTTCATAGTTGCCAAGTCTAGTTGTAACGGCTACCTTATCGACGTTGATTGCGGCTTTATCTTTGTAATTCACCCTGAATTCCAGCGCACTTCCCGTTGGATTGGTAAAGCTCAAACTGAAATCCTGATACGTATTGTTCGCTTTGAATTGATTCCGGTACACATCGAGGACGGCGAGACTCTGTCCGGTCGAATTATCCCGTACATCCAACGTAACGACATTATCGTTGACACCGGTAATGGAATCGATCTTCATCTTGAACGATGCTGTCAATTGACCGACCGGAAGGGTATTGTCATACGGTCCCCACATCATGAAGCCGGCATTATCCTGAGCGACGTTTGCACTCCAGCCATTCTCGTTCGCACGGCCAACCGTGTGCGAGAACGCAGATTCAGCTTCATACTTCTTCACAACTGTAGCCGGATCGATTGGCAGCTGATTATTTTCCCGCATGAGCTGGAAGTACGTGTCCGGTCTGACGAATACGATGTTGCTGTTGCTGCTGAAATTGTTGACGGCATTGATAAAGCTCTGGTACGTGATGCCTTCCCACGGATTCGACTGAATGGTAACGAAGCGAGGCGACGTTCCGTTCCAGCCTGAGATGGCCCCATTGATTTCGGAAATAATGGACGCCTCCGAGTAGCAATACGTCGCGTTCAGCCCTTGGCTTGGCAGCGTATTATCATACACCGAGATCGCTCCACCCGCGTTCTGAGCCGTCAATCCGTACAGGGAAGGGGCATATTGAGCAAAGCTGTTTCCTACGTTTGCGTTCGTCGCGCCATTGATTTGATTCCAGACCGTAAGAACCCTGAGGCCCGCCCGGTTCATATAATCGTTTGTGAGCGCCACATAGTTGTTCAGGTACGTCTGGTTGCCCCAGTAATTCGGGTACGTATAGCCGATTCCCGTCGGACCGGAAATCAATTCGTCATTCGGCGTCGCCGTATTGTACAGGTAGTTCAGCACGCCGGGCATAGCGTCCAGCATCGCCGGGGATACGGTCCACCCCAGAGGCACTGTACCTCTTTGCGGATGATCCCAGAATGTTTTGAAGCGGTGCTCCAAATATTGAATGTTATCGCCATCGCTCAAGATGAGGGAAATATAGATTTTGTTCTCCAGCGGCGGCTTATTGGGCGTGCCCTTCACATTGACCGTTCTGGATGTACCGCCGAACACAGTTAAATTGGATGCAAAATCGCTGGCAATCGTCGACACGCCATACTCGGACACGGTCTGAATGCCCAAGCCCTCATCCGGCCACCAGCCCATGTAGATCCCGCTGCCATATGGCATGTCGGCCAGGAATTGGCGAAGCAGTGTATTCTCGGCGGCAATTGCCGGGTTCAGCCAAATAGTAGCCGCCCCTACCGCAGTCGCGTAATCGCGCAGAAAACCTTTGATACCCGGATTCAATCCGACAATCAGCTTATGCGTGACCAATGACCAGTAATTCGTATACAAGTATTGATAGACTTGCAGTTTAGTTGTGAAATCGCCGCGCAAATCATTAAGAATCGGCAGATTGTACGGCGCAGCGGTGAGCTTCGCAACCATGCTTGGCGATGCTACTATTCCGCCGCTTAGCGATGCGATCGTAGTCGCCAAGTTGACGGTATCCGGAAGCGCATCGTCATACACGACGATCCCGCTAATTTCACTTCTGTATTTGGTAATAAGCGAATATTTATCTGCCACATCGGCATAACCGAGTCCCAAGGAGTTTGGCCAGTTGTACTTGCCTTCCTCGTTGTTTACCGCGTTATCGAATGTATATATTCGAGGCTGCGTTTTGTTGACGAGCCCTTTGAGCGTCGTGAACAACACCGCTTCTTCTTCTTTAATCAGCGGTCTTGCGCCTACATCATTAACCTTCATATACGCGCCACCGTGCCAGAACACCCTGAATTCCAGCGCATGCCCAGCGGTCGCATTCTTGAATGGAACCTCAAACCGCTCATAGACGGAGGCCTGCCTCCATTCTTTCCGCGTAATGCTTCTGCTCGCCAATACGACACCGCTTGTGCTGTCTCTGACATCAACGGTTACCATGACATCATCATTCGCCGTGTTATTATCGATCTTCAAATCATAGAAGGCGCTGAAGCTTCCCGTAGGGATGGTAGTCACATTCGGACCGGTTATCATGTTGAGATTCGGCGCATCGATTGAGGTTTGTGCCAGCCAGCCATCTCCGTCCAAGTGACCTGTGGCATGTCCAACCGCTGCACCCTCCCCTTCATATTTATATTCGACATCCTCTGTTCTGACGTCGATCAGATCAAGCGTTGCGGCAGGTGCCGAGAAGGAAGGAAGCACTTGACCCGACGGCCAAGTAAGCCCAGCTGCTGCTGCAGGTGAAGTCGGGAGTATCGGCAGCGGTGATGCCGATGCAATGATAACGGCTGCCAGTCCTAAACCAATCCATTTCTTAACTCTCATTTTCATCCTCCAATACGATCATAATTTGGAATCTAAATGAATGCCGGCTATGCGCGTAATTCTACACTCGATATAACTTGTATCCTCCTTTGCCTCGGGATTATTTCCACTTCTCTATGCTGTAAGTGCTTACAATGTAAATTAAATATATCGTATATATCTTATAATAACAATATGTTTTATTGACAGAAATTACATAAAAAACAGCTTGTTTGTGACGCGATCGAACCTTGTCGTTTAATGGAAAAACAACGTCAAAAAAGCTGCCTCCTCCTATGTGGAGGAAGCAGCCTTCCTTGCGTGCAGATGCAGACTACTTCTTTGCGTATTGCATGACAGGTCCAGTCGACTGACCGACGACCAGCTTTGGTTCGAGAACGATTTTGTGGTATCCTTCTTCTTCACCCGGACGGTCCAGCAAATCGGTTAATATCCCAGCCGCGCGGCTTCCGATTTCCTCTTCCGATTGCGCGATATGCGTATACCATTCCTGGCTGTCCACCTCTGAAGACGGATCATCGAATGACAAGATCGACAATTGTCCCGGAACATCCAGCTTCATACTGCGGGCCAGCCCGGAGATGTAGAGCGCGAGCTTCGCATTCAGCGTAATATAAGCTGTTGCATGGCCGTTCTTAAGGCAGTGAGCCAGTGCATGCGCATCGTCCTTGTGATCATAATCGACCACAAGCTCAGTCAGAATGAGCGCCGGATCGATCATCGCTCCTCTTTGCTTGAGAGCCTCAACGTATCCGGCAATCCGCTCTTCAACCGTAACCGTCGGAAGCGGTGAGTCCGAGCAGATCGCAATATTCCGGTGGCCCAGCTCCCATAGATGAGAGACCGCCAATTGCGCGCCCAGCCTGCTGTCCGAGCATACGAAATGCGTTTCCACCCCCGGTAAATAACGATCAATGAGCACGAATGGGAAATGATTCATTTTGAGCGACAGGATCTCCTCGTTATACGTCTCGGCATCAATCGGGAAGATGATCAAGCCCGCTACATCCTTCTGCAGCAGCTGAACAATCGCTTCCTTCTCGAACTCGTTGGAATGATTCGTCAAGATGACCGCTAGGTAATAGTCGCTGTGCCTCATAATCTTGTTCATGCCTTCAATCAAACGGAGGGCAAAATAATCATCCAGCGTTGGGATGATAAATCCGATCATTCTTTTGCCAGCCGGACGCTCACGCTGCGTGATTTCCTGCTTCTCACGCACGATCTCATTTAACGCCGGCGCACTCTCAGGTTGTTGCGAAGGCACATCGGGAACGAAAGGCATATCCTTGCTAACAAAGCTGCCCCTGCCCGGAATCCGATAAATCCAACCTTCCTTGGCTAGCTGGGTTAATGCATTGGCAACTGTGATCCGGCTCACATTGAAATCGACCATCAATTCCTTCTCCGAAGGGATCCTCTCGTCGATCGCCAGCGCACCGGAACCGATCAGCTTCTTGAAATGCTCCTGCACTTGGAGATATAGCGGCTGCCGCTCTTTCTGCATCATTCAGGACTCCCAACCCATAGTTAATAACTCATTTAATATAATAAATACAATACTTTGATATATCATATATTGTCAATGACTTATTTAGACGATGAATTAGGCTCAATCGGCAACCCTTTGCTTTCACGAACCAGCTGGAAATACGTGTCCGGACGTACAAAAACGACATCCTTATTCGACAAGTATTGATCCCTTGCATTCACGAAATTCTGATAAGAAACCTGCCAGGGGTTCGCTTGAATGGCTACGAAAGCAGGAGATTTACCATCCCATTTCTTAACGGCTGCCTCAATTCCATTGGTCAGGTCGCTTTCCGCACTGCCATAGGAGACGTTCAGCTCTTGTCCGGGAAGCTCATTCTTATAAACTTCGATCTTGCCCGTACCGAACTGGGAGGTAAAACCAAGCAGCGAAGGTGCATGTTCGGCAAAATGATTCGCAGCCTCCGGCGTAATCTCGCCTTTGACGTAGTTCCAAATGGTCAACACCCTCAGTCCTGCTCGAGACATGTAGTCATTCGTACGCGTGACGAAGTTGTCGAGTCCATTTCCGTCCTGCCAGAAGTTCGGATACGTATAGCCCATTCCCGACGGACCCGAAATCAACGCATCGTTAGGCGTTGCTGTTTTGTACAAGTAATTTAGGATGCCGGGCATCGTATCCACCATCAGCGGCGAAACCGTCCAGCCAAGCGGAACTTCGCCGCGGTCAGGCGTATCCCAGAATCTTTTGAACGAATGCTCCATGTACTGCAAATTGTCGCCATCGCTCAGGATGAACGACACGTAGATTTTATTTTCCAGTGGCGGTTTCTTCGGCAGTTCAGGCACGGTGATCTCGCGCGAGATTCCGCTAAATACGCTTAAGTTGGATGAGTAGTCGCTCGCAACCGTAGCTAATCCGAAGTCAGACGTTTTCTTCACCCCTTCGCCTTCATCCGGCCACCACCCCATATAGAGCCCGCTTCCGTATGGCATATCCTTCAGAAATTTATCCAGCAGCTCGCTTTCCTTCGGCTCTTTCGGATTAAGCCAGACGACAGCGGCCGTGAGATTCATCGCATAATCTCTGAGATAGGACTTGAGCGAAGGATCTAGACCGATGATCACGCGGTGCGTAACCTTGGGCCAATAGTGCTCGAGCATATATTCGTATACATCCAGCTTTGATGTGAAATCACCGCGCAGATCCTCCAGTATAGGCAGGTTGTACGGAGCTCCGGTCAGCTTCTCCACTAGTGCCGGAGGTGCAACAATTCCGTCCTTCAGGCCGGCAATTGTCGTTGCCAGATTGACGGTATCCGGCTGGCTGTCATCGTACACCACAATGCCGCTTACCTCCGAGCGATATTTGTCCAGCAGCTTCCAGTTATCCTTCTCTTCTTTATATGCAAGTCCGAGCGAGGTTAGCCATGATGTTCCTGTGCTGCCATTCACATTATCCGTGAAGGCGTACAAGCGAGGTTTGGTTTTATTGACCACGCCTTTCAGGGAAGTGAACACGAGGTTCTCATCCTTGCGAAGCGCCCAGGAGATACCGATGTCGAACAGCTTTACAGTGGATTTGCCGGTCCATAACACCCGAAACTCCAGTGCATGCCCATTATCCGGGACGGTAAAAGGAAGCTCGAAGCTCTGGGATGCATTCGGCAGCTTGAAATCCCAGTTCGTTATCTCCAGCGAAGCAAGACTCGTACCCGCTTCTTGATCGAGCACTTCCAGTTTCGCCACAACCCCGTTCTCATTCGCAAAGTTGTCTACCTGCAAGTTTACGATCGCCTTATTCTCACCGGGCGGAATGTTCGTTTGATTCGTAACGTCCAGCATGGGAACATTCGGCGCATCGCTGCCAGCTGTGGCGAGCCAGCCATCCCCGTCCGCTTTGCCGGTTTTATGGACTAACGAGGCATCTTCCGCCTGGTAGTAGAAGTTATCTGTGGTGTACATCAGATCGAGCGTCGAAGCCGGCTCCTCGAACGAAGGCAACGCCTGCCCCTTCGGCCAATGGACCCCCTCCTCTTTATCAGGCCAGGCAAAATAAGTGGTGACGGCTGCAGCGGCTACGACAACTAAGGAACCGAGTAGAATGAATCTGCCTTTCAATGGATCTCCTCCTATTTAGGTGAATGGTTGATGAATCGTCCCATGATGTCAAAGTTCTTAATATTTACTATAATATATATAACAAATAATATCTAGAATGAAAAAAGATCTCACCGAGCCGAACATTCGCCTACCACGTGCCGCATTCCTCTTCCTGCGCCACGTCACAGCTCACATCTCGCGTTCCGCATCATCCCCACGCCACGCCACAGCTTACATCTCGCGTTCCGTATCATCCCCACGTCACGCCACAGCTCACATCTCGCGTTCCGCATCATCCCCACGTCACGTCAAAGCTTACATCTCGCATTCCGCATTCCGTATGCCGCAACTCCCTCACGACCCTGCCACATGCCAGAACTGGCGTCTCTCTTGCCGCAAAAATCTAACGAATCGTAGAGGCCTTATTCTGCCGAATATCGGGGCTCTGAGATTCTAACGAACCGTAGAGGTCTTATTGTGGGAGAATCAGCACCAATACACCTAAAAACCGTCAAATAAGGCCTGTACGATTCGTTAGCACATTCCGTAACTACCATCGCGTGCCGGAAACAACGAAAAAGCCGCCGACTAAGCCGGCAGCTTCACATTTACGATCAATAGGAACAATTTGCGTTAAGTCCCCAATATATATTGATTGATAAAATCATTGCCAAACTTACCTTCCGGATCATAGCGACGAATCAGCTGCTGAAAGTCGGGTAACTTCTCGTAGTGCGATTGTACCCGGGCCGGTGACATGGTGAATAACTTCCCCCAGTGAGGACGAGCATGGAATGGCTCAAGCTGCTCTTCGATAACAGGCAGCAATTGTTGAACAGCAGCCCAATTATCTTTCCATGTAAAATGGATCGCTACCATCTCCTGCTTGTAACAAGGGCTCATCCACAGATGATCTGCGGCAATGGTGCGGATCTCCGATACATGAAGGAGCGGCGATATCTGATCACGCAGGCGGTTAATCGCACACAAAGCCGAATAAGCGTCTTGGCGCGGCACGAAATACTCGCTTTGCAGCTCCTCCCCCGCACTCGGGGTAAAGTCCATGCGAAAATGCGGTAAACGCTCATACCAAGGTCCTGCGATTCCCATCTGTTCACTGCAATTCTCCGGAGAAACGCCCGGTACCGGGTGCCGATTCGAAGGTGCTAGTGTCGCGCCGTAAAACTCAGACGCTACCAGACTCTCCACGGTAGCATCTGTTAGCTGATTCTTCCGCCACACCTGATTAAACAAAGATGACTTCCAATCCGTAAACAAACTTACGCTATAAGCACTGGAGAAGATTGCGTCAAACTGGTCTTCCAGCTGCGTTAGCGGCAAGTTTTCATAGATATACTGGTTCATTTGGAAGGCTGGAACGACGTCTAGCGTGAGTTTCGTAACTACGCCTAATGCTCCTAGTCCCACGACTACACCGGCAAATACGCCATCATTTTGATCGCGAGAGCACACAATTGTCTCTCCATCCGCTTTAACAACCTAAAGGGAATGGACCACCGTAGCGAGGTTGCCATTCAAATCCCCTGAACCATGCGTCGCTGTCGCTACCGCACCTCCTACTGAAATATGCGGCAGCGAGGCCAGGTTATGCAGCGCATAGCCGTTGTTATGGAGATAGTGACAAAGCTCACCGTAGCGGATTCCAGCTTCCACCGTCACTCGATTGTTGGTGCGATCTAATGTTATTATGCGGTTCAGTTTCTGGAGCGAGAGGTGAACTCCAATAGAGTCGGCGATGCCATTGAACGAATGCCGTGTGCCAAGTACCTTGATTCGATTGCTGCGAGCGACCAACGCTTGTACTTCTTCTACATTCTCAGGCGCATGGAACTCCGAGGCGTTGTACCTGTAATTCCCTGCCCAGTTACGATTATTTTCCACAGTAAGACATCCCTTCCTGAACTACGTATCGTTAGTGTTATTACTTGCTTCGCCCTCGGTTGGAGATATCCCTGCAACCTCCTCCTTTTCCCTTTCTTCTAATGCTTCGTTCCGTAGCATAAAATGAACTAGATTCCTATAAGGTGGCGAGCCTATGAAAGAGATTTCATTTCGAGCATTTGCAATTACGAATGAAATTGATTTGAACAAAATAGCCATCCGATGCGGCATTCCTAAGAAATACACATGGGAAGAACCGCTAATCCTGAGAGACAGCATCTTGGAATCGATTCTCCAGCGCCAAGTCGATGCCTCGCAGCAGGTGCTCGTTTTCTCCTTTGGCAGCGTCGTTTTTATTAATCACCAGCACCGCGATGAGATACTCCGTTTTTTCACCTTCATCCGTTCTTTCGAGCCGAATATTGACCTTGATGCCACAGACAGCTACACCGATGATTATAGTCTTCATACCGCGGAAGCTGAGAATATGGTGCTTACCGATGAATATGTTGTCGTTCCCCAGTATGAGCTTTTCTACCCTGAGTTAATATCCACTATACTAGCCAAATCGGTAGCGCTGGAGAAAATAGAAGAGCAGCTCGGGAAGATCCACGACAAGCTCGAAACCATGATCGACCGATTGGAAAAGGGCAAACTCAGAATCGGCAATAAGGAGCTCGCACGGACGATGGCAACCATCATTCGGCATGAGTATAACACCCTTGGGTATATCATGATTTTGGATAAGCCTGATATTACTTGGACAAGCAGCACAGCCGGCGAATTTTACGATAAAATGCTGGAGTTTTTCGAATTAAATGATCGGTACAAAATATTAAAAAGCAAAACGGACGTGTTATACAACATCATGGAGGGTTTCTCGACCATCAGCCACTCCATTAGAGGGCTATTCGTAGAGTGGGTCGTCGTGATTCTCATCGTTATTGAGGTTGCGCTTTCGATATTTAAGATTGCTTGATTTAGAACGAAGCGCTAAAGCAATAATACCCAAGCAACTAGATTACAGCATATAATTGAATAGACTCCACGAGTGATGAGCTGTTTTATTCGGATGTTACAAAAGTGCTCGCATACATCGAACAAGATCACCTCTGCAAATTCTTTTTAGGCTTCATCCAAGAAGTAGAATATGATTATTCCCATGATTACCCCTGGTTAAGCACCGATCAGCAGCTGCGTGCAGCAGGTCGAGTCATAGAGATGACGGGCGGCTTCTGCAAACCGAAAGAGGAGAAAGCCAATTGGTTTATCAAGGTGCATAGGAAGACGCCGACCGTTGTAACCTGAAAATATCCTACAGTTCATTTCGAAACAAAGAAGACTACCTCCCAGATCAGGAAGTAGTCTTCTTTGTTTCAGTTCTCCATCAACAGGACGAAGCTCGATCCGATTCGCAGCATCAATCTAACGATTTGAATTTATAATCGTCTTTCATTTTATCCAGGCTCTTCATCTTTGAAGTGCCCAAAGCCGGTTTAACATGCTCAGCTGGAATTGAATATTTCGCCACTTCACCGCTGTTGTGGGCAATGATTTCAAGAAGTTCAATAACTTTGCCGGCCGCGAAGAAAACAACGGAAGCCGTTATTCCGCCAATGATCCAGTACATGGCTACCAACCAGCGAAAGGACTGTTCATAGTCAACGAGCGGATTGTCTGCATTACCTGCAACAATACCGATAATTAGCCCTCCTACGAGCGATAGCCATCCGAAAAGCTTTAGTAAATCTGTCATTGTCTCACTTGAGCCCCCTACTGGATTTTTTACAACCCATTATATCCCAAATGATCAGAAGAAGACTACTCTCTTACTTCTTACCCATAATCCCAGACACAATCCTCCGGTCGTTTATTGGGCAAGAATCCTCTGAAAATCGTAACACTAAGCTGATGCATATCCGTCCGCTCCTGGTACTCGATACGGCAGCACAGGCGCGGCTCGATCCACTTTGTTTTCTGATCCTCGGAGGTATGGAGCTGCTGGAGCTGCTCTGCGATCGCCAAGAAAGCTTGCTTTTCTTCAGGCTTGATGCCCTCTTCAACGGATCCTATCGGCTTGTTTCTTATCGTCCGAAAGTGAAGTCCGAGGACTAGCGCGAATGGTTCTGTCCGATAGCCTAGAATGACCGTGTCAATGGATTTGAAATGCTTGATTTTCAGCCAATCCGGCGATGTCCGGTTCAATTGATAGCTCGAGACCTTCCGCTTCGCGACAATACCTTCCAAGCCTTTCTCCTTCGTCATCGCGAATAGCGCTTTGCCCATCCCGTCGATAAACATGGTTTTGGTGAGAGCCGGTGAATCGGAAACCACCTCGGCCAAACGCTCCTTCCTGTGCATCAATGGCTCATGTATATGCTCTTGATCGGTATATAAAATATCGAATGCCACGAAGGTTACCGGATGAGTGAGCGTCGCTTGGGCAATTCTTGAAGAGTGGCTTAGTCTTCCGCGATGCAAAAAATCATCGAACACAGGCCGGCCCCCGCGCATACAGATGCCTTCACAATCCAAAATAGCCGACTTGGCCTTGATCGCGGCGGCCGCTTCTTTCAATTCGGGGAACTTGGCTGTAACAAGAACTCCGTAACGCGTGTAGGCTTCAATACGTTCGTTTTGCTTGTGAATGAGCATACGCCAACCGTCATATTTAGGCTCGAAAATATAGCCTTCATCGTCGAAGGCTTCTTTTCCAACGCTCACAATCATGGGCTTTAATGCAGAAAAGAGCATAGGCTGGAATCCCTCCCCCTATACTCTAGTGTCTCCCATATAAAAGAGCGCAAACCAGCTGGCTTCATATCCTGCTTTTACTTCTCGTCCTTCTCTATTACATAACCGTTCTTCGTAATATGATCCTCGAATATCCGCTGTATATCAGGGAACTGCTCACGTTCCAGCCACGATTCCGTTTTCCATACACTCGACGTATTCAGCGCACGCGGGCAATGAATGAAACATTCCTCGACGGTTACCTTAACTGCGAATTGCGGAGGTCTGCCATTCAGTGCCATGCTCTGCTGCAAGGTCTCGTTAAAGACCATTCGCGCAGTTCCGTTAATGCGGAGCACCTCATTCATCCCAGGCAAAATGAAGATCATGCCGAGCCGCGGATTTTCCAGCAGATTCATCATCGAATCAACGCGCCTGTTTCCCATTCGCTCAGGAAACGCTAATGTATGGTCATCCAATACCTTCACAAACCCAGGCTGGTCGCCGCGCGGCGATACATCGCATTGGCCTTTGGCATTCGCGGTTGATAGAAAGAACAGCGGACATTTTGCTAAATAGGCACGGACATGATCATCGATATGATCGATGGTTTTCTTCACAACGGCCTCGTGCGGAACGCCGACTAACTCTCGCAATCGCTCAATGGAATCAATAATTTCGTCTTCTTGATAGTTATAACTCATATATGATTTCCTTCCTATATAGAATCTTAGTATTCATTGTACACGAAAAACAGCTTACTCCGCATTGCCTTATCCTTTCAGTGCATACACTGGATTAATACGTTGAATCGGGGGTTTTATACGTGACCTTATTTCTAAACCATCCGGAGTGGTACATCCTAGGCCCTTTATTTGGAATTACGGTGGCGGCCATGTATGCGGTATCAAATAAGCCACTCGGTGCAACTGGATTTTACGCTCAACTTACGGACATGATCCTGGGTCGCCCAATGAAAGAGGCATGGCGGCTATGGTACTTGTTAGGCGTTATGATGGGCGGTGCAGCTGCAGCTTTGATGGGTGGAGATTTGGGCCCTGCCTCCTACTACGGGAAAATGGGAGAATCGCTCCCGATACAGGCTCTTATCCTTATTTTGTTCAGTGGCGGCCTGCTTATGGGGATCGGAGCCAGATCTGCAGGCGGATGTACATCCGGACATGGCTTATGTGGAACAGCCACGTTATCTCCCGGCAGCATCGTATCGACAATTGTTTTTTTCGGCGTGGCCGTAATCGTAACGTTCATCTTGCATGTTGTAACAGGAGGAGCTCTATGAAACGTACGGGTTTCTTATTTGGCCTATGTTTTGGGTTCTTAATCGCTCTGGCCCAATTTACGGATTACAATGTCATCCATCAGGGACTGTTAATGAAGCATGCTTATATTTATCTCGTCATGGCTTCGTCCGTCATCGTATCGATGATTCTGCTCTGGCTGTTAACGAAGCTTAAATGGCGCACGCTGCTGGGTGGTCCTCTTAAACTACCGAAACTCCCGATCCGCAAGCATCACATCTGGGGCGGCGCTCTGTTTGGAACGGGTTGGGCGATTACAGGAACGTGCCCCACTGTTTCGGCGGCCATGCTTGGCACGGGAAAGCTTCTGGGCCTAAGCGTAATGGCCGGCTTATTCGTTGGGGTATTGCTAAAGGATGTTTGGAGCAATCGGAAGCCGTGACCGTGAGAAGCCTCTTATTCATTAGATAAAGATCGCAGGCGTCTAAGCGACGGAAACAGAAACATCCACAAGCCTGCTACGACGATGGTTCCGATCCCTCCGATAAATGCGGCAGGAACGGGTCCAACCATGCCGGCAAGCGTGCCCGACTCAAACTCTCCCAGCTGATTGGAGGTTCCGATGAAGAGCGAGTTTACCGCATTTACGCGGCCCCTCATCTCATCCGGCGTTTGCAGCTGCACAAGAGAAGAACGAATTACCACGCTGATGACATCCGAACCTCCAATAAGCAGTAAGGCAACCAGCGAGATGATCAAATTCGTCGATACCGCAAAGAGCATCGTAGCTAATCCAAAAACGCCGAGTGCTCCGAACAGAATCGGACCGAGCGCTTTCCTCAAGGGGAAATAGACGAGTGTAATGGACATCAACAGCGCACCAACAGCAGGAGCGGTCCTCATTATCCCTAATCCTAGCGGACCTGTATGTAAAATATCCTCCGCGAATATAGGCAGCAGCGCTGTTGCGCCACCTAGAAGAACGGCAAACAGGTCAAGCGATATCGTTCCCAAGATGACGGGATTGCGTCTGACGAAGACTAAGCCGGAGAAGATGGAGCTGGCCGTCACCGGCTCGGGTTTCCTAACGACTCCCTCCATGCGGATGAGGAAAGTAAGAATCCCCGCAACGAATAGCGCAACTGCTGCTGTAACATAGACGAATACCGGCCCCACCGCAATAAGCACACCGCCTAGGGTCGGTCCTATAATCTGAGAGGTTTGTCCGGTCGAGGTTGTCCACGCAATCGCTTTCTGCATGAGTTCTTTCGGTACCAGCATCGGGAGCAACGATGAAGACGACGGCCCTTCGAATGCCCGGCAAGCACCGAGTACGGCTGCAGCCACCAGGATTTCATTTCGCCCTAACCATCCAGCTAAGTTCCCGACAAGCAGCAGCGCTGCGATAGCACTTTCGATAATTTGGCACAAGAAAACGATTTTCCTTCGGTCGAACCGATCCGCGACTTGACCGACAACCAACGTTAGCAGCATCATCGGCAGAAACTGTGCCAGTCCCACGAGCCCGAGGCTGTATGCATCATGCGTCAGCGCATACATCTGCCAGCCAATCGCAACCGAAAGCATCTGGAAGGAAGTCGAGGATAACGTTCGCGATACCCAAAACTTCGTAAAAGAAGGCTGCCGGAGTGTAGATTCCGTTTCCAACACGGTGCATTTCACGCCCTTTTTAGATCGCTTTTTTCCATACTAGTCATGGGAATTGTACTCGATATTCATAAAAAAGACTACCTCCTTGGGAAGGAAGTAGTCTTGCGTAATGCTAACGAACCATACAGGCCTTATTGGGCTGGATTCCGGGTCTCTGAAAATCTAACGAACCATACGGGTCTTATTTCGAGAAAATCGACTCCCAACTGCCGAAAAACCGTCAAATAAGGCCACTACGGTTCGCTAGACGGGATGCCAAGCGCATAGAAACCGCTACCCATAACGGGTAGCGGTCCGAACGCAATACTGTACTCTTACTTGTTATCCATTGCCTTAAGAAGAATCGTCAGCATCTTCGCCGCCTCGCCTCTGGTCGCGCTTTGGTTCGCCGCAAACAGGTTGTTCGGCTTGCCTTGGATGATGCCGGCTTGCTGTACCTTCTTCACGGCATCTACAGCGAAGGAGGAAATCTTCGACTCGTCCTTAAAATGAACCAGTGCCACTTGCTGCTTCAACTCATAACCGAGCACTTCAGTGAGACGAACGAGGATTACCGCCATTTGTTCCCTAGTGATTTTGGCGTTCGGCGCGAAGGAATCCGCATCTACGCCGGATACAACCTTATTCGCTTGCGCCCAGGCGACGTACGGCGAGAACCAATCCGTCGGCTTCACGTCATTGAAAGGCGTGCTCGTGTACTTTGTCAAATCCGCCCCTGCCGCAATAGCGATGATTTTAACAAATTCACCTCGTGAGATTTCGTTATTCGGCGAGAATTGATTCTCACTTACGCCGTTGATAATGTCTTTACCTACAAGATAATAAATGTCGGATTTCGCCCAATGATGGTCCGCATCCTTGAAATCAACGACTTTTTGCGTCGTCAACACGTATTCCGCGGAATCCGCTGAGACGAACGGGATCGAAACTTGTCCCTTATCGTTAACGGTCAGTTCGGAAAGCAGCGTCGGAGCGTCCTCCGAAGATTTAACGGCATAGAAGAACAATTTCTTACCTGCGCGTTCGAGTCCTGCCGGTACGTCCAGCGTCATCTTACCAGGCAGCTTACCGTTATGATTCAGCGAAAGCCCGAGCACGACCTTATCCGAATTCACTTGCACCGGCGTTTCGATCTTCCCAACGGGAGCCTGCTGAGCGAGCTTCACGCCCAAGTCGAGCTTTTCCGCGACAGTCGGATTCGTTAGATCAGCCGCATGGATCGTCCACGTATAGTTGCTGCCCGCAAACGTCAACGTACCGTCCTTGGTTTGGCCAAGTTCGGCGAAGAGGTTGGACGGCACAACGCTATCCTTCGTGATGTCGATATTTTGGCCTTGATCAGGGATAACAGGTTGTTGGCCTGGCCCACTGACAGGCGGCGGCGAAATAACATCCAGTTGGGCTACTGCTTTCAGCCCGCCGAATTCCGCAGTAATCTCTTCATCGCCGATCTTGCTCGCCACCAGATCGCCTGCGTCTGTTTTGATGACATTGCCGTTTTTAAAGCTGAAGGAAACATCTTTCAGATTGAGCGCGTAAACCGAGCCGTAAGCGTCTGTAGCTTTGACCGTCGGAATGACTAGCTGGCCCATCACGGCTGTAGGGGCTACTGACATCTCGAGCTTCACCGGCTTTACTTCCGTCGGGCTTACAGTGTCAACCGTAATAGAGTTGCTTTTTCCGCCGGAAGTCGCAGTGATCGTTGCCGTTCCGGCAGCCTTAGAATTGATTACGCCGTTTTCATCAATCGAAACGACAGCTTCGTTGCTGGACTTCCAGTCGATTCCGACAAGACCGTTGTGGTTATTGATTTGAGTCATGTAGTTGGCTGGATACAATCTGAAGTCGCCAAACAAATCCAATTGGACTTTGGAGCCGATGACAGCCTTCATTTTGCCGGAAATGATCGCATCGTTTTTGACAAAGACATTCGTCACAAGCGGATCATACGAATATTTCATTTTGCCATTAACAATCGAGATTGTGCCGCTGCCCAGTATATCTCCTTCTCCATGCGTAACGTAGGTTTTGTTGGCGCCATTCCCGTTAATAATGTACTTCACGCCGCCAACGTCCCAGCTTTGAAGGGTATGAAGGTGCCCGAATACGGTGTAAACTCCCGAGCTCGGGTGTTGAGCTTTATATTGGCTTAATATGGACTCTAATTTACTTGCATCCACCGGATCCATTTCATGTTTGGTGCCGAAAGAATCCCGAGTAATAACGTGGCTCGTCACAAGGACATTAGGCTTTTTGTTCTTAGCTAACACCTCTTCCAACCAGTGGAGCTGCGTCGAATCGGACAGGGTTAGGCTTTGGATATACGCCGTATTGAGCATGATAACCAGCGTATTGCCAAAATCAAAGTGTTGAGTCGGCGAACCGAATTTCTTATAGAAGATATCCAACGTATTCTGGAAGGCTTCATGGTTCCCCGCCAAAACGAAATACGGTTTGTCTTTGAATGCTTTCAAATCATTTTCCGCGTCGTCATATTGCTTCTGAGATCCATCGTCCACGATATCTCCCGTGTGAATGACAAGCGACGTATCGTCCGCTTCCGCACGGGCAAACAGTTTCTGTTGGAATGGGCTATCGTGCGTATCCGGAATAATCGATATGCTGAAGTTATCTCCGTCAACAGGTTGAGGAATAGCTTGCAAAACCAACTGATCCGTATACGTAGGCATTACATTGCCGGCTTTATCTTTGGCATTGATCGTTAACGTGTAATTCCCGTTAGCCAAATCGCTTTCCGGCTCGGCATAGCCCCATCCTGTCAACGCATCGTAATAAACCGGCAAGTCCATCTCGTTCATTTTAACGGAAATGCTCTTTGGATCAACCTGCGATTTGTTATCCAGCAGCTTGAACGTAACTCTTGGCGTTGGCGTTTTGATTTTGACGTCTTTCGTTGGTGTAACGTCAGTCATCGTCGGAGCCAAGATATCCGGAGTCAGGTCCACGTGATAAGTCTTGTCAATATACGGTACGGACTGATTACCGGCCTTATCGTAGGCATCTACATATACGTTGTAGTCCCCCTCTGGCAGATCTTTCAATGTAAAGGACAGACGCCCCGTATTTTTGTCAAATGTATACGCTTGAGCCGAACCATTGACCTTAACGGTAATTTTGCTTTCATCTACCCCAGAGAGACTATCGGAAACCGTAGTCGAGAAATCAAGGGTATTACTGTATAGTCCATCCGACGATGGGCTTGTTTCCGTAAACTCCGGACCGCTTGTATCCGTAACTTCGTCCGTATAGATGAATTTCATATCATCGAAATATACCGAACCGGAATAAGCCGGTTTCGATTTAAGCGTCTCAACCATGTACAGATAGTTAAGACGGATCGGCAACTTCCAGCCCTCAGGAATCGGAAGTTCGATATACTTCCAACCTACCCAGTTGACGTCGTCGTTTTCCGTGGTGAGGTCCAACTGTTTGTTCGCGCCGGTGCCGTCTTGGAAAAACACCCGTAACCACGGAGCCTTGCCGTCACCGTATACCCAAATACCGAATTTTTTCGGATATACATCGGTCTTATAAGTCGTATCCATCTCCGCCGCAAGAGAATCCGGCCATTTCGTGCCCGTATACCAATGCGGGATCCAGTTCAATGTCCCATTTGAATTTTTGTTTGTCCACTTGTTAAGGTCATAATCCATTTTGAAGCTCCGGCTTCCCGAATGCTTAATCGTCGTGGAGAAGCTCAAGTACGGGCTGCTCCCGGCACTTCCTGCATATTGGGAAACACTTCCGTACCCGATTCCGCTAAGATGGTAGCCCTCAATCGGATACTTCTCAAAATCGTCAATCATCTGCTCTTTAATGCCGACCGTAACTAAGGTTGTTAACGTTTTTCCTGCTACCGTTACCGTTAGCGTTGCCGTTCCGTTACTATCGTTGGAAGTAACCAATCCACTCTCGCTCACGGTACCGATACTGCCGGAAAGGCTCCACGCAGCCACGGATGGGTCAATGTAGACCTGACCGCCGGTTGCATCGGAAGCTACAAACCCGAACTGCTTCTTCGCGTTATTGTTCATAACCACGTTGGTGCTCGTCAAAGCAACAGAAGCCACGGAAGCCGCATCCACGACCGTCACCTTCGCGCTGCCCTTCACGCCGTCGACCGTTGCCGTTACTTCACCGGTTCCGGTTTCGGCATTCGCGATATAATGACCGTTCTCGTCGATGCTTCCGAGTGTTGTCTCCCATTTGACGGAACGATTGCCTTTGTCAATCGGGTTGCCGAATTCATCCGTCAATCTGATCGAAAAGTCGGATTTAGAACCCTGCAAAAGCGTCGTGTTCTTATCTACGACAACATTGCCAACCGTCGTGCCTTTCGTAGCCGTGCTGACGAATAACAAGGAACTGGAAACGAGCCTTGATTGGCCGTCGCTAGGATGGTTAACAGTGGTTGGATGATCTGTCCCGGCTTCGCGAATGATCATCTCGGTTGAGCCGCCGCCGTCCATATTCACCGCATCGATGGCTCCCGCATCCTTCATATATTTCGCAAGGTTCGGAATATTGGAACCCGTGCTGTCCGTATAATTGGCACTAGGCTTGTCCACGGTAACTGCGATGACTGTTCCGTCTGCCTTAAGACCCAATGCCGTACGTCCGTTAGGAGCCGGATCACCGTCCAACAGCACTCCGCCGTCGCGTACAAGCCACTTGTTAGAGCTAATCGATGTCACGATATTGTTGTTTTTGATCAGATTGTTCTGTGCATCTTTACCTGCATATAAATCATATTGAAAGCTTACTTTCGTATCTTTTTGCAAGGACTGGACGAGTTGCTTCTGCGTCCCGTAGCCTTCCAATACGACGCAGTCTTCCGGAATATCGAAGCCTTCCGTATCGGTTACATTCACGATGGTACCCGTGTATTTCTGTCCAGGAAATACTTTGCCGTTGAAATGATCAACGCGGATCAGCGCATACGCAGAAATGCCTTGGTCCTCTTTATAGACATGTGTCATTTTATTCGTTCTTGTAATGGCGCTTGTTTGGATGACCAAAGCGTTGATGGCCACGTTGTTAGTTTTGTCGAAAAAGCCCGAGTTTCGATTGAACAAGTTCACATCGTAATTGGCGGTTTCGCCAATAGAAATTGTTCCTTTTGAGCTGACTTGATTAATATGGGGCTTATTTGCATCGTCCATATAAAAGCTTGCACGATAGCCACTGCTGCTAGGATCTTCTTTCTGGTTTTGGCTTGTAAGCAATTCGCCATCCTTCACGATCAAACCATCCGGAATCCCAGAGGCCGCATCTTGAATATCGTAAAAATCGCCATCGATTCCCGCAACGACCGGGTTGCCTCTCAGGATTTCCCGATATGCCATATCACCGACGGTTTGCACGGCATTAATGGTATCGAAAGCTTTACTAGTAATAATTCTTGTATGCGGATCGGACGGATCGATGTTCAGTCTGTTTACAACGACCCGACTACCGGTACCATAATAATCGTTGATATCTTCAGAGGTAAAATTAATGCCGGAGGAAACTTTCTCGTTTCTAATGACATGGACAATCTGATCTTGCGCGGAAACGGAATCACCTTCAGCTGCGAAAGCCTTAACGCCAATCAGGTTAGCGGTTGAAGTTACAAGCAGCAACACAGCTAACCATTTTTTTCTTTGCATTATTTTCATTTCTCCTTCAATTATGTCGATAAGATCAGATCTCACGTTTTGCTTAGACGGAACGGCAGCAGCATCTTTCTTTAGCCTCTTATGTTCTCCTCACCTCCGGTTGGCAGAACCAGGAGCATCCTGGAAACTACCTACTCATTTCTCGAAAAGTTTAATATAGCTACTTAACAATGCTCTTAAACTGTTAACGATAGTGTTACTATCCTTTTTATTAATATTAAGGTTTCGCCCCTTAAAATATAGTAATGTACAAATTTAAGACAGTAATAGATATGTATGCGAATCCAAATCAGGTGTATTGTAAAGGTTGCTCATCATATTATTAATTAATTATTTGCATTGTTATTAATTATCCCTACTTGAAAAAGAGACCTCTCAACAGATTCAGAGAGGTCTCTTTTTACACCTGTGGTCAACATGTGGTCAAACGGTCTTTGACCGCAAAAAAGAGGCTTCGAAAAAGTTCGGAGAACTCGTTCGAAGCCTCAGCTTTAAGCGTTACCAACGGTTACATATAAGAGGCACGTCTGCTACTGAAACAATTTGGCATACAACGCTGCCACTCCTCCGGCAAGCCCTTTTTGTACGTTCCGGCTCATTTCATCAGCGAGAATTTCATAACTCTCAGCTTCGATTCCGTCTATGGCGATTCGCGCTATATCCTTTGGATCGGACTTAGGGGCTTGGATGTTAGCTACCATGTCCGTATCCATATAACCAACATGCAAACCTGCTACTTTGATGTTTTTAGGCGCTAAACTCAAGCGTAAGGAATTGGTTAAACTCCATTCAGCTGATTTTGCCGAGGAATAAGGGCCATGTCTTTCGCTGCTAACCCACGAAAGTACGGACAAAATATTAAGGATAGTGCCGCCGCCGTTCTTCTCGATCAACGGAGCGAACGCTCGAATCGTCGCTAACGTTCCAAAAACGTGTGTATCGAATACCATGCGAATTTCTTCAAGCTCACCTGTTAGGAAGGAAGCGTCCGTGTCAGAACCGGCATTGTTGATTAGAACGGTGATGTCCCCTGCAGCCTTCGCGGCCGAAACAATCGAATTCGGATCAGTAATATCAAGCTGCAAAGGATGGGCACCTGGTAAATCAACGGAAGCCGGGTTCCTGGCTCCGGCATACACTTTTGCTCCTCTGGCCAAAAGCTCTTGAGCCAACTGATTTCCAAGACCGCGATTGGCGCCGGTGACTAAAGCTACTTGTTTCGAGATATCCATGGTTTCATTTCTCCTCTTCTCACTGATGCAAGTTTTTTTTATTTAAATAAATAAATTAGCAAACATGCGATGATAAAGTAGCCTCATGAGCTTATCCCATCTAGGTAAGAAGCTTCGAAATGCGTTGTTTAATTCTGTTGAAGGAACTTGTGGATATTTTACTTAGCCTGCCGAGCGGGCCTGCGAAGGAATAATGCAAGCACCACGCCACAAATCGCAAACCAAGCGATGATAAAGTAGGTGTCACCGAATGCAAGAGCAGACTCCCTCAATTTATCGGCGCTCGGCCCGGCTTCTACCATACGTGTCCCAATTCGTGAAGTTAAATATCCCGTAAAGGCAGCTATTGCAAACGAAACGACTACTTGTTGTGTTGCTGAAGTCAGTGGTGTTACTCGGCTTATCAGATTGCGCGGAGCTGATTGCAGCACATGCGTGTTAATCGTCATCATCGATAAACCCATCCCGCTTCCCATCAAAAACATGGGAATCATTAATCCAATTGGCGGGGTGTGGATTGTGACCCTGGAAAGAAGTAATATCGCAACGGACACAAAGCTCAAACCTGTAACGGCTAGTGGCCTTGCGCCAAATTTGTCAGCCAACTTCCCCGATATAGGCGAAAAAATCAGAGCCCCCAGCGAACTAGGGAGAGCGATTGACGCGCTTACGAGCGGTGTTCTACCTAATACTCCTTGTTGATATAAGGGGAGCAACAGAACAGATACGAACATGGAAATTTGTAAAAGCCAAGATAGCACAATCCCCCGAATAAAATCGAATGATTTAAATACACGCAATTCGAGTAGAGGCTGCTTATGTCGTAACTCTGCAATAATGAATAGGATTAGGGCAACGCCACCGATGGCTAGTCCAGTTATAGCTTTAGTAGAACTCCAATCACTCCCGCCTTCACTTACTCCATAAGTAAGCATGGTAAAGGCAATTGGGCCAAGAATCATGCCTAAGACATCCAATGTCGCCGTCTTATGACGCTCAATTTTCGGTAAATATTGAATGCCTATAACAATAGCTGCAATGCCGATTGGAATATTAATAAAGAAGATCCAATGCCAAGATCCAATGCCAATCAACCAACCTGAAATTAACGGGCCTGTAGCAGGAGCAACCAGCATCGGTATTCCAAGAACTCCCATTACAGCCCCCTTCTTTTCAGGAGGTGCCAGCCTAAACGCCAATGCCATACCGATAGGTGCTACCATTCCACCGCCCAAACCCTGTAAGATGCGGTAAAACACAAGCTGTGCAGGCGTTTGAGCCAACGTACAGAGTACAGATCCAATCATAAAAAAAGCAATTGTGATGAGAAAAATTTGTTTAGCTCCAAATTTATCAGTCATCCATCCAGCTAAAGGGATCACAGTAGCTAACGCAAGCGTGTAGCCGGTAATCGCCCAACGAATGGATTCTAAAGAACTATTGAAGTACTTTTCTAAAGTAGGTACTGCAACGTTAATGACCGTGGTATCCAAGAGCACCATAATCATTCCAATCATTACGGCAAGCAATGGGGCAATGATCGATTTGATTGAGAATGCGGGTTTATCAGCTGTTGTTATCATTGAATAAATTCCTCTCGTTGTCCGATTGACGAATCTATTATTGCCCTTTGCTTTAACTGTAGTGTACCCATTTCTTTTCTTCTCAACGGGGACCTAAATCGAAGGGCTATCCATATTGCCTTTGATTATTAGGGACAGCCCTCTATACTTCTCACTTACAATTTTATCCGATAAATGCTTCCTTATTTGCTTGAGCAAAAGCCTCAAACGAGGTTGCTTTACGACCGGTAATTTCTTCTACCGCACTGGATACTTTTGCTGTGTATCCTTGCTTCACCATTTGATAATGCTCTAACAAGCCCTCGATAATTTCAGCAGGCATGCCTACTTTTTGCATCGAAGCGCGATAAGCCTCTACCGGTACATCAACGTACTTAATTGTTTTTCCGGCTACCGAAGAAAGAAAATCTGCAATCTCTGAGCCGGAGAGTGCTTCCGGACCAGACAAGTAATAAGCCTTGTTTTCGTGGCCTTCCTCCGTTAAGACATGATAAGCAACCCGGGCAATATCTCGCGCATCGATGTAAGCCGATTTCCCTTCGCCATGCGGTTCATACAAGGCTCTCTGATTACGAATCGTATAGGAGCTAAACTTAACTAAGTTTTGCATAAAAGTATTTGCCTGTAAGAATGTATAAGCTATACCCGACTGCTCTACTTCTTTCTCGGCAGCTCTATGCCACTTGGCCAATGTATCCATTTCAGACCCGCCACCGGATAACTTTACAAGATGTTTCACGCCGGCTTGTTTAGCGGCACGAATAATCGAAGAAGAAAGCTCCACCATATTCGGAACAAGCGGTGTTGCAAAGTAAACTTTTCGGATGCCTTTCATGGCATGTACCAATGAGTCCACATCATTCAAGTCGGCTTGTACCAATTCGACTTCCAATGATTGCAGTTCGCTTGTGTTGCTTGTCGAACGAACGGTAACACGCGTTTTATGGCCGTTCTTCGCCAGAAGTTTCACCAATTCCCTGCCTGTTGTTCCTGTAGCTCCAATTACTAAGATATCTGCACTCATTTATATTAGCTCCTCACATTGGTTGTTTTAATTACACTTTCATTATGATTGTAACCAGTATAAAATTGAAGTACCGACTTTTTTGTATGGTACTAACCAAAAAGTAAGTATGAGGTGATCGAACATGAAAGATAAAGAATTCACTTGTCCTGTAGAAGCCACGATTGATGCGATCGGCGGCAAGTGGAAACCATTGCTGCTATGGCGTTTGAGAGAACAAACGTTGAGATTCGGCGAATTAAAGAAACTAATTCCCTCCATTACCGAAAAAATGCTCACGCAGCAGCTTCGGGAGCTTGAACTTGATGGCTTAATTCATCGCGAGGTATATCCGGTAGTCCCTCCCAAGGTTGAGTATTCCCTTACCGAGTTCGGGGAGAGTCTAAGCTCGATTTTAAATAAGATGTTCGAGTGGGGGGTAAATTATATGGAGATGAATAAAAAGTCACCGTAAATTAAACCGAGTTAGTGCGGAGTCTTCAGTTTAGCAAAAGCTGAAAAAGACGCCTCATAGGTGCCATATCATGTTTACTCTACAATTTTAAGAGATCTTGGCCGAGCCTTTCTCGGCATCAACGAAAAAAGAGGCCTCCCATAAGTTCAATGAACTCATGAGAAGCCTCTATTTGCTGCCGATGATACCCTTTAGTTACCCTCAGAATACCCCGACACCTTAAAACCCTTATAAATCAAGGGCTAAGGGCATGAATTACATCATGCCGCCCATTCCGCCCATGCCACCCATGCCGCCCATGTCAGGCATGCCTGGTTTGTCTTTTTCCGGTTTGTCAGCTACTACAGCCTCAGTTGTCAGGAACATAGCTGCAACGGATGCTGCGTTTTGAAGTGCGGAACGTGTTACTTTTGCAGGGTCAACGATACCTGCATCGAACATGTTAACCCACTCGCCAGTAGCTGCGTTGTAGCCGATGCCGATTGCTTCTTTTTTCAGACGCTCCACGATAACGGAGCCTTCTTGACCCGCGTTAGCTGCAATTGTGCGAACTGGCTCTTCCAACGCGCGAAGCACGATGTTTACGCCTGTTTTCTCGTCTCCTACAGCATTAACTGCTGCAACTGCTGCGTATACGTTCACGAGTGCAGTACCACCACCGGATACGATACCTTCTTCCACTGCTGCGCGAGTGGAGTTCAAAGCATCTTCGATGCGCAGTTTGCGCTCTTTCAATTCCGTTTCGGTCGCTGCGCCAACTTTGATGACAGCTACGCCGCCAGCAAGTTTAGCAAGACGCTCTTGCAGCTTCTCACGGTCGAAGTCGGAAGTTGTTTCTTCCAGCTGCGCACGGATTTGGCCGATACGAACGTCGATGTCTTTCTTGTCGCCAGCACCATCAACAAGGATTGTGTTTTCTTTCGTAACACGGATTTGACGAGCTGTACCCAGTTGGTCAACAGTAGTAGCTTTAAGCTCAAGGCCCAGCTCTTCTGTGATCACTTGGCCGCCTGTAAGAGCAGCGATATCGCCAAGCATTGCTTTACGACGGTCGCCGAAGCCAGGAGCTTTAACAGCTACGCAAGTGAATGTACCGCGCAGACGGTTAACGAGCAATGTTGCCAATGCTTCGCCTTCAACGTCTTCAGCGATGATCAGCAATTGCTTGCCGGATTGTACAACTTTCTCAAGAACCGGAAGGATCTCTTGAATGTTGGAGATTTTTTTATCCGTGATCAGAATGAATGGGTTGTCCAGGACAGCTTCCATTTTATCTGTATCTGTGATCATGTAAGGGGAGAGGTAACCGCGGTCAAACTGCATACCTTCAACCACTTCAAGCTCCGTTACGAAGCCTTTGGATTCTTCAACAGTGATAACGCCGTCGTTGCCGACTTTTTGCATCGCTTCTGCGATCAATTGGCCGACTTCGTCGTCAGCGGAAGAGATCGAAGCAACTTGCGCGATCGATTGTTGGCTTTCGATTGGCTTAGCAATCGCTTTAAGCTCTTCAACCGCTGCACGAACTGCTTTCTCGATACCTTTGCGGATAACCATCGGGTTAGCGCCTGCAGTTACGTTTTTCAAGCCTTCGCGAATCATCGCTTGTGCAAGAACGGTAGCTGTAGTTGTACCGTCACCGGCAACATCGTTCGTTTTAGTAGCTACTTCTTTAACGAGCTGAGCACCCATGTTCTCGAATGCATCGTCAAGCTCGATTTCTTTCGCGATGGAAACACCATCGTTCGTGATCAATGGGCTGCCGAATTTCTTCTCAAGCACCACGTTGCGGCCTTTAGGACCAAGTGTAACCTTAACGGCATTTGCAAGTGCATCAACACCGCGCAGCATTGCGCGACGAGCGTCTTCGCCGAATTTAATTTCCTTCGCCATCGTAGATAACCTCCCAGTTAATCATTAGTTTAAGTAAAAAGCGTTACATGTATGTGGAGTCAGCACGAAGGCTTAACCCAGGATCGCGTGAATGTCGCTTTCTTTCATAATCAAAAGCTCTTTACCTTCGTATTTCACTTCGGTACCTGCATATTTGGAGAACAATACGCGGTCGCCTTCCTTAACTTCAAGCGCAATACGTACGCCGTCCTTAACCGCTCCGCTGCCTACAGCGATTACTTTGCCTTCTTGCGGCTTTTCTTTAGCTGTTTCCGGCAACAAAATGCCGCTAGCAGTCGTTTCTTCTTTCGCGATTGGTTCGATCAATACGCGCTCACCCAAAGGTCTGATCATGAAAAATAGCCTCCTTTTGATATTAATGCTGCAAATTGTTTGTCCCGTTAGCACTCACAATCATCAAGTGCTAATAACATTTCTAATAATACCGATTTTGATTGCAGATTTCAAGTCTCTCGCACTCAATTTATATGATTTTTACATTCCATTCCTGGAGGAATGCGGCCATCATCCATGTACAAGACGCCAAAAAAGCCGGCTTTCGCCGACTTTCCTAATTCTCTCCGTATTCTTCTTCCCAAGCCTGAGCAGCCTTCAACTGTTTCCGATAGACGACACTCGAGAGCATCACGCTGATTTCATAGAGCAGAATAAGCGGGACAGCCACTAAGGAATCGGATATGAAATCCGGCGGCGTCACGACGATTCCGACGATGATCAATAAGAAATACGCCAGACGTCTCATTTTCTTAAGTCGCTTCGGGTTCACGATGCGCAGCTGCGTCAGAAACATAATGACGATCGGCAGCTCGAAGAGCAGCGAAATCGGAATAAGGATGTTAAACAGAAACGTGAAGTATTGAATGATCCCGTAGTTCTCTTCCAGGTTCAGGTGCTTCGCCACATCGGTCGTAAAATTAAACGCCATCGGGAACACTACATAATAAGAAAAGGTTAAGCCGATTAAGAACATAATCAGCACGAATGGGACAAACAAAAGCGCCGCACGCTGTTCCTTGCGACCAAGTGCAGGCCGAACGAAAGCCCATAACTGATAAGCCGCTGCCGGCAATGCAAAGATAAGGGCAATGACAAGGGCAAATTTCATATACATGCCAATACCGTCCCACAAGGAGAAGGCATAGAATTTCATGCCCTTAACCGGTTCTTGGTCCAGCAAAAATTTATAAACCGGATTGGCCAAAAAGAGCCCGATAACCATCCCAATGACGAGGATGACCAGAATGATAATAATTCTGCGTCTTAGCTCGCCGATATGATCGAACAAGGTCATTAACTGATCGCCGCGCGCCGATTCCTTCTCGGCCGCTTCATCTTTCTCAACCACTGCAATGCTCACCTCTTCTCACGCCTGAAAACAGCTTGTACCGCCGCCCTATCTCGGGCAGTAGTCATCAATCATAAAAAAAGCGGGCCCCACTTACTCTGGGAGCCGCTTTTCGTCTTTTTGCTCATCGCGGTTAACTTCAACCCGACTCACTGGCTTGCGGTTGCGATCATCATCGTCTTCCATGATTTCTTTCGCACCGGCTTTAAATTCCTTCAACGTACGCCCGAAAGCGCGTCCGAGCTCAGGCAGCTTATTCGGTCCGAACAACAACAAAGCGACAAGTGCAATAAGTAGAAATCCTGTTACGCCAATTCCACTAAACATCGTTGGTAGCCTCCTTTACATGTCGAGTTATACATACACGGAATCCCGCTCGCTTATACGAGCAGAAAGAAATAATACGCTTCGCCCGGGTACATCTCTCACATCATCGGATTAGCAGCTGTTTAAGCCGCCGTATCCCATGGAGACAATGTCCTCTCTGGTGATGATATCGCCTGCCAAGACACGCGGTAGTAACACATTAAACGAAGTATAAGGATCATGCATGACGCAGCCTGGGAGCCCCATAATGGGAACGCCGTTCAAATAGCCCATAAGCAGCATCGATCCCGGAAGCATCGGTGTTCCGTAGCTGACAATCTGTGCACCGGACTCTGCAATTGCTGCAGGCGTACGGTCATCTGGATCCACTGACATCCCGCCCGTTACCACTATCATATCATAGGACTGCTGCAGCAAGTAGTGTATTTCCTTGACAATTATATGGCGTTCGTCCGGTGCAAAACGCTGCTCCATAACTTGGGAACCGAGCGACTCCACGATGCGTCTGACAGCTGGCCCGAACTTATCTTCAATACGGCCGGAGAACACCTCGCCGCCTGTCGTTAACAGTCCAATTCTAAACTTGCGCAGCGGCTTGAGACGCAGCGGCGATTGCCCTTCATGCTGCGCGCGGTAGCTGCTGATCAGCTCCTCCACCGCCTGTACTTTCGCCTCCGGCACGACGAGCGGGATGACCCGTGTCGCGGCTAGCTGACCGCCGGGCATTACGACCGCATTCGTACGCAGCGTAGCCAAAGCGATTTCGCCTAAATCATTAATTGCGTGAACGATTGCCGGATCGATCTCCGTTATAGCAGGCACATCAAGCGCTGACTTTACCGCTACCTTACCTTCATGGGGCTCTGATAGCTGCAGACCTTCACTCTGAAGCGCTGCCGCCATTCGCTTCGCTGCATCGTCTTCATGAAGCTCACCTTCGCCAAGCTCCATAATATAAATATGCTCCTTGCCTATATCAAGGAGCTTCGAAATGTCATTCTCTTCAATAACATGTCCCTTTTTAAACAATCTGCCTTTAAATTGCCCGGGAATAATTTGAGTTAAATCATGAGCGAGCCGCAAGCCGATCGCTTCTTGAACCGGCACTTCCTTGAGAATCGTTCCACTCTTCGGCTTCGTCATTCGTTGTGCTCCCCCATTCGTCCCGAGAGGATGTTGAGCGCGTGAGGCAGCTGGTCCATAATCGCCATCAGATTCTCATGCACACCTTTGGGACTGCCCGGCAAGTTGATGATGAGCGAGCGGCCGCGAATGCCGCAAACACCGCGCGAGAGCATCGCCCGTCGTGTACGCTGCATAGCACCCATGCGCATCGCTTCTGCAAGTCCCGGCACGAAACGGTCAATGACCTTCATCGTGGCTTCCGGTGTCAGATCGCGCGGAGCAAGTCCCGTTCCGCCTGTCGTAATCACGAGATCCGCTTGAAAATAATCCGTCATTTCTATAAGAGCAGCCATGATTTCATCCTGTTCGTCAGGTACAATCCGGTAATCGACAATTTCGCCGCTAAGCTCCTCTTCCACCAGTTCCCGAATGACCTGTGCACTGGTATCTTCCCGCTCGCCGCGCGATCCTTTGTCGCTGGCTGTCAACAACGCCACTTTCCACCGCATGAGCTTCTCCCCCGTTCACATTTTCGAAAAAGATATGTCATGTACAGCATGAAACCTAAATGCCATTAACGTTATACACTGTGGAGTACTACGCTGCGCGTACGGATCATTGTTCCGATCGCTGTTGTCCCCCGGATTTATTTGATTGTATAACCGATGTATCGGTTATAATCCGGGGGACAAAGGCGATCGCTGACGCTTCTGCACAACGATTCCGCCCGCTCCGCGCTGTACTCGGTGCATCGTTTCATGCTCTATCGATTTTATCGCTTATAATCGCCGTTCTTGCCGCCGCTCTTCTCTGTCAGCATGGTTGGCCCGATCACCATATCCTTCTGCAGCGCCTTGCACATATCGTACACGGTCAGCGCAGCCGCCGAAACGGCCGTTAGAGCTTCCATTTCCACACCGGTTTTGCCGGTGGTCTTAACCGTTCCTTCTATGTACAGCTCATCCTTGCCATTATCTGCGAAAGCCAGGTTAACGCCGGTCAGCGGAAGCGGATGACACATCGGAATCCAGTTCGCAGTATTCTTCGCCGCCATGATGCCGGCCACCTGCGCAACGGCCAGCACATCTCCCTTGCCGATTGTGCCCGCTTTGATGCGAGATAATGTATCCGGCGCCATCGTAACCGTTGTACGCGCGACAGCGATGCGGGAAGTGATCTCCTTATCGGACACATCCACCATCCGAGCGCGCCCTTGTTCGTTGAAATGCGTCAAATCCACGCGCCTAGCGCCTCCTTGTTAGCCCTTGTTCAGTAATGACTGCATCCACATAGGCATCATGCTCATCCATAGGAATAGGAGTATCATCCTCCACCCACTGGGCCTCATATCCTAAACCGATCCACTCGGGCATCGGTCTGCCGGACGCAGCCGCAAGCCCTCTCATCAGCTCATGGAACCGGTCATAATAACCGCCTCCATAACCTAATCGACCGCCGCGTTTATCAAATGCAAGTCCCGGTACGAACACAATGTCCGGCATAAAATCCGGTTCGCAGCGCTGTGCTGCCTGAGGATCAGGTTCCTTAATGCCATAAGCGCCGGGCATAAGTTCATCCCAGGCTCGCAGCCGGTATAGCTCCATCCCTCGGCTCGCTTGAATGCACCTCGGTGCGGCAACTTCGATTCCTTTGCGCCAGCACCACTCGATGAGTAGGGTGGGGTCGAGCTCCGAGCGAAAAGGAACATAAACCATTACACTGCAGACCACCTTGCCCGGTCTTGCCTGCAGCCATTCTACCGCTCGCTGACAGGCCGTATCGGACCAGGCCAAACGCAGCTGTTCAGGGTAGCCGTCGCGTTTCTTAGTCGCTGACAGCCGGGCTGTTTTCTTCTCCGATTGACTCATTCATGGTCACCGCTTTGCCTCTTATTGGCCGCAATGGCGTAAGTTTCAGTCATAGTTGTTATTTAGTTTACCACTGTTGCCCAGATTTCGCCAATAAGGCAAAGGCATCCCAAATTGGTGCCCGGAGGCGTGAACATTGTCGCGTTATGCGTCTTTTTCATGTACACTAAAACGTATAGGAATTCAACTTATTTGGAGGTTTCACGTATCATGCTTCTTCAAGTATCCGATATATCCAAAAGCTACGGAGTTAGCAGTGTGCTCTCGTCCATCACCTTCCAAGTGCAGCCTCGTGAGCGGGTTGGGCTGGTCGGTGTCAACGGCGCAGGCAAATCGACGCTGCTTCGTATTATCGCCGGGGAGATGTCTGCCGATTCCGGTACCATCTATAAATCCAAAGAAACAACCATCGGCTATCTCGCGCAGTCCAGCGGCCTGCAGTCTGATCAAACCATCGATGCAGAGATGCATGCCGTATTTGCTCATTTGACGGAAGCCGAACAGGAGCTTCGCGCACTGGAGCAGCAAATTGCCGATCCGAAGCTGCACGAGGATGCCAAGCAATATGAGGCCGTATTGAATCGGTATTCCGCACTCTCCGATTGGTTCCGCGAGAAGGGCGGCTTTGAGGTTGAAACGAAGATCCGCGGCATTTTGCATGGGATGGGCTTCGGTCAATTCCCTCCGGATACGATCATCTCGACATTAAGCGGCGGGCAGAAGACACGTCTGGCACTTGCGCGCATTTTGCTGCAATCCCCCGACCTGCTGATGCTCGATGAGCCTACGAACTATCTGGACATTGAAACGCTCACTTGGCTGGAGGATTACCTGCGCGGCTACGATGGCGGCATTCTGGTCGTATCCCATGACCGGTATTTCCTCGATGCGGTCGTACAGACGATCGTTGAAATTGAGCGCCACACGGCCAAACGCTACACCGGCAATTACTCCCGTTATATTGAAATCAAAGCAGCTGAGTACGAAGCGCAAATGAAGCAGTTCGACAAGCAGCAGGATGAGATCGCCAAGCTGGAGGACTTCGTGCAGCGCAACATCGTGCGCGCCTCCACCACGAAGCGTGCCCAGAGCAGACGCAAAGCGCTGGAGAAAATGGACCGACTCGACAAGCCGCTCGGCGACTTGAAGAAAGCGAATTTCTCCTTCGAGATTGAACGTCAAAGCGGCAATGACGTGCTGGATGTCCGTGATTTGTCGATTAAATTCCAAGAGAAATCCGACCCATTGTTCCAAAATGTATCATTCCGTCTGGAACGCGGCGAAAATGTTGCGCTTATTGGACCGAACGGGATCGGCAAATCGACATTGCTGAAATCACTTGTTGGCCAACAGCCTTATGAACACGGCACGATTCGCTGGGGCACCAACGTTAAGATTGGTTATTATGACCAAGAACACACCGGACTAAACCACGCCAATACGGTGCTAGAGGAGCTCTGGGGCACTTACCCTTCTATAGAAGAAGCACGTATCCGCACCGTCCTTGGCAACTTTCTTTTCAGCGGTGACGATGTGAAGAAACGGATCAGCTCGCTAAGCGGCGGAGAACGCGCACGCGTCTCGTTGTCGAAGCTGATGCTGGCACGCGCCAATATGCTCATTCTCGATGAGCCTACCAACCATTTGGACCTCTATAGCAAAGAGGTGCTGGAGTCCGCGCTTATGGATTACGATGGCACGCTGTTGTTCATCTCCCATGACCGGTACTTCCTTAACAAAATGGCGGAACGGATTGTCGAACTGGAGCCGCAGGGAACACAGCATTTCCTGGGAAATTATGACGAAATGATCCAGAAAAAACGTGAAAACGATGAACTGCAGATGGAAACGCTGTCATTTCCGCAAGGAAAACAGGGGAAGCCTACAGCAGCGCCGGATCCGGCCCCTGTTTCCTCTTATGAAGCCGACAAACAAGCGAAGCGTGACGAACGCAATCGCCAGCGTAAACAAGAGCAGCTGGAGAACGAAATCGCCCGGCTTGAAGGCGAAATCACGGCACTCGAGGAGCAGCTTGTCGACCCTGAAATCTATAACGATTATGTGCGCGTGCAGAATATCCAAACGGAATTGGATGGACTCAAAGCGCAGCTGCAAACCGTTTACGAGTCATGGGAAGAGCTGCTGGCTTAACAACGCCTTCGATTGAGCGATGCTTATTGCCAGCTCTCTAGTACTCCGTCTACCTACCGGCCAGCCTGATTTCAGCCATGATTTTACGTCGTTTGAGCAGATAAAATAAGAGAAGTGACCCTAATCCGAATCCGGACAGCACACCTGCTGTCCGGATTATTGCATTCCAGCCGCCAATCGAGATTAGATGGCGTAAACCTTCTACGGCATGCACCTAGTGACTGATTCACAGCAGACAGCTTGCCACTCCAATTTCCCCATTCCGCAGCAACACGCTCCGCATATGTATTCATCATCGCGATTCCTTTGTTCAGCTCATCTGCGCCGGCTGTAAGTGCTCCCCGACTGACAGCTTCGTGAGGCGTTATGAGCTTGCTTGCGATTCGTTGCGATCCAATACGTCTCGTCACTTTTTACTAATTTGTCCGTAAGCTCCTGCCCAAATTACGTTGTTCGCCACTGCGCTTCGCTCCGATGTCCTCATTTACACAGCGGCAGAACCAGCAGCCCTAACAGTGAGATGCGCACAGCTCGGGAAATCCACATCGTTTTCGCATCAAGCCAGGCCAGTCTCAGACCGCTTCTACTCTCACTCATGTTGTTACCGCTCCTTTGGCATCTTCTGAGAACTAGCATTCTCCCCAAGGATAGGAAACATGCTATGCTTTCAGCCCGAACGGGACAACTTTGCAATCTATCCCCCTTGTCCACAGACATATCCACAGTCCGGGATGAATTGTGCGGCAATTCTGGCACTATTAACGACGTAAAACAATAATAAATTTAACGTTTCTTTAACAATTCATCGGATGTGGATACAGACGGTTGCATTTTACCCACATTATCAACATTATCCACAGTTAGACTGTGAAAAACTTATCCCGAATTTGTTCACATTGTAAATGCCCGATTTATGCGGGTTTCCCATGTTTATGCACATTCCCTGTTGTAATTGTGGGTAACCTTGGGGATAAGTGCAAATGTTACGATGAAAGAACAGCATTATTGGCGTTTTTCGGGCTAACGAACCGTGAAGGCCTTATTTAGGTGAACTATAATGCTAACCGGATCTAACGAACCGTGGGGACGCTATTTAGTGGAAATGAGGCGATAATAGGGGTCTGGACACGAAATAACGCCTGAAGAGATCGTTAGAATTTCAAAGGGTGTCATTTCACTGAAATAAGCGCTCTGGGGTTCGTTAGAGTTCTTGGGGTTCGGGATTAGTGTTGATGGTTGGTGGTTGGTGGTTGGCGCCGTAATGTGAAATTGTTGTGTGTTCTGCGCCTTCTGCTCCCCGTTGACGCCACCGTAAATCCACACAGCAAAAAGAGGCATCCCAAAAGTCACCCTGCACACTTTTGAGACTGCCCCTTACAATATTTCCGCACGCCTATACGCGTCTTCCGATATAGAGTAAATGCGAGGACATCCCCAGCACCGTCGAATCCCTGGCCATCCGAATGAGCAGTTGAATAAGCTGTCGGTACGTTTCCTCCCCCTGCTCCGACCAATAGCGCCATTGGTCCTCTCCGAGGACAGTGCCCATGTTTGTCGAGCCGATCAATTCCAGCGTCTGAAAGCCATGCGATTCCATAAACGGCCGGATGGCTTCCAGCTCATAAAAGTAAGCTCCTGTGTAACGTCCTTCATCAGCATGATCAAATTTGCCATTCGCTTCGAACGCCTCGATGGCATCCAAGCGATGTAGCGGCTTCCAATGCTCCGGACTCCGCAGCGCAGTCATCACTTGATTAACTCGGCTGCGAAAAGCTACGAATACGACGCCTCCCGGCTTTGTAACTCGGTGAAGCTCGCGGACGGCCTTAGCGCGATCCTCTGCATCCTGCAAATGATACAGCGGACCCATGAGAAGCGTTGCATCATAGCTGCAATCAACCAGTGGAACAAGCTCGCAAGCATTGCAGACATGGAAGCCGCCTGTAAAACGTTCGGCAAGCCCCAGCTCATCGGCTTTAGCCTCAGCAAGTTCAACAAGTGCAGGCGTAAGGTCGGTCAGCGTCAGATCATAGCCTTCAGCAGCCAGAGCCATCGCATATTTGCCAGGGCCGGCCCCATTGTCCAGCACCTGACCGGTAGTCGGCAAATACTGTTTCAGATAATGCATGTTCACCGTGAACTCCAGCGGCTCCCGGTCAAGCCGGCTCCATTCCCGCTCGCCGAAGCCGGTATAATACGCCAGCACACGTTCCCTATTTCCTTGATCTGCCAGCTGTCCCATCACGATTCCACCTCCCGTACGAACCCTTCAGATTGCACGCAAGTAAACGTTAAGTTTCGAGCAAATCTTCTCTACTTCCGCTTCTCCGCCACGCGGGGCATCAGGCCAATTCATGAGGTTCATCGGATTCCGGAAGTTATCCGGCGTACCTGCATACCTGGGGATGAGATGCATATGAAAATGCGGTACACCATCCCCTTGAACGAAGCTGTAAATATGCTCAGCACGCAGTACATCCTTGAGCGCTCGACTAACCTCGTTCACAACAACCCCTACAGCCGCAGCTTCCTGTACGGACAGGTCTCCAAGACCCGGCGTATGTCGTTTCAATTCCACCATGACATAGCCTAAGTAAGTGGTTTGCTCTTCACCCCGAAACCCCATATGACCCACATGTACATGCCCATCCTCATATATGGTGCTCCCTACTGACCGGATGTCGCCACGATGCTTCCGGCAAATAAAGCAGTCTTGAACGTGCTTAGACACCTGTTGCCGCCCCCTCACGAACGAACCTTGAACCTCTATTTTCAATGCATCAGCTGCTCTTCTTCTGAATGAGGTCCTCTACCCCATCTTCATCCTGCACACTCATCAGCAGTTGATTGCAAGCACTCACATAAGCCTCAGCCGCCGCTAAAATAATATCGTTATGCACAGCCGTCCCCGTATAGCGGCGATTGTTATGCACAATGCTGACGATCGCTTCCCCGCGCGCATCTTCGCCCGTCGATAACGAATGCAGCTCCAGATCCTCGAATTCCGCGGTTACCGGGATCGCTTGCTGCAGGCAGTGAATGACGGCTTCCAGCGGCCCTTTGCCCGTTCCTGTCAGCGTGCGCTCCTCTTGCGAATCGCGTTCGCGAATGGTAACCGATGCAATGCGAGAACGCTGCGTCCCCGCAAGCACCTGCAGATCAACAAGTGTATACGGATCATGCTGCGTGTCTGTGGATTCGCTTGCCAACCGGACCAGAACATCGTCAGGCACGATTTTCATCTCATCTGCTTTCTCAATGAAGCGGTTATACACATCCAGCAATTGCTCGTCGTTCAGTTCAATGCCGTAATCAGCCAGGCGATGCTTGATTGCATGACGGCCGGAGTGTTTGCCAAGCACGATCATGCTGCGAGGGATACCCATCGCTTCCGGATCCATAATCTCGTACGTGTTCCGGTTCTTAAGCAGTCCATCCTGATGGATACCCGACTCGTGCTGAAAAGCGTTCCGCCCCACGATTGGCTTATTGTAAGCAATCGGGAAATTCATCGCCCGGCTCACCATCCGCGACGTTTCGTAAATCTCGCTTTGGACGATGCCCGTCTCCGCACCGATCGCCGATTTACGCGTCTCAATCGCCATAACAAGCTCCTCCAGCGAACAGTTCCCGGCACGCTCGCCGATTCCGTTCACTGTCACTTCCACCTGCGTCGCTCCTGCGTTAATCGCAGCTAGGCTGTTGGCTACCGCAAGACCAAGATCATTATGACAGTGTGCGCTGTACTGTACTTTATCCCCGCCTCTTGCACCTGCTCTCACGCTGCGGAACAGCTCGCCGTACTCTTCCGGAAGCGCATAACCGAGCGTATCCGGCAGATTGATGACGGTAGCGCCTTCAGCGATGACAGCCTCAACCATCTCAATGACAAAGTCACGTCCCGAACGGCTTGCGTCCATCGGAGAGAACTCAATTTCGTCCACGAACTGCTTGCCGTAAGCAACCATCTCACGAGCGATGGCCAGCACCTGCTCGCGGGATTTTTTTAATTGGAAATCCAAATGGATGTCCGAGGAGGAGATAAACAGATGCAGACGGCGGCGGGCAGCATCCATCGTAGAGCGGACTGCTGCGTCGATATCGCCTTTGATCGCACGAGCGAATCCAACGATTTCAACACCTTGCAGCTCGCGCGAGATTTGCTGTACAGCGGCGAATTCGCCCGGGCTTGAGATTGGGAATCCAGGCTCGATAATGTCGACGCCGAGCTTTGCCAACTGGCGGGCAAGTACGATCTTCTGCTCGGGACGCAGCGTTGCGCCCGGTGATTGCTCGCCGTCACGAAGGGTGGTGTCGAAGATACGGATGATTTTGTTACCGGATTGGGGTTGTGTTTGGTTATTAATGGTCATAAGGGTTAGCCTCCTAAAGGTTTGGTTTGTTTGGAATAGAATCGGATGGAGAAAACAGAAAAAGCCCGACGTCTCCTGATGAATCAAGAGACGACAGGCTTCGTGAGCATGCCGCGGTACCACTCTAGTTGCCCGGCCTATCGAGGCCGAACCCGCTTATGCAGCATAGATCGCCACCGGTTTGGATGCCGGGCAGCTGCTGCACCTGATGACGGTGGTTAACCGTAACTGAGGTAGGGTATGCGAAGCTGCAAGTAGCAACCTCGCGACATTCCCTCGTTCCGCTCCCAGGCGAGTTTCGGATATCCTTCGGCTGCGTCGCACCACCCCGCAGCTCTCTGCTTTCCCGGATTGTTCCTACTGCTCCTGTTCATCGCGTTTTATCTATTGGTCGTTCATGCGTGTGTCGATATTCCAGTGATTGTGACGGCATCTTTCTTCAAAACCGCTATTTCGGAAAACAAAAAAAGCCTGACGTCTCTTATTCAAGAGACGACAGACTGTTAGGTCCGGCGCGGTACCACCCTTGTTGACGTTCCTTCCCATAAGGAAGCAATGAACGTCCGCTTAAGCATGACGACGATTCTAGAAGTCGAAGCCATGCACCCGATCACGGAGGTCAACCGTAAAGACGTACATGAGCATTCCGTAAGCCTTGGCCTTCGGCCGACTGCGAAGCTCATTTCCGTAAATCCGCTCCCAGGCGAGGTTCAAGCGGCCTTCGACTGCGTTGCACCAACCCGCAGCTCTCTAATCCCGGCTATACGCTTTACTGCTCCTGTTCGTCGCGTTTGTCAGATGTTTGAAGTGTTGTTCCTTATTATATGCCTGTCGGAATCGTCTGTCAATTCGATTTATAAAAATTTAGCGGGATGGATAATTTGAATCGACGCGCGCTTCATGTTGTCGTTGGGGGGGTGAATGAACAAAAAACAACGTTTCCACCAAAGCGGCGGAATTGTGGTTTGTTGGGAAGCTGAGAGTTCGATTGGCACAAAAAAGCTGCCTCCAAACCGTATCATGTACGTTTTGAGGCAGCCTCGTATGGTCATTATTTCTTCTTGTAAATCTTGTACAGCAGCAAGAGGATTCCCCAAGGTACGATATACCGGGTCACCCACTCGAAAGCACGAACCAGCCGCTCTCCGCCGAAGAACTCGTCCCCTCCGCCAACGATCGCGCAGATAAAGATAAAAACGAATAATACGAAGATTGTGCCATAGAAATAGGGCTTCGAATTCACGACAATCAGCTCCCCCATACGTCTACATCCGTAAGCAAATTGCACGAACAGCGTCCGTGGAAAAATGTTAGCTCCGAACCGACCATTCTTCCAGCGACAAGCCCGGCTCAGCCTTCATGTCGAGCGGCGTAAACTCGCTGCGCTTCCACTTCAGGTGCGCTGCTGCGCCGATCATCGCCGCATTGTCCGTGCAAAGCTTAAGCGGCGGAATGAGCAGCGGAATGCCCGCCTCTTGGCAGCGCGCCGTCAAGGCTGCGCGCAAGCCGCCGTTAGCCGCTACACCGCCGCAGAGCAGCAGCTGCTTGGCGCCGACCTCGCGAACGGCGCGAAGCGACTTCGTCACAAGCACGTCGATGACGGATGCTTGGAACCCGCGGGCAAGAGCGGCCTCGCGCGGCGTTTCGCCTTTCATTTTGGCCGAATTGATGGCCGCAAGAACGGCAGATTTCAACCCGCTGAAGCTGAAATCATACGAATCCGGCTCCAGCCATGCCCGTGGCAGCTGGAACTCTTCCTCCGACTGCTGCGCAAGCCTATCGATGTAGGGCCCGCCGGGATAAGGAAAATTCAGCGTGCGCGCCACTTTATCATACGCTTCGCCGACTGCATCATCACGTGTCCTGCCGATGATCCGGAACACGCCTTCGCTCTCCAGAACGACAAGCTCCGTATGACCGCCCGATGCTACGAGCGCAAGGCATGGATATTCAATCTCATGCACCAGCTGGTTGGCATAGATATGCCCTGCGATGTGATGGGTGCCGATTAGCGGGAGGTCAAGCGCCATCGCTAAGCTTTTGGCAGCTACGATTCCAACCAGAAGCGCGCCTACAAGTCCCGGTCCTTGCGTAACCGCAATCGCGGATAGGTCGCGGAACCCCGCTCCGGCTTCCTTCATCGCCTGCTCCATAATGAGCGTGATCGATTCCACATGCTTACGGGATGCAATCTCCGGCACAACGCCGCCGAAACGCTGATGCGTCTCGATCTGGCTCGAAACAATATTGGTTACAATCTCTTTGCCGCCGCGAATAAGCGCGACCGCTGTTTCATCACAGCTTGTTTCTACGGCGAGAATCAGTTCATTTGTAGTCGTCATACATATTCTCCACTTCACCCGAGGCATCCAGTTCAGCCCACATGATGAGCGCATCCTCTTTATTGTCTGAATAATAGCCGGGCCGGATTCCGGACGGTTCAAAGCCAAGTTTTCTGTATAGCCGCTGCGCCACTTCGTTGGATACGCGCACTTCAAGCGTCATTCTCTTCGCACCAAACATGACCGCCGCACGCTGCAGCTCCACCATCAGCTTCTCGCCAAGTCCGCGTCCGCGATACGGTTCGCGCACGGCCACATTAGTCACATGCGCCTCATCCATGATGGTCCACATGCCGCCATAACCAAGGACTTCGCCTTCGTAATCCATCACCATATAGCGGGCAAAATGATTATTAGTCAGCTCGTTAACGAACGCTTCTTCCGTCCACGGCGAAGTGAAGCTCTCTTGCTCTATAGCAACGATCGTCTTCACATCGCTCATCGTCATTAACCGAAAAACAAGCCGGTTGACATCAATGACCGTCACGTTTACCCGCTCCTTCCACCGCGCTCTGCTGCTGCGAAGCCGTCCGTTCCTGCAATTTCACTTCTGCTTCCGTTAACTGCGTGTAATTCGGAATAAAGGTATGCACATCATCGGATTCTCCTGCCGCCAGACGCGAAAGTCCCAGAGCAGCAACGGATCGTCCTTCTAAGATATAAGTGAATGCCGCGACTTCCACCTCAGGGCAAATGTTCCTCAACCTGTCGGCCTCCGCCTCGTGAAGCTGTAATTCACCGACAATCCAAATCGCGGAAGGTCTCGAAGCAACGTCCATCGCCATCACATCTGAAGCGAGCCGGTCTACCCAATCGTGCATCAAACGGATGCCGTCTTTGGCCAGCCGTTTCCATGCCCCCGGGAAGGCAGCTGCCCCTTCAGAGTTGCCTGAAGCAGAAGCCTCAAACGCTCCCGTATACACTTGTCCGCGCCGCGCATCCATAATCGGGACGATCCAAACCGGACGCTCCCCTGCAGAAGCGTTGGCGGTAGCTGTATCCTTGTCTGCTCCCGTTTGCCATGCCCCGTAAGCGAGAGCTTCAAGACTGGACACGCCAACGAGCGGCTTCTGCCATACCCATGCTAAGGTTTTGCCGACGGATACCGCGATTCTCATGCCTGTGTACGAGCCTGGTCCACGGCCGATCGCGATGCCTGCAAGTTCCTCAGGTGCAATGCCGCAATCACTTAGCAGCTCCTTGACGACCGACACCGTATGGACGGAATGATTGCGTTCGGCAAGCGACTGAATGTCGCGCAGCACCTCATCTCCGCGCACGAGTGCGGCAGCGAGCGAAGCGGTTGATGTATCCAGCGCAAGCACAAGCTGTCCTTCCCGGCTGCCCGGCGTAGTAATTTCACTCATCTGATTACGTACTCCTATCTATGATCAATTGCCTGTAATTGTTGACACCAAGCCACATACGGCGCGCCAATGCCTGTAATCGTAATGCGGCGCGCTTCCCCTCCTAAATGCGCAATGTAAAGCTGAAGCCGATCGGGAGGCAACAGCGCCTCAATGAGGCTGGCCCACTCGACAATCGTGACACCTTCACCGAAAAAATAATCGTCCAAACCGAGCTCGTCCGCTTCTTGCTCGGACAGTCGGTACACATCCATATGATAAAGCGGCAATTGCGCCCCTTGATATTCTTTAATGATGGTAAACGTAGGACTGTTCACAACGCCCGGTACGCCGATTCCGGCTGCAAAAGCTTTTGAGAACCGCGTTTTGCCTGCTCCGAGGTCACCGTCTAGCGCCAGTACCGTTCCCGGAACCGCCAGCGCTGCAAGCTTCTCTGCCAATCGAACCGTATCTTCCTCGGTCTCTGCCGTCCAAATCAATTCGTAGCTTTCGTTCATGCTTCGGCCGCTCCTAATTCCCAAAATGATTATATCCGCGCTTCGCAATTGCTTCCCGCAGCACTTCATAGCGCCCCGTTCCGCGCCGATTGCCGGCTCCGCCGATGGCGCTATTGCCGCCGTCCAGGTCGCGGATCAGCTCCACGCCTGCGCCGCCGCCGGCTTCAACCTCGCCGATGATGAACATCGGCAGGCCGGCTTCGGCCAGCTCGGCTTTCGCTGCCCGCGCATCCGCGGCAGCTATCGTGCCGAGCAGCACGTAGTCTTCGCCGCCGTAGAGAATCCACTCCAGTGGATTCACGCCGCAGCCGTGCGCGTAAGCGGTCATGCTGCCGCTGCGCGGCAAGTCCGAGTCGCGGAGCACGATGGTTACGCCCGAAGCCTCGGCGATTTCCCAGGCTTCGCTGGCCAGTCCGTCGCTGACGTCATTCAGCGACGTCACGGTTCCGCGCGCGGCAAGCAGCAGCGCCGCGCGCACCGAAGGCGCCGGCCGGCGGTGCGCCTGCACCAGCGCCGCCGTGCCCGGCGCAGCCGCCACCGGCGGCAAAGGCGGCGAGCCCGCGCGCGCAGCCGCGGCGGCGAGCAGCCCATGCAGACCGGCCGCGGCCATCCCCGCCGCTCCGGTCACGAACACGGCGTCGCCGGGCTGCGCGCCTGCCCGGCGAATCGCCTTGCCGGCCGGGGCGGTGCCCACGACCGTCACGGACACAACCAAGTGCAGCGGCGAACTCGTCGTATCGCCGCCAACCACCGCTACGCCGTAATGCTCGGCGCACGCGTAAAGCCCATCATAGAGCCGGCGCATACGTGCCGGCCCCCATGCCGGCGGCACGCACACGGACACGAGCGCATGCCGGGGCACGCCACCCATCGCCGCGATATCGCTGACGTTCGCGGCCAGCGCCTTCCAGCCGATGTCGGCTTCGCCCATCGTCGCGTCGTTGAAATGGACGGTCTCCACCATCGTGTCGACCGCGAGCAGCCACTCCAGGCTGCCGCCATGCTCACCCGTCGGCAACCCGACGATCGCCGCATCGTCGCCGATCCCTAGCACCACGCCTTGCTTCTCCGCCAGCGCGGACTGATGTTGGCGGTCATCCGTCCAATTTCGAATGCGCTCAAACTCGTCCAGTTTCCCCGCCTCCATTCGCCGGCCGCAGCCTTATTTTCACAGTTAGTTGTCCCTATTATATCGGTCAGCACAAAGACCCGCAACAAAAGCAGGCAAGGCCATGCTTGGTTGCACAGCCTTGCCTGTATGAACGTCTGCGAGCAGACCTGCTTGATTGCTTGGTTAGTGGATGGCTCGCTTCTTAAAGCGGCCGCCCTTCACGTCGTGAATGTTGCCAACCGCGAGGAAGGCTGTCGGATCGAGCTCTTGGACAATGGACTTCATCTTCGCTTCTTCCAGACGCGTAATGACGCAGAAGATGACTCGCTTCGTGCCGCCGGAGAAAGCTCCTTCACCGTGCAAATACGTAACGCCGCGGCCGAGCCGGCTCATGATGGCATCGCCGATTTCCTTGGATTCTTTGCTAATAATCCAGACCGACTTCGATTGATCGATCCCCTCTAAGGTCACATCTATGACTTTAAAGGCAATGTAGTAGGCAATAAGAGAGAACATTGCGCTATCCCACGAGAACACGAAACCCGCGCTCGCCAGGATGAATAAATTGAAAAACATGACAATTTCTCCTACGGAGAACGGTGTTTTCTTCGTGAACAAAATCGCTATAATCTCCGTGCCATCGAGCGATCCCCCTGAACGGATAACAAGACCAACCCCAATACCGAGAATGACGCCGCCGAATACCGGTGCCAGAAACGGGCTGTACGTTAATGCTTTGACCGGATGAAGCAAGGTCGTGCCGATGGACATGATCACAACGCCGTAGAGCGTTGATATCGCAAATGTTTTGCCGATCTGTTTGTAACCGATAACTAGAAACGGCAAGTTGAACAAGAATAGAAATAGACCGAGCGGCAAGTTCGTCAGATGCGCCACAATGATGGAAATACCGACTATTCCGCCATCAATAATGTTGTTTGGTACAAGAAAAATCTCAAGAGCTACGGAAACGAGCGCCGCACCGACGGTGAGTAATACAATCCGCAGCAGCAACTCCAGCTTGGTAAGCTTATAGTGCTGTTTCGCCATACTTTCCCCCCTCTACTGATGAAAACTTAAAAATCAAGCTTATTTATTCATTATACTCCAATTTAGCTCGATTTCCAAGAATAAGCACATCTTTTCGCCATTTATATTTCGTTATGTCTCGGAATCGTCAAATATCGAACGTTTTCATAATAATCTATTTATTTATAAAAAGGATAAGACCCTCGGTATCCAACGTTTAGTCGGTGTCCGAGGGCCTGCTCTAAGTACCGCTTCCTATTCGTCGCCTTCTTCTTTCAAACGGTCAACCGAAACGGTTTGCGTATTGAGCGGGTCTGAACCCACTTGAACGGTTGCCATGCCATTGGCTTCGTCTACATTTTCAATCCACACCGGCTTATCGCCTAAATGAACGGCGAACGTGTCTTTTGAGCTGTAAATCTGCATTGCGCGTTTTGTATCCACTGCTTAATCCCTCGCTTCAGGCTCCATGGTATCCGTGGTGGACTCGGCAATTAACCCGTTGTTCAAGGTCACTTGCCCGCCGCCTAATCCTTCATTCACCATCCGGTCGATGTCCATAAAATAATCATCGCGGCCTTCATGTTTCTTATCGTTGCTGTTCCCAGTAGGGGAATTGCCCGCTTCTACCATTCCATTTGCCTCCTTTAGATGATGATGTTGGCTCTTGCTACACGAAAATATGCCCGAACCAGCTTACTTTCATGCATTCGGGGAACAATGAACTTATAGGACTTTAATCCATTTTAATGTGAGGGGGAAATGAAATGCATACCGTATGGAAAGGGGCCATCAGCTTCGGTCTCGTGCATGTGCCTGTCAAAATGTTTTCAGCCACGGAGGATAAAGATATTTCTCTGAAAATGATTCACCGCGACTGCGGCAGCAACATCTCTTATATCCGCAAATGCCCGACCTGCGACGTTGAAGTCGATTGGGACGCGATCGTTAAAGGCTATGAATATGAGAAAGGCCGCTATGTGCTGTTTGAGAAGGACGAGTTGGAGTCGTTGTCCAGCGATGCGACCAAGACGATCACCATTCTGGATTTCGTCGCGCTGGAGGAGATCGACCCGATTTATTTTCAGAAAACCTACTATCTCTCTCCGGATCAAGCCGGCGGCAACGCCTATAACCTGCTAATGGAAGCGATGCGGCAGTCGGGGCGAATCGGGATTGCCAAAGTGTCGATCCGTTCCAAAAGCTCGCTTGCAGCCATTCGTATCATCGATGATTGCTTAGCGATGGAGACGATTTTCTATCCGGATGAAATCCGCTCCGTCGATCAGGTGCCGGGGCTGCCGGAAACCGTCAATGTGAACGAAAAGGAGCTCATGATGGCGCGCATGCTGATCGAGCAGCTCTCTACCCCGTTCGAGCCGGCCAAATATACCGACGACTATCGGGAGCGCTTGATGGATCTCATCCAGCACAAGATCGCCGGCGAAGACGTACGCGTTGCGCCGGAGCAGCAGCGCACGAATGTGCTTGACCTCATGGCTGCGCTGCAAGCCAGCCTGGAGGCGGTTAAGCTGCCGCCGAATGCGCCCGGCGGCTTGGACACGAATACGGCCGGTGCAGGTGGGGCTGCGGCAGGTGCAGGCGATGCTGCCTCAAATCCTTCAGCTGCTGCCGATGGAACCAGCGAGGTCGTGGCCAAAGTGAAAGCGCCGCGTGCACGCAAAACGAAGAAGGACACGGTGTCATAGGCGATGGAACAGCCGTGGTCCGAGGAATCGCTTCCTGATGTGAGCTTGCATCAGGAAGTTCATTATGAGCAGCCGCTGCCTTTGCCTGTTGAGCCCATGGCCCCGATCTCCGATGATGAGCTCCCAATCGGCAGCGAATGGGGCTATCAGCTTAAATGGGACGGCGTGCGCATCCTTGCTCGATTGAATGGGCATGGGCAGGTGGAGATCTTTTCGCGCAAGCTGTACTTGAAGAACAGTATTTATCCTGAAATCACGTCGCTGCTGGAGTCGAAAGCAGCGGCTCTGGGCCGATGCCTGCTGGATGGCGAAATCGTCTGGTGGGATGGCGTCCGGCCGAATTTTCAACATGTGCTGAAGAGGGAACGATCGCGAGGGCTCTTGAGACAGCCGCAACCTGAGGTTGTTGAGGGCGGTTCAACTATTGGGTCTAATGGCGGTGCGAGTGCGCGGGGCGGGCTCGTCTTGGTGTTGTTCGATATTCTCGCGGATGCCTCCGGCGATTTGCGTGACCTTCCATACGAGGAGCGCCATCGTCGGCTAACCGAGTTATGTCCAGCTGACGATCCGCGCATGTTCGTGACGGATCTTTTTCAGGATGGTGCTGCGTTGTGGGATTGGGTGCAAACGAATAAATGGGAGGGTGTTGTCAGCAAACGGCTGGACAGCCCTTATCGAGAAGGCAAGAAACATCGCGACTGGCTGAAGAAGAAGATCGTCTTAGTCCTCGACGTCGATATTGTCGGACTCAAGTGGCGGGGCGGCATCGTCGCAAGTCTGGTCATGGAGCACGAGGGCTACTATCTGGGGAGTGTGTCGCTGGGGTTAAATGATGCGCTGCGCAGAGTGCTGGCCGCGACTTTTAAGCCGCAGCATTCGCACTTAGCCGTTGTCGCTTGTCCTTTCCCTGCGGTGCCGGAGGATCTGAGGCGTGAGGAGATTCAGTGGCTGTCGCTGCCGTTTAAGTGCCGGGTTTCCGGCCTTGAGCTCACTTCTGCCGGTCAGCTTCGCCATCCGAAGCTCGTGACGTTCCTGCCGAAGGAGCCGCTGTCATGAGCCGTTCTGTCAAAGGTACCGTTGTTGTTGACGGACAGGAACTAACGGTTAGCAACCCTGAGAAACTGTTATGGCCGGAGATGGGAATTACGAAGGCGATATTTTTGCAGCGGCTTGCCGCTCTTTCGCCATGGCTGCTGAAGCATTGCCAGGATCGGTTGTTGACGACCATTCGGTTCCCGGACGGGGTGAATGGGAAATCCTTTTATCAGAAAAACAGCCCATCTCCTGCGCCGGCTTTTGTCGAAACCGTGACCCGGGAGAGCATTAACTACGTGAAGCTGACCTCCCTGCCGGTGCTGCTATGGCTCGGCAATTTGGCCTGTCTCGAATATCACGCTTCCTTCGACCGAGTGAGCAACCCGGAGCATCCGACGGAATGGGTGCTTGATCTGGATCCGACCCTTGAAGAGGAGCCGCGTATTATGGAAGCCGCACTGCTCGTCGGGGATCTGCTGCGCTCGCTCGGCATATCCTCTGTGCCTAAGACGTCAGGTGCTACAGGTGTGCAGGTCATTATTCCGATCGTGCAGGATCTCACTTTCGATGAGCTGCGCCGGATCGGTGAGTTTGTCGGCGCTTTTCTCTCTGACAAGCACCCCCGCCTATTCACCATCGAACGGCTGAAAAAGAACCGCGGCGACCTGATCTACATCGACTATCTGCAGCACTATCAAGGCAAAACCATCATCGCCCCCTACTCCCCACGCGCTCGCCGAGCCGCCAGCGTATCCACACCGCTCCACTGGGATGAAGTGCGCCGTAACGTCGCGATCGCCGACTACAACCTGCTGAACATCGAGGCTCGGCTGCACAAGGAAGGCGACCTGCTGGACACGGTCGCCCCGCAGTCGCTCCGCTCGATATTGCAGTTTATCGGCGGCGGGAAACGCTGAGCGATTGAGTTATCCTAAATTGGCTAACGAAATAAAAAACCGACTTGCTCTCGCAAGTCGGTTTTTTGCTTATTCTTACAGGGAACTCTTCAGAGCTTCGATGCTTTGCAGCAACTGATCCGCGAAAGCAGCGTCGATCTTTTTGCCTTTCTCCTTGTTGATATCCTTTTCTAGCTGTTTGAAATCTTTCGCGTCAAGCTTGCCTTTTGCTTGAGCCTTTTGGATTTTGTCAATTTCCGATTGAAGAGACTTCGCGGTTTTGGCATCCGCGATCAAACCCCGGGTTTCCCCGAGAGAGATCACTTCGTCTAGTTGAGCGACTTCCATCGTGATTTCCAAACTGAACGTCTTCGTCGTCTGATGACCGAGATTATCCGTCGCTGTAACAACGATCGGATACGTTCCAACCGCGAGGCCGAGCGGATTTACGGAAACCGTTCCGGCTGTCGTCTTGCCGTTAAAGGATACGGTCAACGATTGCAAGCCGCTTCCGCTGTCGCTTGCGGAGAACGCGAGCGATACCGCTTCCGTTTGCAAGTACGACAGATCGCTCGGTGCAACGATTACCGGCGGCGTCGAATCAATCGTGATGAGGCTTTCGGCCGTTACGCCCGATCCGTCCTTCGCCGTGGCGACGACTTTGACTACGCCGTCAGCAACCGCAGTCAGTAGTCCGTTCGAGTCGATCGTCGCTTTGTTCGTTGCGTTGCCATTCGTGCCGACGACCGTCCAGGAGACGGATTTATCGGTCGCGTTGTCAGGCGTTACTGCGGCATTCATTTGCAGCGTGCCGCCGAGGCTCGAGATCGAGGAAGCGCCGTTCGCTCCTGTTACGGTAATGTCGGTAACGGCTACATCCGCTTGAACCAAGTCGGTTATCGCCGCCTGCAGTGCCGTAACCGCCGCATCAATCTGCGCTTGGGTCGCGGCGTTGTTTGACACAACAGCTATCGCAGCGTCTAAGGCTGTTTCTAAAGCTGCCCAACTCGCCTCCGTGTACTCGGCTTCAACAAGCGCACCGCCCTCGGCTATCAGCTGTTGCAGCGCGGAGGTATCCACAGTGACATTGCCTGGCTTATCGTCCGGGTTACCGATGACAGGAATATAAGTACTCTCGCTTGGCGCTGAGATCGTCATTGGCTCGGTGTAGCCGCAGATGCCCAAATACCCTGCATTCGGAAGATAATTGTTCTCGTCAATCCAACTTGCGACGATCGTGTCGCCCGCCTTGACTCGGATCCACACGCCATAGTCGGTGTTCACTGTACTAATTTTAACGAGTGTGTTTGTATACGCCGGTACAAAGCCTTTGTTGTCCGCCAGCGCCGATCTGCCGTCATCCGACAGAATGCTTGAACCGGGCTTCCAGAGTTCCGGCCAGTGCTGAATTTCAAAGGAGCCCTCCTTGAAGATAACGCTGTATTTCGTGCCGCTCCAAGGGTTGTTCAGCAGATCTACGTCGGTCGGAGCCCGCAGGGTAAAGTTAGGGAATGCCCCGGTGTTCATGCCGGACTCAAATCCAACCACGAACTCTGCATCGCCGAATGTTCTGCCTGTGTAACCTGCAGTTCCAGCCCCGACGGGGGTCAACTCTTTATTGTTATTCGCCCAGTTGATGGAAGTCCCTCCGGATTGCCAGTTGTCCTTATCTGCGATGACCGAGCCCATATCCACGTATTCGGTCACTCGTCCGAGTTTGACTGAGGATTCAGTCGCCAGGCCGAAGTAGCCTGGGGCGGAGACGTTTAAGTTATTTTCATCTCGAACGGAGAACAATGTTTCGTTTCCGCTCTTGAGCGTCACGGTCACGCCGCCGTAGCCGCTTTCGTTGACGTCATCCCATACTGCGCCGGCCTTCAAGAGCCGGTCGTTAATGTCTACCGTCCACTGTCCCAATTGGAGACCCTGACCGTTGTAATAACGGGTAAGTGTGGCTGTTGTTCCTTGAATATCAATTTCGTACCTGTTGGCAGCTCGCGTCGCCGCTGTTGCCCGGAGTATGATGTTCAGATCAAGATCGTCAAGATTTTCACTCTGATCCAATTTCAAATAGAAGTCCTTGTTACTGTACTTTTCCTGGGTGTAGAACGCAGCGGCTGACTGGCCGGGCTGCGCTACCAGAGTGAGGCCGGACGTTTCGTCTTTTACAAACGACGATTGGTTGGCTGCAGTCCATTTGGAATCCTCAAACAACATATCGTCCACCAATGCCACTGGGGAATTAAGCATCGGGTACAGATCGTCGCTGACCGGTCCCTGGTCCGGCGTAACGTCGGCACGCACAACCGAGAAGTCGTCTACCAGTGCTCGTGATCCGGTTGTTGTCTTTTTGGCATAGACTGTGGCTGTTCCGGTCTCGTCTGCTGTAAATTTGATCGATACCGATCGCCATGCCGGCCGGTCCAATTCACCTTTGAGGGTAGTTGCACCGACGTTCACGCTTATTTCCACCTTTTGCCCATCGGCGCTGCTGCCGTTGCCCATCCGGGCAAAACCGCGCAGCACGTATTCCGCACCAGGCTCCAGACCTGTAATCTCCTGCTCGAGTCCGATGTTCTGACCGGTCAGTTCCACGGCGTTCTGATCGCGGGCATGAGCATTGTCGGCAGATGAACCGGCTCTGACGAGCGATGCGCTTCCTGTCCCTGTCTTTTCCCAATACGGCATCGAGCCCATGCTCGGGAAGTCTACACGCGGCCACTCAAAACCGCTGTTGAACAGCAGGTTTTTGTTCGCATAAGGCAGGAACTGCGGGCCGCTGCTAACTTCTTCGGCCGTTACCGGAGTGCCCTTAAGACCGGCAGTCCAGGTATCTCCCGGCTGATAGGCGCCCATACCGACCGCGTCGGAACCGGATTTCAAGGTAAAGTCAAACGCCGATGGGTTGTTGAAGGTTGCAGTTCCATCGATGTTGTCTTCCGGTCTGCTGTAGTTGTCCAGCACTACCGCGCCGACGTTGACGTTGTCGGTACCCACACCGCGGGAATCCACAATGTTGTTCATAAATACGTCCATGTACGCGTCGCCGGGTGAGTTCGTGTAAATTTCAGGGTTCGAGTGACTGGTTGCTCCTTTGTATACCGTATTGTTGACCACGGATATAAACTCGGAGCTGGAGTTTATGAACACAGCCGCCCACGGCAAATTCCAGAACACATTGCCGTATACCAGGGCGTTTTTGCAGCCCAGATCGAAGTACACGCCATTGGAAAATTCGCTGTGGGAATCATGGATTTTGTTGTGGTGAATTTGGCTGTTACCAAAATCGTTGTAAGCAAAATACATCAGACCTGCGTCGGTGCTGTGCCAGTTACCGTCATGGATATCGTTGTAGGAGATTTCGCTGGCATAGAAGCTGCCGCCGATCAGAGTGCCGCTGGCGTTATAGATCTGGTTGTGGCTGATCAAGTGGTTTATTCCCGAAATGGTAATCGAGAAGGTAAACAAGGTAGGGCCGGTAGTAGCGTCATGCAGCTTGCTATTGACGATCTTGTTGCCCTCGCCCTCGACGGTGACCAGCGCGCCGGCAGAATAAGCGATCTCACTGTTGATCAAGGTGTTGTTCTTTCCGCCCACGATGATGCCGCCCCGTTCACTCTGTGGGGACAGGAATTCGGTGACGTATTTGGCAGTCATCTTATCAACTACATTGCTCACGCCGTTACGCATGGTCATGCTGCAGCCGTTCAGGTCAATACCTTCGATATGGATGTACTTACGGCTGGACAGATCCAAGCCCCATTCACGTGCTTTGTAACGAACATCCAGGTCGTTGGGGTCCATGCCGTTCGGGAGCTGTAAATACAAGGTTTCGCTATTCTGGTTATAGTACCACTCGTATGGCGCGTCCAGAGCAGCCATCGCGTTTTGGATATAGTAATGGAAATTGTCGCCTGAGGCGTAGCCGGTCGGGCCCAGCTCGTAGAAGTTCATGTTCGTAAGATTAAGCCAGCCTGGCGTGGATGAGACGACTTCCCCGCCGGATAGGTTCCAGCCGCGGTTGTCCATGCCCACGATGGCTGCACCGTTCCATGTACCGGCAGGCTGGTTCATCTCGGGATCACGGAGCTTGCCCGTAGGGGTAGACCATCCCCCTGTGCTGGCGTTCTCGCCGTCGAACACATAAGTCAGCCAATTCGGACGGTAATAGGCATCTTCCTTAGCAACGTTTGGATACCGTGAAGGAAGCATGGCTTCGCCATCCACAAAAATTTGATTGCGGTAATTGCCCATCGGCAAGCTAACGTTTACTTTCCAGAGGTTTGCATCATTCGCGTTATATTGCACCGCGCTCGGGTTTGACGCCGTCTGCCATGCCTCGGTAACCAGATTCGCACCGGAAATAACGACTTTCTCTCCGTTGTTTGTTTTATATGAAATGGGGTGATCAGCCGTGCCGTTGTACTTCGGACGTACGGATTCCTCATATACGCCCTCGTGAACGATTACTGTTTCGCCAGGCAGGAGAACATCGGCTGCCTTCTGAATCGTAAGGAAAGGTTCGGCCTCGGTGCCGGGGTTGCTGTCGCTGCCGGTCTTGGCCACATGATAGGTTTTGTCGCCTACCTGATTGGTGTCGGCTGGATCAGCCTGCTGGCCGGTACCGTCTGTATTAGGCGCTCTGTTATATAGCGCTGCATGCGCGGCGGCGTCGAGAACTGAAGGGAACACGGACAGCTCATCCAGAAGGCCGGTATACGCGCTTTCATTATAGCCGCCCCCGCCGAACCATTTGTAGGCTTGCAGATTAACAGGGAATGTGGACGTGTAGGTCTTTTCACCGATCAGACTGCCGTCCAGATACAGAGCAACGGTTTTCTCCGTCGCGCTGAAGGAGAACGACAGATAGTGCCAGTTGCCGTCAGCCAGATTCGCTGCTGGCGCTGATAAGCTGCTATCCCAAGAGGAGCCATCCGATCCGTAAGATAGGAAGCTTATCTTGGTGTCTGTGTAATTGTTTTCACTGGTGCCCCATCCGATATTCCACCAGATTTCTCCATTATTTAGCCCCCAACTGCCATCGGAGCCGCCATAAGGTGGGGCTAACAACGAACTGGATGTTCCAGGGCTTGGAGCTCCAGGCTTAACCCACACGCCCATAGAAAGATCATTTACATTCGCGAACTGTGCGCCGTAGTCGATTGTGAGCCCGCTCGCACCTCTGCTGTCAGTAGAGATCGCGGAAGTATCGCCCCGGCCGTTGTGATCGTTATCCCACACATAGTTGTTCAATGTGGCCGTGAGACCGTCCGAAAGGGCGCTGGAGGTCAAACCATTCCCCTCATTAAAAGGGAAAAGGATCTCATCGTGCAAGGTATCGCCCGGATTGCCGCCAACGCTCGTATTAGGCGCTCTGTTATATAGCGCTTCATGAGCGCTGTCGCCGAGAACTGAAGGGAAAACGGACAGCTCATCCAGAAGACCCGTGTACGCGCTTCCATTATAGCCAGCCCCGCCGAACCATTTGTAAGCTTGCAGATTAACAGGGAATGTGGACGTGTAGGTCTTTTCACCGATCAGACTGCCGTCCAGATACAGAGCGACTGTTTTCGCCGTCGCGCTGAAGGAGAACGACAGGTAGTGCCAGTCGCCGTCGGCCAAATTCCCCGCTGGTGCCGAAAGGCTGCTCCCCCACTCCGAGCCATCCGATCCGTAAGATGTGAAGTTTATTGTTGTGTCGTCATAATTGTTTTCACTGGTACCCCAGCCGATATTCCACCAGATTTCTCCGGCGTTTAACCCCCAATTGCCAGTGGTACCGGCATAAGGTGGGGCCATTAAATAACTGGATGTTCCAGGACTTGGAGCCGCGGGCTTAACCCAAACGCCCATGGTAAGATCATTTACACTCGCGAACTCAGTGCCGTAGTCGATTGCGAGCCCGTTCTTGCCTGTTTGGTCATTGGAGATTGCAGAAGTATTGCCCCGTCCGTTTTGATCCCACACATAGTTGTCCAATGTGGCCGTCAGACCGTCCGAAAGGGCGCTGGAGGTCGAACCATTACCCTCATTGAAAGGGAAAAGAATCTCGCCCTGAAAGGGATCGCCAGGATCGCCCGGATTGCCGCCAACGCTAGTATTAGGCGCTCTGTTATATAGCGCTTCATGCGTGCTGTCGCCCAGAACCGAAGGGAAAACGGACAGCTCATCCAGAAGGCCGGTGTACGACTTATCCTGGTACCCATTCCCGCCGAACCATTTGTATGCTTGCAGATTGACAGGGTATAGGGAACTATAATCTTTTTCGCCGATCCGATTGCCGTCCACATACAGCGCGATTGTTTTCGCCGTCGCACTTAAGGAGTACGCCAAATAGTGCCAGTTGCCGTCGGCCAGGTTCCCTGCTAGCGCTGAAATGCCGCCATCCCATTCGGAACCGTCCGATCCGTAAGATAATAAGCTTATACTTGTGTCAGCGAAGTTGTTTGCACTGGTGCCCCAGTTGATACTCCACCAGATTTCTCCATTACTGAATCCCCAGTTGCCTGTGGTGCCGCCATAAGGTGGGGCCATCAAAGAACTGGTTTGTCCAGAATTGGGAGCTGAGGGCTTTACCCAAACGCCCATGGTTAGATCATTTACACTCGCGAATGAAGTGCCGTAGTCGATTGTGAGCCCGTTCTTGCCTGTTTGGTCATTGGAGATTGCAGAAGTATTGCCCCGGCCGTTTTGATCCCACACATAGTTGTCCAATGTGGCCGTCAGACCGTCCGAAAGGGCGCTGGAGGTTGAACCATTACCCTCATTGAAAGGGAAAAGAATCTCGCCCTGAAAGGGATCGCCAGGGTCGCCCGGATTGCCGCCAACGCTAGTATTAGGCGCTCTGTTATATAGCGCTTCATGCGCGCTATCGCCCAGAACCGAAGGGAAAACGGACAGCTCATCCAGAAGGCCGGTGTACGACCTATCCTGGTACCCATTCCCGCCGAACCATTTGTATGCTTGCAGATTGACAGGATATAGGGAACTATAATCTTTTTCGCCGATCCGATTGCCGTCCACATACAGCGCGATTGTTTTCGCCGTCGCACTTAAGGAGTACGCCAAATAGTGCCAGTTGCCGTCGGCCAGGTTCCCTGCTGGCGCTGAAATGCCGCCATCCCATTCGGAACCGTCCGATCCGTAAGATAGTAAGCTAATACTTGTGTCAGCGAAGTTATTTGCACTGGTGCCCCAGTTGATACTCCACCAGATTTCTCCATTGCTGAATCCCCAATTGCCTGTGGCGCCGCCATAAGGTGGGGCCATCAAAGAACTGGTTTGTCCGGAATTGGGAGCTGAGGGCTTTACCCAAACGCCCATGGTTAGATCATTTACACTCGCGAATGAAGTGCCGTAGTCGATTGTAATCCCGTTCTTGCCTGTTTGGTTATTGGAGATTGCGGAAGTATGGCCACGGCCGTTTTGCTCCCACACATAGTTGTCTAATGTAGCTGTTAGATCGCCCGAAAGGGCGCTGGAGGTCGTACCATTCCCCTCATTGAAGGGGAATAGGATCTCGCCTTGGAAGGGATCGCCGCCGGTAGGGGTATCTGCGAAAGCAGTCGCCGGTAGCAGTGTAATTGCAACCATCAAAATACTGAGAACCAAAGATGTCAGACGTGAAGCCAAGCGTGATGTCATTCTGTGCTTGTTCATTTTCTCATCCCTTCTATGGTACATTTTGTGAGTCGATCATGGTTTATCATCATGGCAATGGAATCATCATCTCCCATATTTAAAATACTTTTTTGACGTGTTGCAAGATCGTTACTCTAGCTGTTCGCCCCAACTCCAAAAACAAGTGTCAAGATGCAGCGCTTATTCATTGTCAACTTGTATTTTAGTGTCAGCACTAAAAGGAGAAAATGAACTATTCTACGATTTTCGGACAAAACATGTTGAAGTCCCAAATTACGCCTCTTTCTTCCGATTGGAATGAGAAGCTAGCAAAAATAAAACGGCTGCCCCTTGTTCTGGCAGCCGTTCTGTATAGGGTTATAGTGGGTGCTGAGAGTTCGATTTCGAGACTCTCAGCTGCTTTTTCTCGCGGTTTCGCCTGTGGAGCTTACTCTCAAAAACGATAGAGATAGCCGCTATCGACTATACTAGACTGCAACTTCGGCGCCCTGTCGCAGCATTTTACCGCCGAGAGCGGCAATAAAAAAGCCAGACCAGCAAAGCCGGTCCGGCCGCAACAACCTATCCCAAAATCGATTCAATCCGTGCCAGCACGTCCTCCGACAGCTTGATGCCGGAAGCGGCTACGTTCTCGACAACTTGCTCCGGACGGCTTGCGCCAACTAGAGCACTAGCTACGTTCGGTTGGCGCAGAATCCATGCGAGCGCCAGTTGGCCGGTCGTAATCTCAAGCTCGCCCGCGATTTCGGACAAGGCGCGTACTTTTGCAAGCTTCTCGTCCGTGATGCCTTTGCGCATCCAATCGAGTTTCGCTGCACGGCTGCCCTCCGGCAGGTCTGCTGCGGACGTGTATTTGCCCGTTAGCAAACCTTGTGCAAGCGGCGAGAAGACCACCTGACCGATGCCGTTCTTCTCCCCGTAAGGGATGACTTCTTTCTCGATATAACGCTCGAACATGTTGTAGATCGGCTGGCTTACTACGATACGGTCGAGCAAATAACGGTCAGCCGTTCCTAGTGCATCTGCCATTTGCGATGCTGTCCACTCGCTTACACCTGCATACAGCACTTTGCCGGAGCGGATCAGATCGTCGATCGCGCGCAGCGTCTCTTGCAGCGGCGTTTCCGGATCATAGCGGTGGCAATAGAAAATATCTACATAATCTGTATTCAGACGCTTCAAGCTGGCATTCGCCTGCTCGATCACATGCTTGCGGGACAAGCCGCGGTCATTCGGGCCGTCACCCATTGGCCAGAACGCTTTAGTCGCGAGCACATAAGATTCACGCGGGAACTGCTTGATCGTTTCGCCGAGCAATACTTCCGCAGCACCGCGCTCGTACACATTCGCAGTATCGAAGAAATTAACGCCAAGCTCGTACGCCTTCTCGATCGCTTTTACCGCATTCTCACGTTCAACATAACCGCCATATGTAAGCCAGCTCCCCAAGCTGACTTCGCTCACCTTTAGTCCACTGCCGCCTAGTCTTCTAAAATTCATTTCTCCAACCTCCTAAAGATAATTGCAGTTCCCTGCATGCGCTGTCAAACCGACGCACCCCCTATTCTACTCATATCATTATAGATTTTAAAGTAGTGAAATATTTGTCATTATATTATACTTAATATATATACTATACTTTATGTAACTAATTAAAACGGAGGATTCCCTGATGTCTGTAAACAATTATGTCCCGAAGGTACCGGCCGAAATCGCCTGCAATATTGAGAGAACACTGGATGTGATCGGCGGAAAATGGGCCTTTCTTGTCTTGCGCGAGCTATTCTGCGAGAAGCGCCGTTTTGGCGAGCTGCAGCGGTTGATCCCTTCGGTTAGTCCGCGAGCGCTGACGAGTACGCTTCGACACTTGGAGGGACAAGGCGTGCTTGAGCGCCATGTATTCCCTACTGTGCCGGTAACTGTTGAATATTCGCTGACTCCTAAGGGCGTCGATCTGCATCAAATTCTGCATGAAATGAAGCTATGGGCTGCCAAGTGGACCTAATCTCCGGCACAAAGAAAAAGAGCAGGGACATCACATCATGACGTGAACCCTGCTCTTGCTATGTCTCGAACCCTAACTGCTATAGTCCGATAATCTGTTTGATTTGCAGCTGACGCTCCGCGGACAAATCCACGAACTCTTCTCCGATCCGCACGAGCGGAGCTTCCTCGTCATGCGGATTAATAAATACGATCTCGCCGACGCGGTCATCTGTAAGTACGACTTTCTGGCCGATCATTTTGGTCGTAATATTCTCCAGGAAAACCGATACGATATGCGGGTCCAACTGCCCGAAATAGCCTTCGCGAAGCTGACGAACCACCTCGTAAAATGGCAATGCTTTATGATAGGGGCGATCGGAGGACATCGCATGGAAGATATCCGCCACCGCAACGATTTTGCTGAAACTATCGATTTTATCCGAGGTTAGTCCGAGCGGATATCCTTTGCCGTCTTCGCGCTCATGATGCTGAAGCGCGACTAACGCAGCACGGTAGCTGATGCCTTCGGTTTTCTTCAATATTTCATAGCCGTAAATGGTATGTTTCTTCACGACCTCGAATTCTGCCTCGGTCAGCTTGCCTGGCTTGTTTATAATTTCCGGCGGAATTTTCACTTTACCTACATCGTGCAGTGTTGCCGCAAGCGTAAGCGCTGTCAATTCATCCTCTTTAAGATTCAGCCACTTGCCGATCATCGTCGCCAGCACGCCAACACCGATGTTGTGCTGATACGTATAATCCCCCTGCGCCTTGACCGCCTCGAACAATTCAAAAATATTCGGATGGCTGGCCACGCTCTTTACAGCGGGAATAATATTATTCTGCAGCTCGTCCATCGGAACCTTGCCTGTTTCCCGAATCGAGTTATACATTTCCTTGGCCCGGTTCGATACCTGGCTCACAGCGGAATGGGGGGCACTCGGCTCTGCCGTCTTCGTCGGTTCCACTACATCAAAGATAACGGAAATATGATCGATTTTGTGCTTCTCCAGTAGGACCAAGTGCTCTTCTTGCAGCACGATGTTAGCAGGCAGCACGGTGACACCAAATGCATTTACGACTTCATTTTTTAAGGTTTTCCCCAAATAGTTTCGCATAGCGCCTCCAACAAAAGTCGTACTTGTTCCTTTTTTCCAAGGTAAATGTTTACTGTTTACTCTACTGTACCATGATGATGCAGCCATTGTCCTATGGTATTGTTTTACAGACTGCAATAATGATTCAAAAGAACTACTCGAAACGCCAAAAAGAGCCTCCTTCTCTACCAAGAGGCCCATTTTTTATCTGGTCATAATCATTTACAATTCGCCGGTCATCAATGCCGTTGTCCACCGGTCTACCATATATGGAAGTGCGGGCGGGCTTTTACGCTTACCTGCCCGACTGCGAGGAGAAGTAGTCGTCGGCTCTTGCTGCGTTCCGCGCTTACGGAGCGTGGATTTGGAGCGGTGCAGCACCATTTTCACAGCCGGAACCGTGCATTGCAGCTCATCGGCAATGTCTTGGTAGGAATAATCGAACACCTCAGCGAGCAGCAGCATCTCCATCTCGCGGGCGGACAGATGCTCTGTTACCCACTCCAGCGTCCCGCGAATGTTGGCGTAGTTGTTATCGTAATACGGCAGCTGAAGCGCCTCATCGATCGGAACGGTTATGCCGCGTCGTCTGCGATGTGCGTCAATATGCACGTTGCGGGCGATTTTGTACAGCAGCGACCTAGGGTGACGAAGAATGCCGGTATCCCGATAATGCTTGAATGCCCGAAGCAGCGCCTCCTGCAGCAGATCCTCCGATTCCCATTTGGATGCGGTCAAATAATAACAATATGTCCGCACATGCCGGAGATGCGGCTTGATTGCTTCTTCGAACTCGGTCCACGGCTTCATGCTATCTGGTCTCCCCCCTGCTTTTGTCCTGTTTCACTGATCCTGACTCTCAGTCTAACAGGCCATTGTGAACATGATGTGAAAAAGAGGAGAAATCAAAATGAATTTTTTAGAAGTCCGAACAGCTGGGCGGCACAGGCCTCTGCCCACTCGGCCGTATGAGCCATCGCCTCTTCTAGGCTGCATGGGCCGGGAACGATGGAGAATGCACTCACCTTCCCCAGCTTACTCAGCTCGTCCATCGCCAACAACCTCAGCCCGCACAAAATAATAACCGGAACGCCAAGCGATCCCGCAGCTTTGCACACCCCTGCCGCAACCTTACCGGATAACGTCTGCTCGTCCAGCTTGCCTTCACCGGTAATGATGTAATCGGCGTCCTTCGCTGCTGTCGCAAACCCGCTTGCTTCCATAACCACTTCAATGCCGGGGCGGACCACTGCATTCATGAATCCGGCAATGCCAGCTCCCATACCTCCGGCAGCACCGCCGCCCGGGAGGGTTAGCACGTCGATTCCGCGCGTGGCGCGGATCTGCTCGGCGAATAGGCGCAGTCCCTCATCGAGGACCGCAACCATCTCCGGCGTTGCCCCCTTCTGCGGGCCGAAGATAGCCGATGCGCCTTGCGGGCCGCACAGCGGATTGGTGACGTCGCTCGCGATCGTAACCTGCGATTCCGCTAGACGCGGATCCAGCCCGGCGGCATCCAGCTCCGCGAGCTTGCTCAGCGCACCGCCGCCTTCGGCGAGGGGCTGTCCTTGCGCGTCTTGCAGCTGCAGACCCAGCGCTCGCAGCATGCCGGCCCCGCCATCATTGGTCGCGCTGCCGCCAAGGCCGATAATGAATTTGCGATAGCCCTGATCGAGTGCATGCTTGATCAGTTCGCCTGTGCCGCGGCTTGATGTCAGCAGCGGCTGTCTCTCTTCTGCGGTTAGCAGTGGTAGACCTGAGGCTTGGGCCATTTCAATAATTACGGTCTCGCCATCGCCTAGTACGCCATAAGCGGCTGTCATGGCGCGACCAAGCGGGTCGGTCGCTGCTGCCTCAATCCGCTTGCCGCCGGTAGCGTGCACGAGGTTGTCCATAATGCCTTCTCCGCCATCGGCCAGCGGCAGCTCCAGCAGCTCTGCCTCCGGCATGACGGACCGAATGCCCTGGGCAATGGCTTGGCACAGCTCCCTTGCCGATGCTGAGCCTTTGAATGAATCAGGTGCAATGACAACTTTCATATGTCGATCTACTCCCGTCGAATATAGCTATTTTATTTATTATAGCTCCAATTATCCTATATAATTTGTTCTACATCACTACAATTCATAACGGGGAATGATCACGATGGAAGAAATGAAGGACTGGAAGAATGGCACATTAGTCGGGCATCGATTTATTGCCTCTTTCAGCGGCGGCAAGGACAGCGCGCTAGCTTTATATAAAGCGATGCAGGTTGGTGAAGCGATCGGCCTTATCGTGATGCTGGAGGAAGAAGGAAAACGCTCCAGATCCCACGGCATGCCACCCGAGCTTATACGCGCTCAAGCGGATTCGATCGGACTGCCCCTCTATACTGCGGCTGCGAGCTGGACCGATTATGAGCAAGCTTTTATCGGCCTACTGGTAGAAGCCAAGGAACGCGGAGCCGAGGTGCTCGTGACAGGCGACTTGGAAATGACGGATTATGGCTGCTGGCAGGACGAAGTTTCGGCGAAGGCGGGATTACAGCTTGGCATGCCGCTATGGCAAATGGATCATCTGGAAACCGTAGAAACGTTCATCAATCTCGGTTTCCTATCGATCGTGGTGACCGTCAACTTATCGCTCGGTATGCGAGAATCTGATCTCGGGCGCATGCTGGACCATGAGTTTGTAAAAGAGCTCCTCGAACGCAGCGTCGACCCTTGCGGAGAAGGCGGCGAGTTTCACACAACCGTGCTGGACGGGCCAATCTTCAAATCGCCAATTCCGGTTCGCAAATGTGAAATTGTGCGGCATGGCGATTACGCCTTCCTGCCTTTGGAGCTGGATCGGAGCTGAACGATGGAAGGTGGCTCTGGGAGCTACACATTCGCTGGATTTGCCAACAAACTGCTGATGTGTTGCTCTAGGAGCTACACATTCGCTGGATTCACCAACTAACTGCTGATGTGTGACTCTGGGAGCAACACATTCGCTGAATTTGCCAACTTGCTGCCTATGTGTGGCTCTGGGAGCTACACATTCGCTGGATTCGCCAACTAACTGCTGATGTGTGGCTCTGGGAGCTACACATTCGCTGGATTCGCCAACTAACTGCTGATGTGTGGCTCTGGGAGCTACTTTTCCGGGGTATCCCGTCGTTGAGCGGTACTGCTACCTCTCTTGAGTCCACTTCCCCGCTCCACCGCCAATGTGCGGTAACCACAACCTTTCTTGCACCCACTCCCCGCTCCACCGCCAATATGCGGTAACTGCTACCTCTCCCCTTATACATACAAAAAAAGACCGCCTCAAAGTGGCTAAGCACACTTTTGAGACGGTCCTCTTGGCATCTAATCTAAACGCTATTCTTCCGTTTCGTTCATATCGTTGTACAGCTCGTTGCTGCCCGGCATGAGCAACCACTTATTGTCCACCTTTTTCAGGTTGTACAGGTTGATCGATTTGATCGGCATCATCTCGCCATCGATGGTTACTTCAAACGTGTGCAGCGTCAGAAGGAGTCCCTTGTCACCGTTTAATTCAACGATGGCATTCTTCTCCAGGTTCATCTTCAAGCTGGTTTCGGTGTCCTTGAACAATTCATCCATGGAAGCAACATCTTCCTCGAAGCCGTCCGCTCCGGGCACCAATGTCGCTTTGTATGCATTCAGGTCTTTCGCATTTACAGCCGCAGCGTTTGCGGCAATCAGTGCCGAAATAGCGGTCTTGTCTGCTTCAGGCGCTGCAATTTCTTGCTTCCACAGGCCATCGAGATCGAGCACTTGATGGGAGATCTGCTCTGCATCGTAGATCGCCCATTTGCCGTTCTCTTTGTGAAGCGTGTACAGCATCTCATTCTCCACATCCGCAAAGAAGCCGTCTCCGCCTACTTTAACCGATTGCTCTACCGTGTACACAACGGCTTCAACCGATGAATAGGAGTCGATTGTTTTCTCGCTGAATGTCGTCTTCGTGTGAACTTTCGCGAACGTTTCCTGCACGGAATCGCGGATTAAATCACGAACCGGAGACTCGGAGTGGAAGACCGCCATATAAGCTGCCGCATCTTGCGCATCCTCTGCCGCAGTCAGCTTGTCGAGCACGCCAAACACTTCTGCCTGCTGCTGCGCGGTTGGCCCTTTATCCACGATCGTAACAATTTTCTTCACGCCGTCCCAGTTGACCGTTTTGTCCGATAGTGTCGCGATGAAGCGTACACCAACCATCGTACGGCCGTTCAGCAGCTTCATTTCGCCATTGACCTGGACCTTCTTACCGTCAACCAATGCCGTCGTACCGCTCGGTTTCATCTCAATGCTGCGAACAGCCGACTTTGCTTTGATCAGCTTCGTCGAAGCGTTGTAATCAATGGAATAGCCCAGCTTCGTAAATAGCGTACGGAATTCCACGTAGGTTTTACCACTCTGTAGTACAGGCGGTGTAGGGAAGATGACCCACTCGCCATTTAGTTTCACTTTGATGTCCGATGCTCCGCTTGCCGCGGAAGCGGTTCCCGCTAAAGACGCGAATACGACGATAATTGCCAAAACTACACTTAACACACGTTTCATAAGAAACCTCACTTTCATTCTCTCCTATTGGATGACATGCCTAATAATAGTATACGAGAGAGATATCGACTTACAACGCTCCAAATGTTAACTATAGCGTGCGTTAACTACTTGCTTGTGCGTGCCCAGCTTCGGAACAACCGGATGCATAATGCCACCCAGCATGCGCTTATCCAATACCCTGCCAAAATATCAGAAGGATAATGAACGCCGAGATAGATACGGCATAAGCCAATGCTGATCATCATCGCTGCACTGAAGATTAAGAGCGTAATGCGCCATCTTCTCCGGTGAATGTGACGCCACAGTAAATAAGTAAGGAGAGAATAGAACGTGAACGCCGCCATCGAGTGGCCGCTCGGATAACTGAATCCTTGCTGCTCAACGAGCCGGTGAATATCCGGACGTGCACGCTTATAAACAGCCTTCAGCAGCTCGTTCAACAGCGTTGAGCCGAGCATGCCGCCTAGGAGCAAGACCAGCTCCTTCCGATGCTTCAATAGAAAGAATAAGAGAACGGCAACGAGCAGAACCAACGGTATCATCGTGGAGGACGAGCCGATTTTGGATAACACTTTTGCGATGGAGGTCAGCGTATCATTCTCCTGCCCTTGCACCGCGGAAATAATGGCTTCATCGAACTGCTTCAGCTTGTCCCGGGATACAAGCATCGACAGCCCCTGAAACCCTACGATTGCGAGAATAAACAAAATCAACCACATAACGAAATTAACCTCCGAATTTACAAAATGAAACTGACCGTCTTTGTCAGTCAAGACAGGGTAGAATAAATAGAAACACCCAACAAACTCGACCCATTAAAGGAGAAGATACCCGAATGAGACCACTGGATGGAAAAATAGCCGTCGTCGCAGGAGCGACAAGAGGCGCCGGGCGCGGCATTGCGATCGCACTTGGCCGCGCAGGTGCTACCGTCTATGTGACAGGCCGCAGCGTGCGAGGCAGCTTGTCAGACATGGGCCGCAGCGAAACCATAGAAGAAACGGCAGAGCTTGTGACTGCAGCCGGCGGCAAAGGCATCCCCGTCCGCTGCGACTATACAGTGGAGGACGATGTCCGCGCACTATACGCCCGTGTTGCTGAGGAGCAGCAAGGCCGACTGGATATTCAAGTGAACGATATCTGGGGCGGCGACCCTCTCACGGTATGGCATGAGCCGTTCTGGGAGCATTCGCTGCAGAACGGTCTGCTAATTCAGCAGCGCGGTGTCCATACGCATATGATGGCCAGCTACTACGCCGCACCGCTGATGATCGCCCATGGCTCCGGCGGGCTAATTATCGAAATAACCGACGGCTACGATTACCGGTACCGCGGCAATCTCTACTACAGTCTAGCGAAGATTTCCGTCATCCATCTGGCGCAAGCGATGGCAGCAGACCTCCGCCCGCATAATATTGCGGCGGTTGCCTTAACGCCCGGCTTCCTACGTTCAGAGGCGATGCTGGATCACTTCGGCGTGCAGGAAAGCAATTGGCGGGACGCTGCTGCAAAGGATCCCCATTTTCTCCAATCGGAAACGCCTGCTCTTATCGGTCAAGCTGCCGCTGCACTCGCATCCGATCCGAATGTGCTTGAGCGAAGCGGCCAAGCTTTGACCTCGTGGGACTTGTCCGAGGAATACGGCTTCGCGGATGCAGACGGCAGCCGGCCGCACTGGGGCCGTTATGCCGCGAAGCACGGCTTCTAATCGAAGTCGAAGCAGCTACAGTTCGAGCCAGATTGCGCTTTTATCATCGGATTTCTTCACGCGCGGGAAACACGTGCAATCCGGATCGGTCTCTTCAAGCTCCGTAAGCCACTCGATATAGCGGGGGAGCCCCATTTCTCGGACAAGCGATGCAATCTCAACGGCGCTATCCTTGTCCGGCTCTCCCGGAGGCTTAGGAATGTAGAGGCCATCGGTAAAGAGCAGCAGCGATTTCACATTCGTCCGGCTGATTCGGCCGAATTCCGCGTAATCACTAAACGTCGGGTCACCGTTAATAACGCCGTATCCGCCAAGCGTGTTTGCCACTTCGCGCCCCTCTATAATAACCGGCTTACTGTGCTCCCAGAGTGCTTCACGAGTCGTTAGACCTGCCGCGACGCCTTCTGCCCAGACCGCTTTGGTCCGGTCATCCACATGTGCCAATTGATCGTTCGTAATGATACGTATCGAACCGTCCGTGTAATAAACGGCCAGCATACAATCGCCTAGTTGGGCAAAATCAATCCATTTGGGCTGAATCCGTACCAAGGCCGCACAAGCATTCCACACGGATTCCTTCTGCTCCGGCGATATCCCCGCTTCTACCATTGCTGCTCGCAGCGAGGTATTGGCATGGGTGAGCAGATTCATCAGCATATCCGAAGCTGCCTCTTCAGCCGTAGCTTCATTGCATGTCCGAGCCACCAGCTGCGCAGCTAGGTAGCCGCCGCTTTCCCCACCTGGCCCTTTGTACGGGACAAGTGAAGTCGCTCCATCTATAACGCCGAACAGCTGGAGCTCATCATTGCGAATAATAGCATCCTCATTCCAAGGGCTTACCCCTTTTACCGATACTGAAGTGAGTTCCATAATCGTTCGACCTCTCCTTTTGAGATAGATTCGCTCGTAATTGCCGGCAGTAGATTTTAGCATAAGATAGACGCCGGATAAAGGCAATCCGATTTCATGCCTAGGGGAAAAATAAAGAGAAGACCCGAACCGGCTCCCACTGCAGCCGACTCGGGTCTTCTTATTTCATTGCCATCTCGAACCGCCCGGATGCGGACATCCCTTCGCCGCGAGCTTCGCTCGCACCTTCACGAAGCAGCCGCAATGCGCGCAGGTTGTGCCGTATTGAAGGGACGCGCACCCTTCACAATTCGAGAGTCTGCGCTCATACTGCGTGTCCGGGACACAATCGCCGGGATGCAGCGCAAGCTTGCTTAGAATCCGCTGCAGCTGCGCTTCCTCCACATGCACGGATGCACTGCAGCCTTTGCAGCCTTCCTGTCTCTGCGTGTCAGCTCCCATGCGCATTAGCCCTAGCCCACACGAAGCACTGCTACTGAAGCAGGCGGCAACGTCACATGAATCGTACCTTCTTCATGCTGCTCAATCGCCTTCAGTACCGAAGGAGTTACATCTTCCGGCTGCTCTACGGTATTATGAGCGTTTAACGCACTGCCCTGCAGCACGGTTCCGCTGAGCGACAGACCGCCGATCGTTTGCTGCGTCAGACCTCTCAGCTCAAGTGTAATTTCCGCCGGCTCATTATGGCTCAGATTACAAAGGCTGACGTGGATCACCCCATCCTTGCCGCGGGAAGCGGACACGCTCGTCTGCGGAATCGAGGCACCATTCAGGCTGTAGGACGCCGCTTGATGGTTGATATCGAGCGCCTCTGCATCATGGTGGACTTTGAACATGTCGAAGACATGGTAAGTCGGCGTAACCGTCATCCGTGCGCCTTCCGTCAGAATGACGGATTGCAAGACATTGACGGTCTGCGCGATGTTCGCCATCCGCACCCGGTCACAGTGATTATGGAAAATATGCAGCGTAGCTGCCGCGACAAGCGCATCGCGCATCGTATTTTGCTGATAGAGGAAGCCCGGGTTCGTGCCCGGCTCTACATCGTACCAAGTGCCCCATTCGTCCACGATAAGGCTGATCCGTTTCTGCGGGTCGTATTTATCCATAATGGTGCTGTGTTTCTGAACGAGCTCGTCCATCACAAGCGCTTTGCGCAGCGTTTCGAACCATTCCGATGTTTCGAAGTCCGTAGCTGATCCCTTCTGCTGCCAGTTATGCGGAATCGTATAATAATGGAGCGTCAAGCCATCCATGAAACGCGCCGCATCCCGCATCAGCACTTCCGTCCAATTGTAATCGAAATCGCTGGCGCCGCACGCGATACGGAAGATTTTGTTATCGCCGTAGTTACGTACGTAGGTTTGATAGCGCCTGTAGAGATCCGCATAATATTCCGGCCGCATGTTGCCGCCGCAGCCCCAGTTCTCGTTGCCCACGCCAAAATAGCTGATCTTCCAAGGCTCGTCGCGTCCATTGGCCTGCCGCTCATTTGCCATAGGCGACTCCCCGTCGAAAGTCATATATTCGACCCACTCCTGCATTTCCTGGACTGTTCCGCTGCCTACATTGCCATTGATATAAGGCTCGCAGCCGAGCAGCTCGCAGAGCAGCAGAAACTCATGCGTGCCAAAATGGTTGTTCTCCACGACACCGCCCCAGTGGGTGTTGATCATCCGTTTCCGCATTTCCCGTGGTCCGATTCCATCTCGCCAGTGATATTCATCGGCAAAGCAACCGCCCGGCCAACGCAGCACAGGCAGATTTAATTGGCGAAGCGCTTTCAACACATCATTGCGAATCCCCTGCGTATTGGGAATATCCGAATCCTCGCCTACCCAAATGCCTTCATAAATACAGCGGCCCAAATGCTCGGAGAAATGGCCGTAAATATTGCGGTTAATGCTGCCTTTGCTGCGGTCTGCGTTGATGACTGTGCGGTTCGTCATGCGGATAGACATCTCCTTATGAATTAATAAAATTATTAATTAAGTAATATAATAACAACTCATCTTACTTCCATTAAACAATAAGATGCTCCGCATTTCAATGTATTTATTTATCGACTAGGGAAAAGACCGCAACAGCTCCTCTACCCAGTTGTAGCATGCGGACAGCTCCTCGGCGCTCACTTGTTCCGATCGATGCTCGAACATGATTTTCACATTCGGATTGTGTTTGCCGATTATTCGCATATAATCCTCGATCGGTGCCCAGTCCTCGCTTGGATCTAAATGCGGCAAGACCGGATGCCGCGTTTGCTTGCGTTCACCGCTCTCCGTTATGCGCAATGTCGACAAATGAATCGTCTCCGCATAGCCGGCATACCGTTCAATAACGGCTCTGGCATTGAAGGAAAGGTCCATCCTCTCCTGTATGTACAGCCTCGCTGTGTCGAGACAAAGCTTGACGGTGTTGTACTTCACGAGCAATCGCTCCAAACAATTTGTTTCCATCACGTACCTATTCAGCGCATCCAGCTCCAACACCGGTGTAAACTCGTACTCCTGTCCTTTACGCGCCAGCCACTCGAACAGCACTTCGCTTCTCTCCTGAAACGGCTCGAATGGGTAGGCGGACTCGAATTCATATTCGCTGCGATCCGCAAAATGCCAACGTCCCCAATCCACCCGATCATCTAAGATAACGGGCTTGGGATAATGGAATAACACATAGCTGGGCTGAATCATCGTTGTCATCCAATCGAGCTCATGCTGAACCCGCGCGAAAGCTTGCCGCCTTACGGCTTCGTCCTTTGCAAGGAACAAGGCATCCCGTACATGCGAACTGCCTGCTCGCAGCGGGAAATGAACGCCGATCCGGAAATCGTCTTGTTTCGATTGGCGTTGTAGCCTTTCGATATCGGAATCCTTTTGAAATAGACAAGCCTCGATTCCGTAGAAGCCCTCTCTATAATCTCTCCGATATTTCGCTTCATCAAAGCCCCCATATTGCCCGATCAAGAAGTTGTGCCGCATCTTCTTCCCCTCTCCCACTTCTCCTTCGAACCCATGTCCGAACGTTCCGCTTTCTATTCTCATATACTATTCTATTAAACAAGCAAGTAGGTGATAAACATGGCTATCATTCCGTTTATTGTTGAAAATGAGGATAGAGTCTTTCAGACCTTTGACGTGCGTGTGTTTAACTACGGCACTGATCCTGTTAATTTGCAGCTTGAGGTGTCGTTTGCACTGAATTCGTCGGATGGCCCTTCCGCGCAGCAGCTTTACGTGCTTCGCACAGTTGAACTCGCAGGCGGTCAGCTGTTCACGTTTGCTAATATTTTTGCAGACTTCGACGTCATGACAGGCAAGCTGATAACTTGGGATTTAAGCGAAAATAATATTACGTTTAACGTTACTCCTGATTATCCTGTGTTTCCTCCTCCTTTCGGATAACCTTTGCGACACCGCTGTATAACTGTAGATGCCTAACACCTCCGGCCGCCTAAATTAATAGCATGTGGAGAAGTCACCTTACCAAGGGAGGCGGAACACATGCAGAGGAAACGAACCTTTAAGAGAGCAACTACCTGCAGGCGCGCACAAAAGCATGACCATGAATTCGAGGGCAGCACCAAATTGGCTGAAGAAGGCGACGATCGCCACAACCATCGATTCGCTGGCGTAACCGGCGAAGCGATTAAATCCGGAGACAGCCACGTGCATGAGATCGATTTGACGAGAACCGATTTCTTCGGCCATTTCCACAAGTTAAAGAAGATCACGACCGGCCCGGCAATTCCCGTCGGAAACGGCAAACATGTTCATTTTGTAATGGGAAAAACGACCTTGGCTGATGGTCACGTCCATCGATTCAACTTTGCCACCTTAATTAATGCGCCGCTCAAATAATGAAGATGTAGGCTGTCCAAGACGTCTGCCAAAGACGCCTGGGACAGCTTTTGTTATGCTCGCGGAGTTGCAGAACTGTGACAGAATGCTCGCGCCAGTCTATAATGGACACAATTGGGAATACATATGGCATACCTAAATAACGCTGATGAAGAGAGGCTTTTTCCGTGACGCAAACTCGTATTGGAACCATTACCGCAATCCATCGCTTTCCCGTTAAATCCTTGGGAGGAGAAGCGCTCCAAAGCAGCCGCATTGAGAGCTACGGCTTGTACGGGGATCGCTCGCACGCCTTCATCGATGAGACGAAGGAAGGCTGGGATCAATATTTCACGGCCAGAACCGCACCTGCCATGCTGCACTATAGAGCTGCATTGGCGGTTGGCGCGGAAGCAGCGGACCATTTTGCCGGGTTGCGAATTACGGCGCCGGATGGTCGGTCCCTGCAATGGGATGATGACTTGCTGCAAGAAATTCAACCGTTCTCTAAGCAAAAGCTGAGCCTGCTCGCACATACGCCGCAGTCGCTCGATCTGCTTGCGGTCGATGCCGCCAGCATCCTCATTATTACGGATTCCTCGCTTCGCAAGCTCGAAGCGATGTGGGGGAAACCGCTCGACCCGCTCCGTTTCCGGGCGAATCTGCTTGTGACCTTGGATGATAATGCGCCGGATGAATACGAATGGCTGAGCAGGAAGCTGTCGGTCGGAAGCGCGCAGCTGCAGGTGGATCTGTTCTGCGATCGCTGCTCGTTGATTACGATCGATCCCGAGACGCTTGAGCGCGATGCTTCCTTGCTGCGGACCGTGAATGAGCAGTTGAAGCTCCATTTCGGCGTCTATGCGTCGGTGAAGCAAACCGGGCAGGTGCAGGTCGGGGATGCGGTATATTTGGCGGCGGAGTAGGCGTCTACCTTCCGATGAACGTTAAAGGCAGCCCGTAGGAGAACTTTGTGGCTTGCGTATGACGCAGCGTCGTAGTCTATGATCGTTCTCAGTACGAGAGGAGGACATCCGTGGTGAGCAGCCATTTGTATCGCACAAGCGAATTCGCTAAGAAAGCATCTGTTTCTGTGAGAACGCTGCAGTTCTACGATAAGAAAGGCATCCTATCTCCTTCCGCTCATACGGAAGCGGGACATCGGCTGTATACGGACGAGGATCTGACGCAGCTGCAACAGGTTCTCGCGTTGAAGTTTCTTGGCTTCTCCTTGGACGAGATTAAAACCCTCAGGCAGCGGCAAGGACGGGCTGACGACGCCTCGTCTGCTTCGCTGACTCGCGCGCTTGCCGCGCAGAAGCAGATGATGTTGGAGCGCCGAGCTCAGCTTGACTCCGTTATCGCCGCGATTGAAGAGACAGAGAAGCTGGTTGCTGCCGGTGAGCCAAATGTGGAGGCGATCACTCATGTGATTAGGCTCATGCAGACGGAGCTGAAGCCGACATGGGTTCACGCCTATTTGACTCCGGAGGAGCTGCATACTGTGCAGGATATCGCTGCGAAGTCGTACTCGAAGGAGACGCTGCAGCGGCTGGTTAAGCAGCCTTTCGCGGAGGAGTCGTTCCACAGCTACAGGCAATTTAGGGCCGAGCTGGAACGGCTCGTCTCCGCCGGCGCGGATCCGACCGGCCCGGAGGCTGTCGCGTTGGCTCAGCAGTTGACGGCGCTGAACAATCGCCGTTCGCAGGGCGATCCCGCCATTGCGGCCGGGATGAAGCGGGCTTGGGCGGCGTTGAATGCCCTGCCCGCGGAACAGCAGCCGCAGCTGTACGCGCTCTCCGCCGAGGAGCAGGCTTTCATCAAGGAAGCCTGCATCGCGATGTACCGGAAGCCGTAGCATGCGGCCGTGCCTGCCACCGGCTCTGCCAAGCCGGCAAGAGCGGTAACCAGTACCTCTCTTGCACCTGCTTTCACTGAATTGGGCTCATGTGCGGTAACCAGCACCGCTCTTGCGACCTTTCGCTTCAAATTAAGCCCATGTGCGGTACCCTGTACCGTTCATGGGCTTATTTCCTCGTTCTTCGGCGCGCCGCCGGGCACCTTTTAGGCTACCTCTTCTTGCGCACTTACGACCCCGTCGACCGATAATGCCGTACGCCGACGCGCCATACGAGCAGGCAGGGCACGAGGAACAAGAACCCCGCCAGCGGTACCATCGCGTATAGCGGGTGATTGCCGCCTTCTCTGCCTAGAATGTACAGCAGCGGCAGGTAGTTTACGCAGCCGAATGGGATGACGAAGGTGAACAACCTCTTCACCCATTTGTGATAGATATTCAGCGGGTACTGCGTCATTTCGCGTCCGCCGTCCGTGAAGATATTGGCAATCTCCAGCCCCTGCACCGTCCAGAAGCTGATGGAAGCAGCGAGGATAAAGATGCCCGTGAAGATGACGATCCCGCTGACCACCATCAATACCAACGTGGTTACCTTCAGCGGCGTCCAGTCCACTTGGATATTGCCTGCAGCCCAGATTAACACGACACCGCTCAGCAGCAGCCGGCCAATTCGGGCGAACTCGAACCGAGAGCCGAATACTTGGATGACCGTGCCCCGGGGACGAACCAGCAAGCGGTCGAAATCTCCGCTCACGACCAGGCTGGAGAATGTATCAAATCCTCGGCCAAAACATTCCGTAAACGAGAAAGCCATCTGCGTCACAGCAAAACAAAGCACGACCTCATACAAATTCCACCCTTTGAGCTGGCCGAACTGCTCGAACATAAAGTACACCCCGGCGAACGTTGTAAACGGGGTTAGACATTGACCCAGCGTCAGCAGCAGGAAGGATACCCGGTACTGCATCTCCGATTTAAGGATGATTTTCATATATTTCAAATATAAGCTCATGACGCCTCCTCACCCTCCCTGCACAACGACGCGCCGAAGCGAGCGGTTCATCGTGAATTTGCCCAATGCGACTAACGCGATCAGCCAAGCCGCTTGCATGGCCAGCCCCTTCAGCGCATCCAGCTTCGCGATGTCACCCGTAAATACGCGGAATGGGAAATCTACCGTCCAATGGAAAGGCAGCAAATAGACAATCTCTTGCATCCACCCCGGCATAAGCGGAATCGGCACGATCATCCCCGCCAGAAAATCCCCGAAAACGCTAAAAATTAACAAGGAACCGCCCGGTGACATCGTAACAAACACCGATATGTAGATGAGCATCGAGATGGCAACAACCATTAACATACTTATAACCAAAACCGCAAGGAAGATCAGAAAGGTAAGCCAATCCGGAGGAAGCTCAAGCCGGTAAGGCCGAGGCAGGAAAACCGTGACTAGCAGAATAGGAGAACATCTTAACAGCGCGCTCGACAATCGTTGTGCAAGCAGCTTGGCGTACCAGAAGTTATAAATACTGCTGGGCCTGCACAATTCATAAGCAATGTTGCCGCTCTTGATGAGCGAGAACAGCTCGTTATCTCGCAGCCATAACATCACCAAAGCGAGAAAAGCTTGCCTCAGCCAGGTGTAGGTGATCACTTGGGACAGTGTCATAGGAGGTTCTTGCCCGGTGGAATGCGCGTAGAACGCTTCAAAAATCATAATAAACATAAACCCGAAGAAAAATTGCGTGCCGATTCCGGCCAATGCCGCCGCTCGATATTGCAGCCCGGTGCTGATTCGCAGCTTGAATACGGACATATACGCCCTCATCATAGCTGATACTCCTTGTACATCTGCACAATGATGTCTTCAATCGGCTGCGTTTCGATCGCCACATCCAGCAGCTCAACCTGTGCAGACAGCTGCGCGATCGCTTCCGAGATCATCACCTGCTCCGTATCTACGCTGAGGATCGCCCGCTCCGGCGTCCAAGACAGGAGCGATACGCCGGGTATGGCAATAGGGCGGCTGTTCTCATGATAATCGGCGGTTATCGTTCGTTTCGTGCCGAATCGGCTGCGAAGCCCCTGCACATTGCCATCATAGAGCAGTGTTCCTTTTCCGATCAGCAGAATCCGACTCGCCAGCGCTTCGATATCGTTCATATCATGCGTGGTCAGAATGACGGTAACGCCTTTCTCTTTGTTGATCGTCTTAATGAATTGGCGCACCGCAATCTTGGAGACAGCATCGAGCCCAATCGTCGGTTCATCCAAGAACAAGATGCTTGGGCTGTGCAGCAGCGAGGCGGCTATTTCACAGCGCATTCGCTGCCCCAAGCTGAGCTGTCGCACCGGTGTGTACAGAATGCTTCCCAGGTCCAGCGTTTCGGTGAGCAGCGTAAGTGTCTCGCGGTACTGTGCTTGCGGAACGTTGTAGATATCGCGCAGCAGATCAAATGACTCGATGACGGGGACATCCCACCACAACTGGGAGCGCTGTCCGAACACGACGCCGATGTTCTTCACGTACTTGACCCGATCCTCCCACGGGGTAAATCCCTTAATCACACAGGAACCTCGGTCAGGTACGAGAATGCCGCTCATGATCTTGATCGTAGTCGATTTTCCGGCACCGTTTGGCCCGATGTACCCGACGATTTCACCCGGAGGGATGTGGAACGAAATATTTTGCAGCGCTTCAACGGCCGTGTATTCCCGGTGGAATAACGATTTGAGCGCATGGCCAACACCTGATTGCCGCTTGGCGACCAGGAATGTCTTACTGATTCCTTCTACGGTTATCACGTACCGATACCTCCAGAAATTGAAGATTTTAGAAAAGCGACAGGGAGAAGATAGTATCACTACGTGGTTAAAATTGTCAACAGAATTATGTAAAAGCGTTGTCCATCAGCGCGAATTGGAGATGTGATAGAGGACATGCTCGCGTAACGGACTGCCGGCTTCCACTCTGGGATGATTGAATCGTTTAAGGAAATACATGCCGATTTTGACCATGACCTGACTGGAAGGTTTGTTGATATCCGCTGTAAAGCTGTAAACGTCACTGAATCCCAGCTGCCTAAATCCGAAATCCAGACAGGCTTTCGCCCCCTCGGTCGCATAGCCTTTGCCCCAAGCCTCCTTCTTCAGCCGCCATCCAATTTCAATACAGGGTGTAAAATCCGACTCAAATGTCGCAAGGTGGAAGCCAATAAATCCGATAAAGTCATTCGTTTCTTTCACTTCCGCGGCATATAACCCAAATCCGCACTCCGCAAACTCAGACAATATGGCGTTGTAGAACACCTTCGTTTCATCCGCCGATAAGGTTTTCGGAAAATACCTCATCACCTCTTCGTCCGCATTGAGCTCGGCAAATGGTTCTAAATCGGCCTCTTCCCAGTCGCGCAATCGCAGTCTCTCCGTCTCCAAATAAATCATCTCGCACCTCCGCAAGAAAGCCCGCTCGCAGCTGCGAACGGACTTCCAGTTCTCATTTGATCTTAAAGCACCGGCCGGTATGCCACGCCTGTCAGCGAGATCGGTCCGATCACGGACGCGCCGGCTTTCAATACGATCCGATTATTAGGCGGCAGCGGGTCCGCGTACTTCTGCTGATTTTATGGTTACTTCCGGTGCATCTTAAACTCCAGGAACAGCTCGTTGTAATGGGAGAGCATTTTTTTGCCCAAATTCTTGTAGACCTCTAGTTTGGCCGTAAGCTCCGGTTTCGGATAGAACCGCTCATCCGAGGAGATCTCCTCTGGCAGGAACTCCATGGCCTTCTCGTTTGGCGTCGAATAGCCGACATACTCCGCATTCTGCGCGGCATGCTCAGGGTCCAGCATGAAGTTAATAAACTGATGGGCGCCCTCGATATTCCTCGCCGTCTTCGGAATGACCATGTTATCGAACCACAGGTTCGAGCCTTCCTCCGGCACTACATAAGTGAGCTTCTCATTCTCGCCGATAATTTCCGACGCATCCCCGGACCACACGACACCAACCGCGGCTTCTTCATTGGCCAGCAGCAGTTTGATTTCGTCGCCCACGATAGCTTTCACATTCGGCGTCAGTTTCTCCAGCTTCGCTTTCGCTTCCTGCAGATGGTCCTCATTCGTATCGTTCAGTGAATAATGCAAACTGTTGAGCCCGAAGCCAATGACTTCACGCGCCCCGTCCACGAGCAGAATTTGATTGCGCAAGCTAGGGTCCCACAGATCATCCCAGCTCTTGAAATCCAGCCCCTTCATCAGCTCCGTGTTATACACAATCCCGACCGTTCCCCAGAAATACGGGATCGAATAGGCATTGTCCGGATCAAAGGAGAGATTCATGAAACGCGGGTTAATATACTTCAGATTCGGTAGCTTCGACTTGTCGATCGGCAGCAGCAGATCTTCTTCTTTCATTTTGCTGATGGCATATTCGGAGGGCACGCTGATATCGAAAGTTGTGCCGCCTTGTTCGATTTTGGTCATCATCGCTTCGTTGGAATCGAAGGTTTGATAGATGACTTTAATGCCGGTCTCCTCTTCAAAAGCAGCCACCAGATCCGGGTCGATATAATCGCCCCAGTTGTAGATCGTAAGCGTATTGTCGCCGGAGTAGCCCTGCGACGAATTGAGCGCCGAAGCGCCGTACATTAAGGCAAAAGCAAGCACAAGCACGATGAGCAGCATCCGAACGAGCGATTTCATTTGTTAGGAAGCCCCCAATCCGTGCGGCGGTCGCCGCGTCCCGAAACTTGCCCGCGGCGGTTGATGAAATAATAACCGACGACAAGCAGCATTGTGAAGACGAAGATAAGTGTCGACAGCGCATTGATAGACAGAGAAACGCCTTGTCGTGCTCTGGAATAGATCTCGACCGATAATGTCGTGAATCCGTTACCCGTGACGAAGAACGTGACGGCGAAATCGTCGAGCGAATACGTCAGGGCCATGAAGAACCCCGCGAAAATGCCGGACTTGATAAACGGCAGAACCACCTTTGACAGCACATCCCATTCGGTAGCGCCAAGGTCGCGAGCGGCATCAAGCAGCGAAGAGCTCATTTCATCCAGCTTCGGCAGCACCATGATAACGACGATCGGTACGCTGAATGCAATGTGGGAAATCAGCACCGAAGCAAAACCGAGCTTAATGCCGAGGATCGTAAACAGGATCAAGAAGGACGCCCCGATAATAACGTCAGGACTGACGATAAGCACATTGTTGAGCGACAGCAGCGCGTTCTGATTTTGCCGCTTCCGCAGCCGGTGAATGGCAATAGCACCAATTACTCCAAGAATCGTTGATATCACGGCGCTTAGCAGTGCAATGACCAGCGTATTAAGTAGGATGATTAGCAACCGCGTATCGGCGAACACTTCCTTGTACCAATCCAGCGTAAACCCATCAAACCCGTGCATCGTCCCCCCGCTGTTAAACGAGTAATAGGACAAGTAGAAGATCGGCGCATACAAGATGATGAAGATGAGCCAGAGATAGACATTCGAGAGCTTCAGTTTACGATTCATCGTTTGTCCTACCTCCTGCTTCTGTTGCGATTGCCGGTTAAGATCATAATGACCGCCATCGCAATAATGAGAAATACAGCAATTGTGGCACCCATGCCCCAATCCTGCGTTACGAGAAAATGCTGTTCAATGGCCGTACCGAGCGTTATGACCCGGTTGCCTGCGATAAGCCGCGTAATCATGAAGAGCGACAGTGCAGGTATAAACACAGCCTGGCAGCCGGATTTCACGCCGTTTAGCGTAAGCGGGAAGATAACCCGGCGGAAAGTCGTCCATGGCGATGCGCCAAGATCGCGTGCCGCATCCACGAGCGAGGGGTTCAGCTCCTCAAGCGCATTGAATACGGGCAGAATCATGAACGGAATGAAGATATAGACGGATACGAAAATAAAGCTGAAATCCGTAAACAAGATTTGCTGATTTCCGATGCCGATCAGCTCGAGGATCGCGTTGACGGCTCCATAGGTTCCGAACAAGCCGATAAATGCATAGGTCTTGAGCAGCAAATTGATCCAGCTGGGCAGAATGATCAGCAGCAGCCAAAGCTGTTTATGTTTGGTGCGGGTTAACAGATAGGCCGCCGGATAACCAATCAGCAAGGAGAAGAACGTAATTAAGAAAGCGTACCAGAACGAGCTGAACGTCATCTTCATATAGACCGGCGTGAAGAAATGCGCATAGTTGGTGAAAGTGAAGTTGCCTTCCACATCAAAGAGAGAGTCGTAGACGATGAGCACGATCGGCGCAACTACGAACAGCAGCATCCATAGCAAATACGGAATGAGGTACATATTGCGAGCACGTGACTGCGCTTGGATCGGTGCGTTTACTTGGGCATGCGCTGCGTTCCTCATGAGTAGGCTTCCAGTCTTCTATCGAATTCTTCCTCGGTCTCGTTGAAGCGCATGACGTGAATGGCTTCCGGGTCGAAGGTCAGCCCGATGGGCTCGCCAACCTCCGCTCTACGTGTCGAGTGAACAAGCCACTTGTTGCCTGCATCATCGATGCACTGAATTTCAAAGTGTACGCCGCGGAACAGCTGCGCCTCTACTTTCACGTTCAGCTTGCCATCCTCAGGACGTGTAATTTCCAAGTCCTCCGGACGGATGACGATGTCTACCGGTTCATTCCGCTGCAGCCCTTGATCGACGCAGACGAACGATTTTCCCGCAAACTCGACTAGGAAATCCTGTGTCATCTTGCCTGCTACAATGTTGGATTCCCCGATAAAATCAGCCACGAACCGGTTGATCGGCTCATCGTAGATGTCCATCGGCGTACCGCTTTGCTGGATTACCCCTTCGCTAAGCACGAAGATCTCGTCCGACATCGCGAGCGCTTCCTCTTGATCATGCGTAACGAAGATGAACGTAATGCCAAGGCGTCGCTGCAGATCGCGCAGCTCCACCTGCATTTCGGTACGAAGCTTAAGATCAAGCGCAGAGAGAGGCTCGTCCAACAAGATGATTTCGGGACGATTCACAATCGCTCGCGCGATGGCTACCCGCTGCCGCTGACCGCCTGACATCTCCGTAATTTCACGGTTCTCGTAGCCGACCAGATTGACGAAACGGAGCGCCTCAAGCACCTTCTCCTTGATTTCGGACTGTTTCATTTTCTTAATGCGCAGGCCAAATGCGATGTTCTCGAACACATTCAGATGCGGGAAAAGCGCGTAATCCTGGAAGACGGTGTTCACTTGGCGTTTGTTTGCAGGAATATGGTTGATGACTTTCCCGTTAAAATAAATCTTGCCTTTCGTAGGCTCCGTAAATCCGGCAATCAAACGCAGAATCGTCGTTTTACCGCAGCCCGAAGGACCGAGCAGCGTATAGAACTTGCCGCGCTCGATCTCAAAGCTGACGTCCTTCAGCACGGCGGGATCACCCTCGTACTGCTTGGTGACGCCTTGGAATGAAATGATGGCTTCGCTGGCAGGTTGTACATTCATCGTGGCGCTACCTCCTTCATGGATCATATCTTCTACTGGATAGTATAACCAATCGATACGATCACATGAAGTGGTTTTTATTCATTCAAATAAGTCGTAACCCGATTCTGTATCAGCTTGGCGACATCATCGGCGGATTTCTGCCCAGCGAAGAAAGCTTTGACTTCCTCGGCAATGATCTTCTGGACCGTCGTTTCATAGCCTATATTTCTTAGGCTGGCTTCGGACAGCATATCTCGGAGAGCCTGTAGATTCTCCTCTGTTGCTTCGACTTTAACATCGCCGCCTTTACCACCTAGGGCCTTATCAATACCATTTGCTTTGACATCTTCCAGCGCCTTTGCATTCACCGCTTTATTCATCGAGAATCCCGAAGCTCCCGGCAGTTTCGGATAAGATTGCATCTCTTCGGACAGCAGAAACTTCATAAACTCCCAAGCATCCCTCTTCACCTCTGAATTGGCGTTCATGGCGATTTGATTCGTCACGAGAAAAGATATGCCCGATTTTTGATCCGCGGCATGCGGCTTTTGATAAACCTTTCCGTCCTTAAAATAAAGACCAAGCCGTAAGAGATAATCGCTTGGGGAAGTCATTAAGGAATAGTATAAGTAGCTTTTTGTATATTCCACCGCATCGCCGCTTAGCTCCTTCTCATTGTACATCTCCTTCACATCTGTCAGTAATTCGGTGAAGAAGGGGGAATCGAACGATGCCTTGCCATTTGCTCCATCGATCAATCGGTTATAGTTATCGGACACGAGATTATTGAGCATCGCCTGAGGCGGCAAAAAATTCATGGAATAGGTATGTCTGTTCTTGTCTGCCACCTGCTTACTGATCTCTGCGAACCGGCTCCACGTCCAGTTCTTATCATCAATCGTAATGCCGGCTTTCTCCATCCCGACCGCATCTCCGTACAAAGCTTCCAAGTAAAATTCAACCGGCATAATATAGAGGCCGCCATTCATTTTGGAACCATCTATGATGTTCATCTGGTATTGCTGCTGATCGAAGCCGGCATCCCGCTTCATCCAATCGTCCATGTTTTCGAACGCGCCTTTATTCACGTACTTATCGATGGGCAATTCGACCGTCGTAAACGCGAATAAATCCGCTCCCTTGCCGGACAATACCTCGGTCGTCGTTGATTTGATATATTTCTCCACGTCCGGACCACTTATCATTGCGCTTTTAGGAGCAAATTCTTTAAGTTCAATCGTCGTATTCGGATGCAGTGCTTCATATTTCTCTTTCGCCTGCTTGTAGATGTCGGTAGCGGCAAGCATCGATACGACAATGGTTTTCGGTTTATCGTCTAGCGGCTCCAGACCCTGTGGGGCAGCGTCAGCTTCAGCCCCCGCTGGAGTGCTTGATTCATTGCTTTTATTTTTTTGCTGTTCTTGTGGATCCGATTGCGATGAATTCCCCGTAGCCCTGTCATTGCTATTGTTATTGCTATTTCCATTACATGCCGATAAGTAAATCAACATGAAACAGCTCACCATTAACATCAGTGCTTTTTTCATTTTTCATTTCCTTCTTTCTGATAGGATGATCATGATTTCGTCATTACCCGGACCCGTACTCCATCAGCAACGGGCTCGCTGCTTTCCAGGATAATCGGCGCGTCCGGGAAAATCCCTTGTAGCACGACCGTTTCGAATTCGTTCGAATCGCCGATTTCGATCATGGCCTTGCGGACATGGCTTGTATTGCCGAGAGGGCCTTTTTGCTCCTCGATGACGTAAACGTAAGCTTCGGAGCCTTCCTTATGAATGGCGCTGCTCGGAATCAGGATTCCGCCCGTATCGGCTGAAGCAAATTCAAGGTCAAGACGCGCTTGTTCGCCTCCACGCAGCGATTCATGTTTCACGGAAACGACGAGAATCAGCTGGGACTCCTTGGTTTCAATGCCCGCTACAATGCCAACCATCGCTTCCGCGTTATCCGTTGGACCGACCTGGATGTCCAGCTTCTGACCAATCTTCAATCTGTCGCTTATATCGGCGGGTATCTGTACCTGCATTTGATAACCCAGACTGGAGGAAGCCATTTGAATATCGGGACCGGCGCTGGCGGAAATCATTCCATCCACGGCACCTACTTTCGTCACGATACCGTCGAAGGGAGCTTTCAGCTCGCGATTGCCGGACAATTCCGCCTTCATGCTGTCCAGCGTTCGCTGCTGAACATCCATCGTAAGACGTGCACTCTGGAGATCCCGCTTTGCGCTGCGGATCTGGATCGCATCGCCGCTAGATACGGCCGTAACGTAATGTTCCTGTAAACCTTGAATGGACAATTGCTGCTGCTCCATCTGCGATTTAGCGTCTAAATAACGGTTCTCGGCTTCGCGGCTTTCGTAAACGATCAGCGTCTGTCCCTTCTTAACGGCTTGTCCTGCTTTGACCTTGACGTTCCTTATGGTCCAACCCGCCTTGTTCGATAACGAAGCTTCCATGACCGGCTCCAAATTACCGCTTCCGGTATAGCTCCGAACGAACTCCCCTTGTCGTCCGACCGTTGTCCACACCTTCGTTAACGTCATCATTTGCAGCGTATTGCTGAAGAGGGTAAGCACGATTAATGCGCCGACAAACAAGGCGGCAAGCAATCGAACCTTTTTCTTCCTGCCCGTATTCACTTGCTCGGTATCTTGCCTTTCCACTTGGTGTATCCTCCTACCCTTTAATGCCGGACATCTGAACGCCCTCGATAAAATAAGATTCCGCATTCATAAATAACAGCACCATCGGCAACATATAGAAGACCGACGCCGCGAAGCCTACGCCTCTCGCCTCTTGCTGAACAACGGAGAGATACACCGACAGCGGCTGCTTGAAATCGTCTTCCAGAAAAATAAGCGGTTGCTCAACCATGTTCCAATAATCAACAAACAAAAGAACGATGAGCGCCGCGAAGCCCGGTTTGATAAGCGGAACGATGATTTGACAAAAGATGCGCAAATGGCCGGCTCCATCCATATTGGCAGCTTCCACATAAGCACTCGGGATCGACAGCATGAACTGCCTTAGCATGAACACGCCGAATGCTCCGAAGATGCCGGGCAGAATAATGGCACTTGCGCTGTTCAGAAGACCTAGCTTATCGGCAATGATATAGTTCGGTACAAGCGTCACTTGAAACGGCATCAACATGGCCATGAGGTAAACGAAGAACAGCCTGTCCCTCCCCCGAAAGCGGAGTTTCGCAAAGGCATAGGCCGCAAGTGCGCCCACGATAACCTGTCCTGCAATAATGAGCGAGACCATATAAACCGAGTTCCAGAATAGGTTTAAATAAATCGGCGTCGCGATCAGCACTTTCCCGTACTGTTCGAACGAAACCCAATCGGGTATGAGCTTCAAATTAACGAATGCGTCCTTACCGCCTGTTGCCGCATCCGTCATTGTCCCGATCAAATCATAGTTGGAGCCGATTTCATCCTCCGTCATGAGCGAATTGGTGAACGATACGATAATCGGCAGCAGCATCAGGATCGCGACCAACGCTAGCGGAAGCGTGATTACGCCCCTGGAAATAGAAGCTTTGAGTTTCATTGTTTCTCCCCATCAGTCCAAGAAATGAGTAAAGCGGCGCTCCAAGGCGAACATTCCCGATACCAGTACAAGCAGGCAAACCACCATCAATGCAGCGGCGGACGTCAGCTTCTGAATATCGAGAGACAAAAACATGTTGTTCATGTAATGCTGCAGCATATAAATGCTGTCGTGCGGATAATCGCCCGCGATCAGATAGGTTTCCCTGAAGATCCGAAACGAGCTGATAAGCCCCATCAAGATGACGAAAAACATAGTTGGCGTTAAATAGATAAGCGTAATGCGGCTAAACTTATGGATAGCGCCTGCTCCTTCAAGCTCAGCGGTCTCATAATAATCCCGAGGGATACTCTGCAGGCCGGCCAAAAACAAGATGATATTGTACCCGATGTTTTTCCAAGCATAGACGACGGAGATCACGCCTCTGGCCCACTCCGACTTCATCCAATCGATTCGGGACATGCCCCATCCATGCAGCCAGCTATTCACCGCTCCGTTCCAGTCGAACAGAACTTGCCAAATCAGGACTACGGATGCGACAGGCACGACAAGCGGCAGGACGTATGCCGTTCTGAGCCAATTGCGGAAGTAGATGCTTTGATTCAACAGCAACGCCAGCAACAACGATATAGCGATCGTGATGGGAACGCTAACCGCAGTAAACAGAAACGTGTTTTTGGCTGCTTTCAAGAAAGAATCGCTTGCCAGCAGCTCCTTATAATTAGCGAGACCGACGAATGAACCGCCAGTCGTTCGATCCCTAAAAGAGTAATAAAAGCCCATCATAAAAGGAATCAAGTAAAAGACCATAAATCCCAGTGCACTGGGGGCAAGAAACCAGATGGCAACAAAGCTGTGCCGCCTCATGACTTTACGAAACATGGCCGTAATCTCTCCTCCGCCCATTAACGCAGACTTTCGATTACGCCATTAGCAATGGCAGTCGATACTTGCTCTTGAAATGACTCGGTCTTCATTCTCGTTTCTTCGTTCTTATTCGAAATGTAGCCGAGCTCTAGCAGAACAGCCGGCTTCGCGTTCTCGCGAATCACGTGGTAATCGCCGAACTGTATGCCTCTATCCTTCGTATGCATGTCCTTTTTGAATAACTGGTCATGAATGGTCTGGGCGATTTTCCGATCTTGCGGCTTGTTGTAGTAAGTTGTCATCCCGTGCACATCGCTGGTCTGAAAAGCGTCGAAGTGAATGCTAATGAACAAGTCCGCATTCTGCGCATCCGCGACCTCGGTTCTCCCTTTCAGCGAGATCGTCGAATCGGCATCGCGCGTCATGACAACAGTCGCGCCTTGCTGGATTAATTTCTGTCTCACATTTAACGCCGTAAGGAGCGTAACATCTTTCTCGTACGTTCCCGTGCCGCCAATGGAACCGACATCCTTGCCGCCATGGCCGGGATCGAGAACGATCGTTTTTCCTTTCAAAGGCAAATTTGAAACGTTACTTGTCTGAGTGGTCTTTGGTTTACCAGCACCAGCACCACTCGATTTCGATTTCGTTGCTCCTTCTGATTTAATTTGGAAGAAACTTGTAGACAAGATGACTCCGACAACGGCTATGACTGCATATTTAGTGGTTGTTTTCATGATTAGATCGTACTTGAAGGCGATAAAGACAGAATGGAGCAGAAATAAAGATGAAATAAAGATTGATGGCGAACAAAAAACCGCTTGTCAGAGAGGCGGCGAGCACCTTCTTGATAAGCGGTTAAGATAGAACGACTACCGATTCTTATTCAAGCTGAAGTAAAACATAACGCCGTCCTTCGTATTGCGCGCGCCATATTCGACCCCGTGCAGCTCCAAAATATTTTTGGAGATGGCGAGTCCAAGCCCGGTGCCGCCATCGGCTCGCTGCCTTGACGTATCTCCCCGGTAGAAGCGATCCCAGACTTTATCCAGCTGATCCTCCGGAATATGAGCGCCTTTATTTTCGACGCAGACGACGATTCGATTCGTCTCCTCGATTGTAGAGACAATGATTTCATGCTTCTCCGGCGTGTAGCGGATCGCGTTCGTCATGAAATTCGTGATCACTTGCTCGATCCGATGCTGATTGGCTACAACTAGCGAGGGAACCAGCCGAATGCTTAGCCGCAATTGTTTTGCCGCCATCCCCGGCGCTAATTGGTCGCAGATCGATTCGATCGACCTATCGATAGAGAATACATCTTGCAGCATCTTATAGGTGCCGGACTCGTACTTCGCCAGCTCAAGCATATCTACGATGAGATGGTCCATCTTGTCGACTTCGTTCTCCATCGCTTCGAAGTAATGATCCTTTTTGTGCGAGGCCACGCCGTCCTTAAGAATCGATATACAGCTCTTCATGACGCTGAGCGGCGTCTTTAGCTCGTGGGAAACGCCTGAGATAAACTCTTTCCTCGTGTTCTCCAGCTGTTTCTCTCTCTCGATGTCTTCTTGCAGCTTCCCGATGTAAGAATGAAGCGTAGCGGATAATTGATTGATGTTACGCGACAGGTCGCCTATTTCATCCTTTGATCGAACAGGAATCGTTTCCGAGAAATCCAGATTTGCGATTTTCTTGGTCGTCTGATTGATGCGCAGCAATGGCCTGGCGATTTTCATGGAAAAGTACAGCGACGCAATCAAAATAAGCACAATCACGAACGCGATGATGTAGACATAGTAGTCCTTCATCATTTGAACGGCCTCGTCTACCGGCTGCAGCGATGCCATGGCGAAGATATAGTTTGTCGTACCGTTGTCGTAATGAACCGGCTGGATGAACAGCTTGTACTTCACGTTATTTTGCTCGTAATCCTGGATGAGAAGCAAATCCTCGAGCTGCAAGTCATCGAATAGCAGCTTCGCTTGGAAGGCATTGATTTGTTCCAGGAAGAGCTTATTGGAATAGATAAAGTCCGACGAGCCTCCGCCTTTCGGAAACCGTACGTCCGTGACGACGCCGAATAGATTCACGAAAGACGATTGATCCGAGGCCATCGGCTTCCTTTTTTCTTCAAACTTATATCTCTCGCCGCTCCCGAATACTTTGCGCTTGAATGGCTCGTTGGCATACAACACTTCCCCGGACGGATGCTGCAGCACAATCGGCGTGAGCACGGAATGACTCTTTATTCCCGTAATCATCAGTTGGACTCCGGTTGTAATCAACGCTTGTCCCGAAGCGGCTTCCTCCATGCTGATGAGCTGATAGAGAGGGACTTTAATGCGCTCCTTCTCCTCCTCTTTCGTCAAAGCCTTGAGCATTCTGACTTCCAGATAGAAGTCGTTTACATGCTTTAAGTTACCGTCGTGATCCAGGCTTGTAATCGTGACATTGTTCGTCCTGTAAAAATCTTGCTCCAGCGATTGGATGGCAAGCGAATTTCCTCGCGCATCGATATAGGACGTCTTGAAAGCCGCTAATTTCGCTTGCAAGTCGCTCACTTTCCGGTTTGCGTAATATTCTTTGAAAAATATCGTTTGCCCGATATAGATGACAGCTAAGATAAGCATGCACAAGGTTGTCGTCAGGATGAACAATTTCAATACAATTCCGGTTCTCATGCCCCAGCCTCGAACTTATAGCCTGTGCGTACAATCGTCACAATCGTGGATGCCTTATCCCCGAGCTTCGTGCGCAAATTGCGGATATGCGTATTCACTGTACGATCGTCCCCAACATACTCATAACCCCATATTTTTGTAATCAGCTGCTCGCGCGTAATGACAATCCCCTGATTTTGCATGAGGTAGGCGAGGATTTCAAACTCGGTATGCGTGAAATTGACTCTTGCATCGTGGATCGTAACGGTTCGCGACGGAAAATGGACCTTAATACCATTTATCGTCAAGGAGTCCTCCGACTGCGCCGACTTGCCGATCTTGCTGCGGCTTTCAAGCAGACGCTTCGCTCTTGCGAGCAAGACGGGCGGGCTGTACGGTTTTGTCACATAGTCGTCGGCGCCGAGCTCGAATCCAAGCAGCGTGTCATCCTCATCGACCCGGGCAGTCAGCATAATAATCGGGACGTCGGATTGCTTGCGAATCCTGCGGCAAACCGACCACCCATCTAGTTCAGGCAGCATAATGTCGAGCACGACGAGATCCACTTCATGCTCCTGAAACGACTTCAGCGCAGCCTTCCCGTCGGCTGCCTCAAGCACCTTATAGCCTTCGTTTAGAAAGTAATCTTTGCTGATCTCGCGCAATATGTCCTCATCTTCGACGATCAATATGGTTTTCATTTCCGGCTCCCGTTTCGCGATATTCTAGGATCAGTTTAACGGTAATCAATGAAGAACAGATGCAGATGATGTAAAGATGAGATGAATTTCATGCATACAAAAAAACCACATGGAGGAAACATACACTTCCATGTGGTCTTACTATTCCCAATAATTGGCGTTTTAGCTTCGGGCGAGCAGTGTTTTATATACTTTAATCATGCTCATATGCATGCCTTCATGATAGAGATTCAGGCTTAGAAACTCTTCCGGCGATGAAAGTGTGATCCCCATCGAAGTCGTATAGGGCTGCGGGACCTTCTCCTCCAAACGATGCGAGATGGCCTCCTGGATGCGTTCCACCTGGCTGCCAAGCAGCTGCTTCAATGCATCAAGCGTAGGCAGCGCATCTCCTTCCGCCCAATTAAGCGGCGAAGTGCCGAATTCGAACCATTCTTTAAACCCGTCAGGCCGCTGAAGCGGAAGCTCCAGGTATTGAAAAGCAAACCGTTCCTGCACAACGAAGATATGTCCCAGCTGCCAGCGAATCGAATTACGGAATCCGTCCGGTATCCGGTCTGCCGACTCCTCCGTAACACCTTCCAATAGCTTCAATGTCTGATTTCGCACAAATTCGAGCTGCGTGAATAAGAACTGATCCATGGTCGCTTCACTCCAATCGATTGGCTATGTGTTCCACTATAACATGTTCTCTGACATGGAGGGCAGGGAAATAACCGCGTGAAGGCGAATTATTCGGCCTACTACCATTTCTCGGCAAAGGGCGGTTCACTCATGCTAAGCACAGCTTTCCTACTCGTACTGGGCTCCGGATTTCTGCACTCCGTATGGAATTTATGTACGAAACGCAGCCTCGATAAAAATGCATTTCTCTGGTTATGCCAGCTCGTTGGACTTGTGCTGATGGTGCCCTGGGCGATAACACTATGGAATGGCTCGCACCTAAGCGCCAATGGGTGGTGGATCATTGCGGCAGCCGTTGCCCTTCACGGTTTATATACCATCTTGCTGGCATTAGCTTATTCTGTCGGTGACTTGTCCCAAGTGTATCCCATCATGCGAGGAACCAGCCCCTTGCTGGTCCCGCTGATCGGCGTCACTTTGCTTAACGAACAGCTGACCTTGGCTGGGTATCTGGGCGTAGTGTGCATCGTGATCGGAATTGTTGCGCTCAGCAACATCAAATTGGGCGGCGCGGGCACTTCGATGCGCGCGCCACTGCTCGCTCTGGCAGTCGGGCTCTGCATCGCCAGCTATATCGTTGTAGATAAACTCGCGCTCGGTTACGTGCCTGCCATCGTACTGAACACGTTGACAACGGCAGGCAATCTGCTCGCATTGACCCCAGCCGTTATCCGATCTAAGGGCATGAAACGAGAGCTCCGCCTGAATGGCAAAATCATGCTGCTATGCGGAGTTATCGCACCCGGCGGTTATTTGATTTTCCTCTATGCGCTGTCGCTCGGCCCTGTCTCGCTGCTAGCGCCAATGCGCGAAATCGGCACCGTGTTCGGCACGCTGATGGGCATTCTGATCCTCCACGAGAAACAGGGCAAGCAGCGGATCTGGTCTTCCGTGTTGATCACTTGCGGTGTTATCGTGCTCGGCCTGTGGGGCTAAGATTACCTCGGGTCGATTAAATCAGAACTGCTGCGCGTCCGGCTCAAGCTGCTGAATTCTCTGCATATAGGCGATTACCCTGCGATCCCGTGCGTGAGGGTAATCGTAGCCCAGCTTCTCTCCGAGCGCGGTTGCAAGCTTGCGGAACAAATCCGTCATCGCGAAGAGCGCCCGCCAATTGTCCTCCCGGCTCGCACCTGCATAAGTTTGTTCCAGCTCGGACCATGTCTGCTCGTCCAAATAACGCTTGAACCATCGCCCATGCTTCCCCGGATTCACATTCCAATCCTGGTTCGCCCCGATATGCCATTCGATTATCGGCATGAACATTTCGAATCGGATGACACTGTCCAGCATGTACTTGGCATAGAACAACTCATCTCGCCACAAGCTCTTCGCCACATACGTGATATCCCACCAAAATGCGTTCACCCGCGAATGATAGTCTTCACGGGAAGGTTTATCGGTTATAAAACCGGTATGCTGGGGCTGCTTCATGCTAGTTGTCAGGCCGTCTTTATCAAGCAGTATACGGTAGCCGATATCGAGTTCTTCCGGCAGCAGCGGCATGCTCATAATCTCCAGCAATTGCTCTACGAGGTATACTTGAAAATCGATCCGTACGCCATCCTCGAATAGCACCAGCCGCGTAATCGAGCGCTCATGATCTTCCCGATAATCCGTCATGATCCCGCCGAACTGCGTAATCCACGCATCACTCCCGCGAAACGGAGTAACGTCCGTGACCACCAGCTCAATGTCATAGTCCGACAGCAGATCGAACGGCGCATTCGGGTTCGCGCGCGAGCTCGTCATCATAACGGCCCGAATCATGCTGTGTTTCTGCGACCACTCCACCAGCTTGCCGAGGATTTCCTCCATATTGCGCATAGGTTGCAAACTCCTTATCGTTTCGTTGTTGTATTCGTGATGCCAAAAGGCACATGCACGGAAGGCACGCTGCGCGCGACACCTTCGATATGGCCTACCTGATCGTCGAAGAAGATATGGGGCTTGAAGATACCCAGCACCCGTCCTTTATCGATACCGCCTAGAAAGAAAGCCTCATCGACGCGAATGTCCTGCTTCCGCAGCGTCGTGATGACCCGTTCATGCGCCGGCGCATTGCGGGCGGTCGCTATGGCGACACGGATCTTCGGCTTATAGGCCGGATTAAGCAGCTTCTTCTCGCTTTCGCGTTTCTGCAGCTTGGCAATTTCGCCGAAGAAACGGAAGAGCGGCCCACCCGGCAGCGGCTCGCCTGCTTTGCTCTTCTCATGATCGTGAAACGAATGCAGCGCGCCGCCCCGCTGAAATACGGTCTCCGCCGAGTCATCGGCGATGATACCGTCAAAGTCGAAGGCGATCCGCAGCTCTTCATCTTCATCATCGTCCACGTAATCGGTCGGATAGATGCAGCCAGCAGGGTAGCCGTGCTCGACGGCTTCTTTCACATCCTCCGGGTTTCCGGAGAGGAAGAGCGACGCGTTGAAGGCTTCCATGTACAAGAACGGATTGTTCCCTGTAACGAAGACGGCCCGGCTAATCGGCAGCTGATAATGCTCGATCGACTTGAATACGCGAAGTCCGGTATCGGGATCATTGCGCGAGAGAAGCACCACTTCCACGAGCTGTTCTTCGTCGGAAGCATGGATGCGCAGCAATCGTTTGATCAGCGGAAAGGCGACGCCTGTCGCTAAGATATTGTTCTCGTTCTCGCGCTGGAACTTGCGGTACTCGTCCTCTCCTCGTTCGCGGAAGACGCGATCCGATTCTTCGAGGTCGAATAAGGCGCTGGAGGCAACGGCGATGACGAATTTATTTTCGATGGGATAGGGCATGGGGTGGGACCTCCTTATTCCTTATTGGCCGTAACGGTGTCCCCTCCATCTTACCAAGCCGGCCGAATATCCGTACAGCGCAATATAACATTGTATCCCAGCGCGCCTGATGTTTATAATTAGTCCATTGAAGATATAGAGAAGAAAGGACGGATCAGCCATGTGGAGTGAGCTGTGGAGATTGTTTATTTCGTTCGGCAGAGCGACGATGCTGGGCTATGGAGGCGGACCGTCCATCATCCCGCTGTACGAGAACGAGGTTGTGAGCCGTATGAAATGGATGACGACAGAGGACTTCGGCCATGCGCTTGCGTTCGGCAACTCCTTGCCGGGGCCGATTGCGACGAAGCTAGCCGCTTATATCGGGTTCAAAGTAGCCGGCTGGGCCGGCGCTACGGTTGCCCTCGCTGCCGTTGTGCTGCCAACGGCTTTGCTGATGATCGTGCTCGTCGGCGTCATGTCGAAGCTGCAAAATAACACGATCATCAAAGGGATGATCCGCGGCATCCAGCCCGTCATCTTCGTCATGATGGCAATGCTGGCGTATGATTTTGCCAAATATGCGATGAAAACGACACCCGGCGTAATTACGTTTATCCCTTTTCTGCTCGCAGTTGCTTTCTTCATCATGGTGTACTATTTGAACCTGAATGCGGTTTGGGGCATCATTGGCGCGCTTGCGATCGGGGCGTTGTTCTTGCGGGGCTAGTATGGTATTGAACTAATGAACATCCCGGGCTGTGGGCGGCTCAGGGATGTTTTTCCGTATATAGGCAGGATGATCAATCCAAATGCCTCTCATCCTCATAAGCTAGTACGACTACATCTACTAGAATGGAGCTGAATGTGATGCAAGCCAAGAGCCCAAGCAATGTGAAAGCCATTGATGTATCGCATCATCAAGGCGTCATCGATTGGAAGAAGATACGGGCGACCGGGGTACTAGCCGCTTTCATAAAGGCGTCCGAAGGGACTTCGTTTCAAGACGATAAATTCTCAACGAATGCTACTGCAGCTGCTGCAGCCGGCATCAAGACCGGATTTTACCACTACGTGCATCCCGAGTCGAATGACGCCAAATCGGAGGCGGCTCATTTTGCCAATACGATCAAAGGTTTCAAATCCGATTTTCCTCATGTGCTCGACGTGGAAGGAGATGCGGGCCAAGTGCCCATTTCCAAGCTTACGCAGTGGTGCGTGGACTGGTTGACAGAAGTTAACCGGCTGACAGGCCATCCAACCATGCTCTACACCGGGGCGAGCTTCGCCAAAACCAATCTGACTCAGCCGCTTGGCCAATGGCCGCTGTGGGTCGCTCACTACGACGTGGACCAACCGATGGATAACCCGACATGGAGCGAATGGGCCGTATTCCAATATTCCGATGATGGCAGTGTCGATGGAATCGGCGGCAACGTCGTGGACTTGGATGCGATGGAGCAGGCATTTTATAACCTCTACGCCAATCCGGGCCAGCCTCAGCCGCAAAGTCCGGAAGATACGATCAAAATCGTGGTGAACGATAAATTAGCTGCTTACGGCCGCATTGTCGATAGCAGTACCTATATGCCGCTGCGGCAGCTCGGAGAGTCGCTTGGCGTACCGGTTTATTGGGATTCCGAAACCTCAACCCCTTACGTGAATGGAAAGCCGGTCACGAACTACCTGCTGTTCGACAACAGAACGTACATCGCCGTCCGCTCATCAGCCGAGCTGCTTGGTGCCAAAGTTTCGTGGGATGGTGTGAACAAGAAGGTTTACATCTATAAGTAACCGGTGGCGGTGCGCTGGCGGTGCGCTGGCGGTGCGCTGGCGGCGCGCTAACGAACCGTACGGGTCTTATTCGGGGCAAAAACAGCCCTAAATTATTCTAACGAACCGTGGAGACGCTATTTTGGGAATTTCACACTAAATAGGGCATATAAACACGGAATAAGACCTGTGAGGTTCGTTAGAATTTCTAGAGCAGCTTTTTTGCTGTAATAGCGCCTGTAGGGTTCGTTAAAATTTCAAGACCAGCCTTCTTGCTGCAAATTCCAACCCCTACCGCATCTAGAACTGAAAATGTTGCATGACATGCAGCATCTGGCCGTCCAAACCGTCTCGTGCGGCTAAATGCTGTACATTCTGCAACAATGCAATGGGAATTGGCTGATCCCCATTTTCTTCGGAAATGATGCACTACATGCAGCATTTCCTATATATGACCGAGTTACCTTACTTGCTGCCACTTGCCGCTTACACAACATCACATCCCTCGTGGCATAGATAGCACGGGTATGAAAAACAAAAACCGCCCATGGGCGGTTTTTGCTCCAAAGTAAAGCTGGTAGTTGTACCACCTTTGCAGGCTGCATCAGCCTAATCCGCGAGATGCAGTATAATTCGTCCCCGGCCATGGCCGGATTGGCACTGGTCCTGCGCTTTGGCAGCTTCCGCGAGTGGAAAGCGTGCGCCGACATGCGTCTTAACCATGCCCTGCGCCATAAGCGCAGCAATTGTACCCAGCGAATCTGCCGCGGGCAGTTTGTTCGAGAAAACAGCTTGGACGCCGCGTTCCTGCGAACGCTCCGGCGATGGCTGGCTTACCAGCGAAATCAGCCGGCCGCCCGGCTTCAGCACATCGAACGATCGGTTTTGCGTCTCGCCACCTACCGTATCGAGCACCAAATCAACATCAGCCGCCGCATCCTCGAACCGCGCCTGCTTATAGTCCACGACAACGTCTGCGCCTAGCGAAGCTGCATAGTCGACATTGTCCGTGCCGCAGGTACCGATCACTTCGGCGCCTTTCCATTTGGCTAACTGCACGGCGAACAAACCGACCCCGCCGGTAGCGCCGTGAATCAGCACGCGCTCCCCTGCCTTAAGCCCGCCGACCTCAAACAGCGCTGACCAAGCGGTCGTAGCACCACCGGAGATTGTAGCCGCCTCATCGAAGGAGATCTCATCAGGTTTCGTTGCTAAGAAATCCGCTGATGCGACGGCATATTCCGCATAGGACCCGTACGTCGTTCTTCCGAATACAGCCTGTCCCTTTGCAAACGAAGTCACTCCCGAACCAACTTCCTCCACGATCCCCGCCAGTGAAGATCCCGGTATATAAGGAAAAGTGAGCGGCCTGAACTTCTTAAACATGCCTTCCCTTACTTTCCACTCGATTGGCAGCACGCCTGCGGCATGAACGCGTACAAACACTTCTCCTTCACCCGGCTGCGGGCGTGAAATTTCTTCTAGCTGCAGCTCCTCTGAGCCGCCATATTGGTGAACGCGTATCGCCTTTATTGTCTTCTCGCTAAAGCCATTACTCATTCTTAAAAACCCCTTTCACTACAACTCAATAGGACAACAAGTTCAATCTTTACGCTCTACTTCTTTCTCCAGTTTATTCACTGATGCTAATAATGTATAATACATATTAAATTATGTATTCATAATATGAACATTATGAACGAATGGAGCAAAATGAGCATGGAACTGCTGCAGCTGCATTATTTCCAAAAAGTCGCCCGACTTGAACATATGACGAAAGCCGCGCAGGAGCTGCACATCGCGCAGCCCGCGCTTAGCCAAAGCATCGCCCGGCTGGAGGAGGATCTCGGCGTCCCGCTCTTCCACCGTCAAGGCCGGCAAATTCGGCTGAACAGCTATGGTCAAGCTTTTCTCGCTAAAGTAGATATCGCCTTGCATGCCCTCGATGAGGGCAGACGTGAAATTCATGATATGAGCGGTACCGAACGCGGACATCTTCACATCGCAACCACGACGCTGGCTCGTTTCTCCGAGATGATTCGCGCCTTTATGGAGCTGCATCCGGAGATCAATCTGCGCATCACCCAGGTATCGGCGGAAGAAGCGATCCCGCTTATCGAAGCCGGTGAGATCGATTTCTGCTACACGACACCACCGATCGATAAACCCGGCATCGGCAGTGTTCCCCTGCTGCGTGAGGAGATTTTCATCGCGGTTCCTCCCCATCACCGACTTGCCAGCCTCCCTCAGATCAACCTCAGTGAAATCGCAGACGAACCGTTCATCGGCATGAAAGAAGGTACGCGCCTTCGCACCATGATGGATCAGTTCTTCAGCTCTCGCGGCATGAAGCCTAACCTCGTATGCGAAGTGGATGAACCCGCAGCACTGCGGAGCTTCGTCGGTGCAGGTCTTGGGATCGCACTGTTATCTGCCTGCAAGAAAGAAGAGGCATCTCCTCTCGTCCTGCTGCCGATTAATGATCCCAACTGTCGCAGGACCATTCAGCTTGCCTGGCTGAAGAAGCGTTACCTCTCGCAAGCGGCGCACTCGTTTAGGGAGTATGTCACGAACTATTTTGCAAAAGATGCCAAAAGCTGAATAGTCTCACCGCCCTTCGCGAACAATGTAACTGACATTCTCAGCAAGGGGGCCGCACCGTATGAACGCGCAGCGCGCACAAGAAATCGCCGAATCCTCTACCATGGTCGAGGTGACGTGCAACGGAGTTCCAATTTATATTCAGCATGTCGACACCGACAATAACACCGCGCGGATTTATCCGCTTAATCAACCGGATAACGAAGAGACAGTGTCGCTGAACAGCTTAACGGAGAGCTCTCCATTCCAATCCGACAGCATTCAGATGCATTGTCCAGATTGATCGTTCGTCATGTAAGGAAGGCCATCCTCATGGGTTCATGAGTATGGCCTTCTTTTGCGTGCTGCCGAATATAAAAGGAGTCGTTTTCAAAAATTACGGAGTTGATCCTCTTAAAATCGGATGATAGATTTACATTAACGTGAATGATTATCGTTACTGTCAAGCGCTAACAGTAGCGAAATCACAACGTTCATGCAGGTTAGACCTCTCTCTTTCTTTTCTTTGATCGGCTTTGCAGAAGTTTATGTAACCGCTTTCAAATATCTATCCTATACTCACACGAGAGGAAGAATTGGTTTGAGAAAAACAATGACTCTATTATTTGCTGTTTGGATGGCTTTGTCGCTCGCTGTGGCCAGCGTTGCAGCCTCCCCCACAACTGATTTCAACAATCCCGTTAACAGCATCGGGGCAGACCCGTGGATGTACTATCATGACAACGACGGCTACTATTATTTCACACGGACGACCGGGGACAATTTGACCATTTGGCGATCCCGAACCATGACCGGCATCGATAGCGGCGAGCAGAAAGTCGTATGGACGCCGCCAAGCGGCACGATCGATATCTGGGCACCCGAGATTCACTATATCGGAGGCAAATGGTATATCTACTACACCGCAAATACCGGCTGCGGCGATTCCTGCCGAGGCGTGTACGTTGTAGAAAACACATCGGCCGACCCTTTCACCGGTTCATGGACGAGCAAAGGGAAAGTCGCGGGTTCCGGCTCGGGATTAGATGGCAGTGTATTCGAGAATGGCGGGACACTCTATTTCCTCTATGCCGGCTATGATTCCAACTGGTCCAGCATCTACATTGCCGCTATGAGCAACCCTTGGACCCTCTCCACCTCGCTGACCAAAATCGCAACGCGCGATCAAAGCTGGGAGAGCGATCTGGTCGAAGGACCGGAAGTGATTAAGCGCAATGGCAAAATCTTTATCTCCTACTCTACTTTCCCCTGCTGGTCGGACGATTATCGGCTTGGCATGCTAACCGCATCCGATACCGCTAACCTGTTAAGTACCTCTTCCTGGACAAAATCAACCGGGCCTGTGTTTCAATCCTCCCCGGCGAACAATGTGTACGGAACCGGCCACAATAGTTTTACGAAATCGAAGGATGGCACGCAAGATTGGCTCGTTTATCATGCCAATACAGGCACAGGTCAAGGCTGCGGCCCGCGGCCCACTCGTGTACAGCAATTTACGTGGAATGCGAATGGCACGCCAAATTTGGGAGTACCGGCATCACCAACATCACCGGTCTCGGTACCTGCCGAAGAGTTCCGAATTGAAGCCGAACATGCAACCTTAAATAATGCGCTGATCAACCCTAAGGCAGGCGCTTCCCACGGAGCAGTCATCGGATATATCGATTACAGCGACAGCTATGTGCTGTTCAAGGATATCAATGCGCCGGCAACGGGCCACTACAAAATTCATGTGAGATACACGAATGGCTCCGGTGCAGCTTCAACGCACAATGTATCGGTTAACGGAAGCACAGCTTTTCCCATCAGTTACAGCAACATCGGCTGGGAGACTTACGGCGACAGCGTATTCGAGACACAGCTGAAGAAAGGGTATCAGAACACGATTAAATTTACAAAAGGAGATAATTACGCAGAGATCGACAGCATCGAGCTGGAGTGGGTTGGCGTATCCTACAACGATAATTTCAATGATGGCAATGCCAATGGCTGGACGACTTACGATGGCACATGGAGTGTAAGCAGCGGCGCTTACGGCGTTAATTCAGGCGCTGGATATAAAGCAGTTGCGAATGGCACCAACTTGTCCGACTTCGTCTATGAGGGCGACGTGAAGATCGCGAGCGGCAGCGATGCCGGGCTGCTCTTCCGGGTATCGGAACCAGCGGTAGGCGGCGACTCGCTTAAAGGTTATTATGCGGCGCTTAATACGAACAACACGGTCGTGCTTGGCAAATTCAACAACAGCTGGACGTATTTAACCAGCGCCTCCTTCACCGTTACACCGGGAACAACTTACCATATGAAGGTTGTCGCGAGCGGGACAAGCATCAAGATTTACGTCACCAATATGGATACGCCGGTCGTCACCTTTACCGACAGCTCCTACGCATCGGGCGGAATCGGACTGCGCACATTCAACTCGGCCGTGTCGTTCGACAACCTCGTTGCAACGCCGGTGTTCGCCGACAGCTTCAGCGACGGCAACCCTGACGGCTGGGCGACCTATGGAGGGGGCTGGGGAATTAGCAGCGGAGCCTATACCGTCAACGCCGGCAGCGGTTATAAATCGGTCTTCACCTCTTCGACGTTTAGCAACGTCTTGTACGAAGGCGATGTACGCATTACTTCCGGGGGAGGCGATGCCGGCCTGCTCTTCCGCGTATCCGATCCAGCAACCGGAGCCGACAGCTTGAAAGGCTACTACGCAGCGATTAATACGAGCGGCTCGGTCATACTCGGCAAGTTCAACAACAATTGGACCTACATTACCGGAACCAGCATGACGATCACGACCGGAACGACCTATCATCTGAAAGTCATCGCCGAAGGCACAAGAATTCGCGTCTATGTCAACGATATGGCCACACCCAAAATCGATGTAACCGACGCCTCCTTCACGTCAGGCAGCCTCGGTGCTCGCGTATCTGGACCTGCAGCAGCTTTCGATAACTTCTATGCGGAATCCAGAGCATAATATATCAAGAAGAAGGAGGCGACCCGCCTCCTTCTTTGACTAATTACCACCAAATTTGGAGGATGAGCTGCACCTAGAGTAACACTTTAGCATGGCGGGGCCATTTTGGAGAATGTGTAGCTCTGAGAGCGACTCTTTGATAGAGTAAAGGCAAATTTCGTGTATGAGTTGCTCCCAGAGCAACTCTTGAGCAAAGTGAGGCCAGGCCCATAAAGGAGAAAAAGTAGCTCTGAGAGCTACTCTTTGATTAAGCACGTACAAATTTCGTGTATGAGTTGCTCCTAGAGCAACACTTGGGCATAGTGGGGTCCATTTTGGAGAATGTGTAGCTCTGAGAGCGACTCTTTGATAGAGTAAAGGCAAATTTCGTGTATGAGCTGCTCCTAGAGCAACACTTGGGCAGAGTGAGAGCAAATCTCGGAATATATATAAGAGCCGCAAGAAGAATGTCTTCTTGCGGCTCCTTCAATTCTCTAGCAACCTACTTGACGCTGCCTGCGGTAAGCCCCTTCTCCAGGAAGCGCTGGCAGAAGAAATAGACGAGGAAAATCGGGATACTGATCGCCATCAGTGCGGCGGATATTTTGCCATAGTTCGAACCTGCGAACACGACGAATTTCTGCGGCAGCAGCGTCACCGTCATCGAGGCCGGGTCCTGCAGGAAGATCAATGGCAGCAAATAGTCGTTCCATGAACCAAGGAACGTGTAGATCGTAACGGTCGCTATCGCCGGCATGCCCAGAGGCAAATAAATGCTCCGGAATATCGTGTGCTTACTGGCTCCGTCGATCGTCGCCGCTTCGTTGATTTCCTTCGGAATTCCATCAAAGAAGGAGCGAATCAGCATGAGGCCGAAAGGGATTCCCCCAGCGACATGAGGTCCGACAAGGCTAAGCGGGTTATCGACCAGGCCAAGCTTCTTGATCGTCAGAAACCAAGGAATAATAAATCCCGCGCCAGGAATCATCATGCCGACGATAAGGATCAGGAAAAGCGGAATTTGCAGCGGGAAGCGCAAACGCGAGAACGCGTACGCTGCAAGCGTTACGCAAGTAATTGTAAGCGCAATGTCCATTGCTGCCACAACGATGCTGTTCCAGAAATAGCGATACACGCCTGCATCCAGAAACACCGCCGAATAGTTGTTGACGAAGCCACCCTCGAACGACTTCAACACCATCCGAACGAGCGGGTAGAGCCAGAGAATACCCATAATGACAATGACAAATTGTACAACCGTTCGGCCTAATAGATCTTTTCTATCGAATATCATCGTAGAGCTCCCCCTCTTAAACATCCCATCTCTTCTGAATTTGGCTTTGAACCCAAGTCAGTATAAGGGCTATGATCATGATCAGGTTCGAGATCGCCGCGCTGTAGCCGCCCTTATATTCGAGAACGTAGCTGCGGTACAAGTAAGACGACACCACTTCGCTGGAGCGAGCCGGTCCGCCTCCGGTAATCAGCCAGACGAGGTCGAATGTCTTGAGCGAACCGATAATGCCCAGGATGAGCAGCAAGGAATGAGTGCTCTTCAACATCGGAAAGATCATACGCGTGAACAATTGCATAAAGCCGGCACCGTCAATTTTGGCCGATTCGATGACTTCCTGATTGAATTGGGTAATCGCCGTGAAATAGATAATCATACTGAAGCCCATATAAGTGAAAATGTTCGTGATCATAACGGCGTACAAAGCTAATTTAGGATCGCCGGTCCAATCCCGAACAAGGTTGTCCAATCCAATGGCTCTAAGCGCTTGATTAACCGCACCTGTATTGAAGCTGTATAGCTCGGTGAAGATGAGCGCCACAACGACAAGGCTCATAATGTTTGGCAGGAAGAATAGTGATTTAAATAGCCGCTTGCCGAAGAATAACGAATCATTCACAACAGCGACGAACAAACCGATAACCGCTTGCACAACTACCGTGATGACCATGTACGTGAGTGTATTGGTCACCGCTTTCATAAATTTCGGATCCTTCATCAGCGTGACATAGTTGTCGAAGCCGATGAACGTCATATTCTTCGATATGCCGTTCCATTTAAAGAAGCTGTGATAGATGTTGAAATAGGCACCGTAATAAATAAACACGCCGATGAACAGTACGGCCGGGATCAAATACAGGTACGCGTCATAATCGTATTTTCTCTTTGAAATCATGGTAACCTCCTCCTACCTCCTGCTGCCCACGCTTGACTTATTTATGAAAAAAGAGGAGGCACCCTCCCCTTTTTCCATTATTCTCGTATTAGCGTTGTACGGTTTTGGATATCGCTTCCAAGTCTTCAGCCGCTTTCTCCGGTGTCTTGCCGCCCAGCGCCACTGCTTGCAGGGCATCGAAGAGGCCGTTCTGAAGCTCAGGATATTTCAATTCACGTGCTCCGCTGATGTGGTTGGACATGTACTCGGAAACGGTTTTCAGTGACTCCTTCTCCGTATCGCCCGCCATCTCGGCAGTTACTTCTACGCCTTTCTGCGAAGGAAGCACTTGCAGCGTGTTTGTCCACAGTTTCTGGCCTTCTCCTGCAGACATGAACTTAATGAACTTCCACACCGCATCTTTGTGTTTGGATTCCGCGTTCATGCCCCAAGCGATGTCGACTGTAGCTACCATGTTCTGTTCGCCGCCCGAAAGTGGAGGGAACGGGAACATACCCCAGTGTGTATCTTCCGTAATGACGCCGTCTTTCACCATTTGGTCATGAGCAACCTTCGTCAAACCGCTCAAATGCCAAGTACCGATGGAGAACATGCCAAGCTTGCCTTTGGAGAAATTATCGTTAACGTTTGGATATGGGGACTGCCCCATGGATCCCTCGGAGAATACGCCATTCTTGAACAGGTCGCCCCACACTTTGAACGCCTCTACGATGCCCGGATCGGTCCAAGCAAGCTTGCCTTCTTGCGCTTCGTAAACTTTGCCCGGCGCAATTTCATTCACGATTCCCATGAATACGTCGCGATCCGTCCAACCGTCTTTAGCGCCGATGCCGACTCCGGCAATGTTACCCGGCTCTTTATCTTTCAACACCTTAATGACATTGTTCAGCTCGTCCAGTGTTTTTGGAACTTGCAGACCGTGCTTCTGGAACATCGTAGCGTTATACATGATGACCGGAGTTGCCGTCATACCGCCCGGCAATACGCGATAATCGTCGCCGGAGTAAGCCGCCTGCTCCAGCGCGACATCTAGGAAATTACTCTTCCAATCGGCGCCCCACTCTTGTTCGGCGTAAGGTGCCAGCGGTTCAAGAAACTCTTTATACTGATTGGCGTTGGCACCGACTTGCATGGCGATGACGTCCGGACCTTCGCCGCCTGCAAGGCCGGCGGACAGCTTCTGGAAATAAGCGCCAGATTCGCCGACATGCGTAACCTCCAAGTCGATGTCCGGGTTTTCTTTCTCGAATGCTGCTTCCAGTTCAGGCATCTGGCCTTCTGTCGGAATCCATTTCCAAAACGTGATTTTCGTTTTTTCTGTCGGCTCGCTCGAAGTGTTTGTGCTGTTTGCATTGTTTGTGCTGGCAGCACTTTCGTTTGTGTTCGAAGCAGCACCTTCATTGTTGTTGCTGCCACAGCCGGCAAGCATAGCGCCGACCATTGTCATCGAGAGCAGCGTAGCGGTAACCTTTGTCTTTTTCATCTGTGTACCTCCCCGATTATGAGTGCAATTTGAAGTTTTGAAAACCCTTACAAATTGATTGTATCACCCATATCACAGCTGCAAATTTCAATATTTTTGAATCAAACTCCAATATCTTTGAAAGGGCTTACCGCGGTCCGCAGGGCTCCTTATCCGCTCTGTTCAGCGGACCTCTTCTCGTAATCAAGCGGGGTCGTTCCCGTAATATCTTTGAACACTTTGAAGAAATAATTATACGTATTGAACCCCACCTGCTCGTAGATCGCTTTGACCGACACGCCTTCTTCCAGCAGCTGCTGCGCGCGGAAAATCCGCTTGCGGTTCAAGAATTCCACGAACGACATGCCCGTTTCCTTCTTAAACAGATGACTCAGATAGGAAGTATTGATGCCGACATGTTCCGCGGTAAGCTGCAGGGAGATGTTGTCCCGGAATCGTGAATCGATAAAGCGCACGGCCTTGCCCACGTAGCCGCTGTAGGTGGACTGCTCCCGGTTGCGCAGCGTCGCAACAAGCTCGCTATACATACAGATGATTTTGTCCTTCAGTCCCAAAGGTCCGGCGGCATCACGCAAGCCTGTCTGCATCGACGCGGTCAGCCGCTCAAGCGTCTGAGCAGCTACGCCATGCTTCTGCCCCACTTTGGCCGCAAGCTGCACCATCTCGACAAGTGTTAGCCGAACGGATTCATGAGATGCGCCTTGTTCTGCAAGCTCCGAGAAGACTCGATCGATTAATGTGACCAAATCGAACTCGTCCTTCTGATCGAATGCTCCAAGAAGCAGCTTCTCCATCTTGATGCTGAGACCGGCTGCCGGCGATTGAGGCTCCTGGCCCAATTCGGTATCGTTCATCGAGTGCAGCTTGTCTAAAGCCTGCCGGTAACCATCCTGCACTTCCATTAACCGAAGCCCGCACCGGCTGAATTCGATCTTCATCTGAACGTTCATGAACTTGGAGAACATGCCTCTGAGCTTCTCTTTCTCCTCTTGAAGCAGCGAAGCGATCTGTGATTCACTACGAATGCGTTCGAAGCTGAACAGCAAGGCGAACTGATCCTCGCCGATGTGGGTAACGATGCCTTCCGTCTGGCTCTGGCATAATTCAAGCACTGAACGGATGAACATATTGCGATCCTTATCCTGCTGCCGCCAATCCATCATGTGGTAATGGACGATCGACATGGCGCCAACGACCAAGTTTCGAGTACCGAAGCCTGCCTCGTTCAAGTGGACATTGACCTCCATTTGCTTCGTGCCGTTCACGTGACCCAGCGCCAAATCTTTTACGATAGTTTGCTTGGTTTGCAGATCAATCGTTCCGTTGGACTTCAGGCTCTCGCCGCCGATCATTCTCTGTTCTTGCAGCCTTTCAGCCTTCGCCTTCTCCAGCACGCTCAGCAAGGAGGCTTCGTCCAGTCTGTGCTTAAGCAGGTAATCGACGGCTCCGTTGTTCAACGTCATACGCACATAATCGTAGCTGTCGTAACTGCTGAGCATAATAATCGGAATGCCAAGCTTCTGTTCTACTAAATAGTTGGATAGGGCGACCCCATCCATTAACGGCATCGCAACGTCCGAAAGAATCACATCCGGTTCCAGCTCGCCAATCATCCGGATCGCGGCCTCCCCGTTCGTAGCTTCTCCGCATAGCTGGTAACCGTGTCCTTCCCAAACCGCAAGCGAACGGATATGCGTACGAGCAATCAATTCGTCTTCGACCAGCAGCACCTGAATCATGAGGCATCCTCCCTATTGTTCAGCAGTATGGGTAACGTCATTTCCACCGTCGTGAAGAGTCCCTGCTGGCTATACAGCTTCAAACTGTATTCGTTTCCGTAGAGCAGACGGATCCGTTGGGCTACATTAATGACACCTAAACCGGAGAATCGGTTCTTCGAAGTTTCGCTGGCGCCTTGATCTGGTGGAAGGAGCGGCTCCTGCAGCAAGCTGCCCAGACGAGCCAATTTATCCTCAGCTATGCCTGCCCCATTATCCGTTACAACGATCGTGAGCTGATTCTCCGAAGCTTGAATCTTAATACTGACGATCCCTTTGCGCTTGGTAGGCTCTACCCCATGAATGAGTGCATTTTCTAAAAGCGGCTGGATAAGCATCCTTGGAATAAGGCAATGCTTCGCTTCCTCTTCGACTTCATAATGAACGTTAACCGGTTGGACCAAGCGGTAGCTTTGAATGTTCACATACCTTTGCAAATTGGTGATTTCATCCTGCAAGGTCGTAAACTCGCTGTCGTTCTTCGTAATGTCTCGCAGCAGCTCGATCAAGGAAGTGGTAACCTCTTTGATATTCGGAACCTGCTGCAGCTGTGCCAAGAATTGAATGGTGTTGAGCGTGTTGTACAGAAAATGCGGGTCGATCTGCGCCTGAAGCGCTTTAATCTCGGCCTTGCGCTTCTGCTGCTCCCGCCGTTTGACTTCCTCCAGCAAGCTGTGGATTTGACTCATCTGCTGGCTGAAAGCTTGGCTCAAATGGCCGACCTCATCCTTGGACTGCAGCGGGGTTACGTAGTTGAGGTTCCCCTCGTCAATCTTGAACATCCGATCGCGCAAGCGCCGTAGATTATTCGTAATACGCCGCGAAATGATGATGGACACGAGCAGCACAGCTACAAGTGTCAGCCCGATGACCCCGAACATCCGGTTGCGCAGCGTGACCGTATCATGAATGAGGGAATCCACTGAAACGGCGCCGATCGTGGTCCATCCGGAGAAGGCGGATTTTTGTTTGACGTACAATTGCCCGTCCTTCTCTAAAACATCCTGGAATTCGGGAGGTTTATCTCCGGCGCGCGATTCGAACATCGTTTGATTGTGATTGTCCATGACAATAAACCTTGTCGTGGATAGGGGTCCGTTATCGTATACTTTGCGAATAATATCGTATGGGGCATACAAGAGTACGACGCCGATTGTCTTGTCATTGGATTTGATCGCCCGGCCGATCACCAGCATCGGCTTGAGCGTCATGCCGCTCGGCGTATAGTCGTCGCGATCGATTCTTAGAAAGACAGGCTTCCCATTGGCCTTCACGATTTCCTGAAACCAAGGCTTGTCTTTATACGAAATATACCGAAACGGACTTCCCGAATTATACTGTTCTCCATTGAATCCGATAATGGTAACGGCTGAAATATAAGGCTTGTACGAGTACAAGCTGCCGACGAAGTCCTCCAGTTTTTTCTGCAGCAGGAAATCGATATAAGGGGTCAGCCCTTTCTTTCGATTTAGCACTTCCACCACATTCGTGCGATCGATCGACACAAGCGTGATGATGCTGACGAAATCTTTGAGGACGATCTCTAAGTTGTTGTGCGACTGGACAATGTTGCTTCGAGCGTCCTGAATCGCGTTGCGTTTGATCGTCTCAGCCGTACTTGCATACCAGATCCAGGTGACGCCGGATAAGGTGAGCATGGATAGAACCAAGAACGAGACGAAGATTTGGGCTTGAATCGTACGGCGAACGGAAAATAGCAATAGTAATTGGTTCATGATAGTCTTCATCCGATTCCGTCCTCCTTAACGAATGACCTGTGATTATGAAGTCGCCCAAAATTCAAGATAATGTTTGCCTGTGATGTCCGCGGGGATTTGCTTTATGGCTTGTCCGTCGCAATGCATCGCGAATGTCGTGCCCCAGCCATGCACGGCGATATCGAACACGGCCTTCCGATAGCGAAGATTCTCCAGCCTCAGATCGCGCAGCATCTCAGGCACGGCCGGCGCGAAAGTGACGCCTTGTTCGTCGTATTCCATACCCAGGACGCCAAGGAGGAAATAAGAGATAAAGCCGGCTGCGTGCCAGAGCTGACCCGGCCAGCGCCATGCCTTGCCTGTCTGATAATCGATGACTTCATAGAAGGTTTTGTTCATCACGCTATTTCGTACCTGCTGCGCGATGAAAGTCGTAAGCAGATCCAATCTGCCTTCACGTCCCGCTGCAGCCGCCATTCCGCTTGTCCAGACTACCCATGCCGCATTGCAGAAATGGTTCGTTTCCGGGCGATACGGGAATACGTTAACGCCAAATTCATTCATCGCCACTTCAGGCAGCCGACTCAGCATGGAACTCCTTTGCTCCTCGCTGGCTACTCCGTATCTTGGCCACATTGCGATCTCTTGTCCGGCGGACTCCCAATATCCATTCTCGTAGCTCTCGCTGCCGATCGGACCGCTCGTATAGAAGCCCGCTTCTTCGTTCCAATAGTGGCTTTGAATATTGCGAAGAAGAAGCTCTCCCCTCTCAGCCCATGCGCTGACTTGGCTCTCGGACTCCCCCATGTAGGTTCCCATGCGAGACATCGCGCGGAAGGCCTCCATGAAATAAATCTCCGTCGCAAGGCTGAATCCGTCGCATTCCGGCTCTAGAAAAGCATCATTGGAGGTCGATTGATCAGCCGGAATTAAGCCCCGAACCGGGTCGAACAATCCATCGAGTTTAGCAATCCGCTCTTTGAGACCTTGCCAGGATTCTTTGATTACCGTTAGATCGCCCGTTGCCAAATAATAATCCCAGATGCCCACAATCGGCATTGCCATGCCGTCAACGCCGTTGTCTAAGCCGCCCTTCGTCGTAAAGAGCAGCGATTTCCTGGCACCTTCCGGATCCAAAATGCTCCCCGATCGAATGGCGATATGCGCGGTATCGCGCACCCACACGCCGAAGCCTTCGCCAGGTCCTTGAAACTGCCCGGCAGTCCACATGCCTTCCTCGCCCTTCCGGGCAAACTCGGCGGAGCCGCATCGGTAGAAAATATCGGCTGCGAGACGGTACGCCGCATCGATTGTGGCATGGCCGGTGAAGATTACCGGCAGCCTTGAAATCTCCGGTTTCGGACGCCAGACGTTGCCGCGATCAATGACGCGGTTCATATCGTTCGCCCAGTTCTTGCGCCAGACGAACTCCTCGATTGCGCGGGTAGGCGATACGATCGTATCGCGGTCAGGCACGTAAGCCGGCGGCTCTCCATACACGGAGTCCTCTACCCGATTGCTATAAACCGTATAGCTATTCGATTGATAGACTACCGTGTTGTCCTTAACCGCTGCATGAATCAAACGGCTTTCTTCCGGACTTGGCCTAATGCCCCGAAGCCCATACACCGCCACCGCATGCACCATCGCGCTCCCGTTCGGACACGACAGCCGAATCGTCCGCTCCGTATAGTTCGGTACTGCGTCAACAGTCATCGCGACCGCGCCATCGCACGCGAATAGCTCCAAGGAAGCTCGATCGAGCAGCAAGCGCAGCTTCATCCGTCCTTCCACTTGCGCCAGCGGAGCAACGATGCCCTGACATTCCATTGTTTTCATACCAGTATCTAATAAAATCCGAATCCCGTACAGCCCAATCTCCAGCTTGGAATCCGCCGCCGTTTCGATCTCCAGCACAACATCCAGCGAATCGGCGGTTATATCGTCGGGCTTGTTTTCAGGCGGTAAAATGCGAACATCCGGCCAATTCGCCGGAGCCATTCGGAATTGCAGGCTTTCTTCAAAGCTTGATCCCTCTTTATCCAATGCAATATCGGACCATGTTCTCTGCCAGATCCTTAGGTTTTGCAATTCTTCGACGGGCTGAGATTGAATGGTTACCCCTTGCTCCGTCTGCTGCAGTTTCAACTCGGTAGGGATAAGCATCTGTTGGCTAAACGGCATCTCCGGATAACGCAATCCCCGGCTAAAACCAACTAAGATACAGCGGCCATCCTCTGCCCTGTAAATCAGCCCATCGGAATGGTTCCCGTGCCGCAACGCAGCAGGCTCACTCTCAGCTACGAAACGCCGCTCCTCCAAGGAGCCAATCGAATACGTATTGTCCTCATGAAGATAAAGCCATTTCGTTTGCGCCGCTTCGCCATTCACCGGCAATTCCACCAAGCGTGGCGACAGCGTTTGGCTGCCCTTATTCTCCATTTGCAGCGTATCATAGTCCGCATCTGCCTCGTGCCAATGGATGAGATCCTTGCTTACCGCATGACCCGACAATCCGGCTTCGCTATTGTCATATAATTGATGTTCATAATGGACATGCCACTGGCCCTGTTCCCGGTAGAAGTCGAGCGGTTGGCCGATCCAGCCCTTCTTCGTTGTAAAATGGTATTGGGGACGCATCTTCTCCCCATATAAGTGCAGTTCTTCCGCCGCTTGCTCGCTTTGAAAAACGAAGTGCTCCGCGCGGAGCACTTCGTTTCCCGATTTAGCTTCCAAGACACAACCTCTATAATCATTGGCATCTAATGTAAACCACGATTGAACGTCATGCGAAGCCAGCTTCAATTGGAATCGTTTGATTTCGACTCCATCCTGAAGCAATGTGAGGACGCTCAGCGGAGCGTCGTTATGAACCGGGATATTTAAATAACGCTGCGTAACTTTGACTGCGTTCTTTGTCGTCATTTCAGTTCCGCCGCCTTCATCTCCCAAATCTCCACCTGGCAGACGGCAGAAGCACCGCTCGAACGCAGCTCAATACCGCTGCTTTCCGCCAAAGAAGGGTAGACCCTTGCCGTCAGGCAAGTTTCATCATCCGCGAATACTTCGACGATCGATTGATCCGCGAAGATGCGCAGTCTCAGCGTCTCAGCGCCGTCTGAAGGAGGCAGCGATGCTTCAACAGGCTTCTTATTCACGTTCGGGAACAAGCTCGATTGCAATCGGTCGATGACAACCGTATTGGCTGCCAATTCGAGGCGCACATCCGTACGCTCGCGGCCGCATGGCGAAGCAAACAAGGAAACGGTTAATTGCCCGTCTTCCAATGTTCGTCTATCCACATCTACCACGCATTCGAAAGACGTCGAACGAACGCCTGCATGGATCGGCTCTTGCCCGATGCTCAGCTTCGCGAAGCTCCGACGACATTCATCTCTTAGCTGCTCCAGCTCAGGAACCGGAGTCATGGCAAGCGAGCCGTTTGGCTTCAGGTCGACAACGCGCGGCAGTGCCAGCGTCCCAGCCCAATCCAGGCTCTCCGGGAAGTGGTCTCCCCTCCCTTCCGGAGCCCAGCCCAGCAGAATGCGGCGGCCCTTCTCGTCCACGAAACCGGTCGAAGCGTAATACCCTTCCCAGCCACCGCCATCCACCGTGCCATGCTTCATCACATCCGTCAGCCTGTCCTCGCGGATCGTTCCGGAGACGTAGCGAACCGGACCGCTCGGGGAATAGAATAAAACAGCCTTACCGTCGTCGAAACGGAACAAATGCGGACATTCCCAGATCCATTCTTCGCCCTTATAGAAAATACCGTTGTAGCTCCAATTCTCCAAATCGTCGGAGCGGTAGATCATGCCGCAGCCTTTCTCACCTTCAATGCCGCCGAGCAGCATGCGCCATCCGTCCTGCTCTTTCCAGACGTAAGGATCTCTCCACTCCGTAATGCGCGTTTCCCCATGTAATTCGGAGGTCAACGCTGGATTGGCATCACCGGGCTTACGCCAGGTGAGCAAATCTTGCGCCCCAGCCCCAGCCGTCCACTGCTGCGCCCCGCTCGTCGCATTCCGTTCGCCTTCGCCGATGCTCGTATAGAACAATTTCACCTCGTCGCCGTTGACGACCGAGCAGCCCGAGTAGCAATGCGATTCGCCAAGCCCATTGGACGGAGCAAGCGCGACCGGCAAATGCGTCCAGTTCACCAAGTCGGCGCTCTTGGCGTGTCCCCAGTGAATCGTACCCCATTCCGGGGCTGAAGGGTTGTGCTGATAGAACAAATGGTATTCCCCGCCTAATTGAAAAGGCCCGTTCGGATCGTTCATCCAGTTGTGCGGCGGCGTAAAATGATATCTCGGTCTATATCGGTCCATGAACATCGCTCCTAAGCCAAATTGATTTCACGTAATTTATCGAGCGGCACCTTCGGCTCCCGATTCTCGGTCAACAGCCCGTTCACTTCCTGCTGCACGTCCGTAATCTGGGTGTAGCAGTACCCAACTATATAATCGGTAGCCTTAATGGCTTCGTGTATGCCGCGGAAACGGTCCAAATAAGCGTCCTTCGATTCAACCTGGTTGCCGTAGCCCCAACCTTTATCCGAGCGTAAAGCGATACCGCCAAACTCGCTGACGATAATCGGCTGCCCGGTGTACGAGTAGCCGTTGGCGAACGCGTACTTCCATTGATTGAACGATTTTTCGTTATGAACGATTTCATCCTTGCTCGCATAACGCTGCAGAAATTGCTCCTTCGTCTCCACGTAGTCGTGCAAGGTCAAAATATCCGATACGGTATGCTCCCAGCCGTCGTTCGCAATGACAGGGCGGTTCGGATCGAACGCTTTGGTCAGATGGTACACCGCTTCCGTCAGCTTCTGCTGCCGCCTGTCGTTCAAGATGTTCATGACACCCCACGACTCGTTAAACGGTACCCAGGTGATAATGCTCGGATGGTTGTATTGCTGCCGAACGACCTCCATCCACTCTGTCGTAAACTTCTGGATGGCGTTGTCGTTGAATTCGAATGTCGCCGCCATTTCCGACCAGACGAGCACTCCTTTGACATCGCACCAGTATAGGAAACGCGCATCCTCAACCTTCATATGCTTGCGGACGCCGTTATAGCCCATCTCGAGCAGCTTGTCGATGTCCTCGATGAGCGCCGCTTCCGACGGAGGCGTTAAATGACTGTCCGGCCAATAGCCTTGGTCGAGTACGAGCCGCTGATAGATCGGCACGTTATTGAGCAGCACTTTGCCTTTCTCGATCGAGATTTTACGCATGCCGAAGTACGAGTACACCCGATCGACCACTTCGTCACCTTGATAGAGCACGAACTCCACATCGTACAAATTCGGATGCTCCGGCGCCCAGTGGCAATGCTTCCAAGGACCGTTCATTTCGTGGACGAGGTCAACGTCGAGCTGCAGCCACGGCCGGTCGATTGTTAGGCTCGCTTGCTTGACCTGACGGCCCTTCAGCGTGACGAGCGTCTCGATGCGATACCCGCCGCCTGCGCGCGCTCCGCCTTTGACCTGATACTCGAAGCGTATGGAACGGGCATCGATGTCCGCCGTTATTTTGACATAGTCGACGTGAACGGGAGAGACGAATTCCAGCCATACGGACTGCCAAATGCCGGTCGTCTGCACATAGAAACACTCGAAGTTCTCGGACACCCATCTTTGCTTGCCCCGCGGCTGCGTCGCGTCCATGCTGTCCTCAGCCTTCACGGTTAGCTCATTCGGACCGCCGAGCTTTACATATGGCGTTATGTCGAACGAGAACGCCGTATACCCTCCATCGTGGCGACCGACGTACTCGCCGTTAATCCATACTTTCGCTGTATAATCCACGGCCTGAAAATGAAGCAAAATACGCTTGCCTTCCTCAGAGGCAGGCACATCGAACGAACGGTTGTACCAGACATTCGAATGGTGAGCTTCTTCGCCGATACCGCTCGCTTTCGTCTCGTAGGAGAACGGAACGACAATCGTTCGGTCACCGCCGAAGCTGCACGGCCAACCTTCCGCCTCGCCGCGATCTCCGTCGTCGAAGCCGAAGCGCCATTCCCCGTTCAAATCAGTCCATTGCTCGCGCACGAATTGCGGCCTGGGGTATCCCGGAATATACATTTTCGTCGTCATTTCGTTTCTCCCGGGCTCAATCCGCACACAATCCGACGAATCGCTTCAAGTGGAACTTTAGGAACGCGATCATAGGTGAGCAAGCCGTTAATTTCCTGCTCTACATCCGTTAATTGCGTGTAACAAACGCCTTGCACGACCGGGGACAGCAGCAGCGGACGAAACACGGCATTGAGTCGTTTGAGGAAATCCTCGTCGTCGCTCGCCCCCGAATATCCCCAGCCTTCCCAGTCGCTTTTCCGGAACGAAATGCCACCGAACTCCGTTACAAGTATGGGCTGGCCCTTATACGATGCATCGCCTACGAAGATTCTGCGATTCGCGGGCATAGCTTCGATTGCACGGTTCACCGAAGCGTATCTCTCGGCCAGTACCTCTTCCCGCCACTCGTAATCATGGATGGCTACGAGATCGGTTTCGAGCATCTCCCATCCGTCATTCCCGATAACCGGCCTCGTCTCATCCAGCGATTTGACCAAATGGTACATCGCCAGCGCATGCTGCTGCTGCTTGATATCAATTTGAATGTTCGGCACGCCCCAGCTCTCGTTAATCGGAACCCAAGCCACGATACAAGGATGGTTGTAATCCCGCTCTACAATCTCGTGCCACTCGCGAGTAAATCGACCGGCATACGTCTCCGAGTATTGATAAGCGTTCGCGCATTCTCCCCATACGAGCAGGCCATTGCGGTCGCAATGATAGAGGAACAGCGGATCTTCCGTCTTCTGATGCTTGCGCACACCATTGAACCCCATTGCTTTGGTCAGTTCGATGTCCTTCACAATCGCCTCTTCAGACGGAGGAGTCAGAATACCATCCGGGAAGTAGCCTTGGTCGAGCACCAAACGCATGAAGTACGGACGATTGTTCAAGTTGAACTTGCCGTTCTCGATCGATACTTTGCGCATGCCGAAGTAGCTGTCGCATTCATCCACGACATTGCCATCTACGCTTAGGCGACAATGAACATCGTACAGATTCGGCTTCTCCGGCGACCACCAACGTCCCAATCCATGATCGTTAAAATCGTGAAGGCGAATCGTTCTCGACTCTTCTCTTCCATTCACTTTGAATCTTTCTTCCGCTACTACCTTGCCGCCGAAGCTAATAGCCGCTTCCAGCCAAACATCCTGCCGCGCAGCCGCTTCCGATACAAATGCACGAATCTCGATTTCGTTCCGATCGATATCCGGTTTGAACTTCAATTTATCAATATGTATAGAATGAACGGGCTCCAGCCACACGCTTTGCCAAATCCCCGTCGTACGCGTATAGAAAATGCTGGCCGATTGCTCTTCCCAATACTGTTTGCCCCTTGGCTGCGTTAAATCCAAGCTGTCGTCTTCCGCTCTTACCGTAATGACATTGCCGCCATCTTTCAGTAGATCGGTAATATCCTGACGGAATGGCGTATGGCCGCCTTCATGAATGACAGCCAGCTGTCCGTTCACCCAAACCTTCGCCTTGTAGTCGACCGCGCCGAAATGAAGGATAATGCGCTGTCCGTTCCACTCGCTCGGAACATGGATCATTTTCCGGTACCAGACAACATCGTGAAAGGTTGCATCGCCGATCCCGCTAAGCGCGCTTTGATAAGCGAACGGCACTTGAATTTTGAGATAAAATGGCGCTGCATTCCCATACCATTTGTCGCTTTCGCCCTTTCTCTCATCGTCGAACGCAAAGTCCCATTCGCCGTTCAAGCTGAGCCATTGCTCGCGCTTTTGATTCGGACGCGGATATTCAGGTCTAACGTTATTTCCTTTAATCATGATGTAAATTACCTCCCAGTAGGTTTGATCGTGTATGGCCCGTCCTTCTGCAACCCGGAGCTCGGGCCTTGACCGTCGTTAATAATCGGCCATCCGTCTGTCCAATCGATTCGGTCTAGCATCAGTACACGACTCTTATAAGCCGTATCTGTTTTCTTAAAAGCATGGTAGAGCATCCAGTCCGTCCCCGCGTCATCCTGAATGACGGCGTTATGGCCCGGCGCGACGAAGTGCTCGTTCAGCTCTAATATCGGATTGTTCTTATTCGGTTCGAACGGGCCTGTAGGGGACTTCGAGCGAGCCGCCATTACTGCATAATGGGGAGGTTTGCCGTTAGGATCCACGCAGCAATAATCACCGGAGAAGAAGATGTAGTAATAATCGCTGCGTTTTACGACCCACGGGCCTTCCACCAAAATGTCGTACATTTTGCGGCTCTGCACATTCGGCTGGATAACGTCTTTTGCTTCCCCAACCACGCTTAATCCGTCGTCCGCCAGCTGCTGAACGTAAATGGGCTGTTTATCCGATCCCCAATATAAGTACCGCTTCCCGTCATCGTCGTCCAAGACGAAAGGATCGATCTTCTCGAACCTTGACCCCCATACGACCGGCTTGCCACTGTCCTTGTAAGGCCCTAGCGGGTGATCCGCAACCGCGACGCCAATCCCCATTCCTTTTAACGGATCGCCGTCATTCACTTTAGTAGAGTAGTACACATAATATTTTCCCTTGTAGAAGGTCAGATGAGGAGCCCACATATAATCGAGCGTTGCCCAAGATGGGAGCTGCTCGGGCGTGAATACGGCTCCTTTCCTTTCCCAATGCACGAGATCCGCAGATTGTAGAATCGGGAACGTAACGACATTGCCGTCATAGTTACTTTGGGTCGAAATCGCATAATAATAGCCGTCTTTCGCTTTCATCGCGGTCGGATCAGGTGCGTCGTGATCGAAGACAGGATTGGTGTACGCGGTATTGCCATTCTGCTGTTCCTTGTGATGATAGAACCACCAAGCGGCTGCAGCCAGAATGATGAGGATAAGAAATAAGGCCGTCATTCTCGGTTTGCTTCGCATATTAGCCACTATCCTCCGAGCCCTCTCCGGATGGAACAGGATAGTCGACGCCGGAGGCAAGCGGTTTACCGAAGTCCGGATATCCCGCTGCTGTCCAACCGAACTTCTGCATGCGAGGCTGCCTCATGCCCGCACCACCCTCCGATTGCGGAATCGCATGATAGACGATCCAATCCTCGAGGCCATCCGGCGATTGCGTGAAGCTGTTATGGCCGGGAGCATATACGGCGCGTTCCGTACATTTCGCGAATACCGGATGATCGCTCTTGGTCCATGAATTCGGATCAAGCAGGTTGCTTGATGTATCCGCCACAAGCATGCCTAATGAGTACTCGTCCGACCAAGTCGTACTGGCAGAGTAGATGAGGAAGACCTTTCCGTTTCGAACGAGGAAACAAGGGCCTTCATTGATCGCCATTCCGCCTTGCTTCTCCCACTCGAATTCCGGTTTCGTCAGCAGTACCTCGGGTCCTGTCAGCGTCCACGGATTGGTCATCAAAGCAGCGTAAATCGCAGAGCCATATTCGGGAAAATGTCCGTAACCGGCATACATAAAGTACAGCCTGCCATCGTGTTCCAGAATCGTTCCGTCCAGTCCGGGCAGCGCCGCATTGATTGCTCCCTTATCCGTCCATATTCCTTCTGTCGGATTGGCGCCTTCATTCTCCAAGACATAAACTTTACGCCCATCATCTCCGCTGCCATCGCTTGCCGTATAGTAGACGTACCACTTCCCATGAATGAAATGAATTTCCGGTGCCCATAACTCCCGGCTGCCAGGGCCATCTGCAGGAGGAAGCCATATCGTTGTTGGAGGCGATTGGGCAATTCCGCTCATGGTTTGCGATCGATACAGCTCCAGGCGGTTGCCGCAGGTCACCATGAAATAGTAGAAGCCGTCGGAATGCCGATACATCCAAGGATCCGCTCCGCTGGACATAATGGGATTCTGATAGGTTTTATTTGTAGTTGGCATCTAGTCGTACTCCTTCTAGAGTTATAAACAACTTTTATGTTTCAATCGAATTTTCGGAGTACCTCTTATGATAAATTTGCAGATTCCCATCTCGAATTTGCATAAAACGATTCCATTCCCCCATCCAAATGGCCAATAACGCTATTAACCAAAACATGTATTGCATTATAAAACAAATTATATGTTCACATCACAACCAATGTCAACGCTTTCTAACAACTTTATTGTTATTAATAACAAAAAAACAAGCGCTAATGCGCCGTTATAAACAACTATGTTGTTTTATTCATGCATGGCAGGCTCATAATGAACCTTCATAATAATGTCCTGGTCATAGTTTCCGAATCCGCGGCCGAATAGATTGAGCCCGCCCTTGTGGATGGCATCCGGCTTCACACCAACTTTAAATCGTATGTTCGGCTGAGCATCGATGTGCAGATCTTGCAGCGTAACATCCGAAACCTTGTGATTATCCACCGTGCTCTTGTCCTTATCCACCCGGAACGTCTTTAACAGTCCGTATTGCGTGCTGCTGTCATGCCACCATTCCGGATTGTTCTTGCCTCTGCTGTCGCCGAAATCGCCGGGAGATGTCCATGTCCCCACTTCGACGTCATTGATCCAAACCGTAATATCCGACGGCCAGTCATTATTGAAATTAGGGGCTTCCGAACAAAGCTCCAGCGAGAATTCGATCGCTTTCATATCAATGTTCCGCGGCAGCGAGCGAGGAAACCGGTATTCGATCCAGCCTTGTCTCAGCCAGACGATCTGCGCGGTTCGGCATTCCGGATGAAAGAAGCTGGCCGGATCGTCTTCGGGAATGACCATCGTCTCGCTATTGGCGATCCCGCAAGTCGGGTGTACTTCAACATCGACGTAATGGCCGATCGGCATTTCGATTTCGAAAATCTGTTCCTTCTTTATGTAGCCCTTGATCGGGTTCAATACCATTCTGACGTCGTCGAAATTCCGCTTGCATACTTTCATCGCGCCGCGGCTTGCCGGCAAAATCTCCGTCAGTATAAGGCCCGCCTCTTCCAGAACCTTTACGTTCACGCCAGCCGTGGATACCGGAATGCCCAATTTCTCGCCGATCTCATTTATATTCATATTGTTATGGTTCAAAAGCAGCTTAATAATCTTCAATCTGGTATGCGACGAAAGCGCATGTGCCACCTTAACTAGTTCATCCGGTTCGTTGATAGACAGTTCCAGCATCGAGCGTTCCCCATTTATAATATGTTTTATGTTTCTTAGCATAAACTGAATGCCTTCAGCATAACACCCGCAAAAATCGTTTGTAAAGTCTATTAATCTTCTTATTGCGCAGTATTGACCATTTGGAGATGAAGCAGACATTTGGCGTTTCGGCCTACAAAAAAGGAGACCCGCAGCAACGGGCTGCGGGTCTTAAAAGAATATATATAATAGGGGGTTGAGTCTTATTATAGGCGCTGAAGATTAAAACCAGATGAATTTGGCATGTCAGTTACATTACAATTACGTTGCAATAATTACCCAGAAGTTGGATAAATGCATGTTAAGCAAGCTTCGGCATTAAGCCTCCTTGAATCTTGTCGCCCACTTCCCAGCCGAGGCCGTCTGTGCACACATGCCCCGCTCCGCTATAGCTCGTGCCGTCCTTAAGAAAGACGATGGCAAGTGCACGGCGCGGTTTCTCGGAATTGTTCGCATGTGCGAAATGGAAGGTCATGCCGTCATGGAATGTACAACTGCCCGCTTTCATACGGCAGATAACAGCCGTGTTGCGGTCCGCATCCCTCGCACCCTCCTGCGCGAAAATATCCTCAGGCGTAACGAGGTCAACGCCCTTCAGGTTGCGGATCTTCTGCGATTTCGGAACGAACATCATGCAGCCATTGTTCTCGTCGACATCGTCAAGCGCAATCCAGATCGAGAAAGCGACCATCGGATCCGTATCTTTAATCGGCCAGTAAGGTCTGTCTTGATGCCACGGCGTTACTTTGGAATCCCCCGGCATCTTGAGCAGCGCATGGTCATGGAAGAGGCGAATGCCTTCGAAACCGGTCAGCTGCTTGCCCATATCCGCGAAACGCTCTCCAAGCACGAATCGTGCCATGCCCCCATGATCCCGCCACGTATTAACGCGCTGGTTCAGCACCTTGTAATACGCGCCGCCGGCTTGATCGGTTTGCAGTCCGCGAGCGCCTTTGTTATTCATCGTCTCGTCCATATATTCGCGAAGCTCGGCAAGCTCTTCTTGCGAAAGAATATTATCGATCTGCACGAAGCCATTTTCTCTGTAAAATTCCACATGCTCGTTAGTCAGTTGGATTTTCGAATTCAACATGCTCTCAAGTCCCCTTTATGAATCGGATATATCTTCAATTTACACCCGAAACGTCCGTTCATCTTGGAGGATTTGGGATAAAACTAAGACGATCTGCCAAAATAGAGCGATTCATGCTTAGATTCCGCTGCAGTCCCATCTCGATAATCGAATTCATGTAGCCAAGTTTGTTGTTGAGATCGTATCGTTTTCCTGTCAGCTCTTGGGCTAACAGTCCTTCAGTCATTCACATCGCGTGCAGGGCAGCGGACAACGTTGATACTCGTCGCCTGCTCCGCGCTCTATCTTCCCAGCACTGAAATATAGATGACTTGAACATATATCTATCCATAGTTGCGATATTAGAAGGATCATCTATAGTGGACGGTTTCTCCACTAAGTAGCTATTCGCCCTATATGCCTTAAATTGTGCCAGAACCAGTGACGCTCATGGAATCCCACGGCCGCACGATCGATGCGGCGAGCAAGCCCGTTGAGGGCAGCGGATTCACGGTGCGGCTGCCTGTCTGAGGGAGCTGAGTTGCGCGACTCTCAGCGTCCGGCGACGGCCAGTTAGGCTAGTTTGTAAACTGAGAATCCGCGGAAGCCGCTCAATGAGCTCGTTTCGGCGCCAGAATCGGCCGATTAGCGGTATATCCGCTAATGATGCTCCAAACTAGCTACTTTCTGCGCTTTAAGCGGCATATCCGCTTAAAGCCTGGAAAAAACACTCAATGAGCTCGTTTCGGTGCTAGAATCGGCTCAATTAGCGGCTTATCCGCTAATGATGCTCCAAACTAGCTAATTTCTGTGCTTTAAGCGGTATATCCGCTTATAATGCACTTAATCTATTTCGATTCAGAGATGAGAGTTCGTTTTTCCTACTCTCTTTGGTCCGTTTTCGCCGCTGAGAGTCGCAATTTACGACTCTCAGCTTCCGGTGGCGGTGGGGGTGGGTTAGTATGGCAGCTGAGAGTTCGACTTTCATACTCTCAGCTCCAGGCAGCGGCGGAAAGGGGCTTTTTTCTTGCAAATAAGCATGATAGAATGCGTACACACGCAGCAACTACTGATGACAATCAATCATCCATTCGAACTAACTCAACAAACCCATATGAAGGGGTTGCTCCTATGGTTCCATTGAAGCGACAAGGTATTATTTTGGATATGGATAACACGCTTCTCCGTTCGCGCATTGATTTCAAGCAGATGAAGAACGAAGTTCACACGTTATTAGTCCGAGATGGCATTGTCACGGCCGATCTTCCGCTGATTGAATTTACGGCCTCCACCCTTATTGAGCATGCCCGGTTATCGCCGAAGTTCACAGGAGAAACAGAGCAGGCGGTTTGGACAATTGTGGCGGAGTTAGAACAAGCGGGGATGAAGGATGCCGGGCTGGAACCCGGTGTCATTGAACTCCTTAAGCAGCTGCAAGATGACTTCCACCTAACGATTCTCACTAACAATTCGTATGCTGCCGCCATACAAGCGCTCCGTTCCACGGGAATTGAGATGTTTTTCGAGCATGTTATTGGCCGCGAGCAAGCAGTCACCATGAAGCCCTCTCCATTGGGCATCCATCATATTCTTGGACACTATCCTCACCTCTCTAAGGAGGATTGGCTATCTGTTGGCGATGCCTGGATTGATGGCAAAGCCGCAATGGAAGCGGGCATCCGATTTATTGCCTATCAGGCCAATCAACCGGAGCTGGAACGAAGAGGCGTTGTTCCGCTCGGGCATATCGATGAACTCCATCAGCTCCTGCGATATCTGTAATGATGAAGCTAGCTTCATAAAATAGAACTTGACTCTGACATTAATGTCACCCTTTATAATGAGCTGGAAACCAGGTATTGCGAAGAGAGGATGCCCATGAAAATCGGTCAATTAGCCAAAGAAACAGGAGTGAGCATTCGTTCCCTCCGTTACTATGAACAGCAAGGCTTGATCTCCCCGCTGCGCCAAGCCAACGGTTATCGTGAATATTCACCCTTAACCGTTCACACGGTGGAGACGATCAAGCTCTATCTGAACTTGGGCCTGACGACGGAGCAGATTGCCGGGTTTCTTACTTGTGTCTTGCGGAACAGGGAAGCATTTTGCAGTGAGATCATGCCGGTTTATGAACGGAAGCTGGCGGAGATTGATGCACAAATTATGCAGTTAAATCAAATCCGAACGAATTTAGTAGACCGGATTGCCGCCGTTCAGTCGGAAACCATCGCCGAGAATTCAAGCAAGGAGTGAGTTTAATGGGAATTGAACAAGCCCGGAGCATGGAGCATCTGCATCAACTCGTTGAGGATGGGGTCGTGCTGGTCGATTACGGCGCGCCTCACTGTCCGCCATGCCATGCGCTGCTTCCCGTACTGGAAGAATTAGGCGCGGAGCTGGAGCATCAGCTTCGCATCGCGTATGTCGACTGCGACAAACTGCCTGAAGCCGCTGCTTCTGCCGGCGTCATGGGCACGCCGACCGTTATTGTCTTCAAGAACGGACAGCCCATGGATAAACTGGTTGGTCTACGGTCAAAAGCAGCCTATCGCCTGGCGGCCGAGAGACAGTTCTAGCAACAACGCGAAAAGGTGGTGCAGACATCAGAGTCTGCGCCACCTTTTCCATATTTCCGACCAACTCCAACTCAGCCTACCGCGTGCGACTCCACCGCCAACATTTCACGCAGAAACTTACCGGTCAGCGAGCCTTCCGTGCGCGCTACTTCCTCAGGTGTGCCGGATGCGACGACCATGCCGCCTTTCTTGCCGCCCTCCGGCCCCATGTCGATGACATGATCGGCCACCTTGATCAGATCCAGATGATGCTCGATTACCACGACGGTATGCCCCGCTTCTACGAGCTGATGGAGACAATCGATGAGCTTCTGAATATCGCTCAGATGCAGACCTGTCGTCGGCTCATCCAGCACGTACAGGTTGTGCGAGCCCCGGACAATCTTGCTTAGCTCCGTTGCCAGCTTAATCCGCTGCGCTTCACCGCCAGATAGCGTAGTAGACGACTGGCCGAGGCGCAGATAGCCAAGTCCCAGCTGATGCAGCACTTTCAATTTATGTTGAATATACGACTGATCATCGAAGAATTGAACAGCATCCTCGATGCTCATCTCCAGCACCTGGGCGATATTCTTCTCGCGAATTCGAACATCGAGCACTTCCTCGTTGAACCGTGCTCCTTTGCAAACAGGACATACCGACTCGACATCCGGCATGAACTGGAGCGCCGTCGTTACAATACCTTCGCCCTGACAGTTCTCGCAGCGTCCGCCGTTCTTCTGGTTAAAGCTGAAATCATTCTTCGCGAGCGACTTCCCCGCTGCGCTGGCAGCAGCCGCATAAAGCTCACGAATCTTATCGAAGAACCCGACGTACGTCGCCGGGTTCGAACGCGAGCTGCGCCCGATCGGAGACTGGTCGATGTTGATAATACCCGTCAAATGCTCATGACCGGTCAGCTTATCATGCTCGCCGGGAACAATACGCGCATCTTGGAAGGTCGCATAGAGTTGCTTGCAGATGACCTCATTGATCAGCGTGCTTTTGCCGGAACCGGAAACACCTGTAATGCAGACGAGCACGCCTAGCGGCAAATCGACATCTACGTTGCGCAGATTGTTCGCTCTCGCGCCTCGCAGGGACAGCATCCGGCCATCCGACTGACGGCGCACAGCTGGAACCTCGATTCGCCGCACCCCCGCCAGAAACGAGCCGGTGATGGAATCGGGATTCGCCCGCAGCTGCTCTGCAGTGCCCTCAGCAGTAATGCGGCCGCCGTGCAGCCCCGGCTCCGGTCCGACCTCAATAATATGGTCGGCACTTTTGATCGTGTCCAAATCATGCTCGACTACGATAATCGTATTCCCGATATCGCGCAGCTTCTTAAGCGTGTCGATGATGCGAATACTATCCCTCGCATGCAGCCCAATGCTCGGCTCATCCAGTACATACAGCATTCCCATCAGCCCTGAGCTGATCTGCGTGGAGAGCCGGATACGCTGCGCTTCACCGCCCGATATCGTATCGGAGCGGCGGCCAAGGCTCAGATAATCAAGGCCGATATCCAGCAGCAGATCGATCCTTGAATCGATCTCCGCGACGATCTGCTTACCCACAACCGCATGTTGAGGCGCGAACGTAATGTTCTTCAAGAACATGCTAAGCTCAAGCAAGGAGCTATTACAGAGCTGATGCAGATCGGCATCGCCGACCTTCACAGCGAATCGCTGAGGCCGCAGCTTGCGTCCATCGCAATCCGGGCACGTATGTTCAACCATGACCCGTTTGTAGAACTCGTCATCCCCGGCAGACTGCTCTTTACGCTTTAAGTAAAGCTTATACCACCAGTTGATGGTATGAACCATACCGTTGAAAGTCATCATTTTGCCAGCATGGCGTTCTTGCGATTTAGTCGCTTCTTCGCCCGGAATGAAAGGGAACTTCTCTCCTTTCGACCCATACATCATAATGTTCTTGGCCGCCTCAGACAGCTCCCTATAAGGAGTGTCCAAACTGAACCCGTAGTGTATGGCCGCGCTGCGAACGATCGACCAATGCCAGGTTCCGGTGCTTGTGCCAAGCAGCTTCTGATCAATCGCTCCCTTGTTGATGCTCTTGTCCGGGTTCTTCACCAGAAACTTAACTTCGGCGCGCATGAATGTACCAAGTCCGCCGCAGGTCCGGCAAGCGCTATTGGGATCGTTGAAGGAGAAATAGCTCGACTGCAGCTCTCCCATCGTCAGATGATGCTCCGGGCAAGCAAAGCCCCGATAGAACTTATCTTCATCCACCTGCGCGCCATCCGGCACATGAACGATCTCAAAGCGAATGAACCCTTCTCCCACCAGCTTCAAGCTGTTCTCGATCGTTTTGGCAAGCGCCTTGAAGGCGTCCGCTTGGACGATGACTTTATCGACAATGACCTCGATTCTGTACTCCACTTCCTCTTCAAGCTCAATCGGATCACCGAGGCTATGCCTGGTCCCTTCGATACGAACGGTTCGAAAGCCTTTCGAACGAATCTCATCCAGCGTTGTTTCGTAGTTCTCGCCGAAGATTTTGTACACCGGCGCCAGCACCTCAAGCTCCGTCCCTTTCGGCAGCTGCTTGATGTGATCGATCATCTGCTCCGCCGACCGAATCGGCACAGGATGCTCGCAGAAGGGACAGCAGGCTTCGCCAACTGAAGCAAAGAGCAGCCGCATGAAGTCATAGATGTCAGTCATCGTGCCGACAGTGGATCTCGGATTGACGATCCCCTTCTTCTGCTCAATAGCAATTACAGGAGACAAACCGAATACAAAGTCGACGTCCGGCTTCTTCAACTGATTCATCCGGCTCTTGGCGAAGGTCGAGAGCGACTCCAAGAATCGGCGCTGCCCTTCCCCATAGATGACATCGAAGGCCAATGAAGATTTGCCCGAACCGCTGACCCCGGTAATGACCGTGAGCTGGTCCCGCGGAATATCGACGTCAATGTTCTTCAGATTATTCTGCCTTGCACCGCGTACCTCGATAAACTTCTTCATCCGCGCTAGCCCCTCTCCCACTCTGGAAACTCGTCGCTCTCCACTAAATACGCCGGTTCAAGCAGCATAATCCGGCTCTTCGGCGTGGCCTTCGTCTCTGATTCCATCTTCATTAGCAGCCCTCGATCCGCAAGCCAATCACAAATCGTTGTTGCAGAGCCCGTGTCGGTCTCGATAACCGGCTTAAACTTCAAAACTATATCCGTGACGGTGCGGACATCCGCTTCTTCCTTCAAATATGCGAGCATCGGCTGGAAGAGCTTCTCTGCCCTAGCGTTCAGATACCCATTGATCTGATCGATTGCGGATTGAACGCCAGCCTCCGTAACCTTACCGAACACCATCTCCGTGTAGATCACGCGGAAGAAGTCCGGGTTATAGGTGAGCGCTTGTTTGACCGACTCCCGCATAGGCACATCCTCGTTCAGCAGCACCTCGATCTGCGACAAGACATCGACCATCTTAATAATCCAGAAAGCACTGTAAACCGCGTCTTGCTTCACATACAGCCACTTCTCCGCCTTAGCCAGAAGCGCAAGCGAATACCCTCCGAGCTGCTGCAGCTGAAGCTGCCTGTCGCGCTCGCCGACAATCCGTATTTGTTCAAAATATTCCGTAATCGAAGCATCCTTCGTAAACAACAGCGTACTGCGATAAAGCATCGACTGCGAAATGGAGCCGCCCACGGATCGTTCCATCCAGCGCTTGAACTCATTGCGAGTTTGAATGCTGGCGTTAATAGGGACATCATTCTCCACGAAGCACATATAACCCGAACCCAGCTTCTGATCATGCACGATCAGCTTTAAATCAATGTCCGATTTCTCCCATACTTGGTCATACGATAAGCTGCCAAGCAGCACAGCCGCAATCACTTGATCATCCTTCTTGACCTTCTCGATGAACTGGTTCAATGCTTCCCGAAACAGCGCAGTCGTTTGCTCGCCGAATTTCTGTAAGCCCACGTTCGTCCTCCTCCAAAGTCAGTACTAGAGTCACTCTCAAATCTTCCATAGATATACAAAATATCCTTAAGATTCATAGTTGTCAATATAGCATTATTTAATCATTTGCTAGAGCCCCGCGCGCGAAAAAACCGCTCTAGCAGATTATCCTGCTACAGCGGTTCCCCGTACCATCCTATTCTATCGCGCATACGCCTCACGATACTGCGCGGGCGTAAGCAGCGAATGCTTCTTGAAGACGCGCGTGAAATGCGCGGGAGAGCCAAACCCTACCTTGCGCGCGATCTCGTGAACCTTCAATCGCGGCGATTCTTTCAAGTACCGCTTCGCCCGCGTCAGCTTCGCCTCGGCGACGTAATCGAACAACGCGCGGCCGGTCGTCTGCTTATACAATCGGCATAGATAGCTCGGATTGAAGTAGACCGTCTCGGCAAGCCGCGCTAACGACAGATCCTCGTCGAGATGCTTCTCAATGTAGGCGTGCAAGCTTTCCAGCCATCCGCCTTCATCCCGGTAGCCGGGGCATTGAAGCAGCGCGCCTGCGAATGCCCGCAAGTAATCGGCAGCCTGCCTCGCCGAGCTGTGGGCATCCCAGCGCAGAAGCGCATCCGCGTCCAGCGGCTCAAGCTCCGCGAAGGAGATGCCGTTCTTATGCATGAACGCCAGAAACTGAGCGGCCAGAATCATATACGCTTCCAGCCATACTTCTTTCTCCGTTTCCGGAATCGCGGCGAACAGCGAATCGAATTGTTTGAAATACGCGCTCCGCTCGCCGCCTTCCAAGGAGGCCCGAAGGCCTTCTCCCTGTTTCAGCAAGTCCCCGAAGCTAATCGAGTTTGTTTGTCGCATAGCTAGCTGCAAACCTCCTTTGCCAGCCGGTACACTCGCTTATTCCTTAACGGAACCCAGCATAATACCGGAGATGAAGAACCGCTGCAGGAACGGATAGACAAGCATGATCGGCAGCATGGAAGCGAAGATTTTGGCCGCTCCCAATGTTTTGTCAGATACCGATGCCAAGCGCTTCACGTCTTCAATCGATTTAATCAGCGTCGGATCGATCCGCACAACAATCTGCTGCATGTAAGTCTGGAGCGGAATACTGTCCTCATGGTTGATGAAGATGAGTCCGAGCATAAATTCATTCCACACGGTTACGATCAGGAACAGCGTCGTCGTAGCAAGCACCGGCATGGATAGCGGCATGTAGATGCGGAACACTTTGAACCACGGGCCAGCGCCATCCATCGAGGCCGACTCATCGAGCTCTTTGGGAATGCTGCGGAAATAGTTCACGATCAGAATGACGTTAAATACGTTAACCAGCATTGGGAGCACGAGCACCCAGAACGAGTTCATCAGTCCCATCTGACGGATAACGAGGTAGAACGGAATCAATCCGCCGTTAAACATCATCGAGAAGATCAGCAGCCACATATAGACGTCGCGGAGCTTGAACTCTCTCTTCGAGCGGGACAGCGGGTAAGCCATCAGCAGCGAAATGAAGAAGCTGATTAAGCAAGTGACGCCTACCCGTTTGACCGAAATCCAGAACGATTGAAAGAATACATTGTCCTCAAACAATTTCATGTAAGAATCAACGGTGAAGCCCTTCGGAAAGAAAGTGACAAAGCCGGCCATCGCTTTCGCTGGCGAGCTGAAGGAAATCGCCAAGTTATGAATGATCGGGAACAAAGATGAGAACGAAATGAGCGCAAGAATGAGAATCAGAACAGCTTCTGCTGCTTTGGTGCCCATCGTTTGATTACGGACCATGCGGAATTCCTCCTTCTGCTAGAAAATGCGATAGTTGGCTAATCGACTGGCCAGACCATATGAGATGATAATCAGCACAAAGCTGACGCCTGATTTCAATAAACCAATGGCTGTTCCGACCTCATAGTGCCCTTCCTCGATACCGGCCCTAAACACGTACGTGTCGATGATGTCCGAGGAATCGTAGACCAGCGTGTTGTACAGATTGAATATTTGATCAAAACCGGCATTCAGTACGTTTTGCAAACTGAGCGTGCCGACCAGAACGATCGTGGTTGCGATGCCCGGCAGTGTGACGTATTTCAGCTTCTGCATCCGCGTTGCGCCGTCAATGTCGGCTGCCTCGTATAGCGAAGGATTAATACCTGTCAGTGCCGCCAAATAGATAATCGTACCAAAGCCGAACTCTTTCCAGATATCGGAGCCGACAATGATGGTACGGAACCAGAAGTTATCACCCATAAACATAATCTCGTTAACGCCAAACTTGCCAAGCAATTGGTTAACAATGCCGTCTACGGCAAAGAAATCTCTTAGAATACCCGCAAGCAGAACCCATGACAGGAAGTGCGGCAAATAAACGATGGTTTGAACCGTGCGCTTAAACCAATGGATGCGCAGTTCATTGAGCATGAGTGCAAATACGATTGGAATAAAGAAGCCGAAAGCAATCTTCATTAGCGCGATGATGACCGTATTCTTAAAAACGCGTAACGCTACAGGCGTGTCAAAGACGAAGGAGTAGTTCTCCCAGCCTGTCCATGGCGAACTCCAAATTCCTTTAGTCGGAATAAAATGTTTGAACGCCAGCACAATGCCGCCCATAGGCCAGATTGTAAATAATAAGACAAGCAACATGCCGGGGAGCAGCATCAGGTTAAAATGGATTTGCTCAGACCATTTGCGGCGCACTCGCATTACCTCCGCTTCAGATATCATTCGTAATGAATAGAAGGACGCAAGACACTGCCTCGCGTCCTTCCACAATTCAAGTACAGGTTATTTGCTTAATGCTTCGTTGATTTCTTTCAAGATATCGTCTCCGCCTTGCGCTTTCCAATCCTTCACGAATTGATCGAACTCGGCATCTGCATCGGCTTTACCCATAATAATGCGGTGGTAGGCCTTCATTTGCAGCTCGTTAAGCGCAGTCAGCTTCTTCTCCATCGTCGGCGTTTGGCCATCGAATGCGGAGTAGACGGTATTGAATCCCAGCTTGGATGCGGAACCCATGGCGTCATACCAGCTGCGCGTATTTTGCCATTGCAGCACGTTCTTGCTTGCCGGCTGCGTTTGCAGCTCGTCAATGAACTTCTTGATGTTCAGGAATGCATCGTTGTTCTTGAACGGAAGCGTTGCCGGATCCTTCTCGCCGTTGACGGCAGCTACGATGTCGTTCGCTTGGTTAAGGATTTCGTCCGTACGCAGGATCGACATGCCGCCCCATACGGTTGCTTTCTCGTTGGCATCTTTATACTTTTCTTGCGTCGTTTTGATCCACCATTCCGTATCGTCGTTTTCGTTGACGACATTCAGCCATTTCATTGGCAGCTCCGGGTATTTGAAGCCTTTCTTAACGACCATGACGGAACCGGATGTGTTCATCGCGCCCATGTTCAGCTTGCCGTTTGTTTTGGCAGGGATTGCATATGGCTTCCAATCCGCATCAGGAACGTTCTGCAGCGTCATGAACAATGGATACCAAACGCCCCACCACGCTTGACCGACGATGCCTGCACGCCCGCTTGCCAGAACCTCTTGCAGCTGACCTGTATCTTTAAGCGCGAAGTCTTTCTCGATCAGACCTTCTTTGTAGAAGTTAGCGATGAGCTTCAAGCTGTCTTTAATTTGCGGTTGGATACCGCCGTATACGACTTGGTCGGATGCATCCTTATAGAACAGGCGAGGGAAAGCTTCGAATTGGTCGAAAATGTAGCCGGGACCGAACAAACCGTCTGTCTCCGTTTGCATCTGCATCGCCATCGGTACCGTTGTGCCATTGCCAGCCGGATCTTTCTCTTTGAACGCTTTGGCGATTGCCTCAACGTCTTCGATCGTCTTCGGCTCAGCCAAGTTCAGCTTCTTGCGCCAGTCGTCGCGAACCCATACAAAGTTGAAGTTCTCCAAACTGCCTTGGCTCGGAATGCCGTAAAGCTTGCCATCGACCTTGTATAGATCGAGACCGCGGTTGTCTGCGGATGCGAAAGCTTCTTTGATGGCCGGTGAAGCATATTGGTCATAGACAGCAGTCATATCCTCGATCATGTCGGCTTCCACGAGGCGCTTCACAGTAGCTTGAACCTCCGTGATGCTCTTGCCGACGATTTGGAAGACATCCGGGATATCGTTTCCGCCGATGGAGAGATCAAGCTTCTTCTTGTAAGCGTCACCATCTTGCGGTGCCATCCACACAAATTTAGGCTTCACATTCAACTTCTCTTCCATGAATTTGTTGAAGACGTTCTCTTCATACGATTCGCCCTCAGGGAACTTCGGATTGTTCATTGTCGGTCTAATCGTTGTAAATTCAATCAGTTCCGGATACTTGCCGAATGGATCTGCTGCAACCGCTGGTTCAGCTGCCGGTTCTGTTGTCTCTGTCGTTTCAGCCGTTGTATTGGTTTTATTGCCTTCCGCCGTGTTGCTCGCTGCATTGTTGTTTCCGGCATTGTTGCCGCATGCGCTTACAAAAACCATAAGCCCAAGCAAACTCAAACTTGCCCACTTTTTAATCATTCTGTCAAAAGCCCCTCTCTATGACAATGAATATAGTGTTTGATTCGATTCCAATCATAACGCGCTTTGAGCAGGGGGCAGTACAGAAAAAACGCATCTCCTGACTGAACTTTGTCAGAACATGCGTCCTTCATCGTACAATTTTCACTGGTCGGCAGACATTTTTCACATTCGCGCCTTACTTGCCTACCGGCGGCCAATGCATAAACTCATCTAGCGCTGCTTCTTCTTCGCGGTAAGCTCGCGGTGAACGGCCTGTTTCCTGCCGGAATAGCTTACGGAAATACGATTCGTCGGCGAACCCGCATTTAGCCGCAATCTCCTGAATGGCTTGACTGCTATGAACGAGTAATCGTTTAGCCTGATCCATCCGAAGCATCCGCATGAAATCGTTATAAGTAGCGCCGGTAGTCCGCTTGAAGCAATCGCTGAAATAGCCGCGGCTAAGGTGTACCTCCGCAGCAGCCTCCTCCTGCGTAACCCCTTCATCCAAGCGCAGCAGCGACCATTCGATCGATTGGATCATTCTCGCCGTAATATCCTTATCGATGCCGCTCTGATCCAGAATGGCTCGAAGTGAACGACGAACGCGCTGCAGGAAGTTTTGCCACTGCGCCCAGGTTTGCAAGCCGCCGAGCTCCTGCAGCAGCTCGTCCCGTTCCGTCCATCTCAGCATGCTTCTCCACGCCCAGACCGTCTGGTGAATCATGCCGCACAGCTTGTTGGGATCCGGTCTTTGCTCGGCAATTTGCTCGAGAAACGTTTGGAATGCCTCATCCTGAAACAGCCAATCGAAATTCCGCCAGCCTTTGATCCAGTCCTCCCGAACCGGCTTGGTTTCCCATAGCAGTACGTCCTGCATGGAATCATGCACGGCTGCGGCCGACTGGGTTGTCGCCATCACGTAGAAGGAGTGACGCTTGATATAGGTATCCAGCACCGACTTGAGCCGACTTCGATCCTTCACGCCAACCTGATGCAGGCAAAATACCGCCCAGCGTGCCGATAATCCCGCCTGTGCCTCCCCTTCCGGCTGAAACGCCAGCTCCTCCGTAAACCAGGCGTTGCCTTGCAGGGCGACGAGCGGTTTGTCATTCAAGCCGGGCTGCGCGTACAGCTCCTGCACTTTGCAGTCGGCCTTGAGCGCGAGCAGCAGCGTAACCGATGACTGCGCTGAGGAAGGCGCCGGCTGCGCGCGGGAGGCCTTCTCTTCCCGATCCGCGAGCAGCCGCTCGGCAATACGGCCGAACAACCGATCGAGCTTCTCGTCGTCAAGCTCCGTCTTCACGATATAATCAATCGCGCCTAGCCGCAGCGCATCCTGTACATATTGAAAATCCTGATGACAGGTGAGAATCGCCGTTTCCGTATTCGGAAACCGCTCCTTCACGATGCGCATCAGCTCAAAGCCCGACATCCCCGGCATCGACAAATCGGTGACGAGCAAATCGACCTGCTCATGCTCCATCCAAGCCAGCGCCTTCGCACCGCCTTCAAAGTCGGCGGCAACCTCCATCCCATGCTTCTGCCATGGAAGAATATGAATTAATCCTTTGCGTACGATATGCTCATCATCGACCAGTATGGCTCGGATCATGGCTGCTCGCCTCCCTTCCCTGTCCATATTTCAATTGTAATTGCCGTCCCCTCGCCAAGCTTGCTTTCGATTCGCAGTCCGGAGTTCTCTCCATAGTAAGCTTGAATTAATCGATGCACGAAGCTTAAGCCGATGCCCATTCCGACCGAGCGCGAATCCGGATGCTTCTCTTCGAGCAGCGATTGCAGCCGTTCCTCCGACATGCCTTCCCCGTTATCGGATACGCACATCGTGATCCCGCCTCCCGGATGAGGCTCGATCCGAACACTAATGGTGCCATCTTGGTTACGGAAGCCGTGATAAATCGCATTCTCAACGAGCGGCTGCAGCACAAACCGCGGGATCAGGACATCCAGCGTCGACGGATTCACATCCATTTGCACTTCAAACTGATGGCTGTAACGGATGCTCTGCAGCGCCATATAATCGTTGATATTATCGACTTCCTCCTGCACGCGCACATGCGTCCCTTCTTTGCCGAGGTTGTAATGCAGAATGCGGGTGAAATGAGTGATCAGCTTCACAATCTCATTTTGCTTATTCATCTTGGCAATGACCTGCACCGTATTCAGCGTATTATGGATAAAATGCGGGTTGATCTGATGCCGCAGCTTCTCGACCTCCACATTGCTCCTGGCCTTCTCCCGGCGCTCGATTTCCTTGAGCAAATCGAATACGCGCTCTTTCATCGCATAGAATCGGCCCAGCACCTCGTCGAACTCACGAAGCCGCAGCCATTTCTGCGGACGATAGGAAGGGTTGTCCCCTACCCACTCAATCTCTCGGCGGAAAACATGAAGCGGTCTATAGACTGTCCGCCAACAGATGTAGGCAAGCAGCAAGCTGAGGAGCAGCGTAAATAAACCGACGGTAATGAATTTGCCAAGCCAAGAGTTGATCTCCTTCTGAAAGGCATCGCCCTTCATAATGACGGCAATCTTCCAGCCTTGCTCGCTGGCTGCGATGAAACGCAGATCATCGGAAGCCTTATCTTCCATCCTAAACTTAGCAAACAACGGGAATTTTGTGCGGTCTTCGCTAAATACGATCCGGTTCTCGGCATCAAGCAGCAGATGCTTAACGGGCTCGCCATATTGTACGTCGTCGAACAAACGCTTCAAGGTGTTAAAGTTGCTTTCCGTATAGACATAAAACGAGGAATTCGTATCAAAATCATTCACTTTGCGGGCGATGGAGAATACCTGCGTATTGTCCGTATTATACTTGTCTGTCGATCGATGCGGCGCGAAGTAGGAGACACCGTTCGCTTCCAGCAGCAGCGGATTGTCGAACATCGTGATCTTGTCCATCATCGGATAGCTTTGAATAAAGGAATGGTTGTTCTTCGCGTCTACCAGGGCAATCGCTCCGGCGTACGGGCTTGTGTAGTTGATAAGCGACATCCGATCCTGCACGAGCAGCAAAATATCGGTTTTGCGAATCTGATCGTCCGTGGTCAAATACTCTTGGATGCGCGAGGTGATCGTTTTGTCCAGCGCGAGCTGCTGAGAGGCGAAATTCATGTTTTTCAAAATATTATCGAGGCTGACTAGCTCCTTCTTCACATTCTCGTTAATCCCATTCTTCAGCTTGTTTTCCATAAAGGAATGAAACGAATAGTAGGACATGCTCCCGATCAAAGCCAAGGGCACAACGGAGCTGAGCAGCAAGATGGCGATCATGCGACCTTTAATGGAATCTCGCAACAACGACAGCATAGGATTACCTCGTTTTCTGTAGGGGATGGCGCTTGTAGGTGAAGTTGTATTTCAGTTTATCAGAGAAATCCGCCTTTTTGTAAGCACTTTTTTTTCCTGTTGTGGGATTGGACGAGGTGAATTGATTATCTTTCCGGTGATTTGGCGCGAAAAAAAACCGGGTTTCCGTCGAAACGGATTCCCGGTCTGGTTAATTTGATACATTCAGAAGCGCACCAATGGCTCCGCTGTATTCGCCATTCTTGATGAATAGCGGAGTGGCGCCGCGCAGCCTGGTGTACCCTTCGACAACCTCTTTTAGGAGATGGTTCTGAATAAACGATGAGCCTACGAAAATAATAGACGCAATATCATATTGAGCGGCCGCAAGCACACTTGCTGTCGCCACCGTCTCCCCAACAAGCCCCACTACGGAAGCTAGCAGCTCTTCTTTAGATAACGTATCGGTAGCTGCTAATGCGAAGACTCTTCCGAAGTTGCTTGCGGTCAAATCCCCCGGTATCGGAGGCTCTGCGCCTTGATAAATATGTTTGACCTTCAAGTCGATTCGGTCCCGATCTCCCGCTGCCGCGAGCTGGATGAGCTCATGATAATCCGTGATTCCGGTTAACACCTGAGACAGTCCCATCAGGGTTCCGCCGCCAACGCCGGTTCCGCCAAGCCGCTTCTGAGCGCTATGGTCGAAATAGTGAATCGACGTGCCTGTTCCAACGTTGGTCAGGATATGCGCTTCCTCGGTTACGCCTGATTGCTGAAGCAGGTATCGCACACCGCTGCATGTGGCTTCAAACTCAACCATGCCAAGCGACGGTTGCCCCAGCATGGACTGCAGCAGGCTTGCTTTTCCGCCCGTTATGCTGATCTGCGCCTCTTCGCCGAAAGCCTTAATCCAATTCACAACTTGCTCTAGCTGCATTGCCGGAAACGTCCTAAACGAGATCGACTCGTCCTGTTTAGAAGTATAAGCCAGTTTAATTAATGTGCCGCCGGCATCGACACCGATTTTCACCATGTTACAGACACTTCGCTTTCTTTATTCTACTGAACGCCAGAACCGATTATGGTCATGGTCGGATGCAAGGACTCCGCTACAAAATCTTCAATGCCCGGAACGAATACGACCGCAACCAAGTTATGCTCAGGATCGACGGTGAACATCGACCAGCCATAGCCGTGATGGGAGAAGGTTCGCGCCGACATCGTGCCGATGCGTTCGCCGTCCAAGAACAGCCCGAGTCCTTCCGCTGTCATTTGCCGAACGAGCTGCTCGCTCAAGATACGTTTTCCTGCATATAAGCCGTTATTCAGGAGCATCTCGCCCATCTTCCGTATATCGTCCAAAGTAGATAATAACCCGCCGCAAGCCATTGGTATAGTCCCATCGCGAAAAAGAGGCGAATCCAACCAGTCTGCTTCCCGAGGAAATACAAGCGAAACGAGCGGTTCATGCTCAGGCGGAAGCTTAAATGAGGTCATCGTCATCCCAAGCGGCGTAAGGATTCGTTCTTCTACGAATTGCTCATAGGTCATGCCGGAAACCAGCGCAATAATAAGCCCCAGCAGTACAAAACCAACGTTAGAATAGCTTGACTCGCTACCTGGTTTCGTCGCCAGACTTCGCTCGGTAAGGCGTGTTTTCCAATCCGTTGTCTCGTAGGTGCTGCTTAGTATATCGTCGGCTTGCATGCCTGAGCGATGCGTCAGCAGATGGTGCAGCGTGATTTGGTTGAAGCTCTCGGTATTAAACTCGGGAAAATATCCGGTAACCTTGTCCTCAAGCTTGAGCTTCCCTTGCTCGACCAGCTGAAGCAGCGCAATTGCCGTGATCGTCTTCACGATCGATTGGACGGGTCTAATCGCGTTCACGCTGAACGGCTTTGCTTTTGCACCGTCTGCTGAACCCAATGCCTCCTTCGCAACAACTTCGCCGTCAATCGACACAACGAAACTTGCGCCTTGCCATTATTATAACGCCTCCATCAACTATTCCCATTCTATCCTCATACATTCGGTAGCAGCATGAAATATCCTTTACAGCGAAAAAGCCATGAACATTGTCCATGGGCTTAGCCTTGCACTAGCTACATCGTTACCGCCGGAAAAGCTTCCTTAATGCGATCATAAAGCTTCACGGCATCCTCCATCACGTCGAATTGATCCGTCTGCAAATATTCGATGGAGAAGCCGCCCCGATAGCCGCGCTGCTTCAGTTCTTCGAGAACCCGATTGAAATCGACGTCTCCGGTTCCGAAGCGAACCTGCATCTGATCCCTTGCCGCATCGCGCAGATGAACGTGAGCTGCCCGATCTAGAAATACAAACGTCTCTTCGAGCGGCACTCCTTGCATCACAAAATGGGTAGGATCGTAAACGATCGGCAGCTCGGGCATTAGCTCCATAAGGCGAACGCACTGCTCCATCGTCTCGAACGGACTGTTTACGTGGAACTCCAGCGCCATCCGGATGCCTTCTGCATTCGCAATCTCGAGTTGCTCTTGAAGGGATGCGACGCAATCGCCCAGCACCTCTTCCCAAGGACGGGAACGATCGGGCTGCCTTGGCTGGATCGCTGCGATGTTGATTTGGAGTGCCTTCATCCACTGCATTAGGCCGGCCGTTTCCGCCTTCCTGCGGGATATGCCTTCCGGCGAACGGTCATGAAGCTGCGGGGATACGCCGCTGTTGGTGGCCACAGGCTGTAGGTTATATTGAGCTAAAAGTTGCTTGGATCGGCTAATTTGTTCGGCTTGGTCTTGTTCTGTTTGGAGCTCACTCGTGTTGACGTGAACCCAGCCGTCGATGGCGAGAATGTCTACGTAGCGGAAGCCGGCCGAAGAGATGGACGCCAGTGCCTCTTCAAAGCCGGAGCCGCAGCGGACGGAGGTGGAGCATGCAATGATGCTCATGGCGCTGTCACCGCGCTTTCCAGCATAATATCAAGCGGGAAACGGTCTTGGTTCAGCGGCAGCTCGATTCTTCGGCCAAGTCTTGCCGACTCGTATGCGGCCATGACAACCTCCATAACGTTGATTGCAGTGGATGCTGCAAGCGGATGCGGGGCGCCGGTTTGCATCGAGATTGCCAACTGACGGAACACGCCGGGGAGTCCATCGTTAAAGCCATTCGGCGCATCCAGCTCGGCGGCGCGGAAACCTCCGGCTTGTGCATCTTGAATTTGCACCTGAGGGTTCGCGCTATCGCCGGCCCGCCACAGGCGGCCTTGATCGCCGATTGCCTCGATGTCTTGGTAGTCGCTGCCCGGCAGCCTCGCATCGCCTGTCAGAAACTCTGCGCGGATGCCGCTCTCGAATTCGAGCGTCACCATCATGCCGCTTTCGACCGCATGACCGTACCTGCGACCGGTAAAGATGGCGTAATCGTATTGATCCGGTAAGCCCGGCTCTACGTCTTGCCTGAACATGGCGGCAAGCACCCATTTCACCTTATCGTCGCCTGTAAGACTGAGCAGAATATCTACGCTGTGCGTGCCATCGCTTAAGAAATCACCCGCGCAAGTTGCACGCAGCAGGCGCGGTTTGCCGATTGCACCCTCTTGCATTAATCTTCGCATCGTCATGAATGGCGCAGACATCCGGCGCTGGTGGCCGATAATGAGCAAGGTATTGTTAGCTTCACATACCTGCAACATTTTGCGGGCATCCCCCATGTTAACGGCCATCGGCTTCTCGCAGTAAACGGCCTTCACTCCCGCTTCCGCAGCCATGATCGTAAGACGCGCGTGAGAGCCGGTCGGCGTAGCGATGATAACTACATCCGGCCGCAGTTCTTGCAGCATGAGGGTGAAATCCGTATAAATCGCCGCAGAACCGCCGGTTTGAGCAGCAGCATCGCGCGCTGTATCCGCGTTTAGATCGCATAGGCCAGCAAGCTCAAACTCAGGCAGCAGGGCGATGGCTTTGGCGTGGTTCAAACCCATTCGGCAGCCGATCACGACTGCGCGTAATTTTGCTTCACTCATTGCAAAATCTCTCCTTTGGCGATAGGTTCAAGCGATTGTATGAAACGAAGGGAGCGCTCCAGGCACAGCTGGGGGTCCATATCCATAGGGCTAATCATCTCAACTTCCATGACCAGCTTATCCTTTAGCGGTGCATGCTTCATAAGCAGCTCGTAACATTCGCGCAGCGGAACGTCACCGTCGCCAAGCGCGGCTCCCTTCACTTCAAATTGAAGCGGATAGACATCCGGACGCGGTCCTACGATGTGATCCTTGAAATGCGTGCCAATGGTGTATGGCGCTGCAAGTTCGAATGCGGGAAGCGGACGTTCTCCAATTAAGTAGGTATTGCCGGTATCCAAGTAAATGTAGAGCTGTTTGGTCGCTTGGCAAAGCTGAACCAAGTCGGCGATGTAATAATCGCCGTGATTCTCCACGCTTAGCGGTGCTCCGAGCTCGGCGCAAATGGCCGCAAACGGCGCCATCGCTGCCGATACGCGGGCAAGCTTGTCTTCAAGCGGCATTACTCGGTCAAAGCGATGACCGGCTCGCATCCCCGTCGTTACAATCTGACCTCGCATAAGCGGCAGGCATAAGCGCAGCTGCTCCGCGATGCGCTCCGTCTCCCGTTCTCGTTCGTCTCTGCTGGCGTTTAAGTAGTCAAATCCGATGCGTGGCGTCAGCTGCAGCCCATGTTTGGTCAACTCTTCACCTATATAATCACGGCGTGCCTCGTCCATTTTTGCCATTTCACTCAAGTCTATGCCGGTCGTGACAAGCCCATGCCGCTTCAAGAAGTCGAGTTTCCCCAGCACCGAGTCGTCACCCTGCCGAATAAAACCGTTGTACCATACGAGCGCATACCCCCATGTTAACGGACGGCGTGCCCCTCTCCCGCTCGACCAATCCGGACTGCTGCCATTAGCTAAAACCATTGTAGCGTCTCATCCCTTCTATCCCAGAACTTCAGCCAAAATTGACACATTCAGCCTTTGACTTGATTGTAGCAACTGCCCCGCCGCGGTACTATGCGTCAATATTGACATCCGTTGCTTTTCATTTACATATGACGAGAGCTTAGCGTCGCTTACCCGACTCTCAGCTCTCAAACTAACCTCATCTCACTCGAAACTACCCCCGGGAATCGTCAAATCCGACTTTCAGCCGCTAAAACTTGCTTTTTCAAAGCTGAGAGTCGGAAATACCGCCTCTCGGCTTTCAAACTAATATCAATCCCTCACTTCCCATCTTTGTTAGCGGTATATCCGCTTTCAGTAAACAAAACCAATTAAATTACACCCCATTAGCGGAATAGCCGCTTAAAGTATCAACATTCTCGCAAAACTATCTCAATTCCCCCAATTCCCGACTCTGTTAGCGGAATAGCCGCTTTCAGTAAACAAAACCGACTAAATTACGCTCCATTAGCGGAATAGCCGCTTAAGCATAAGCCAGGTGGTCGAAGTTACTGAAGCAGCCTAGTTAGTTGGAAGTAGTAGAGAGATTTGGAGCTCGGGGGTTGGGGTTGGGCTTGGGCTTGGGCTTGAGGTTGGGCTTGAGGTTGAGGCTAGAGTCGGATTCGAGATAAGTTCAGGTGCGGTGCTCGTGCGCGGCAGAAGTACGGGCTGCGAGCTGAAAGTGCGACATCGAGCGCCTCCAACACCAAAGAAAAACGGACAAGCCAACCGCAACCGGTTAACTTGTCCGTCTCTTTCCATTTCGTCACTACATGCCAACGTCCCGTTCCGCCTAACTCCCTACACCTCGAGTTCCCTCGCCCTAGCGGACGTACTCGAGCAACCTCGCAAGCGCGACTGCCGCTTCCGCGCGGGTGACCTGCATCTGCGGCTTGAACTTGCCGTCGCCGCCTGCCGACATGAGGCCGGTCGCCACTGCCGCCTCAACTGCAGGCAGCGCTTCGGCCTTCACTTGCTTCGCATCCTTCAGCACCACCGCTTCAGGATGCTTCACCTTCCGGCCTGTGCCAGCCTCATATGCTTGCACCAGCAGCACTGCCAGCTGCTCGCGAGTAACAAAGCCATTGCCCAAATCCGCTGCCTTATAATCGGCAAGCGCTGCAACCGAACGCGATTGCACGTAAGTCGCTAAGCGATTTAGCATCCCTTCGAGCTCGCCGACTGTAAGTGCCCGCTTCGGAAGGAAGCTCTCATTCTCGCCTGTTACGATGTGAGCGGCATACAGCGATTTTACGGCCTCGTAGGCGAAGTGCGATTTCGCCACATCTTTGAACGGCTGCGCATCGGTGCCAAGCAATGAAGTCAGCGCCTGATATTTTGGCGTGTCCAGATTGTCGAGGATATCCTCAGATGCCCCCCACATGCCGTAACGGTTGTAGCCGCTCGTCAACGTGAAGTACATGAACATGTCGCCGTTTTTATCCAGGAAGTTGTTGCCTACGTCGTATTTGACGAGATCGCCCATACGCTCCGAACGATGTGCAGCAATCCGATTCTCCACGTTAATCGTACTGCCGCCGCCGGAGTCAGGACCGCCTTCGTACGTGTACGATTTGAGGCCATATTGATCCGCCAAAGTAATCAATTCCTGCTTCGTTCCATCCGGACTGCTGAACCGTTTGCTATCTTCCTGCATCGCCGTCAGCACCTCGGTTGTTGATGCTGCGTCGCTTGCCGCGCTCGAATTAAAATACGGCGCGCTGGCGATCGCATAGAAATAGTTCTTCGGATCGCCGTACACTTTGCTGACCCAGTTCAGCATATCCTCGTACTGATCCGGAATGATTGCGAACCAGCCGAGCACCGGTCTAACCCGCGTGTTCAGCGCGTCTTCGCCGAAGACGGTCCGGAACTGCTGACCGATCTCGATCAACCGCTGCGCAATCCGGTGACGCGTCCAAGAACGTTTCTGCGGCGTATAATCGCCATCGTTCGGATCGTCAAAATACGATTGCATCGTATACTGATTCAGTACCGATCCCTCTTTCGCGCCATCAGCTATCGCCGCGGCTTTATTATAAGCCTGCTGAGTGAACAGATCGTTCCACACTTCATTGGAATACTCCAAATAAATGTGGATCCCCGGGTTCAGCTTCGCTTTCAGAAGCGCCGCCAGCGACTTCACATAGTCATCGCTTGCCGCAACCGGGATGTTGATCCATATATCCTTCCCCGTTTGGTTAGCTAACGCAATGACATATTCCCACGCCACACCATGCGTTCCGTCTTGAAGCAGCTGCGTGGCATCGGTCGTCAGCTTGCGATCGCTCCACTCCGTAACGGCCGGATAAGCCGGATTGTTGTTGTTCGTGCTCAACCAGTCCATGAAACGAAGCGTGCCAAACGGCTGCAGCGCCTGCAGAAACTCCTTCGTAAACGTGTCGCCTGCGGAATAACCCGGACGCATGAGCTTCACGTCGCTCACGCCGCCGCTTGTCTTCGTGAAAGTCATATACAGCAAACCGCTGCCTTTAGCCAGTACGATATCTGCCGTCGTCGTGTTCGACTTCTTGTCATATCTCTGATTCTCTACCTGGAACGGACTCGAAGCATCCAAATTACCAAGCACCGCTTGACCCTTGAACGACAGCTTGTACACGCCGCTGATATCCGGGAACTGCTTCTTCGGATCATCGATATCATTCAACCACGCCGCAACGGGGCGATGGTCGAAGAATACGGTCGCCGCATCCTCAGTCGGCCAGCCATTGGCATCCACCTTCACACCTTCGCTGCCGTCCGCTTTCACCCATTGCCGCAATGTTTTGGCCGCATCAGCGAACTCATATCCACGCCCGCCAAGCCCTTCCAAACCCACACCGATTTGGCCCGGATACAGCTCCTTCGTCAGCTCAGGAAGCGGCGTTACCGTATGCACATTAAGCGTATTCGTTGCAAAAGAAATCTGGCTCTCCTTAGCTGCAACCACCTTAAAGTTGTATACGCCGCCAGCTTCTAGCCCTTCTACCGTAAACGATGTTTTCTCCGTATCTCCGACTGCCTTATCATCCTGGTACACCGTATACTTCACGGCCGGATTCCCTTGCGGCTTCTCCCACACCAGATCAACGGCGGTTTCCGAATTATCTGTGGCATGCAGGAAAGCAGGCGCGATGGCCTCCTTCTTCACATCCTCCGCACTCGAAACCTTCTCCAGCACCACATCATCGAGGTAGAAATCCGCGCCTGACCACTTCACAAGCGTTAGATTCGAGTTCGAGGTTGGCATCAGCTCGGGCGGCGCGGTAAATATCGTTTCGATATAGTGATACTCCCCATCATTTTCGGTAAAATCCAGCTGCTTCGAGAAATTCTTGCCAAGCGTCAGCTTCAAATTACCGCCGGCATCCCCATTCACAAACTTGTACCAAGCACCGAAACGATACGTCCGGTTCGGTTCCAGCGCGCCGAAATCGAGTCCGGTGATGCCGAAGCCGGCAGGGATTTTCAAAGCCTGCTCTTTCCCATGTGGAGCTTCCTTGCCGATATTAATATTGACCCAGTTCGGCCAATCAATGGCACCGCTTTCAAAATCACCGTTAGGAACAAGATTACTACCGTAAACGACACCCTCCGATGAGGCAGCCGCAGCATCGGCCGCGAACGAATTCATAGGTGCAAGCATCATCATCGCCATCGCGAAGGCGCCTATCCGCTTCTTCATGTCATCTTTCCTCTCTGATTCAATTTTTTCCCTAAAACTTACATTTCCTATTCATTGTACAATCGCCGCATAAGCGTTACTATTGCATCCTATTTACATTCCTTGCTATCCATTAACCTCTTCTCTCGCAACAAATAAAACAAGCCGGCACCCTAAGGCGCCGGCCTGTTCGATCACGCTAATCTACCTGAGAGTTTACCAGTTGTTCCCCGAACCTGTTGCCGTAAAGCTCGCCGAATCATTCTTGAACTTCCCGGATGGAGCGACATTGACCGTATTATTGTTGAACGCTGCCGATCCATTCGCCGAACCTCTTACATAGACGCCATAGGTGCCCGAATTATTGATCGTATTCGACGTGTAATTCACGACCGCGCTTGCGCTTGGTTCTTCAATGAATACACCTGAATAGGTGCTGCTGTCGATCACATTGCTGCTTACATTGACGGTCAAGCCTTGAGCCAGACCGTTATTATTGACCCAATACCCCCAGATCGCTCCGATTTGGTAGCCGTAATCATGATGGTACGAGCCGCTCCGAACAAGCTTGTTATTCGTGATCGTAAGCGTACCCGTGAACGCCGTAGGGCTATGATTGGTACCGAACTGGATGCCTGAGCCGTTATCGACCGTATCCAGGATGAGGTTATTGCTTACCGTATTATTTTTGCCTCCGTAAATGCCAATGCCGTTCGCAAGGTTCGGGATCTGCACCGTGTTGTAGCGGAATGTACTGCCCTCCACTGTTCCCGTGCCGCCATTCAGCGATTTCGACCACATGGCCATGCCGTCATCCCCATTATTACGGAAGTTGCTTTGCTCCACAATCGTATTCAGCGTGCCTCCGTTAATGTTGATTCCATCCGCCCAAGTATCCCGTACCCTTAGTTTAGAAACCAAAGCATTAGCCGTTCCTTCGTTCAACCATAGGCCAACCTTCGTGTGCTCCATCCAAATATTCATGATCGTAGAATTAAGCGCATTTCCTTCAATGCCGGCGATCCCCGTTGCATTCGAACGATAGGTTTCCTCTGCCTTGATCATGAAATCGGAAAGCGTCACATTCCCGCCTTGCAAAAGAATGCCGGCATAAGCGCCCTGCAGCGTCGAGCGCCACATACCTGCACCTTTAACGGACGCTCCGCTCGGCAGTTTGATTTTGGTCGTGCCTCTTGTTCCTGTTTTGAAGTCGAAGGTGCCTTCCGGGATCCATACGCCTTTAATGGAAGTGCCATTCACTGCCGCAATAGCCGAGGTCATAGCTGCCATGTCATCTACGCCGTCATTGGCCGTTGCCCCATAGTTCGCGATCGACACATAATCCGATGGCTTGGCAATCGCCGCAGGAACGGCTTCCGTTTCGATTAAATCAATCAGGACATAAGTGTTTCCGGAAGGATTGGAATCATTGGCATCCCACTGGAGCTTGATCTTCGTACCTGCCGCATATTGCTGACCCAGAAGGACGCGACTTTCGTCAAAATAACGATGGTGATTGATTCCCGGCGTATTCGACCACTGCATTTCAGCGCCGTCGGAACCATATTGTCCATATTGGTGGGAGTAGCGGTTTGTTAGCGAAATATCTGCCGCATGGGAGTTTCCCGCATAGAGGCTGATATTTTGAGAAATATCGGAGCCCGTTGCACTGTCCGGCATCGAATACCGCACTACAATGCCTTGCGCAGGGTTACTGAGCGTCAATTCAACGGATTGCCCTTGTGCCAGACGTACTGCTTTTCTGCCTGATGCTTCAGATTCCGCCGTCGTCCAGGTTGTGCTTGGGCCCGTTACGGATCCGCCGACGATCGTTAAGTCCTCTGCTTCATAGCTGTCGTAAGGTACGGTTGCGCCATAGTTCTGGACGACTCCGATCGTCAGACTCTTGCTGTAGCTATTGTTGTTCTCATCCAACTCGCCGATTAGCGACGTTTCGTCTACGACAGCATTCACCGTATGAATGCCGTTGACGGCCGTCCATGATCCGGAGGTTTGCGTGAGCGTGACGGAAGCGCCCGCTGCAATGGATGTGGTGTAGTTGATGACCGAACTTACTTTGGTACCGTTTACATAGAACGATACATTGCTTGCCGTTCCGGCGGCTGTAGCTGCTGTTCCCTGATTCTTCACGACAGCACTGAAGGTGACGGCGTTTCCTGCTGCCGGGGAGGCAGGCGACCATGTAACATCCGTTACGACGAGGTCAGGTTTGCTGGGCACGCTCACCAGGATGCTTTCATCGAGGGTGTTATTGTTATCATTCGATTCCGTTATGCGGTTGATGTCATCTACAAAAGCTCTTACGGTCTGCGTGCCGGCCACAGCCGTCCAAGTAGCTTTGGTGTTTGGTCCTCCTGTAGCCGTTACCGTAACGGAGCTGCCCGCCGGTATGGATGAAGTGTAATTGTCACTCCAGTTCACGGATGTCCCATTAATGGAGAAAACGACACCGTGTATCGTTCCCGCAGGAGTTGCAGCAGTCCCTTGGTTCTTAATGACGGCGCTGAAGGCCACTTCATTGCCTGTCTGTGGTGAAGCCGGCGACCAGGAAACATCGGTGACGACGAGGTCCGGTGTTCCGGCTCCCGCTCCTGTTGTAATGCTTTTGTCAAACGTGTTGTTCGACTCATTGGATTCCGCAATTCGGTTCACATCATCGATAAAGGCTCGGACCGTATGGGTACCGGATGCCGCAGTCCATGAAGACTTGGCGTTCGGACCTCCTGTAGCCGTTACCGTAACGGATGCACCAGCGGCCAAGGAAGAAGTGTAATTATCGCTCCAGTTTACGGATGTTCCATCTACGGTAAACAGCACGCCGTGAATCGTACCCGCCGATGTTGCTGCTGTTCCTTGGTTCTTGATAACAGCGCTGAAGGTCACTTCATTGCCTGTCTGAGGAGAAGCCGGCGTCCACGTAATATCGGTTACGACCAAATCCGGTGTTCCCGAGCTGGATAAACTGATGCTTTGACTCCACGTATTGTTGCTTTCATTGGATTCCGCAATTCGGTTCACATCATCCACATACGCGCTCACCGTATGCGTTCCGGAAGTTGCCGTCCATGAGGCTTTCGCGCTCGGACCTCCTGTAGCCGTAACCGTTACGGATGCCCCCGCCGCGATGGAAGAGGTGTAATTGTCGCTCCAGCTTACGGACGTGCCGTCTATCGCGAACAACACGCCGTGGACAACGCCTGCCGGACTCGGATCAGCACCTTGATTCTTAATCGTTGCGCTGAAGGTGACCTCATTGCCGGTCTGAGGCGAAGCCGGCGTCCATGTGATTCCTGTTACAACCAAGTCAGGACCACCGGCCGCTTTCGCCATATGCGGGAAGATAACCAATTGGGAAAGGATTAGTGCCACAATCATGAAATAAACGGATATTTTGCTTCTACTGCGCATTAACAGACCTCCTCGATGTTTTCAATCCAAGCCGCGGAACAAATACCTTTATGTAACCCTGTACCTTAGCCATAATGCTAATCTTGCTTGGCGGCCCCACCTCCTTAACGATTTGCTCGGGTAGATATCCACTCGCCTCCCCGTTAGCGCATAGGAAGGGCGAGTGGAATCTAGCGAATAGGCTATCTAGTTCTGGAATGCCAATGCTTTCAGCAGATTCGTCAGCATGACAGCCGCTTCCGCCCGCGTTGCCCCCTCCTTCGGTCCGATGCTGCCATCCGCATGACCTTGGACAAGCTTCAATGCGACCGCATCTTTGATCGATGGCAGTGACCATGCGGCGATTTGATTCGCATCCTTGAACGGTAAGCTCTGGACCATAATAGTCGTATCTTGGGCTTGGCCTGCGGCGCGGTAAGCCCGCATCAGCATAACTATCATTTCCTCCCTGGTAATCAAGTCTTTCGGGCGGAAATTGCCGTCTGTATAGCCGCTAATGATGCCTGTTTTCACTGCTGCGCCGACTGCTCCGTTGTACCAAGCGTCTGACGGAATGTCTTTGAAAAGGTTGGTTGCGACAGCCGGCAGCCCCAGTGCCTCGGCTATCATTTTGGTGAATTCAGCACGGGTAACGGCTTGATTCGGCCGGAAGGTCGCGCCATCTGATCCCGATACAATCCGCTTTGAAGCCAAAGCATTGATGGCTGACGCTGCCCAATGTCCTTGCAGGTCCTTGAAAGAAACAGGTTTGTCGATGACGGCATACAGACTGTTCGTCACACTCTGAAGGGTCGCTTCTACCGTTCCATCTGCTAACTTCGCGAAATGCGTTGGAACATGGCGCCACTGCTTGGCAGCTTCGTCATAAACAACGCCGGTTGCCGTATCGAATGAAAGATCGCCGTTTACCGGGATGACCCTAGTGAAATACACGCCGCCCAGATCATGTAGATCTACAGCTGCAGCTCCTTTGGTCTCAATGGATAATTGGAACTCGAAGATGTCGCTGCGCAGTTCGATTCCTGTCGTTCCAGCCGCGGAAGTCCCCGCCTCCCCTGGCTCGATCTGCCGAATGATTATACGCAGGACTGCGTCGGAGTCCGCTGGGAGCAGCGCCGCAATCTTGCTAAGCGGAAGCACATAGGATGCCCCTGCATGCCTAATCACGATGCTGGTTTCTGCTGCAACTGCAGCGCCATCACGCAAAGTCGTAGCCGGCAGCAAGACCTCGGCACCAGGCTCCTTCGAACCGGTCGCAATAACCAGCTCTTTCGCCTCGCTGCCGCTTTGCAGTTCAAGCAATCTGCGCTTCAGCTCAGCTTGATCCACTGTGAATACAGGTACGCCTTGTGCTGTCTCGCTTTCACGAATCCATGTATTCTCAGCGACGCCTCCCGGTGCAGACGGCGGCAATACCGACGCGGTCGTGAAAGAAGCCGTAAGCGGAACCGCCGTCCAATTACCTGACGAGTCGCGTGCATCCACATGGACTGCGTACGCTGTACCCGAAGCCAAATCGGTTATCTGCAGTTGAAGCACATCTGCAGCTACAGTTCGGTATTTCCCGCCCCATGTAACGCGGTAGGCCGAGACGCCGCTGTCATCTTGTGCAGCCGGCCATTCAACAATCCAAGCGGTGCCTGTATCCGCCGAAAGCTCCAGCTTGCTGCCGGAATCCCATTCCGGAGCTGTCCGATCCGTTACCTCCAAGGTGAACACTCTGGCCATACTGTCCTTGGTAACGGTCATCGTCGTTCTGCCTGCTCGTTTCGCAGTTACCAAACCAGCCTCACTCACAGATGCGATGGCTGAATCGGAAATGAACCAATTAACTCCCTCTGTAACCGGAAGCTGATTCACACGAACAGCTGCTTGCTTAGACGCTCCCGCTTCAAGCTGATAGGAGGCATCCGAAGTGGAAACCCCGTCAAGCAGAACCTCGAAAGGCTTCGCGTCAAAGCTAAATCCGGCATCCTTTGTCAGAAACTCAAAGCCTTGTGCCCCGTCCATGAATTCTCCGACACGGACACCTCTGACGACGGTATTGCCGAACATAGCCGTGCCGCTAATATTACCGGCTGCATGGATGCCCCAGGTTCCGGCTCCGTCCACAACGTTATTCTCGAGCACGATGCCTGCCGTTGCTTTCTCACCGAGCAGCGATATGCCTTGGTAGGTGCTGTCTTGAATGAGATTGCTCCGAATCGCAATCTTCCCGGTCATCTCCCTGCTGTCGGTGAACAAGAATAATCCGCCGAAGTCTGCCGGCCAGTTATGCTCCCGTCCTCCTGTTCGAAGCAGCGTGTTGCGTTCCACGATCGTCTCCCCTTCAAAGGCTTGCGGGTTATGGCGCGTGCTGACGCTTATTCCTGCCCCGAAGGCTACCGTATCCGTAACCAGATTATCGGTTACCCGGATATCTTGGCCGCCGTAAACCGCAATAGTGTTGGAGAGCCATGGCAGCTGTGCCGTATTGAAACGGAACGTATTGCCTACGGACTGTTCGCCGTTTGCCCATATTGCGAGCGCATCGTCCCCTGTATTGCGCAATTGGCTCTGCTCGACCATGGCATGTTTCGTACCTGTACTGAAATTGATGCCATCCGCGAAGGTGTTGCGAATTTGAACGCCGGCAATGTACAGTCCGTCCGTAGCCAGCGACGTGCCGTCAGCCAGCTCTTGTCGAGTGACCCAAATGCCAGCCTTCGTATGATCGACGCGCACCTGCTGGATGGTCGATCCGATGCCAAAGGTACCGTCGAAGCCGGACTCCTGCTTGTCATCCCGCCTTGCCGTAACTTCACCGTCAATCGCCAAATCGAACACTTGAATGCGATTGCCTTTCCCCATAAAACCGCCGCCTGCCAGCACCGTATGCCATTTGCCTGCACCGCGGAGCGTAATATCCGACAGCTCGATTGGCCCGCTGTCTACGCGGAAGGTTCCTTTTGGAATCCATACCCCTTTGCCCTGCTGCTTAGCTGCCGCAATCGCGCTGCGAATCGCTTCCGTGTCATCTTGCGTGTCATCCGGAACCGCGCCGAATTCGGCAACGGACAGGAAATCCGCCGGCATCTCATAAGGAGCATCGGCCCAATCTGTTTCGATCAGATCAACAAGGATGTAGTCCGCATCGCTGTCTGCTTCTTTGCGAAGCTCAAGCGTGGCTCCTGCCGGAAGATCGCCGAGCTCGAAGCTGCTTTCATCGAAGAAGCGATGGGCATCGCCATCTTCCGGGCGGTTCGTCCATGGATAGGAGCCATACACCCATGCGTACTTGGAGGTCAAATCCATATCGGACTGCTTCTCCCCATTGATATACAAGCCAACCTTCGACTCCGTCCCGGCTCCATCTGCCGAATCCGGGATGGAATAACGGACTGTTACTCGGTTAGCGGGATGGTTCAGGGTGAATGTCACCTGATCTCCCGTCTCGCTGAGGCGTACCGCTTGCCTGCCCGATGCCTCGGAAACCGCTTCATGATAGGTCCGATCCGGTCCGAGAATTTCACCATTGGCATTCGCGTGCTCTGCTTCCAATTGATCATAGGTTACACTCGCTCCCCGATAAGCAGGAGATACCGCGTTCTTCAAAGTCAGCCGGTCCAAGAAAACGGAGCCCATGTCCCCGGTTCTATACTCAATCGTTATTGTATTCAAGCCTCTGCGAAGCTTCAGCTTCAGATTAAGCGCCTGCCAATCATCCCAAGACGATCCCGCGCCGAAGCTAAGACTGTCCGCTTTCACCCCATTAACCTTAGCCGTCAATCGCTTGCCGGACTCTGAGCCGTTAGCATAACGAATCACCGCATCATACTCGCCTGTTTGATCTGCGAATACGGAGAATACCGCAGCATCGCCAACGCTCTGGAATCCGTCAATAAATCCTGTACCTGTGTAGCCTTTCGCCTCTATCGAGGCTTCCACACCACCAACCACAAATGCTTGCTCCGCCTCGTAGTCTACGTCCATCTTCACCGCAACAAGGGTAAACTTCTGCCCGGCTGCAGGCGAACCGGCCTGCCCCTCTACTAGAGCAACCCCGCTGCCTGAAACCTGAAGCAACATTCCCGCTTCATCCACACTCTCCAGCACGGTTATGCCATTTCGTTCCGTCAATCGCCACTGCATGGCAGTCTCCGAAGCCGTGCCGGCTCCTACGGACGGATGCATCACAAGCTCACCATCCTGAGCGGCCGACAAGTATGCCCCTGATGCCAGATTACGAATCAGCTTGTAGCCATTCTCATCCTGCAGCAGCCAATCCAAATTCGTGGAGCTCGCATCCGTTGCCATCGTACCTGGAACACCGTTTAGGTCCGCAACGGCTTTACCGGTTGCTTCATTAACAAGCTTGAAATAACCTGCATCTGTCCGTCCCGTCCAGATCGACTCGGTTCCGCTGCCAACCTCCGGAATGCTGCCTTCCTCCGGCGCGGTCTCCAAGACCCACTGCAGCGCCGCGGACTCTATCGAACGCAGTCCAAGCTGCACGAATCCCATCCGATCTTGTACATGGGCATATTCCAATGGATGCTCCACGCTTCGCAGCAGCAAGTTCGAATTGCCCTGCGCCGTTTCCACCGTCCATTGATCGGCAGCGGTACTCACGGCTACCGATTTGCTTTGGAGGTACGGGAGATTAGGATCCATAACGACGACATGCCCTGTCGCTCGGTTGATCAGTTGATAATGCCCTTCCGTCTGCCCTAGCTGGCTGAATGTCCAATGCGAGCGGGCATCGTCCGCATTCGCAGATCCGTAGAGGACAACGCCATGCTCGTTCTCCAGCATATATAAGCCTGTATCCGCATTCTTCAGGCGGACAAATCCATCCGGCAGCACCGTCTCCGAAGACGCAGGCGCATCCTCCGCTACCCACTGCGCGCTTCCCCAGAACTCGGGAATATTGCTGGATTGGGCATAGCCCAAATTGTCTTCCACATGAATCACTTGATCCGTCTGATAACCATTTCTGAATACATATACGCCGGATGAAGGCTCCGATACGGTCCATTTGGCACTGGTCCAGCTCTCCTCCACCTCCGTGCTGCGCAGCGGATGCTTGTGAGGTTCCGGCCCTTCCTGCATGCCCTCGACATTCATGGAATGCCCCGTAGCTCGGTTCTTAATTCGCATCAATCCGTTGCCTGCATCCACCAGCTGCCAGTGGGACAGCGCGTTATCCGCCGCTGCATCGCCGGCCATGACTTGACCGTTCTCTTCAACCAAATATGAGCCTCTGTAGCTGTTTTTTAATCGAATATAATGAGGAACGTCTTGATCCCGCACCGGAATGAACGCCCATTTCGGACTGCCCCATTCCGCGGGAATCGATCCGTACTGTACAAAACCAAGCTTCTTCTCCACATGGAGATACTGACCTTCCACCGAAGCGCTGCGAATCAGCTTGTTGCCTTCCGTATTCAAGTTGTCGATAATGAGCTGCTCCGAGGGCCGGCTCTCGTCCGCTGCCACGACCTTAACCGCCATTTTGTCGGAAGTGATGCCCGACAGGCTGATATAGTGGCCGGTCTCCCGATTTTGCAGCCGCTGAACTCCGTCCTCCTTCACAACCAACCAGTGCGATGCACGGTTGCCTGGCAGCGCGTTGCCATACTTCAGCTCGCCATTATCTTCAATCATGTACAAGCCCAGCCAATCATTCTTAATGCGTACATAGGCCGGACCCGACTCATCTGGATCGGGATTCGGATTGTACGGCTCTTTACCGGTTACCGTTTCGATCGCCCACTGCGGGGTACCCCAATCCGGGGGAATGACGCCTCCTTGGGCATAGCCGGTGTTGTCCTGCACATGTATGTAGCGATTCGCATCGACTGCGGATTGGATGACATAGAAGCCGGCATTAACGGCGTCCAGAATCTTCCACTGCACGTACGCCGGATTCTCGCCAACATCCAGCAGTTCAACCGGACTGGCCCAATCTGTCCAGTGCTCCTCCGACATGTACTGGCCGGTTGCCCGATTCTTGATTCTCACCTGATCGCCATCTTGTTCGATCACCCAATGGGAGGCAGGGTCTGCCGGGTCCGGATTGCCGTAGCCGACTTTGCCGTCCTTCGCCATTAAATATTTATCCGGGTCTGCCGGATTGGGCTTGTAGTAGTTCTTGAACCGGACATAGTCGGTTACCGGCGCCAGCTTCCACTGCGCAGAACCCCATTCCGGCGGGATGGAGCTGGATTGGGCATAACCCGTCTTATCCTCCATATGTAGATAATTCGCTGAATTCACCTTGCTTTGAATGTTCACGAACCCGTTTGTAACCGCATTCAAAACATGCCATTCCAAAACAGATGAACTTACGCCTACATCCGATAATTGAACCGGACTTCCGTAATTCTCCCAGTTCTCCACCGACATATAAGTGCCCGTCTCGCGGTTCTTGATCCGGACGGTCTGCACATCCCCATCCGAGGAGACAGCCTCCAGCTCCCAATGTGACGCTTGATCCGTCTCTTCAGGCGTACCGTAAGCGACTTTCCCGTCTTCCGAGGCAAACAGAAACTTCCCCGTGTAATTGTTCTGTATCCGCACGAATTGAGACTGATTTCCTGCAACTACTCCAGCAGCCCCCGCAGTCTGAGCTCCCCCACCGGGAAAAACAGGGAAGTAAGTGCCCAGCACAAACAGGACCATAACGAGCAGCGATAATCGGCGCATCTGGCTTTTCCGCATAAATAGACTCCACCTTGATTCAATTTTGAACTTCCTAATGCTCGGAAGCCCGGGCAGCCCCGGACTCCGTTCCTCTTAATGCGTATAAATCAGGTATTCCCATGGGGCTAACTCGACCGCTTGCTCAGCCGTGACATCCACTGCCGCCCCGGAAGGAAACGCTTTATAGCTTCCCGCAGCTTCACCTGTTTGGATCGCACTCTTCACGGGTTCATCCGACAAATTCATAACGACGATGACTCTGTTGCTGTCTTTCGTTCTCTCAAAAGCAAGGATATCACCGTTGCCCGCGGCCGCTAAGGTGCGATAAGCACCGCCTGCATGGCCGTTCCACAGCGCCGGATTGTCATGCTTCAATCGAATAAGATCCGTGTACAACGCCGACATCGCTAAATCATCCCAAGCAATCTCATCCTTCTCGAAGAACTGAAGCCGCTTGTTCAAACCGGCTTCCTGTCCGGAGTAAATCAAAGGCATGCCAGGCATGGTGAAGCTGAGTGCCGCCATCGGCTTCACCGCATCCTTCAGCCGTTCATACTCCGTTCCTGTCCAGGAATTCTCATCATGATTGGACGTGAAGTTCAGCGGATAGGTGCCGCCGGGATATGTCTTCGCGAGTCGCTCCCCGTACTTCTTCACTTGCTCCGCATTGCCGAGTCCTTTGGCAATCCGATTCATCATGTTGTACAGCTGCCAGCCGTAATTAGCGTTGAACGCATGTTTCAAGAGTCCGATCTGCTGATCATCTTCCGCCAGCATGTAGACCGGCTTGATCTGCTCCAGCTCTATTCGCGCTTTCTCCCAGAAAGCCGTTGGCACACCGCCGGCATAATCGCAGCGGTAGCCGTCGATATCAAATTCCTTGACCCAATACTTCAGCGCATCGATCATGGCGGCTTGCATATCCGCATTGTCATAATTCAAGTCGGCTACATCCGTCCAATTCGTACCCGGAGGCTGCACGATATGGCCATTCTCATCCGTCGTATACCAGCCCGGATTAGCTAGCCAAGGATTGTCCCAGCCCGTATGATTGGCCACCCAATCCAGCATGACCTTGAAGCCCATATCATGGGCTTTGTTCACCAATGCCCGGAAATCCGCCTCCGTACCGAACTCCGGATTAACCGCTTTATAATCATCAACCGCATAATAGGACCCCAAGGTCCCGTTGCGGTTCTTCTTGGAGATGGGGTGAATGGGCATGAGCCATAAGATATCCACGCCAAGCTCCTTGAGCCTTGGCAGATGGGCTTCGAATGCCTTGAATGTCCCTTCCTTCGTGTATTGCCTGATATTGACCTCGTACATGACGGCCTTCTCTGACCAGTCCGGAACCGCCGTTCCAATGGTTTTCTGCACCCGATTCTTGTCCTCATCCTGCTTCTGATCAGCCGCAGCTTTCACCTCTGCTTCGCGATTTGAGCTGCTGCAGGCGGAGACCAGAACAACCAAGCTGAGCAGACAAACCGCCAGAGGCAGAGCAACAAAGCGCTTCATGACTATGACTCACCATCCGTTCGCTTATTAACCTTTTACAGAGCCAAGGGTGATCCCTTTGACAAAATACTTTTGCAGGAAGGGGTAAATGACGAGCAGCGGCAGCATGGAAATGAAGATTTTGGCCGCATTGAGCGTCTGGTTGGATAACTCGGACATTCGTTTGACCGATTCCTCATCCATTTTGGTCGGATCGATCACCACCGCGACCTGCCTAATGTAGGACTGCAGCGGGTAGTGAACCGATTTATTCATCAGCACGAGCGCTTGGAAAAACTCGTTCCAATGATACACGATCGTAAATACGAGCACGGTAGCAAGCACGGGCATAGCAAGCGGCAAGAAGATGCTGAACAAGATCCGCCACGGCCCCGCCCCATCCATCAATGCGGATTCTTCCACTTCCTTCGGCATATTCCGGAAATAGTTCATGACGAGAATGACGTTAAATACCGGCAAGCCCCCGCCAAGCACCAACCCCCAGATGCTGTTAATCATGCCGAGCGATTTCATCGTCAGATACCACGGCACCAAGCCGCCATTGAAGAGCATCGCGAAGACCAGAAGCCACATAATCACGTTTCTGGCTTTAAATTCCTTGCCGCTCTTCGAAAGCGGATAAGCCATTAACAGAATGACGAAGAAGGAAATGGCAGATCCGTAGAGGACGCGCTGCACCGAAATAAAGAACGATTTGAAAAATTGCCCATCTTTCATGATTGTCTCATAAGAACCAAACGTGAAGCCTTTCGGCCACAAGAACACCTGCCCTGCCGACGCCGCAGCTTTATCGCTTAATGAAATGGATAAGGTATACCAGACCGGCAACAAGCATAAGAGCATAATCGCCAAGAGAAGAATGATATTCAATCCGTTGAATAGTCTGGAAACCGCTGAACGTTCGGTAATCATCATGCTTTCATCCTTTACCTTAGAAAATTCGGTAGTTTGCAAACCGGTAAGCCAAGCTGTACGATACGGCAATTAAGACGAATCCGACAACCGATTTCAAGAGCCCCACCGCCGTTGCTAAGCCATACTGCATATCAATGAGTCCTGCCCGGTACACCCAAGTATCGATAATGTCGCCGGTAGAATAGACCGTTGGATTATATAAGTTGAAGATTTGATCGAAGCCTGCATTTAGAATATTGCCCATGCTTAAAGTCGCGAGAAGCACAGCAACCGGTATAATGCTCGGGAGCGTAATGCGGGTCAATCGTTTCCACTGGGATGCTCCGTCAATCGCGGCAGCCTCATACATCTCGGGGTTAATGGACGTTAAAGCAGCAAAGAAAATGATGGCATTAAAGCCGAATTCCTTCCACACGTCACTTCCTACAATGAGAACGGGGAAGATGTGCGCATCTGCGAAGAACAATCCCTTCTCAAGTCCAAAACCGGCTAAAATCTGATTCACGGGACCGGAGTAAGAGAAAATATCCAGCATCATGCCGGCAACAATGACCCAGGATAGAAAATGCGGCAGATACACGACGGTCTGAACCGCACGGGTAAACACTCTATTCTTCACTTCATTCAGCATCAGCGCAAATGCCAGCGGAACAACGAGATTCCCGACCATTTTGGCTAATGCAATGAAGATCGTATTCCGGAAAATAATCTTACTGTCGTCCAGCTCAAACATATATTGAAAGTTTTCCAAACCGATCCAGGGTGACTTCAGAATACCAACGCCCGGATTAAAATCTTTAAAGGCCGTCATGATGCCGTACATAGGAAACAGATTATAGAAGAACAACCAAACCAGTCCGGGCAGTAGCATGAGATAATAATGTTTCGCGAATCCTTTGTGTGTCTGCATCCTTGATTTCCCCTTATTAGGAAGTCAAGACGAGTAGCGAGTACCCGTCTTGACCAGTTTATGGAAGAGACTTACTGCGCCATTTCAGATTGGCGCCAGCCGTTTCTTCCGAACTATTTAAGCTCGTTAACCTCTTCCGTGATTTTGTCGCCGCCTTGATCCTTCCATTTCGTCACGAACGTATCGAAGGCACTTAGATCTTCGCTGCCCATGATGATTTTGAGGAAGGTTTCGTCTTCCATTTTCTTGAGGTTGGTCCATCTGGATTCCATTGTTTTCGTTTGAGCCGTCGCGATGCTTCGTACCCAATTGATATCCGCATCAACGAAAGTCGAACCGCCGTTCAGATGGGCATAGATATGCGTGAAGAATCCAGGGTCTGCTGCTTGGTCGAACGTGCTGATATCATAGCTGTCGAAAGGCTCTTTCTTGATCGCGTCTACGTGCTTCGCCATTTCATAGGCCCAGCCATAGTTCACTTGGTCGAAATCTTCAATCTTCATTTCGCCCTTCAGATGTTTGCGCAGGGAATTTACCGCATACTCAAGCTGGTCGCCTGCACCAAGAATCAAGAACAACGGCACCTCTTGCGAAGTCATTTGCTTACCTGCTGTCAGCTTGTTGAATTCCTCGTCCTTGCCCCATTTATGAATCGAAGTCATCTTCACGATGGCTTCCGGGTGTTTAGCCCCTTTGCTTACCACGATATAGCTGCTTCCCGTAGCTTGGTTGGAGTTGAATTTGCCTGCAGCATCAAGCGGCGCCGCATACGGTCTCCAGTTCGCTTTCGGATCGTTCTTAATGTTATCCGGGATGTTGTTATACGCAGACCACCAAGGTCCGAAGAAAATGCCCGTCTGTCCGGCTGCAACCACTTCGGCCGTGCTTTTGCGAACACCCAGCTCCTTATCCAGAATTCCCTTCGCGTACCAGTCTTTCATCATCGCCAGTGCTTGCTTCGTCTCCGGCGTAGTGGAGCCGTAAACCGCATTACCGTCCTTGTCTTTCACCCAGATACCAGGATAAGCATCGTTAGCGAAGAATAAGGAAGAGAAATTATACCAGTGATCCGTGGAGTTCAGGAATGTGGAGTAGAGCGTACCGCCTTGCTGCGTACCCACGATCCCGACTGTTTTGTCTCCGCCCATCTTGTTGTCGATGAAGGCTTTGGCGATGTTCTCCAAATCCTGCAGCGATTTTGGCGGCTGCAGGCCCAGCTTGTCGAGCCAGTCTTTCCGAATCCAAGTCAGCGGTGCAGAAGGAAGCGTCGTTTCCGGAAGGGCATATAGTTTGCCGTCAAACGTTACGCCATCCAATAACCCCGGGTTGGAATCGTAAACCGCCTTCAATTCCGGACTTGCGTATTTGTCATAAACCTCGTTCAGATCTGCCAGCTGGCCCGCTTTAACCATTTGTCTCAGCTGCGTTTCATTGACGACCATCGCATCCGGCAGGTCATTACTGGAGATCGCCAGGCTGACCTTCTGTTGATAGTCCGGACCTTGAGCCGCTTCCCATGTATGCTTGACCACGATGTTGAATTTATCTTTCAACCAACGCGTGTACACATTGTCTTCTGCCGTATCCGTACCGTCGAACTTGTAGTTCGGGTCAATCGCTCTGCCGATCGATACCTCGGTAGGCTCCGCGAACTTCGCGAAAGGATCGATGACTTCATCTGCTGCGGTGTTAGCGGCTGAATTATTACCAGCCTGTGCGTTGCTGGTGTTATTCGCCGTTTCCTTGCTGTTCTCTGCCTTGTTATTGCTCGCTGTACCGTTATTGGTGTCGTTGTTGCTACCGCAAGCGGCCAGACTTGCCGTTACCAGCAGCACAGCCATGGTCGATAATATACCCTTTCTCATCTTGCTCCCCCTCGTGGAAATTTCGTTTGTTTGTTTCTGACAAATTCAATATAGCATGGCTCTTTATTTTCCCGAGTTAGAGCGCTATTCCGTAGTAGGTAGACGATTCTTCGCAAAATAAAGAATGCGCACGAAAAATGTCTACCCATCTTTCGTACGCATTCTACCCTATTTGGTGCGGCCCTCTGAGAGCTGCCGGAACTCGCTTGGCAGAACCCCCACCTGCTCCCTGAATAAACGGCTGAAATATTTCTCGTCATTGTAGCCGATCTGCTCCGCGATCCACTGGATCGTCTTGGTCGTGTTTCGCAAATACTCCTTGGCTCTCTCCATGCGAATATCTCGCACATAGTCCGAGTACGTCTGGCCCACATATTGCTTGAAGCATTGGCTGAAATAGCTGCTGCTCATGTTGACCTGCTGCGCGATATCGGCAGCCGCAATCGGCTCGCTGATGTTCATCTGCGCCAGGTTCATCGCTTTCACGATGCTGTTCTGAATTTCCTTCGAGAACAGCGGTTTGGTATTAGCCGCGCTGATCCTGTCGCGTACATCCGTTAGCCATTCTTCGAACCGGAACCAGCTGGAGAAGAAATCCTCGATCAGGATCGGCTCAGACAGAATCTGCTGATACAGCCTGTTCCATTCGTCGGACAGCGAGAAGAAGATACGGGCCAGCCGAATCGGCGGCATCTTGTAGCCCTTCAGCTCCTGCATCATCGACTCGAATACAGAGGCTTCATAGATCCATTCCGCAGATAGCCATTTCCCCTTTATCTGATCGACTCCGAAGCTTCTGTCCGCCTTCTCCCGAAGCAATAGCTCGACAGCGTTCACGAATTGAACAGACTCCGCCGGGTCGAAATCATAGAACAAATCGCTCTTCCTATATCCTCTTATCAGCTGCAGCACCGACTTCTTGTCTATCCCGGATAAGCTCTGAAAGCATACCAGTGCCGCATTGGGATCGGGCAGATAGGATACCGGCAAGCTGCCGGTCCAGTACCAGACACCGGCCTCCGCTTCGACCGCCTGATCAGGGAGGGCATACTCCGTTGGCGACGACGACGATTTGGAATCTTCGTTCAGCGGATGCAGCGAGTACAGAACAAACCATTCATCGGCTTGTTCCGCTTCCTCATCCGGTAGAGAGGCCGCTTTGGAGCCTTCCTTTTGCTCCATCAGTGTTTTGATTCTGCCCAATACTTCCTCGAATTGCTCCCTCTCCAGCTGCACCTTGGCAATATAATCAATGGCTCCGAGCCTCAGCGCCTCCTGCACATATTCGAAATCCTGATGGAGCGTCAGCACGACAATTTGAACATGCGGATATTGCTGCCGGACGATTCTCATGAGCTCGATACCGGACATGACAGGCATAGACAAATCCGTAATGAGCAGATCGACTTTGCTCTCTTCCATGAATTTGAGCGCATTCTCGCCGTTATTCGCCTCGCCTATGACCTCCATCCCGAACTCCTTCCAGGGCATGGCCGAAGCAAGACCTTTGCGTACCAGCTTGTCATCATCTACGATCAATACGCGAATCATCCGTTATACTCCACTCCTTAAGATGGGAAGGCGGAGCGATACAATCGTCCCTTTCCCAATCTCGCTTCTGATTTCTAATATAGCCGTCTCGCCGTAAGTGGCTTGCAAAATTCGCTTCACATATCGCATGCCGATGCCCATGCCGACCTTATGGCTGTCTTTGGCCTCATCATCCAGCAGCCGATCGATCGTTTCCTGCGGCATGCCCGCTCCATTATCCTGAATCGTAATCTGCAGCGCTTGCTCATTCCATTGCACGCCTACATAGATGTAACCGTCGTCGCTTACCCCATGATAGAGCGCATTTTCGACTAATGGCTGCATGAGAAACCGCGGGCATGGAATCGTCAGCGCCTTCTCGTCCACGTCCAGATCCACATCAAATTGGAAATCATAGCGGATCTGCTGCAGCTGCAAATATTCCTTCAATGCGTCAATCTCATCGCCGATCGTTGAAACCTCGCCCATTTTGCCGAGATTGTAATAGAGCAATTTATTTAAGGAAAGCACCAGCTTGTCAATCTCGTGCTGTCCGTTCATCAAGGCCAGCCAGTGCACGGTATCGAGCGTATTCATGAGGAAATGAGGATTGATCTGATAGAGCAGCTTCTCTACCTCCAAATCCGCCCTTCGCTTCTCCTTCAATTCGATTTCTTCATATAAAGCCCATATCTTGCCCTTCATGCTTCGCGTCTGATAGAGCAAATAATCGAATTCCGGAATATGCGTTACTTCCGTATGTTCCTTCACATTGGAGTGGATCAAGGATTTAATCTCCATATTAAACTTATCCAGCGGCCGGTATACCATTTTCCACAGCAGCCAGGAGAAGAAGACGGCACCTACAAAGAAAGCTAGGAAAATGCCCGTAATTTGAAATAACCATCGGTTCCGTTCCTGATTCAGCTCATTCCCCGGCGTAACCGAGACGATGCTCCAGCCTTGATTGCTGATCTCCCGATTCCAGAAATAATCGCCGTGATACCCGGATGCCTGATCGGAGGCCGGAAACACGCTGTTCTCCGGAAAAGCATCCTGCACTTCGCTGAAAGCAATCCGCCGCTGATCATCCAGAATGAGCAGGCGGCGTGAGCTTTCTTTGCGATTCTGCGGGGCGAATAACGACTCAATGGCGCTTCGCCCTGTCTCTATGTATAAGTAAATGTTCTGATCCGGCAAATTCACTTTCCTCATGATGCTGAAGACAAACTGATTAATAGAGCCATTGTAGCTTTTATAAGGCCCATAGTACGTAATCTCCGGGAATTCCGCCAGTACCGGGAGCTGCTTCGGCGCGAAGGTTCCGCGAACTCTGAAGTTCTCGAAATCATGCGTGTCTTTCTCCGGGTCGTAAAACATCATTAAGCCGACATTCGGATTGGAGAAGGAGATGACATTCAGCTCCGTCTTGATATCATTCGTGAGCTTCAGCCGTTCATACGGCTCTTGCTCCGCAGCGAGCTGTTCGAGCAGCCTATTCGTTCCGCCGCCGTAAGCCAGCTGCTGAGAGACATGGTTTAAGTTGTTGATCGCATTCTCAAGCGTCATCAAGTCCTGCTTCAAATTGCTTTGAAGCGCGCTCTCTACCTTGTTGCTGATGATGGAATCAATCGTATAGAAAGATATAAACCCCAAACAAATAAACGGAGTCAAGCTGCTAATTAGGAAGATAATTATGATTCTGTTTTTGAAGGTTACGTTTTTGAGCCGCAAGAAGTCCGTCTTCGTAAGCAATCATCCCTCTCTCACTTCTGCTTTCACCCGCCAGATGGGAAAAAGAGCTTCCCAACTTATTATCATACCCTGAAACGACAAAATGTGAATGAGACAATTTGCTTGAAAGAGGGGGAGAATTTTTAGTAGAGACCGACGACGAGTAACGGTTTATGTGCTAACGAATCGTAGGAGCCTTATTTGGTCAGATTTCCCACCTATGAAAATCTAACGAATCGTGGGGGCCTTATTTGGGCAAAATCGACTCCAAATTACCCTTAAATCGTCAAATAAGGCCTGTACGATTCGTTAGATTTTTTTTGGAGCTGTTTTGAGGCGAATAAGACCTGTACGGTTTGTTAGCGTCATCTCCTTTATCCGAGATCCCGCTGTTCAAATCGTCAAACAAGCAGCATTTCATTTCTGTTCAAACTATTCAGCACGTGAAAACACCTCAGCCGTTCCCGGCTGAGGTGAAATGAGATTAATTGAGATACGGAGATGACTCTCAATCACATATTCAACGCATTACTCCACAATCGTAGCTCTCAAGCCCTCCGGAACGCGAACATAGTCGAAGACGCGCGCTCCATTCTCGTCCGTATGCCACTTCACTTCGATCAGTCCGAGTGCGTGCGGCACAGCGCCTTCGGCCCCGGTTACCTCTGCCGTCTGCACATGAATGATAACCTCATCCGGCTTCTCAATGGTCGGCAGATGGATGCCAAGCACGTGCGTGGACATGAAGTACGTCGGGCATGCAGACCATGCGTGGCATAGACTTTGGCCCAGATCGTAATACTCCGGCGTCTGCTTCAGCCCCTTCTGCAGGAACCAGCCCCAGCCTTGACGCATCATCCGCTCTGCCGTGTCCGTCAGACCAATCAAATACAGCCCTTCGAAAATATAAAAGGAGAAGCTCGGCGATACATACACGCCATCCTCCGGACCGTATCCATTCACGAACAGCGATTTGAGATCGCGGCGCACATGTGCGCGCACCGGCTCCAGCTGCTCATCCGTCAGCACGCCGGCACGTGCAGCGAACAAACTCGCGTGCGCCGAATGCGACAGCTTCTGCTCATTATCGCTGTAGCAGCCGCGCTCCTCATCCCAGAACGTATCCCGGATCGCTCGCTCAAGGGTAGAAATCCTGCGCTCCAGCTCGCCGATTTCCTCATGTCTGCCGATGGCTTCCGTAAGCTTCGCCGCGGCACGCAGCGCAATCAGATACGTACAGCTGAACACACAGTGAATGCCCGTGATGTCCATGTACCCTTTCACAATAGCAAGATCGCCATGGAAACCGCCGTAGTGCGCTTTAATACCGCGCTTCACATCCCACTCCGCGTCGAGCAGCAGATCTTCCCGCTCATCAGCCAGCTCATGGAACCAAGCCAAGTTATGCTGGATAGCATTCCAGTACGTCTCTACCAGCTGGGCATCGCCGGTTTGTTCATAGTACGCCCAGAAACCTTCCAGCGCGTTTAGTGCAAAATCCGATATCGTATAGTCGCCCGTATTCGGATAAACCGCTCTGAATTTACCGGTCGCATCCGGCGATTGCCCCATAAGCTGAAGGCTGCGCTTCATAAGCGCTTGATCACCGAATACCGCTAGATTGTTATGGTATTGGATAATGGTATCGCGGATGTACTGCCCACGCTCACGCGTCACGCAATCCGTATAGGCATCCTCCATGTTAACCGTTTCTGTCCGAACGCCCATCTCCCAGATCTGCTCAAGCAGCGGGTCGGAGCAGCGGAAGGTTCCTTTTGTCTCCACCGGATAACTTGCAGATGCAAGCTCCAATCCTCTCAGCACCACATCCTGCTTTGGATTCCGTACCGTCAATTGTACATAACGGAAGCCTCGCGGCTGCGTTAACCGCCAATCCAATTGCGTGCGGCGTTTGTCCCCATAAGCTCTGTCGCCAAGCCCATACCAATGATAATGGCGCAAATGCTTGCCGTCCGCGTTCAAGTGCTCGCCATAGGTCAAGTCAATCGTTGCACCGCCCGCACCTTCAAGCACAACACGTGGAAGCACAAGCCGAGTCAGGCCCAAATCGAGCAGCAGCGAGAAGCCGTTCGGATAGTCAGCCAAGGAGAAGACACGATCGGTCAATTGGTCCACTTCGATGGATTCAAAAGCATGGCCGTACGTGTCCCAGCCGGTGGACATCGTCGGGCTTTCGCCTTGCTCATGTACAGTGACTTCAATCCAGCCGCCAACGTCAGCTAGCTCATCATCAATTGCAAAAGGCAGCTCGCGCCCGCTTAGCGCCGATGCGTACAGGTCATGCGAGACAACCGGCGAACGGTGGAATTGCACCGTACCTTCCGGATCACGATCCGCGGATACGACTAACCCGAAGCCTTCGGGCAGTGCGAGGTAATGGTGATACATATCTTGAAGCGAATCGCATTTGGCAAAATAAGCATTCCACCCTTTGCGCAGACTTACGCGGTGATTCAGACGCATGCTTTTGTCATCGGCGTACAGTCCTTTGGCAATCGGCTCCCCGTTGATCCAGCTGTTCTGGTAGAACAGTCCCATCGTAATGACGACGTCTTCCGGTGAATAAATCCAAGTCTTCACCGCCATGAAACGGCTGGTCAGCTCCGGCTCATGGATTTCATTCACATGCGGCATAGGCACGCTGAATGAGCAGAGCAATTCCTGCGTCTCAAGCGGCATCAGATGCAGCACGCGTTCTACCGGAACCGGCTCTCCGGACATATACGGGATCCCCCGTGCCTCCGGCTCTCCCCAAGCTTGTTGATTCGCGAGCTCTACGCCGCCGCTGATCCAACTGCTGTCATCAAACTCCAATCCGCTCCAGTCGCTTGTTTCCTCCAAACGCTGATCATAGAGGTCGCCCGCTTTCAAGAACAGGCTCGATTTGGCCGCATACCGATAAGCCGGCGCCGAGGACGCTTTCCATGCTGCGTTTCCTGTTGCCAGATCGATTCGCTCGCCGCCTGCAAGCGTAACATCGCCCCAGGCCGTGAAACCGGCTTGCGACAGCATCGTGATGAACGTTTTGTGCCCCACGTAATTGACCTGCACGGCGATCGCGTTGCGACCTTCATGAAGTAAGTCGCTCAGGTCATGGGAATCGTACACCGGGTGCTGGGGATCGAATCGCAGCGAGCCCAAACGGACATACTTACCATTAATGTACAGCTGGTACGTCGTATCCGCGAACAAATGGAGAATCGCATTCTCCGGTTTGCTTCTCAAATCCAGCGTCAGTCTGAACCTTGCATAGAGATTGCGTCCTTGTCCGGACTCATCGTACCAAATCGCTTTTGCCTGCATGAGTGCACACACACCTTTTCCCCATAATTGTTCGTTCTTATTCGACGTAAGCGATCTGTCTGCCGTCATCATCGGCTGACTGCATCACATTCTCGACTAATCGCAGGCTGCGAAGCCCTTCGCGAATCGGGCATACCTCCGGTCCTTCTCCGCGCAATGCCGCAATGAAGGCAATCGTTTCGTCCTCATAAACGTCGAGATCGGAAGCGAAGGTTTGACGTACGTTCTCGGATCCGCCCGTAAACACGAATTCCGCATCGTTCGCGCTTGTGAAGTAAGCTGTCAATTTGCTGCAAATGACCGTGAAGCTGCAGTTCCATTCATTCGGTACCGCGCAATTGGAAGCCGTAATGGATGCCATCGCGCCGGAACGGAAACGAATAACCGCTGCGCTTGTATCCTCAACCGTATAGCCCTCCGCTTCGCGATGGTTCAAATTCGCCGTAAAGCCGCTGATTTTATCGGGCGTACCCAAGAAATACATCGCCAGATCATACGTATGAATGACCTGCTCGAACACCTGTCCACCTGAGAGATTGCGATCCCCCCACCAAGACGAATGCAGCGAGTTGCAATCGTAACGGCCATCGAATAACGTTGGGATGCCGGCCGTACCGTCCTCGATCAGTCGTTTCAACTCTTTGACCGCAGCGCCGAAGCGATTGTGGTAGCCAACCTGCGACACGACTCCCGCTCCCTCTACAGCCGCAGTCATGCGCTCGGCAATTTCGGTATTCAGCGCGATCGGCTTCTCAAGGAAAACCGCGATGCCTTTGCTCGCCGCCGCTTCAACTTGACCCTGATGCGCATAAGGCGGAAGGCAGATGTATACCGCATCAAGCGTTTCCTTCTCCAGCATGGTGTTGAAATCCTCATAGGCGTTAGCTGCGCCGCCTGTGTGCGCTTCACGGAATGCTTCGGCTTTCTCAAGCGATGTGCCGCAAACCGCGGTGACTTCAACGCCTGGGATGTTCAGCAAATTGCGTGCGTGTTTCTGTCCCATCATGCCAAGTCCTGCAATACCAACTCGAATTGATTTCAGCATGCTATGTTTTCCTCCAATGGGTTAGTTGAATGGGCTGCCTACTCCGCCAGCTAATCGGCTTGTCCGGTATTTGAGCGGGGAGAGGCCTGTTTTGCTTTTGAAAAAGCGTGAAAAATCGTCAATGTCCTCATAACCGGTCAACCGCGCAATCTCCGTAATCGGACGGCTCTCGGTTTCGAGTAATTGCTTCGCTCTGCGAAGTCGAAGCTGCAGCTGCAGCCTGGTCGGCGTAATGCCGAAGAGCTTCTTGAAGCGCTCCGCAATGTAGGTGGGATGCATATAATAGCGTTTGCCAAGCTCCGCGAGATCGATCCGGCGTTCCGGATTGTCCAGCAGCTCCGTCATGATGCTCATGAACGGATCGGAATGCTCCGCTTTCAGCAGCACATCCGGATGATGGATCGCCGCGTCGATGAGAATGGCGACAAGCTCAAGCGCCTTGGCCTTCTTCATCAGGCTGTCCGACAGCGAGCTCATCCCGCCCGCGATCCGGCTGTATTCGTGGAACACCGATTCGAACTGCTCCGGCTTCGGCAATCGAAAAATAACCGGGAAGCGAAAAGCCTGCAAGGCATCAATACAACCCGCAACCTGCAGCGTAAAATGCCACCAGAGGAATTCCGTTTCCTCGTTCGTGTCTTTGACATGGTCATGCAGCTCGTAAGGCGGAATCAACACGACATCCCCGGGTCCTGCAAAATAATCGCGGCCCGCGATATGCAGCCTGCACGAGCCTTCTTTGATGTAGGAAGCAATATAGAATGGAAGCTTGCGGTTCACTTGCCGCAGCTCGGTTCGTCTGTGCAAATCATGCTCCAGCATATGAAGCGAAGCTTTCTCAATAAGCGGAAGCCACGGATGATTGTTCTTCATGGTAAAACTCCTCACTGCCCCGCTAGATGAGGCATGGGCTGTTGTCCTTCTATTATACAAACAGCTTGGTTGACCTCGTGAGGGAAAACTGTCTGATGGTGGGGGATTTCCGTCCACTGGTGATGCAAAACCTCGGAAGGGTTGGTTTTGCAGCAAGCGCTAAGAGCTCGGGGAGGTTCTCCCCCGAATCTTGGTGCCAGCACCACGAGCTCGGGGGATATTCACCCGAGGTTCCACCATGGTTTGGCGCTTACGAATCCTACAGGCCTTATTCCCGCAAAATAAGCCTCTTTCTGAATCTAACAAATCGTAGGAGCCTTATTGTGTGAAATTGACACGAAAATAAGCCATTTGGCACCAAATAACGGCTGTACGATTCGTTAGAATTTCAAACTCCTCCAATTGGCTAAAATAAGATCTCCACGGTTCGTTAGCTTGAGTACATATCCAACTCTGAGCTGCCAAACCTCTACTTGGCTAAGGCTGATGGGAAATCGATGTAAGGAATCATAATCAATAGCGGAGCGCCGCCCAGTAAGATTAATTCCTTTATCTATTCAATAACCGTGCCTGCACAATGTGCAACATCTCGCCTCTTCCACCAGCCCCAGCCACCGCCTAAACAAAAACTCCGGCAACCTCGCCGGAGTTTTCTATCTCAGCAACAATTAGAATTTCAATACCACCTGCAAGGACTTTTCCGCATTGGTATCTAACATCCGGTAGGCATCTGCCGCTTGTTCAAACGGAACTTGGTGTGTGACAAGCTCGGCCAGCTTCAAGCGGCCGGATAACGCCAGCTCCATAATCGTCCGTTCCATCCGAAGACGATCCCAGCGATTCGTCAGCTGCAGGTTGATGCCGCTGATTTGCGAGCCAATGAGCTGCACACGATTATGATGGAACTCCTCACCGAGGTACAGATCCTTCGCTCCGCCTTGATAGAAGCCTGCAGTCACCACGCGGCCGTTATAGACAACCGAGCGAATCGCTTCATGCAGCGCACCGGAAGCACCGGAAATTTCAATCGCGACATCCGCTCCTCTGCCGCCTGTCAGCTCTTTAATGCGGCTGGCAACGTCGTTGCAATTCCGCGAATTGATCGTATGCGCTGCTCCGAATTGCTCGGAGAATCCGAGCCGATAATCGTCCAAATCAATCGCGATCACTTCCGCCCCGTTCAGCCTAGCCAGCTGAGCAACCAGCTGTCCGGGCACACCTTGCCCGAACACGGCAACCGTTTCCCCGATGTGGATATCCGCATCCAGAATTGCATTCAGCGCAATCGCGCCCATTTGCGAATAAATACCGGCCACCGGATCAAGTCCTTGCGGCAGCAGATGCTTGCGCGCGAAGTCCTCCGTTACGACATGCGAGCTCTTATGCCCCCATGTTCCATACACGACATCGCCTTCTTTAATGCCGCTAACGGCCGAGCCTACTTCCGTTACGACGCCGACTTCTTCGTAACCCCAGCAGCCCCGCACCGGATACAAGGACGATTCATCTTCGATTCGCTCCGTGAAGATCCGTTGTTCTTGATCGAATTGCTTTTTCACAAAAGGATTAAGGCCGCGATAGGCCGTCAACTGCGTTCCGGCGCTAATCCCGGAGTACAGCGTCGTCAATCTAACTTCCTTCGCTTCCAGCCGACTATTCTCCACCTCTACAAAAGCAACTTCCTTTGGCGCAATGAAGTCCAAACGTTGTGTCGTCATCCTTGTCATCCCTCTCCCCTCAACTTCCGCAAGCAAGTCGAACCTGAAGCTATCGTAGCATTCACCGCAGGATCCCTCCATCTCCGAACGCCAGCGGTTTTTGTCAATTCTACAGGTGATTAGGGAGAGCCCGTGCGCGACAACTAATACCTTGGATAACACCCTACCACCTCATGATTAGCAGGGTTAATGACAACAACAATGGGGCCGAGCAGCCCGTCTTGATCGGTATTGAACGTCACGGTAACAAGCTTATGATAGCGGAGCTTCGTACGATCTTTATTAGGCGTAATCCAATGATTATTCATAATAATCGTTGTCACTTCGGCATCCGTGCTGCGTCCCGTTACATGCTTGCGCTGCTCCTCTTCAACCGTAGCCCAAGCGATCTCACGATACTTCGCTTTGCCCGCGTCCGTCAGTTCCACAGGTGGATTCGACACAGCAGCATACCCACGCAGATCCTGAATCGCCTTCGCTACATGATCCCTGTTCGGCTTGAGATCCGTGATGTCATACAGCACGATATTGTTGATTTGATAGCGGGTATGCGCAATAACATCGGCGGCGGCCGTCTTGTTTTCGAAATCTTTAACCCCCTTAACAGCCTCTCCCGGGGAAGGATACACATAGATGCTAATGGTTTGCTTCGTATCCACCACAAATCGGCTCGGAGTGACGCCATTATATACCCTTGCAAATACAGACTCCGGATTTCCGTTTTGCATCGGCTCGAGGAGTATGCCGTTGTGGCCAAAAATCTCTTTCACATCAGCGAGCGAGATGGAACTCTCATCGTTCTTGCACCCCGTCAGACAAACAAGCAGCAGAAGGAGCGAAAATATTATTTTCTTCATAGCATCATCTCCTGCTTGATTGCATGGCTAACTTATCCCTTCGTGCTCACTTCAACTGTTCGCGTTCCGCCGTCCCACTTCACGTCAACTCCGAGCAGTTTGCCGATATCGCTGACCGGGATGTATAGGCTGCCGCTTAGCACGACAGGTGCAAAAGACAACGCGGTCTGCCCGCTTCCCACGGTTGCAAAAGGAGCTCCTTCCGCCAAAATGATCGAGCGGTCGCCGCGCGTGACGGTGGTTTGTTTGGTTTGTGTATTGTAGCCGGTTTTGGCCCCGATTTCGCTCACGAGAAAACGAAGCGGAACAAGCATCCGATTGCCGGTTGTCATCATACTCGGCTCGAATTTCTTCAGCTGACCATCGATGGAGAGGCTGGCATCCGTTTTTAGGTAAGCCCCTGTTCCGAGCCCAATGCCGCTGATCGGCTTGCGTAATTCGGCCGGAAGCGTAAACGCGTAGAGCTTACCCTCTGCCTGCACGAGCAGCTTGTCTCCCACCACTTGGAAAGGGCCATAGCTCCGAGCGGAAGTTTGATAACGGGAAAGTGCTTTGCCAGTCGCAACGTTCAGCGCATAAACCTCACCATCGGTTTGCCCGACATACAGACCCGAATCGATAAGATCTACACGGCTAGCCGGATTGTCGAGTCCCTGATAGAACACCGGCGAATGATCGACTATTTTGCGCGCATGCAGACCGATGTTGTCTCCGTTCTTATAAATCAGCTTTCCGTTGTAGGGTCCTGCGATCCATGTGCCGTCATCCTGGATGATCTCCGGTTTCACTACCGCTGGATCGGCATTCAAATTATAGTGGTAAACCTGATGGTCCTTGGTGGACACATAGACATCGTCGCCTTCCACCACAAGCTTCGTTGCGTATTGGTACATCGGGTCTTCCCCTTGTTTAACAGGGACAAAAGATTTGGTATCCACGACGCTGCCTGTTTGCAAATCGACGACATCCAGGTCTACGAGAAATTTGGAGGAATCGTTCTTCGGCCAATCGTTTTCAAAATAAAGCTTCTCTCCATCCACCTTCAGCACATGCGAATGGCTGCCCGCCAGCCTCCACATGGTTTTGCCGGTCGATTCATCAATGGCATACGTTGTCGTCACCGTAATCGCGCCGGACTCCATTGCCAGCACGAGCAGTTTGCCGCCGACCTTCTCAGGGATGCTGTTCACATCCGTGTTGCGCCATTTCTCATGGCCCGTTGCGAGATTGACCGAGACAAGCCCCAACGAGGAGGCAAAATACAGCGTATTCCCTTCCACCTTGAACTGGCTGAATGTGGACTTCTTATTCGCCTGGTATACTCGCTTGGCCGTGCCTGTTTTGGCAGCCACTTGATAGACCGCGCCGTCCTGCCCACTTACGAATAGGTTGCCGTTTAGTAGTTGAATGGCTCCTGCCTGCAGTTTCGTGCCGTAAGCCCAGAGCAGCTTGCCGGTTTGAATCGTTCGCGCTTGCAGCACGCCCGCTTTGATCGTATAAAATGTACCGTTATCGATCACAATCGGGACTTGGTAGCTGTTCTCTATCGTAGGTTTGTCCAGATCAACCGTCCAAACCGGCTTAGCAAAAGGAACCTTATTCGACACAGCCGGCATCGTTTGGCCATCGTAGCTCGTATTCGGATCTGCGGTTGCTTGTGCAGAGGCTACCGCGGTGCTGGACATCAGCAGCCCGGCCGCCACCAACGCAAGCGTGGTATGTTTCCATGACTTCATTGCGACATGCTCCTCTCAACTCTCGTTTGCGATTCACCTCTATAGACGGCCCTCACCGGGAAAAGTTACATGCCTTTCCAGCGGCTGTTCCGCTAGCGCTGTCGCGAACGCTCCATATTTGCTCCACCTCGCAATGTTCTCCTGCTGTAAGCGGCTATTCCGCTTATATCGTGCAAACTAGCTCGCTTTGGAGTTCTTAAGCGGATATACCGCTTAAGTTGTCGCCATCGCTCCATATTTGCTCCACTCTCGCAATGTTCTCCCACTTTAAGCGGCTATTCCGCTTATATCGTGCAAACTAGCTCGCTTTGGAGTTCTTAAGCGAATATACCGCTTAAATTGTCGCCATCGCTCCATATTTGCACTTTTCTCGCACTGTACTCCCACTTTAAGCGGCTATTCCGCTTATATCGTGCAAACTAGCTCGTTTTGGAGTTCTTAAGCGGATATACCGCTTAAGTTGTCGCCATCGCTCCATATTTGCTCCACTCTCGCAATGTTCTCCCTCTGAGAAGTCGAAACTCAAACTCTCAGCCGGCATTCACTCCAACTAACCCGATCTTCGGCGTCTGAGAGTTCGAAAATCGAACTCTCAGCACCAAATCAGCACCTAAATGCGGCTGAGAGTTCCAAAATCAAACTCTCAGCCGGCATTCCCTCCAACTAACCCCCAACTCGGCGTCTGAGAGGCGGAAAACCCGACTCTCAGCGCGAAATCAGCACATAAAAATAGCCGAGAGTAGGAAAATCCTACTCTCAGCTATCCTCCAACTACCCTTAGCGCTTACGGGGTAGCATTTTAGCACAGGTTGCTCAACCCGCCGTACCCGTCACTTCGCCGTCCGCATCGATATGATCGACGGCAGACAATCCTTCGTACACCGTAGCGATGACGGTGCAGGACACCGTCTCGCCAGGCTGCAAAACCTGATGCGTTCCGCGCTCCAGCCCGTCTTGCAAGCCGACCGGATAGCCGGAACATGGCTCCAGTACCACGGTTTGCAGTTCCCGCCAGCCGCCATAGGAGGCGAACAGCCAGCATGTTGGCAGCACGCGGTTATCATAGCTCAGACCAAACCCGATGCCCTCCCGAGTATGCGTCAGAGCGCACCATCCAGCCTGCATGTCCGTGGCATACTGGAACTCGCTGACGCCTGACGAATGCGGCAGCACTTGCCGCATATCATGCACCTTGCCAGCATCATCCTCGGAATAGGGCCACCGGTAGCTGTACGAGGTTTTACCTGTACGCGGCGTGCCGAAGCCCTCCATCTCCATGGTCCGGGCAGGCAGATCAATCCGCGAATGCTCATCCGCTGCCATCGCCGCGTGCAGCTTCCACAAGTAAGGCTGCGGTTTGCGGCCGATATTCGTGATCGTATGGGCGAAACGCAGCTTCGATTCGCCGGCGCGAAGCGTAACTCGCTTGCTCAGACGCGTTGCACTGATTGGCGTTTCCACCCACATGTGAAGCGTAACCTCTTCGCTATCCACGCGCTCCAGCGCATATTGCCACGGCAGCGTCCAAATCTCCCCGTGATCCGGGAACGTCTCGCCATCGATCGTCTCTGCGATATCATTCGGATACAGCTCATCCCAGCCGCCGAAAAAGTGATCATCGTACACGGCATGCAGCGCAAGCTTTCTCGGTTTCATGCGAGGATGATGCCACAGAAGATCCTTGCCGCGAGGCTTGAACGTGATCTGCCATATTTTCGCGCCTAGGTCCGGCATAATAAGGACGCGAATCAGCTCATTCTCCAGCAGCACCGTTCGAATGTCGTTGTATGTCCAATTGGTATCCACCTTAACAGTCACAGCCAAGCCACCCCTTCACCCCGCAGATTACTGAGCTCTAGACTTCAATCTCGTCCTTCCGATCCTTTCGCCCAACAGGTTAAGTTATTCTGAGCCCTACTCCGTAATCGTAGCCAGCAGATCCTCGCGCAGCGGCGTAAAGTTCTCGATCATCACCGTATCCTCCAGCGCCTTCACCTCATGCACCGCATCGCCGGGCACATGAATTTGTTCGCCTGCGCCGACAATTGTCGTTTCGCCGTTCATCGTCATGGCGATTTTGCCGCTGATGACAAAGGTAAGCTGCTCATGCGGGTGTGAGTGGGCAGGTCCGATTGAGCCCGAATCGAGCGTAAGCATCATACTCATGATCGATTGGCCGGGGCGGAATATTTTGCGGCTAATGCCGGCAATCGGCGAGTGCCATTCTTCAAAACGCGGCATTACAACGCACCTCCGGGAACTAGCAATACTTTCGACACGTTGCCCGGCGAACCAAGCAACACCTCGAACCACTTCGCGCCATCGCTAAGCGGTGCTTCAATTACACCTTCATCAAGCCCGATTCGGCCTTCCTCCAACCACTGAAGCGCCGTACGGAAATTCACAGCCGAGTAGGCAAAAGAGCCCGTCATCGTAATCTCGCTGCGGATCGCGATATTGATCGGCAACGCGGATTCTTCCTCATGCAGCCCTGTAAAAACAACGCGACCACCGGTCGTACACGCCAACACGCACTGCTTGCGCGTCAAGCCAGCGCCCACCGCATCTATAGCAATGTTCACGCCGCTGCCCCCGGTCAACCGCTTCACTTCCTCCAGCGTATCTACGCCGGCTGGACAAATCACATGCTTAGCGCCGAGACGCCGCGCAATCGCAAGGCGATCCTCGTTCATGTCCACGGCAATCACTTCCTGAACGCCATACTGCAGCACCGCTTGAAGAGCAAGAAGTCCAATCGGCCCCATGCCGAGAATAAGCACCTTGTCCGTCGGCTTCGTGGCGGCGAGCTCGGCAACACGCACTGCGCAAGCAGTCGGCTCCGCCAGTGCAGCCTTCTGCAATGTCATCCCATCCGGCACCGCATAGACGAAGGCTGCCGGAATCTTCACATATTCCGCGTTGCTGCCGGGCAGCGCCGCGGAAAGCAGCTTCCGCGAGACGCACAGCTGCTGCCTGCCGCTCGCGCATTTATCGCAATGGCCGCAGGTCACAAGCGGATTCGCCGTGACGCGCTGCCCAATCGCCCAAGCGCCGGAGGCTTCAACCCGGCTGCCCATGGAGGCAATTGTGCCGGAGAACTCGTGGCCGAAGATCATCGGAGGCTTGCGGAGTGAATTTTTGCCTAAGAAGCCGCTTAGCTCCGAACCGCATATTCCACTGAACGCAACCTGAATGACTATTTCGTCTTCCCCAGCGACCGGCGCATCGACTTCCCTCACATTCATTTCCTTCGGACCTTCATAGATAAGTGCCTGCATAGACTCTAATCTCCTCTCAGGATGAAGAGGCGCAAGGAATCCATTCTCCCGCACCTCTCTCGTTTATTTAAAAGGTTATCGACAATCCGCCGTCAACCGGAATGACCGCACCGCATATGTAAGAGGCATCCTCCGATGCCAGAAAAGCGATGACGCCGGCCACTTCCTCCGGCTGGCCCTGCCGCCGCTGGGCGATTTTGCCGCGGGCGACGTAAATATCTTGGAACCAGTCCGTCTCATGTTCCTTCACGCCATCCACCACCGACATCGGCGTCTCGATAAAACCGAGCGCGACCGAGTTCACGCGAATACCAACGTCGATTAGCTCCAGTGCCGTATTGCGCGTCAACTGGTCCATCGCGCCTTTCGCCGCATTGTAGCTCGATGATTCATCCAGCGCGCGGCTGCCGTTAATCGAGGATACATTGATGATCGAGCCACGAATGCCCTTGGCCGTCATCATGCGCGCAGCGGCTTGTGTGCAGTGGAAGGTACCGTTTACGATAATATCGAAAACCTTGCGCCAATCCTTCATCTCTGCGCCGAGGAACCGCATAGGCTCGAACGTCGCCGCATTGTTCACCAGAATATCCAGTTGCCCGTAGATGCGCTCTACTTGCGCGAACATCGCGACAACCGCGGCTTCATCCGATACATCGCATGCGATGAATCTAGCTTGATAGCCTTGCTCAATCAGCTTCGCAGCAGCATGCTCTCCGACATCCGAGCGGCGTCCCGTAATGACGACCGTCGCGCCTTCCGAGGCCAAGCGGCACGCCGTTGCGTAGCCGACACCTGTTGCGCCGCCTGTAATCAGCGCCACCTTGCCGTCAAACCTGCCCGCTTTCGCCATGTGAGATGAATCCTCCTATTTGACGCGATATTTTTCCACGACTGCTTCATCAACCGTAACGCCAAGACCCGGGCGATCCGGTACATACACGTAGCCGTCCTTGAACGTAATCGCCTCCGAAACCAAGTCGCGCGCAAGCGGCGAGGTGGAAGCGGTATGCTCGATCATGAATCCGTTCGGAATCGCCGCAGCAAAATGCGTGCTAGCCGCAACCAGAATCCCCGTCTTAAACGCATGCGGTACAACAAGCTTATGACGCTCATGCGCCATGTACGCGATACGCTTACCTTCGGTCAATCCGCCGCAGCGGCCCAAATCCGGCTGGACAATATCATGTCCGCCGTCTTCAATTAACCGGCGGAACGCAGTCACGCCGCTTTCCTGCTCACCGCCCGCTATGCGCAGCGTCGTCCGTCTGGACAGCTCCCGATAGCCAACCAAATCCTCCGGATGAAGCGGCTCCTCAAGCCAGAATACGCCGTACTTCTCATACACTTCCGCCATGCGGAGCGCGCCTTTCAGATCCCAAGCCAGACCGCCGTCGATCATCACATCCATGTCTTCGCCAACGGTTTCGCGGATCGCGCGAATTTGCTGCTCATCGAATTTCGGATCGCGGCCGATCGGCCCCCAGCCGAACTTCATTGCCTTGTAGCCTTCCGATGCGAACTGCCCTGCCAGGCGAACCGCCTCTTCAATCGTGTCCGGCATAAGCGAGCTTGCATAGGCTTTCAGCTTGGAACGGTACGTACCCCCGAGCATCTCGGACACCGGACGGCCAGCTTTCTTGCCGGCAATATCCCACAGCGCCATATCGATGCCGCTCATCGCATGCATGACGGGACCGCCGCGGCCGAAGTAAATCGTACCCCGGTACATTTTGTCCCACAGACGGTCGATTTCAAGCGGATTTTCTCCTATAAGAAGCGAACGAAGTCCCGTAGCAATCGAATGGGAAGGCGGCGCATCAATGGCAGCCTTCGCCACGAGCGGAACAGAGTCAACCTCACCATAGCCGGTAATGCCTTCATCCGTATGAATGCGGATCATAAGCGTATCCTGCGTGCCATCGCAGCGCTCAGCATCCAAATCCGGAATACGCAGATAAATCGATTCCACTTCTGTAATTCTCATTGCCGGTTCCCCCTGCTCGCGTAGTGTCTTCATGCCGTAAAATGTTCATCGTATTCATAATTGCCAACCTGCAAATAGCGGCATTATAACTGCATTAATCAACCAAATAGTATAGCGCTTACATTGGAATAAGCTTATTGTAGTGCCGGGCTCGAATTATTGTCAACAATATTTACCCTGATTGTATATTGTAGATTGTTAACAAAATACAAACAAAGTGCTTTTTTTCGGCTTTCAACGTATACTAGGATTTATCGATTACATAGGCACCATCATGCGAGTCTTACACTTACAAGGGAGCAATTCTGATATGGCTGAATTCACGTTCAAGCAGCAAGCCAATACGTCACTTCGCGAGAAAGTGACGCATGATTTACGAGAAGCGATACTTAACGGTCATCTGCAGCCTGGTGCTCGCATTAAAGAGATGGAGATTGCCGAGCAAATGGGTGTCAGCCGCGGCCCTATTCGCGAAGCGATCCGCCAGCTCGAACGCGAAGGTCTGCTCCTCTCCGTTCCTTATAAAGAAACCGTCGTCGCGGATTTGGATGCCGATGAAGTCCAGAACATTCTTATGCCGATCCGCTTCCATATCGAATGGTTCGTCGTGAAGCGCTACCTAGACAAGCTGGACGACCACTTCTTCAGCAAGCAGCAAGGCATCATTGATGAGATGAGAGAAGCGGTAGCGAGCGGAGCGAAGAGCCGTCTCGTTGATCTCGATATTCTTTTTCACCAATCCATTCTGGAGATGGCAACCGAGCGGACGGTTATGCTCACCTGGCAAAGCATCGTCAATCAGATCCGCCTCCATTTCTCCAAAAACCTTCCGTTCTACGACCTGGACCACATGGAGAAGGATCATCAGGATCTGCTCGATGCGTTTCAAACCAAGGATTTGGAGCTTATTCAGCAAGCGATTCTTAATCATCTCCACAGCGACGACAATCTTCTTTGCTTTACCAAATAACGATGATACTCATCAAACGAGGCCGCTAGGGTCTCTTTTTTTGTGTTCTTCCTCATGCTCTAACAGAACTAACAAAAAACTAATCCTTTTCCCCCGCCTTTTCATAAAATTATTTAATAGTTTAGGTGGATAATGATTTAGGCAGCAGCTACGCCCTTTAATGAACCACAGCTTCCATAAAATGAGACGATAGAAAGTTGGTCCTATTCATGAAACGCACTTTATTCTCACTAACGCTTCGAAACAAGCTAATTCTGGCCTTCACGGCAATCCTGCTTATCCCGAGCCTGGCTATTGGCTGGTTCTCGTACGGGACGGCCAAGGATCAAATTGAAGAGCGCATGAACGCCACCGTTAACGAAAATGTTCGGGTGCTGGATCAAATGCTTACCGGCTATGTCGAGCCGATTCGCAGAGACGTTGATTTCCTCTCGCAAAGTCTATCCGCGGCTGCTCCCGCTGACCTGTTAGGCAAACTGGAGAAATTCGGCGATCTTCATCCGGAGATTGACAATACGTTTGTCGGCACCGCAACCGGAGAAATGCTGCTCACGCCTAAGCAGGAGCTGCCGAAGGATTTTGACCCGCGGATACGCCCTTGGTATGAGCAAGCGATGAAACAGAACGGTCAAATTATCGTTACAGCCCCTTATGTCAACGCAACGGACGGTAAAATCGTGGTCACCATTGCCAAATCCGCACCGGATCATTCGTACGTTATCGGTGTTGACCTTAATCTGGGCGCGCTATCCAAACAGATTCAAATGGTGAAGATCGGCAAAGACGGTTATGTCACGATCTCCGGTGCTGACAAAACCTACTTGATTCACCCGAAGGCGCAGCCCGGTACTCCCGTGCCTACAGCAATTGCAACACCGATGTATAGTGCTGATTCCGCCGTCTTCACCTACGAAGAGAAGGGTCAGACAATGAAGGAATCCGTCATTACGAACACGATGACAGGCTGGAAGCTTGCAGGCACGTTCAGTGTGGACGAGATCAATGAGGATGCGGCAGCGATTCTATATCAAACCATTCTTGTTATTGTGATCTGCATGGTTGTCGGCGCAGCACTCATCTATCTCATCATTCGTTCCATCGTCGCTCCGATTCGCAGACTGATTACCGTTTCCAAACAAATCAGCAGCGGTGATCTAACAGTCGTTATCGATACATCGCGAGGCAACAATGACGAAATTTCGCAGCTAGGCACAAGCTTCAACGATATGATTCATTCCCTGAAGACATTGTTGACCGAGGTGAACGAAACCTCTCATCAGCTCGCCGCTTCCTCCGAGCAGCTGTCCGCCAGCTCCGATCAAACATCGGTCGCTACGCAGTTTATCGCAGAGAATATTCAACTGATGGCGATCGGAGCCGAGAAGCAAGTAAACAGCGTCAAAATCGGCTCCTCCTCGGTCGATGAGATGTCTAAGGGTGTGGAGGAAATCGCGTCCAATGCACAGCAAGTCACGGAGGTGGCGGTTCAAACCTCCCATATCTCGGCTGAAGGAAACGAAGCGATTCAAACTGCGGTCGCGCAAATGCAGTCCATCGAGCGTACGTTTGAGCATTTGTCCCAAGTCATTACCCATTTATCCGAGCAATCGGTAGAAATCAGCCAAATGGTCGGTATGATTCAAGAGATATCGAGCCAAACCAACCTGCTGTCCTTGAACGCTTCTATTGAAGCGGCTAGGGCCGGCGAGCATGGAAGAGGTTTTGCCGTGGTCGCTCAAGAGGTGAAGAAGCTGGCCGAGCAAACCGCCCTTTCCTCCAAAGGCGTTATCGAGGTTGTCCAATCCATGCAGAGCAGTACGCATATGGCCGTTGAATCTATGCAGGCCACATCGGTTGAAGTAACAGAGGGAATTGCCGTTATCAGCCGTGCAGGTGTTTTGTTTAAACAAATTAAAGGCTCCGTACTCGAAGTGGAATCGCAGATAAAAGAGGTCACCTATGTCTCTCAGCAGATTTCAAGCGATGGTAGAGAAACCGTCGCCGCGATCGGGGTCATCTCCGAGGTTGTGGAGGAGAACGCAATGGCTACGCAAAATGTATCCGCCGCCGCGCAGCAGCAGCTGGCATCCATGGAAGAGATCGCCGCATCGGCAGCTTTCCTGACGAAGATGGCCGAGGATTTGCAGGAGCGTGTAGACCGGTTTAAATTGTAAATGTACAAAGTGGCAGCAGCTCTTAGGCTCATCGCGAGATGGCTTAAGGCTGCTGCCACTTTTGTTGTTGGGGATGTTAGCCGCGCAGGTTCCGAAATTGCTCCGGCATTTCGCCGCCATGTAGATCCCCTGGTGCGCTTCTTTCGCATATTCCGCCAATTTCACTCTCATGTAGATCCCCTAGTGCGCTTCATGAGCACGTTTCGAAGAATCGAGTAAGGAGTAGCTTCCAGAGCTACACTTTCACCGAAATTCGGCTAAATCGAGCAAAGTGTAGCTCTCTGAGCAACACTTTCACCGAAATTTGACTGAATGGAGCAAAGTGTAGCTCCTTGAGCAACACTTTCACGAAACTAGTTACTTTGTAGATCCCCTCGTACCCTTCTTTCACTGAGAGCTCAACTCTCCCACCACCACAAAAATAAAAAGCCCCACTAAAGAACGATAACCGTTCCTCAGTGGGGCTTTGCAATTTAAGGCATTCCGATCCGCATCGGCAGGCGCGGGAGATGCTCGGTCCGTTTGGCGTAGTCGCCGCAGATGGAGTCGACCTGCTCCAGATGAGTGCGCCGTTCCTCTGTGGCGCTGCTTAGCATCGCTTGACCATAATAGTGGTCGCGGCGGAAATGGGCATGCATCAGGATGTAGCTGCGCAGCTCATCAAGGTCTTCGTCCTTAAAACGCTGGCACAAATTCAAAGTGAACATTCTGCGCTGTGAGCTTCCTCCGAAGGAAGCATGAAATAGATTGTGGTCGAACACCAGCACATCGCCTGGCACGACATCGAGTACTTGTGCAGGCAGGTCTGCACCATGGATGCCAAGCTGCCCGATGGACCGGCAAATTTTTGCCGCATCCTGTCCGTACTGGTCATCCAACCGATGCGTACCCGGCATCACACGAAGCGCTCCGTTTGATCCATCCAGCTCATCCAGGTACAGCGCTATCTTAATATGCCGCCGTGCCCGATTCTCTCCATCCCGATGCCAAGGGGTGTCGCCGGTGTAATAGTTCCCGTCACTGCCCATGTAATTGAAATCTTCGCCGAGCAGCGATTTCGCGATTCCGGCAATTCGCGGATCATCGACCAACGAGCACAGCCGCTCGCGCTGATCGACGAACGGCACGATCATCGTTCGCTTGGAGCCGTCATGCTTCTCCTCCAGCATTGGAAAAACCGCTTCAAATTCCTCCGTGATCCAACTGTTCTCAGCCTTCAAGAGTCCGGCAAACTTAATAAAGCCAAAGGTGTCAAAGAACGCAAGCTGCTCATCCGTCAACTTCATCATTCATGCTCCTCCCATTGTCTTTCGTGCACAACACTCTATCTTGAGTTACAGAACTGTCACCGCTACTGTTTTTGCCATTGCTACTGTTTCTGCCGCTGCTACTGTCATTACTTTGCTACTTGTCCTGAACGCTTGCAATTGCCGCTACTAAACGCTCAATTCAGCAAGCAGCTCCCTCAACCCGACCTCCGGTGAGGCAACCGGGAAGTATTCCAGACCCATGTAGCCCTCATAGCCAGCCGCATCCAGTGCTTCAAAAATCCGCCCATAATGCAGCTCCCCCGAGCTCAGCTCGTGGCGACCCGGATTTCCAGCTGCATGGAAGTGGCCAATCAGCTCCAAATTCGGAAGGATGTTTGCAAGCAGGTTGCCCTCCGTAATTTGCTGATGATAGATGTCAAAGACCAGCTTCACGTTCGGACTTCCGACCTGACGCAGAATATGAAAAGCTTCTTCCGATGAAGATAAATAATAGCCTTTATGATCAACAAGCGTGTTTAGCGGTTCGAGCACAATGGTGATACCGGCTGCCTCAACCAGCGGCGCGCTCGCGCGAAGTCCGTCAATAATGGATTGCTGCTGCACCTCCCGCGGTACATCGGCAAGTTCCTGCCCAACCGTCAAAATCAATGTACGGCAGTTAAGCTGCTTGGCAGTGGCAATCGTCTCTCGCAGTCCATCCAGATAAGCCTCTCGCAATGATTCATCGACCAAATTCGCCGCTTTCACGCACATGGAAGCAATCGTCATGTTGTAATCGCTTGCAAATTGTGCAAGACGTTCCACGTCCTTATCCCACCACGACCAGAACTCAACGGTGTCATACCCAATGGCGCGAACTTCCTCCAGACTGGCGAAGAAATCCTTCCCATGATACAGAGCATCCAAACATACGGACAGTTTCATTACAGCATCCCCTTAGAACCTGATTTGACGCTACTCGAGTCGATTATAGGGCTGCAAGTGCCCGGCTGTAAAGAAGATATTGGAAAAGGGCTGAGCACCGGATTTAATCCGAATGCCCAGCCCTTAAAGTAAACAAATTTTACACTTCCACCTGAAAAGCTGCCTTCAATGTCTGAATCCCTTTGCTCGCTACCTCAAGAGCCGTAAGATCCCCGAAGTCCTCGATGAACAATTCCACCGATAAATAACCGCGATAGCCGGAAGCATACAACACTTCGGCAATCTCTTTCAAAGGCGCAACGCCTTCACCCGGGAATACCCGCTCTGCATCTGTAATGACTTCTCTCGAAGGTGACGCCGGGTAGTCATTGGCATGCACGATGCCGATCTGACTGCCCTTCAGCTGCTTCAAGTCCTCTACGCTACTTCCGCCAGTGTACATATGGAACGGGTCAAGCAATACTTGTGCTTGCTCGACGCCGGAAGCCAGAACGACTTCTTTCGCTTCGTTAACGGTCGAAAGCTTGCTCGCTTTCCCCCAGAACTCCAAATAGACATCAATGCCGATCTCGCGGCCAAGCGCCGTCAGTTCCGCATAATACTGTCCCATTTCGCTGAGCGAAACATTAGCCACATCGCCAAAAGGAGGCGCAGCCGCAGCGCGGCAGCCAAGCTCAGCCAGCATGCGCAGCTCACGCTCCGCTTGGGCAAAAGCTTCTGCACGTACAGAAGCATCCACATCCGCCCACTTAAAGAAAGCAATCGCGTTCGCGAACACAACCTTGTTGAGGCTCAAACACTCTCTGATTTGCTCGGCAGTTCCGCCGCCTGCCAGGAATGCTTCAATATCCGAAACCCATAGCTCAATACCTTCATATCCCGCTTCGGCAGCAACCGTGATCTGCTCCAGCACATTCAGCTTAAAAGGAAATAATGTCGAAGCGTTCAATGACGCTTGGAATGGAAACATATCTTCGTTCCTCCTATTTTGCAGAAGCACGTCAGCCTACAGCTTAACCGGCAGCGTTCTGCCTTCCTCGCTGCTTTGGAGCGCCAGCTCGATCAATCGGATCGCATTTCTCGCTTCTTCCGGCTTCACATTCAGTTCTGCTTGTCCAATGATATGCTTGTAAATATTGTCATAATAACCTGTGTAAGACGAGTGAAACGTTTCAACAACGCCTTCAAAATGCATGCTTCCGATCGAAGAATTGAGCTTTCCCCAATTTTCGCGCGGTTCCATACCGAATCCGTGATCGCCCGGCATCGCTCCGCCAATAAGCGCAGCTTCCTGCGGATCCGTTCCGTATTTGACGAAAGAGCCTCCCGTGCCATGCAATACATAACGCGGACTGGCTTCACGTACAAATTTCGAGGACTTCACTCGCACTCTCCGCTGATCGCCATAGAACAGCGTCACATCAAAGAAATCATGTGCCTCCGCACCTTCGCGCTGCACCCGAACATCGCCGTTGATGGCATCCGGTATGCCGAAGAGCGTGATTGCTTGGTCGAACAAATGAACGCCCAGATCGTAGAACACGCCGGTACCCGGTTGTGCTCCTTCGCGCCAATTCGTTGATTGCATGACCGGATCGAAACCGTCCCATGAGAAGGTGCAATCTCTCACCTCGCCGATCATACCTTGACGAAGCAGCTCCTTAATCGTTAAGTAATCGCCGTCATATCTGCGGTTATGGTAGACACTGAGCACTTTGCCTTGCTTTTTCGCCAGGGCAATAAGCTCGTCCGCTTCTGCAGAAGTCGGTGTGAACGGCTTCTCGACGACCACATGTTTGCCGGCGAGCAGCGCGTCTTTCACGAACGCGTAGTGATCCGTGCTTGGCGTCGTAACGATAATAAGGTCGATGCTCGGATCCTCGTACAAATGACGGACATCGTTTACGACATTGACCCCGGGATATTTCTCCTTGGAATGGGCGGACCTGCGCTCAACAACAGCAGCCAGCTCCAGCCCTTCAACAGCATCTACAAATGGCGCATGAAAAATTCTGCCGGCAAAACCGTAACCGATCAGTCCAACTCGGATTTTTTCGCTCATGATTTTAAGACCCCCATCTTATATCCTATGTGCTATGCGTCTAGTTGATTGTATTTCAAGCCAAGCGGCAGTGGAGCCGGAACTTCGCATGGTGCTGTAACAGCAATATGTTTGCCGCTCTCAGCGCTATCGAGTATGCCAATCGTAATATCAAGAACATGACGGGACAGCTCTCCGCTAGCGCGGTGCGGTCTGCCGGATTGAATCGCATACGCCATATCGGCTACGCCGATGCCGCGGCTGTTCTTCGAGAAACCGTGGGAATACGGGAACTCTTTCACCGTACCGTTCGACTGCTGCAGCGTGATCGCTCCGTCAAACATGTTGGGATCATTGACTACTAGGTTGCCTTCTGTGCCGTAAATCTCGAGACGCGGCGTGTAGCCGAAGCTCTCTTTGCCGACTTGCAGCGTTGCGGATACACCGTTATCAAACTCCAGCAAAGCCGAAACATGCATAGGCGCCGTAACAGGCACCGTCTCGCCAAAACGAGGCGATTTCGGATTCGTCACTGTGAACTCGCGATTCACATTGCCTACGGAGCCCGACACTTTACGAACCGGACCTAGCAAATTAACGAATGCCGTCAGGTAGTAAGGCGCCATATCGAAAAGCGGATCCCAGCCGGTTTGCAGGAAGTTTTGGAATTGCGGATGCATCGCATCGTAAGCGTTGCCCATAATAATCAAACCGCTTGCCGCATACGGTGTACCGATCCAGCCATCTTCAATCAGCTTGCGAGCGGTTTGAAGGCCTGCACCCAGGAATGTATCCGGCGCGATGCCGACACGGAGACCTTTTTCACGGGCTAAGTCTAGAACGCGGTCTGCATCTTCACGTGTTAGCGCGAACGGCTTTTCCGCATAGACATGTTTGCCGGCATGAAGGATTTGCAAGTTTACTTCAGTATGAACAGTCGGGGAAGTTAAGTTAATGACGATTTCGACCTCGGGCATTGCCAGCAGTTCTTCAACCGAGCAGGCCTTAGGAATGCCGAACTCCTCTGCACGCTTTTGCGCAGCTTCTACAAACAGATCCGCGATGGCTACGACTTCAAGCACACCGCTGAAGCTGCCCGTGCAGTTCTCCAGATAAATGCCGCTGATTGCGCCGCAGCCAATAATACCTACTTTCGTTTTACGCATACGTCCACCTTTCCTGATACATGACGATTTGGTTTATTAGAATAAACTTGCTACCGTTGAACTTCTCTCTATAATGCCGTAACTCCTGCTTTCTTTCCAGTCTAAAATTTAGGCGATTGACGTTCGCGTTTATTTTCCCGGTTCTACTATGGTAAAGTTTGAATTAGCAATGTAAAGAACAATTCGGAAAAATCGCATCTGGCGGAATGAACGCCTACGGGAGGCAGAACGATGATTGAACGTATTTTTCAGCTGCAATGCGAAGATGGTACCGTTCGTCATGCTTGTGAATGGATGCCCGAGAATCGGCAGCACGTTCGAGCCGTTGTATGTCTCATCCACGGAATGGGTGAGCATATCGGTCGTTACCAGCATGTTGCTGAAATGTTTACGGCAGCCGGGTACGCGGTCTTCGGCTTCGATCAGGTAGGGCATGGGAAGAACGAAGGCAAACGTGGGCACACATCATCTTATGATGCACTGCTTCGCGGCGTTGATTCCATGCTTATAGCTGCAAAAGAGAGCTTCCAGGCAACGCCGGTATTCCTATACGGACATAGCATGGGCGGCAATGTTACGCTGAACTACGTACTCCGGCGGAAACCGGATGTTAACGGCGTTATCGTCACCGGACCATGGCTAATGCTCGCCTTCAACCCGCCCCCGCTCCAAGTAGTGATCGCGCGGATCGTGAATCGATTATTCCCGTCCTATTCTAACAATAGACCTTTGAACGGCGACCATTTGACTTCTGATCCGATCATGATCAAACGGTATCAAGAGGATCCGCTTGGCCATGGCTCCATCACGGCGCGTTTCTTCCTCAGCGTGCAAAGTGCCGGGGTCTGGGCTTTAAAACATGCTGCCGAGTGGAGATTGCCGCTGCTGCTCATGCATGGTGGGAGCGATAAAGTAACCTCCATCAAAGCTAGTCGGCAGTTCGCCGACTTAGCCGGTGCTCCATGCACCTTCATCGAGTGGCCCAGCCTCAAGCACGAGCTTCACAACGAGCTCGATCGCGAGGACGTATTCGACACGGTGAAGGAATGGCTGGCGAAGCAGCTGGGGGAGTAGAGTAGCTCGCTTGGCGTGTTGGAGCGAGCGGCGTGGCGCTAACCGCGGCTGGCGTGGGCGGTTCGGAGCTGAGAGTCGGGTTTTGGGACTCTCAGCTCCTTTTTTGGGGCGGTTTCGCCGGTGAGAGTCGTGTTTTGCGACTCTCAGCTTCTTTTTAAGGGCGGTTTCGCCGGTGAGAGTCGTGTTTTGCGACTCTCAGCTTCTTTTTAAGGGCGGTTTCGCCGGTGAGAGTCGTGTTTTGCGACTCTCGGCTTCACTATCGGCGGTGGATTTCATGCGCGGAGGTTACTTTTTCTACAGTCGAATGCACTTTAAGCGGAATAGCCGCTTATGCCGATGGAGATCATCCGCAGGATGCTACTTTTCTTCGGTTGCCTGCACTTTAAGAGGAATAACCGCTAAAAGTGCCTCCATTGGGCCGTTTCTTCCACTGTTAGCGGATATGCCGCTTATGACGGTGGAAATCATGCGAGAAGGGTTACTTTTCCGCTACTGCGGGCACTTTAAGCGGAATAGCCGCTAAGAGTGCCGCTTTGGGGTCATTTCTTCCACTGTTAGCGGATATTCCGCTTATGGCGGTGGAAATCATGCGAGAAAGGTTACTTTTT
>NZ_JBXENW010000009.1:0-352401 GCF_059383835.1 Paenibacillus sp. J22R98
CCCTCTCAGGTCGGCTATGCATCGTCGCCTTGGTGAGCCGTTACCCCACCAACTAGCTAATGCACCGCAGGCCCATCTGTAAGTGACAGCTTGCACCGTCTTTCCCAATTCGGCCATGCAGCCAAATTGCATATCCGGTATTAGCATCCGTTTCCGAATGTTATCCCGGTCTTACAGGCAGGTTGCCTACGTGTTACTCACCCGTCCGCCGCTAAGCTATCCCCGAAGGAATAACTCCGCTCGACTTGCATGTATTAGGCACGCCGCCAGCGTTCGTCCTGAGCCAGGATCAAACTCTCCATAAAAGTGGTAAGCCCGAAGGCTTGGCCATTTTCAAGAATTCGCTTGTTAGCTCATTCAAAAAACTAGCTTTGCGAAACGTTAATTTCGCGATTTATGACCATTTGACTGGTCGCTCATTGTTCAGTTTTCAAAGAACAAATTTCATGTTCTGGTTTGTTGACCCAGAATCAGATCTTACCATACTTCGAAACATGATTGCAAGCTTTATTTTTCAACTTGTTTTCGTTTCGATCACCGCATCCCGTATCTCTCAGCGGCGGAATTAGAATATATCATGGTTCGACATCATATGGCAAGTCTTTTTTGAAATTAATTTCGAATAGGTAATCCAGAGACGCATCAAGCGCCTCCAGACCGGCAGTAGGACTATCTATAACGCTGTATAAGATCAAGTTTCAATTGCCATGCTTCGACACTAATATTCACGCGATACATCTCCGGATTCAGCTTACGAAGGTATTGGGGCCAGAACAACTTCAGCTGCTCCTCATGATAACTCCGGATTCCCTCAAGGGTAGGCATCGAATATACAAGTTCTCCGGATTGGAATATCGGCTGCAAGAGCGGTACAGCATCATATTCTTTAATGACTTTGTGGATATAAGGATGCAGAGGATCGAACAGCTCTATAGCCTCTCCACGCTTCACGGCTTCCTCATGACGAAGGGCGATATAATCGCCATCAGCCATTCCGGTTTCTCGGTTAATGATGCGGTAAACCTCTTTGATCCCCGGTGTGCTTACTTTCTCGGGATTCCCTGAGATTTTGATAACAGGAATATACTCGCCATCGCAGCCTTCTCGAGCAACAAGCTTATAGACGCCGCCTAACGAAGGCTGGTCGCCGGCCGTTATCAGCTGCGTGCCGACACCCCACACATCGATACGAGCTCCTTGCGCCTTTAGATTGAAAATAATGTTCTCGTCCAAATCATTCGATGCGATGATCTGAACATAAGGGAATCCCGCTTCATCGAGCATATGCCTCGCACGCTGCGATAGATAGGCGAGGTCACCGCTGTCGAGGCGAATCGCGTTCATCCGTTTCCCCTGCTGCTCCAACATACGCGCGATGCGAATGGCATTCGGTACTCCGCTCTTCAGCGTATCGTACGTATCAACCAGCAGCGTCACGTGATCCGGAAGCACTTCCGCATATTTACGGAAGGCCTCCTCTTCTGATTCATGGCCTTGAACCCACGCGTGCGCATGTGTCCCTTTGGTAGGAATACGAAACAGCATTCCCGCTCTTAAGTTGGAAGTAGCATGGAAGCCGGCAACATAAGCAGCCCTAGCTCCCCAAATCGAGGCGTCTGCCTCCTGCGCGCGCCTTGTGCCGAACTCCAGCAAACCATCCCCTCCGGCAACCTGCTTGATCCTCGAAGCTTTGGTAGCGATCAAAGTTTGAAAATTAACGAAGTTCAGCATGGCCGTTTCAATCAGCTGCGCCTCGAACACTCTGGCTTCTATGCGAATCAGCGGCTCATTCGGGAAAATAATCGTGCCCTCCGGAACTGCGTCCAGGTTGCCGGTAAACCGAAAGGCACGAAGCTCCTGCAGGAACGTCTCTTCATAGTTTTCTTCCTGCTCCCCCAAATAAGCAATCTCTTCGTCGCCGAATTTCAGACTCTTTATATAATGGATAACCCGCTCAAGCCCAGCTGCAACCGCATACCCGTTCCCGAAAGGAAGCTTGCGGAAAAACAGTTCAAATACCGCCTTATCATTCAATGTACCGTTCATCCAGTGAGCGTACATCATATTAATTTGATATTTATCCGTATGGAGCGTTAGATTGTCGTAACTCGTCATAGCACCTCACTCCTTCCACCAGTCATCATAAACCGTAACAGGGCCACGACGCTTATGCTCCGTTAATTTGTAACGAGCTTCGATTTTGTCGCTTAATTCGGCAGGTAATGTTTTGCCCTCTAAGTAGTCGTCGAGCTGCTCATAGGTCATACCTAAAGCGACTTCATCGGGAATTCCCGGCTTCAAATCCTCCAGATCCGCGGTTGGTTTCTTCGTATATAAGTGGGCCGGACAATGCAAGGCTTCTAATAAAGCTCTTCCTTGACGTTTATTTAGGCCATAGATTGGCGCCATATCGCAGGCTCCGTCACCGTGCTTCGTGTAAAAGCCCGTTATGGCTTCAGCAGCATGATCCGTCCCCAGCACAAGCAGCCCATAGTGCGCAGCCAAATCGTATTGCGCCTTCATCCGCTCCCGCGCCTTCACATTCCCTTTATGGAAATCGCCCAGCTTATCCCCGGTTGCCGCTTCAAACTGCTCTACAGCCGCATCTACCGCCGGTTTAATATTGATCGCAGTCGAACGAGTCGGCGCAATAAATCGGAGCGCATCCTGGCAATCGTCCTCATCCTTCTGCACACCATATGGCAATCGGACGGCTAGGAAGGTCGCTTGATTCTTGCTGGTTGGATCGGCATTATATTCGTCTACAGCCAGCTGCGCGAGCTTGCCTGCTAATGTGGAATCTTGACCGCCCGAGATGCCAAGAGTGAAACCTTTGGCCCCGGTATGTTGAAGATAGGCTTTCATAAAGCCCACTCTACGCCGGATTTCTTCCTCCGCATCAATCGTCGGTTTCACTTGCAAGTGTTCAATAATTGCTTGCTGCTGCTTATTCACCATAATTCAATCTCTCCTTTATAGGGTTGTGTGATTGCGCAAATTGGGGTGATTAGGTAATCGGCTGATCGCCTGCTACTACTTCCGCTCCGAGCGAATGCTTGAAATGCTGCAACGCCCACTCGTGCCCCTGCTCATTGAAGGTTGCCACGCCATCGGCGTGAACGACGATCTGATAGCCTCTATTGTAAGCATCCACCGCTGTATGCAGCACACAGATGTCCGTACAGACACCGACCAGATGAAGCTCCGTAATCCCTCTTGCCCGAAGCTGCAATTCCAGATCCGTACCGCAAAAGGCGCTGTATCTCGTTTTGTCCATCCAATAGATACGGTCTTTCTCCATCTCATAAAACTCTCGTAGTTTGCCAAACAGCTCCCGTCCTGCCGTACCTCGAATATTGTGCGGAGGGAACAGCTTGTGTTCGGGATGAAGAATATCATGCTCATCATGCAGATCTACGGCCATCACGACATAATCTCCCTGTTCCACAAACTGCTTCGTTATAGCTGTAATTCGGCTCTCTATCTCAATTGCTGGCTGACCGACAGGCAGCTGGCCGTTCACAAAATCAACCGTGTAATCAATGACAACCAATGCTTTCATCATATCCACCTTCCTTATTTGAATGCATGATCTCAAATCATGTCACTATGACAATATCAATGTCGTAAAAAGAATGCCTAGCTGTATATAGACAACTGAGGCACGTAATCCGTAAAGCGATAAAGCTGAGCTGCCCGCTGGGAGTAGCGATTCGACATCTTCGGCTCACCTCGTGAATCCCTACTCTCTTCAATGATGCCTTTGCGGCTTTGCGTCGATGTGATCTTGCGGATAAAATTGCGTTCCACGAACTCCGGTACAACCGCTTCAATGACCTGGTACAGCTCGCCGATCGTGAATTCCTCCGGCAGAAACTCTCTGGCAATTGCCGTGGTCAGCATACTGCGGCGAATATGCCCCAGCGCATCCTGCAAAATCTGCTTATGATCAAATGCCAACTCCATCTCCAGTGCTTCTTGCACCGAAAACAACCGTACATCCGCGGCATCATCGGCAGCTCTGCGATGCTCAAGCGCCCCCTCATGCACCAGCGCGCAGAAAGCATGTGAGATCATCCATCCGCGCGGGTCCCGCCCGGGTTCACTGTAAGCGTTGAAATATTCGATATGAACATTGTCAACGCCGGTTTCTTCTTGCAGTTCCCGCTTCGCGCTCTCGATGATTGTCTCGGTATCTTTCGAAAATCCTCCGGGCAAGGCCCACTGCCCTGCGAACGGCCAGCTTTTGCGCTGAATCAGCAGTACTTCTAACCGGCGGGCGGGGAGCGACTTCTTCACCGTATTGCGCTGTGTTGAAGTAATCGTGAAAATGACAATATCCGCAGGCGCACCATCCGGAGTGCGATAGTTACGCAGGGAATAGGTCTTTGCTTCAGACTCGTTAGCCTCGTCAATGGGTTCAGTCAAGGTGCTTCACCTGCTTTTTGCTTTAATAATGTCATTATGACATTATTAAATAATTTGTCAAGCGGTTTGAAGTAAATGTTATCCATGCGGCAGCAAGTCTATTCGTTCCACATGCAAACCAAGCTTCTCAAGCTGCATCTTGTTCAGGAACAATCGACCGCCGTAATTGCGGCTTGTTGTGATATCCACATCAAGCTCCCCGCCCAAAGCGCGTGTGATATGAAAGCTCCCGACATTCTTACTGACCGTAAGCTGCTCCATCTGCAATTGGAATCGATCTATTAGAGGCCGAATCCACATCCAAGTTTGGTCGCCTTCAAGGAAAGCTACAGGCATATCAATAGCTTGTCCGTTCATATGAATGGTCGCTTCCGATAAGTAAGATTCCGTTACTGCCTCCTCCGGAAGTTGATCAGGCTGTATATCTACGGGAGGTACTATGTTTGGCTTATGTAATTCCAATTGATCTGATTCGGTGCTTCTCAGTTTCTCGTCATTTTGCGGGTCCCTAATAGTCACTGTTCGAATGTTCAGGATATGCGGAATACGGCTAGGCTCGTTATAAGCGAACCAGATGTCGCCCTTGCCTGCATCGAAACCAACCAGTTTCGCTAACAGCAATCTTGTCACGGCGCCGGTGGCCGGATCGATGGAGAGGATTTCATTTTGCTTCGCTTCATTGCTATACACATTCGCCAGAAGCTGATTATCCGATGTCCACCTAACGCCGGAATAAAAGGCCGGGAACGCCATCTTCCGCAGCTTGCCCGACTTGAAATCTTTGATGAGCACGATAAGCTCTTTGTTAAAACCGCCACTAGTAAAGTAATTCGATGAAACGGATAAACCCCACTTCGCATTAGGGGACTTGATATAGTCAATCCGGTGTGTAACATTGTCGCTGGAAGGATCGTAGACAGAATTGATCATAACTGAATTCATATTATCGTCGAGAGAAGCCAGTAAATAAGAACCACTTGTGTTCGCATTCCCCATCCACCAGTATCGCTCCGGAAGCACATGCCAATCTCCGTCCTTGTCCGCAAAGATGATACGATGGTCAAACGTGTATCCGTTCTGTGCATAGATGGGATAGTAGGATCTCCCGGTTGCCTGATCGGCGAAACCGTCATAGTACTGCCACTGCTGAGGCTGGGCCTCAGGCTGCGCTTGTTCGGCTGATACTGAAGCTGTTAACCCAAATAGAGCTGTCACCAATGCGAATGTCGTCCACATGCGGAATTTCATATTTCTATCTCCTCCTTGTTAATCACGCTACTAATGAGCAAGACGCTACAGGAGGAAGAATAGTTGCTCCGTTCTGTTATGCAATTCCTCAATTGGGCCAATTATGATACTATTACGTTTGGCAAAAATCATTATATCCGCCACATCAGGAGGCCATCACCGTTGTCGAAGATCATTCAAGTCCATGAACGGCCGTCACTCGCGGCCAGTATTCCGCTTAGTTTGCAGCATTTATTCGCCATGTTCGGCTCCACCGTGCTCGTCCCGATTCTATTCAAAGTAGATCCTGCAACGATTCTGCTTATGAACGGTATTGGCACGCTGCTCTATCTCTTCATTACGAAATTCAAAATCCCGGCTTATCTGGGATCAAGCTTCGCTTTCCTCTCGCCGGTATTCGTGGTGCTTGAATCTAAAGGAGGTTACTCCGCGGCGCTTGGCGGATTTATTGCAGTTGGACTCATATTCATGCTCGTCTCCTTTATCATTAAGCTGGCCGGCACGCGCTGGATTGACGTGGTGTTCCCGCCGGCGGCAATGGGCGCGATCGTGGCTGTTATCGGCCTTGAGCTTGTGCCGACTGCTGCGCAGATGGCCGGCCTGATCGCCAAGCCGGGTTCCCCGGCCGAATGGTCTCCCGATGCGGCTACCATTACGGTATCTCTCGTCACACTTGGTATCGGCGTTGTCGGTTCCGTGCTGTTCCGCGGATTCATGAAGGTCATACCGATTCTGATCTCCGTTATCGTCGGGTATGCCCTCGCTTCGATCCTTGGGCTGGTCGAAGTAAAAGCAACGATTGACGCTGCTGCATGGTTCAAAGCGCCGACGTTCTATTCACCGACGTTCGACTGGTCCAGCATCGCGATCATTGCGCCGGCAGCCCTCGTCGTTATCGCCGAGCATATCGGCCATTTGATCGTAACAGGCAACATTGTCGAGAAGGATTTGACGAAGGATCCGGGCCTCAGCCGGTCGCTGCTCGGCAATGGCGTATCCACGATTCTATCCGGCTTCGTCGGCTCTACGCCTAATACGACCTATGGCGAAAATATCGGCGTTATGGCAATCAGCCGCGTATATTCCGTATGGGTGGTCGGCGGTGCAGCCATTATCGCGATTGTGCTTTCTTTTATCGGCAAGCTGTCCTCCTTAATCCAAACGGTTCCAGAGGCAGTTATGGGCGGCGTATCGCTGCTGCTCTTCGGTGTTATTGCAGCTTCCGGGATTCGCATGCTGGTTGAAACCAAGGTCGATTATTCAAAACCTGCCAACCTAATGCTGACCACCATTGTGCTTGTCATCGGTTTAAGCGGGGCTACGCTCAAATGGGGGAATTTCGAGCTCAAAGGAATGGCGCTCGCTACGGTTTCCGCCATTGTGCTCAGTTTGTTCTTGAAGATCATTGAAGTGTATAAGCTTGCTGAAGAATAGAAGCAACTCAAAGAAGAGGGCGTCCCGGCGGACGTCCTCTTCTTCATTAATTTAGAATAGTCATGAAATGGGCAACCAGGTGCCTTAGGGCGGCAGCGGGGACGTTGCGGTGAGTGATGATACTGTTACGGTAAGGCAGGGTCAAGCCGCATAAGAAAGTACGGAAATTACTCGCCTGTAAAATGCGGTGGCCGCTTCGCACGGAACGCTTCGAGCGCCTCCAGCCGATCTTTGGTGGGGATGATCGCTTCGTAGGCGGTGGTTTCGTGGGCAAGACCTGACGGGAGGTCCATGTCCAGTCCAAGATCAATGGCCCGCTTAGCTTGATACACGGCGAGCGGGGCGTTGGCGAGCAGTTCTTCTGCCATTGCCGCGCATTGCGATTGCAGTTGTTCTTCGTTCTCTGCGATGTCGGTTAGCAGACCGAGCTTATGCGCTTGTTCGGCTGTGATCCGCCGCGCTGTTAGAATCAGTTCTTTGGCCTTGGCCTGGCCGATCAGCCGCGGCAATCGCTGCGTGCCCCCGGCGCCGGGGATGATGCCGAGGCTAACCTCGGTCAGCCCCAGCCTTGCACTGCTTATGGCGTAGCGGAAATCGCAGCATAGCGCCAGCTCCAGACCGCCGCCGAAGGCGAGGCCGTTGATCTTGGCAATCGTTGGCTGCGGCAGCCGCTCCAGCGCGGCGAACACGGCCTTGCTGCGAACGAGGCGCTGCCGGATTTGCTGCGGATCGGTCAGCAGGCTGCGTTCCTTGAGGTCCGCGCCGGCGCAGAAAGCACGGCCTTCCCCTTCGAGGATGACGACGCGAATGCTGCGGATATCGGAGGCAATGCGATGCAGCTGCTCCTCCAGGGCAATAAGCATCGCTTCGTTAATCGCATTCAAGCTCTCCGGGCGATGGAGTCGGATGTAGCCGATATGCCCTCTTTGCTCCCATAGAAGGGGCTGTTGCGGCTGCGTTGATTCCGTAGTCATGGAGCTGCCCTTCCTCCCTCCATTCTACTGCTAAACCGGATAGACCGGATGTTTGCGCTCAGTGAAGCTGACGGTTTTTGAGCTGTACACCTCAAAGCGCTTGATCAGCTCTCTGCGCAGCGAATGAGCGGGAACGATGCCGTCGATGACCATGTCGGAGGCCAACTGGTAGAGATCGATGTCCTGGCGATATTCCTCGCGTTTGGCGGCGATGAACTCGGAGCGCTGCGGCTCCTGCAGCTCCGCGATCTTGTTGGCATACACGGCGTTGACCGCTGCTTCCGGTCCCATGACGGCGATCTGGGCCGAAGGCAGCGCAAGGCAGCAATCGGGCTCGAAGGCCGGGCCGGCCATGGCATAAAGGCCGGCTCCGTAAGCTTTGCGGACGATGACGGATATCTTCGGCACGGTCGCTTCGGATACGGCGGCGATCATTTTGGCACCATGGCGGATGATGCCCGCCTGCTCCACCGCCGTGCCCACCATGAAACCGGGCACATCGGCAAGAAACAGCAGCGGGATGTGGAACGCATCGCATAAGCTGATGAATTTGGCGGCTTTGTCTGCGGAATCGTGGAACAGAATGCCGCCCTTGGTCTTCGGCTGATTGGCGATAATGCCAACCGGTTTCCCGGCGATTCTAGCTAAGCCCGTGATGAGCTCCCTCGCGAAGAGGCGTTTGATTTCGAAGAAGGAATGCTCATCGATTAAACCCTCGATGAACGGGTACATGTCGAATGGGGTGTACTGGTTATCCGGAATAATGGAATCAAGGGGGACTCTCAGATCTGCTGGCGGACGGGTTTCTTTGGTAGGCGGCTTCTCCGTGAAATTGGGCGGGAAGTAAGCTACGTATTGTCTCGTCAGCGCGATCGCTTCCTCCTCGCTCTTGGCGAGCACATCTCCGCAGCCCGAAACAGAGCAATGCATCCGGGCTCCGCCGAGCTGCTCCAAAGTGGCTTTCTCCCCCGTTACCATCTCTACGATGCGAGGGGATCCGAGGTACATAGATGCATTGCCCTCGACCATGATGACGATATCGCAAAAAGCCGGGATATAGGCGCCGCCTGCTGCCGACGGTCCGAATAGCAGGCATATCTGCGGAATTTTGCCCGACAGCTTCACCTCGTTGTAGAAGATTCGCCCTGCGCCTCGCCGCCCCGGATACATCAGCGCTTGGTCGGTTATCCGAGCCCCGGCCGAATCGACGAGATAAAGCAGCGGTACTCGCAGCTTATCCGCTGTCTCTTGCATCCGAATGATTTTCTCAACGGTACGCGCTCCCCAAGAGCCGGCCTTCACCGTGGAATCATTGGCGATCACGCACACCGCTTTGCCGTGAATTTTACCGATAGCCGTGACAACACCGTCGGCGGGCAGCCCAACCTCGTTACAGCTGGCGAATAAGGCATCCTCGAGCTCGAAGTCCGGATCGAAGAGCAGCTTCAAGCGGTCGCGCACGAAGAGCTTGCCCTGCTCCGCATTCTTCACGTGATATTTGGAGGCGCCGCCCTTCTTGATCTCCTCGATCTGTTCCTGCAGCCGGTCATTCGCCGATTCGTGTTCAGCTTCCATTCTTCTCGGAGCTCCCCTCTGCTGCTGACTCTGCCAAGGTGAAACGGCTGCTGCCGTCCTTTCGGCTGCGCAGCGCGTTTCATTCCGGAGAATTCTAAGCTCATTTATAAAGTGAAACTATAAATTCTTAGAATTCAAGTTAACAGCCGATCTGGGCTGCAATGACGAGACGCTGGATTTCTGAGGTTCCTTCGCCGATCTCGAGCAGCTTGGCATCGCGCATGTAGCGCTCCACCTCGTACTCTTTCATATAACCGTAGCCTCCATGAATCTGGACCGCTTGATCACACACCTTCATGCACATCTCCGTTGCGAACAGCTTCGCCATCGCCGCTTCTTTCTTGAACGGCCTCCCCTGGTCCTTCAGCCATGCAGCCTTATAAACCATCGTACGAGCGAGCTCGATGTTCATCGCCATGTCGGCCAGCTTGAACTGGATGGCCTGAAACGCGCTGAGCGTTCGCCCGAATTGCTTGCGCTGCTTGGCGTAGCGAAGCGATTTATCGTAAGCGCCTTGAGCGATACCGACCCCCATGGCGCCAATCCCAATTCGGCCGCCGTCGAGAACGGCGAGAAATTGCTTGAAACCATTCCCTTCCTTGCCGAGCAAATTGTCCTGTGGCACCGCTACTTCCTCGAGCACAAGCTCGGTTGTGTTTGATGCGTGCAGCCCCATTTTCTCGTATTTGCAGTGGGTGGTGAATCCTGGCGCATCCGTAGGCACGATAAAAGCGCTGATACCGCTCGTTCCCTTCGACCTATCGGTGACAGCAGTAAGCGCGAGGTTGCGTGCATAGCTCGCATTGGTGATGAAGCATTTGGAGCCGCTGATGATCCACTGATCCCCGGCCCGTACCGCAGTTGTGCGGGTTCCGCCCGCATCCGATCCGGCATCCGGTTCGGTTAATCCAAACGAGCCAAGATACTCACCTCTGCATAGCGGGGTTAAAAAAGCAGCTTTCTGCTCTTCTGTGCCGAACAGTGCGAGCGGTGCTCCTCCGAGCGACACATGCGCGGAGTAGGTGATGCCCGTTGATGCGCATACTCGGCTGAGCTCTTCCACTACGATCGCGAAGCTGATCGTATCCGCCCCGCCTCCTCCGTATTGCTCGGGAAAAGGAAGACCCATCAAGCCGAGCTTGGCAAGCTTCTCGAAAACATCTACCGGAAACATGCCGGAGCGATCCCGATCCACGGCCCCCGGCGCCACCTCCGCATCTGCAAAATCATGAATCAAATCCCGAATCATCGCCTGCTCTTCCGTTAAGTCGAAGTTCATCGCAAGCAACCCCTCTTCTGCTTAAGTCGTGGTGGCGGATGGCGGCAAAGCATCATTGGCGTCGGCCTGCGTCTGCTCCTCATTACCGTTATCAACGTCGGCGCCGTCGTCCACTTCAATTTCCAGCCGTAACAGATTAGCCGCATAACACTTGCCAAGGTTATCCATCCGAAGCGTGGCGGAGCCGCCTCCGCCAAGTGCGGCGCGGCATACATAATTCATGGCCAGCAGATTCGGCACTACATAACGGATCACTTCCCCCTCAATCATGCCGGCAAAATGCGCCTTTACAAGGTCGGAGGTCAGCTCCCTCTTCAACAACTCGAACGCAGCCGCATCGGGTGCGAACACGGCAATGTTGATCGTATTGCCCTTGTCGCCGGATCGGGCCTGCACCAAATGACGAAGCTGCTTGCGTATACGCGCCATGCCGGCTACACCTCCACAACCGTCACTTGCACACCTTGCTCGATGAGCCCGCGCTGAACAAGACATGACCACATGCCGAGCAGCTCGCGCGGCTTCATCACGCCCAGGAATGCGCCCATCGCAGGTGGCCCGCTCAGCATGAGCGGCGGAACGAGCCGGCCCAGTTTAGCCGCATCGTCTCTGCTCTTCGTCCGCATCGCTAAGCGCACATAAATTTCGTTCAGCTCATCCTGCTGCGGCTTCCTCGCGAGCGGCCCATGTAAAGAGTTGTAACCCAGATAATCCGTACGAATTTCTTCGTATAGTAGACCGATCCGATCAATATGACTGCGAACAATCCGATCGGCGGTCTGCGCCTTGGCGAGTGCATCCGGCCACGAATAACCCCAGATCGCCTGCCCGAGCCAGCCATCGGCATAACCCATCACGACCTTGAGCGTATCCGGACGTTTCGAGCCGCGCGCACCGGAGACATGAACCTTATTCGAGCCGACGTCATGCAGCGTAACCCCCATTAGATCTAACACAACATCGGGTGTGACGTACGCAGCCGGGTCATGGATTTCATAGAGCAGCTGTTCCTTGACCGTAGCCACAGAGACGCGTCCGCCGGTCCCATCCGTCTTGGTCAGCGTGAACGTGAGATCCTCACCTACTTCCGCAATCGGAAAACCAATATGCTCGAGCTCCTCTACCGCCTGCCAGTCCCCGCTGAAGTTGCCGCCCGACGCTTGCCCGGAGCATTCCAGAAGATGCCCCATCAGCACGCCTTGCGCCAATCGATCCCAATCATCCGGCTCAATAGCGAATTCATAAATCAACGGCGCCAGAAATAACGCCGAGTCCGTCGTTCGGCCTGTTAGGATCACGTCCGCCCCTTGCCGAAGCGCCTTCACAATCGGTTCTGCACCTAAGTAGGCATTAGCGAAGACGATACGATCCCGGATCGTGCTTATATCTCGGCCATCCTCCATGTGGGAAAGCGCAGCACCTTGGCTGATGAACGCAGGCAGCTGCGAGCGGACATCATCCCCGGTTACGACGGCTACCCGGAGTCCCGTCAAACCTAACTCTCGCGCGATTCGCTCGGTTTCCTGCATCGCCCCGAGCGGATTCATGCCTCCCGCGTTCGTGATGATGCGAATCCCTTGCTCCTTCGCTATCGGAAGCAGCTCCTTCATCGTGCGGCCAATATCCGCGGCGTAGCCTCGGGTCGGATCCCGCTGCCGATCCTTCTGCAGGATGGCAAGCGTGAGCTCAGCCAAGCTGTCAAAGCAGAGATACTGCACCTTCCCCCGCTTAGCCGTCTCGATGGCGGGCAGAATGGAATCGCCATAGAATCCCTGTCCCGCTCCTATACGTATCGTTTTCATGCGAACCCCCTTTCGATAATCGCAATCGATCGCGAGGTACCTTCGTTCACGAAATGAAACATAACGTGTAATAGTATCATTATCATTGTATGGCGGGCAAAAGTAGGCTAGACATATAAACAAATACCCCGAGCATGGCATTCAGCCATCTCGGGGTATTGTCGCACGCAATCCATTAAGGATTCATGAGTCCTTGGAACAGTATGCTGATCATCTTCGCAGTCTCTTCACGCGTAGCAAATTGCTGCGGATCGAAGCTGCTTCCTGCACCGGCAGATGCTCTGCCGTTAATAATGCCTGCTTGCTGAACGGCCGAAACGGCTTCTTTCGCATAGGCCGAGATATTCGCCTCATCTGCGAACGTGACACTTGGCACTGTTTTCGGAAGCGTGTAATGCAAGGTTGCTGCAAGACGAGCAATCATTGCCACCATTTGCTCTCTTGTAATCGGAGCATTGGGATTGAATAAGCCTTCTGCTGCACCGCTTGTAATGCCGGTTGCCGCCGCCCATTCCACGGACTGCGCATAATAAGCATCTGCGCTTACATCGCTAAACTTACTTCCTTGGTAAGCCGTGAGGTCGACCCCTGCTACCCGGGCCAGAATCAACGTAAAGTCGGCTCTTGTCACTTGCTTCTTAGGAGCAAAGCTTCCGCCGCCTACACCTTCCATAATCTCTCTTGCCGACAAGTAAGTAATTTGGTCCTTCGCGAAGCTGGATGCCGTATCGTTATACTTCACGTTGTTGCTTGCGATCGCATACGTCGAGAAGTGGGTCACCGAGAAGATTAATTGCCCTGTTGCCTTGTCATACTTTGCATTAGGCAGCAGCTCGATTGTTCCATTCTCAGCAATATAGTAAGCGATAATGGCATTGGCATCTTCGCCTGCGCTTAGCACATACGGAATACTGATATTCACGATACCGCCTGCAAAATCAGATACCTTCTTCCCATCTGCCACTACACTAAAATCATACACAGGATGCGAGCCAATAGCCTCAGCTACTGCAGCTTGATTGTCCTTCGTACGAGTAGCCAATTCCGAAGCTGTAACCTTCGCAACGGAAACTGTTACATTCCCTGTGCTTGCATTATTCGCTACTGTGGACATCGCTTTCTTATCCAGCTGTACCTGTCCAAGGCCCGATTGAATGACCAGTGCATCCGCGCCGCTGCCGGAGATCTTATCCATTGCCGCTGAAGAGAAGGTAACGGCCGTCTCCTTTGCACCGGCATCTGCTGTTGCTTTGAACGCAACGATGTCTTTCACGCTTGGAGGATTTGAAGTCGTCAGCTTGGACAAGACTTCCTCGACTTGCTTATCCGTAACTACCGCTGTCGCTTTGCCCGAAGCGTCCGTGACTGCTTTCACTTCAGTCGTCACTTTGGTTCCATCCACAATGGGTCCGGTTGCTGGTGGCGTGGTTGGGCCCGTAACCGGATTACTTGGCGTGCTATCTGCATTCGCAACGGTAACCTTTGCTTCCGCTAAACCATAACCATCTGCACTTAGTGCCGTTATGACAGCAGTACCGGCTTTAATAGGTGAGACTTTACCGGTTCCATCTACCGTGGCAACCGTTGCATCCGAAGAAGACCAAGTCACTGTCGAAGCACCGTCACCAAATGGAACTACCGTTGCTTCAAGCTGCGAAGTCGAACCGCCAACCTTAAGTGAAATATCCTTCGCATTCAATGTAACTTTGTCTACATTCAGTTGATACACCGTAATCGTACCGCCTACTTCATTCGCTACCAGAAGAAGCGGCATTCCGCTCGGACTTGCTGTTGCAGGTATAAACTCGAGACCCTCCGGGCCGATATCGCCTTGCAACGGATTGCTCGGGTCATCCGGCGTCTCAAAGTTGCGTGTATTCGTATAATTAACAAAAGCAGGGGTCAGCGGGTTTGTCACATCATAGGTCATGATGCCGCCCACACGCTCGAGGCCGATGAATGCCAAGGCTTTGCTGCCCACCTTGCCTACTTTCACATACTCCGGCTCTGGGCCTTTCTTAGGGCTTCGTTTATCGAAAGCAATCTCCTTATGGTCGGAGTTGAAATACTTCGGAAGACGCTGCGCTGTTATTTTCTCAAAATCATTCTTGCTGTCAAAGACAGGCTCTAAGCTGTCCGCATGCCAAATGGAGAATGAGCGCCCGCCATACAAGTAGACGCCGTCCGGTCCCATATCGCTTGGTACCTCTACGCCGTCATATGGCGTTTTGCCATTTACCGTTTTGCCGGCTAAGAACTGAGCTGCATCCGATGCAGGGTTCAATCCGGCTTTCAAGCTGCCGATCGTAGCGATATTGGTTCTCCCCGGCCACTCCGTCGCATCCCCTTCATTGGCTGTGAACAAATACGTTTCGCCGCCATCGGTATAGGTATCGATGCCATCCGGCATAAACATGCCTTTGAACGGAACGTTCTCGAACTTGATCTTGCTGTCCTTCACCAAATCGAGGGAGTTACCTTCCGCATTCAAATCCTTGTAGCCAAGTCCGGTAACCGCAGTCACTGTTCCACTTGCAATATCGATAGTCGCAATCGCGTTATTCTCTTGCAAGGAAACATAGGCTGTTTGCTCGTCATCAGACAGCGCGATATATTCCGGCTCCAGATCATACTTAGCTGCTTCTTTCGATGCAGCCGGTCCGGTAATGAGACCCGCCTCGTTTGCAGTCCCGCGAAGATGAACCAGATCATCGATGACGCTGACATCGTCGAATTTCACGTGTTTCGTCACGTTGTTCACACGATCGACGATTGTCACGCTGCCTTCCGGATCAGCGCCGGCCAGACGCGGCTCGGCCTCATCGGCTGTTAATACGTAACGGCCGTCATGCGTAACCTTGATCATATCCGGTTGTACGCCTGCCTCGTAGGAGGTGACATACTTGCCGTCGTAATCAAACACGAGAATCGCTCCGTTGTCGGTATGCGTATACTCTTGAATAGCTGCATAAACCAAATCGTTCTTCATGTCGATATCGACACTCGTAAAGTCACCGTACTCAAAGCCTGGGAGGTGGTCGTGGACGACCTCTTCAATGTTGATCGGAGTCGCATTCGGTACCGGTTTTCCGTTGCTATCCAAGGACACGATATCCATTGTCGCATAAGGCTCATTGGATCCATTCACGGAATAGAACTTCTGATTCTCCGGGTTGTACTTCACAATCTCCGCAACGCCGCCATCCTCATTCGGTGCACCGGCGATAAAGGAGCCCAGCTTCGTCATTGTCAATGTATCGAGAATTGCCTGGTTGACATGAAGGACATAGGATTTGCTCGTGGACTGCGGAGTAGATGCACTGTCCGTAATTGAAACTTCTACGTTGTTAATCGCAGGCGCGTCTGCGGCCAGGGTTCCGGTAATGAATCCTGTAACCCCATCAATCGCGAGACCTGCAGGCAATCCCGTAGCGCTGAAGTGATAAGGAGCTTTCCCGCCTGTCACACTGATCGCAGCCGTGTATGCTTGCGTTGCTGTCGCATCGGCAAGCTCATTAGTGGAAACGACAAGAGGTGTCGGAGCGAATCCCCACTCGCCATCATTTGCGCTTCTAGGGCTATAAGTGGTTATGTCCGTTGGCATGGTCATGGACCCGTACGTAATTTGAACAAAATCGTTCTTGTTATTATCACTGTCCGCAAAATTAACACGTCTTAGCGACATGTTCTTTGAAGTACCGCCTGTCGTGCCTGCGACTCCGGTACCGACTGCTGGGCCGGTAGGGTATGCCGCCTCATAACCGCTAATTTCACTTCCATTATCGTTACTGCCTGTGCCGAGCATATCTACATAACCCGCAGGCTTATTCACGAACGGGTTCACCGATACATCTTTATCCAGCAAATCCTGATTGCTCATCAGAACGAGCTTCATCCCTTTGTTCTGGAGCGTACGAGGAAAATTAAGATCGAAATCGCCGTCCGCAATCGTAACCTTGGTTGCAGGAAGCGTCGTCGCGTTAGCACGGATCAGATACGAAGCGTGTGCAGCGATCGTCCCTGTCAGATTCAGCTTTTCCCAAACGCCTGTTGCACCGGTAGTGGTTTTCGTAGCTTCACCGCGATCGGCATATTGAATGGACCATGTGCTGAGATCCACATTTGAATCAGTCGGATTGTACAACTCAATAAAGCCATGGGTTACGGCCGCACCGTCCGTTGAAATGCCTGCCCCATAATACTGATTGATGATTACATGCGGAACCTGGACGCTGTACACCCCGTTCGCGTCGTACGGCGTTCCTTGACTAACAGCTGGATCGGCTGAAGCAGGTAGTACGCCGGCCATCAAACTTGCGGCAAGCTCTGTTGAAAGCAGCAAGGCCAATAGCTGTTTATTTCTCTTCTTCAACATGTCTTCACTCCTATATATGGATTGTCCTAGAAATTATAGGGGAGAAATGTGAAGCATCTATTAATGCGAAATGGATATTTTGTAAATGATAGGTAAAAAAATAACCCCGCCAACTCAGGAGCAAGCCTGAATTCCGCGTGGTTATTGACTTTCATACATTTATTCAATTGGAAAAAACGTGCGACTATTTACTTGATTCCTTAGTCGCCTTATCCAGCATATCGTTCCAATTCGCGAATTGGGTCTCTCTGGCTACATGGCGATCAAACAGCTCGTCGGGAATATTACGAATGTCCTCGTGTGTTTCCACTTGGAAATTACCCTTCTCCAGAAACTCCGAAAAGCTCTTCATACCGGAGTACTTCCCCATGAAGGAATCGTTAAACAAGCGATCAAACGACAAATGCTCCGGATCTTCCTGAATGTTCTTCTGTCCTTGCAATTCCTTTAGCAACTCATCAAATGGCATTGGCTTATGCTTTCTCAGACGCTCACCCCTAAAATATTTTTATCAATAGTATAACCATGACGGTACTGATTTCTTCCTGTTTATTCAAGCTCAGTATATGTGAAAGTCAGACACGGCACACTGCTACTCTACCCAGTATACAAAAGGTACCCCTAGTTTGAACACCTTTTTTAAAAGTGTCCTGTCTAAGAGTACCCATTCTAAGCTATTTGGCAAGTCGATAATTTCTATTCTTCGTTAACGGATTCTGCGTATTTCTTAAAGTTATCCATGATCGCCTGCCAGCCTGCTTGCTGCATCTCGACCGCATTCATCGTTTCCGTCTCGAACGTTTCGATGACTTTCGTCTCGTTGTCTTGGCTAATGAACGAAATCGTTACTTCTCTGCCATCGCCTAATGTATAAGCAATCGCCTCGTTGATCACGACTTCATCATAGACGCCGCCAAATTCAAATTCAAAGCTGCCATCCTTCGCAGCCATCTTGGAAGAGAATGATCCGCCAACTCGTAAATCGTTCTCGGAGAATGGCGTGTGCCAGTCATCAGATGCAGCATTCCATTTCGTAATATGTGCCGGCTCGGTCCAGTATTTCCAAACTTTCTCAACGGGTAAATGTACAACTGTTTGCACGGTTACTTTTTCAGAACCTGTTCCCATTTCCAAGACCGCCTCTACTCGTATAGTAACTGCTAACAAGCACATTCTACCAGAACATTCATTCTTCCTCAACGCCTCGCCTAACTACGCGTGAATCTTCACTTTCGTGCCTGTCGGGACGGTGCTGAACAACCATTCTACATCCTTATTCAGCATCCGAATGCAGCCGGCGCTGGCATTTGTTCCGATCGAAGAAGGGGCATTCGTACCATGAATACCGTATTTCGTTCCTTGCGTATTCGGCACGCTCAGCCCCAGCCAGCGGCTGCCCAGCGGGTTCTTCGGGTCACCGCCCGGGATTTCTTTGGCCATGTACCACGGATTCTTGATCTTCGTAATAATCTCGAAGCTGCCGGTCGGCGTCGAACCCTTCTTCCTTCCGCTCGCGATATCAAAGCTCTTCTCCACGGCTCCACCCGCGAAGACATATAACTTATTTCGCGTAATGTCGATCTCAATGGAGACTAACTTGCCGGAAGTGGAAGTGGCAGTAGAGGTCGGGGGAGTCACCACGGTAGTCTCTTCCGGAGCCGCGACACCAGCGCAATCCTCAATCGAGTAGAACGGATTCGGAATTTGTACAATTTGACCTGCTTTAATTGAACCGGACGATCCGTCGATCCCATTCACCTTGGCAATCATTTGCTGATAGTCCTGCACTTTAAAATATTTGGTCGATAAGCTAAACAATGTATCGCCCTTCTGAACCGTATATTTCAGTTCGCCTGAAGGCAGTGGAACGCGCAGCGCCTTAGCTGCTTTCAAGTCCGTATCCGCATCCGATATGTGATTGTAAGCCATCAACGCGTTCATATAGTAGCCGCGGTTGAAATACTGATTCGTAATCGCATACAAGGTATCGCCCTGCTTGACCGTATATTGATCCAGAACCAGCGGGTTCGACAACGTGACCGCCGTGCCTGCTTTCAAGCTCACCTTCGGATCCAACCCATTCGTTCTCGCAACCTGCACATAATCGCCGGTTAGATAAAACTTCTTCGCGATGCTGTATAACGTATCGCCAGGCTTTATGTTGTACGAAACGCTGCTAAAGGCTGCTTTCTCTGTGTATCCCTGCGCGTTCGTCATTACGGGATAGCTTGTACATAAGACCACCAACAACACTATACTTAAGACCCACTTCGATTGCCTACTCAACGATGATCACACCTTCTGCCGGAATAATTTGCGGCTCAGATGATTCGTCATCGTTCGTCAGGAATCCTTTTTATTTCATGTCGATTTTTGAAAAATAATCCAATCGTAGGAGACCGAAGAAAAAGAGCGGTCGCAGTGGGTTCTTGAGGACCAAGATCATCCTCCTTTTACCCGGTTTTCGAAGAGGGATAAAGTCCCAGCTCATCAAAGAGGCTTAGAGTGCCATTTCGTCACGCATGAGCCATTGATCCAACCACCGGAACGCATCCTCTTGCATCTCATTATCGAACTTATGAGGCCCGGGGTAGAACATGCCGCGATAATGATCTGCAGTTCCCATTTTCTCATAAATCGCCTTTAGCTTCCGGTCGCTCTCTTCTTGCCCTTCAATGGTCCATAAAGGATCGTCAATATCGTATTGCACCATTACGGCACCCGGTCCGTTTAATGAAAGGATGTCCGGCATATCCAAATAGGAGGATAAATGTGGGACATGCATCATCCAGGTATGCCGCTGAATGCGATGGGCCACGACTTCACGGTTGGTAGACATGAACCCTATACATACCGCGCATTTGATTCGGTCATCCAACCCTGCAAGGTAAATCGTTCTTAGGCCGCCTCCGGACAATCCGCCGCAGCCGATTCGATCGCCGTCCACCTCAGGCCGCGTTAACAAATAATCGACAGCCCGCCGATCCTCATAGGCCATGATTCCCGTCCACGTGGTACCTGCCAGAAATAACGATTTGGCTACCATCGATTCATATTCACCCGCAAACTGATTGTAGGCTTCAATATAAGCTCTGGAGCCGGGCTCTGCATTTCTTAGAGGCTGCACATATTCTTCCGGCACGCTATCTGCGTCCAGCTTCCTTGATCCCCATAGGAAAACATCAGGCACAAACACAACATAGCCCCGTTTAGCCAGCTTCGTCGCCCATGAGCTGCCCTCATAGGCTGCCTGCTTGAATTCCTTCATGATTTCAAGCTCATCATCGAGCTCCACCAGTTTCTCTTTGCCGAAGTACTTGAACCCTCCATGGTCATGAAGAGCCACGACAGCCGGAAGCTTCCCTGTTCGTTCAGACGGATACAGCAGAATGCCTTCCGTTCTTGGGCCGAACGGCTGATCGTAACTAACATGCTCCACGACTAGACCATCCTTCACATACGAGCGGTCCACTGATGATTGCATGGGACACGGATCAGCTTGATAGGACAGCAGCTCCATCACCTTCGTCCTTGCCTTCGTTCGCCAGCTATCAATGTCATCCCCCTCATAGGCTAGAAAAGAAAGCGGAAACGAACATTTCTCCATCGCATTCATAGCTAGTGGTAAATAATTGCCCATTAGACTTTTCATGTGGAATTCTCCTTTCAAATTTAGGCAGCCTTGATTCTATTAAAGATCCTTAGCAGCGGCACAGATAACAACAGCGAGGCAGCTCCCGCTAAGATGAAGGGCATCGAAATCATACCCGTAGCCAAGTAGCCTGCTATGGAGATTGCTCCTCCGCCTTTGAGCGCAACCTCTCTGGAAACGAGGCATCCGGGCAGGTTATGCGTTCTTTTGCTTTCTTGGACAAAGTTAGCGAAAATCGGAATGGTGAAGAACGGCACTAGAAACCCGCCTGCCGCGGACAAGGTAAACACACTAATCGGCGCCATTGCATACGGTCTTATCATCCAGATGATTGCATAAGCAAACAATGGCAGAAGTGCCGGCAGCAGCCATTTGCGAACATCCGTCAATTTGCCAATGACTAAGTTAGCGCCTAATACGCCAAATTGAATAAATACGGCAACAAAACCGACATCGATAAAAGCTGCGGAGACGGTGTACACATACAGCGACCAGAAGATGTCAGCTGTATCGCTGAAGCCTGACAATACAGATGAAACCACATAAATCCGAATGGCGGCTATAGAAGACTGAGGAGGCTCGTCCGTCGTTGCCTCGGCAATAGGAAGGGGCATTAATGGAGCCTCTTCCTTATTGCTGAGATAAGAAACTAGCAGCACGACAATGGATACCACGAAGAAGGTAATCGCGATCGTCGATACGGCTTCAATCCCGAAATAAGTCAGAACGATGCCGCTAATGCCGGGTCCGATGATTTTGCCCGCAACAGATGCGGCGCGGAAGCGGCCCGTAGCTTTCCCGACTGCCTTGCCGGCTGACGCTGCGAACAGGTAGTTCAAGGGAACCCAGTAGAACGCATTGGCACAGGCCGTAGATGCGATCAACCCGTATAAGAGCAGGCTGCCATGTCCCGCAACTAATAAATACTGAGTGGCCAGCACGGGAATAAGTCGAAGCAAAATGAAGACAACCGGCTTTGCCGTCATGTAACGGCCTACCATCATATTGAGCAGGGACTGCAAAACATAATAGCCGCCCAAGTAGATAGCTGCATAACCGATCGAGCCCAGCTCTTTGTAAATGAAGATTGGGACAAATACTTTGAGCAAGCTGTCAGCAAGCTCGTTCATCACTCTGTGGATCAGCAGAATCTTGGGGTTAACGGTTCTCATGTGATTCTCTCCGATGCGCATACAATCTATCTATACGGTTATTATAAGGAACCTTATTCCGGTTTAATAGATCATGCATGCAATAAAAAAAAAGGAGGCACAGGGTTTATCCCTGTGCCTCCGGTATTGTTTTGAAATATGGGACTATTTCGGTGCTGAACCTTCGCATTCCTCATTCGGCGAGACCCTAACGAACCGGAGTGGCGTCAATTTGCCGATTTTCCGATCCGCGAGATTCTAACGAACCGTAGAGGTCTTATTTGGCCGAATATCCGGTCTCCGAAATTCTAACGAACTATAGAGGTCTTATTTCGGGAAAAGCGGCTCCAAAACACCTCTAAACCTTCAAATAGCGTCCCTACGATGCGTTAGAATTTTTTTGAGGTTATTTGGGGGCAAATAAGACCCGTACGGTTCGTTAACGCACTCGGGTAGCTCGCACACCGCAAGTGGCTAGCGTAAGCGTTCACTCCTACACTAGGCGTGGTTCAATGCATCAAGCTCAGCCGTTACGGATTCGATCATCGTGACGAAAGCTGCAAGCTCCTGCGAGCTGGCGGCTTGGTCGCGTGCGATTTTGACCGTTTCATCGCTGCCGCTCTGTACCTCACCTAATAGTTTACCGATAATGGACAGCTTCTCTTGAATGGTTTTCAACGATTCCTTCGAGTGACTGGCCAGCTTACGGATCTCGTTCGCCACGACCTCGAAACCCCGCCCGCTGTCGCCCGCACGTGCTGCCTCAATTGCTGCGTTCAAGCCGAGCAGGTGGGTCTGATCGGAGATTTCCCGAATCATGGCCCCCATGAGGTGGATCTCCTTCACCTCAGCTTGCAGCACTTCCACGTTTCGGTGTGCCTTCTCTTGAAGCGCTGCGGTAAACGAAGCGGATGCCGCAACCGATTGCGTGCTGCTTCCCAGTTCAACCATCATCGAAGCTAACTCCTGTACAGCCGAGCTGATTTTCTGAAGCATCTGCTGCCTTTCATCGGCCATCCGCTGGATGATCGCCTTTTCGTCCGTTTCATAGGCTTCCAAGACGAGCTGCGAGTCGAAATTAAACATTTTGCTGAGCGCGAAAATAATCGCCGTCCACTGTTCCGGAGCAGCAGCTTGCATGTGTTTCGTTGCAATATCGAGATACAGCATGTAGGTGCCGAGGTACCAGGTCGTCGTCAATCCGATTCGGGAATGCACATTGCCGATAAACAGGCGCCGCTTGATGAACTCTTCATCGATTCGGCCTTCCGTCATCGATTGAAAATACCAAATTTGCGTCCCCTTCAACCGGTCGACTGTGCTGTGTTTATTAATAATCTCAACCAACTCCGGCTGTTTGAGTACGCGGTCATATAATTCGTCCACGACGGAATTCGTAATTTGATTAAATATGCCGGCTTGCGATTGCAGTAATTGAAGATCCTCTTCCGTAATGCCTATGTAATCGATCTGTTTTCTTCGTTCAGCGCTGACTTGGATCATCGTGATCACTCCTCTTCAATTCCATTAATTGTAGCGATTCGCGCCACTACCGTATATCGGGAACTTCCCTGATCTATCGGCTTAAAAACCCTGATGCCTCCCTGCTGAAAACCCCGGCATGGCGCTAAGGTTCATTTTTGGACAGCAACTTGGTAAGATGAGAGGATTGAGGACTAGTCTAGTTAATAGAGAGAAGCCAGAGGGAGGAACCTCTTATGATTCGTATAGTCATCGTAGACGATCATGTCGTTGTTCGGTCGGGATTGCGATCGCTGTTGGATAGCAAGCATGACATGTGTATCGTCGGTGATGCAGCAGACGGGGATGAAGCCATTCGCCTCGCACAGGAACTGAAGCCGGATGTGGTGTTAATGGATCTAAGCATGCCTCACGGCAAAGACGGCATGACCGCAACGCGAGAGTTGAAGGCGCTTCTGCCGGAAACCTATGTCCTTATTCTTACGATGCATGACGACGGCGAATATTTATTCCGAGCGATTCATGCCGGCGCCTCCGGTTATATTTTGAAAAGCGCTCCGTACGAAGAGTTAATTACCGCGATCCAGTCGATTGCCGATGGGAACGCCTACCTATATCCGACCGCTACGAAACGACTGATGAATGAGTATTTGGAGAAGCTGCGTCAGGGTGAGAATACGGGGAGCTATGCCTCATTGTCTGACCGTGAGCAGGAAGTGTTGGTCGGGATCGCCAAGGGCTTCTCCAATAAAGAGCTCGCCGAACAGCTTGTGATCAGTGTCAAAACCATTGAAACGCACAAAAGCAACCTGATGGACAAGCTTGGGCTGCGCACACGGCCGGACTTGGTACGCTATGCCGTGGAGAGAGGACTGTTGAGCTATGAATAGCAGCCAGTCTTATCCGGAGGTCATCGGGCAAAAGGTCCATTCTCTTCTGGCGCGTCTCGACGATCATATTACCGAGCCTGCGTTCCGTGAAGATTTGCATCAAATGCTGAAGCAACTGACGGACGTGAAACTGGCACTCGATGAATCGTCGATCGTGGTCGTTACCGATCGCCACGGGATTATTCAATATGTAAACGATAAGTTTTGCGAGATTTCCCAATATACGCGCGACGAATTGATCGGCAAGGATCACCGGATTATTAACTCAGGGTTTCACGGCAAAGCCTTCTTCGAGGATCTATGGCGGACCATTCAATCCGGTCAGGTGTGGCGCGGAGAGATTAGAAATCGGGCGAAGGACGGCAGTATTTATTGGGTGAACACGACCATCATGCCTTTTGTCGATAACGATGGGCTTCCCTATCAATATTTGGCCATCCGCAACGAGGTTACGCAGCTGAAGAAAGTGGAAGAGGAGCTTCAGGAAATGATGAAGCGCGTTATGCACATTCAGGAGACGGAGCGGCAGCGTTTCTCGCGGGAGCTGCATGACGGCATTGGGCAAAGCTTGTTCGGGCTTGTAATTCAATTGGACCAGCTGATTGGGGAACAACAAATCGATCAATCTGAGCTGTCGACAATTCGGCAGTCAGTATCGACGATTATCGAGGAAGTGCGAAGCCTGGCGTGGGATTTGCGCCCTTCCGTGCTCGATGACTTAGGCGTCATCCCCGCGCTGCGAACGTATATCGATAATTACAAGCAGCATTACGATATTCAAGTCCAATTCACATGCACGTTGCGCACTCGTCTGGACACGCGGATCGAGACTGCTCTGTATCGCATTGTTCAGGAGGCGCTGACTAACGTGGCCAAATACGCCGCGGTGTCCGATGCTGTGGTGGATGTGTCAGAAACAGAGGAGCAAGTTTTCATTCGAATCCTGGATCGTGGGAAAGGTTTCATTTCGAATTTGAACCGGCAGGGCGTTGGACTCTTCAGCATGGAAGAGCGAGCTCGCGGTATTGGCGGTCAGCTTGAAGTGGTTTCAGTTGTGGGGGAAGGGACTACGATTAGCTTGATGGTACCGAAGAGGTTGTAGATTGAGGCTGGCTAAATGAGCAAAGCCCTCTCCATGTAGAGAGGGCTTGCTTGTTTATTCCGCGAAAAACTGCGCAGCCTTTGCACGATGCTCTTCCGTAATATGAATGGTTATCGCTTTATAGGCTATAAATACCGCTGTCCCATCATCTGCAAAACCTGCGACGGGAATAAAGTCAGGGATCACGTCAATCGGAAGTATGAAGTATGCAAGAGCGCTTATCGCTGTTACTTTCGCAGCAGTCGGTGTAGCTGGGTCCGTCGCACAATAGTACATCGATACGGCTTCGTGGGAGAAAGGCACTTTTGCCGCATACTTCTTCACTTTGGACCAGAAGCCCTTGTTCACATAGTTCACTTGCTCTTCATGATTACCAATTCTGGAAATATGCTTGTCTGTTTCGACTTCCTCGATTACAACACCGGATGGAGCTGCCTCTACTGCTGCTGCAATCTCATCATCGGAGAAGGCAGCGGGAATCACATCCTCGTCGACCAGCTGTTCCTTGCAGGAGTCACAAAGAGCAGCTTTCACTTTCAATGCATCTACCTGATTCTTGCGACCACAATTCGAGCACTCAACGATCATTTGCATGGTAGCCCCTCCTTGTGAAAGGTGATTTAGGATTTGGCAGTCGTACAACCATTGCTGATAACAATCCCTATTACCCCTTTGCGTTTATACGTAACCTTAATCCTTATATGGATCAAATTCATCTGCTCCAGCCATACAAACGCCGATTGGCTTCAGCACGTGGAGTACGTCAATGGTCTCCGAATGCGCGTCCAATACTTCTTGGAGTTTACGATAGGCAAACGGACTTTCGTCTGTTCCGGCCCCACGCAGCTCGACGCCGTATTCATTAACGGCTTGCATCATTTGCGCGGTGGAAATTTGGCCGCCGGAGCGAGTCCGCGTCTTCCAGTTCATTTTGCCAGCGGCTTGAGTACGGCTCATAATCCGTCCCGCTCCGTGAACGGTGCTGTAAAAGGAATCGCGATTCTCATCCGTATCCTTCCCCCGCACAATGACCGATATATCGCCCATGCTGCCACCGATGAACCCCATTTGTCCCGGAGCCGAAGGCGTTGCCCCTTTACGAACGACGATCGAATCCCTCCCATTATGGGACTCAAGCCATGCGTAGTTATGATGATTATGCACCGCAAAATCCGCCTGAGCTCCGACAACCGCCAGCACTTGATCGATTACATAATCGCGACCCGCATAAGCATACCTGCCCGCGATCTTCATCGCTCGGAAGTACATATCGCCAAGCTCGCTGTCGATGTCGAGCAGAACGGGAGGCTGATCCATTTTCTCTCCCGGTGCATTCGCAAGAAATTCCCGCCCAGCGGCCAAATTGATAAAACCGCTTGCCGTCTTGTGACCGAACCCCCGACTGCCAAAATGGTTAGCAACCCACAGTCTACCCGTTCCTTGCTCCTCGAACAGATCCACGAAGTGATTCCCGCTCCCGACCGTTCCCAGTTGATCGCGAGCGAGGGCCTTCAATTTGTCATATTCCTGCCGGCCAATGGATGCATAAACGCTCCAATCCGGATCATCGAACAAGTCGTGATCGACTTTCTCACTGTTGACGCGTCCAACCCCGAAAGAGATCTTCTTTGCAATTTGATCCATCATCTTAGACAACTTCGGCTTGATATCCGCGGCCATAAGGTTTGTTCGAACCGCCTTGTTACCGCACGCAATGTCGTAGCCGACGCCCGAAGGCGATATTTGTCCGTCATAAACGACTACGCCGCCAATCGGCTGGCTGTACCCTTTGTGATGGTCAGCCATCAACAGCGCTTGGACGACATTACCGTGCTCGGCACAAGTTTTCGCTTGCGACATCGCCCCCGGGTCCGGGCTTCCCCAGACTCTTACACCATCTATTGTTTGATAAGCCATATTTAACAACTCCCATTCATTATCATTGCCAAGCTTCTTGTAAGGTTGAGCGGAATAACGCATCCAGATGCTCGCCTAATTGGCTCTCTTCCTTTGTTAACATTACTGCTGTCCGTTCGAAGTGCTCTAGTTGTTCTTCCAAATACGTATTGATGGGATGTAACCGAGGCTCAATGTCCAATTCTTCGCCTGCTTTCTTTCGCACCAGTAATTGTTGAATGCTCTCCCACAACTCGCTGTCTCTCGGAATTAGACGTTCCACGAGCACTTCAAATTCCATTGGCGGCATTTCGCCATATCGCTTAATCCACTCGCAAGCGAGCACTGGCCGTAATACATAGAAGTACTTCTTGATCCGAACCCGCTCCCCTTGCAGGTACATCCGATAGTTGCCGCGGGCCATGTTCAGATAGTGATACATGCAGGACTTTGGCGAAAAGGTAAGCGGTGAAAGTTGACGGAGCTGCTCAGCCAGGCTAAGTTTCTCTGCGTATTGAATTGGAGATTGCAGCCACTCTAACAGCGGCGGGTTCGACTTCCGATACAGGTTCAACGCTTTGCGTATATCCCAACCGCTAATGTCGAGCATATCGCTGATCGGGCGTTCGATGACATCTCGTTTATCGAAGATGGACAAGTACCATTCCGGTCGCCGAATATAGATGAACCGAACATCGTAATCGCTATCCTGCGAAGGAAATCCCCAAGCTCGGCTTCCCGATTCGCATGCGTACAAGATGCAAATCTCTTCCTCTTGCTCCAAGCGAGCCAATTCATTCTTGATGATGCTATGTATGTGTTCCATTGTTCGTCCCTCCGTTTTTCCTGCTCTTATCTTCTCTCATCCCTGCCTTATCGAACATGGCGAAAGTATGCCGACGCAGAAATTTGTTGTAGATTTGGTGGCGTGGACGGGACTCGAACCCGCACATCCAGACTTGAAAGGTCTGTGTGTTATTCCTTTTCACCACCACGCCGCGTGTTGGTTCTCTAAGCTGAAGTTTATAGCGATATGTACTTTGCAGGGATCCTAACAAAAAAGACCCCTGTTGCTTAAGATCCTTTCCTACAGCACATTCAGCCATAGAAAAAGACCGCTCGGCATCAAGCAGTCTTTATAAGTACGCGTATGTAATCCATCCTTAACGGAGTCAGGCTGTGGACAACAACCGACTACCCGAAACGGATTTGCGTTTATAAAGAGTGCCTCTATGAAATGGAATGATAAAGTGCTTAGAACCCGTGCTCTCTTGCTGCTTGTTAATCCGCTGTTCCATGTTAGTTAGTAATTGTATCCAATCGAGTCGATTCATCTCATGCATGCTTCAACATTCCTTTCTTTATTAATCTTAAGCACTCGGCTTCATAGATCTGATTTTCGCCGATAAAGTCGCTCGGGAACAGGGCGGAAGTATGGCGATCGATAAAAATTTTCCATATCCCCCAACTTTGGTCCTTGATACAATATAGAGCATAAGTTACCTAAACAGGCTGGAGGGAAGCGAGTGGCTAGGGAGAGCTTCGATAAAGAGATTCAATTCCTGCGCATGCTGGCGCTCGCCGGCGGCGCTTATAACAGACAGCAGTTCGCCAACCGGCTCGGTATCTCCGTGCATACCTATGACAAGACGCTTCGCAGCCTCAAAGAGATGCTCGGCACGCTTAAACAAGGGTTATCTCAAGAGCAGGGATCCGTCTTATCCGATGGATTTCAATACAACTATTACGAATCCGCCGACCCGCTGCTTCTGTTCTTATTTCGCGCGAAGTCGCTGAAAGAAACGGAGAGCATCCGGCTTACGCAACTGTTAAACGCATTGCAAGCCCAAGAACTTACCGCCAAGAACCTGCAGGACCATTGCAGCGAGCAGATGCCTGCCGACTATCCGATTCCGGATGAGAAGACGATTCGAGGGGATCTCAAATACCTGGAAGAGGTCGGTGTTATCGTCCGCTTGGACGGAGGACGCCCTTACCGCTATAAAGCGGCCAACGATTTAATCGATCGACTATCCGACGATGAGCTTCTTGATCTGTTCGATTACGTCGATGTCATCGCGAATACGCAGGTCCCTTCCGTTCAAGGCTTCCTGCTTCGGGCTACTTTGAAGAAAGCGCTAAATAAAAGAGGCTTCAATCCGGACACCGGGGAAACGCATCGCTACAAGTACCATTACCATTCTCGGATATTGGATGAAGCGCATTTATATACGATTTTCAAAGCCATTCGGCAACGCAAGAAGCTTCAGTTTCTCTACCTGTCACCTAAGAAAGGGAAGAGCTACGCCTCGCAAAATTCCAATCCCCTCTTCGAACGAGAAACCGAAGGCACCCTGCAATCGGCACTGCCGCTGCGTGTCGTTTACGATCATCAGTACGGCAGGTGGTACTTAATCTGTCATGGGCAACGAGGCATTATGAAGTTCAGAATGGAAGGTTTGACGCAGCTTGAGGAAGGCGAGGTCGTCACGCAAGAGGAATTCGACCAACGTTTACATACGGTCTTAGAGCAGATGAAATACAGCTGGGTAACGGACACCCTGCGCCCGTTGAAGGTTGCGGCCCGCTTCTATAATCCCGAACGATCCGGGGCTAATTTTGTACGAGAACGCGTCGAGGCACAGGGACAATGGGGGACGATTACGGAAGAAACGGAGTCCACCTTCCTCTTCGAAATTACGGTGAATGGCATTTACGAGATCAAACCATGGCTGCGAAGCTTCGGATCGAGCTGCGAGGTGCTGGAGCCGGCGTGGCTAAGACGGGAATTCATTGCGGAGTGGAAGGAGATTCAGGGCTATTATGAACCTGTTCGAGAAAATCTTTAATTATCAGATCATGTCCCGCCTTGATGAAGCCGGTTCCTTTGCACTGACCTCCCAAGAACGAACATGGCTAAAAATGATGCTGGAGCACGCCACTTCTGCGGATGCCTTTACAACGGATACGCTGCACAAACTGAACCAGCTGCTGGAGAATGAAGCTTCGACGGAAATACGCGATATTATTATGGAGAAAGCCAAGAGTAAAGAGCGCCAGGTCTATCATCCGCTGCTTCGCACGCTTCGGCGTATGCTAATGCTAAACCAAGGCATCAGACTCTCCTATCGCATGAAACACGGCGGAGTAAAAGCGAATCAAAGCGGCTTTCCATACAAACTCGAATACAACATGTTCAAGAGAGAGTGGTATTTACTGTGGTACAGTGCCCGAGGTCGCTCGCTCATGTCCACTAAGCTTCACAATATCGTCGATGTCGAAGGCACTGAACTGTCGGCAGACAAAGTGGCGGAGTTTAAAAAAATATTACATCAATTGTTGGAATCACGCAAACAACATGCCATCATACAAGTCGTCCCAAGCTATAATGAAGAGCTATCTCGCATCTTATACGCATTCTCTTGCTTCGAGAAGTCCGTGTCCTATGACGAAACTGCCGCTCAATACCGTATTCATCTTTCTTATCCGGCCGACGAGAGCGAATTTCTATTATCCAAAATCCGTTTCCTCGGGTTGCGGGTAAGGATCAGCGAAGGGGAACATCTACAGGCTAGAATGAGAGAATCTGCTTCCAGAGCGCTTAATCGCTACGGAATTGCTGCTTCTGAAACTCATTCATTATAGATAAAAGACCTCTGCATATGCCATATGCAGAGGTCTTTTTGTACTTACTTGAATTCCCAGCAGTTCAGGCTCAATGTCCCAAGCTGATAGCTGCGATGCAGCAGCTTCGCTTGCCTGCTGCTGTCACCGGCTCCCATCGCAAGAAGCAGCGGGATGAAATGCTCATTCGTCGGAACCGCTTCTTTGGCATACGGTGCCAGCTCTTCATAGTTGAACAACGCTTCCAGATCCCACTTTTCCAGCTTATCTTGAATCCACTTGTCGAAGGTAAAGGCCCATTCTTCCGGTGTATTTCCTCCGCGCCAATTCAGCATGCGCAGGTTATGAACGATCCCGCCGCTGCCAAGGATCAGAACATCCTGCTCCCTGAGCGCCGACAACGCCTTGCCAATCTGATACTGCTGCTCATTCGTCAGGAATCGGTTGACGGACAAGGCAATGACCGGAATATCGGCAGCGGGATACATCAGCTTCAGCACCGCCCATGCCCCGTGATCCAGCCCTCTCTCCGAATCCATGGCACTAGGGATACCGTTCTTCTCGAATAGCTGCCCAATCTCCCCGCTAATCGCAAGGTCACCTTGAGCCGGGTAAGTTATCTTGTATAGTTCATCTTGAAAACCGGAAAAATCATAAATAGTGGAGTACGTATCCACGGTGCTGACGGCTTGCGTTCTGCTTTCCCAGTGTGCGGAGAAAATGACGATCGCTCTTGGTTTGGATGGCAGTGTATCGGCGAACTGCTTCAGAAATTCGGTATAGTCATGCTGTTCGAGAACAAGAGACGGTGCGCCATGAGCAATGAAATAAGATGGCATCATAATAGTTGTTCACTCCTTTAGTCGTTTGGTTTATCGTTGTATATCTGCTTGAATCCAGCTTACGAAGTCCCTTTGATTTGCTTCCGATACACCATGATCGGTGGGATAAATCTTGAATGTACAGTTCGGCGTTATTTTATCAAAATACTCCGCGTTGTCCTTACCTATCCGGACCGGGAATACGGAATCGAACTCACCATGCGAGATAAACACGGATACTTGATCTACAGGCTGCAGCGTGTATTCCGTCTTCACGAATTCCGGTACATAGCCGTTCAAAGCTACAATTCCTTTCAATTGCTCGCCCATCGTTAGCGCAAGCGTCATGGCTAGAATCGCGCCTTGGCTGAAGCCGAGCAAGTATCGCCCAGCAGCGTCAATCGGATACTTCTCTGTCGCATAGTGGATGAATGCCTCCAGCTGATGAACAGCCCGATCGAAGCTTTCCCGAATTGGATTGCCCAATCCCTTCAGCTCGTAATATTGGTATCCCGCTCCTAAACGAAGGTCTCCCCGAATGTTGACGATAATAAAATCACCGGACAACGGAGCCACTAATCCCTGCATGTTCTGCTCATTCGAGCCTTTCCCGTGAAGGGTGAAAATCGCCGGGTATTTCTGGTTTGGATCCATGTTGGACGGTAGATGGATATCGTATTCATAAGTCAAACTCACTATAATCAACCTCCTCATTACGCTCGCTTGAATATTAGTAATAATGAATTATTTTTTATATGGCTAATATAACTCCACCCCACTAGTATGTCAATGAATTTATTGTTAATATGTAATTATATTCGGTATTACTAATATTTAAAGGCAGGTGATCCTGATGGACATCGGTTCCGCCATTCGCGCAATACGCAAACGCAAAAACATCACGATCGCCCAAATATGTGAAGAAACCGGTTTGTCGCAAGGCTTCATGAGCCAAGTCGAGACGAATAAAACATCACCTTCGATATCCACACTGGATAACATCGCTATGGCGCTGAACGTGCCATTAACTTACTTGCTCATGAAGAAGGACGAACGAATGACGATCGTCCGCAAGGACGACCGCAACGTGACGACAAGCGGTATCGAAAAGCTCAAGGTAGAGCATCTCAGTTCGACCCGAGGGATGAGAATGATGCTCGTGGAGCTCCCGCCCGGCGCATCGACAGGAGCAGCCCCCCATGCACATAAAGGGGAGGAGTCTCATCTCGTCGTCCAAGGAAAAATTCTAGCCGAGCAAGGGGAAGATTCCGCCGTCCTGGAATCAGGCGACTCTTTCAGCTGGAACGCCTCCACTCCCCATAGGGTAACCAATGTCAGCGAGGGTATCAGCATCGTCCTCATCTCGGTGTATACCGGGGCGGAAGATGATCTGGATCAGGAGTTTTTGTAGCTTACGAAAAAGAGGCTATCCCGGAGTCGTCATTCGACCTTCAGGATAGCCTCCTTGTATGATTCCGTTCTAAATCCCCAGCTTCTGCCCCTTCTCCATCCGCTGAATCTGTTTCTCGCCTTCGTCCGCCAGCTCACGGAATTGACCGATCGTTTCGCGCATTTTGGGGAGCGCTTCTTTCTTATACGTACTGATGGAATCCAGCGCAGCGAGGACATCCGTAAACGCTTGTTTCAGCGTGTCTACCGAAATACTCGCATTAAGCGCCTGCTTGTGTATTTCTGCTCCCTGCTCCTTCAGCATGCGGGAAGTACCGGCGATTAATTCATTTGTCGTTTGGTTCAACAGCTCAATCTTCTTCAATACGATCTTCTGGTTATAGAGGGCGCTGGCGACCGTAACGGAAATTCGCAGTGCCGATATGGTCACATTCTTCGCGCGGTCAACGCCGCGAATAAGCTCTTTATTGTTGCGGATGACGACCTCGATCGCCATAATCCCCTGCTGATTAACGACTAACATCTGCTGCAGGTCCATGACACGCTGGCGCAGAGGGAACAAGACTTCTTCCGTGATGAATCGAATCTTATCCGGATCTTCATTGCGAGCTGTCGCCGCAGCGATCTGCGTTGCGATGGATTCGTCCATCATGATGCCGAGCTGGATTTCCTTCTGGAGCTTCTTGGTTAACTCCCGAAGCGTCTGCTGCTCGATCTCAAGCGTCGTATTGTCGTTCTTGAGCGTCATTTTCCCCTTATCCAAGGAGACGACGATGTCGGCGATCACCGCATCGGCCTTCTGATATTTGAGGAAGTAGGCGCGTAGCGGATTAAACAATTTACCGAGAATACCCGTTTTGGCAAAATCCACAACGCTCGGGTCCAAATCCTTCAGCTGCGTATGAAGCTCGGATAACCCTTTGGCAACCTGCCCGCCGTCATCGCCCGTCTTCGAGAGATTGCCGACCGACACTTGGAGCAGCGAGTTCTTATCTGAGGATGATTTCATCGTATTCAATCCGAAAGCGTCGATCGATTGGAGAATCTCCTTCCGTTTCTCGAGCGATTCCGTATCTAAAGCCATAATGGTGGAGACGTTATTATCTGCGATTTCCTTGAGCTTGGCGATCTCTTCGGGGACCGGTTTGACCTCTTCTTCGATTACCTGTTTGATTTGCTCCGGGCTGGCGACTTCCATCGAGAATGACATCGAATTCCTCCTTTAGGGTTGGGCATTACATCTGAACGTTGAGCAGGTTGCCGATCTTGTAAACGACATCGTCCGTATCCGCGTTGATGCTTGCCGCCTCGTTAATGCTCGATATGCTTTGAAGCGCTTTGATGTTGGCATTGTAGCCGATGGTGTAGATCGGAACTTTGTAGATTTCGACCAGCTCTTTGATGTCGTTGAGCGAGTGTCCCTCGTTCGTCTCCCCATCGCTTAGGACGAAAATAACGGGCTTCGTATTCGGATTAACAAGCAATTGGTCTTCAAGCATCTTGAGCGCAACGATGATGCCATCGAAAGTCGCCGTTCCGCCGCCGGATTGCAGATTGTTCACGGCTCCCACGAACAACGATTGCTGAATCGCATCGTATTTGCCGATCGGCACATCGATGGATACGTCGCTCGAGTACGAGACGAGTCCGATGCTGTTATCCCGGCCGAGATACTTCTGCCCTTTCAGCAGCGATTCTTTCAGGCGGGCAAGCGGCTCGCCGTCCATGCTTCCGGAGATGTCGGTTACGAAGACGGCTGATATCGGTTTGCTTCCGTTCTTCTTCTCTTTCCACAGCTTCTGGGCGGAAGATAGCGTTGCGCCGTCCATGACGTCCAGTTCGGATTTGTACTCTTCTAGCTGGTTAAACCCTTTGTCCTTGGCCATTTGTTGATAGTTGTCTTGGGTCACGAATTCAGCGAATTTCTTGATGATGTCGATTTTCTCTTGCGGAAGATCCCCTAAAGCGAATAGCGGACTGTCATGCCGAACACCAAACGGTGTGAATACATAGCCGCTCTTCAATTCCGGCGCATTAACGAACGTCTGATACTCCAGCACGAAGCCGTCCAACATGCCTGACTTGGCCGCGTCCCGCATCTGAAGGGTAGTTGAAGCGATAAACGGTACGTTCGCTTGGAATTTCTCGAACCCTTGAACGGCTTTGTCGCTCAGGCTATTGGCATTATCGAAGGTATGAAGTGCCGTGACGAGGAAGTTGAGTCCGGTCGAGCTGGCAAAAGGATCGGTATACCCCATCGAAAACTCATTGTTCGCAATGGCTTCGGTAACGGTTTTGACATTGACCGATCCATATTTGTCGACCAATGCGTCGTACTTGGCCTTGGCAATGACGATGCCCGGAACATTGCCGACGAGGCGCGGCGCAATGAGCTGCGTCTTGACTCCGCTCGCTTCCGCCATCTTGCCCCATAGTTCATTGGAAGGCGTGAACGCGTCCGGAACATATTTGCCGGTCTTGATATAATCGGTTGCCGTTCCGGAGGCGATGTTTCTTATCTTCACGGATGCGGGCTTTCCGTCTACCTCGATGCCGGCCTTATTGAATTCCGTAGCAACTTCGGTTAACCAGCCGTCAACGCCGGTCCCCGATTTCTCCGTGGAGGAGAAGATTTCAACGAAATGATCCGTTGTGCTGTTCACCGTAATCGGGAACTTGGAGATGTCCGGCAATGAGGCCGCCACGTCGATGGGATCCAGATCGATCTGTCCTTTCACCGGCTCCGCGGTCGTAACGGAAATGTCTTCGTACAGATTGCTTAGTTGCTTGCCCGCGTTCTCGGAAGTGACCTCCGCTTTGGACTTGCCTAAGTTCGAGGTCAGATTGATGCCATAATACACAAGGACGAATACGAGACCCAAGATCACAATCGATATCAACAAAAACTTGCTCTGTTTGGACATAACCGCACCTCTCACTGTTTGTAATATTTAGTCTGCTTGATCAACGAGTCGATCTCCTGCATGCAGGGCATCTGATCGATTTCGCTCGGCTCGAAGCTGTCCAAGCGCGAAATTTCAAGCAGCAGCTTATCCAGCTTGATCAACATCTCTTCGTTCGACTCCAGCGATAGCTTGACGAATGTCAGCTGCTCGCCCACGATCCCCGCTCTCACTTGGAGAAGCTCAGGGGAAATCCGGGAAGGCTTCCGACCTCCTCCGGCATGCTGAAGCTCCGATTCATCGAACATATTTAACCGATTCAAGATACTTCTCACGTTCAGGTAAAATAACTTCTCCACCTCTCGCGTCACCGAGGCGAATTTCTTGTAACTAAGTTCATTGGGATCAAATCGCTGCCCGAGAACGTTCAGCAAGGTGTCCTGTTTCTTATTCATCCGCTCCATCTGCTCCAAGGCATAAGCCATATCCTCCTGCAGCACCTTCACTCGTTTATACCTAGTGAGCGCCTCCTGGAAGTCTTCTCTCGTTTGAAGCTGCTTGAGCGGAAGCTTCTCTTGCTGTTTAAACAGGAGCGTAAAGCTTCCGTACAGAAGCGCTATACCGCTCGCCAGAAGCAAAGTAACGCCGAGAGCCGAATCGAAGGGACGCTCCCCGATCGCAACTCCCATCAATCCGGGCGAGAATACCGCAATATTCAAAGCCGCGATGACCACGATCACACCCAGCAGCTTTACGAATTTAGTTCCCATCGACCATGCTCCTCCATCCAGGTTCATTCCAATGTACGCGGCTTGATCGCAACATATTTCCGATTCCTTAATCTGGATTACGGAAGATCAGACGCGTAGTTTCAACTTCGCTTAAATCGCCGGATCGGACAAGAAGCCGCCAAGCTCGACATTTTGTTCTAATTCGACACTTTTTACCATTATCCTTGATGATTATTTAAAATTTTCCATAAGAATCGAGCGTGCATTCGCTCACGCGATGACTCACATACTGACAGAGAGTCCCAGAACAAAATAAATTTTTTCGATCGATTTCCAAATATTTGTGTTATAATTTCCATAGTTTTTTGACCGGAGAACAGCCCAATCGAACTGAAGGCGGCATTCGGATACTCAAAATCTAGAAACTTACAGAAGTCGGTGATCACATGTTTCAATTCAAGTGGCTTTGGCACAACCTGATAGGCGATCGCACGCGTTATATTTTCGCATTATGCCTATCGGTGGTGGGCTCCTCGCTCACCATTATTAATCCTTACATCGGACAGCGTATTGTCGATCTATTCATCGCTGGCGATGATGCAGCACGTAATCTGACAGACGAACGGGCACTGCTGATCGGTCTTTGTTTGGGCATGATCGGCTTCTCCTTGCTTCGCACGAGTCTGTCCTATTTTACGACCTTGCTGTATGAACGCGCTTCACAGAACATGCTTTACCGTGTCCGGATCTACCTGTACAACAAGATTCAGGGCCAGGACATGAAGTATTACGATCGCAATCGTACCGGGGATCTCATGACCAAAATGACGGGCGACCTCGAGATGGTCCGGCATTCCTTGGCGTGGATCATCAAAACGATCATTGAGTCGCTAACGGTATTTATTGCAGCAGTGGTGTATTTCTTCTATATCGACGCAGAGCTGACGTGGTGGCTGCTCATCCTGTCGCCTCCGATTGGCATCGTGGCATTCATATTCGCCAGACGCGTACGTCCGATGTATGTGGATCTGCGGGAGCGCCTATCGCAGCTGAATACGACAACGCAGGAAAATATCGCGGGTAATCGCGTGGTCAAAGCATTCGCGCGCGAGGAATTCGAAATCAACAAATTCACGGAGAAAAGCGTGAATTACTCGAAGGCCAATAAGAAAGCCGCCTTGGTCTGGCTGGACTATTTCCCATACTTGGAGATCTTCTCTCAGGGATTCAGCGTTATTCTGATGCTGGCAGGAGGTCTGTTCGTCATGAACGGGCGGATTACATTTGGGGAATTCTCGGCATTCTCCGCACTCGTCTGGGGACTATCCAACCCGATGCGCAGCATTGGTATCATTATCAATGATATTCAGCGGTTCTTCGCGAGCCTTACCAAGATCATCGAGGTCTACTACGCGCATCCTGAAATCGTCAACAATCACAATGCCACGGTTAAGAGCCGTTATCATGGCCGAATCCAGTTCGAGCATGTGAGCTTTAAGTATGACAATGTGACGGTGCTTGAAGACATCAACTTCACGATCGAGCCCGGCGAAACGATCGCCATTATGGGTGCGACGGGATCCGGTAAAACGACGCTCATTAACCTCATCCCGCGTTTCTATGACGTTGCGAAAGGCCGCGTCTTGGTGGACGGCAAGGATGTTCGTAAACTGGAGCTCGACGAGCTGCGCGGCAATATCGGCATCGCGACGCAGGATGTCCTGCTGTTCTCCGATACGATTGACGGCAACATTGCCTACAGCAATCCGGATATACCGGAAGAGGATGTCTATAAGTTCGCACAGCTTGCCGCTGCCCAAGACTTCATTCGCAAAATGCCGGAAGGCTATAACACCGTCGTTGGCGAACGCGGCGTCGGTCTATCAGGCGGACAGAAACAGCGTATCGCTCTGGCTCGGGCTTTGGCCGTGCAGCCACCGATCCTCATCCTCGACGACACTACGTCGGCTGTCGATTTGGAAACGGAAGAGCATATCCAGAAGAGTCTGCGCGAGCTGGACTTCCCTTGTACGAAGATCATTATCGCCCAGCGTGTATCCACGACGGCGCAGGCGGATCGCATTCTTATTTTGGACAATGGACGTGTCATTGAAGAGGGCACGCACGCGGAGCTTCTAGCTAAGCGCGGTTATTATTACGACGTATTCAAGCTGCAAATCGAAGGCATCGGAAGGGGGGCGATCGCTCATGGCTAGAAATAAGTTCGATATTGATGAGAATTTAGAGTCACCGTTTAATATCCGACATTTCCGGCGTGCGCTGGTCTACATCAGAAGGCAGCAAAAGCCGATGATCATCGCGTTCATCCTGAGCGCCCTGTCAGCCGGGATCGCGCTCTCCGCGCCTCTCATTATGCAGCACGTCGTCGACGTCACGATTCCTGCTAAGAACAAGGAAGCGCTCGTCGGATGGTCGCTGCTCACTCTGGGTACCATCGTCGTCAGTGTCATCTTGGCCACAATCCGCTCGCGTATGATGACGAGTGTCGGACAGGATATCATTTTCGATATCCGGACGGACTTGTTCAAACACTTGCAGGAGCTGCCGTTTCAATATTATGACGATCGCCCACAAGGTAAGATCCTCATTCGGGTCGTCAACTACGTCAACTCCGTATCGGACGTGCTGTCCAACGGGATTATCAACTTGATTCTTGAAATTATGAACTTGCTCTTCATCGCCATCTTTATGTTCGCTGTTGATGTGAAGTTATCTTTTGTCATTCTGGGCGGTTTGCCTGTCTTCCTAGGTATCATCATGCTCATCAAGACCAAGCAGCGCCGGGCATGGCAGTCGGTATCCAACAAGAGCTCCAACTTGAACGCTTACTTGCAGGAGAGCATCAGCGGCATTCGCGTTACGCAAATCTTCACCCGTGAGAAGCATAACGAAGGCATCTTCACGCGGCTGTCCAGCAACTACCGCAGTGCGTGGATGCGAACGATGTATCTGAACTTTCTAGTCCCGTTCTCGGTAGATAACTTAGCGACGACTGTCACGACAGCAATCTATTTCGTTGGTTTGCTGGCGCTCGGACCAGAAGAGGTTACGTTCGGCGTTATTCTCGCGATGAGCAGCTACGCCTCGCGCTTCTGGCAGCCGATCCTTAATATTTCGAACTTGTACAACAGCTTCATCAACTCTGTCGCCTATCTGGAGCGTATCTTCGAGACGCTCGATGAGCCGGTGACAGTTAGCGACGTGCCGAATGCGAAGGAATTGCCGCCTATCCAAGGGAGTGTCACCTTCGACGATGTGACCTTCGCTTACGATCCGGGGCACAATATTCTGCAGAACCTTTCGTTTGATGTCAAAGCAGGAGAGAGCATCGCACTCGTTGGTCCAACCGGTGCAGGTAAGACAACGGTGGTCAACCTGATCTCGCGCTTCTACAACATCACGGGCGGACAAATTCGCATCGATGGTCACGACATTTCTCGAATCAAGCTAAAATCACTGCGTAGTCAAATGGGGATTATGCTGCAGGATAGCTTCATCTTCTCCGGCACGATCCTTGATAATATCCGCTATGGCAAGCTCGACGCTACAGAGGAAGAGGTTATCGAGGCTGCCAAGGCTGTCTGTGCGGATGAGTTTATCCGCGAGTTCGAGAAAGGCTACATGACCGAGGTGAACGAGCGCGGTTCGAAGCTCTCTCAGGGACAGCGGCAGCTGATCTCCTTCGCTCGTACGCTTCTGGCGAATCCGCGGATACTCATCCTCGATGAGGCGACTTCGTCCATCGATGCGCAGACAGAGCGTCTGGTGCAGATGGGACTGAACGAACTGTTGAAGGGACGTACGTCGTTCATCATCGCGCATCGTCTTTCTACAGTTAAGAACTGCGACCGCATCATGTATGTGGCTGACAAAGGCATCGCCGAAAGCGGCTCGCATGATGAGCTGCTCGCGCGCCGCGGCCGGTATTATAAGCTGTATTCGGCTCAGAAGATGGAGGCTTGAGATTAGCTATCCTCCGGAATATAAGGCAAGCCCCCAATCTCGATGTGAGATTGGGGGCTTTTTTTTGGGGGATGAGACAGGGTTACCCGACAAGCAGCTTGTTCGACTGCTTGTAGGGTAACCCTTTTTTAAAACTCTATTTGCTCATCTGTGCCAACATGTTAAGCAGAACCGTTACAGCTTCTGCTCTTGTTGCATGGTCGCCAGGGGCGAAGTGGTTATTGCCTTTGCCTTGCATTATGTCGGATTTCTTCATGTACGCAATACTGGCTTTCGCCCATGCCGGAATGACCTTGTCATCTGCGAAGTCGGTTGCTGCAACTTCTTTAGTTGTTTGACCCAGCGCCTTCGCGATCATCGCCGCCATCTCTGCGCGTGTAATCTCTTCATTTGGACCAAAGCTGCCATCAGCATAACCATTAATGATACCTGCTTGTACCGCCTGAGCGACTGCTTTCTGCGCCCACGTTCCGATCTTCGCTGTATCTGTAAACGTAAGCTTCGCTCCGTCTCCTTGCGGCTTCAATGCATTCATCAGCATGACTGCAAATTCGGCGCGCGTAACGGTTTTCCCCGGCTTAAACGTACCATCCAGGTAACCCTTAACGATTCCGCTGCTTACCGCATTCTTGATAGTAGCTTCAGCCCAGTGTCCGGAGATGTCGCTAAAGTTAATCGTTGGTGTTGGATCCGTTGGCGTTTGATTGACAACGAATACCGCATATTTCGTAAAGTGATTGACCTCTACGGAGATGTGGTTGGCGTTGATTTGGACACCGCCAACTTTTACCCATTCCTTCTTCACTTCGTCATAATAGAAGACCGCTACTTTCTCATCGCCACTCAATTTGGTCGGATCGAAAGCAAACGTCAACGTGATGGATTTACTGAAGTTCTCCGTGAAATTCTTCAGAATCTCGAAGACCGGACTGGCTAGCACATCATCATCCGAAACTAAATTTTGAGTGTTCAACACTTTGTCTATCGTTAGTTTCAGGTTATTGTCTGTTGCGCCTGCCGGAATCGTGATTGTAACATCGTCTTTCAGGCTAACCTTACCGGATTTGCCTGAAGGAAGCGTTAGTGTACCGTCTGTCGAGGTCACCGGGGTGTCACTTGGTATCGATGGAGTGCCGGTGAATACCGCTGTTACCGTGACCAGCGTCGCCGAGCTCACATTGCTAGCAGCATCTGTTGCCGTTACCTCAAGCTGTGTAGCTGCTGGTAGAGCAGCTGTCAACGTGATGGAGTACGTGCCTCCTGTTGCTACTGCTGTTCCCAGCGTCGTTCCGCCTGCTTTTGCCGTTACGGTCGAACCTACTTCTGCAGTACCAGTGATGACGAGGTCATCGCTATCCACTGCGTTCACTATCGGTGCTGCCGGTGGTGTTACGTCTGGCGGTGTTACAACTGTTGCTTCTGTTACCGTGATCAGCGTTGCCAGGCTCACATTGCTTGCTGCATCCGTTGCCGTTACTTCAAGCTGTGTAGCTGCTGGTAGAGCAGCTGTCAACGTGATGGAGTACGTGCCTCCTGTTGCTACTGCTGTTCCCAGCGTCGTTCCGCCTGCTTTTGCCGTTACGGTCGAACCTACTTCTGCACTACCGGTGATGACGAGGTCATCACTATCCACTGCGTTCACTGTCGGCGCTGCCGGCGGTGTTACGTCGGGCGGTATTACTTCGTCAAGCTGGATTACGGTTAGCGTGAACGTCTTGGTCTCGCTTGCTGCATTCTTCGTGATCGTTGCAGTCAACGTTACCGTTGCATCTCCCGATCCGTATGCAGGACGCGTTACTGCACCTGTCGTTGCATCAATGGCTGAGCTATCGGACGACCATGTAACTGTCACTCCGTTCAGCCCTGTTGCTGGCAACGTTACTGCTTGCGTTACGCTTGTAGCGGAATCGCTGCCGACGTATCCAACTTCTAGTGTCGCCTTCGTTGCGCTTACTGCTTGCGCATCCGTTTGTGCAAGCTTCGTTACCGTCAACGTAAACGTCTTGGTCTCGCTTGCTGCATTCTTCGTGATCGTCGCGGTCAACGTTACCGTTGCATCACCTGCACCGTATGCTGGACGCGTTACTGCACCTGTTGCTGCATCAATGGCTGAGCTATCGGACGACCAAGTTACTGTCACTCCGTTCAGCCCTGTTGCTGGCAAGGTTACTGCTTGCGTTACGCTTGTAGCGGAATCGCTGCCGATGTATCCAACTGCTAATGCAGACTTAGCCGTGCTTACTGCTTCTGCATCTGTCTGTGCTAGCTTCGTTACGGTCAGCGTAAATGTTTTGGTCTCGCTTGCTGCATTCTTCGTGATCGTCGCGGTCAACGTTACCGTTGCATCACCTGCACCGTATGCTGGGCGAGTTACTGCACCTGTTGCTGCATTTACTGCTACATCATCGGACGACCATGTAACTGTCACTCCGTTCAGCCCTGTTGCTGGCAACGTTACTGCTTGCGTTACGCTTGTAGCGGAATCGCTGCCGACGTATCCAACTTCTAGTGTCGCCTTCGTTGCGCTTACTGCTTGCGCATCCGTTTGTGCAAGCTTCGGTACCGTCAACGTGAACGTCTTGGTCTCGATTGCTGCATTCTTTGTGATCGTCGCAGTCAACGTTACCGTTGCATCGCCTGCACCGTATGCTGGGCGAGTTACTGCACCTGTTGTTGCATTTACTGCTACATCATCGGACGACCATGTTACTGTCACTCCGTTTTGTCCTGTTGCTGGCAGCGTCACCGCTTGCGTTACGCTTGTAGCGGAATCGCTGCCGCCGTAACCAATTGCTAGTGCCGCTTTCGTTGCGCTTACTGCCTGCGCATCCGTCTGTGCCAGCTCCAACACAGTCAGCGTGAACGTTTTGCTCTCGTTTGCTGCATTCTTCGTGATCGTCGCTGTCAACGTTACTGTTGCATCGCCCGATCCGTACGCCGGACGCGTTACTGCACCTGTCGTTGCATCAATGGCTGAGCTATCGGACGACCATGTTACTGTCACTCCGTTCAGCCCTGTTCCTGGCAGTGTCACTGCTTGGGTTACGCTTATAGCGGAATCGCCACCACCGTAACCGACTACTAATGCCGACTTAGCCGCGCTTACTGCTTCTGCATCTGTCTGTGCCAGCTTCGTTACGGTCAGCGTGAATATTTTGGTCTCGCTTGCTGCATTCTTCGTGATCGTCGCAGTTAACGTTACCGTTCTATTGCCCGATGCAAATGCAGGGCGTGTTACCGCACCTGTCGTTGCATTAACTGCTGTATCGTCGGATGACCATGTCACTGTCACTCCGTTCAGCCCTGTTCCTGGCAATGTTACGGCTTGCGTTACGCTTGCAGACGTATCACTTCCGCCATAACCAATTGCTAGTGCCGCTTTAGCTGCGCTTACCGCTTGCTCATCCGTTTGAGCCAGCTCCAACACGGTAAGCGTGAACGACTTGGTCTCGCTTGCTGCATTCTTCGTGATCGTCGCGGTCAACGTCACCGTCGCATTGCCCGATCCGTATGCTGGACGCGTAACCGCTCCAGTCGTTGCATTGACTGCTGCATCATCGGATGACCATGTTACTGTCGTTCCGCTCAGCCCTGTTGCCGCCAATGTTACGGCTTGCGTAATACTTGCAGCTGTATCACTTCCGCCGTAAGCGATCGCCAATGCCGCTTTTGCTTCGGTGACGGCTTCTACATCTGTCTGTGCTAGCTTCTGCACGGTCAATGTGAATGCTTTTGTCTGGCTTACTCCGCCTCTAGTGATCGTCGCAGTCAGCGTTACCGTTGCATCCCCCGCTCCATATATCGGACGCGTTACCGCACCTGTCGCTCCGATAACTGCTGCATTATTGGACGTCCATGTAACTGTCGTTCCAAGCAGCCCTGTCACTGGCAGCGTTACCGCTTGCGTTACGCTTGCAGCTGTATCACTTCCGCCATAAGTGACTTCTAATGCCGTTTTTGCCGCGTCTACTGCTTGCGCATCCGTTGGCGCTTGCTCCGGCACGGTCAGCTCGAACGTTTTCGTCTGGCTTATTCCACTTTTGCCAATCGTCGCAGTTAAGGTTACCGTGGCATTGCCAGCTCCGAATGCCGGGCGCGTTACCGCTCCATTCGCTGCAATTACCGCTGAATTACTAGACGACCACGAAACGGTCGTACCATTAATTCCTGTTGTCGGCAACGTTACTGCTTGCGTTACGCTTGTAGCGGAATCACTACCACCGTATGTGATTGCCAATGCTGCATTTGCCGCACTTACGGTATCTTTCGTTACGCTGACAGTCAGCGTGACGGAAGCATTGCCCACCGGATCCGTGACAACAATTGCAATGTTGTTCGCTCCCTCCGCAAGTTTCGAAAGGTCAATCGGAAGCGTCGCTTTACCGCCCGCGGCTAAGACGCTCGCTCCGGTTTGAAGGACGTTTGTGCCACCTACTTTAGCTGTCACTGCAGCTCCCGTCTCCGCATTTACGATGACGTTGAAGTTAGACGTCTGAGTAGTCCCCGCTTTATCAGCCGTTCCATCTTCAGTTGCGGTTATTGGTGCTGTTGTATCCTTCGTCACCTTAACCGTTAATTCTTCGGAATTTCTGTTGTCTGAAGCATCTTGTAAAGCGATCACAATTTGGTTATCGCCCTCTGACAAACCAGCGATCTTAATTGGAAGCGTCGCTTTCCCACCTGTAACCTGTACTTTTGTACCCGACTGCGTTTGCAATACGTTAACGCCGCCGACTTTCGCTGTTGCGTATGTCCCATTTTGGGCATTAACGAGGATATCAAAGTCGGCTCTCTGAGTTGTACCCTCTTTAATAGCAGTTCCATCCTCAATCGGTGCCTTATAAACGGTCACTGATCCAGGTATAGTCGATTGGGTTCCATCCTTATAATTTACGGTATCTCCTACCGCTTTGACTTTGACCGTATAACTGCCCGCTCCTGCAGCAAGCATGGCTGCTAAGAAATTTGTGCTTGTGCTGCCAGCGGCCACTGAGACCGCGCTGCCCCAGACAGATCCGTTACGGTACAGTTGCACTTCATAACTAACCGCTCCAGTCATATTCCCCACCCACGATGCATCGCCATTCGGTTTAAACTGTATACCCGTAACCTGCCCTAACGAAGGCGCCGTGTTAATGACGTTGACTGCAACCCTCTTGAATGGACTGCCACTGCTTAGGTGCAATGCGATGGTTTGCCAACCAAGAGGCAATTTGGATAAAAATGACTTGCTTATCGTCACCGTTGTACCTGATAAGCTATAATCGGTACCTTCAACCAAAGCACTGCTATAATTGCTGATGGTAACCTTTTTCAATGTGTCCGCCGTGAACGTGATCGGAATGTCCGTTTGATTAGAACTCAGCTTGTCGAATGTAGTTATCGAGGGGACTACTTCTCCGACAGCGCTTGTCCAAGTGTTCCCATTATCCGTAGACTTTTGAAGAACTCCCGAGTCTCCGGCAGCATAAAATGCTCCACTATAGGTAACGAACCGTAACGCATTATAGTCAACAACATCTTCCCTCTCCAGTGTCCAGTTTGTACTGCCATTTGCCAACCTATAAATGGACCCAATGTCATCGACTGCCACGAATGTGGCGTTTGCAAAGGCGATCGACGTGAAGCCGTACTCCGAAACAGCAGGAGAGTTTACGGACCAAGTGGTTCCGTTAGTTGATTCGAGCATTGTACCCGGAGAATCGCTCACCGCAATATATTTACCCACTCCGGTTGCAATAGACTTCAGTGCTGGAACTCGCTGCGGCAAAACAACTGTCGTCCAACTGGTAAAATCAGTAGACGTTTTAATAAATCCGTCGTTGCCGTGTTTCCCGACAGCTATGTATTTTGTACCGTCGTATAGAACGCTGGAAACCACGCCGCCGTAAGCGTAATCCCAACTAGTCCCGTTGGTCGAAACGACGATGCCGTCGTTACCAAGCTGCATGTAGACCCCGTTCGCGTAGAAGCCATTTTGTGCGGTCATTGTCGTGCTTTTTGTGGATTGCTGCGTGAAGTTCAAGCCATCTGCTTTGCCAGACGTAAACACTGCGCCATACGATGTCCCGTCATATCCGAACAAATAATACTTGCTGCCATCGTAGAGGCCGCCGAAAACTTGACCAGCTATGTTGGCGGATGTCCAATTATATCCGTCAGTAGATGTATAACTCGACCCCAACGCATCGTTTGCATAGAATCGGTTATTAAGACCGAGAACGGAATTGATAAAGAAAGTATTCGGAAGCTTGGTGTGCGTCCAACTGATACCATTCGTCGAAGTATGTACAGATCCGCCGGAATCACCAATTACGATTGCGGTTCCGTTGTATGCGATGGAGGTCAGATCTTTGCTCGTCCCTACAGAAGCCGAGGTCCACGTAACGCCATTGGACGACGTGAGCAAGGTTCCTGCTTTGGTAACGGCAAGGAATTTATTGATGCCTGCGACATATGTAACTCTAGCAATCGTGCTTGTGACGGTAGAGTCCCGCTGCGTCCATACCGCACCGTCCGGCGACGTCATGATCGTGCCGTCATATCCGACTGCGACGAACGCGTTATTACCAAAAGCGACACCCGTGTACGTGATGTCGAGCCTCGTTTTGTCTGCGGCGATTTGCCAATCAAGCCCGTTCGCAGACGATAGGATTTTGCCGTAATAGCCTACCGCTACATAAACTCCATTCCCGTACGCAGCTCCGGTTATAGGCTCGTTCGGAATGGCGCTGGTCAGAGCACCGGAGGACGAAGCGGCGGACACGAATGCTTTTTGCTGAAAAAACACACCAAAAACTAGCATAAAACATATAAACATGATGACGGATTTTGATAATTTCCTACTCACTACGACACCCCTATTGACGATTTGTTTGAACCGATACCTAAACTATTGTAGCTCTTTGCATCTGGGTTTCTATCCTTACCTGTGTGACCTCCTATCACGACCTCCCATTTCGCCTTCTATTCAAGTATCCCTATGAACGTAGACTGAGGGACACGCTCGCTTCACGCTAGTGCGACTGCATCCCTATTATATCGTATTTCTCTACTTTAATAGTCATGTTTTGTCGAAGAATATTCTTTTATCTGTCGAATGATATTCTAAAATAAAATCGATCTGGAAAAAGCAAAAAAGACACGGAAGTTCAATTCCGTGTCTACATAGCCGGATAGCTACGAATCTTATGATGTCTGCGCCGCTGCCGATGTCGACAAGGAAATCACAACTTCTCGATCTGAATCTTGTCCGCGGGCGTCTGGATTAGGATCGAAAAACGGCATATATCGGTGCATGAGAGCTGCGTGCTCCATCATGCCTTCGTCGATCACATCCACCGTGGAAATTCGGATTTGTTCCCCCTCAAGCTCCACGATCCGGAATTCAGGTTGATCCAGACAGGCAGACAGCTGCACGAACGTCCAATTATGCTGAGTAACGATCGAATTCACATGCGTGTGACCGTTGAAGTAGACGCCGGTCCCTTGTTTCCGATTCAGAATGCGCCACATGTCGATGCTGGGATGGATCGATTCTTTGTCCAGCTCCGATCTTGCTGTGGTCCCATAAACAGGGTGATGACCGAAGACAAGCAGCGGCTTCGATCCCGACTTCTCCACGCAGGCCTCCAGCCAGCGCAGCTGCTCATTATCCATCCAACCGCTCCAGTCGGTGATGTCCAGCTCTCTGGCCGTATCCAGAAACACCAGCATCGCCGCATCCGTTTCGATGGCGTGATAGCGCTGCTGCCCCGTGATTGCCAGTACCTCTTCGCGCGTCTGCAAGTAGAGATCATGGTTGCCCAGTACATGAATGAATCTGCGTTCGTCGCTCTGCAGCAGCTCATAAACCTCCTGCAGCTCCGAAGGCGATCCGATATTCGTCAGATCTCCAAGCGATATATGCCAATCCGCATTCGTATTCAGGAATTGCTCCAGCAGCGTGTGGTAGAAAGCAGTCCTTGCCGCAGACAGCCCCGGAATCATGGCTTCGATTTCGTGATAATGCAAGTCGCCGATCAGAATCAATTTCATTAGTTCTCTCCTCCTGGAAAAAGCTAATTTTCAACTCCTACCCTTATGCTAATGATCAACTATTGATTATCCATTAAGTGGGTACGAACTTTTTGTAAAAGGAAAAACGAAAAAAGACACGGAACCACAATCCCGTGTCTCTCTCCCATCTAGGCTTTAAACTCGCACGCCATCCCCACGCACAATCTGCAGGACGCGATCCGGATAATTCGTCGTAATCCGGATATTCGGATACGCTTCTATAATCCGCGCCAGAACCTCCGAATCATCTACCGTCCAAACACCCAGATCCATCCCGAGTGCTGTCATCTCCTCTACCAGCTCAGGCGTAACGAATCCATAATGCACCGACAAGCCCGTTGCGCCTGTATATCGAAGCTGCTCTGCAAGCAGCGTCGGTTTGCCCAGGAAAATCAAAGCCGTCGCGATCGATGGGTCAATCTCATGCGCCAGCTTCATGGAATCGTGATTGAAGGAGGAAAGCACGACTTCCTCCTGCATGCCATGCCGCTGAATGAGCGAGATGACCCGCTCCTCGATGCCCTCATATTCATTGGCCAGCATCTTCAGCTCCACATGCAGTTTGCAGCAGCCTTTGGCAAGCAACAGGACTTCCTCAAGCGTCGGGATGCGCTGTCCCGCAAAAGCAGGATCAAACTTACTTCCCGCATCCAACTGCCGCAGCTCTTCCAGCGTGTAGGCTTTTACCGGCCCTGTCCCGTTCGTAGTCCGGTCCAGCGTATGATCGTGAATGACAACGGGGACGCCGTCCCTCGACAAATGCACATCAAGCTCAATCATCGCAATATCCGGCTCACTTAGTGCCAGCTCGAATGCCGCCATCGTATTTTCAGGTGCTACTCCTGAACATCCGCGGTGTGCCACAATTCTTACCATCGTCTCTTCATCCTTCCCATCACGCTTCTATTATTTGACGCCGTTGTACACGAAAGCCTTGATAATCTGCCGCTGCGACAAGAAGAACACGATGAGGATCGGCACGACAAGAATCACGTTACCGGCCATCAGAATATTCCACGTCGCAACGCCTTCCACTTCTCGGATCTTGGCGATACCGAGCGGCAGCGTTCTTGCTGTTTCGTTGGTCGTCATGACAAGCGGCCAGAAATAATCGTTCCAATGCGCAATGAAGCTGAACAAGGCGAACGTCACCAGCACCGGCTTCACAAGCGGTACCATGATCTGCACGATGACCTTCCATTCCGCTGCCTGATCCAGTCGCGCAGCTTCGATTAGCTCGTCCGAGATTTGCATGAATGCCTGCCGCAGCAGGAAGATGCCGAAGGCGCTGGAAGCGAAGGGCAGGATCAGGCCAAGATGCGTATTGAGCAGCTTGAATGCACTGAGCTCCAGGTATACAGGCAGGAAGATCAGCTGGGCCGGAATCATCAGCGTCACCATAACGATGCCGAACAGGAAACCCGAGCCGACGAACTTATATCTGGCAAAAGCATACGCGGCCGGAATAATCGTCAGCAGCTGCAAGATCAGAATGCCAACCGCAATGATAACACTGTTCGTGAAATAGCTGAGGAATGGTCCCGTGTTCCAGGCATCCGAGTAATTCTTCCAGACCGGATCAAGCGGAATCCACTGCGGCGGGAATACCATCGTCTCGGACAGCGTCTTCAGCGATGTGGAGAGCATCCATATGAACGGCATGGCAAAAATCAGCACCAGCACCAGAAGTCCGATCGTATTCAATCCGCTTAGAATCGCGGATATCGCTCGTCTGATTGTCGCTTCTCGAGTACGTGTATGGCTCAACTGGCTGCTTGCAGCAGCAGTCCCCATAGATGGGCCGCTGATCGTATTGTCTACGGCTTTCAAGAGCTTCACCTCTTCTTAACGGTAATGAACGCGGTTCGACAGCAGTTTGAAATAGATGATCGTAAGGACTCCGATGATGACCAGCAAGATGACGCCGGCCGCAGACGCATAACCGATCTTGAAGAACCGGAATCCGTTCTCGTAGATGTAATAGACCAGCGTATTGGTGGAGTTGATCGGCCCGCCTTGCGTCATAATAGCGATGGTCTCGAACACCTGGAACGAACCGATCATGTTAATGATCACCAGGAAGAAAATCGAAGGCGACAGCATAGGCAGGATCAGCTTCCTGAAGGTCGTCCACGGCTTGGAACGATCCAGCGAAGCCGCTTCATAGATATCCGGCGGGATACTCTGCAGCCCCGCGATGAACACCAATGCGTTGTAGCCGAGCCCTTTCCATACAGCCACGATGACGAGCGAAACCAATGAAGTACTCGGATGGGATAACCATGCCAGCTTGCCGAAACCGACGAGCCCGATCACCCAGTTCAGCAGCCCATACTCGGGATCCATCAGCCAGCTCCACAGCAGTGAAATCGACACGAGCGAAATAATGTGAGGACTGAAGATCGCGCCTTGAACGAAGCCGTGAAAGAAGCTTTTGCGATTCAGCCATAGGGCGAGCAGCAGTGCAAGACTAGTCGTTAACGTTACCGTTAGCAGGGTATAGATCGTTGTGTTCGTCAGCACCTGGCGGAAATCCGGCTCCGACAGCAGATCCTTGAAATTCTGAAGGCCCACGAAAGTCTTCGTCGGGCTGACAAAATTCCAATCGAACATGCTCAAGTAAATCATGTAGAAGATCGGATAAATGAAGAACAAGGAGAACACGATAATCGCCGGAGCGACCATACTATAAGGACGCAGTCTTTCCCATACCGTCATGTCATCTTCCTCCAGCCGCCGCCAGACGTTTCGAGCTTACCCCCACGCCGCGCAGCCTTTCTCCGTTCAAGCCGAAATAGTAGAGCTGCTCATACGGAATCGTGACTTTTACGTGCGAGGCCGTTTCGAGCGGCGCAAGGAAGGTTTTGACGAAGAAGATACCGCTTCGTGATTGGATTTGATAAATATTTTCCGCTCCCAGACTCTCCCGGGTTAGAATCTCGCCTTCAATGTCGAACCCTTCAACCGCTTCAGCTGCGCCGATAAGCGCCTGCTCCGGACGAAATCCTACACGGCTCACGGTGGCAGAGGACTGAATCTCCAGCTCGTGGATATCTCGTACATCCATCATGTTCATGGCCGGTGTTCCGATAAACTCTGCAGTAAACTGATTAGCCGGGTCGTGATAGAGCTTCATCGGCGTATCCGCCTGCTGGATGACGCCTTTGTTCATGACGACGATCTCATCCCCCATCGACATGGCTTCTACCTGATCATGCGTAACGTAGACGAATGTCGTACCAAGGCGCTTGTGCAGCTGAATCAGCTCTGTTCTCATTTGGTTACGCAGCTTCGCATCCAGGTTGGACAAGGGCTCATCGAGAATGAACACCTTCGGCTTCTTCACCATAGCTCGGGCGAGTGCCACGCGTTGACGTTGTCCGCCGGATAAGTTCTGAGGTTTCTTGTTCAGATGCGGGGCTAAGCCGACAATCTCGGAAATATCCATAATCAGCTTCTCGCGCTCGCTCTTCGCAATCCCCATATTCTTAAGACCAAATTCAATATTGCCGCGGACGGTCATCGTCGGATATAGCGCATAATTCTGAAAAACCATCGCCACATCCCGCAGCCCCGGCGGCGTATCGTTCACGCATTTATCGTCAATCCAGATCTCCCCGCTCGTCTGCTTCTCAAGCCCCGCCACCATGCGCAGCGTCGTGGATTTCCCACAGCCCGAAGGTCCGACAAGAACGGTGAACGATCCATCCTTGATGGTCAGGTTCAAATTCTCAATGACGGTCTCATCCTTGAATTTCTTGCCGATCTGTTTCAGCTCGATCCTCGCCATCCGCTATATGCCTCCTTGTGATGGATTCTTCAATCGTACGCATGAGCTGCTCCAACTCCTCCAACTGGTGAAACCGCAAATCCCAAACCTCCGGGTCGCTGCTCGGATAAGGAGAGATCAAACATGTTCTGCCGCCCAGCTGCTTCACCGGATGCAGATCGTTCCACGGGTTGTCCCCGATCGACAGAATTTCGTGCGCTTGATAGCCTTGATTAAGCAGCGCTGTGACATAGGAATGAAGGCCGTTAGGCTTATTGGCGTCGTACACGACATCTTCGAACATATAACGGATCCCCATGTAGCTCGTGAATGCGATGCCGGATTCGTGATGGGTGTTGGTCATGAGCACTTTCTTCTCCACAGCCGTGAGCTCTTCGATAGCCTGGAACAGATCGGTGTGGCATTCGAATTGATAGGGAGCTTCTTCGACCATCTCCTTGCGGACGCGGTCAAACGCGGCTTTCAAATTCTGCTCGGGAAGCTTATATCTGTGATTGAGAGCCGTTGCAATGCCCCACGGGTCGCCAATCGGAATGAGATGCGGCACCTGAGCAGACACCGTTCCATAGCCATGAGCTTGCTCATCGACCACTTTCGTCCCCTGCCAGGTATTGCCCTGCACGAAAAACTCACCCTCCCGAACCAACCACAAATCATCCAGCCTATGATAAAAATGTCCAAATTGGATCTCATGCTCGCCTGCCCGAATCGCTCTCCCTAAGCGAACAGCCGCCTCAGTTTCTCCTTCATGTGCCGTTCCCTCCAGCAGGTAACGGATATACCGGTCCAGGTAGGTGTCTTCTTGATAGAGCGTCCCGTCCATATCGAAAATAACCACTTTAATCGCAGACAACCAGTTGTCGTTGTTGCTTTGCATTCATGCATCAAGCTCCCCTGCTCTTAGGATGAGGAGGAGAAGGCTTCCGCCGTAAGCGCAAGACTCCTCCTCTTGGGTTTTAACTAACTATGAAGGAAGTGAAGGGATGCGTAATTATTTGCCGAGCAGCTTATTGGCTTTCTCCGCCGCTTGATCAAGCGCTTCCTTAGGCGTTACCTTCGGATCGAGAATGGCTTTCTCGATGGCTTCTCTGATGATCTTCGCCACTTCCGGATACGCGTTCTCCATCGGGCGCGGTCTAGCGTATTGCAATTGGTCTACGGCTACTTTGAATTGCGGGAACTCGATAAAATGCTGCTTCAGCTCATCGCTCTCTACCGCAGACATACGAGTCGGCAAGTAACCGACATGCTTGTGCTGGTAGATGGTGTTTTCCTTCGACGTCATCCATTTCAGGAATTCCCATGCCGCTTGCTTCTCTTCATCGCTGCTCTTCGACGTAATAACCAGCTGACAGCCGCCTGTCGGAACGCCGTAGCTGACATTGGAAGGCATGAATGCCGTATCCATCTCGAAGCCGCCTTGCTTAGCCAGTTCCAGACTTCCCGTCACGCCGGCAGTCGAAGCAAATTTGAATGCGGACAATTGGTTGGACCAGTCTTTGTCAGCCGTTGCTCCCGCTTCATCACCCATTGGGATCTTGATTAGCCCTTCACCGACCAGCTTCTTCCAGAACTCTACCGGTGCTACGCCTTCAGGCGAGTTGAATGCAGCCGTCTTGCCGTCTTCGCTGAGCATTTTGCCGCCGCTCTGAGCAACGAGGCCTTCATAGAACCAGATATCGGCAGGCACGGTCATGCCGAGTTTGCCTTTCTCCTTCAGCACTTTGGAGTATTGCTCCAGCTCATCCCATGTCTTCGGACCGGCCGGGTCGAGTCCGGCGTCCTTCAGCATCGTAACGTTCTTATATAGAATTGGCGTGCTGCGCATGAATGGAAGTCCATACAGCTTGCCGTCCACGTAGGCATTGCCCATCAGACCCGGGTTGAAATCATCCAGCTTCAGTTGATCCTTGTCCTTCTCTGCATAAGCCGTCAGATCTTCCAGCATGCCGGAGTGAGCGAAAACACCCGTAGAGGAGATTTCCAGATCGGTTACCGCAGGCGCGTCTCCTGCTGCGAAGGCTGCTTGTACTTTAGCGTGAAGATCGTCGTAAGTACCTTGGTGTTCCGCTATGACTTCGTATTTATCCTGCGACTCGTTGAAGGTTTGAACCATGTGCTGCTTCGCTTCTTCGATCTTGTCACCGTACGCATACCAATATTTGATGACGATCTTGTCAGCTGCAGGTGCATCTGCCGGCTCTGCTGCTCCTGCTGTTGTGTTGCTTGTGTTGGTCGTGCTCGTCGTGTTGCTCGTGTTTGAGCTAGTGTTGTTGTCCGCGTTCTTCTCGCTTGCTCCGCATGCCGACAGCACACCTGTCGTCATCAGCATTGCAAGTGTCACAGTAGTAAGCTTCTTAACCATCGTCCAATCCTCCACCTTTTCTCTACCTGATTTGTACAATCGGGCGTGCAAAAAAGAAACCTTAATCCTGCCGAAGGCTATATGCCCTCAAGCGGATAAGGTTTCTCCATTACTCCAACCGATCGCTATTTACTTTTCATCCTGAATATTACAGCAGTTTCGTTAACGCCAGGTTATCCCATTGCAAAGATTGTATGGATTTTCATTTATTGGATGATGAGAGTAGATGCGATGGATTTCCATAGCGCCGGCTTAGATGTTGAGATCGCTGCTGCTCCGTGCCTCAAGCATTCCTCTGCCTGCTCCGGCTCGTACAGCAAGCCTCCGGTGATGACAGGAAGCGTAGTGAACGCCCTCACTTTGTCGAAAATATCAGGGATACGCGCAGGCATCACTTCGATGATATCCGGCTCACTCAGAAGCAGGCTCTTCGCGATGTTGTCCAAGCCCTCACTATCGACGAGGAAGAAGCGCTGAATCGTAAGCAGCCCCATCTTCTTCGCGGTTTTCACGACATTCGTTTTCGTCGAAATAATGCCCGTCGGCTTGATGACTTTCGCCAGATAATCCAGCCCGTAATTGTCCGTGCTCAGACCGCCAATCTTCTCCAGATGCAGGAAGACGGGGAGCTGGTGTTCCTTGAACACGTCCACATACCCTTTAATAACGCCTATGTGCCCGGTTAACAGGAAGACCCCGCTCAATTGGTGGCGTAGAGACAATGCGGTCTCAATATGTCTCGGGTCCTTGATGGAAGCGATCATTCGGTGCGCGGAGAGCCTCTCTAGAAATGACGCATGTTCCAGAGCAGCGTTCTTCGTTCTTATCGTCTCCATTACTGAGGCTGCTCCGCTGTTGCTGTTACTGGCGACAAGGGAATACTGTATTCACGGTCTGCGTCTAGTCCGCGAGCGTTCGGGTTGTGGCCGAAATGTGAGATATGTCTGTGAAGGGTTTCAGCATGCTCCTCCAGATACATGACGTCTATCGTCGAGATCCGAATTTGCTCATCCTCCAGCTCCACGATTCGGAAGCCCGGTTGATCTAGGGCTGCTGCCAACTGCACAAACGTCCAATTGTTCTGAGCTACGATGGAATTCACATGTGTGTGACCATTGAAATAGACGCCTGTCCCCTGTTTCCGATTCAGAATACGCCACATGTCGATGCTGGGATGAATGGAGCCTTTGTCCAATTCCGATCTGGTCGTCGTCTGATAAACGGGGTGATGACCGAAGACAAGCAGCGGCTTCGTGCCCGATTTCTCCACACAGAACTCCAACCACTGCAGCTGCTCTTCATCCATCCAGCCACTCCAGTCGGCGGTGTTCATCTCTCTGGCCGTGTCCAGAAACACCAGCGTCGCTGCGTCCGTATCGATGGCGTGATAACGCTCCTGCCCCGTTATCTGCAGCACTTGCTCACGTGTCTGCGAGTACAGATCATGGTTGCCTAGCACATGGATGAAATTCCGCTTCTCATGCCACAGCAGATCATACACTTCCAGCAGCTCCACAGCCGAGCCGAAATTCGTCAGGTCTCCAAGCGATATATGTAAGTCGGCATCTGTATCCACGAATTGCTCCAGTAGCGTCTGATAGAAAGCCGTCCTAGCCTCCGGCAGCCCCGGAATCGTCGTATCGATTTCGTGGTAATGCAAGTCACCCATCAGCAGTAGTTTCATTCGTTCTCTCCTCCTGGATAATCCAATTTTTAACTCTCTCCCTTATGGTAGAGAGGGAGTGTTGATTGTCCGTTAAGTGGGGGAGGTGTTTTTGTAAAGATTTGTGTGGGGGAAAAACAAAAAACGCAGCCCCCACATAAAGGGACTGCGTATACGCTATTCTATATCTCCTCCTCGGTACGCTTTCTCATGATACTTGGTGATGAATTTGAACAGCGATTGGCCGTCATCCTCCGGCTTAAAAGTAGCCTCCAGCGGCAAATACATTGCCTGATACGTCTCAGGCACCCAGATATAAGGATGCACATAACTTGTGAGCTGAAAGCCTGTCCGCAGCCAGAATTTGATGCGCTCCGCATTCTCCTCCGTTTGCTCCGCCTCGACCTCGATAATGATCGCACGGCAGGATTCCGATGACTTCGCCCATTCGCTGATTGCTTCCACACACTGTCTGCCTAAACCGCCGCCTCTTCGACTTGCCCGCACAGCGAGATAATCGAGCACAAGCACGTGCGCCCCACGGTCAGTGAATGTCAGCGCGATAGCGACAACCTCGCCCGCTTCCGTCCATGTATGCAGCTCGCTCAGCTTTCGTTTAAACATGCGGCGGATTACGCCTTCGCTCTTCCCTCTATGTTCGGGGAAGGCTTCCCGGTACACGGGCTCTACCTTACGCCACAGGTTCTCGTTCCATTCTGAAGTGACTTGATAGCTCATCATTGTAACCTCACAGGTGCTCGCATAACTGCTGTACGAATTGATCGCGCTGATTGATGACTGTCTCATAATTCTTCTCGCGTGGTCCTGGAGATGCTTCGGTATGAAACATTAGATGTGCTCCTTTACTAGGTCAAACGATGACACGCAAAGATATTCCATTAATTGTATATCAGTAGGAAGAGATGTTCAAATCATCCTGTTGCAACGGGTTAGAGGTCAGCACACTACATCTCCTAAAGAGGAATCAATGCCCTAGTTGTTCGGCAATATATGCCCACTATTAAAATAAATAAAAATGCAGCCCCAACATGATGGGGCTGCTTCGTTTAAATCAAATCTGGTTCGGTTTTGGAGACACGATATAGATTTCTCGGATTTGCGTGTTTCCTTTTGTGTCCACATAGACTTTATATTGGCCTACTTCGTACGTCCCTTTCGCGTTGTTTTGGATAGAGAACGTTTTTTTGATATCAATAAACGAACCGTCGGAATACTTTTCTCTAACCGTGATAGTCAAGTTATTTTTATTACCGTTAAGTTTTTCTACGTAAGCCGTTGGTGTCGCGTCTATAACCGTGACAGGAGGCGCAAGTAACGCCATTAGCTCTGCTTTAACTTGACCGTCTGCCAGAATAGCGACAAAGTTGAGAGCTAAAGCGATATCGGCAGCAGATCCAGACTCGAGCGCCTTTGAAACGGCAGCCTCTGCTGATGTTTCAAGCATTTCATTGTATCCGCCTGCGCTTAACAGATATAAATTTGTAAATAAATCCGAACTCTTTAATTGCCCGCTTTCAACTTCAAATGTGCCTCTGGTGCTGTCAGATTCATTCGGGCCGTCAGATTCATTGAGCATTACCGATACCCCGATTCTTCCGTTCGCGAGTAGTGATGCAGGATTATTATGAACGGTATTAAACGGAATTTTGAGACTGTAAATCGTCTGTTTAGTTGCTTCATCTCTCGTAATCACTGCCACAATATCCGTGATTGGAGCAGTCGGTGCATTGGCGCCTGCAGGACGAGTCCAAGCCCATTTGATTACTTCGTTGTCATTGGTGAGCGTGAATCCCAATTCATTCCGCGTCGTACTGTTGGTTGCAGGATTGCGTAAATCAATGCCTAACTGCAAATTGTCCTCTCTCCATATATTTCCTCCAGACTGACTATTGAAGTGTACGTCATCTGTAACGACAATGTATGCATATAAATTGCTGTCATCCCATGCGAAATGCGATTCTACGCCAAGGTCTTGGGGACCATCCCACGTTCCCGCAGTTACATAATCTTTTGTGTTCATTACATATGCTGGAGTTGCGGCACTTCTGGCCGGATTTTCCGCGCCGGCGGAGCTTACCTTTTCAGCGTAAGCTGCGTCTAATTTTGCCGTATATTTGTATGTCTTTCCGTCTTCAAGTTGAAGCTCGAATGTGATCAGACCTGCAACATAATACGGTAAATCTACGGTTACGGATTCGCCTGCCGCAAGCGCGTTAAATGGGATTGGAGTGAAATCTTCAGCATAAGCCGCCGGGGAACCAATTGTCAGTGTCCCTGGTGCAGAGGTTTTTCCTCCGACATTATACTTAAAGTTAAATTGTTGCTCAGCTCCGTTACTGGTAAGGCTAAACACAAACGGTTCCGCCAATAGATCCGAGCCGTAAATGCCATATGGATTGTCGACTGGCGTGCTGTTTCTCAAACCGGATGCGTAATAGTTGTTGCTAAGTTCGATCGATGTGCCGCCCGTGCGCAGCATGGCATACACATTATTATTCTGACCGTTCTTAGACGGTTGGAAGTAAGAGGAGTATACATTCGCTTTTCCGCCGTAGACGTCTATACCCGGGTTGTTAGCTGGCAGCTGAGTAAAGTTTCCTTGCTGGATACGAACGATACCGTTATTGACTACCGCTCCCGCTACGCTTGGGCTTCCCCAGAACGCGCTGTTGTACAGAACAAGTTCAGCGTCGGGGTGAATTTTGGCGGTATTCGGTACATCGCCCATTCGGATATACGCTCTGTTTGGCTCCGTTGCGATGTTCGTATTCACCAATTCCGAGTTGATCGCGATGATTTGGGTGTGTTCGTCCGCGTCTTCCACATACAAGGAGTATGCGCATCCGTCCGAGCCATGACCGATCATCGTCAATTTTCCCGGGTATGCGAATTGGCCGTTCCCCAAGTCTCTCTTCAGGAAGTGGACGCCGTATACCGAACCATAAACGAAATTGTTAAAAATCGTCTCGTCTTCCACATCGGAGAATTTGAGCGCACTGAGGTATCTTTGTACGAATCCGTACACATCGCCTGAAGGTGCCGTATAGCCTTGACCTCCCGGAAGTCTCAAAGCGTAATGCGGATTGAGTTGCATATTTCTGATAAATCCGCCTTCCCCGCCTCCGCCGACCCAGATGCCTGCTCTTAAGAGCGTGCCGCCTAAATAATCGACATAGTGACCGTCGGTTTTATAGGAAGCAAGGTCAATGCCTTTATCCCCGATTGGAATCGTTAAATTGATTGCATATACGCCTGCGCCTTGCCCTTGTACCAAGAACGGAGTTTTTAGCGTTTGATTAGGATCGTCGAGGTTGACGCTGGTTAGATTCGCTTGCGTAATGTTAAGTCCTCTGAGACCTGCGTTTGCCTTAAGTTGAATGAGAGAGCTTCCATTTTCCCCTTGGGCACCGCCGGTGTAAGTCGTAAAGATCGCCGTACCGCCGCCTTGTGTATGGTGCTGTACGTCCCATGTTCCTCTGAGTTCAACACCTTCGGGAATGATTATAGGATTATCCAGTCTATATCTTCCACCTGGTAAATATACAGTGCCACCGCCTTGATTAGCTTTAATATAGTTAAGAGCATCTTGCAATTCTGCAGCTATATCCACGGTTGGTACGTTGCTTGTTAACGAGCGCGGCAAGTCAAGTCTGAGCACTGCGTTTGATGTCGGTCTAGGATGTACATCAATATCTGTTTTTACGTCCTTCGGAATCGGTTCAAACAGATAATCGACGTCATTTACGATTTGTACCGTGGTGTCATTACCGCCACCCTTAACGTCAAGTTTAAGGTTATCAATGTGAGCGGCAAGGTTAGCGCTCTCGATGTTAAGGTTATAACCGGAATTTACCGACTTAAAAGTTCCGAAGTTTGTTCCGAGATTTGCATGTTTGTCTGCTTGTTTGAAGTTGCTCTGACTGACTAATGCGTTGCCTCGATTGAGGAAGTTCAGCGCGAAATTGTCATATTCGTCGAACGTGCAATCCTCAAACGATATAACTCCGCCTCTGGCGTTGCTTACAATCGGACCTTTGAATGCAACTCCGTTGAACTGAACAGATGTGTTAAAACGTTCGTTAACATTTACTGCAGTGTCGCCGCCAAATTCCGAATTCGAGATCAGCAGACCGAAACCGTTAGCGTTGTCAATATAGATGCCCGTTTGACTGTCTTCGATCTTTAATCCGTAGAACTGCGCGTTCGGAGACTCGTCGCCGCCAGGTTCTCTTCCGATCCACATCCCCGTCTTATACCCGCTAACATGTAAACCAGACACATATTCCCAGTCGGAACGATGCATCATAAATCCGGTAGCGTTCGCTCTTGTGTACGCTTTCGCAGCCGAAAGAGTCGGAGCGCCGCTAAGCCCTGATTTCGCCCAATAGTTCGGGTCAATGTTAACGTTCTCGATCCGTCCGATATCTGTGCAGGTGTGAACCACGATGCCCTTGTAGAGAGCCGTCAACTTGCTGTTCAGAACATAATGCATTTCGCTCGGCAGCGAGATGAATCCTCCCCAAGCGTTGACAAGAGTAACGTTATCCAGCGTCACGCTGTTTCCGGTTCTTTGATAGAACGTCCACGGATACGGAATTCCATGAATGGTCTCGAATTCCCCTGTCTTCTGACCGTTCTCGTTCCTCTTCTCAACAACGGTTTCAGCAGTAATATCCTGCTCGGGATACCATACTGAGAGGTTAGTTACACCTGTGCCTTGTTCCATGTCTATAAATCTATCGGACACATTAGCTACTTTTTTACCGCCTGTCTGATTTTCTCTCTCGTCAGAGTCCACATACGTGTCATAATTGGCGGAATTTTTGCCGGCATATACCGCGAGAATGGTTCCGTCGATTTTACCATCGTAATTATCCTCATCGGGGTTATCCCATTCCCCGCGGAGCTGTACGCCTGCCCGCAATTTTAAAACTTGTTTATATTCATATGTTGTATTGCCGGTTGTGCTTTTTACGCTTATGGTGCCGGTAGATTCCGTACGGAACGCATAAGTTCCAGCCGGTATATAGACTACGCCGCCGCCGTCATTATAAGCCGCGTCAATCGCCGCTTGGAAAGCCTCTCTGTTGTCTGGATTAACGATGCCTTCATTTTGTGCCATCTCATCGGTTATTGCACCGAAAGCAAGTACGTTGAAGTCAGAGATCGCCCAATCTTTCGCATCGTGTACCTGAGTAATTGCCGTTCTCATATATTTTGCGTAATCATGTCTATTCGGAACTGTCAGTACGAATGCTTTAGTCCTGATTACAGGATCGGATACCGGGCCTCTTGTAACCGTCGCTGTAATCGTTACTACGCCGCCGTCGTCCGGACGGTTTGTCGGGATCATGCCTGCAGCGGTTATGAGGTTGGCAGCGGATGTCTCCCATGTAATATCCGTCATATTCTCACCCATTGACGGAAGAACTAAGTTCGTCGTCACATTAGCCTCAGAAGCGTTCACGCCTTTGATTGCATCCCATGTCAGCTTGTTCATCATATTATCTACTGCAGCCTCGTCGGTTCCGTCACCTGTTCCGCGAACGACGATAGTAAATGTTTTGACAACCATTGCCGCGCCTTTGCTTATGGTCGCCGTGAGGGTTACGGCTGCATTGGCTACTTGACGATCTACTGCACCAGTGTTGCTGTTTATAACCGTGTTATTCGTAGATGTCCACGCAATGTTCGTTCTCGCCGAACCCGTCGTAGTAAGAGTCAAACCTGTTTCAACCAGATCCTGTCTGGTGTTCGTGCCCTTGATCACGTCCCAAATCAGCGCGTCCGAAGCAAGTTGTACCGCTTCTGCATCCGTTGGCGGAATTTCGGTTATTCGTATACTCTGAATGATTGCTCCAGGTGTAGCGAAACGGAGGTGCGCGCCTTGATTCTGTGCACCTATCGCAAAATTGGCTCCGTTAAGCACAACTTTTGAAGTTACCCAAGTACTGCCGCTTCCTGTCGCCGGAATGCTCGCAGATCTATACGCATCGAATCCGGAGAAACTGCCAGGATATATCGTGTTGTAATGTAACGAAATACCGCCGGTTGCGCTCGGTCTCCAGTATGTGACCGTTAACTCAACCTTGTTTACTTGCGCAAGACGAGGGTCGTTTACAATGACGTACATAAAGTCGCCAACCTTCGCAGCGCCTACACCGCTTTGTGGTGCGACCACCACTGGGACACTGTCTCCGTCGAGGCTGATGCCTATGCCGTTGCCTTGTAGTTTGTTGCCGGATTGAACAAATGTGTTTGGATTGTTCAAGTCAATGAACACTTCAGCAAGCTCATTAGCCGTACTGGCCACTGTCAAATTAAAAGGTACATGAACAGGTGTTGCACTACCTTTGCTTATTGTCGCGGTAAGGGTTACTGCTTTGTCTGCGACAGGGTCGCGAGTTACCACGCCAGTTAAGGTATTTATGACACCTGCCGGTGCAGCCGACCACGCTATAGCCGTATCATTCATACCCGTTGTCGGCAGAGACAATCCGGTTCTTACTTCGGATTGAATCGCGTTCGCATTCCTGATCGTGTCCCATGTCAGATGATTTGCCGCGTTTGTTATGGCTTGCGTGTCGTCAAGATGCTCCACTTTCACTCTTGTATGCGTTCCTGCGAAAGGATATTGCGTACTTTGAGCCGTGCGTGCGAATGTATAATAGGTGTTGCCCGTTGGCTTTGTAAATGTGGCCGTATACACGCCTGTATTGAGCGTACCTGTCGTCCAATCGCCGACTGCTGGAGCGTTACCGGAGGTGTTGATCGTGAACTGCACAGCCTGACCGTTTGACGGCGCTGCTGCCGATAACGTAACGTTGCCGGATGTTTCAACAGCTGCGGCAATCGGTTTCGGCGAATCCACGGTATTCTGGAAACGCGGGTTCTTGATATAGATGTCGCCTTGGGGCACAGCAGACCATTGCATTTGCAATCTTCCTGCTTGTACCGTGTCCAAATTCACGGGATTGAAACCATTAGGAGAATTTGCTGCTGATAATTTCGCATATACCGTCATCCATTCATTGACATGTCCGCTTCTGATCTCGTTAACATTAAGGTTAAGACGCGAATTGGTGTCAACACTGTTACCGCCAGCCGCTATGGCAATCCAGTTATTCCCGTTAAGATTCAACAGGTCTGTATGCGTAACATACATATCAAATACAAAATATTGATCCGCATAACCTATTAAATTCTGATTGCCGCTGCTACTAATAAAGCGGGCATCCCAAATCCGTTCAGCGCCCGCGCCAATCCGCCCAGCTCCCAACTTGAACGCGTTGTTTCCATCCGGCGCAGTCGTGTTCGTCCCCTCATTGCTATTAGGAAAAAACGTCGCAGCTTGAGCATTTACCGCCGCCGGTACGGCTGTCACCGTCAAAGTAAAAGTTTGCGTAGCACTTGCAGCACCCTTGGTTATTGTCGCCATGAGTACTACGGTTTTGTCTACTTCTCTATTCAATAAACGATTTACACTTCCGGTGTTGCTTATTGCTGCATTGTCCGAAGACCATGCTACGTTAGTTGTTCCTATTGCCGTCGGAAAATTAAGTTGCGATTTGACATCGTTATTCGAAGTATTACTACCTTTAATCGTATCCCATGTCAGAGACGCCGCCGCTTCATTTACCAATGTTTGTTCGTTAATTGATGTTACGGTAATTCTTGAAGATGCTCCGGTGAAGTTGTAGTTGCTATCTGCTTTCGAGCGCGCGAATACATAGTAGGTGTCTGCTGAAGGTAATGTGTCAAATTGATACGTATAAACACCACCGTTATTCATTCCATCTACCCAACCGGATGCAGGAGCGTTTCCATTATCGCTTATTGCGAACTCCACAGTTTGCCCGCTAGCCGGTGCGTTCGCTGTTACTGTTTTTGCTGCTACGTCAAGCGCGGGGACCGTTGATTGTGATACCGGGACTCCTAACGTACTCTTCTGGAAACGCGGGTTTTTCATGAAAACACTGGTATTAGGGACACTCGTACCCCATTGCAGATGCATGGCCAGTCTATTTACTTGGTTTAGCCAGGCATCATCGAAAGCCCCGGCTACGGCACTTGACGACGATAACTTCGTATAGACTGTCGCCCATGTGCCCACTGCTGCAGCTGTAACCCCGCTTAAATTAAGCTGGAGACGAGAATTGGTGTTAAAGTCATTATTTTGATCGCTTACGATGACAAGCCAGTTATTTCCTTGCATATTTTTGAAGCCTTCATTAGGAACGTACATCTCGAATACGAAGTAGCCGTCTCTATAAGCTGATAGATCCGGATGTGACGTCACGCTCGGCGTGAAGAGGTTATCCCAAGGTCCCCCGTTCTTCGAGGTTCCGGTGTTTAAGCTCCATGCGGTCTGTCCGTCCGGTGCAATGGTTTCTGTGGCCGTATTCCCATCTGCGCCTGCATTAACAGTCAAAAGATTTACGGTATCTCCCCATGCCGCGCTGACTGTCGTAGGAATCGAAAACCAATTTAATAGCATCGCTGTCATAAGGAAATAGACTAATATACGTCTTTTTATCATTCTTAAACGTCCCTCCATATCTAACCTATTTATGAACGTATGGTATTGATGTAGGGTCCAGCAAGACCTTTACCCCCATCCCATCAGGATCCCGAGTTTCGCAAAGTGTGGTCTGACAACACTTTCTCACTTTTGTGTTCGCTTCGGCATCACCTCTCCTATTCTCCGTGTCTAATCTGGTATAAGTGCATCCGTCCACAATCGATCTGGTGTTAAGGTTTTCACGGGCAAAAAAATAACAGGATTCAAAAAGCGATAAGCGTACGTGCAAATAACGTAATCTTACTACTTTTTAAATCCTGTCATCATTTTTCAGAATGAACCTCTGCATATTGTGGACTAGTCTTATCATACGTCTGTTGCAATTGAGTTCCTATAAGGTAATCTTCTCCTTTACGAGGGCATTATTGTCTTGATGAGAACCGGACCTTTGTTAAGGAAGTGGGCACTTGATAAGCGTATTTTAGATGCGATGTTTGTAATGCATCTCGTCGAATCGGTCAGGAGATTCGTATAACAAAAGCCCAAGCGTTGAATACGCTTGGGCTACTGAGGATAGGTGAATGTGGGTTTAAAAACTATTCCTAATAAGCAATCAATCGACAATGCTTCACGAAGTAATTGAAGAACTAGTATTCCCAGTCTTCACATAATGATAAATTCTAGATTCCACTGGATTCTCCATAATCATATTCATAAAGACAACAGGCTCGTCTTTACCAGTCTTACTTTTCATTATGGTTTGCCCAACGCTAGCTGGAACAGGGGTTGCTCTACCAAAGTAATAATAGTCGCTGCCCCCTTCATCATCGTCCTTCTTCACAAAGATATGAACTTCTACTCCATTCTCCTTGGCATCGATTATTTTCTTTACCTCTTCAGAATGAATGGTACGATTCCTTCTTGTGAACCATTTCAAGACTTGTGGAGAAAGAAGCTCGTCCTCGTATTTTATGCCTGATTCGATGTCATCATCTTTGTGATACGTTACAAATATCGGACAGGTATTATGTTTGGTTTTATAACCATACATCGTAGAGCTTTCATCGCTACCCCAGTTCAGCAATTTACCAACATCTTTACGCGTGTATTTCTGATACAACGTTAGTAGTGAACTTCCATCGTAGTCGCTCGACTTCGCTTTAGCACATTCAAGAATATCGATTATCGATTCGTGGAAATAAGAGTTTTTACTCATTTTGTTTTTTATTTCCGCATTTAATATAAACTCTTTCCCATCAATTAATGTGCTAATCGGTTTGTTTCCGTACTTCTCACGCTGAGCCGTAACGAAGAAGGATAAGTCTAAAACACGTTCAACCGATGCAAGTGTTGCCTCATCCACTCGACAGTTCAATTGCTGTAACGCGTGCAGATAGTGCTCATACGAAACTGTCTCTTGTTGTAACAACAACTCCAATAACACGATCTCGTGCTTCCGTTTTCCAGGAAGAATTTCGGTTGAAAGCATGGCCAAAATCTTCTCTTCAAATACACTTAGTTCTGGAACCACTTCATTAATTCTTTTCAGAAATTTGTAGTACGAGTCATGAGAATCTAGTAGGACCAAAGGATCCAATGAGTTATTAGTAATAAAATCGTACAATTTCGGTGTACGACCAATTCGGTTTTTCAATTCAATATAGGCATCCCTTAGTTTCTTAAGCTCCGTCAAATTGCTGTTGTTAATTGATTTGTAAATTTGTTCCTTAGCCACTTCTTCAAAATTAATCGTAGAAATGCCATTAATGTAGCTAGTGTCCTTCATTTTTCTTCGTATGTTATCTTTATTCATTGATTTATCGCCGGATAAAGCGATAGGAATAAGGTAGTTGTTTTTGTAATTCCCTATAAAATCAATAATCGTAACAAACTCTTTAGTATCATGTTTCCTTAAACCTCTGCCCAACTGTTGTATAAAGATAATACTCGACTGTGTTTGTCTTAACATGACTACCTGATTGACGCTAGGAATATCTATACCTTCGTTGAAAATATCAACCGTAATAATATATTCAAGTGCTCCGTTTTCCAAAGCTTGAATTTGTAATTCCCTCTGATTAATATCATCCTCACCAGTTAAAGGGACTGTTCGATATCCTCTTGCATTCATCATTCCAGAAAGCATAATCGCTTCTTCTTTACGACTGCAGAATATTAATCCCTTTACTTTCTCCCCAGAGAAGCCATAATACTCGATCTTCTCAATCATATGATTTACTCGCTCATCCGTAACAAGCTTCCCTAATACCGTCGTATCATCAATAATTTGACCTTCATGCTCGAAATCCGTAACTCCAAAGTAATGAAACGGACAAAGCATTTCTTCTTCTAGAGCTTCCTGCAATCTAATCTCATAGGCAACATTGTAATCAAAAAGTTGATAAATGTTGAAATCATCGGATCGTTCAGGTGTTGCTGTCATTCCCATTAAGAATTTCGGTTTAAAATAATCAATCACTTTACGATAGGATGCTGCCCCAGCTTTATGTACTTCATCGATTAATATGTAATCAAAGCACTCTGGATCAAAATGTTTAAGCGCATCGGTCTTTGAGATGGTTTGAATGGTAGCAAAAACATACTTGGCTTGATCACACTTGCTATTACCCGATAGGATCCCATAATCCTTTTCATCTCCGCCAACTATGCTTATATAATCGGATTTCGACTTAAGCAATATCTGCTCTCTATGAGCGATAAATAACATTCGTTTCGGATTATATCTTCTTACATCGAAAGCAGATAGGTATGTTTTCCCTGTCCCGGTGGCTGAGATTATCAATGCCTTTTGTTTATTGGCTTGATGTATTTCATCTATTCTTTGCAAGGCGTAGTACTGCATTTTGTTTGGTTCAATAGAAGGAATAATCGTAGGGATTTTCTTGTCACTAAGAATTTCAACCGATAATTCTTCTATGATTTTCTTAGCTGAATATTGAATAAACGTCTTCTCGTAACTCATAATCCATTCTTCTGTTAGCACACTAGATTCGAGCCATACTTCCTCGTACTGATTGGTGATTTGGTGTATGATCTCCGCATCTGGATTCAGTGTTAGCTTAACACTCCACTCATAGTTCACTTTGAGTGCTTGGGCAGTTAAATTCGCGCTACCAATTATCAGTGATTGTTGCAGCTCATTAATGAATATATAACCTTTAGAATGGAAGCCTTTAAGGTCCGATAGACGAACCTCCATATTTTTAATTTTAAGTAGTTCTCTAAACACCTTCGGATGATTGAAATAAAGATAAGTAGATGTCAGTAGTCTACCTTTAATGCCTTTACGACTTAGATCCAGGAGCTGTGCCTTTAATGTCGCTAGGCCACTTTCAGTTACGAAGGCCACAATAAACATAAAGGATTGGCATTGCGACAATTCTTCTAAGACCGGTGTTAAAATACTTTCATTGTTTTTGGGATTATTAACCAATAATTTCGGAGGAGTCTTTAGTGATTGATCTGCGAACTGAGAGGGTTGGCTAATACTTAAAGATAATGCGTCTACTAGTATTGTGTTTGTCATTTGATTTTAGCCCACCCTAATTAATAACATTAATAGCAATTACTATTTTAGCATACAAAAAGGACCACCTACGCATTATTTGCTGGTAGTCCTTAAGTTGGTTTAAATTGTGCAATTTATAGTGATTCAATTTGATTCTGTTCGACGATTTTCTCTATTGCCGGAATATCTGCAGGTGCCCAGTCCAAGGCGCTCAATTGAGACACAGGCAACCACTGTATTGCCGCATGCTCTGTTAAAACAGGGGTACCATCAATAAGTTTGCAATAGAAAGTCGTTAGATGAACAAATCCGAAATCATACTCATATACCGTATGCTCAATCTGCTCTCCAATTTCAACCTGACAATGCATTTCTTCAAGTATTTCGCGATGAAGAGCAGCTTGTGGTGTTTCTCCCGCTTCAATTTTCCCGCCTGGGAATTCCCATTTTAACGGTAAGCTTGAATTCTCCCCTCTTTGCGCACAGAGAATCTTTCCTTCATTAACAATGACTGCTCCAACTACATGGATATTTTTTTTCATGACTTCCTCCATAAGTTCCAATAGGTTAACTTTATCATACTCGTCTTTATTAAGTTTGGACAAGTTTAATGTTTTACAATGCTCTAATTTGATTAAAAGATGAGAATTATGTATCTGTACTTATAAGAAGTCGGCTAGTATTTTTCGTTTTGCCTATAAATCAATTAATTGAAACTAAGAAATTGCTTGTAAAAGAAAAAACCGCTCGGAATCAGGCGAATGCCTGATTCCGAGCGGTTTACAGACATTATTTATTAGCAGAAATTAATTATTCTGCAATATCATTTTGACAAAAAATTCACAGATTTCACATGCACCGTATGCGGGTCAAAAAATGAGTATTTTAGAGACTGTTACAGCGGGCTGAAGCCTTGATTTTAGTGGATTTTTGGTGTTCGCATTTTGATTGTTTAGGCTCGTTTTGTTAGTTTAGGGTGAGGTTTTTCTCCAATTTTTCACCAGGTTTACACCAATAGTTACACCAGTTTTTCACCAATTTCTCAGAAGAAAATACATGCACCCAATTAAAAAATTATTGGGTGCATGTATATGTACTCAGTTAATTTTTGGTGGGTACATGGTGTTCGAATACATGTACTCAGAGAGGATACATATGTCGGTCGAAAGTAAATGTATAATTAAGGAGCGAACCTACAAAAAGCATTATGATCATTAGCAATTAAGATACAATTTCTCGTAATGTATTGCCACACCTTAAGGCTAAAAGGGCGGTAAGCAAATGTCTATGGCTATTCCTCTAGCAATGAATTCCTGTTTCATTACTATATAGAAATACAATATCGTTCGCTTCAATCGTATCTCACTATAACTCAATTCGCATTCAAACGAAACTAAATAACCAGTCGCCGTTTGAGTACCGACGACTGGCCGCTTAAACTTGAAGGGTATCTCAAAAACGGGGGACAGTCCCTTCATATATACCATTTTTTAATTGTTACATAACCATCTAGTAACGTGACTTCATTTTATATGTGTTAATTCATTGTTAAATAAAGTGAAATTATAACAACACCCAAATCCCGCTAGGCTCTGAAAAAATTGGATGCCTCATTTGTAATTTAGCTTTACTCTCATCACTATCATCAAACTTTTCATTCTTCAAATCTAATGATGCTTTAGGATTTCCATTAATGAATTGATTCGCTTCATGTATTGCCATAGTAAAGGTGTGTGATTTAATAATTTTCATGAAATCTGTATTTTGGGGTACAGCACTGTTATACAAATAAAAGTATTTTAGATCATCTGTCATAAAATTGACCCTCCCAAAGTTATAACTGTCTATAATAGCTATTAGATATATTTCCCATAAACCTAAGGTGTATTATACGATCTTTTTGCTTTAACTACAATATTTGGTCCCATTAGTTACAGCTACTTCACTCAATTTAGAAATTCATTTTTACTATATGCTTTTTTCCTTTTCCAACTACTCCAGAACTTTAAAACATTGAAATAATAATGTGATTAAAGCAATCCCTTTAATTCTGTGATTGGCGTCTTTAAGCTGCCATATTATGCATTTTCGTATAAAGCTTCTCTTTTATTTTTGATCAAATCTCTCCTACAAAAACTTTACATCGAGATATAAGAAACCCTGCTAACTATTCCGTTCGGCAGGGGCTCTTTACATGCACAACTTTATTCAGTCTCAAGATATTTGATATAGTATTCGCCCTCAACAGAAACAATTTCTGCCTTTCGACCAATCATATCAATATATTTATCTATAGCTGCAATCGATGAATCTATCAATTCCATGTTATTCATTTTGAGTTGGTATTTATCGCTTTTGACAATGTGAGCTTCTTTTTTCTTTTTTCTATTAGCGTCAAACCCAATATGGACTATTGATTCAAATTTTCTAGCAAATCCATAATTGCCAATTTTACTGTCAAGTACACCGCCAATGATTTCACTTACTATTGCTGACCCGATTTGTCTCTTGCTTGCTTTATTAAGAGAATTAGCTTCATCAAGATACTGTTTTTCCCATATTGTAGCTTTATCATATGTTTTTTTGTACTTGCTTACTATATCGCAAATCTCATTACGGAAAATACTCAGTTCTTCGACATTCATAACGTCATTTAAGTATATTTTCAGTATTTGAGCTGAATTATAGACAAAAACAGCATAATGATACTGCACCATGTAATTTTTTATCTCTGCTGTGTTTTTTGAAATCACAGCTTCCTTATCTGTGTCTATGTTTGAAGCCTTAGGCCTAGTTTTTTTTTCAATCAGATTTCTGTATAATTCAATACTATTTCTTGCAACCTTTCGTATATCCTCAATCTGAGTATTTGTTACACGAGTTCTTTCTGGATCTTTTTTTATAAATGGTATGTGTTCAATGATTTCGTATAATTCCAGACGTGCTGCTTCTAATTCACTTTGCTTAACTGCATCTAAGTATTGCTTGATTCCATCAATGCCATCTTTAATATCGGAAAATTTGGCGTTGACCTGAGCCATAAAATACTGTCCAGTTATAGCAGACAAAGCATTAAACGCATTTAAGGCAACCTGTGGAGCATTGGAAGCTGGTACAACCGCATCACTTTTTATAAATCTTGCCTGTCCTTTTACCTTATTCGTAACATTATCAAGGCCGCTTCCAAGGTACACGTCTGAACTTCCTTTTATTGTTGCTAAATGCATGGATGGGTCTAAAAGGCATTTATATGAGTTTTCCGTTGCAGCCTTAAAAGCCTGTTCAATTGCTCCTTTATTTATTTTATCTACAACAAGCTGTGGAGCGAATTGAAACAAAGGTTTCACATAGTGATTTTCCTCTAAGGACATTCTTCTATATCCCTGATTTTCTAATTCTGAAGGCGACAACTCATTAACGAAAAACTCAATACTATAAGAATCCTTCATATGCTCTTGAATCCTGCTCTGATCTATGTTCTGACTTAGCTCTGTATTTTTCTCGTTATCCATGAGTCATCCTCCTTATTTTTTGACAACAAACCCAATCGAAACTACTGTTTACAGGTGCTATTTATTTATTCATATATTGAATCAAGTTATTTCATAAACATGAGTGAAGGTATGCAACCTGCTTTTTAGGGTTGTTTCGAGGTCCTTAACCGTAACAGGTATACTACCGAATTTTAAGTGCACCAATTAGTACTGACCAAGTATCATAATACAACGGCACCTCTAAAAACGAATATATGTAAAAAACATCAGATTGAGCATATGAGAAGTTCCCAAAACGCCACTTCACCCTGAACTCTATAAAAACTCCAAATTAATATCACCAAGAGTTTTTATAAAATTGTCATAAAAAATAGTACGCTCTTGATTGTGAACTTTGAAATTGTCTAGTAGCTCATCCTTATTGGAGTTATTCTTGTAACCCTCAGGAAATACTTCATCTTTCGGAAATAAGGAACATGCTTTCTCTATTAATCCTGTTGATTCTAATTTTTTAGATGAAATAAAAATGTTTTGAGCGAAAAAGTCATCATTATCTAGAATAATCTTTCTATGCTCTATAATTTTACTCCGTATTAAATCCCTCTTGCTACTGTCATCTTCTGCCTCCAAAAGTGCATTAAGAGTATGAAAATATAACAAAATACAGTCAAATTGGTCTAACGATTTAATGATCTCTATACTCTTGATTACTTCATCAGTTTTTGTTTTATCAAAGTCTTTTGCATAATATATTGTTAAGAGACTAATCAGTTTACGGATCCATTCAGATTTAGCCTTGATTCCAGTATCAACAAGGTCTTCAAGGATATTATACTCTTCTGTATTAATATCAAATTCAGTAAACCTTTTTAAATGTACGATTTGTTGTTTGATCATTTGTTCATTAATTTCTTCAATAAATTTCGAAATTGACCGCATTTTACCGTTTAGATATCTTAGACGTTCCTGATCCTTTGAAGAACCTAATGCGAGAATTGAACCTGAATATAATGCGATTGCTAAATTTGCGGCACTTGTAGCACCCTGTGAAAGATTAGTTAATCCGAGGATGCCACCAACAGTCCCTGCTGCCAATAAATTATTAGATAAGTTTGTCGATAACATTTTTTTAAGTTTTCTAGGTAACTTCATCTTCTAACCCCATTCAATTACTTTTATTTCATGACTAATGATGTTTAACTGTTGAGGATCACGATTATGAACTATTGCTGTATCACCATTTTAATACCAACTAGTGATTGAGCAAGGCTGGCTCCTTGAAATATAAAGCATAAAGCATAAAGAAATGAACCGTTTCACAGTTCATACCCCTCGTTAGCTTAATTTAGGTTCAGTTCGCACAGTGAATTAATCAAGCTCAGAAAGTGAAATATATGCCACAGGATTTCCTGTACCAAATTTCTTTAACAATCGCTCTTCAACTCGTTGAAGTTTACTAACGAAGTCAGTACTTGCTTCAGTTCCTTCAAAATATAATCTCCCTTTATCCTCACCATCTTCAACCACTCTCCAAGTTGCAGGCTGAAAGGCGCATTCCACCTTACCACGATTGATACCTACAGCGTATTGCAATGTTTCAATGCGTTGTTTGCTCATTTTCCAATGTTTTCGTGTAGCTTCGTAATGATCCTTACCATCCTTGAGACCATTATGAATTTTGAATAATACGATTTCTTCCTTCATTTACGATATCTCCCTTTGGATATTACAGTTTCCAGATCACTGCTGCAATTCCAGCGATTTTATCAGTCCGTTCCTTAATAGCAGTAATATCCCATTTTGGGTAATCTGTAAGTTGTTTGGTCATTAGAATCGATGATTGCTCATAATTTTTCTTCTTTTCTTCAAATGGGTTATTCGATGCCGAGATGTTCAGATTTGAACCAAGCAAGGTTAAATTCCCAATTTTATTGACATGAACTTCATGTTGTGCAATATCTTCGCCCAAGTAAAGTTCCCAATCCCCATACTCTTTCTTGCTGCTTTTGGACCTGATCGTTTTCGGCATAATATGCTCGATATGAACCAGCGACCGATTTGCTATACTTTTTTCTTTGCTGAAATTCACATGATAATCCTCAATACGTTCTAATATGTATTTGCATTGATCATCTTGTCTAAAGTTCTTTGCTTTAAAGTTAGCAACGAAATCTGCATCCGATGGAATATAATCAGCTCTCGTCAATATACCTTTGACATATTCAACACACTCAGTGTCGACCGTGATGCTGAGCGCCAAGTGGTTGAAAATAGGATCCAGGTTGTTCGTGGACCAATTGCAAATGGCTCTTCTCAGTGCGAACGTTTCAATTAAGTTAAGTACGGAGACAAGCTGTTGCTCGTTTGCTTGATTTTTGAGTAATTTTAATAAAAGTGTATAGCTCGTTGCTGCCCCAATTGCGTTGATAGCTCGTAGCTTTTCATTAACGGATGAATACTTTGTAGTGGCTGTACAAATCTGATTATAGAAACCGGCATACTCTTTCAATTCATCAACTAGTTCGACTATAGAAACTGTTCTATCAACTAAGGATTTGTAACGATCATATAATTTGTTAAAGGAAAATACGCCTTCAGTTTTCGACAGTAATACTTGTCTAAAGAAGCGGAGATGATCTAGTTGCCCAACAAGCTCAACGATTTCATCCCAAGTCTCGACGATTTCATCAAGTTCATCTTCGTTAGTACGGGCAGCTTTACTTAAGATGTAGTTTTTAATCAAGTCCGCAGCTGATAGTGATAGTCCCCGGTCATTTAATGTTTCGAATAACCTAAAAGCATCTTTATGTGACATAACTTGAATCAGAACAACTTTCAAGGATCCAATAATTGACTTCGCTAGTTCGACCAAATCAGTTTGTTCGGAAATATGACCTTTAAAGAATAGATACGCTGAATACATATTTGAATTTGTCGCATCTTTAATCTTCCGATCAACAATAGCTGCGAAATCCTCCCTGTCCAGCTTACCAGGTATGAGTTTAGGTAAGTTTTTATTGAACATGGTTGAACAATGCAAATATCCATGGAGAGCCTCTCCAATCGATAACTCCTGTTCGCCCCCATGCAAAATTAAACTATCGCGCAAAGCAGCAATCAACAATGAGAGGGTTGTTAATCTTTGTTGACCATCAACCACTTCGAATTGATTTATCTCGATATTATGCTGAGGATTAATGACCACTACGGAGCCAAGGAAATGGTCCTCCCCAACCTCTATATTCTGAATGTCATTCCATAAATCCATCCATTGATCTTTGCCCCAAAGATATCTTCTCTGATACACAGGGACGATGAACTGCTCGTTCCCTACCGAAAATAATCGCATAACCGACATTTCATTTGCTTCAATGGTTTTCTTCAATGAAATAACCTCTCTCTAGTTCAATTGTAATAGCTTATAGGCTACTTTCATTCGACACAGTTTCCTAAAACCCTTCATATTTGGTAGTTCCATGCACATAGACTGCCGATCAGGGAATTAAGTTAACCTCAGCAGTGCAAAGTGTTTATTAAATTGTTCTCTTGTTCCAAATTGTTCTTGCTCGAGCATATCGTTAATATTTCGATATCGAGCCAGTAATCGACTTATTGCGTTTCATCTTTTGTATCACGATGTAATCCTGATTCTGTTTCACATACTCGCTGATATGCGCTTTATCCTAGAAATCCCCATTTGCCTTCGGTGGCGCCGTTTGGTTCAACACAGCTTCCTTCAGTAGCAGAGTAATTCATAATTGATTAATGATTCACAATGAAGTCCAAGTGACTCTTAATGAAGATGTTTAAAGTAACCGCCTTGAACTCTCATCCGGAACCTGTGACCTACTGCATTTACATCGGAAAGTCACAATTAGTATGTTAAGTTTGAGTAATGCTACATATTAATGGAATAAGACATTAACTTATAAATACGGAAGTGGGGGATCAACTACACATGTACCTTCCACCACAGGATGCCATTACGAAACTTCAACAGTTCGAGCTACATTTTCGAGACAGAGGAAATTTTCTTCTAGACGAAGCTCACATTTACTTAGAAAATCTATTTGAAACAACCATAGAAAAAGAAATAATAAGTGAATTTCTTATCTCGAATGGCTACTCATTTACTGAAGTACTTGTTGACAGAAGTGATGGGTATCTTGGAACTTTGCATACAGTGAAACAAGAAACTGAGACTGATCACGACGATATAGACGACTTATTAAATATTAAGCTAGTACTCCAACGTCCGGATGATCGACACTCTGCAGATCTTTCTTTTATTTCAAATATTTATCACTTAACAGACTATCATCAAAATGGAAATAGTGAATCATTATTTCTACTGGTCGAAAATAACATGAAGCTCGTCAAGAAACTTGCATTAAGATACAAAAATTATATGAGTCATAGCCTAAGTTTTGATGATTTAGTTTCCGAAGGAAAAATAGGACTCATAAAAGCAATAAAGAAGTTCGATCTCTCTGTGGGGGTCCAATTTTCAACATATGCTTCCTGGTGGATCCGTCAAAGTATCCTATTGGCAATAGTAAATACTGGTACACCAATTCGAATTCCTAAAAATGTAATAGCAGATATCATGAAATTAAAGAAATTAGAGCAAACTGAATATCTTACCTCTAACTCGAACTTAAACATCCACTCCATTTGTAACATCATGGGTATAAGCTACAAGAAATACGTTAAACTCAAGCAGACTGAACACCAGTTTATGAATTTAATTTATCTAAATTCCTTCATGTCAGAACAGGATAAAGAGGCTGAGATAATAGACCATATTAGAATAGACAAGTTTAACATCCTATCGACCTCTGGAGGGCTATATTCAGATCCAGCGTTAATCACAGAAAATAAAGATATCAAAGACAGACTAATGAAACTATTAGAAGTTCTCAATGAAAGAAATCGAGAAATAATAACTTATCGCTTTGGATTAAACGGTGATATAGTAATAAATCAATCAGAGCTAGCACAAACATTAAATATATCCCAATCATATTTATCTCGAATAGAAAGTAAATCATTAAATAAATTAAACAAAACATTAACTCCTCGAGAAGATTGGTTCTTAAATGAAAATTGTTAGATAAATAATTAAGCGAATCAGCTTATATTCCCATAAATAACTCGCTCAGAGAAAAGGGAGAGGTTGTACCTCTCCCTTTAATTCCATTTAAATATATACTCCCATTTAAACTCTTGTAGAAGCCAGTCGTCGAGTTACTTCTTCAGGTATTAAACCTAAAAAATAATCCTCAATAAGTTCCCAGAACTGCTCTGTGTCTACCTCGTTTTCAAACATAAATCTTAACATCTCCACGGACATATGATGCCTCATATGAACATTGTTGAGAATTACATTCCGATAGGTTCCCGCTTGACTGACAGTCCTTTCTAGTTGTGAACGAGAGTTGATCCTGATGTAGATTTCAGGGCATTCACCACCGTTAATCCGGTATAACAAGAGACCTAATGCTTCTATAAACCCAAGGTATAAGAATCGTTTCTCCTGATTTTGCCCAAAAACTTTTGATTCATAAATTTCAAACTCATTCGTGCTTACTTGCTTACATGGATTCTCTGTAAATAAATTCGCTGTTTCATGTATAATCCATTCCAGAAAGCCTGCAAATCCTGAATTCATAAAATGGTAGGCGTTTCTTGACTCATCGAATTTAATAAATCGAGTGTAAAAGTTGTTTGTCTTTTTCATGATTTTATCGAAAGCAATCATGGAGTTAACAAGAATGTCACCAAGCATTTCAGCTTGGTACTTAGAGGTGACCCCTGTAACTTTTAGCAAGTCTTTCGCAAGGTCTTCCGACTCAAAATATTCTCGGGATTTCACATAACGTCCCAAAATAGATCCAATCTGATCAACTTTCGTCCTCGCTTCTGACATGAAATCTTTCACAGTAGGTTGCTTTAGTGTCACAATAATTTGCATGACTGGAGTTACCTTCCCCTTGAATGGAAGTTTCACTTTGCCATCCGAACTGTTAAAGTGATATTTAAATTCTGGATAGGAAAGATTCGGGAAATTATCTTGCCAAATTCCTTTCATATCACACGAGAGTACTGTACGAGCAGATGAACTACTACCAAACTCACTTACGACACTAAAATACTTACTGTAAGCCGGAAACATCGTTGGCAATACTTCCGGTGCAGCCATCATATACTCCTTCGCGAATAAGCTCCGTGGGCGCGCAACAATAGGTGAATACTGTAACTTCGATAAGAAGTCCTTCTCGATAATAAGTAAAGCTGTCTTTATCTTATTATCAATATCATCCTGGGCACGCTGATTATTACTATCCTGAAATATATACCTGAACTCATCAGCACTTACCAACAGATTTCGGATATTTGAGCCTTTATTTTTATCTACTATCGATAAGATCTTGCGAATTACTTCGATGAGCTGGTTTTTTCTAATGGTTGATATTCCATGAAGCCTCTGCACGTGTACAAAATCTTTTGGTAAGAAATCAAAAAACGCATAGCCGGTAGGTAAATCACGTGCCGCACGGCCAATTTCTTGTACATAATCGCATACGTTCCCTGTAGGGGCATAGTGGTAAACGTATGAGATATCTGGTATATCAATTCCCATACCGAAAGCCTTCGTTGCTAACATCACAAGAGATTCATTTCGTTTATATTTTAAGTAATTCTCCTGTTTTTTTTCTTTTTCCATCGGTCCATAATATATAGTTAAATGCTGTCTAACTTGCTCGTTTCCATACAACTTAGCGAACTCTTGAAAGTCAAAGATTGATTTAACTGTCGGGAAGTACACGAGAGTCTTTTTTTGATGGCTAATAAATTTTTCGAGTCTACGGAGCAATATTGTATTTTTTTCAGTAAGATGTTCTTTAAATTTCTTTTCTTCGTCGAGCTTCTTCTTAATTCTGATCTCGAGATTGTCACGCTTAATATAGCCAAAGTAGCAAATAGGTGTAATCATATTAAGACTGTTTCGAGTTTCTTCATACATATCCTCAAGACCGCCATAAATAGCCGTAGCTGTAAATGTAGCAATCGGGAAATTCATAGATCGACCTAACTTATTAACCTGACGCATCTTTGATAAATATGTTCCGAGATACCAGTAATCTGACCTAAATGCTTTTCCCCACGTTGTAACGATGTGCGCTTCATCAATTACAAACAATCCAACTTTGCGCTCACCAATAAGTTGTGCGATATCAGATCGACTTAGGAGTGTTTCCGGTGAGATGTATAAAATAGATACACGGCCATCTTGTATTCGATCCCTAATCTCCATTCTTTCAACTGGTGTAATATCCGAGTTTATGGTTGCACTAATTTCAACGTTCCTTGTTAGCAATCCTTGGACTTGATCAGTCATCAAACCAATGAGTGGCGATATCACAATGGTCATCAATTTATATTTCTGAGCTAAATATATAGCGGGAATCTGAAACATAACTGATTTACCTGCTCCTGTAGGGGAGGTAACAAAGATATCTTTGTAATCTTCGTTGTTATTCGCCTTAACCGCTTGTTGAACGATATCATCTATAATCTGGCTTTGTGGTATTTCTAGTGTTGACTTATCATGTCCACGGCTATGAATATTGCGATACATCCGTAGACTTCTAAATCCCTTATGCCCCCAGTAAGTCTTCAAAATGTCAAGATATGCAGACTCTTCGAGCTGGGGCTTTAATACTGTCTCCTTCTGAGCGATAACCAATTGATATCGATCTGCGAGTACGTATTGAAGCGCTAGTAGTCGCTCATTGTATTTATGTGGTGCTACTATAAGTTCTCCAGAAAGCGCAACCATGATTTTACGATCCTTGATCTTCTCTTCTAATAGTGAGTCTTCTATAAGTAGAAAATCATCCTCACAGTCGGAGAGCTCTAAATGTATCAGCCCTGTTTCTCCAACAGTTTCCGTTTTCAACTCCGCTGCGACTGGATATAATACAACGGCTTCCTCTTCAAAATCAGCGTAAGTAACATAGTTATTACCACCAATCGTTTTTATATTTCCATAAAATCGGCTTAAAACGGTAATCTCTTCATTCCCGTTGTCGTCGATTTCAGGTTCTTCTGCGCCTACATTCGTTGCTAATTGCATTTCTGTACTAAATTTATATAAAGACGGATACGTCCGATCATACAGATTATTTCGAATGACGCGAACCGTAAAATACATTGGAAACAATTCGGATCCAACCGCGATCATCTCTTCACGTGTACACCACAACCATGCCCTTCCATTTGCCTGTTGAAAGAGTTGGGGAATTAATTCTGCTCTTCGAGCAGCAAGTGTTTCCAAGTATCCTCCAACGGGTTCATCAAACAATTTGTTTCCTTCAATAGGAGTAAAGAACGACTGTCGAAATCCCTGAAATACAAGTAACAATGGCCGAGGATTATCTTGTGATTGAAATTCTTCAATTAATTTATTTAAGTATTTCATATTAGCCATTTCCCCCATCCTCCGGAATCCATAATAATTTATCTTTATTTCGCATTCTTTGTAGCTTACCCATTGCTTTCTTTTCAATCTGCCGTATCCGTTCCCTAGTTAGACCAAACATTGCTCCAATCTCTTCGAGTGTATGACGATGTCCATCAGATAGACCGAATCTACTCTCAATGACAACCCGCTCTCTCTCCGTTAGAAGATCAAGAATATGCTTTATGTTCTCTTTTAACAAACTTTTCTCAATAACTGCAGCAGGATCCAAAAACTCATTAGGTAATGATGACAAAACTTCAAGGCGGTCATTTGGTATAAAGTCAAGTATTTCGGACTCACCATCCGCTTCACCTATATACTGATTTAAGGAAGTAAAGCCTAAAAAGCGATGTTCTACAAGTTTGGCATTGTGATAATGAGCAATTGGTATATCCAGAACCCTACAAACTGTATCCGGAGATACGCTCTCCTTTCCTTCCTCAAAACGTATAGCTCTTTCTGTCTTTTTTATTCGGCGTATTCTTTCAAGCATATGAACCGGCACTCGGACTGTCGTTCCTTTGTTACATATAGATCGAACAATTCGCTGAGCAATCCATGATGTTGCATAAGTAGACAATGTACCGCCATACGAAAAGTCATACCTCTCAATAGCATCAATTAGGCCAAATACTCCTTCTTGCACTAAGTCTTCATGAGTTAAATCATGATTCATGTAGTTTTTATATTTAGAGGCTATACTTTGGATCAAGTTCATGTTAGATAAAATTAATTCATTTAAAATAACCTTATTTTTATGCCGCTCGTACTCTTGAAGTAAGCGTTGATTTTGCGAATATGTAGCTCCTTTAACAATATCTTCTCTCGTGGTACCTACATTCTCATTAGGTACCAAAGGGATGTTTAGCAATTCATCAATATCATCCCAGTCATTCTTATCTAACTTTTTACTTTTGATACTAGATTGCTGCACACTGACGGTTGAGACAGTTTTTTCTGATTCCATTTGCAAATCTACTTCAATATATTTATATCGATTGGCTTTGAGGAAATCTAATGCTGAACCTGGTGATACCGTCTGCCCTAAAGCAGTTTCCATAGTACGCTGAACAAAAGATAACTTTATACGATTCTTTCGAGGATAAGCAATTAAAAACCATTGAAGACTTTCGGCCAAATTTTTCGCTGTTGTTGGCATTATACACACCTCGAATGTTCAGTTGTTACAGTAATTTTACTACTGAGCAAAGACATCATGATGTCAGGAAACATACGTTTGTATTAATTAAAACTGCTTTATGTAAAAGAAATCGGGTTCACCTTAGATCTTCATGAATTTGAAGCTGTCTATTTGGAAGTACATAGGCCGCCAGTCCTGAAAATCAATCATTCACTCCTAACGAATTCTTTATCAGGGATAAAAACCCTTTTTTCCTCCATATAATACAACCCTTATAATCAGGTAACTTCCGTAATAGTCACAAAAAAGGATCAGACACTTGGTAAATTGCTAATCTACCAAGTGTTTGATCCTTTGTTCCCTACGCTCAAAATGATAATGCAGCCGATACTCCGCAATTTGCTTCGTCCATTCATGGACTAGAGCCTTGTGTTTATTCTCTACTCGCAACTGGACTTCAAACCGCTCGCCCTCGAACGTAATCGTACCCTTAGAGCTACCGCTCCACTTCGTCATAGGCATCTTAGCAATGAGCTTACTCACTTTCTCTTCGTCATAGTCCCAGAGTCTGCGAGATTCCCCATCCGAGAAGTCGATTCGTTTCCGGTATTCCTTGCTAGTCAGGTAACTATGGAAAAAAGCTGCCACTTCAGACGGGCTAATAGGATCGAACCAATTATCCTGCCCCCGACCTAGCATGGCTAGGAGCAGCAGCATCTTGTAGCTTTTCTGCATATCAGTCCGCTCAGCCTCTTGAAACCACCATTCACAGCTTGCGAAGACTTCTTCCTCGAACTCATCCAGCTCTTCCGCCCAATGTAGAAACCCCAAGTAAGAAGAGAACTCTTGTCGATAAGCTTTACTATCCTCTCGGCCACTTAAATGTAGTTCAAGATAAGTAGGTCTTCTACCCAGATCCCGCTTCAGATCAAAATAAGCGCTACGCAGCTTCTCTCGGCGCGGCTGTCTCTTCCGAGCAAGCTCATCTAAAAGATTGATGACACCAGTCTCCAACTCGAGCATACAGCTTTCATGCACAATTGGAAGAATAGGTTGCCTTTTGCCACCCTTCTCCTCTTCACTTGTATCCTGGAAAAGACTCAGCTTCACATCTGCATTTCGGTAGTTACCGATCAGATCAATCACATGGCATGTCGACTTGGAGTCATGCAAGCGAAGTCCTCGGCCAATCTGCTGAGTAAACACCGTAAGTGACTCGGTAGGACGTACGAAGAGGAGCGTATCTGTAGCAGGAATATCCACACCTTCGTTGAACAAATCAACCGTAAAGATGACTTGTAACGCACCACTAGCCAACCGCTGAATTGCCTCATCCCGCGTCATTCCCTGGGTTCGGGAATGTAGACTTACAACTTCAATCCCTTGCCTACTAAAATAGTCTGCTAGAAAATCCGCCTGAATGATGGAAGAACAGAATGCAATCGTCCGTGTCTGTCGATGCTTGTCCCAGGCCGCGTAAATCTTAGCTGCAGTAGACTCCTGCAGTTGGACAGCTAGCAATTCTTCTTCATCATATCTGTTGCCCAGCCATGTAATTTGACTGTAGTCTGTATCATCATAAATTCCATAATACTTAAACGGGCTTAACCAGCCTCGTTTGATTGCTTCCAGGAAATTCACTCGATAGGCAACATTCCCATCACAGATCGCATAGACATCCTTCCCATCCATACGGTCCGGCGTAGCTGTAATACCCAATAGGAATTGAGGACGAAAATAATTCAGTAAAGCCTGGTAAGACTGAGCTGCCGCGTGATGGAACTCGTCAACGACGATTAAATCAAATGCATCTGGCGCGAACCGTTCGCGATGCTTTTTCATTCCTAGCGTATATATAGATGCAAAAATGGAAGACGAATCTGTTTCCTTCTCCGTCCCATTGTATAAGCCAACTGAACGTTCAAGCATAACATGTTGAAAAGTCCGAGCTGCTTGCGTTAATATTTCCTCTCGATGTGCTACAAACAACACACGATTGAATTGGCGTGCAAAGAAGCCGGCAAGATAGGTTTTGCCTAGGCCAGTCGCCATTACGACCATTGCCCGATCATAACCCTCTTCTCGTGTTTGGTCCAATGCCTGTAACGCATGCTCTTGTGCCTTACGCGGCTGTAATTGGTTCTCATCATTAGGCTTATCTTGTTGAGCTTGTTCCTCGAATGGTTTACTTGGAAGCATGGGCTCTGTTTCTTCCATCTCATTAATAGAACGAACAAGTTCCGGATACTTACGACGGTTCTCACGATACTCTTCTTCATAGATCGAGACCGTTATGTCATTCAGTGGTTCCGTATATTCATGGTTAAACTGATGCATAAACTTATCCAACGCCATCTGGAAAGTATAAGGCTCTAGCTCTGCGTTCACTGCCAGATTCCATTCAACTCCCATGCGGAATGCCGATTGCGACAAGTTCGATGAACCCACAATAAACAGCCCTTGCCCATTCTCATAATCGAACAAGTAGGCTTTCGGATGAAACGATGTTCCTCGACTGCGCCAGAGCCGGACTTCTATGCTTGGATGGATCTGCAGCAGAGCCCGTAATGCCTCTGGCTGAGTGACGAACAAGTAGTCCCCGGCCAGTAACTTCACTTCGGCTCCCCGCAGCGCTGCTTCCTTCAGATGCGGTGCAAGTAGTCTAACGCCGGACTCCATTACAAAAGAAGTAAGGATATAAATCCCCGAAGCCCGTTTAATTCCAGGAATCAATTCTTCCACTAAGTTTTCAGTAATTAGCTTAATGTCAGGCATCGAGAACCTCGATTAGGTAGATGCGATCTTGGAAGCCGCCTCTCTTCTCAGCTTTAACCTTGCGCACCTCCTCCAACTGTTCTGGTGTAAAGCCATGGGATACTGACAATGCATGGAGCAACTCCAGGACATCTGCCAGTTCTTCAAGTGCCTTTTCATCCGTCTTTGCAGTCAAGTACTCCTCTGTTTCTTCGTTCAACTTGGTTCGAAGTTCTGTCCGATACTCTTCTTCATCCAAGATACGTGTCGACATCGTTTTCCCGTTGTTGCTGATAATTTCCGGAATACGGTCCCGGACAAGTTTGTTGTAGATTGGCATATTATTTGCTCCTAGCTATATTTTCGAGTTCATCGCAATGTTATTTAGATGTTGCATCTGCTCGCCAATCCCTAATCCTCGTAAGGGAACATTACACTTCAAACCACTTGCTTCAAGTATTGGAATCAAAAACTGCCGATACTTCTCACCTGCGTAAATATCTATAGTAGAGGCACCTATTTCAATAATCTGTTCGGCAGTTTCTTTAGCCCAATTTTTTCTATGAAGTGAATTCATATTATTAAGAGTGACATCGTACGGTTTTATCATTTGATTCTTTTGAAGCAAGCCGTATTTGGCCGATAGCACATACCAATCGGAATATTGTTTAGTCTCAATGTATCGTACAATTTTTGAAAACAACTGAGATGGTGCGTACATTTCATTTGCTTCACAGGGAAAATCTTGTTTGACCTTGGTGCAGCTAATTAGTGCAATTTGCTTCATCATATACCATCCTTATTTAACAGAGCTTCCCTAAAATAAGCAGAAGCAATTGCAATCATCTCTTTCTCGACAGCAGGCAAAGAGCATGGCAGTCCAGATAGTCCCAACTGCCCTTCATACCACGGCGCAATATAGAAATATATCGGCTCTTTTAGAATAGGAGGATCATACGATTTAAAAAGCGCCTCTGCCCATCTTCGATACTTAGCTTGGGGTTTCTGATAGCCTTCGAAACCAAATAAAGCTTGACTCAAATCCCCAATATGATAAGCGAGTCCATCTCCCCAGCGGGCAAATTTATGCTCATTCTTACGGATATTTTTTATGTTAGCACTGATGTCGTGCTTAACTCCTTTTTTCTCAGCTTTCCCAATATATAGAGGAGTGAACTCACCAGGCTTACCTTTTCCCATCACATAGATAATACCTTCCCATCGCGAATTAGCTAGATTCGACTCAATGAGGTTTATGACTGCCTCTTCCATTAATTTAGAACGTTTCAAGATTTGACGAGGAGGTATATCTTTTGTAGGTTTTGTCTTAACTTGCACCTGTAAATTATCGTCAATTTCAAATAAAGGAGTTAATGAGTAACCGTTAAGCGTTAACATCCATGGTTCCAATTGGATCATCTTCGATTCCCTTCATGATTTAATAAAGTGTCTGGATATGCATCTGAGGCTAGACTTATTAGTTGATATTCCACAGCACCTATGGTGCATGGAAAACCAGGGATAGGTGCCGACTCAATCATGGTATCTAAGACAATCATTAAATCAACTCTGTGTCGCATGAGATTATCTTCGTTAATTAATTGTCTTTGCCATTTGTTATATAGCTTTTTTCCGCCGATTAAACCAGTCAGATGTGATTTCCAACGACTTACAGGTGAATTACTTCTACCAATATAGATTGGTATTGGGCCTTCATTCGTCCACATGCGGAGAATATAAATAGAATCAGTAAAGCTTATTCCTTCAAGCTTCTGTTCAATCGATTGTAAAATGGTAGTAATATTAATTTTATAATCACTAGTCGTGAATGGAATTAAGATCTGCTCATGAGCAGTAATCCATTTACTCAATAACTCTTTCTTCATTATGATCCTCCGACGAATAAAGCAGCTTTATTACCGCACAGGTAGTAACAACATTTCTACAAACTTCACATCTGCTGGAGCGAACACAAATTCATTGAGTTGATTAAGGTTAATCCACTTATAATCATCATGATCTACCAGCTTTATCTCGCCGCTCAAGAACTTTGCCTTATACGCGATTAGCCTAATATGCACCTCTCCATAGAAATGGTCATTTTCGCCAAAGAATTTATAAGGCTCGATATCAATATTCATTTCTTCCCGCAGTTCTCTTCGCAAGCATTCTTCCACTGTCTCGTTGACCTCAATCTTACCTCCAGGGAACTCCCACAAGCCCCCCTGTGACTTACCTTCTTTCCGTCTTGCAATGAGAAGTTCACCTTGCTCATTCTCAATAATAGCTGCTGCTACCTCTATCACAACGAATCACGTCCTATACTATGACCTTATTTGCTGCTGGGACAAGCGCCGGCGGCATGTCTTCCTTCAAGCGCCACACGAAGCTCATTGGTTTACTACCTTCATGCTTCACATACTCTGCTTCACCCAAAAACACGAATGGAGACGTGTAATTGCTATCTTCTTTATACTCGCGTACAAACAAAGCAATTCGACTGTCTCTTTGCCGATGATGAATATATCTTTGAGCCGTGTTCGTCTCTTCACTTATCCGGCTTTGTGTCTGCCAATGAAACAGGCGTTCATTAATTGCATAATCCTCATATAACGTGGACGGTGAGAAGTCTTTATCCGATTTGTTCAAAGTAATGAAGAAAATATCGGTTTTCTTATCTTCAAAATACTTCACGCCCTCACGGAACGCCGGTGCTTTCTCCGCATTCCAGAATCCAAATGCCGCTAGAATCTGATCCATGGAATATTTACAGTGGATATCCAACGGACAAGCATACGGGAGAGAGTTCTTCTTGTCCACGAAATCAATATGAGTATAAGTATACTTCATAATTTGTAGGATTTCGTCCCGGAACTCAGGACACGATACAGCCGACTGAATACCTTCCTCGATACCACCGAACCCTTGTTTAATAGGCTCCGTACGATAAAACGTGTAATATAACAGGTTGAGCATTAACAGCTCTTCTTCTGAACTCGGCTTTTGGCCATTCTCAAGGTACGCTATAACAAAGTTTAAAAGTCGACGCGAGTTCAGTCCCAGCAAGGCCGGTACTCGTTTGGTTAAGTAGTCGCCGTTATCAAACTCGAACGGATCGATTAACTCAGCCTCAGCCATAAGCCCATAGAACGTACGATTACCGGTACGGCCCCCATAGAATTCCTGCAGACTGAGACCATGATGGCGGACAAAATTCTCAAGGGTCAACTCGAGCCCCGTATCCCCTTCAAAATATTTCATTTTTCCAATTAAGCTTCTGCGATTTATAGTCGCTTGTTTCAGGCTCCTAAGGATATACTCCTTCGACTGCTTCTCAAGCTGTATGAAGCTGCCCCGAGGTAGCGTAGAGAATCCGTTCTCTACATAATGTTGAATCGAGTGCTTCGTCTTACCAATCAATGCCCTGAATTTATCTGCAAAATTGTACTCTTTGTGTGCCTGCCCAATAAAATCAAGGACAGTCAAGCATTCTTTGCCCTCCGCCAGTCGCAAACCTCGGCCTAACTGCTGTAGAAAAACAGTAAGACTTTCAGTTGGCCGAAGGAAGAGAATCGTATTAACCTCAGGAATGTCCACACCTTCATTGTAGAGATCCACCACAAAGATCATTCGAATCTCACCAGTAACCAGCTTATGCTTTGCTTGATTGCGATCTTGATCACTCGAGTCGCTATGTAGTGCAATAGACGGGATTCCCGACTCGTTAAACACCTTCGCCATATATTCCGCATGCTCTACACCAACGCAGAATCCGAGCCCTTTCACATCTTCCATAGCGGTGACATACTTTCTCATGCTGTTCAGGATTTGCGTCACTCGGATTTTGTTGTTTGAATACAGATTATCAAGCTCTTTCAAGTCGTAGCCTCGACGTGACCACTTCACTTGCGTCAAGTCAACACTATCCGTTACTCCAAAGTAATGGAACGGACATAGCAACTTACGATCGATAGCATCCGTTAATCGAATTTCAGCCGCAATTCTATGATCGAAGTAGCCCAGAACATCTTTGCCATCCATTCTTTCTGGCGTTGCAGTTAATCCAAGCAAGATTTGAGGCTTATAATGCGAGAGAAGCTCCTGGTAGGAAGGTGCCGCGGCATGGTGGAACTCGTCTACAATGATGAAATCATAAAAATCTTGTGTCGTCGTTTGAGCTAACATCAAAGAGTTGAAGCTTTGAATGCTTATAAATAGATGATCAATAGACTTCGCTCGTTCCCTGCCGACGTAAAGCTCACCAAAGTTCAGGTCCTTCATAATAAAACGGAACGTATCGCGGCTTTGCTTGAGGATCTCCTCGCGATGGGCGACAAAGAGAAGCTTGGCATTTGGGTTCTTTTGCGCAAAACGCTTATAATCAAAGGCTGAAATGACCGTTTTACCTACACCCGTTGCAGCCACCACGAGATTGTGATATTTACCATACAAGCTTCTTTGAGCCTCTAGCTTCTCTAGGACTTCTTTCTGATAATCGTAAGGCTGGATGTCAAATTTGAAATAGAACTCTTCTTGTTCCTGTAGCTTCTTCCGTCCTAGAGCTTCCTTCAATTGTAATTGGTGCTCTTCATTTTCGATTGTGAAGACCTTAAACTCACGGTCATTCCAGTAGCTCTCGAAGGTCGCTTCGATTTTCTTAAGGACATCGTAGGAGTCCTTCTCCGTAACCTTGATGTTCCACTCCAAGCCACTGGTTAAAGCAGGATTCGATAAATTCGAAGACCCTACATAGGCTGTTGTAAACCCAGAATCACGTTTAAACATATAAGCTTTAGCGTGTAATCGAGTACGATCGGTGTCATAGGATATTTTGATCTCTGTGTTCTTGAGTCGGCTTAGCTCTGCAACCGCCTTGTAGTCGGTCGCTTCCATATATGTAGTTGTAATAACACGAAGCTGCCCGCCATTCTCAGTGAACTGCTCCAACTGTTCCATAAGAATGCGAAGCCCGCTCCACTTAATAAAGGAGACCAGTAGATCAATTCGATCGGAGGTCACAATTTCATGCTGAAGCTCGCTCATCATATTCGGCTCGGAGTGCGCACCAGTGAACAAAGAGCTTTGAGACAGTGGTGTAGTCGGGCGAACCACCTTGTCATCTTTTATCCCTCGAATATGATTGAGCTTCGAGTACACGAAGGTAAGTATTTCACCTTGCTCGTCGAGCTTCCAGTTCTCTAGTTCTTCGTCGTTTAGATTGTATTTCAGAGTCGCTATGATTTCATTACAGGCTCGTACTTGTGCCAATACGGCTTCTTCATCCTCTGCCGATTCTCTAACCATCTTCAGAGCTCGGCGTGTTACTGCTGAAATATATGTTGAAAGAAGCTTCCTTGCTTCTTCTGGATCTAATGCTTCTATGCCAATCTGGAACAAGGAAGGGTCTAGTGCAGTAAGCTGATCTCTCGTTAGTTTATTGATCAATTGTTCGTATAGGCCTAGCTTCATGGTACACCTCACTTAATTCAAACTATTTATCATTTTCCAAATGAAATCGATCTATACCTAGTACGAGATTGTCGAATAATATCCTTGTTTATACTTTCTTTGTAGATACCACAATACTTACAGCCATCTATGTTATTGAATAGGCCCTTTAATAAAAGAGAAGCCATCCCATCGTCATCATTGATGACTTTAGGGATAGCCCCATCATAGGTAATTATACAATTTAGTTCATTCTTTTTATCTGTTCAATTAACTGGTCACGCTCGGTAACCAATTTCATCATTTGTTCAACTAACTGAGGATCATGTCCGAATGTATCCAGAGTATGTGCAATAGTTTCAAGTGCTTCATTAACTTGAACTAATTCCATCTTGAATTCATTAATAACATTGCTCATATGATCACATCTTTTCTATTAGCATGTTTATTGCGTCTTGCTGTTTGGAAATCTGCTCCTGTTGTTTAACCATGAGTTCAACATTGCGTTCAGTGAGTTCTTGGATTTTCCGGTTCATGATCTCAATAGTATGTTGCTGTTCCATTTGCACCTTTTCAAGTTTCCTAATGTATATCTCAAATGCACTAAGGAATGAACCATTGCAAGAGAGTTGCTCAAGAATTAGATCAATCTTGTCCATGAATCGCACATTATGTTCAATCCTTTGAGGTTCTGCTACAATTGTATGTTTACCCCTTGATGAATGAAACTTATGTATACTGGCTGCCATGTTCATCTCACGATTGGTTTCTAACTTACCTTCTTTTTCACCCGTTATCCACTGGAATTCAAGCATTGGGGTATACTTCTCATCATCCTCATCCACGAACCTGTCGAGTACCATAAACTTACCTGTTGCTGTCTCATGGATTGTCCCGTTTGCATACTTCTTGGTTACGCCCAAGCCTTTCCTGTTAGCCATGATAACCTCCTTGGAACTACGCACCCGAATTCTCCTCGGTCCATATCTTAGTTAAACTCTTAGTTCAAAATTTGCCCACATCGGACCCATATCACCGTCGCCAGTATGCCCCCTGCAGAGTCACAAGATACTCGTTCACTTCAAAACGCCAATTACTTTTCCATTAATCAAAACATCTTCACTTTTCATTTGGATCGGTTCATAGTTAGTGTTTTCAGAAATAAGTATTACGGAATCTCCCATCAGCATAAACCTCTTCATCGTTGCTTCCTGATCTATTATCGCAATGACAATATCACCATTGGATGCGGTGTTTTGCCTATGTACAATAACCCTATCTCCCTTATCAATACCAGCATTTATCATGCTATCACCTGTCACGATTAAGGCAAATGTATCTTTTTCTAAATGAATCCAATCCAACGGTAGAATTAGTTCGCTCTCGTACTGCTCATTAACTGAAATTGGAACTCCTGCAGCTACATTGCCAACGACCGGGATCTTAGCTTTTCGATCGTACTCGATATATAATCCATTCTCCACATCGCTCACTTCGACGTTTTCGATGTCATCTACATCCGTTGCGTAAATAAACTTTTTCCCATTCTTTAAATTCAAGTAGAACTTCTTATTCTTGGTTTCAGGAAGAAACTGCGGTTGGCAGGGAGGCAGATCGATTAGAACTTCTCCCTCTCGATTAAAGCATTTCACCTCCAACCCGTCTGTAGCTATTCCATAACGCACCTTGGGATCCGCATTGATATATGATTTCAATTGATTGCATGCATCGTCTATACCTGAACCGAATTGCTTGACCTCAGCAAAAATATAAGGTACTTTCTCCCCATTTATATAAATACTAGCTACAAGATCAATATACCCTTTCTTCGAGAATTGCTGCACAGGGTATTCTAGCTGAATCAGCTCTAGCGGATAACCATACGTTTGTTGAAGTTCTTTAAGCATCCATTGGCGTACTACTTCTTCTTTACTATTGATATCTACTATTTGTTCAGTTAATTGATAGTTTTGTATAGCAATTGACTGAAATGGCTTCAACTTACAATCCCGCTTTATTCTTAGATGGTCGAGACTGATTTCTTTAATAAACTTTGATGGCTTCCTCACCGATGACATGTAAAGAAGTTCATTCGCTCTCGTCATTCCAACATACAGAAGCTTTCGTTCCTCTGAGTCGAGTGTATCCTCATCGTCAACGTCATACAGCCGATCGTTTGGAATAACACCTTCATTCAAATCAATAAGAAATATTACTTTAAACTCCAAACCTTTGATCGAGTGCATCGAGACTAGCTTTATCTTGTCCGATTCAAAGTCAGGCTGGGTAAGGTTGATGATTTGGCAAGGAAGCCCCGCTCCCTCCAGTCTAACGCTAGCGCTTTCAATTAAACGGTTTTCTTTCGCAACAATACAAATATCTAAACATCTGTATTCATTCAATAGACTTTTAATCTCATCAACCAAATAGGTGAGCTGCTTCTCATACGTAGTAAAAAACCGATACAGTGGCGGATGGCCATGTTTATCTATTAAGGAAGGTTTAACAAAATCAACATTGCCTTTGATATTCGCATCATGCTCAATGAGGCCATATGCAGCAGTCGAAATTTCAGTTGTCGTTCTATAATTTTTTGTCAGAACTCTTGATTTCCCGCTCATATCGTACCCTATAGTCGTATAAGGACGCCCTTTTCCTAACCAGGACTGGGAGTAGATACTCTGCGTGTTATCAGCGACAAACATGATCGATGAATATTTTTTCTCCTGATAGATACATCTTAGAAATTCAAGCTGAACCTTTGTTAAATCCTGGCTCTCATCGATAATGATGTGCGTGTACTTCCCATGATTCATCTGCTGCGCCTCTTGAAGCGCAAGAATATTCATTTGTTTGAATGTTACAAGGTCCTCTTGCATGAGTAAATCGTTGTAGATTTCCATTAACTCAAAAATGACAGCACGTACCTCTGAGTTTTTCAGCAGCTTCTGCGGTGAGCCACTTCCGCCCGTTGCCCGTCCTATCCGATCAATGTTTTGATACGTTTCTACATCCGCAATATTGCATGCATTAATCCAGGTCACTTCATCCTTTAAAAAGCTGCTGTTCTTGGGAGAGAGAATTTTGCTGCCTGGATATTTATCTATCAGGAGATGAATAGCCTTCACCATATGTTGGTATTCAATTTCGCGCTTCGCTACCTGATAATCTTGTTTCTTGCGATCCAGATAGTATTTATAATATCGATGCATCAGACTATCGATTGTCGTGATCTCCACTTCACAGTTAGGTGTAAACCATAGCTGAGCCTGCTGTACCTGCTCGTCCTCAACAAACTTATCGTATTGGTATTTTATAAAGTTCAGCAGCGTTTTATTGTATGTAACCAGTAAGATTTTATCGTCTTCTTCATGGCAGTAATGGTTATGTAAAAAAGAGAGCCTCCGTATCGATACGGTCGTTTTACCCGAACCTGCAACGCCTTTAATCATCATATGCCCGCTCGGCTCCAGCTCGACAATTCGCCTTTGCTCCATATTGAGTTTCACTTCGGCTATCTCCCTTTCACCGTTATATTCATAGGACAGAGTACATTTTCCAAATCTATTCATGTACTTGTTATACTTTCTATTATAGCAGGAATAAAGATATATAAAATCTAGCATAAGTATTTTGTGACGTTTTTTGTCATTTTTTCTATTGGTAGAATCGTATTTATCAGGAGCACTACATGTCGTTGATCCCCTAACCTTCTAGTGCATTCGCCCAGAACTCTCTGTCAATTATGAATCTATGCTCTACCAGCAAGAAAACCGAGTGATTCAAGGAGCCCCCCCCTGATATTCACTCGGTCATTTAACTTTAAACTCCATTCAATTTACATAAAAAGTAAAAATAGATGTGCAGTTAAGACAACGACTATTGGGACCACATTGACCGGTATAGACTACTTGGCGAGGCTCTATGCCGAAGCAGAAGTTGTTAGTAACGATTCTGCTATTTTATTCAATTGTGCGGCAATGTTATTAAAATCAACATTCAAATCCAGCGTTTTTACACTAATTTTGTTTCCACTCATCATAAAATAACAGTCTGGAGTAATGGTTTCCTCCGTTTTAGCATAAAGCAACATACCTGCTACATTACCGGTATTCTCCGTATCCTGATTTTTAACATACGTAAATATCTGATACAGGTTATGGGAATGAAGTGTTCGACTATCATATTGTGACTGAACCTGCATAGTACGCGCATAATACTTGGTATCGATGATAAGAACTTTATCACCAAACCGCAGTGTAATATCTGTTTGCATAATCGGTAGAAAATCAATTACGCCTTCATCTAACTTCCACGCTACCTGGGAGGCTGCTGCCCGCAGATCTGGATGATGATAGCGGTAATACTCCAATACAAACTTCTCATATAGCTTGGACATATGCTGCTCATCCAGGAATGTAGCCATTTTGAACTTACCTTGCTCTGTAGCTAGCAATAGACCGTCTAGAACCAAATAGCAGATATTGAGCAGCATCTTATAGCTCTGGTTGTTTCGCTGATACCGTAGCATACTCCACTTGATGCGTGACGGCTCAATCGTATCTACACCATCGAAGAATAACAGCACTTTTTTCAATGCTGTCCTGCGTTTGATCCTAACGGTAGATTGCCGTAATAGGATGATAGCTGTCGTTTTAAGTATTTGATTGAACAAATTATTCTCCGAGAGTTCATCGAATTCACAGAAGAGCTTGTGTTTACGCTGCAGTTTGTTATGGATGGTCCCGCGGATTTCCAGCTTCCCGCACATCACTGACAGGTTATCGCATTCAGTCATATATTCTCGGTACAAACCCTGTTTCAACTGCTGAGCGATTCCCTTGGCAAGGATGGCTGCGAACAGGTCTTGAATATTCTCAAACTCTTCAGATGACAGTTTATCGTAATTTGACTGTTTCAAAGTTTGAAAAGCATAGGAGAGCATGTAATAAACATTCTTGATGAGGATTCCCTTATCGTTATTCATTAAAGACACCACGTAAATTGTTTTCCCAGCGCTGCAGCTTAGCTGGTTCATCGAACCAGTACTCGCTCAACATCGGAATAATATCATATTCAACAACTTCCATCATCCATTCATCCGTACATTTTTCCTGTCCACAGAAATAGCTATGACCGACGCAGAAGCCCTTTCCAAGAGAACCGTCAGAAGCAATTTCTTTATTCAGCACTTTGACTTGTTCAATTAGTGAATTGAATGTCTCATTGTCAAATGCCTCCTTATATGTCCTAAAGCCGTCCGAGTTCAATCCCGGTTCCATTTCAAAGAAACTGAATCGTCGACGAAGTGCATAATCAATCATGGCAAGGCTGCGGTCAGCAGTGTTCATCATCCCGATTATGTATAAGTTATTTGGAACAGTAAAAGGCATCCCATTATAAGCTAGCGTTGCCTTCGTGTTACGGTAATCTTTTTCGATTAGCATGAGAAGTTCGCCGAAGATTTTACTCATATTTCCGCGATTGATTTCATCAATGATAAAGAAAAACGATTTGCCCGGCATATTGGCCGCCTTCTGGCAGAAACGATAAAACACCCCGTTTTTCAATTCAAATCCTTCGCCCACGGGTTTGTATCCCATTATAAAATCCTCATAGGAATAGTTCTGATGGAACTGGATAAACTCGATACGGCTGTCATCCTTCTCTTTCATCATTGCATAAGCCAGCCGTCTTGCTGCAAAAGTCTTGCCCACGCCTGGAGCACCTTGTAAAATCAGATTCTGTTTATTTTTCAGCAATGATACAAGGGTATCGAAACGTTCGCCAGTCATATAGACCTTTTCCAAAAAAGCTTCTTTGGAGTATGTTTCGACGGTCTCTTTCTGAGTGACCGGATTGACCGGATTCTCCTCACGAATTAAGTCCGTGATAAATTCATATTCACCCATGGTCAGCTTAAAAAGACTGCCTTGCGGATTAGTGAAGTATTCCATAGATTCCAGCTCTGGACTGTTCTTTAGTGTCGCATAATCAATAGGTGTTTCTAGTCCCTCAACTTTTTCGAAATAGAAATTCTCGCCATCGTTTTCCCTTGTTACCTTTGCAATCGCCACAACTTGTTTTACCGGGTTGGATTCATATCCGATAATTAGGTCGCCAGCCTTCGCATCCAAAAAATTTTGGAAGATGCGTCGTTTATTGCCGTTATCATTGTAGAGGGTATAGCTCTGTGTTTCGCCAATCTCAATCTCGGAAAAGCTCCAGATATTCGGATTAGCGTTCAACCACCAGTACCCTTGTATATTCGCGCTTGGTGATTCAGTGGCATACAAGTTAATTTCCGACAAGTCAGCCCTCTCCAATGCTTCACTCAATTCATCTCGCAATTTCCAGATATAGATGCCGCTCGCGCTTTTTTCGGCATATTTTCCAATATATAAAATTGGCCACCACTTTGAGTTTTCTGTATCTGTTGTCATCACAGGACATCCAGTAGCGTCAGCAACTCTTTTTGCAAGAGAGGATGACCCCGAATTATAGAAATTTGCCGTCTCGCCATATTCGGTGGAAAGCTGTTTGCAAGTAGCCATCCCACCGAGGTCTTTAATCCGCTTCATAATTTGAAGACTATTCGTTGTGAACACGGTTTTATCCGCAAGTAGGGAAAGCCAAGTTTCTGTCGAAATATTGGGGCTATAATCATACGGGAACCATTCGACTGTTTCCTCTGAATTCTGTTTGGAATAAAACCGGCTGATATAGAATCCCACATCAATTGTCAATGTTTTCAAAGAATGGTCCGGATAGCAGCTGTCTGTTATCACAGAACGGAGTAAATCAACCAGTTCTTTATCCTCAGCTAATTGCTCGCAGATTTCATTATAAAGATTAAATCCACCCACCAGATTAGCAGAAGATGCACCTTTTTTCGGCACGAAAGCACTGCTCAGTTCCTTTGCAACAGCACGGCACTCTGAGTATTTATAAATATAGTACTTGTCGGGATAACGAAGCCACAAATACGTGCTGATGGAATTTGCATTCTGATAATGTTGTTTCCAGGAACCATCATCATATTTTGCCCGCATCATTTCCGAATCGGACTGAAATTTTTCCACTCGTTCTGCAAAATCCTTTGTTTCATCAAACAGATTGATAAACATGCCTCTGACTGCCTCGGGATCTGCAGCCGAAAAATTCTGAATCATACCTTTTGGAAAGTTGTTCATGGAAACGAGCAAGTTATAGGTTTTATCTGTTGCCTTGGTCAACATCTCAGTAAAATTAGAAGCTTTGATGTCCCAATTGTCTTGGAAATGCTTCACGGCTTCCCATTTATAACGTTCATCTTTCCACTGCTGAGATATAAAATCCCTTTTATAATGTACGAGGACAGCTTTCAACTTCTCTAAATTAATCAAGCTGTCACACCTCCTTAAGACTCATATTAACACCTGACTCATCAGGTTCGTTGGATCTTCAAACAAAATCTGCTTTCTTTTGATATTCGATAATTAAAATTATTTTAGAAGCTCAGTTTTCAATAATATGATTCTTATCAGGAACCGAAATATTCATACTCAGTCCCTAAAAACCCGTTCAACTTCAATTCGCAACTGATCGAGCAGCGGGAACGCCCCATCTGTGCCCAAGCTTACCACAACTCCGCGGTAATACCATTCCTGGCTCTCACGACCTCGCTTAAAGCGAGTCCATACTTCTTCTCCCATCGATTCAAGATTGCGCTGAATGGACAATAAATTATGCAGCTTATCTGCGCACGCCATCGACGAACCTCAAGCGAGGCTTGTTTCAGCTCATTCAGTGTATGTTGCTTACGTTCTTCCCAGCTCGCGCTCTTTTCTGGTTCGGAGCAACCTTGGACGATCTCCAGCACTCGTTTACCGAACTTTGTCTCCAGCTCCGCCCCGGTTACTTCCGTGTCCTCTAAGGTGTCGTGAAGAAGACCTGCAACCACTACCTCTTCTGAGCAACCCGAATGAATAAGAAGCATAGCCACCCCATATGGGTGGCTAATAGGGGATATCAGTTCCTTTTCGTTTTTGCATTTCATGGGCTTTGGCAGCGAACTCAATAGCTTCATTCACTAATCTCATCCAAACACATCCATTCGTATAAATTCATGTACTTCCCATAACGGAGAAGCGCCTTCTTCATACCTTCACATACTCATTCCCATGCAAAAACCACAATCCAACTTCCTTCACTCGCATCCCGAATGAACGCTCCAACTCTTGCGCGTATGCGCTTACCTGCGGTTTATAGAACTCCACAAACGGAGCCAGCTGCCCCTTTTCGTAGACATCCGTCTTGAAGTCTACTATGACCCAGCCGTCTTCCTCTTCGAACAGGTAGTCGATGACGCCTTTTAATATTGTTTCTGGCATTTGAGTACCATCGGCAGCAAATTCCATTGTTGTACGAAACGGAAGCTCATGAATTCGTCTCCGAGCAGCCAATCCTCTCTGCCAGATGGAATGCCGCTTCACATCTTCGAGCATCGTCCATACATCGGACATCAAAGTCTCCGCAAGTCCCTCTTCATCCGCAATCGTTTGAATGGACTGCTCAAGCTCTTCCGATGAGAGCCCCTCTCCTAAAAGCTCGATACTACGATGCACCGTACTGCCAAATGCCATACCTCTTCCTATCAGAGGCCGGGGAGGCTGTATACCGCTGCTCTTCGTAATCTCGGTTACAGATGCAATCCGATATGACGGTAACGCTAATTCAGCCCGCTTCTGACGACTTTTGCCTTCATCCGTAACGACATCATGTTTCATACTGTAGGTCTCCGGCACAATCACACCTACTTTTACATCCCCAAGCTCCTTAGCATCCTCAAGACTGCTTTCAAATCCGGCCCACGGGTCAATTGCTGGCTTATCTGGATATCTGCTTATTACGAGCAGTTGTTTAGCCCTTGTTGCTGCAACGTACAGCAGCCGTTCTTTCTCGGCATTCATGAATAGACGCTCTCGCTCCGCGAATTCGACCCAACCTGGAGGGTGCGCAATAACATCATTCTGATACCCTCTCTGGCGCGAAATACTGAAGTAACCCTGAACAACTTCACCCGTACGATCCACATGCTCCGATGCATCATGATCGGATTCCCCGCAGGGACATGCAAGGAAAACTACCGGCGCTTCCAGCCCTTTTGCTTTATGCAAATTCATAATCCGCACCGCATTACGCTGACCTGCGAATAAGTCCTCGCCTTCTACTGCTGCCTCAACCACATGAATTAAATACGCACAGAGTTCAGACCAGCTAGAAGCGGCCCTCTCCTCTATTTGCAGCAAGTACAGCAATTTAACTAGTGTACCCGATCGATTCGATCCACTGCTGCTCATAGCTGCAAGAGGAAGCAAACCAAGGTCCTCAATAATAAGCAGTAGCGCAGATAGTGCAGGCATCGTACGAACTTTCCGCCAATATACAGCGAGCTGTTCCAACGCTTCAAACACAGGCATAGTTGTATCGGAGACATCTGCACGATTCGGAAGGAAAGTATAGGTTAGCGGGTGGCCTTCCATTTTATAGTGATAGAGAGCATTGTCGCTTACGCCGAAGAAAATGCCCCGCAGTGAAGCAAGTAGGGCGATACGATCGTCAGGATCATTAAAGCACTTTGCTAGTACGGCTAATGCAGCGACTTCTTCATAGCGCGTAGAGCTCCCGGCCGTTTCAGCTGGTATGCCGTATTCCTCAAGCTTCTGGGCATATAAGTGTAGATACTTTCTTCGCTTGTGCAAGATTAGAAAGTCTCTCGGAACCGCACGCCTTGATACCACACTACCCGAAGGTCCTTGCTCTTGGATCATTAAGTTCCCCTTACAAGCCCACGCAATATAGCGAGTCACGATATCGGCATCAGCCGCAGCAATAGCTGCCTTACCTCCCGGTAGCTTCGGAATCGTAATCGTTTGAATGCCATGCTGCAGTTCAGGACGATTGGCTGGGTTAGCCCTCACAGTCTCCATCGTTACAAAAGCAGCTTGATACTCGGTCTCCTTGCGTGGGAACCGCGAGTTAAACTCATAGTTCACAAATTGACCGATGGCATGCACGGAGCGAAAGTTTGAACTTAGCTGCAGAACGGCACCACAAGCTGCAATTCGGCTTTTTACCGCATTGTAAGTTGAAATATCCGCTCTACGAAACCGGTAGATTGACTGCTTCGGATCACCAACGACAAACAAAGCACCTGGTTTCGGAGTCACCTTGCGCCAGTTGGATTCTGCCGGATTGTCACCTGTCAGTAGGAACATTAGCTCGGCTTGAATAGGATCCGTATCTTGGAATTCGTCCACGAATAGTCGCGTATAACGCTCGGCGAGGAAAACACGCACCTCTTCATGTTCACGAAGCAGCGAAGTCGTGCGCATCAACAAGTCCTGAAAATCCAATAAGCTGAGCTCATTTCGCCTTCGAGCGTAATATTGGACTGCTGGTAATACAAAGGAAATAAGATGCGGATACAGATATTCCCGCCAGGAACGAAGGAACGGAAATAGCACACTAATTTGCCAATCCCTGAAAGCCGTCTTAAAGTTCTTAGCCATATCCTTATCTGGCCAGCGATTCAATGTTGCCGCTATTTCACGCTCAAATAACAGCGCCAAATTAAGTACTCGCATATCATTATCTAATCCATGCATATCAATTAATCGTTTACCGTCCCGAATCATCTGCTGCAGCTTATCCCAGCCTTTGTCAGGTTTGAAGGTCGGTAAATATTTGAATGCCTCATGGATCATTGGTGGCAGGGACAATCGAATAAGGTCAAAATCCGGCCTTGAAACAAACTGCAGATCAATATGAACATCCGTATACTGAGAGACTCGGTTGTACACATGACGAAGATCCTCTACGGATACCTGCAGTGCTTCAAGCTCTAAGATGGCATTCGCACGACCTGTTTCATTTAACTGCTGCAGATACTCATCCCAGCATTGATTGCGTAATGCTTCCGCTTCTTGCTCCTCAATTCCCTGAAACATCGGATCAAGTTTTGCCTCAATAGGACGTTCGCGCAGCAGTCTGGCACAGAAGGAATGGATCGTACCGATATAACAGTGATCAATCGACTGCAAGGCTTGCCGAAGTCGGACAGCAGCAATTTCATCGCCAACAACCCCTAGCCGCTTCTCCAGCTCAAGTCGGAACCGACCCTTCAGCTCATCCGCCGCTTTATTTGTGAACGTTATTGCCGCAATCTGTTCCACAACAGACTTTCCCGTCTCAATCAAAGCAATCATACGGCCAACAAGCGAGGTTGTCTTACCGGAGCCTGCCCCTGCTTCAACCAAAAATGTAGTATCTAGATCCTGAACAATTCGATCACGCGCCTCCTGATCTCTATGCATAACGCGTCACCTCCTTCATTGAATGCAAAACTGTGTCATTGCACTCAATGTCCCATTTCTCCGCCGATTGTTCCGCATTACTGCCGCAAACCTCCGAGTATACACACCATGAGCACCGCTTAGAGTCAGTAATCGGTACGTATACACCTGACTCGATAGAATCTAGCATATTTGTTAATAAGTTCGCTAAGTCCGCTCGCCGGTTTTGGATACGGGACACTTCCTCTCCCTTTCCCCGTTCCGTCGGGAAGTAATAGGCAGATTCCGTAACTCTAGCATCCGGATCAATTCCGTTCTTCCTTAACCATTGCTCAACGGCTTCCGCGTACAGTGCATGCTGCAGTTGCGTTCCTTGAGTGAAGTATTCGAGCTCATCGTACTTGCTTGGTCGTCCTGTTTTGTAATCAAAGATTTTATATTCATGTGGGCGGACCTCATCAACCCGGTCCACGAAGCCTTTCAATCGGATAACGAGCCCATTTTCAAGCATGACTTGCAGAGGCTCTCCCCCTTCCGCCAGCTCTAATTCAAAATACTTCGGCTTTGTTCGTCTCGCCTGCTCCACCTTATAGAAGACGGCCACATCTAGCCGAATTGCATCCGCTTCTTTCTGAAAGATATGCGGGCTCGGAGGCGGAATCTTCACTTTAAAATCCTGAAGAGTCTGCTCTGTAATGGCAAACAAACGATCTCGATCATGACGAGGGAATCCATCATTAGTCAAAGAGACCGCTTCCTTCAGATAGAGATAAAAGATTTCATGCAGCAAGCTTCCACGGTCCGCTGCATCCAGCCATTGCGTACGATTGAATACAGCCGTATCTTTCTCTCGAACCTTCAATATTGACGAGTAGAAAAACTTCCTCGGGCACTCCGCATATCGCTCGAGCTGAGTAACACTCAAGAAGGTATCGGCGCTTCCACCTCTGTAACGGATTGCAAAAGTACTCGTATTAAGTAACCCATCATGCCCTGATAGCGCAGGATTCGCTACTTGCAGGGCAGCATGATGCGATTTCGCTGCGAAGGAATAAGACTTGAGCAACGTATCACGACCATCCTTTAATCTGTGCTCATCATCTGTCAGCCTTCTCAACCAGCGATCAGAACTATCTAAGGCAGGCGTTTTCTCTTGATCACTGACGGTTACATAACCAATCGGAGCACCAAGATAACCATTCATTGCCGAGAAATCCATATGGGGCTGGCTTGAAACTGCCCGACATACCTGAAGCAGTTCAAATGCTGCGTTCTCCATCTTCTGATCAACAGGATTATAGACACTGAAGCTTAGCGTCACAGATCCGCTGATTTTACCTAAACGTGCCTTTCTTGCCTGCACATTCTGACTCGCAAGCTGAGTCGAGGTCAGTAACCGACCTAGCTTTGTCCTTTCCTTATCGAGCAGAACCGGGTCCTGACTCGTCTGAACGGACCAAGCATCCTCATTCATTCCGACAATAAAGGAGTGGGACCGCCCGGATTCTCCACCATCTCGCAAAGATGAGATATAAAGATGCCCACTCTTAGGACCTGCGTTCCGTACACGAATGCCGGATACGATATCCTTCACGTAACGCACCGAAGACTCTTTACTTACCGATTGAGGAGTAACAACCGCCAGACGATCCTCTTGATCCTGTAAAACCGAGATCACCCATGCATCTTCCTCACTCGTCACCTTTGTACATCTCTTCAAGAATTGAACCAGCGCCCGGAGTACTTCTAACGGCCCCCATGTTTCTTCGCTCGGCAAATCATCGAAGAGGCTGCTAAAAATATCATTCAATAAACTGGCGGCCTCATCGCTGTCTTCTGCAGCAGCCATACTAAGCAATTCATAACGCTCTATGCCCCAGCCTATGCCGCTCTGCTCCAAAGTCCGAATAAGCGATTGAGTAGATATCATCGGTTCATCATCATGCCGGAACGAGATAAATCCATGCCGCAGCCCATTCAAGAGGTGATCTATGTTAAAGTTAGATGCCAACCATTCCAAATAGGCTTGCGCTGCCTTCCCCGCCTGAGTGAATGTAACAGGAACCCCTTGGGACATCGTACAAGGAATGTCTAAAGCTTGAGTTATCGTATATATCGCAGGCCCATAGTTCGGATAATCGGAGAGAACCACTTCAACTCGGTCGAATGGAATACTTTCACCGCTGATTCTTCGGAGTACTTCCCGAATTTCGGCCATTTTCCCCGCTGCTTGGAACATTCGCGGCTCCTGCCCGGTAAGAATGGACTCTGGAAACATTGCTGCATCTTTCAGAACATGAAGTATCGAGCCTGCTATACGAACCAACATTTCGCGCTCAACGAAAGAATACAATTCCTTGTCCCTGATAATAACAAGATCATCATTCTTTCTGCTCTTCTCCGGCAAACACGACAGCAACCCGGCAAAATCAGTAAGTCTCTTCTCGCTTAATCGTTCCTCGTAAGCCTTCAAGAGGTCCGTCATATACATGCCTTTTTGCACATTTTCAAACTTATCTATGGTTAGGTCGACTGACGTTAGTCCCGCTTCCCTCAGCTCCAAAACGGCATGATGGAAGCTATGCACGATGCCCGGCGTTAGCATCTCAAGCGGGACATATTGTGCATGCTGCTGTGCAATATCCATCATAACGTTGTTCACAAGCCAGAAGGTTTGTTCGTTACTAAGTAAAGTAAGACCACGTTTGGCCAACTCAGGTTTCGTATGTTTCAAGACAAACGATTTAATCGTTTCGACCTCAGTATTCATAATAGGGCCATATTCTCTGCATAACCGGTTCAACCACTGTTCACCTTGCTCATAACGATCCGCCATAACGATTTTTCTTCGGAAAGGATTTTCGTTGCACAATCGGTACAGTTCCATAATCCATGACTGACTCATTCGCCTTACACCGCCTTTAGTTGCAATCATTCATAAGTGTTCTTATCCTTCTAAAGGACTATCTACATAATTCGAGATTGTCGAACGATATCCTTGTTTTTACCTATTCTTCAAGATAAACCTAACCTATCAACGATTACAGACAAATAGCTGTCAGCGAATGTACGTTCCAATCACTCTAAACATGAAGAAGAGCATCTTCCAACTGATGGCTGATGCTCTAATTCGTCTGCTCAAACTTACAATCTACGCTTCATTTGACGGTACTTTTGATCATGCAGCTCTTTGCGCGTACGACTGGAATAGTTGAAGTCCTCCAGCTTGCTGTAGAGTTTCTCCGACTCCGTAGCCAAAATAGGTGCAGCGAGCTGCACAGACATTGCAAGCATCTGATCAGCCTGCTGCTTGAGCATCTGCTGGCCACCTTCCAGGTCCCCGCGATCCATACTCTCCATTGCTGCTTCTATTACCTTAGCCGTTTGCGTCAACTGGACTTGCTGCATCACATTTGGGTCACCAGGTTGGCTAAGCGAATGAATATCATTCGTAAACTCCGCGTTCACCTCGCAGCTGTATGTGCAAGCAACTGCTCCCTCTGTAACATCAATGTATTCCCAATCCATTAACAAAATAGGGTGTGTACCTTTCGTGTGAGGGGCTAAGGTTAATTCAACAAGAACGGTCTTAATTTCCTCATGATACAGATCACCGGCATGAATCGTATATTCTCCATATTGCTCCTCTAGCTTATAACCATAGATCCCCGTGATACGGGTCAAATTGCTTGTCTGCAGTGTTAGCTTCATATTTTGGGCGACAACCGAGAGTAAGCCTTGAAGCTCCTTCTCGAAGATGGCAGCAATATTGTCCGGCTTATCGATATAATAGAAGTTCCCACCGCCATGCTCTGCAATTGTCTCCATCAGCTCTTCATCAAAACCGTCCCCCACTCCCATTGCCGTAATACCTACTCCGGAAGAACGATATTCCGCCGCAATAGAAGCCAACTTATCCTTATCGGTAACGCCTCGATTTGCATGGCCATCCGACAAGAGGATAACTCGATTAACAATACCGTCCTTTGCATTTTTACGTACATACTGCGCACCTTGAAGCAGTCCCCCGCTTAGGTTTGTCGTTCCTCCGGGAGAAATCGCCTCGATCTTCTTCTTGAGCAGGTCTTTGTGAAGCACCTTTGCAGGAACGAAAACTGTGTTAACCTCATCATCGAATGCAACCAGACTTAGCGTATCGCCGCTCTCCATCTGATCAATAACGAATTGACATGCTTTCTTGCTATAGGCGAGTGGCTCTCCTTGCATGGATCCACTCCGGTCAAGGACGAGCGATAGATTTATAGGCGCCCGCTCCGATCTTTCCGGCATGCTGCCTTTGGCTTCAAGCAGAAGATACACTTTCTCAGCACCGCCGAGCGGCAGATATGGCTGGCTCCATGTGTAGCTGTATCGTACGGATTGTCTCAATTTGATTTCCTCCCTAGCTTCTTTATGAGTTGATTATGCAATTTCATAACGACAACTAGGCGTCAGCGAATATTTGTTCGACAAAAAAGAGAAGACCTCATAATCAGGCCTTCTCTATCCAATGATTATTTATTATATAACTTCACCCAATCATCCAGTTGTTTCTTGATTGATTCTCTTGCTGATTTAGGCTCAAGAATTTCCGCCTCAGGTCCATACTGCAGAATCCATCGCATGAATTCTTTCTCGTTATTGACGGTTACTTCGAATGTCATACTGCCGTCTTTATGGTCTTTCATGCGGGGATGCACGAATAGCTCTTCCTCTTTGATGTATCTGGCAACTACTGCACTGAACCGGACTTTAAATGTAATATTCTTGTCCCCTTGATCAATAGACCATGTGTTCTTTAGATGCTTCTTGATATTGAAATCGCCTTTATCGAAAGGATCAGAAGTTAGTTCAACCTGCTGAAATCTGCTAATGCGAAACGTTCGAATCCCCTGCTTCAAATGACAGTAGCCAATGAGATAAAATCTTTGGTCCCTCGGAACGAGGTAATATGGGTCAATCTTCCGCTCTGTAGTCTCATTCCGAGACTGGGTATGATATATCGTATGAATTGTACGTTGATCGAGTATTGCCTGAATAATAGGTTGAAGGAAATTAGGGCTTTCTTTACGATAAGCCGGAGTGCCCATTTGTATAATGCCAGTAATGTCTTCAATCAAGTTATTCTGCCGGGATTTTTCTTTCAGATGCGTTCCCATTACTTTATCGTAGGCCGTTTGAAATCCTGGGGGCAGCTTGTCATGATCCAATACGGATGGGAGCAGAGAAAATACTAGCGCTTCCTGCTCAGAAAAGTTAAGTGGGTATAAAAAAAATCTGCCCATAAAGCGGTACCCAGTACCTCTACCCTCATTTGTAACCGGAGCAATATGACTAAGGTCATCCAGGTCCCTATAAATGGTGCGAATATTCACATCACATTTAAGTGCTAGGTCAGCCGCAGAAATGCCTGGATTAGCTTGTATGGCGTTAATAATATTAAACAAACGAATGACTTTGTCGATCATGTGACCTCTCCTTAGTCCAAAAAAACTATGAGGATACCATTCGACAAAGATCGATAACTTCCTTCTTTTTCAAGAAATGATCCATTTATGGTCATTACGCTAAGCTGAAATTATTTCGTATCAGAGAGCTTGTCTTCCTTCTCCCCAGCCTTATTCCTCTGATGCTTTTCTAGCTCTGATTGAAACTTCAATAACTCCGGATTGTGCAGACCAAGTTGATTGATGACTGTTCTAATGTCCAGTTTAATCGGGTGCCTCTTATTACTTTCCATAGGATCCCTCCATCACACATATACTTGAACTATCCACATATTACTGGGTAAGCATGACAATAACTTGTCATGGAACGTGTGTTTGTGGAGCAATCATTTGTATATGCGACGGTTACAAACGTATGTTCCATGGCAGCTTACTGTCGTAACGTTAGGCTATTCTTATAGCAGCCTATCTGAATCGGAGGGAGTACCATGGATTACATCGTGTTCGACATGGAGTTTACCGTTCTGAAAGAAAAGCAGTACCTTGCTGATATTCTAGAAATCGGAGCGATTAGACTTACCGATTCCGATGGAATGCTGACTATGGTCGATCTGTTTCACACCTATGTTCGGCCGATTAGCATAGCTCCACTCACTAAGCTCACCAAAGAGTTTACGGGTATTACACAGCAGAATGTGGATACGGCCCCATATTTTCATGAGGCTGTTTCAACATTCCGTGAGTGGCTGGGTGTCAACACATACTATCTGTGTTCCTGGGGGCCAGATGACAAGCATCAGATCGTGAAACAGTGCAGAAGTCAGAGAATAGATCTTACGTGGTTTCAGAACTACAACGATATTCAGCTTCTATTCACTCGTTTGCAAGGAGACAATCATGGTCAGCGCTGGGGGCTCAAGAAGGCTCTTAATCATCTTGAAATCCCCTTCTTCGGCAAACAACATAACGCGTTGGATGACGCCTTCAATACAGCGAAGATATTTGCAAGGATGTTCGCACAGTTACAACTTGAGCAGAACAATGTAGCTGATGAGCCGCTTTTTGCTTCTAAGCTCGTCTATATAGAGAGTAACTATGATGGTTATTCACCGTTTAGTAAATTGGCGGGGTTGTTTGAGTCGGTTATGTAGTTTTGCTCACAGAAAAGACGCGAGGAGCAGTCCTCCTCGCGTTCTTCTATTAAGATCTTCTATTCTACACCGACTTCAATTAGAATTTTATTCGCATCTGCTGATGGCAGCTCTTGTACATCCCTCAACTTGCGTTCAATGGCTCTCGTACTTTTTGAGGCTGCATCGATCGTATTGCTTGCTTCTTGGAGTTTCTTTTGTGTTTTTTCAAGCACATCTCCAAACTTCCCAAACTCTGTTTTTACTGCACCAAGCAGCTGCCAAACTTCACTAGATCGTTTTTGGATTGCTAAGGTCTGGAATCCTAGATACAGGCTATTCAGGACAGCCGTTAGTGTTGTTGGCCCTGCTATAATAACGCGATATTCTCTCTGAATGGACTCCCAAAGTCCAGGCTTGCGCAGAACTTCCGCAAACAACCCCTCAATCGGCAGAAACATAATTGCAAAATCAGTTGTATATGGTGGGTCAATGTATTTCTCCTTGATTGACTTTGCTTCACCTTTAATCCGTGCCTCAAGAAGCTTCGCATGCTCGCTCGCTGCTTCGTTATTATTTTCATCAAGCGCTTCCAACAGTCGTTGATAATCTTCAATTGGGAATTTGGAGTCAATTGGTAGACGTATTATGGAATCCTCGCTATTCTTATCAGGTATCCTTATCGCAAATTCTACTCTGTTATTGCTACCTTTCTTGGTCACGGCATTTTTTTCATATTGCTCAGTCGTAAGAATTTGCTCTAATAAGTTCTCAAGCTGAATCTCACCTAAAGTCCCTCTAGTTTTCACATTGGTCAGTACTCTTCTGAGATCACCGACTCCATTTGCCAAGCTCTTCATTTCACCGAGGCCTGTATGTACAAGCTCTAGACGTTCACTAACGAGTTTGAAAGATTCTCCTAATCGTTGCTCCAATGTTGCATGTAATTTCTCGTCAACAGTTGCTCTCATCTGCTCAAGTTTCTTGTTATTATCCTCTTGAAGAAGAAGCAGTTTCTCTTCAACTGTGCTTCTTATACTCTCAAGTTTATTCTCATTCAACAAAGTTAAATCTGTAAGACGCTTGGAGAAGCTATCGAGTAGATTTTTCTGCTGAGATGACATTTCACTGATATTGGTTACTAGCGCCTGATTCATCGTTTTGAACGAATTGGCTATTTCCTCGCGATTCATTTTTGCGGTATTACCTGCTTCTAACCTTCCCTGTGAAGATTGATCCATCATAAACTTCTTCAGATCATCCCGAGTTCTCTCTAGTTCTAACCGCAATTCAGACGACGAATTATCTTTCTGTCTTCTTAGAAAAAGTACCGGTATAACGAGAAGTATGAGAATATTCAATATTAATATTGACGTTATCATCTACGATCACCTTCTCACGGCTATATTTTTTTAACCTGAAGAGTTTGAATCGTTTTATTTTCAAAGGTTCCCTCTAGAGCGGCATCCGATATAACCCCAAGCTTTAGCATACTAGATATTTTATTAGCATCAGCTTTCGTAATAAGTTTCCAAATTGCAGGTTCAGGTAGCGCTTCAAGTACTTTGGCTGTGTCGTACTCTCTTCTCTCTTGGTTAATAAGTCTTGCTTGATATTCACCTAAACTAACTACATCAGCCCCCTGTAAGGTGCAAGAAGAAATAATATCTTCCCTTAGCCCTTCCAATTCTTGTTCCATTTGTTTCTGTTTTTGCTTTAACTCATAGAATCGTTTAAGCTTTTCTTCCATACCAATCACTCCCTTTGCTTTTCATCTATTCATTCTATGAGTCCGGAATGAACCATATACCGGTGAGTTAATAACTGGGAAATAACAAAAAAAGAACTCCCTCTTTTAGGGGGCAGTTCTTTTAAGACGATCGAATATTCTGTACTACTCTTCAAAATAACCCTTTTTATTTGTTGGTGAATGTTTGAAAACACCATATTGATTAAACTGACTATTCGTATTTACGGCCTTCTGCTTCTGATTCTTTCGATAATTAGCTTGAACAGAATTATTAGCTTTTACAGAATTTTTTCTATGACCTGATTGTTCTATCGAAGAAGTCTTTGTCACAGTATTTAATACCCTTATTTCATATGGCTGGAAATTAGTCAGTAGTGAGTTATAATGACTTCTTCGAAGCATCCACTTACGGCAAGAAGTACATTGTAAGGCAGTGCATGGGACATAATTAGCGCTATTGCCTTTCGCAAACTTGAGTTCAATATTGCACTTAACCAGAATAACAGAACAGTTACTACAAGTATCGGCATGATCATGCAATATACTATCGATAAATTCGAGCCGTATAGCTTTCACAGAAGGTTTCTGTTGCACTTTAGGCAGCACGTTCTTTCTTTCTACCTGCTTATTTTCTTGGATCAACCAGCTATGATTTTTTCCATCGACTATTTTCTGAAATAAGGACAAGGTATATCCCTTATCACATGACTTACAATACCACACGTCTGTCACCAAATAAGAACTATGTCCCATTCTTTGGAGCGAAGTATATAAGACTTCCAGTTTACGTGCTACTAGATTGCAGTCGCATGTTCTACATTTCGTTATAGGCATCTGTACCAACTCGACACTTTGTAGCCTGAATATACTCATAACGTACACTGATCCTCTCGAGTGCAGTATGTTTTGAAATTCTATACTAGCCTATCTCCTAATGGTTACAGATACCTCACTCACTTCGAACTACTCACTTTTGTAAGATCTTCCCTCTAGTCTTTCTAACTTTCTCGGCCCATTCAAAAATAACGCCAGCTGCTGGCTGTAATCGAATACCGCTCCACTCTTGTTTATTGTTATGATGAGAATTTATATAGTTACGTTTAAGATATTGGGATGGTTTGATATTATGAAAGCTAAATTGTAAATTAAATAATGAAACATATGTAACCTCATGATTAAGATATACATCTACACCTTGGATCGCTTTAAGTATGACCTGCTCTATGCCACTAACTACATACTCCTTAAAAATATATCGTTTTGCGAACTCCCCTGTTTTATCCTTTTTCACATAAGCATTCATTAAATTCATACATGAGAAGAAGTAAAGCGCATCATATTTGTCATGAATTTGAATGAGAGCTCCCATGTAAGCTTTAATCGCTTGGTCTTCTGTAATTTCTGGGAAAGATGCTTCAGGAACATCGATTAGGTCCACTACTTCGTTCCCTGACATAATATCACTCCTTCAGCTATAACTGCTAATACGTTTAGAGTAACATTTCATTTTGACATATAGCTGTCAAGAACGAATGTTCCGGTCAAAAAAAAGAGTTGAGTGGATTAATCGTATATTCCCCCTCAACTCTATCGCATCTTGTTATTTAAAGTTTAATCGCACTTCCCAATAACCTATCTTCCAACATCTTCTTAATCTCATTCACGTCAAAAGGCACAATCACATTCTCCGCCATCTCACGTTTACTCTCCAGCAACTCATGCATGAGTTCTTCAACGGTACCTTGCGGGAAGTTCTGTGCATCACGAGTAATGATGTGATGCACATGGACATCCTTTTCTTGGCCAATTCGGTAAGCTCGGTCAGTAGCTTGGTTCTCAACCGCCGGATTCCACCAACGCGTATAGTGAATAACATGATTAGCGCTCGTAATCGTTAAACCTACTCCAGCCGCCTTCTGAGACAGCAGCATGACACCGAATCCCTTTGATAAGTTGAAGTCTCTTACAACCGATTGTCTATTCGGTGTATCGCCATCTATGATGGGCACGGATATTCCGTAGCGGTGCATAAGCACTCGCTTCACTATGCTGTGGATACGACGGAATTCAGTGAAAATAAGCGCTTTCTCATCTCGTTCCTTCACGCCATCCAAAATTTCAATTACCTTAGCAAGTTTGGGTACTTCATTCAGCTCAAGCGCCTCATAGTTCGGAATAATAGCCCCAGGATGGCCATACAACTGCCGAAGCTTAGTCAGCATATTGAGAATGGCAATTTGCCCGGTCTCCTTAGTTTGTAGCATGGCACGTGATATGGCACGTTGTACTGAAGAAGCATCGATATAGATCGGATCGTTCTCGATCTTTGAGGGTAAGCGATCCGCAAGAACCTGCTTCTTAGTTCGACGCAGATAGTGGGGTTCAATCATTCGGAGTAAACCATCATAGTCGGCATTTGTTCCAAAACGATTACGAAACTCCTTTAATGAATGCAGACAACCTGGTTGAACAAAATCCATAATAGCCCATAATTCATCCAAGCTGTTCTCTACCGGCGTTCCCGTCATCGCTAGCCGAAATTCGCCTTGCATAGCCCGAAGCGCGCGAGATCTTTGGCTTGTATGGGATTTTATATTTTGCGCTTCATCGCAAATAATGGCGCGGAAGTTAATTTTGCCGAATACTAATTGGTCTAATTTCAACGTATCATAACTCGTTAAAACGAGATCGTAACGACTAATTTGTTCATGTGAACGTAAGCGACCGCCTCCACGGTGGATATATACGCTTTGGGATAATGCAGGAGCAAACCTCTCGATCTCTACGATCCAGTTCTCGATCAATGCAATAGGCAACACAAGTAATGTTGGTTTTAATAGATCTCTATCTTGCTGTCGCAGCAAGATAGCAATAACTTGAATCGTTTTCCCAAGACCCATATCATCAGCCAAGAGCCCGCCACGACTTTGTTCATGTAGACGACATAACCATTGATAACCTTCCAGTTGATGCTGGAACAGATCAGCTTTCAGACCTACAGGAAGCGGATATAGAGATGGGTTATAATCATTCTTTACACTTACTGAATACTCTAGATTCTCTTCATTCTCCATAATGTCGAGTATATGACCTCTAGACGGGTCAGCTTCTTCCTCGACCATATCATCACCGAGCAGCTGCTTCCGCAAAGTGGGATCCAGATACACCCAGGATCCATCATGGACTATATACTGCTTATCTGGATTCTCTTCCATTAAAGTTCTTAGAGTAGACTCATCAAGCGGTATACTAGCTCCCGACTCGCTATCAAACCAACTTATTTTCCCGCCTCCCATTGGGCGCGGTTGAGCTTTTTGAATCGGTATTATTCCTCTTACCCTGTCAGAAAAAGCCTCCAAATCAATCATGTAGTCAAATTCCGGTAGAAGTGCCGATGGATTCTCGAGAAACATGGGCACTTCTTCGCCATGGATATGCCTCTTAGTGAGCAGTTTATTCAACTCTTCGCTCACTTTCGGGCTTCTAACGTAACGTTCACGCCGATCGCCTTTAGCGAAACTCTTTCTCGGATTAGGATCTTGAAGAGTTTCACTTTCAAAATCGTTCTCTCCCCGAGGTACAATTTCAATATGTTCCGGATTGTGTACCTTAACATCAATATCATACAGATCGATCACATGATATTGTTCTTTCTCTAAGAAAGAATCTGTTCGAACTCCCGCTTGCTGCGCTAAACCCTGACAGACAGCTACTTTCTGATAAGGGTCCTGGTAAGAAGTATCTTGAATAGCGCTTCTCAAACGATAGATATCTTCAGGAAGCAACAATAGCGCTTCCTTCGTTTCTACAATTGCACCAGCTACTTTTCCAATCCGATCAAGATTTCGCCCCTGATTATCCGCTAGATCAAGCCGTAGCTTTGCTTCTTGCGGCAATGACTCCAAGTTGAGCGTTCCCATAACTTCGGTAGGTTTGACAGGCAGCCCCAAAGTGCGAAGAATTTCTATTCCATCTTCATCATTAATCATCTTAAAATAAGTTTCAAAGGGCAGCAGACCTTCTTGAAGCACTTCTAAGTCAAATAGATCCTCCCAGGCTATATAACGCTCAAATCCTGAAGCCTTATATAACTTTTGGATCAATTCCTTATTAAATGGCAGCTGAAGTTCATCACTCTGCTTCCCGACTACTTCTTGGAATGATATCTTCACGCCAGCTTCCGTAATACCGAAGGTAGTTTTAAGTTCACTCAGCTTCCTTTTGAAGAAGGACATGTCGGTTTACCTCCCACTTTAAATTGCTACGCAACCAATGATCAAAATTGTGCTGCCAGCCTGCAAAGTGCCTTAGCCACCCGCCCTCTACAATAAGCTCCTTGTTCATTAATTCAGTGCGCTTTATGTCACCTGCAGAGTACCAAGGTTTTGATTTCATTTGCTCGCGACGAGCTAATAGTTGATCAATTCTATGCTGGAAGTGTTTATTGAATGTTGCATTGTCATACACATAAACGGCACCGCCCCCTAGGACTTCCATTATGACAACATCAGGGAAGTACATAAGAAGTGTTGTGTTCTTATCCAATGCCATTGCATTATTCAATCGCCCAATAAATTTCTCCCAATATTTATAACGTTCATGATTCGTGTCAACATCCTTAAAGAATTCTCTGAGCGTTTTTTGTAGTATCCATCGAGCAAACTTTTCTTTCTCAGCCTGCCCAACGTTTTCCCACAACAGGGGCTTAAGTCTGTACGTTCCCATTAAGTCGTAAATTAATTCTGCTAACTTTTCTACTTGATCCAGATTACAGTTCGTAATTAAGCTGTGGACCATATGCTGCTGTTCTTGGCTTGTAGCCTCATAGAGAATTGACAGGTAAAGTTGCTGCTCTTGAAGGAAAAAAGCAGCCTCTGCCTCTGTTATCGTTTCAAGAAATACGGAACGATAGAAGGAATGGTTTTCGCTGACACCATAAGTTGCAATCCGATCCTTGAATCGCCCTTTATCTGAGTTAGCTAGTTGCCCACTCAAATAATTGATAGGATTTAAATTATTTAAATACTCTCTCCATTGATCTCGTGATGACTCTTGGAATCTTCTTTCAATTCTATCAAGATGAGTTAAATAGGAATATTGGACAAGATTCCACATTGGATTGAGAATACCAATTTGATAGAAAGCTTCCAGCATAAGTCGGAACGAACGGTGGTTAGTTTCTATTTCTCCTCTTATTGTTTGTACTAATGCTGTTTCCCACTCGTTTGATAACTCGAACTGAAATAAAAAAGGTAATAAACCCTTCTTCCGCCGGTTAAGGTTAGCTGCCCATTGTTGAAAGGCCTTTTCATCCTCTGTCTCCCTGAGCAGAGTAAACTCAGCATATAACTCTTCAATACTATTCTGGTACTTAGAGAAGTCTATTGGCTTTACCTTTTCTGACCCACCGTAATTCCGTTCATATTCCACAACCCAAGCTTGCAACGTCATTGGGAGATACTCGAAATTCATTTCTGTTGCACCAACTTCTCAATGGCTTGGAACGCTTCTTCATCTTTTAGCCTGAACAGAAACTCCACCCTACGCGATTTTTCCGCGTCAATCTTCCCATCACTCTTCAGTATCGGTTCACTAAAGCTTCTACCATTACATGTAACGAACTTTTGACTGTAGGCTCGCTGCGCGAAGTTAGGGAAATCATCACTATACATGTATTTCAACACTGAAAATGCTCTGTTTTGTGATAGCTCCATATTATACATATAGGTCCCATTGTCATCTGTATGACCTTCAATCATAATCGTAGCGATTTTACTTTTAAATTTATCTTGAAGTAAGATTCCCATGTATTTGGGAACAAAGTCCTTCAAAAATGCTTTACCATTGTCCGAGATCGTATACGACTTGGGCTCAAAGAGAATACTCCCCGGAAATCGAATCGCTCCCGTCTGTTGATCAATCTCAATTTGTAAATTGGACTTCCGGAAGAACGCCATTAATTCCTTAATAATCTCAGTTTTAAGACCAATGGCTTGTTCGATCTCTTTTGTCTTCTGTTCCGCCATTTCCCGCAACTCATTAGCCTGCTCTTGCGACTCTTTAGCCTTTTGCTCTGCAGCTACCCTTTTCTCAGAGCTGTCTTGGACATCTAGAACAACGACAACCATAATAAGTGCAAATACCATAAGCATAACGCTCATTAAATCTGCATAAGACATCCACCAATTTACATTTTCTTTTTTATTACTTTTCATGATGCAGATACCACTTCATCTTTTTGGTTCGTTAGAATCTCTCCAAGTTCCTCAAATACTTCGATCAACTCTTCCTGCAGTTCATGCATTCGGTTAACTGAACCAGCCATACTTTGCATCGCTCTAGTTAATGTATTATCGAAATGATTGTATGTCTTACTCAGTCCACTATCTATATTGTCTGCAAAATCCTTGACAGAAACGTTGAGCACTTCTCTTGTAGCCTTCATATCTTCACTTGCACTCTGCCAATGAGTCTGCATTTGCCCAATCTGATGCTCAACGCGGTTTAAATAGTGCTCAGACTTCTCAAGCGTATCCATGGCAATATCATTTGTTTTCGAACGTAGCTCTGTTAGCTCGGGCAATAGTTTCGTCTGGATACCTTGCATCTCGACTAGCTGATCTTGTATTACTCCAACGTTCAAGGCAATATGGTTAATATTTTCGCTAAATCGTTGTGAATCGTCTACGATTTTACGGAATTGTCCAGACATCTGTGCAAATTGTTCTAGCGATTCAGCATGTTGACGTTCTGTCTCCTTGTATCGATTGACGATGTCATTCATCGTCTCTAGCATATTTGATTGCATTTTTTGAGTCTGCTCAATTAAATCACTAAACGATTGGACAGTTTTATCCGTTCCACCTGTAATCTGGTCAACCAAGTTCTTCGTGATATCTTGTGACTGATGCTGAGAGATATGTACTTGTTGCTGCATAAGATCAGCTATTGGACGCATCGCATTCTCTAATGCATCAGTAAGCAGTGTTTTGAGATGGTCAGCTTGATTTCTTGAAACCTTCTCTAGTCGATTCAAGAATAACTCTTCGTCATCCGCATTAAGCAGAAAGTTTAGACGCTCAGCGTGCCAATCAACCTGGGATTCAAAGCGGGCACTAGTAAAACGATCAATGACTGTCCACAAAATAGAAAGTCCAATACCCATAATTGAAGTGTAGAACGCGGACTCCATGCCGGAGAGGAGCTGACGGATACTCGTTTTCAGTGTATCGGTTGTTCCGAGATCAAGATGCGCCAAACCAAATACGAGACCGATAAAAGTCCCTAGAACGCCGAGACTTACGAAGATACCACCCATTACATCAACCCAAGCGCGATAGCCCATGTGATGATTTAATGTCTCCGCTCCTAGGTAAGGTTCAATTCGAATCCGCTCATCTGCATTCCTTTGGGAGACGCGGTCGAAGTATCTTTTCCATTGCTGTGCGTATTTTATTTTGGAAGCGTCTGCTTCACTAAAAATTCCATTGATCTGCCGATCAAGTTCTGCCGAAGAATCCCCTTTATGTAATGCATCTAAGCTCATTTTGATTTTGCTCATCAATCTCGACTCCCGGAAGATAAATATTCCTAGATGAATGAGAGCCCATAGAAACACCAATATTTGAAGAGAAATCCAAAATTCTTTATAAAGCTCCACTCGCAGCCGCTCCCTCAGAATGTTTCGTATTATTACATTTATGCTCTTCTTCACAACTCATACTATACAAAATAGTACTATACTCCCAGTTTTTTGTCTGTAACAATAACAGTGGTTTACTGTGGTTTGTTGTATATTTTAAAGTAAAAAAACAAGCTGACACCGGTGCAATCGGAAGTCAGCTTGTTTACCATTTAATACTTCTCTACATATGTTGAGTTCGATACAACGTAAGTGGAGTCTAATTTAAATGGAGCAGTTCCATCTTCCAGCCTTGTTACTGTCTCAAATAGAAACCGTCCATCTTTTGAGTATCTGAATTGCATAAGTTTATCTTGGAGCTCTCTAAGATATGCTTTACCATTAAACTCCCTCATCAGAACATGAGCGATCCAATTCGTTTCATTCTGGATACGGGCATCATCAATCCGAACGATAATACAATCTACTGAGCCAAGAAGTCTGAACTTGCCGTTCTTCCTGAGACAATCCAAGAATAGATCCTCTGTCCATTCCAAGCCGTTATCTAAGGCTGGAAAAAGCGCTGGATTCCAGACACTGTCTAAGGTAACAAAATACCGACCGTTTTCTTCCTCGCTGTCTAAATACCTTGTTACATACTCAACAAGAGTTTGCTCCTTATATTCGGTCCAGCCGAAGCGATTCCGATGGATATACTCACCGAATTGCCCGCTTCGATAGTAATAGATATTACGACTATTCGCTAAGGCTATGTCTAGAGTCGCATCCTTAGCCCCTACTTCCTCGGTTACCCAATGATAAACAAGTTCCCGTGGAACCTCAGCATCCTGCTCCTCGATGTACTGTTCCACCATGGAGAGAAGCGTCAAATCTTCTAGCGGATGATCTTCACTAGCAATAAGCGGGTAACGGGCAAAGCGTACCTTGGACAAGTCCAAGCCTTGCAGCAGATCATACAGCAGATAGGATGATGAAATTCCCATTTGCGCGCAATCACTATTGGTAAGTTCAAATAATCTGTTAACATGAATAATACCTGTTTCAGACAGCAGTGCCTGCAGTTGTTTAATAATTAGCGTAAAATCATGCTCAAAGTACGGATAAAATTCTCTGAGCGCAACTACCCCTAAGTCAGCGCTAACGAAGTCACTATCTACGCTAATGGAGAACTCCAAGGTAAACCGCTTCCAACCACGCTTTTGTACGAACTCGTCTCTAAGCTGCTCCAATGTCTGCGGTTCCCGATGCTCACGAATAAAGACTTTGATTTGTTCGGCATTGCTAAGTTGAAAAGCGTCATCCTTATGCCAGATGTGCGGAAACTTATTAGGAGCAAGCTGCTCGGATCCATATTTGCGAAGCATGGTGTATAGTGCATATTCATTCGGGACATTTCCTCGAATGAGCTTCTCTTCGAATAATTGGAACAGTCGCCCCACAGAAATCGGACTTCTACGTTCTAGTAGCTGCAGCGCTTGCTCCGACACTTCCTGAATGAGATCCCGATCTACACTGACGAAAGAATGATGAATATACGTTCCACGTCCCCATAGATATGCAGTTTCACTGAATTCATCCCGTTGGATAACAGAAGTGAAATCTCGATCCCGCGTAAACTCACCAGGTCGAATCCCGTTAGCTCGCTCACACAACTCGCTTGCTCGTTTGTATATCTCCACTCCTTCGGGATAAGTCCGCATGACCATTTCAACAATTTCGTATTTCATTGTCTTGGTTAGAATATATTGGCCATCTGTCGTCTCCACGAGCTCTGGCTTTATTATTTGGAGCCCTAGCTCAGACGGAAGACCCGTATCTACGAGTTCAGCTACGACGGACGTAACTTGATCAAGGGGCTCAATTCTACCTCTCAATGCTGTACGAAACCGCTGACGAAGCTCCTCTGCCTTAAGTTCAAACTCTTCTTGCGATCGAACCGTCCACCAACCGTATTGTTCGAGATAAACTAATCCCTCATATTCCTCCACAACTTGCTCGATTATGCCATGCGTGAAACTTGTAATAATGTCAATGGGATAACAATAATAACTTCCATTCGTTTCACAAGCCTCTTTAAGCGCTTTTTCCAATAACTGCACATCAGGATGAAACTTCTTCAGCATATTGCTAATGATTTGCCTAACTCGCTCACGTGTTAATTCATACCGTTGGCCCAGCCATTCCAGCGTAGCCTTACGCCCTTCTCTTCGCTCCACCCAACGTAAATGTAGAATTTGCAGATTCCTGTTTTGACCAATTTCACTTTCTGAGAGCTTCACCGAAATAACTGATTCCACGTGCTGCATGCTGAATGTAATTCGATCCTCAATCGACATACCTTGCCACTCTTGCGCCTGCTTGCGTGCAATTCGAGTATCACTTAATAGAGAATTAAGATGCCCCGCAAATTTAGTAATAACAGTACTTCCTGCTCCTCGAATATTTAAGAGTGTTTCGAGCCCCGTAGGCAGATCTCCTACTTTCACAATTTGCTGATCTTTTAACTTCTGAATAATTAGGGGTACGGTCGGAAAGTATGCAGGGACTAGCTCAATACCGAAATCTTCCTCCTGCAGCTCTATGACCGTATTGTTCCATACGAGTTTACCGCTCTGATATGCCGATTGATTAACATACTGAAGAGATACAGATTCAGCATCAATCACTGGTTCAACCACTAGTTCTTCTTTATCAGTTGGTCCATGAATATACTCCTTCAACTGATTGAACAACTTCTCAACGTTTCCTACACCGGCACCTTTAATTTCGGCTACCAGATCGTTTAAATCCATCGGGAGCTCTCTTAAACGTATGATATTACGCGGTGATCTCATTTTACCAAGAAGTGCAGTGCATCCATAGATCGGTATACTGCTTATTTCCACATCCAGCATACGATCAGGAATGACTAGATGGCGTCCATGAAAATACAGCGTGAACGCTTCGTTATTTACACTTTCCAGGTGAGGCCGCGTATCATCGTCGATAGATTCAGGTTCAACTGACGTTACCTTAAATTTGTCCAAAGTCTGAATCGCATCCACGTACCGGCCCCTAAGCAGCCACTCTAAGGAAGGAAGAGGAACTCCATCTAACTGATCGGTTACACGAATACCGAAGCGTTCCAACATTCGAGAGATATCAAGGGCCAGAACATCCTGAAGAACAATACCTGGCTTCAGCCCACTCATAATGGATGCGTTTGCTGAACGTTCCAATTTAATGAACCGGCTCAATTCCCCTCGAAATTCAACGCCAAAGAACCATAACTGAACAAGCACATCATGAAGAACTTTCGGCTGCTTACGATAAAGTTCCTTCAGTTTGTCCTCCGTCCAATCTTTAAAACAATCGATGCCAAACTCGGTGGAAATTTCACTTAATCGGCTTGACTCATACACATCAATGCGATTAAATCTAATAGCTGTCGGAACAAACACACCATTCTCTATCTCATCAGATTGATGTAACTCATCGATTCCCGTTACTACGTCAGAATCGGAGTCAGTTTCTTTTTCAAGACTTGACACTGAAACAGCGGATGAAGAAGTAGGACTAACTTCTTCCCCTGACTCCACCTGCTCAACTTCGGTCGCATCTTGTTCACTGTGAAGGTCACCTTCGCTCAATATCTGTGGAACAACCCAGTGCTGTACCGAAGGGTCCTTCCCCATGAGAAACCAAGCTGGCTTACGTTTTGTAGATTGACTACCGTTGCGAGCAAAGCGAAAAGATAGACCATAAAGTTTGAGCGAGAACAAAACATCCTTATGTTCCCATCCACCAATTACCCATAGTGCTCCACCGTTACCTCTCTTATCTAATACTTCTAGTGAGATACTGGCTAGGTAATCCGCGATTTCAATCTCTTGCTGTGTCTCCGTCGTCTCATCCGTTACTGCAACTTCTCGATCTACAGCGTGCTCTGTGTTGTCCTTCAGATCCGTCGAATCCACACTGCGCTCTTTCGCTAACTCATTACTTTTACGTGCCCATTCGTCCATGCCGCCTGCAAACTTATTCAGCATGTTTTGAATTTCGATAAACTTCTCATCAATAGAAGATAGAAGTTTCCCAGAGAGTTGGTCTTCAATAAGTTTTTGGAGCCTCTCGCTAAGCTCATTGGAAGACGAGTTCTCTTGATCCTGTTTATCCACTGCCGCTGGAATAGGCATTGAATATACCGGAATTTCCATGGTTACCGGCCCATAAGTCTCAACATACCAAGCACTCAGCTCAAATAATTGACGGTGCGCGGTTAAGGCGATATCTATTGGAACCTCTCTACTATCATGAGCAGCGGAATTGCCATTCATCCGCAGCCATTCGAAACTGGATCTTACCTCTGGAGAGATAAGATCCTTTCGTTCGAGCAATTGGAGTCGGTCAATTTGCTTAATTGCATATACCGGCTCTACCTTTTCTTGACGAGCTACAATGGTTGCTAGCTGCTCCCCGAACAACCGGCCCTGCATAAGCATCGAACGCGGATTTGTCCAGAGCGAGTTTTCTGCTTCTTTAACAATTGAAGCCAACTCGGGTTGAATGTCTTTCAGCAGTAGATATGAAGAAGACATGTGTCTGCCTCCTGATTAAGTATTTTCGTGTTGCACTAATTAATCTGCGAATAAGTGATTGGCAAACACGACCGTCTGCATTTGTTTTGGAGCTACAAGTACCGGCCAGTAGAAAGGGTTCCCTTGCCAACCTTCTGCGTTACCATTTTGCCTGAGTAGAATAACCGCAGGAATATCGGTAGCTAGATTCTTCGCATGACCTTTCTCTTGATACGAATCCGGCGAGTTCTCAAGACGGCCATCCTGTTTCATTCTTGCAACATCACGATTACGCCTTACAATCACCCAGACCTGACCTCGCCGATCTTCATCCTTACTTATTGCCGTTAGATATTCGAGACTTGATATAAAGGCGTCCTTATTCCAGCTATGACCTTCTTTAAATGTCTCCTCAATATGATGGACGATACGCACTATGTCATCGACATCCATCATAAACTCTGCCGGCGTGTTGCTGCTGTCAGTACAACAAGTTGAAATTAGCTTATCAATTGCTTCAACATGCTTTGTAGTATGAGTTTTAGCCTTCTGTTCGAATCCCACTGGTAGAAGCCTCGATAAAGGTTTCAATGTTGTAGTATCGGCAAGCATGATTTTATTAGGGGAACAAGGAATGATCTGACTTGAAGAATCCTTCTGAACAAAGATAACCCCTTTATCATGGCTTCCCTTCTCGAAAGCATCTCGTAGGGCAGTATCAAACTCGTGAATACGCTGCATAACCGTATAAATATCAGCTGTCGTATAGAAGCGTGTTACGGACAAATCCTCAACTGGTCTAGCTCCGTACATGCGAGAATGCTGCAATACGGTATCTTGTTGGAACGTCTTCGGACGGCGTCCATAATAGAATCCGATTAAGTTGCCAATCGTAATACCGCGGTCTAGAATCTGACCGCCAATAAAGATATTAAGAGGCGTACGCAGCTTTAATTGCCCAGAGGCATCCAGTAGTTCGTTAACATCCTTCTCCGAGTTCACTTTCGTAATCATAATGTGGCCGCCATCGAGAGCCTGCTTCACTTCATCTTGAATCGCTTTAAAACTAGGTAGTTCTGATTCAGAGAGGTCAATAGATAGCTTTAGATTGGCGTATGCCACCTCAAGTAAATGCTTGAACAGTGAAGTGTTATTCCGCGATTCTTCCGTCAACTTCTCCGCAATGGCGTCGATGATGCTTTCCTGCCAACCATGGGCTGCCTTGTTTTGTTCTGTATGAATAATAAAACTGAATTTCTTCGGCGTATTATTCTCTTGCCGATCTTGAATACGTCTGATGCAACCACCAACGATAAAATTAACAATAGCATTTCGCAATGAATTAATTTTACCGCTAATAAGGCACTCTTCGATCTTGAAGACACGGCGATCTTGTTTCTTCAGAACATCGAGTTCAGCTGCCGGTACTTCCTCGTACAGGCGATAAGCGACAGTATCTGCCTCTACACTTTCATGAAAGTAGAAGTCACCGCCAATATACTTATCATGAATAGGAACCAGCTCGGTAAAAGCCGGTTTAATCGGTTTAAATACAGCCGAATCCACAACAACATCTTCTGGCTGCAGATATAATGAATACGGCGTAGCTGTTACCTGCAGGAAGCTGCTGCTCACTGCCTTCTTACGGAATTCATCAATCTTCCCAGCAATCTTCTTAATCTCGAGATTGTCATTATCTTTGGAAGAAGTGAATCCGATGCTTGCGAAGTCTGCCTCATCGTCAATAATCAAAATCTTCTTGTTAGCCAACTCCGGATACTGGTTGAAGAAGGCATCATGTAGCTTAGCCATATTCTTAATTTCTTTCTTCACAACGAAGCAGAGCTTCTGACTAAGCTCATATCTTGTCAGACTTGGCATAACCATAATGTCATAAATTTGAATGTGATCTTGCTCGTTCAGATCAAAGAACTCCGATTTGAGCCTCTCCAATGTTTGCTGCGCGAGCGCTCGTGTCCCTTTGGTTAGTACAATAACAATATCGAAGCTATTATCGTAAGCCATCGACATCACACCAAGAAATGTCCTCGTCTTTCCGGATTGAATCTTCCCAAGGAGCATTCCAGGGCGGTCTAATGTTGTTTGCGTATCTAAAAGCTTCTGGACGGTGCGTTCCATACACGATTGCATTTCCTGGCCATACTGGTTCTTATTATTGAGGTATGTAAAGAATGTGCCATTTAATTGCAATGTTCTAATCACGTGATCACACTCCCTTTTTATCTGAAGTTTAATCAAACATAGCGTCAGCTGTTCGTCAGCAAACAGGTGTTCGAACACAAAAAACATACCCTTACAGCCTACGTCGTGCAGCTGAAAGAGTATGCTTGATATTGCAGCTATAACGGCAATTCTGGCACACAATTGACTGGAACAGGTGACATATTCTGTATGACTAGTACATTCTACATAGTTCTACAGAATCCTTTTTGTTAATTTGTGGATATACTGTTTCATCAGAAAGTGTGAAAATGAATCAGTACTTTCTCAATAAGTTATATGCTACCCTACTTAATTCTAGCGTTTGAGTTATAGTATGACCTACACTAAATTTAGACTTTCTAAAAAGCCTTGATCTCCAATAATGTACCGCTTCACCATAGCCCTTTGGAGTCAAAACTATTACCATCTCTCCAGCTATCCTAACATACTCAATCCATTCATACTCAATCCATTCATTAATATCATAGACGTTCAATTCAGAATAAATCTCATCTAAATTAGAGGATATTTCATACAGTAGCTCCTTCAATTCCTCATTAATTTTTAGAGATTTCATAAAAAGTTCTACATTAGTTTCCTCAAAATCAATAAAACTATTTTTTAATCGATTTCCGGGGGAGACACCGATACTTTGCTTTAAAGAATAGGTTGGGAGTTGGAACGCTAGTGCAATAATTTTCGAAAGTTGAATAGCACATTCGGAAAGAGTATTTAATAACTCTGTTCTATCCATATCCATATTAAACTGAATAAAGCCTAACTTTAGAATACAGCTTTCGAGTTCATGTATAGTAGGATTTAATACTTTCTTATCTCCCTCACTTAAGTATACGCCTGGGTAACGATAATCAATTGGATCATACTCACTAAAATCAAAATCCTCTAGCCATAACTCGATAATCTCTTGCGCATCACCCCACTGTTCCTCAGGAACTTCCAGTGTGGGGTATACCAAAATGGTGCTTGAACCTTCATATTCAACATTAGTTATTCTCCAAATAATGTCCGGAGCAATTTGTCTTAACTCCGTGAGCATTCCATTTAACTTATCTTCTTCGTATGTACTAATATCAACTTCTAACTCATGCCATGTGTAGTACCAGTCTCCGTACACCATATCACCTCTACTCAAAAACGAGTTGTGAAGTCTCTACCCCTAAATGCATCACTCATCTTCTGATCAATAACGCTCATTATATCGTTAATGGTTTCTTTAAGTAGTTCTAAGCTCTCCAACAGCTCTCCAACAATTCGAAAGATATTGTATTAGAAAGTCTTTTTTAACAATTGAATCATTTGCTTAAGCTCTACGCCCCCCCCCCCTCCTAAAATATCACAAAAAAACTGAAGGTATCTGTTCCTTCAGTTCAAGTTCATCCATGATGTAATATCTAGTTTAGTCAGAGCGATGTGCTATCTTCATTATACCTCATACTCAGCATTACCATCAGTAGCAACTTGATAATAGCTTCGATCCGCTGGCGTGCTATAGTAGCTAACTTATTCAAACAAAAAGAATACAAGGAAAGATGTGAACCACCTCTTCTCGCGCTCGTTCCACATAATTTGATTATGTTGGTATAATATTCATCTTATGGATGATTGCTTCAGACCAGAATTTACGATGTATAAGCGGCCATATGCGTAAGAAAAAGCCCAGTCCACATGCAGACTGGGCTTCACTTTCAGAAGGCGTGGGGGTTTAAACCCCTAATTACACATGTGGCGTAATCAGCTCATTTAATTAATTGTTAATAACCATTATTTATGTACTAGATTAACTGGATTCTGAATCCATGATTCAATAGCCTCTCTGTGAAATAATATCCTTCTTCGTATCCTTACATGTGGTACTTGGTTTTCACGTACCATGGCATATATGCAATCCGCAGAGACGCCTAAATAATCAGACAATTCCGCAACAGAAAAAACACCTTTTAGCTGTCCTTGATGAGCAATAACCACTTCCTGGTTTTTACATAGAGAATTTGCCTGGAGTTTTACCTCATCGAAGTCAGCCATTAGCTTCTCTTCTAATTCCAATAATGTTTTCAATAATTGGATTCTGTTTAGAATGTGTTCCCTCATGACAAATCTCCCTTCATTTTTAAGTATATACTTAACTTATAGTTAATTAATTAAAGATAAACTTTTTTCTCGTTCCCGTTCATAAAATGGGCTAAACTTTTAATTGTTCACAGCCAGGTCACAGATGTGCATGTTTCACTGCGATTATCATCACTAACCTGTTTGTAAAACCAAAAGAAACCAAAAGGACACTGCTTTTTCTATTTGCGCCACAATCCGTTCCCTCCTTCTATTGTTCTCTCTAATAAAACGTAGTATAACGAAAAGATGCGAGTCATCCCTGCTCGCGCTCGTTCCTCACGAGTGGAGTTCGACTCCCGGTCAATAGAAACGCATCCCCTATGCGATGTCGGTCATGTCCTCCGTTCATACATGACATTTAGCGATAATGGTCTTACAAACATAAGGACTATTTGTAGCAACGGTGACAAGAGAAGAATTCCTTATAACCTACCCTGAGTATTGTGAATTTCTCAAAAGGGTCTAGGGTTTCTTTGTTATAGAGTTTACCTTGCGTCAGACGTTCAAAGTAAGTGGCCTTGGTAATTGGTATGCGGAATCCGCGAAAAACCAACATACCGGAGGTGTTTACAGTATGAACCCCTTTTTTATTTGGGAATCTCGTTTATCCTTATTTATAACTTTTCCCTATTCTGTTTTTATTAGTTGCTCACTCACTTTCGTGAGTGAACCAGCACGAAATTCACAAAATGATTATGATTTATTTGGTGAATGCAGATGAATGAAAACGAAAAAATTTGGAATCAGCCTATAATAAAATCGCGGGAGTTTTTGAGTGCAATGAATAAAATTAAAAAAGCAGAAAATCGTACTTATCTGCTTAATGCAAACTATCAATTATTGTTCCGTATTCAAATTCACAAATCGCTTTGGGAACAACTGCTTCTATATCCTGATGTCTTCTTTCGAAGACCGCTTTATGCAAATTCATATCATTTAAGTCAGCAAATGATAAGCGAAGGAACTGGAATAGCGTCTGGAACCGCTCATAATCTGCTAAACACGAGTAAGCAACCGCCACTCAGTGCCATTCATTCTTATGCAGTTATGTGCAACGTCCCATGGCAACCACTTGTGGAGCCAATACCAGATGAAAAGTCTTTTTCTGTCCCGTCAGAATATTGGTACAAAGGGGCATCCGAAGAAAAACGTATTGATGAACTAAATGAAGAGAAAAATCGAGTCCGGAGTATTAGAGGATACTGGATCCATGATGCCCTCCCTCTTTTTGAAGGAGAGAATTGTCCGATTTCAGCAAGATGGGTTAGAAGTTATCCAGAAATGGAATACCTCGAATTTCATTTAAATCACGAACCAGCGCTTTACCCTCAAAAGAGGAATATCATACGTAACATGTTTCCATTCGCTACGCATCTTGTGACAACTTACACTCCTTTACGACCACATAAAAGGTCGGTTTGGATTTTAGGACCAAAGCCAAAAAAAGAAGCTGCCTTCAAAGAATTGCTAACAGTCATCGAAATGCGAGATTTTACCCATGTGATTCCCTTATAAAATTTCATCGCAATTGTCCTCCTTCATGGTGGCCTTTTCTCATGTTAATGAGTGTTTAAATACACTTCATCAATCGGGATAGGCTAGAGCTACTTACATTAAGGAGGCTCATACGATGAAGAATCCCCCCTCAGAAGAACAACCCCGCTTGGATAATCGAAACCAACTCGATTTGAACGAATCTTTTCGGCAGAATTTTTTTTTTGCCGAAAAGATTCTTGACCTTTCGGGTATTTTCCCGACGCTCAGTGACGATCATGATATTAGAAAAGTCACGAGGGAGAAGGTCGAAAACATGCTATATGCACAGCAGATTCAGCCTGAGATTCCAAATACCGAGAGTCTCCCTCGCCTGGGACCTCAAGGCATCAATCAGTGGCTCTGGGAAAATAGAGTTGAAAACAAAATGAATCCGAGCCTTATGCTGGACTATTTAATGCAATCCATGTCCAACACCCCCCTTGTTTTCTTCCGAAAAATTGCGTACGTACAAGAGTTGTTGGAAAGTGTTGCAAGATTCTATCAGATTGCGTTGATCCAAGTTCAAAATGAACACCTGCTTAATCCCGAGTCTCTTCGCTATGCAGCAGAGTACGCATCTAAAAGCTCGCATTGCGAACACCTATTTCGTTATATAGTGAGAAAATCGAGTGAAGTAGGCTTGTTAAACCAAAAAATATCCGTTGCTAAAACACCTTCTCAGGAGGGACCTCTCCACCCACGGATTCTTAGTTATCGGGAGCATTTGGAACGGAGTGGTTTTTCTCATGAACATATCCGTCACACTGTCGCTAATATCCAGCAACTTTTCTGCTGGCTTTGCGCCAATATCGGAGTGTTTATGGGAACTTCCGCTGACCAAATTTCCATTCTCCACATTCAAAACGCTCACTTACTTGCGTTTCGATCCTTCAAACTGAAGGAGGTAAAGGAAGGAACTTGCAGTCCAATTACGTTCAGTCACCGCATCTATGCCATCCGATCGTTTTTTTGCTTTTTAAGGGAACGTTTCGGGTATGAACCTCCCCTTCAACGTTTTCGGGCAATACGTGCACCACGTTACAAGCCCAGAGACATACCCACAGATCAGCAGATCGAAACGTTTTTTCAAGTAGTGGATCGTTATGCCGAGAATCCCATCCTTGAACAGATTGGATACCGTCTTCTGTTCCATCTTGGTCTGCGGTTATCCGAAGCGGCTAAAATCAAATGGAACGATATCAACCTTGGGACCAGAACAATTGTAATTCGAAGCAAAGGCAAAAAGAGCCATCCTTTACCTCTTGCGGGGAAACTATATGAACTTTTACTGGATGCTCAAACTATGTCATTACCCTCATGTTACCTTCTTGGAAATCGTCCGCAGTCTATTGCAGCCAGTTTATATCGAAAATATAAATTGTATGCCATGATTGCCGCTTGGCCATTCCCTGGAGGCGTACATTTCTTTCGACATATTTTTATCACGCGCTTAGCTCAAAAGAGTATCTTACCGCAGGCATTGAAAGAATTAGCTCGCGTTGCACGACTAGATACCGTAAGCCTATATATTCATTTAGGACGACAGGATCGATTTATGATGGATCAAATCAATAAGTTGAAATACGAGTAGAGAGGGGAAGAATCATGCCTTTATTTGATGATGCCGTCTCTAAAGAGGTGCAGCTCGAAGAATCAATCGCTCAAATTGCAGATCAGTATGGGCCTGATGCTTTCCAGCGCATGCTGCTTCGATTTATCCCGACGGACAGCCTCAACAACAAGACCAAACAAAGCGAGGTTATGCTGGAAGAAGCTATCACTCATTATTTTGAGAGTGACACTTTTCAAAGTTTAGCTAAGTCCTCGCAGCAAGTATACCGCTATGAAATGAACCTGTTCTTGCAGTATTGCCGCAGCATGAAAGGATCTAATCCAAATATCAAGGAGATAGCAACAGCAGTCTTTTTGACGGAATACTTAGTCCCCGTTCAAAAGCTCAATACGCGTAGCAAAAAGGCAGCCTTCTTACGAAGTTTCCTGGGCGAGGTTTTCACTCACTTTTTTAACAGTAATATCGGGAAACTGAAACGAACCCTCTCCATCCAAATCGATCGCAACCATGAGCCTCGTGCGTTTACCAAAGCGCAGCTTGATGAGCTCCTTTGTAATGTAAGGCTTGGACGTGAAGCACATCGCAATTTCACAATATTATGGACGTTTCTTGGTTCCGGCATTCGATTATCCGAATTGCTGGGTTTGCAGATTAAGGATATTGTGCCCTCCCGGCAGGAAATTCTAGTTCGCGGGAAAGGAAAGAAAGGATATAAACAGCCAAGCAAAATAACTAAATCATCGCTCGAGATCCTTCTCGCATATGTCAAATTTCGCTACGGTTGCGTAATGGAAGCACCGAATTACCCCGAGCTATACATTTTTTCCGATAACAAGGGCCAATCCGCCCTCCATGAAAGCACCGTTCAAAAAATGTTTGCTGCCTTGATTGATGAAGCACAATCGATTCCAACGTGCGACAAAAAACCTTACCAACTCTCCGTTCATTCATTGCGTCATTCGTTTGCCTTGTATCTGCTCCAGTCCGGCGTAAACATTTATACAATCAAAGAGCTAATGCGCCATGCTTGGCTCAGCTCAACGGAAGTCTATTTGAAGCTATTTGACAGCATGCTGGTTAAGGCAATCGATAAGCACCCCCTTGCCCAGCTTAAAGCAAGCGATCTCTTTTGATACTGGAGGATGTCTGTATGGGTTTTCTTTTACAATCCGATTATTTTCAGTTCTGGAATGCTCACTTCACACTGAGTAAGAGCACCAAAGAGAAATATATCACGGCTCTAAAGCGATTCGAAGCCTTCCTGCTGAAGGAAGGCTTCGAAGGTTCGCTTGATTTTGATCACTTTCATGCCAGTCGTGATCATTCGAACAGGTACCTACCTATTCAACGAGAGGTATTTGACCGTTTCGTTATTGATTTAAAGAATAGAGGCCTATTGAATAGATTGATTGCGGAAACTATTACCCCGCTAAAACGTTTTTTTGAGTTTCTTCACGAAATGGAACTCATTGAGCGCAATCCCCTTATAGGTTATCCTCGTCCTAAATTTGAGAGCCCCATTCAGAACACAGCATTATGCAAAGATGAGTGCGACGCCATTCTTAAAGTAGCCTTGTTAAAAAACCCTTTTTATCGGCAAGAATTCGTGTTTATTTGGTTTATGTTGATCACAGGTCTGCGCATTTCTGAGGTCCGTTTCCTTCGACGGAAGCGGCTGAATTTGGAGAAAAGGACTGTACATATATTTGAAGGGCAAAAAACCGATCAACGGCCGGTTGCGATCCCTAAAGCCCTAAGCAAAGAGTTAGAACGATATATATAACATCCAGATTATTTGAAATATGCCCAACAGGGGGATGAATACCTGTTTCATCATAAAGGCAAAAAAATGTCCGAAAACAGAATTAAACGATTGTTGTTTGAATTAGTCCAAGATGCAGGATTGTCCAAGCACATCCGTCCTCATGACCTCAGACGGACAGCAGGATATTTGATGCAAGTAGGCGGCATGAGCATCGTCGATATTATGAATCAGCTTCGACAAAAGGATTTAGCAACGACCTTGCGTTATGTTCCTTCTCTTGCCGATCTGGCCAAAATACTTGAGAATGAGTAGTTAATTCTACAAACTATCTCACATTTCTTTGGTGTTAGAACTGCCGTAAACACGCCGGCATCAAGAACAAGGGCGGCAAGACGAAGTATAAGCCCTTCGTTTCCAAAGCGCTTTATGAAGCCAACAAGAAGAACGACCGGGATATGGACGGAATTTCCTGCGAGCGGTAAGTGGTGCCTCGCAAGGGGCTGACAGCAAGGTGTCCCACACAGTTCTTATTATATTAAGGGGTAATGCTACTCATCGAAAAAGCCGCAAGGGATCTCCCTGCGGCTTTTTTTCATGCTCGTTCCATTTCGAAGGCCAAGTAGCGGAATTCCCCGTTCCGTTCGGCCGGCACCTGGCTGTATGGCTGCCAGCGGACGGTATATTCGCCCTGCAGTCGGATCGGCTCCATCCGGCCTCCGATGAATCCGGGCGAGGCTCCGCTCCCCAAGCCAGTTCCCCGGTCAATTTCCGACCATCGGTCAGCCGGAACGCCTAGAAGATCGTCTCCCGCGCCTGAGTGGGCGAATTCCAATAGGCGTAGTCGTTCGTGAGGCAAACGGCGATACCGACATTCACAAAGCCCTCGCTCACGACCTTCTCAAGCCGCTGTACGTCCTTCAGGATGTCGTAGCGGCCGGTGTCCTGCGCGCCGTCTTCGGAAAGCGAGAAGAACTCTCCTCCCACTTCCACGTCCAGTTTGCGCTTTAAGTATTTCAGTTCGAACGCGGTCCGCTGACCCTTGTGCGTTACCACGAGATCCAGATAGACCCGGGAGCCGGGCGGCTTAACCTCAAACCGAATGATTGCGTCCGGATATGCGAGTTGGATCTGCCAAGCCAAAGCGTGCTGGAAATCGGCTTCGTTGGCAAACACGGGGCGTTCGGTGCAGAGATGCTCTAAGACCGGATATATGTTCATGCGATTCCCATCCTTTTGAGAACAGATCGTCGAATTGCTTTCGGAAAATATCGGCTCTGCGAGGATGATTGAGATGGCCGATTGTTTCGATATTGAGTTTCCGGCAGGCGGCTTCAGCCTCTCTCCCAACGGTTACGACCTTGATTTCCGGAAATAGGTCGATAACAAGCGGCAAGATCGTCATACCCCACTCGATTTCATTAGGCTCCGGAGTACGGTTTTTACCTTCTTCGTTAAAAGGGTGCAAAGGCACAACGTTCCAAGCGACTGCGGGGCGATTTAGTTTTTGAACGCACTCCCAAAAGAAGTGGGCCGAACGTTCCCACTGATTCCCTTCAACATCAAACTGCCCCATGGGGAAGTGTTTCCTCAACCAGCCTTGACGAATAACCCGTTCCGAAGTAAACGGGATGCCTGTAATCACGCAGCCGTCCTTGCCAGCGGCTTCGCCGATAAATAAAACCACCGGTTTGTTCCAGAACAGCAAATTGAAGTAGTGCATGAGATTACGGCGTTTCTCTTTTGATTCTGCGTAGAAATTCCCCAGGTTGGGACATGCTTGCTGGGAAACGATTAAATCTACAATCTTATTCACCTTCGAGGTAAAGGTGGTCTCATCGTCTACCTCGGGATGCAGCCACGCGTCGCCGTTCTCGGAGTATCCTTCGCCGCTTACTATCCGCCCACTGCTCATCTTTATCGCCCCTCTTTCGGTTTCCATTTTGAACCAAGCGAGAGAATCTGACAAACGCCGAATTGGGCCATTTCTCCTATAATGTTCCTATGAACTTGCTAGGACGGTTATAGGACGATCTCCGTTTTTCTTAGTTTTTCGGAATTGGGGGAAAACCCGACGAAAATTTCTGTTCTTCGTCCTTCGTGAGCCGCCGGATCCGGTCCATCACTTTGAGCAGGCTCGTCGGCCCCTCGCCAATCACAAAGGACTGTTCCTCCGTTACGCCGTTGATCGACCAGGTAGGCGTATCCGTCCAACCGTCGCAGACCATACCGGCATCCAGGCGGGGATCCGGTTCTTGTTCCCACGGACGGGAAAGAATGAACTTCGCGAGGTTCTGAAAGACGCGCTTGGAAGCCTGCCATTGATAACCGTTTGGCAATGCAAAGGGCAAGTCTTCTCCATCACAGGCATACTGGACAGAGCCATCTGGCTTGTAAAGCTTGCGTTTCTTTGAAATGGGCGGGGGTAACACATAAGTGGCCTCGGGTATGACCTGAGTGGATGACGATAACAAAATAACATTAATGAGTTTAGTGAGCATTCAAATTACTTCACAAGAAAGTTTGATTTCTTGGGAATACGAAGTGAGGGTTAACCAGGCTTTTGATCGAACAATAGAAAAACCGCCCCCATTAAAGGCAGCGGTTAAAATGATCCCAACGCTATTCATACAAATCTTCATTGTAAAGTTTATTTGCTCCTTCTTCAGTAAATAAATCTGATTGACTTACTACGTGAGTTGCTGGGCTACAGTTTAAGAACCTAACGACATTGGCTTGAATTGAATCTTTGGGATTAAAAGCACTTCCATCCCCAATAACCCCAATATCAATAAACCCTAAATCGGTTCTCCTAATTACTTGATCTAATAGTTTATTCCCTAATTCGAAATCAGAGGTAACCTCTAATGAAACCCTCTCTTGAGTTTGATATATTTTCACAGAAGTTACATTTTCATTTATGTTGTGACTATATTTTTCTTTTAGATCATCAAGAATATCGATTGATTCGTAAAAGTCTTCTTTATTACTTGACTCTTTCATTGAATAAGATTGTGCTAATTCAATGGCTTTATTTAATGGATAATTGAAAAATGCTCTCCTTGGATTAACTCTAAAGTCTTCTAAGCGACTATGTATCTTTCTTTCTATTTCATCGCAATTTTCCACAAAACTCTCATAAGCAACTTTGAACGGTGTAGGAACTGAATCACTGTTTGATAAATTTCTTGCTCTTTCAGTTGGACTTTTAAAAGTAATTCCTATATTTACCAACCCATTCATGCTCCCATTAATAAGTATAAATAAATACCCATTTCTCATTTAAATTATCTCCTTAATTTTTAATCATTCAGGTACTAGTTGGACCTTCATAAATGTGAAAGAAAGGGACTCTTGGGGACACTTTGTTTAGAACACATCTCTATTTTTAATTATATAGTTTTTTTCGAAACTCAACCAATAAAGATAAGGATTTTCTAATAACCAGCCTGTTAGTTGAACGACAGCCTAGAGGGCGCTTCTATTAAGCCTTATCTCATCATTCCAGCCATAAGAAAACCGCCCATGGATTTGAGCGGTTTGTTGAGCTATCGTTCTTCGTTTACGTAATAATCTACGGATATTTTTTATCCAGCGGGGTTCGTAGGCTTCACTTATGCCCTAATAATTTTAGCGTCCAAATCTATTCAAATAATTCTTCATGGGTTGCTCAAATACCTCTACATCTTCTAGAGGTTCAATTGATGAATAAGATGTCTTATCTGGCAAGTGTCCTGCTCCACCTTTACCTGTTGCATCAAGAAAAAACTGAGCTGACTGAATAGTTAATTGGTCTCCATTCTGATATTTCAATAAAAAACCAAGATTGCTATTCTCGTCTAGTCGGATGTTTTCTGTAAATACAAAGTCTTCTGGTGCAGCACCATCATCAAAATATTCTTCCTTATCAATTTCTCCAATAGTTTGATACTCATTTCCATCAATACACGCCACATCTGGGTAATTCATTCCATTATCACTAAAAGTAACAAATAAGTATTTACCGTTCCTAAATTCATCATAAATATTTTCTGCACTAGTATTTTCATACTTTTCATAAAGGTTATCTTCAAATCTTTCAATATTTTCCACCAAAAAAACAGGTGACGTAATAAACTTCTTACCTTCTTCTAAGGATTCCTTTATAAAGTCCAAAAAGTTTAATTTTCCCAATGGTAATATTAGCTTTTTCATTCTCAGCCTCCTAAAAATATCAATATCACTCTTACTTTAGTATAACCAGTTTAAATTGCATCCAGGGACTAGCTACACCCGACCATCCTAACGTGTGTATGCCTGAAGCGAGAATGGATTACACCATTAACTCTCAACAGAAAGTGCCTTTGTATTCTACTTTGCACTTCTCAAATCCTTATAAGACTCCCGCGCAATTTCTTCCATTACAGAATTATAAAACTTCTTATCTTCAAAAAGCTTGGAAAAAGAGGTCATAGAATCAATATAGCATTCTTGTGCTATCTTTTTGAAAATTTCAGGGAAGATACTTCGTTCAAACACTTCTGCATCGTTATTTTTGGCATAGGTTTTAAGCTTCTTGTTGTCTTTTACAATCTTATTGTAAATGGTTTCCACAATAACCTTGTCGCCTTCAGTAAATACACCATTAAAACGATCGTTTATCTTTTTTATAATGTTTTCTAAAAGTTCGTCATCGCTTATGTTAATAGATTCAGGAACTAACCTCTTTGGATTTACAAGTGTTTGGTCTTCTTTTGTAGGATTGAGAGCAATATCACCTTTGAAAGTTTCTTCAAGCTTGTAAAACTCTAAGCGCAGCTTGTCTTCTAAATCAACCTTCTTGTCATTTTCTTTTGGAAGCATATTAGCAAGATAAGAAGTAAAAGCAAATTCCTTTTGAAGGTTTTTGTCATACATTCTAATAATTTGTGCAATATAAGAATACCACTTGTTAAAGTTTCTAATTGTCATACGGTATTCATAACGACTTTCTTCATCTAAATTATTATATCTTTCAACAACAGGTTTCAGGAGAGCTGTCATTTTGCCGAGGTCTTTATCTGTCTGCTGTCCATCCTTATAATAAATCTTAATGAATTTTTCTACGTCAGTATCGTTATATAGCTTAAATTTACGTAATAAGCTCCAGGCCTGATAAATCAGGTTGATATTTATCTCTTCATTTAGAATGGTAGATTCATAAAAACGAGAAAATGATTTTTTCATATCCTCTGCGGAGTTTACAAAGTCCAAAATAAATGTATCATCTTTACCACGGCAAGTGCGATTTAGCCTTGAAAGTGTTTGAACAGCTTTTACGCCATCAAGTTTTTTGTCAACAAACATTGTATGCAGTAAAGGCTCGTCAAACCCTGTCTGATACTTTTCCGCAACAATTAGACAGTTAAAATCGTGATGAAATTCTTCTGGTAATTGCTTCTCTTTGATAGTTGATCCGTCTGCTCGCTTATTCATACCTTCTTCTGTATAGGCTACTGTGTCACCATGATCGTTAAGATCATTTATAACGCCTGAAAAGGCGATTAGAATATCAATGTCATTATACTTATTCTTTTCGATATAACGCTTAAACTCGTGATAATAACGCACAGCATGAAGGCGAGATGCCGTAACTACCATAGCTTTTGCATTACCACCAATTTTATTTTTTGTTATTTCTCTAAACTGCTCCACCATAACCGCTGTCTTTTGTTGCAAATTATGTGGATGCAATTCCTGATAACGGCGAACTGCTTTTACAGCCTTTGTGGTTGGCAATTCTGGGTTATCTGGTGTATTCTTTGCAATTTTGTAGCAAGTCTTGTAAGTCATATAGTTTTTAAGCACATCGAGGATAAATTCTTCTTCAATAGCTTGGCGCATACTGTAAATATGAAATGCACGGAAAGTGCCATCATCTTGCTTTTGGCCAAACATTTCAAGGGTTTTCTCTTTTGGTGTTGCAGTAAAAGCAAAGAACGATAAATTCTTGTGTCGTCCGTGGGTGATTAACTCTTTTACAAGGTTATCTTCTGCATCTTCCACTTCGGATTCTGCGGAGTTTTCAATCTCAGCATATTCTTTTAAGGCTTCTTCCACATCTGCCAAAGCAGCCTTTAATTTTTTAGCACTATTACCAGTTTGAGAAGAATGTGCTTCGTCAACGATGATTGCAAATCTTCTACCTTTGTTATCGTCTATTTCCTCATAGATCACTGGAAACTTTTGAAGTGTTGTGATAATAATTTTCTTGCCATCGTTTATAGCATCACGCAAATCTTTGGAGGTTTTCTTATCGTCAATAGTTTCAACAATACCTTCTATATGGTCAAATCCTGAAATTGTGTTTTGAAGCTGATTATCAAGCACACGGCGATCTGTTACAACGATTACAGAAGTAAATACGCTGTTATTGTTCTTATCATGTAGGGTAGATAAGCGATAAGCAAGCCATGCGATAGAGTTACTCTTACCAGAACCTGCTGAGTGTTGAATCAAATAATTTTTTCCGCTACCATTTACTTTAACATCTGATAAAAGCTTTGTTACAACATCAAGCTGATGATAACGAGGGAAGATTATTTTCTTGCTTGATTTTGTCTTACGTTTGCCATTTACTTTTTCGGTTGATTCAGAAATATCTAAATGTATATATCTTTGTAGTATGTCAAGCAAGGTGTCTTTTTGCAAAACCTTTTCCCATAAATAAGAGGTAACATATCCTTCACCATCGCCTGCTGGGTTACCTGCACCACCAACTTCACCAGCACCATTAGAGCCTTGATTAAACGGTAAAAAGTAAGTATCCTTACCCTTTAGCTCAGTTGTCATCGCAACTTCATAAAGGTCAACAGCAAAGTATACAAGAAGCCTGTTATTAAAACCAAAAATAAACTCTTTTGAATCACGGTCATACATAAACTGCCTTTTGGCATTGTCAACCGATTGTCCTTTAAGTTGATTTTTCAACTCTATTGCAACAACTGGGATTCCATTTAGGGATAACACCATATCAATAGAATTTTCATTTTGTGTCGAATATTTAAACTGGCGTGTGCTGGTTAATATATTATCGCTATACTGCTTTATAATAACATCATTAAGGCTTGTTTCTGGTCTAAAAAAGGCAAGCTTAAACTTGGTGCCGCGGTCAATGATACCATGTCTTAATACATGTATTAAACCTTCACTATCAATATTAGTTTGTAAACAACGATAAAGTCGAACCTCTGCATCTGCTCCATCACGCTTAACTTGTCGTTCCCACTCTTTTGGCTGTGAAGTGGATAGAAAGGTAACAAGCTTATCCATGTCAATTGCTTTTTCACGGTTATATGTTTTAAGATCACCTTTGATGTAACCGCCCCTAGGTGATAACAGAAAACTTTCTATATCTTGTTCAAATCTTTTTTCATTATCCTGCATTTGCTACACCTCCTTTTTACCTGTTACACATTCGTAAATTAAGGATTTTTTATATGTCTCAAGTTCTGATATTATCTGTTGCTTTTGGGAAATTAGGTTATCAATTTCGATACATCTTTTATCAATAAATTCTGTAATAGCTACCTGTTCATAGTAATTCGGCAAAGCAATTTCAATATTAAATAAATCGCTTGTATAAAGGCGACTTAAACCTGCACCTACTCCTCTAATATATTTTTTAAATTGTTGAATACTTTTTGGTGTTTTAAAAAGATATTCAAGAAATTTAACGCAAGTATCCTCTTTCCCAACATATACAGCATAATCAGGACTGACAACTCCGTCATAAGTTGATACTGCAAAAACACCTAAATGTGCTTTCAATTTATTAAAAACCAAAAAGTCTTTATATACTAATTTTCCTCCAACATAACTAGAAGTAGCGTTTGGAATATCAAGTTCGGACGATTTTATTACCCCGAATTGTTGGCTCATTGATAGCGGTTCTTCGTTACCTTCGATTGATCTTTCCTTACTTTCATCAAGCAGATATTTAACCCTCGATACCGTCCAATGATCTGGTATCTCTCCTATCCAATCTACACCGCTAACTTTCATTTGAACATCTGATTTTAAACCCTTAGTAACTGCTTCACTGATAACCGCTATTTTATACGCCTTATATTCATCAATTGATTCCCTCGTATTATCCATTATGCTATCAATCTCTGTACACTTTATATCGAGATAGTCTGCAATGCGTTGTTGTTCGTTTAAATGTGGACATAACACAGGAATTTCTTTAAATAAGTCTGCATTTATTGTATTTCTAAGACTTTGTGCATAGTGCATATAACTTCTATCTTTACCAATCATTCTAAACCAGTATTCTACATATCTCGGTAACAATTTTTCTGTACAGCTTACAATTTTGTAAGCAGGGGAAATCATACCATTGAATGGCGATATTCCCGAAAAAACAGCAGAAACATCAAGGTCAAACAAGCATAGGATAATATCATTTTTTCCAACTATTTGATATGTAGCAAAACTTTCTGGCAATTTTCCAGCAGGTGCATTAATATCTTTTTCTTTAACTCCTCGCGTAGTTAATGAAAGTAACTGAAACTTTTCAAAATCCTCTCCTACAATAGTTTTATTAATGTTGAAAACATATTTATTTTTAATGACACTCCAGTCCATTGGTATAAACCCTACAAATTCAATCCCACTCTCTTTCATCTCTCGATTCATTTTGTTTCACCGCCATTTAAAAACAATCTTTCAAGAGAAGCAGTAATGTTTTGTTCAAGTTCGCTTATTCTCTTTGCTATATCCTCGCTTTTCTCGGGGGATACATATTTATAAAAATATCTTGAAAATGGAATTTCATATCCAACGGTAGTTTTACTTTTATCTATCCATGCATCAGGATTATAAGGTTTTACTTCTCTTTCAAAGTAAATATCAATATCTTCAGTTAGTGGTACATTTTCCGTATCTCGTTTTGAAGTGTCTGATACTATCTTTTTAGCTTTCATAACTGGCTTGCCGTTTTCGTCAAGAAGTGGGCTTTCAACGGTTATCTTGTTAAACCCAAACTCTATATTTTCTATAATCTTAGACTCGCAAGTTTTATCACCCATTGTGTAGGTCTTATTTTGATATTCGCCATAAGCCTGTACGATGATATCTCTGCAAGCATCTGTTATATCATTTCTCTTATTACCAATTGATTTTCTTCTTTGTTCATACATGTTAGAAGCATCAATAAGTTGAACTTTTCCTTCTCTGTGGGAAGGTTTGTTTTTTGTAACTATCCAAACGTAAGTTGTAATACCAGTATTGTAAAATGAATCGCTTGGAAGTTGAATAATGGCATCAAGCCAGTCATTTTCAATTAAATATCTTCTAATTTCGCTTTCACCGGAGCCAGCAGCACCAGAAAATAGTGGTGAGCCGTTTTGGATAATCGCCATTTTACCTGTGTCTTTTAGTTTGCTTACGCCATTTAGCATAAACAACATCTGCCCATCTGATATTTTGGGTAGTCCTGCACCAAATCTGCCCTTGTCTCCAAGCTTGTGTTCTGCTTTAACTGCGGTTTCTTCACGTTTCCAGTCAATACCGAAAGGTGGATTTGAAATGCAGTAGTCGTAGGTATAACCAGTGAATTTATCATCAGAAAGTGTATCGCCAAACTTCATATTGTCAGCGTTACCGCCCTTGATAATCATGTCTGCCTTTGCAATAGCATATGTCTCAGGGTTAAACTCTTGTCCAAAACAACGAATTTCTGCATCAGCATCTAAAGCACGAAGGCGTTCTTCCATACATCCAAGCATCTGGGAAGTACCCATTGTTTGGTCATAAATAGTTTTAACAACGCCATCTTGAATTAGAGCATCTTTTTCATCACAGATTAAAAGGTCTGTCATTAGATAGATAATATCACGGCTTGTAAAATGCGCTCCTGCTTCTTCGTTGTAGGACTCTGAAAAGGTTTTTATCAAATCTTCAAAAATGTAACCCATGTCAACTGCGGTGATAAGGTCTGCACCAAGGTAGCTTGATTTTTTGTTAAATTCCTGAATTATATAGAAAAGAATATTGTTATTCGCAAGCTTAGTGATTTCCTTATCAAACTCAAAGTGTGCAAGCACATCTTGGACATTGTCAGAAAAACCATTGATGTATGCACGAAAATTATCTTCAATATGAGATGAGTCTGCCAATAGTGACTCAAAGTTAAAAGGACTTGTATTATAAAAACTTAACCCAGAAGCAGATTCTAAAAACCCGTCTTTAACTTCAAAGTTTTTAACCTTCTCATAGGTTTCAAGCACTTTTTCTCTTGTTGGTAAAAGAGTATCATGAAACCGCTTGATAACCGTCATGGGGAGAATAACTTTACCATATTCATGTGGTTTATATAGTCCAACTAAATGGTTTGCATTATTCCAAATCATATTTGACTTCTCTGATATGTTCACTGTAGTTTGAATGCTTGAATAAATATCTGACATTTTGTTATCATCCTTTGTAATATAGAATGGCCTTCTTGACTTGTATTAATAAGATATACATAGTAATTTCCAACTGAACATATCCTATCTAACTTATGTGTATGGCTTTATAGTAAGCAATTTTTCTTTGTGCTTGTTTATCTTATTTTCTAGTTCCTCAATAAACCAGATAAAACCATTACTCTTCAAATGCAAGCCATGTCCATTAAAAAAGCCCGTATGTTCATACCATTCAATGTTACCTTTGTTATCCAATCTAACTGAGTAGTATCCGAAGTGATATCTATTAATGGTTAATTCTACCATTTCAAGTTTATTGGCTTTGACCTGGTATGTTCTGTTTGTTTTAAATTTTTCTGCATCAGGTAAGTTCCAATAGGGACTTAAGTCTATACTAATGCCTATTCGTTCATAAATCTTTCTTATTGCTGGGCGAAACTCGTTATTAATATGATTTAGAATAGATGCTTCTATTTCAGTCGATTTAATTTGTGTCAGCCCCTCTTTTGAACATATCATTAAATTATGCTGTATCATCTTCTCGGAATCTGAAATACTACCTCAGCCTTAGTTCGATAGACACAATTGTTATTGTATCACAATTAAGAAATTTATTGTTTACAATACAGAACAAGCCTCCAGTTTCACTCATGTGCTGTGGATGTTATTCATAAATTACGTCGACTATCACCACCTATCCATTTTCGCATCCTCACCTTTCGTCGAACTTTAATGGTCATGATTACACACACACTTATTTGCGTTGAGGGTCTACAAAAAAGCGTTTGCGTTTAACTTTTCTTTTTGGATGTTTAAGCACCTTACTATTTCTTGGATTCTACTTCTTCCATATATATTCATTCCTCTATTATCTCTGTCATGATTATTCTGACTCACTCTTTCGTATAATGACTCCCCCTAGCCACACCACCAAACCGCTCAGAACGTTATTCGAACAGAGTGTTTCCCCTCACTAACTGCGTCACATGCATATTTCACTCGTGGTCAAATTACCGACAAAGTGCGCTTCAAATCGTATGACTTTTGATACTGCCGAGAAAATTCTTCTACGAATAAAAACATTATGTACATACTGTCTTATCCGTATCCATTCTGTCATAACAAAATGACAGCTAAGTGTCAGCGAACATTTGTTTCTTAGATATCCTGGTGGGTATTCACACACACTTTCACGGAAACAATTGATACTAAAATTACAGTGGGGGTATGTTAGTGGCAAGTTTAGAGAAAAGAGGAAAGAATTCCTGGAGACTAACCGTTAGCGTTGGCAGAAATGCATCGGGTAAGTATGTTCGTTACGGGAAAACTGTTCATTGCCGTACAAAAAAAGAAGCTGAGCTCGAACTAGCTAAATTCGAGATTGAAGTTAAAGCAGGAGCTTACATCTCACCTGAAAAATTAACATTGAGCGCTTTCGTCGATGAATGGAAGGATAAGTATGCCTTACAAGAACTTGAACTAAAAACTTTATCTATTTATCTGCGCATCCTAAACACCCGGATCCTCCCATACATTGGGCATTTGCGCTTAGATCAAGTAAAACCATTGCATATTGCTTCATTAATTAGCGATCTAGGCAAAGAAGGAAGCAGACAGGACGGAAAAGATGGGAAGCTCTCTTCCGGGACTATTCAGTACGTATACCGAGTATTAAGAAACATTTTCACCCGAGCAGTTGAATGGAGACTAATTCAAACTAATCCTGTTGGGGACGTAAAGTCTCCCAAGGTCGTATATAAGGAAAGCCAAGTGTATGATGAAGATGAAATTCAATTATTGTTTGAAGCTTTAGAAAAAGAAGCTTATCACTGGCGAATGATGATCACCCTCGCATTAACAACCGGTCTTCGTCGCGGCGAGTTAGTTGGACTTGAATGGAAAAATGTCGATTTGGAACAAGGTACAATAAATGTAAAACAAAGCATCTCTGACTTCATCAACGGAAATCCCGTCATTAAAGAACCAAAAACAAAAAAATCCACACGTAAAATCAATCTGTCTGATGCAGTGTGCGAGGAACTAAAACAGTATTATAAACACTGCAAACAACAATGGGACGAGTTAGTGACAACAAGAGATAACGATCATTTCTTTGTATTCTTTAATCAGTACGGCAGAGCGTTCTACCCGGAGAGCCCCTATTTATGGTTCCGTGGCTTTTTAAAGAAGCATAATTTAAAATACATCAAATTCCATGATTTAAGGCATACCTCAGCTACACTACTCATTAACCAAGGTGTCCACGCTAAAATTATTTCCGAGCGCCTTGGCCATGCCAACATCACAACAACCATGAACATTTATGGTCATGTTTTATCAAAGGCAGATAAAGAAGCAGCAAACAAGTTCGATCAGATCATTCCATTTAAAAAACGGCAAGAAGCGTAAGAACCCGAACGATTAAATCAATCGTTCGGGTTCTTTTCTTAATGACTATAACAGTTCATTGAATCTGCGTCTCGTTTATTGCTCTTTTCTGATGCTTGCCGCTAATTTAGGCTGATTTATGATGAGTTTTTACATCAATTTTGCACCAAGTACCAAAAACCTCATCTGTATTAATAATTTTTTGATACTGTTACATTCACTAAAATGTAGTATTAACAAGGCTTTTCAGTGCCTGTTTCACTCCGTGTAAGCAATGCGACCGACTCTACATGCACCGTATGCGGAAACATATCCACCGGCTGCACCTCAACCGTCCGATACCCTCCATCCTCCAACACACGCAGGTCGCGTGCCAACGTCGAAGGATTACACGACACATATACGACCCGCTCCGGTCGCATCGCCAAGATCGTCTCGAGCAGTGCCTCGTCGCAACCTTTGCGCGGCGGGTCGACGACGATCACGTCAGGCACGATGCCATCCTTACGCCAGCGCGGGATCACTACCTCGGCTGGGCCAGCCTCGAACGAGGCATTTTCGATCCCGTTCAGTTTCGCATTACGCTCTGCGTCCGCAATCGCCTCCGGCACGATCTCAACGCCATATACATGGCCGGCTTGCCGAGCCAAGAACAGAGAAATCGTACCGATGCCGCAATAGGCATCGATAACCCGCTCTTTACCCGTCAGCGCTGCATACTCAACTGCTTTGCGGTACAACTCCACCGTTTGAGTAGGGTTCACTTGGTAGAACGACCTAGCCGAGATAGCAAAACGTATGCCATCTAGCTCGTCGTAGATAACCTCGCTGCCCCATAACACGCGGGTCTCATCGCCGAAGATCACATTCGTATCACGCTTGTTCACGTTCTGCACGATACTCTTCACGTTAGGAACAGCCTCACGGATCATCTTAATCCAGCTCTCCGCTTGAGGGATGTGCTGGCCTTTCGTTATCAACACGATCATCGCCTCACCAGAGACGAAACCAACGCGCGTCATCACATGGCGCAGCAGTCCGCGGCCAGTCTCTTCGTTGTAGGCCGATACACCAAGCTCGCGGCCGATCGCTTTCACCCGAGCCACAATATCATCATTGTGCGAGTGCTGAATCATGCACTCGTCCATATCAATAATGCGGTGACTGCCACGCGCATAGAAGCCACCGATCAGGCGCTCCTCCGAGAAGAGTCCATCGCCGTCGCCACCCATCGCGACAGCGGCCATGCCCATCGGCACGGAAGCCTTATTCCGATAGCGCCATGGCTCGTCCATACCGATAGTAGGATGCACAATCACAGCAGGCCCTGAATCGGCGGAAGGAGTGGTTGTGTCGAGAGTAGGGGTCACAGCAACCCGCAGCTTCCCAATTCGCTCCAGATTGTCGACCACATGCTGCCGCTTCCAAACCAGCTGCGCCTCGTAGCTCAAATGCTGCAGCTGGCAGCCGCCGCACTGCTTATAGATCGGGCATGGCGCGTCTACGCGGTCCGCGCTCTTAACAAGCAACTCCTGCAGCTTCGCGTAGCCGTACGTCTTCTTCACCTTCAGCACCTTCGCGCGGACGCGTTCGCCGGGAAGGGCTCCCTGTATAAAAAGGGTAAAGCCGTCTGCACGGCCTACCCCTTCGCCCTCATGCGTCAAGCCGACAATGTCGACGACGACTTCATCATTTTTGCTCACTGTCGGTACTTTAACCTTGTTGTTGCTCATTGTTCTTAACCCGCTCCGTTTTCCTCAGTCAGTTGTCTCGCCTAGACTTATCCATCTATCTGCTTCGTTCCGTTTATTTATAAGTAGAATTGCCCGCTTCATCTACGATAATGTTCAAATGCGACGGCAGCACCGTAAACGTACATGGAAGCGTGCCGCCATACTCGCCGTCCAGGTTCAGCTGTACATAATCCGGTGTCGTGACGATCAGCTCGCGCGTCTGAAAATGCACCACATGCGGATCATGCAAATGCTCGCCGCGCAGCGCGAGTGATGCCAACCGGATGAACTCGCCGAGGTTGCATTTCTTCAGCACGACTACGTCGAACAGACCATCGCTCAAGCTCGCTTCAGGTGCCAGCTTCTCGAAGCCGCCGACCGAATTGCTATTACAAATGAGGAACATCATAATCTCCTCATGGATCTCGCCGATCTCCTTCGCCTGAAGCCGCAGCTCGGTTGGCCGCAGGCGGGTCATTTTCTCAAGACCCTTCATATAATAGGCCAGCTGCCCGATCATCGTCTTCAGCTTGCTCGGCACCTCGTAGGTCAGCTCCGTCAAGGAGCCCCCACCCGCGATGTTGATAAAATACCGCTGATTCGCCCGTCCCAGGTCAATCGATTTCGTAAACTGCTGAATGATGAGATCGCACGCGTACTCCCAATGCTTCGGAATGCCAAGCGCCCGGGCAAAATCATTCGTGGTGCCCAGCGGCAAAATCCCAAGCGGCGGTCGGACATCCTTCTCCGCCAAGCCGTTGATCACTTCATACAGCGTCCCGTCCCCGCCGGCCGCGATGATCATATCGAAGCCGCGGTCCGCAGCTTCGGATGCCGCGATCGTCGCATCACCTTCACTCACGGTGGCGTGACAGCTCGTCTCGATGCCGCCGCGCTCCAGCCGCTGCAGGATATCCGGCAGCCGTTTCTTAATTTCTTCCCGTCCAGACGTCGGGTTATAGATCAGTCTGGCCCTCTTAATCGTCGTCACCTAGTCCACCTCCGGCACATTCACTCCGGACCGTGTGCGGCAGCGCCTCCCGCGCATCCGCAAACACGGCAACCGGTAAGCATCCTGCTGCCCGTATCGTCTCATGTTCTCTATTCTCTACTATACACTGAAATGGCGAACTTCCCAAACGGCCCTCGCCAGCTATTCCCAGCAACCCAAAGCCGTTATCTCGCCTCATTCAGCTCACGCAGCCAGCTCTCGATCTGACGCTCCATCCAGCGCACAATACACGGATGCGGCAGCAGCGCGCGGCCATTGTACCGATAATCCAGCTCATCAAGCCGACCCGGAATCACCGTTCTTGTAAAATAACCCTCGCTCAGAAAAAGAGGCACGACGAGGAACGAGTCGCCGGGGTACCGCCGCTGCAGCGCGCGCAGCTTGCAGGCCGCCTGATTCGGCAGCAGCATCGCAATGTCTGCGCCGCCAAATCCGCCAAGCTCGCGGACACGCGCCGCGAGCTGCCGCATGCCGCTTCGCCAGCGGCCGTGAAAGACCGCCTCGCGCGAACCATGCGCGACGAGCAGCAATCGCTCCCGCGCGGGCTCCGCCGATAGCTTCGCGATATTGCCGAGCAGCAGCTCGGCAATATCCGCGTCGTCGTCGATCGGCAGGCCGAAGCGGACGCTCATGCCCGCGCCAACCCGAAACGGCGCCAGCTCGCCGCGGCGCCCCGCCGATACCGGCGCAACGCCGAACGCCTGTGCAATGTCATCCACATGCGTACTGCCAGACGACACAAAAAGCGGAAGGACGTAGAGCTCCGTCACGCCTTCCGCTTCTAGCTGATCTATGCCGTCTTGAATCAGACGTCCTTCTACAATTTCCAGAAAAGCCGAGACAACCGGCACTTCGGCGCCACTAAGGTTACCATGGTTCTGCTCGTCACCGCGACCAGCGCCACTCTCTCGCCCTACTGTAACCGCCGCTACCGCCTCATCAACAAGCTTCACCCAGCCCGCTTCGCGCGAGCCGTGACTAATCACTAACACACCAACCTTCATCGGGTTAGCGCCCTGCGCGCTCCAGCGCCATCTTGTAACCGTCGTTGCCGTAGTTCAGGCACCGCTTCACGCGCGAAATCGTCGCCGTGCTTGCGCCGGTTTCAGCTTCAATCTGATTATATGTCGCACCCTTGCCAAGCATGCGTGCCACTTCAAGCCGCTGGGACAGCGACTGGATCTCGTTAACCGTACACAAATCATCAAAGAACACATAGCATTCTTCTACCGTCTCCAGCGTCAGAATCGCCTCAAACAGCTGGTCGAACGTCTTATCATTCAGCTTCTTCAATTGCATCGTCCGCACACTCCTACTTGAACTAGTAAGCTAATTGTATTCGTTTCTCTATCATTATTCAAGCATCACCGTTGTAGCGCTTCACAGAACAGAAGGACATCTCGGCCCACGACGATCGCCGAATGTCACCCCGCACCTGCGGAAATTTATTACGAAAATACGGGCATTCGTCCAGTCCGTATGTTCGCCTATCCCATAGACTACTATATAAAAAGCCAAAAAAGGTTGTGATCTGCGTGAAATACCGCTACGATCCACCCGCCGGCAGCTACGAGCAGCAGAGCCAGAGCGGCGGGCAAGGTCAAAGCCTGCATAATGGGCGGCAGCAAAGTCCTTTTCCGGGAATATCCGATCCATTTCAAGGTCTGAATAACAAAAGCGTCGGGCTAGGCAAAACCCCTGTCCCGTTCTCATCCTCCTCCTCCGAGTTCTCGACCGGCGTACCATCGATTACCATTCAACCGGCGGCAGGCCAGCAAATTATACCTCTTCCGGAGTCCGACGGCAATCTCCCTACGCTTATTGAGCAAACCAAAGTCGAAGAGAAGACCGACACCAAGTCCGGCTTTAACCTCGCCAACAGTCTCAATGACCTCAAGGGCGTAGTTGACCGTATGGGCGGCATCGACGGTATCGTGACCACGATGGGCAAGGTGCAGAAGGTCGTCGGCAGCATCACCCAGATGGCGCCGCTGATCAAAGTACTCGCGACCTCCTTCGGGAAGAAGGGTGCTTCCGTGACCAGCACAGACGACGACGATGACGCACCGCCGAAGCGCCGCAAGAAAAAGCGTCGGCGTACCGCAGGCAAGACCGGCGTAACACCGGGCGGCCCCCGCCGCAGACGTCCGCGTAGATAACCGCCCACCGAAAAAGGCTGAACATCTCAACCAAGCGCACCTAAGCAGCGCTTGCGAGACGTTCAGCCTTTTAACCTTTTAGATAAACAATGCAATAATTTGATAAATCAATGCCGCAAGAATCATCGTAATTGGAATCGTAATGATCCAGGAGATGATAATCTTGCCTGCCAAGTCCCATTTGACAGCGGAGAAGCGCTTCGCACTGCCCACGCCGAGAATGGAGGATGTGATGACATGCGTCGTACTAACCGGCAAGTGAATCATCGTAGCCGTCAAGATAACACTTGCCGATGTAATATCTGCCGCGAAGCCGTTGATCGGCTCGATTTTGAAAATTTTCGTGCCCATCGTCTTGATAATCTTCCAGCCGCCAATGGAGGTGCCGAGCGCCATTGCCGTTGCTGCAGAAATCTTGACCCACAGCGGAATATGATCCGTGGTGTCTTGGATGCCTGCTGTAACCAGCGCGAACGTGATAATCCCCATCGCCTTCTGCGCATCATTCGTTCCGTGTGTGAACGATTGGAACGCCGCCGTCAGAATCTGGCCGGAACGGAACCCTTTGTTGATTAGATGCGGACTTGCCTTGGCAAATATCTGCTTCAGGATCCACATCACGATGAAGCCTCCGGTAAACGCGATAAGCGGTGACAAAATAAGTGCCTTCAAAATATCGATAAAGCCTTTGCCATTAATGGCGTCAAGCCCCGCAGAGCTCACAACCGCACCTGTCAATGCTCCGATCAACGCATGCGATGACGAGGACGGGATCCCGAACCACCATGTAAGCAAGTTCCACGCGATCGCCCCGATCAAGGTCGCGACTACAACCTGCACGCCATGGTCGAGCGTAGCCGGATCCGCGATTTTGCCCCCGATTGTTTTCGCCACGCCCGTAAACATAATCGCCCCGATAAAGTTCATGCATGACGCAAGGATAATCGCCATTCGCGGCGACAATGCCCGCGTAGACACGGTCGTCGCGATGGCGTTGGCTGTATCGTGAAATCCGTTAATAAAGTCAAATCCGAGTGCTAGAAAAATAACAATGCCGACCCAAATGTAAATGTCCATACCTGCTCGTCCCGCTCCTTAGCTGTTGCGCATAATGATGGTTTCGAGTGTGTTTGCGACATCCTCACAATAGTCGGTCGTTTGCTCCAGACGCTCATAAACCTCTTTGCGCTTGATCAGCTCAATCGGATCCTTCACGTTCGCAAACAAACTCTTTACGCTGATGCGAAGCAGGTCATCGGCTTGGTTCTCAAGCTCGTTGATATGAATGGCCGGCTCGCGCATGGCAAGCAGCTTCTTCTCGGATAGCAGGTAGATCGCTTTTTTGATTTGCTGCGCGCAGCGAAGGATGTTCTCTGCGAATAGGGTGACATACTCGTCCGGCTCCGTAATGTTGTACATTTCGAAACGGGAAGCACAGGCTTCAATGCCATCGAGCACATCATCGAGCGATGTGGTAAGTTTCATAATATCTTCACGCTCAATTGGCGTAATGAACGTTTTGTTAAGCTCAGTCAGAATCGTATGTACATGACGGTCGCATTTGCTTTCATACTCTTTCATCGTTTTCGCAAACTGTCCGACATCTTTGATTTTAGAAACGTTCTGCCCAAAGTAGAGCACGCCTTCCAGAATCGTATCGGCCATCGCTTCCAGTGTCGTAAAGAACACATCGTTCTTTTTCTTAAACATAACTATCCCCTTCGCTATCGCGCTAATTTGGTTGCCGGTAAATTTCAACAATTGCCATGTGAAACCGACAATATCTTAACACAGTTTACAACCCAATTGTTAAGGGAATGTAAAGGTTTTATGACTATTTTCAAAAATCGTACATTATTTTCATTTGAAGCTTCCGTGCACTTCTATTGTTTTCCGGCACATCCGATTTTAACCGTCTGCAGCGCAAAAAAAAGAAACCGGATCCCCTCCGGCTTCTCTTGCTTTACAGCTTCTCGGCTGCGATTGTAAATGTCTTCGGTATCCCTTTGTCGAACACATCGGACGAGGCGTTAGGCAGCTCTTCGAGCAGCTTGATGCACAAGCCTCCGGAGGCAACCGCCGTCACGATCTCCCCGAGCGTCCAGTTGCGCAGCAACACCTTGGGCACTTCCGCTGCCCCTTCCTGATCCTCCGACATAAACTTGGAGAAAGCGACTTCCTTCTCCTCCAGCTCCGTACTGAAATAATCGCCGTCCACCTTGTGCTTGCGAATGTTCGCCGTCGTGCCGCGCGAGGAGATCAGCTTGGTTGAGACCGGATGGAAATCCTGCAGCACCAGCGTCCCACCTTGGCGTAGCAAGCCACGAACAACCTCAAACAATGGGAGCAGATCTAGAAAATAATGCAGAATCCCAAACTCCATGTACACGATATCGTAGCTGCCGTTCAGTTCGGATTCAGGAAGCTTCAACACGTCTGCCACGATGTAGGTGAGCGGAACCCCTGCTGCAGCGGCCAGCTCGGTTGCATAACGTTCGTTCTCCGCCGAGAAATCGATGACGGTAGCATCTGCGCCAAGCAGCGCAAGCGCAACGGCTTTATTCCCGTTCGAGCCAAGCAGGTTGACGATTCGCTTCCCGCTCACATTCCCCATATGCTCAAGTGCTGAACCGACGCGTTTCTCGGGTGCCGATTTAATTTTGTCCGCCGCCTCGGCCGGTGTGCCGAAACGCTTCAGCCACGCCCCGTATGCGCCGGTATTCCAGGACTGTTCATTCATCTTCGTAGTCGATTCCAATCTCTGTTCCTCCACGTTACACGTCTAATCTTCTCATTATATGCCGAGCTTCACATGCCCCGCAAACGTCGGCGTCATCGGAACGATGTGATAATACGTATGTCCCGGTATGAATGGCAGCTCCTGCCCGTCCTTCATAAGGCGAATGACGCCGTCACTGCTGCGTTCCCAGGTGCAATCGACTTCCTTGCCCTTCTGGATCAGCATCGCCGGACCGCCGCTCTCGAGATCAATCTCCAGCCTGCCGTAATCGTCGTAAGTCTTATGCTTCGCGCCGATGATCACTAGATTCGTGGCCGTCAGCTGGTTGTTCGTCGTGAGATCGGTATGCGGCTTGCCGTTTACCGAGCGTTCATAGAGGCCTGTAGCCTCGTTATACCGGTAAGACAGCTTATAATCCTTCAGCAGAAAATGAATCTCGACCGTCGCAGCTGCTGTGCCATCTGAGGTTGCTCCTTGCTCTGACCATGTAAACGTCGGGATCTCGACGGTTTCGGCATATTTCTTCTTCGCGGCTCCGGCACGCAGCTTCTCCAAATTGGAGTACAGATTGTGCGGCGGTTTGCGGAACGATTCACGGTAGAAGTACGCCCCCGCATTGGAGATCTCGTCTAAATAATCCTTGTTATGATGCTGCAGCAGGTCATAGCCTTCGGTGCTCGCACCGGCATGGGCCAGTACGGCATGATAGGCTTCGCCGATCCGGATTAGATAAGGGCGATTGCTGCGAATCGGGCCGATCGGATTCGTTGAGGTGTCGCTTTGGAAGACGGCTACAAGCCGCGTAATGCCGCCCTCGGCAAGCACTTCCCAGACGACATCGGCATTGGGCAGTCCCGATTGCGGACGTGCCGCAGCGAAATTGTTGACCATTACGGCGATCGGACGAAGCGTGGCTTCGCTATCGAGCGGCAAGCCGGTCAGCGGCGCAATATATTGAGGCGGATCGACAGCGGGCGGATCAACCGGCGCCGTCTCTATTGGCGCTTCCGCTGGTTCCGTCGTTTCTTCGGCGACCGGTGGCGTATCATTGGTGTTCAGCTTCTTCTCGTTGCAGCCTGAGAGCATTATGCCTGCCACTAGCAGCATGACTACGCCAAGCACGAGTGTAAAGCGAAAGGATGACCGTTTAGCATGCTTCATCTGCGAGCCCACCTTATGGAAGAGTTTGAGTTTGGATATTTCTTATTAAACCACAAGAACGGTGGAATTGTCTTCCGCAGTTGCTAAGAATGAACATCTAATTGCTATTTCCCCCTTAGAATCTCGAAGCTCGGCAATCAGGCGAAATATCCCCCCTAGATTCGTTAGTTTATCGCAAGCCGGACGCAGCGGGATGCCAGGTGTGAGGTGGGGTGCGGGATACCTGGTGCGAGATGCGCGAGTTGAGTTGTGTGATCGCTCTAACGAATCACACAGGTCTTATTTGCCCGAAAACAGCTCCAAAAAAATGCTAACGAATCGTACAGGCCCTTTTTGACCGTATGTGTGTATATAGGAGTCGATTTTCCCATATTAAGCCCCCTACGATTCGTTAGAATCTCGAAGCCCCGAATTTCGGCGAAATAAGACCTCTACGATTCGTTAGATTTTCGCAGCTGGAGGACTGCGGTATGCAGGTGCGGGATGCCGAGTGTCGGATAACGAGGGGCCGGGTGTGAAGGGCTGGGGTCCGGGATTCCGAGTGTCGGATAACGAAGAGCGAGGTGTAAGGCGGGGTGCGGGATGCCGAGTGTCGGATAACGAGGGGCCGGGTGTGAAGGCTGGATACCTGCTGCTGCGAGATGCGGGATTTGAGTCGCGTGATACCTGGATTCCGCGTATGCGAACATTCAGCTCTGTGATAAATGGGCCAAATGGGCGTATTCTTCGTGCACATAGAATGCAAAAACGCCGTGCGACGAACACTGCACGAGGCAGCGCTGCCTCGCAAGACGCATAGCTCGCCTAATAATTGGCATACTACCTCTATCTCGCTTAATCGAGGGGGCTGCGTATGCCAGCTTTTATCGACTGGATCACCGCACATTGGTTCTCCAGCCTAGTTATCCTATTGGCGATCCTTGCGATTGCCTATGTAACCAAGAATCACAAGTCGCTGTTCTACAAAGAATAGATGCAAGCTCCAAAATAACCCGGTCGGGCCGCTGCCGATCGGGTTATTTGAGGTTTGCAGCGTCGGGCGGCTGTTGTGGTTGCTGTTGTGGTTGCTGCGTGCGGATTAATGGCAGTGCGATTGTCACCGTTGTGCCTTCGCCGACTGTGCTATCCAGACGGAAGCTGCCGCCATGCAGCTCGACGATCTCCTTGCAGATAGCCAGGCCAAGTCCGCTTCCGGAGCGCTGGCTTGTCCCTTTGTAGAACTTCTCGGTCACATGGGGCAAATCTTCAGGCGGAATCCCGCTTCCCGTATCTTGGATCCGAATTCGCGCCATCCCTTCGTCTTGATCCGCCGTTACCGTAATCGTCCCGTTCCGCGGCGTAAACTTCAGCGCATTGTCGAGTACATTGATGAACACCTGCTTGAGCCGATTGGCATCCACTTCCGCAACGAGCGGCTTATCTCCGCCGGTTCCCGTAATGGCGATCGATTCGCGCTGCCCGCGCGCTTCGAACTGGCGGAGCGTTTCTTCGATCGTCCTCCGAATGTCGAGCGCCTCGGGATGAAGCACAATGCTCTTCGCATACAGCTTCGAGAAGTCGAGCAGATCCTCGACGAGTCCCGCCAACCGTTCCGTCTCCCGGTCGATGATCGCGAGCCCCATATTGAGCTCTTCCACATCGCTAAGGTCGCCGGAGGCTAGCGTCTCGCTCCAGCCTTTGATCGAGGTGAGCGGTGTCCGCAGCTCGTGGGAGATGGAAGAGATGAAGTCCTCCTTCAGCTTCTCGCGCCGCGTCAGCTCCGAGGCCATCGTGTTCAGCGTTTCCGCCAACCTTCCTATCTCATCCCGATCATGCGGTGCGGCGCGGCGGGTCCAATCTCCTTCCGCCATCTTCTCCGCGACTCGCGTCAAATTGCGGATCGGTCTGGCGATACGGTTCGCGATCAGCACGCTCATCGCAAAGAACAGCAGCACGACAACCGAACCGACAAGCAGCGTTATCCACAGGACGTTTCGGACGGTGGTGTCCACTTCTTTCAGCGAAGCGGTATAGCGAAACATGGCGACCACGCGCTGGCCTTGCTTAACCGGCAGCGTAACAGCGGCGATCCGCTCGTTCGTCAGCGGGTCTGTGCCGCGCCATACCCCTTTGCCACCGTAGATCGCCCGCCGGACATCCGGCGTTTCCGCGAGCTTGCCCTCGCCGCCAAGCCCATCGCTGTCGACGACGATTACGCCGGAGCCGGTAAGCAGCTGGAGATGGGCCGTGCCTTCGGACATATTTTGCAGCATGTATCTGGCTTTCTCTCTCATCGATTCATACGCGATCATCCGATTATGTAAGGCCGCCTCCGTCTCTGCACGCTGCAGAACAGAGCCGACAGCACTGCTGTAATAGTAGTTCCAGACGAGTGTCACGAACATCGAACCGAGCATTACAACTACGAGCACGATCAAGATGCCATAGCTCCATACGATGCGTGTACGCAGACTCCTCATTGATCGTCGCTCCGTTTCCAGCGGTAGCCATACCCCCACAGCGTCTCGATATGGTGCGGATCCGATGGCTGAATCTCGATCTTCTGGCGGATGCGGCGAATGTTCACATCGACAATCTTCAGATCGCCGACATAATGGCGTCCCCACACCGCATTCAGAATATCATCGCGGCTAAGCCCTTCGCCCTCCCGCTCCATAAGCAGCTTCACAAGCGTCCATTCCGTCGGCGTCAGAACAATCTCGACGCCATCCTTCCACAGTCGGCGCTCCGCCGAAGACAGGCGGAACGGCCCCGAGCTCAGCTCGCCGGCCCGCTGCGGCTGCGCGCTCGGCGTTCCGCCCCCAGCCGCGGCGCCAGAGCCTTGCTGCGCTTGCGCCGCCGGTCCAGGCATGGCTGCTGCCTCGGCAGCGGAAGCTCCTGCAGCCTCGCTCGCCGGCTCCTCGCCAAGCGGCTGCATGCGCCGCTTAAGCGCGTTCAGCCGGGCGACAAGCTCGCCCGGGCTGAACGGCTTCTGCACATAATCATCCGCGCCTAGCTCTAGCCCGCGGATCTTGTCTTCCTCCTGCGACTTCGCCGTCAGCATAATGATGCCCATACGGGGAAATTGCTGTCTCAGCTGCTCACACACTTCAAATCCGCTTATCCCCGGCAGCATCAGATCAAGCAGCGCCACATCGAAAGGCGGGGAAGCCGCCAGCGCAAGCGCCAAAGCGGTTTCCCCATCCTCGGCCTCCGTCACTTCCATGCCGCCTCGTTTTAAATTAATGCGGACAAACCCGCGAATCGCTTCTTCATCCTCAACAATCAATATTTTCAAAGCAGCCGTTCCCCTCTTTTCTGATCCAAGATCTATTCCTCCGGCAGGAGCTTGAAGAGCTTGCGAAGCGTCGCCTCATCCGGCGGGAAAATGACACCCGGCTTCTCCGCGGCATCCTTCACAAGAGGCGCATGCCAAATCGCTACATAGACAAGCCCGCTTCCGCTGCCAAGCTGCACGAAGCGGCTTCCTTCCTCTTGCAGCTGCTGCTCTTTCTCATTCCAATCCGCGATCGGAATGACGCGCAGTGCCAGGATCTCCTCGCGCCGATTCATTTCCTCATCATATTGGTCAAGCGCAACATCGTTGCTGCTGCCATCCGTTAGTCTTCGGAACGTGTAATGGTTCCATTCCATGGGCAGAGACAGCGCATAAGATCGATTCGTATCCACATATTGCTCGCCAACTACGTTAAACCCATCTACGCCATTCCACTGCTTATACTGCTGAATCCACAAGAGATCGCTGTAGGCCACACCCTCAGATTGACCGGGAGCTTCACGCAGCTCGATCACATCCAGAATGCCGTCCCCATTGCCATCGTCACTCAGCTGCATGGTCGCATTGATCTGTACATTCTCATCGCCGGATTGCTTAGGCGGGTAGATCGGAATCAGCTTCCCTGCTTTCCAGGCATACATCGTCGTCATCGACGAGTTGGCGCCAATAGCCGCATCTGCGAGCACGCCATATTGATCCTGTGCAATTTTGCCAAGCTTCACCTGCAAATATTCGTTCACCGAACCATCCAGCGTGGCGGAAGCCATCTTCGATGCACGGTCTCCTGCAAAATGATAAATGCCGATCGAAGCCGTCAGCTTCTGACGCTGCAATTGAATTAACGCAAGCTCATCATGACCGTCACCCTCCGCATCGCCGACTCCGAGTGTATCGTAGGGAAGTTCCGCAATCGGCTTCGGTGCTACAATCCCGCTAGTCGGCGGCACATGATAAAGGGTCAGAATATGCTGCGGCTCTCCATACTGATTCCACCCGATAAGCACCTCAGGCTCTCCGTCCCGGTCCAAATCAATCGTGCGCAGTACATCGATCCCGTAGCTGGATGTCTCCTCGAACGTAAACCATTGCTGCCAGCCGATATCCACCGTCTTCTTCAGCACCATCACATGCTCTGTCCCGCTCTCATCCGAATAGATGACAAAAGCCTCCTGTTTCCCATCCCCATCCGCATCCATTTTGACCACGGCCGAATTCGACCGCTCCTGCATGGCAAGCGACAGCTTGGCTCTCGCCGGGAGATGATCGCGAATGGCCGAAGCCAGCTCGGCGTTCTCTGGCGTAGACCTCGGGTTAAGCAGGAGATCAGCCGGAGTCGCGGTATACTGACAGCCGGTTACAGCCAAGAAGCAGAGCAAGGCCCCGGCCAGAACAACGGTTTGTTTCATCCAATGCGATACGTTCATCCCTTGTGCTCCTTCCGCACCGTCAGCCGTTCTTCGTCTTAGCATGATTGCGATGTGCTTTTGCAGCCAGCAGCTCACTCACGGTAACGAAGGTATAGCCTTTGTTTTGCAGGTCTTTGATGATGAGCGGCAGAAGTTCTACCGTGTTGTTGATATGTTTACTTCCAAAAGAATGCATCAAAATAATGCCGCCGGGATGCGTGTTCTTATTCACATTGGCCCGCATGGCTGCAACCGAGCTGCCCGCCCAATCGCGCGTATCGACGGTCCAGCCGATCAGCTCACGCCCATTATCCTTCACAATCTGCTTCAGCAGCGGCGAGGTAGCGCCATACGGCGCTCTTACTAAACGTGGCACGTATCCGATCTGCTTATTAATTAAAGCGTCCGTCCATTTAATTTGATTCAAAATAGGGTTGCTGTCAAGCTTTGACAAATCTTTATGCGCATAGCTGTGATTGCCGATCTCGCTGCCCTCATCGCGAATGCGTTTCATCACTTTGCCGTTCTTCTTCACTTGGATGCCTACCGTAAAGAAAGTGGCATGGATCTTCTTCGCTTTCAAAATATCGAGTATGGCCGGCGTGAAATGACTGTCCGGTCCGTCATCAAAGGTTAAGGCAACCAGTTTCCCGCCATTGTTCGTTAGAAAATCGGTATCCGGCTCGGTCGGATTGTCCAGTGTTACAGGTGGCTCAATCGTAACCTCCGGCGGCTTTGGATGAAGCAATGGTTTTCCGGGTATCGCTACTACGAGCTCATTATCCTTGTCGCCGCCGCTGCCGCCCGATTGATTCCAATCTGCATGTGATGCAGACTCCGAATCTCCTGTGTCGCCGCTACCGGTATGCGTGCCCATATTGCTGTCACTTTGCCCCGGAGGAAGCGGCGGATAAGCGGTGTCCGCCAATTCATCCTTGCGCAGCCCGCAGCTGGTCGACAATAGACCTATCATTAGCGTAACCACAATCAATGAGGCTAATCTTCTCTGTTGTCGCAATCCTCGCTGCTGTCGCATTCTACCAATCCTCTCGCACTTCTTCTACTACCTCCTATGCTAGTAGATTTAGGCGACTTAGTAGTTACAAAGAAGTAACACCTGGCCTACCAAACTATGGACCTCCTCGAAAACAATGGTAGGAAGGTTGCAAATATGCAAAAAGACCACCATAAAAGCTGTGTGACTTTTGAGAAGGTCTTTTCTGTGTGCTCGGTTGGCAGGTAGAGCACCGCTGTCATTCATGTGCAGCACCTGTTACTGCATTTAGGTGCGAATCCAGCTCCATGGCCCCATGTACGGTACCAGTTACCGCTCATAGGTGCAAAAAAGGCCAAGTTACTCTATGAGCAACTTGGCCGCAGCTGTTTTGTTCGCTTTTCTTCTAGCATGTGTTGCCCACAGAGCTACTCTACCGAAAGTATCGTTTGTGCATCCAGCAGTCCCGTTGAATGAGCTCGCAGTTCCAGCTCTCCAATCTCTGTTCCCGCTTGCAGGATTAGGAGGCAGTAACCGTTAAAAGCTCTGCGTTTGCTGGCTTTATCCGCTTCATGGGAGATGGGATCCCCATTGCCTACTCCAATAATCCGTCCGCGCCCGTTAACCGTGAAATGCACGAGGTTGTCCGCAGTCGGAACGACCCGCCCCTGCTCATCGCAGATGGAGACACGTACGGCAACAGCATCTGTATCGTTCGCTTGCAGCGTTTGATGATGAGGCTCCAGACGAATATGATGAGCTGCACCCGTCGTTTCCACGGTTACTTTCGATACGACTTCTCCGTCTCTTCTTCCCACGGCTAGCAGCTTACCCGGCACATAAGGAACCTTCCATTCCACATGCCCGTTTGGCGGACGCTTCTGCTCACCGGCAGAAACGCCGTTGAGGAACAATTCGATCGTATCCAGGTTACTGTACGCCCATACGTCAATCTCTTGTCCTTCCTTGCCTGCCCAGTTCCAATGCGGGAACAGATGAATCATCGGCTTTTCCGTCCATGCTGACTTGTAATAGTAGTAGTTGTCTTTTGGAAATCCGCATGTATCCATCGTGCCATATTGCGAATTGATATTCGGCCACTTGAATGGCGATGGCTCACCCCGGTAATCGAAGCCTGCCCAGATAAACATCCCTGCGAGAAAAGCATTGTCCGCCACTGCACCCCATGATTGCTCGGGAGATGTCGTCCAGCTGTTCAGCCATTCATTATCCCGCCAGCTTGTCCCGTATTCCGAGCAGTAGCCCTTGGATTCGTCATGCTCGTAGATGCCCCGTGTTACCGCGTAAGCGGACACTTCGCTTCCGTATATGATGCGCTCCGGATGTTTGGCGTGGTCATTTAGGAACGAGCCCCATTTATGCCCGTAATTATAGCCGACAATATCAAGCTCATCGGTATATCCGCCACCATTAAAGCCATGGTTTAGCGCTGCCGTCGTAGGCCGAGTAGGGTCGAGCTTCTTCGTAGTTTGTACGAGCGTAGCTAAGATGCGCGCGCCCATGACAGTGCCTTCCAGCTGCTCCTCGTTCTCCAGCGACCATGCGATGATGCTCGGATGGTTACGATCACGATAAAGCATATGCTTCAGGTTCTTGATCCCCTCCGGAGAGCTGTCCAGACGCCGATTCTCATCGATGACCATGATGCCCATCCGGTCGCACATCTCCAGCAATTCCTTCGTTGGCGGATGATGCGCGGAGCGGTAGGCGTTAGCGCCCATCTCTAGGAGCAGCTGCAGTTTATATTCAATAATGGAATCCGGCAGTGCTACCCCGACACCTGCAAAATCTTGATGAACGCAAAGTCCTTTAATAACAGTCCGTTTTCCATTCAGGAAGAACCCGTTGTCGTTCGTAAATTCGATCGTGCGAATACCGAATACCGTTTCATAGCGATCGGTTTCCGTGCCGTTCTCTCTAACCGTTGCGATGGCTTTATATAGATGTGGAGCTTCGAGCGACCATAGGAGCGGATCGGATACGACGACCTGCTGCACAATGGTATGTGCTTCTCCGTTCGGAATGGTGGCAGCTGAACTTGCAGACGCTACAATCGCACCGTTCGCATCATGAATCTCGATGGTTAACTCACAATGCTTCGCGATCCGGTACTCATTGTTTACAGTCGTCTCTACCCGCACCGTTGATGCTTCTTCTGATACCGTTGGCGTTGTAACGTAGGTCCCCCATTGACCGACATGCAGCCGATCCGTTGTGGTCAGCCACACATGGCGGTAAATGCCTGCTCCGTCATACCACCAGCCTTCGAAATCTCTCGCATCCACTTTGACGAATATAACGTTGCTTCCCTCGTCCCCATAACGCACGATATCCGTAATATCGTAGAAGAAAGGAACACTGCCGCTAGGATGCGTGCCGACAAAATGCCCGTTCACCCATACGCTGCTGTGACGCATAACGCCATCAAACTCGATGATGATCTTTTTGCCTACGTCGGCGGCTGGAATATCGAACATTTTGCGGTAGCAGCCGACGCCGGATTTTTTGTATCCACGCTCCATCGGGCCGTCCTTCGAGAACTCCTCTTCCACGAGCCAGTCGTGGGGCAGGTTAACCTTCTCCCATTCATCCGGTGCTACCGAAACGCCTGTTTTCTTATCTGCGAATGCAATCTGCTGCCACTGGCCCTCTTCGCCTTTCTCGCAATCGGTTAGGCTGCCGACTCCCCCTGCCTTCACCACATGCGGAATCTCTAGATTTCCTCTGTAAAACAACCAGTCCCTGTCAAAATTCGTTTTCGTCCGTCTCCCCATCTCTGGACACCTCCGGAAAAATTACCCTCATTTCGAATCATACCTGAATCTGGGTGTGGATGGTGTGAGAAATTGTGTGGACAAGAAAAAAAGAGTTGTCCAGATGTGGACAACTCTCTTCATATATAGCTTCCGCTATTTCAGCGCTTTCGCCGCAATATCGGTACGGCAGTGCATACCGTCAAAATGAATCGCTGCCGCCGCTTCATACGCTTTCGCGCGCGCTACCGCAATATCGCTGCCACGGCCGACGATGCCGAGCACGCGTCCGCCGTTCGTTACGATCTCGCCTTCGGCAGAAAGAGCCGTACCGGCGTGGAACACGAGCGCGCCTTGTGCTTTTGCAGCATCCAGACCCGAGATAGGCAGGCCTTTCGGATATGCCGCCGGGTAACCTTCGGATGCGGCAATGACGCATACCGCAGCTTCGTCGCTCCACTCGATCTCAAGCTGATCGAGACGTCCGTTCATGGAAGCAAGCACGATATCGAGCAGGTCGGTTTTGAGACGCGGCAAGACCACCTGTGTCTCGGGATCGCCCATCCGTGCGTTGAACTCAATCGTCTTAGGGCCGTCCTTCGTCATCATCAACCCCGCGAATAGGACGCCGCGGAACGGACGGCCTTCGCTGACCATAGCTCGCGCCGTCGGCTTGATGATGTTCTCGATGGACTCTTCCACGATTGCCGGATCGATGTGCGGCAGCGGTGAATACGTGCCCATACCGCCCGTATTCGGGCCTTTGTCGTTGTCGTAGACTGGCTTGTGATCTTGAGCCGGCACCATTGCGCGTACCGTTTCTCCATCGACGAATGCCAGGATCGACATCTCTTCGCCTGAAAGGAACTCCTCAATTACGACGCGCCCGCCGGATTCGCCGAACACTTTACCCACCATCATGCCGTGGAGCGCTTCTTCTGCTTCTTCCAACGTTGCCGCAACCGTAACGCCTTTACCTGCCGCGAGACCGTCTGCTTTCACGACGATCGGCAGCTCTTGCTCGCGCAAGTAAGCCAGTGCCGTCTCGTATTCGGTGAACGTCTCGTATTTGGCTGTCGGGATCTCGTACTTCTTCAGCAGATCCTTCATGAAGATCTTGCTGCCTTCGATTTCAGCCGCTTTCTTGCTAGGTCCGTAGATTGGAATGTTGCGCGCTTCGAAAGCGTCGACGATTCCGTCCGCAAGCGGATCGTCCGGTCCTACGAAGACCAGATCTACTGCATTATCGCATGCAAATTGAATGAGATCGTCAAACCGGTTGACCGGAATTGGCGCAATTTCTGCCAGCTCCGCAATGCCTGCATTGCCCGGCGCACAGAAAATTTTGCTTACTTTATCGCTCTTATTCAGCGCCCAGACGATCGCGTGCTCACGCCCGCCGCCGCCGATGACCATAATCCGCAAAGGAAACCCTCCTTTTTATCCAAGCCTGTACTAGTGTTTAAAATGACGAACGCCTGTCAGCACCATCGCAATGTTATGCGCATTGGCTACTGCGATCGATTCCTCGTCTTTGATCGAACCGCCTGGTTGGATAACGGCCGTGATGCCGGCTTTCGCTGCCAGCTCCAGCGTGTCGCCCATTGGGAAGAATGCGTCAGAAGCGAGAACTGCGCCTTTTGCTTTGTCGCCTGCTTGCTCGATCGCGATGCGAGCTGCGCCGACACGGTTCATTTGACCAGCGCCTACGCCTACCGTCATATCGTCCGATGCGAGAAGGATCGCGTTCGACTTCACATGCTTCACAACTTTCCAACCGAACAGCAGCTGTTTCAGCTCTTCTTCTGTTGGCTTGCGGTTAGTGACGATTTGAATGTCCGCTTCAGTCAGGCTGTGCACATCGCTCTCTTGTACGAGCATGCCGCCGTCTACGCTCGTTACGAGCCATTCCGGTTTGCGTTCGCCTGCTGCTTGGATTTCGCCTAGCTTCATCAAGCGGATGTTTTTCTTCTTCGTCAGCACTTCAAGCGCCTCAGGCGTGAAGTCCGGAGCAATAACGATCTCAAGGAAAATCTCGCTCAGCAGCTTCGCTGTCTCTACGCCGATTGTACGGTTAGCCGCCACAATGCCGCCGAAGATCGAAGTTGGATCTGCTGCGTAGGCTTTCTGGTAAGCTTCGTGAATGTCGCTGCCGATACCCACGCCGCATGGATTCATATGTTTTACCGCTACGACAGCCGGTTCGTTGAATTCTTTGACAATAGCAAGCGCCGCGTTAGCGTCGTTGATATTGTTATAGGACAGCTCTTTGCCGTGCAGCTGCTCAGCCGTTGTGATGTTGCCTGCGGATGCCAGCGGCTTGCGGTAGAACGCTGCTTTCTGATGCGGGTTCTCGCCATAACGCAGATCCTGCACTTTCTCGTACGTAACGGTGTAGCTCTCCGGAAGCGGATTGCCTTGCAGCTTCGAGAGGTAGTCCGAGATGAGCGCATCGTAAGCGCCGGTGTGGCGGAATACTTTCGCTGCGAGGCTCTTACGAGTCTCAAGCGTAGTGTCGCCTTGCGCTTTCACTTCGTCGAGAACTGTTTGGTAGTCTGCCGCGTCTACGACAACCGTTACGAAAGCATGGTTCTTCGCTGCCGAACGAAGCATCGTCGGGCCGCCGATATCGATGTTCTCGATTGCATCCTCGTAGGATACATCCGGTTTCGCAATCGTCGCTGCAAAAGGATACAGGTTCACGACAACGAGGTCGATGTAGTCGAGGCCAAGCTCTTCCATCGCTTTCTGATGCTCTTCGTCATCGCGAACAGCAAGCAGACCGCTGTGTACGGCAGGGTGCAGCGTCTTCACGCGGCCATCCAAAATCTCCGGGAAGCCCGTTACATCGGAGATCCCGATAACCGGAACGCCTTCCTTCTCCAGCAGGCTCGCCGTACCGCCTGTCGAAATAATTTGCACACCAAGTCCAGCCAACGCCCGCGAAAACTCCACAATCCCCGTCTTATCCGATACGCTAATAAGTGCTCTGCGAATGGTCAAAATAGAACCTCCTAAAAAGTTTTTGCGCCGCTCCGATGGAGCACGCATTCTGTAAGTAAAACTTGCATCTCTATGTTCAAACTAGCTCATGCTACTCAATGTGTTTAGCCTAAGTGTCGGTTACTAGCCAATGTGTTGCTCTGAGAGCTACTCATGAGCTTGATTCGTCGGTTTCTAGCCAATGTGTTGCCCTGAGAGCTACTCTTGTGCTTGATTCGTTGGTTTCCAGCCCATGTGTTGCTCTGGGTGCTACTCTGGTGCTCGATTCGTCGGTTTCTAGCCAATGTGTTGCTCTGGGTGCTACTCATGGGCTTGATTCGTCGGTTTCTAGCCAATGTGTCGCTCAGGTTCTCGCCAAGTAGTAGCTCTCTTGATAACCTTCACCAACTCGATCTACTTCACGCTCACGTGTCGGCCATCGATCGCGACCGCCCCGGCGGCGATGCGCGAGACGACCCACGGAAGCAGCGCCTGCTCCGCCGCGTGGATCCGCGGCGCGAGTGTCTCCAGCGTGTCACCGTCGGCGACTTCGACTGTGCGCTGCGCGATGATCGGGCCGCTGTCCAGGCCGCCATCCACGAAGTGAACGGTGACCCCCGTCACCTTCACGCCGTAGGCCAGCGCCTGGCCGATCCCGTTCACGCCCGGGAATGCGGGCAGCAGCGACGGATGCACATTGATCATCCGTCCCAAAAACGGCTCAACGAGCACCGACGTCAGAATTCGCATATAGCCTGCCAGTACGATCAGCTCGATTCCGCGTCGCATCAGCTCCGCCAGAATCTCCGTTTCATACGCTTCACGCGAAGCGTACTCCTTCGGCTTGAACAATAACACATCAATGCCAGCTTCTCGCGCGCGCGCAACTACAGGCGCCTCCGGCTTATCACAAACAAGAAGCTCGAGGCTTGCGCCCTCGAGCCTTTGTTGTTTTGCCGCATCCACGAGCGCCCCGAAGTTCGAGCCGAAGCCCGAAGCAAACACGGCGACGCGCAAGCCGGCCATTAAACGTCAGCTCCCGTAAAGGTAACTACACGGCTGCCTTCCGTTACTTTACCGATGATATAAGCATCTTCGCCAAGCTCGCGCGCAATGCGCAGCGCTTCTTCGGCTTGTTCAGCAGGAACGACAACGACCATACCCACACCCATGTTGAACGTTGTGAACATATCGCGGTTTGTGATCGAGCCTTTCTCTTGCATCAGCCCGAAGATTGGTTGAATCGGCCATGAACCGTATGCAATCTCAACGTTGACGCCATCAGGCAGAACCCGCGGAATGTTCTCAATGAATCCGCCGCCTGTAATATGGGCCATCCCTTTAACTTGTACTTGTTTGATCAGCTCAAGAACGGATTTCACATAAATCCGAGTCGGCTCGATGATGACTTCGCCAAGCGTTTTGCCGCCAAGCTCAGGCAGTGTATCGCCAAGACCATATCCAGCTGTGTCAAGCAGCAATCGACGAACGAGCGAGAAGCCATTGCTGTGGATACCGCTCGAAGCGAGACCCAGCACAACATCGCCAGGTGCGATCGTTTTGCCGTCGATGATGTTTTTCTTGTCTACGATTCCGACTGTAAAACCAGCGATATCGTACTCGTCGCCTTGGTACATACCGGGCATTTCCGCGGTTTCGCCGCCGATTAGAGCGCAGCCGGACTGCACGCAGCCGTCGGAAATTCCTTTTACGATCGCTTCGATCTTCGCAGGCTCTACTTTGCCGCAAGCGAGGTAATCGAGGAAGAACAGCGGCTCTGCGCCTTGAACGATAATATCGTTCACGCACATCGCAACCGCATCAATACCGATCGTGTCATGCTTGTCCATCGCAAAAGCAACCTTCAGCTTCGTACCCACACCGTCCGTACCCGAAACCAATACCGGCTCCTCGTACTTGTCTTTATTAAGACCGAACAGACCGCCGAAGCCGCCAAGATCCGTCAATACTTCCGGACGGAACGTCTTCTTCACGTGTTTCTTCATCCGTTCGACTGCTTCGTTACCAGCCGCGATATCAACGCCGGCTTCTTTATAAGCTTCTGCCACGATAGTCACTCCTTAGAATTATTTCATCAAACCTTAGGTGATCAAGGTTTGTCTTTCGGATCATACCCCAAGGTGAAAAAGCGGCCGGAGGCCGATATGGAGTCGGAACAGCGTTAGCGGTCGCCTTTGTAGATGGATTTCCAACCCATACAGGTTAGAAAATTCAAAGAAATCCATCTACAACAGCGAGTGGAGACCCGTATCGGCCGCAGGCAGCTGCCTTCACCATACTCTAACAGCTGCAGCTTTTCTCCGAAGTCGGATCCACCGGTGTCGGATAATCATTATCGAAGCAAGCCAAGCACATCCCGCGATTGTATTCGCCGTCGTTGCCGCCAACAGCCTCGATAAAACCTTCATGGCTTAGAAAATATAACGAATCCGCGTTGATCGCCTGGCGAATTTCTTCAACCGTCTTCTGCGAGGCAATCAGTTCCTTGCGGTCAGGCGTATCGATGCCGTAGTAGCAAGGGTTCTTGAACGGAGGTGAAGTAATGCACACATGAACCTCAGTCGCGCCTGCTTCACGAAGCAGGTTGACGATACGTAGGCTCGTAGTACCGCGCACGATCGAGTCATCGATCATGACAACGCGCTTGCCTTCCACCACTTTGCGAACCGCAGACAACTTCATTTTGACACCTTTTTCACGAAGCTCTTGCGAAGGTTGGATGAACGTACGGCCCGTGTACTTGTTCTTGATCAGACCAAGTTCATAAGGAATCCCCGTTTGCTCCGCATATCCGATGGCTGCCGAAATACTGGAATCCGGTACGCCGGTTACGAGATCGGCATCGAAGAAGGCTTCAAGTGCCAGCTTCTGCCCCATGCGCTTGCGCGCCGAGTGCAGGTTGATTCCGTTAATATCGCTATCCGGTCTTGCAAAATAAATATATTCCATCGCACAAGTCGCGCGGCGCTCCAGCTTCTCGAAACGATCCTCACGCAGACCGTTCTTATCCAGCACAAGCAGCTCGCCCGGCTGCACGTCGCGTACATACTCAGCGCCGCAAGTTTCAAGCGCGCACGTCTCCGAAGCGAATACATAACCGCCGTCCAGCTTACCCATTACGAGTGGACGAAGGCCATGGCCGTCAGAGGCAACAAGCAGCTTGTCATTCGTCATAATGAGAAAAGCAAAACCGCCAATAATCCGCTGCAGCGCATCTTTTGCCGCACTTACGAAGTCTTTGTTCGAGCGTGCAATCAGATGGGCAATAACTTCCGTATCGCTTGTCGTTTGGAAAATCGAGCCTTGGCTCTCCAGTTCCTTGCGGATCGAAGGCGCGTTCACGATATTTCCGTTCGTTGCGACAGCCAAATCGCCGTCACGATATTTGAAGACAAGCGGCTGCGCATTCGCGAGCTTGCTTTCCCCTGCAGTCGAATACCGAACATGGCCGATGACACAGTTGCCCGGAAGGCCTTCCAGCGTTGCTTGGTCGAACACTTCCTTTACAAGCCCCATGCCACGGTGATACGTAAACTTGCCGGTTGTTGATTCCACCGCAGCCATGCCGGAGCTCTCTTCGCCGCGATGCTGCAGCGCGTGCAGCCCGTAGTAGCCAAGGGAGCAGGCATCCGGGATGCCGTACACCCCGAATACTCCGCACTCTTCGCGCAATTTATCAAAAATATCATCCCGGCCAATGCCTTCGTTATAGTGATCGCCTGTCCACAGCTTCGGCAGCTGTTTTATTTCATCAGACATGGAATCGCATCCTTCCAAACCTTCTCCAGTTGATCAACCGGTGCATGGATGCCCGGTTTGCCATTAACAGTAACAACAAGTCCGCTTGGGCGTACGACGCCGAGTGCCGCGTTCGGTACGCCTTTATCTGTCAGGTACTTCTGCAGCGCTTGTGCTTGCTCCGGTTTAGCCGAAAGCAATATACGGGATTGTGATTCGCTGAACAAAGCAGCATCCGGACGCAGGTCTGTCGTAATGTCCACTTCAGCGCCAAGCTTACCGCTGATCGCCGATTCCGCAAGCGCAACCGCTAGGCCGCCCTCGGACAAGTCATGCGCCGAAGCAACAAGACCTTCGCGGATCGCGCCAAGCACGCCATCAAGCAGCTTTTTCTCTGTAGCCAGGTCAATTTGCGGAGGACGTCCTTCGCTCTTGCCTTGCAGCACGTATTGCAATTCACTTCCGCCAAGCTCATGCTTCGTTTCGCCGGCAAGGAAAATGACATCGCCTTCCGCCTTGAAGCCTTGCGTCGTAATATGGTCAACGTCGTGCACGAGTCCAACCATCCCGATAACCGGTGTTGGGTAAATCGCGCCTTTCGCATTTTCGTTGTACAAGCTGACATTACCGCCGATAACCGGCGTTTCCAGCGTACGGCAAGCTTCGGAAATGCCGTCTGCCGCTTTCTCAAGCTGCCAGAACACTTCCGGCTTCTCCGGGCTGCCGAAGTTCAGGTTATCCGTGATCGCGAGCGGCTCCGCACCGGAACATACGATGTTACGCGCTGCTTCCGCTACTGCGATACGTCCGCCTACTTCTGGATCAAGGTATACATAGCGGCCGTTGCAGTCCGTTGTCATCGCAAGCGCTTTGCGCGTTCCGCGAATCGTTACAACCGCAGCATCGGAGCCTGGTTGAACCGCAGTGCTTGTGCGCACCATGTAATCATATTGGTTGTAAACCCACTCTTTGCTCGCCACTGTCGGCGAAGCCAACACCTTTTTCAATGCATCCGTCAGATCCGTTACTTCCGCATAAGCAGTCGTATCGATTGCAGCATTTGCCGCGTAGTAAGCAGGCTCTTTGGAAGGTTTGTCGTACATTGGGCACTCGTCAACGAGCGCTGTAACCGGCATATTCGCCACTTCTTCGCCTTGGTGGAACAGACGCAGGCGGCCATCATCCGTAACTTTACCAACCTTCACGCAGATAATGCCCCAACGGTCAAAAATTTCCTGCGCTTGTGCTTCGTGCTGCGGTTCAACTACGAACAACATACGCTCTTGCGACTCGGAAAGCATCATTTCGTAAGGCGTCATGCCTTCTTCGCGCTGAGGCACCTCATCGAGGTACAGCTCCAAGCCGTTGCCCGCTTTGGACGCCATCTCCGCGCTGGAGCAAGTCAGACCCGCTGCTCCCATATCTTGAATACCGACTACGATGCCGGCATTGATTAGCTCAAGCGTTGCTTCCATAACAAGCTTCTCCATGAATGGATCGCCTACTTGGACAGCCGTACGTTTCTCTTCGGACTCTTCGGACAATTCGACCGATGCGAATGTCGCACCGTGAATACCGTCACGGCCCGTAGCAGGACCCACGTAGAATACCGGGTTGCCTACACCCTTAGCGACGCCACGCTGGATTTTATCATGATCGATCAGACCCACGCACATTGCGTTTACAAGCGGATTGCCTTCGTAGCTTTCATCGAACATGACTTCGCCGGCAACTGTCGGAATCCCGATACAGTTACCATAGCCTGCGATACCGCCAACTACGTGCTCGAACAAATATTTAACGCGTTGGTTCTCCAGATTACCGAAACGCAAGCTGTTCAGCAGCGCAACCGGACGAGCACCCATGGAGAAAATGTCGCGGATGATGCCGCCTACGCCTGTTGCCGCGCCTTGGTATGGCTCAACTGCGGAAGGATGGTTATGCGATTCGATTTTGAACACAACCGCTTGGTTGTCGCCGATATCGACGATACCTGCGCCCTCGCCCGGACCCATCAATACTTTTGGTCCAGTGATCGGGAACTTCTTCAGGATTTTCTTCGAGTTCTTGTAGGAGCAGTGCTCCGACCACATAACACTGAAAACGCCGATTTCCGTATAGTTCGGCTTACGGCCCAGAAAACCGCAAACCAGTTCATATTCATGATCCGTCACACCGAATTGCGTATAAATGCGTTGCTCCGCAATTTGTTCCGCTGTCGGTTCCTTAGCTGTTAACTGCTGCGCCATTTTGTTCCCTCCAAGCATTCAAAATCGATGTAAACATCCGTTTGCCGTCTTCCGAGCCAAGCAGTTGATCCACCGCGCGCTCCGGATGCGGCATCATGCCAACCACGTTGCCACGCTCATTGCTAATCCCTGCGATATTGTCGATGGAACCGTTCGGGTTCGTATCACCCGCATAACGGAACACAATTTGGTTGTTTGCTTTGAGCTGCGCGAGCGTTTCGTCGTCGCAGTAGTAGTTGCCTTCGCCATGCGCGATCGGAATATCGATAATTTCACCGGCGCTGTATTGGCTAGTGAATGCTGTCGCGTTGTTCACGACTTCCAGCTGTGTTTGCTGGCAGATGAATTTCATGCCGCTGTTGCGGCGCAGTGCGCCTGGCAGCAGGCCTGCCTCGGTAAGGATTTGGAAGCCATTGCAGATGCCGAGAATGAACTTGCCCGCCTCAGCTGCTTTTACAACTTCGTTCATTACCGGTGCAAAACGAGCGATTGCGCCACAGCGCAGGTAGTCTCCATAGGAGAAGCCGCCCGGCACGAGAATCGCATCATATGCGGAAAGATCCGTAGCCGTATGCCATACGTATTCGACTTGCTGGCCGATTGTATCTTCTACTGCTTTGAAGCAGTCAATATCACAGTTGGAGCCTGGAAAAACGATAACCGCAAACTTCATCGTTTAGCCCTCCAATTCAAAACGGTAGTCTTCCACTACTGTGTTCGCCAGCAGCTTCTCACACATCGCTTTCAGACGAACTTCCGCTTCTGCACGATCCGTAGTATCTAGGTTCAGTTCCAAATATTTGCCGATGCGGACTTTGCCAACTTCCTCGAAGCCCATTGTGTGCAACGCGCCTTGTACAGCGCTGCCTTGCGGGTCAAGCACGTTTTGTTTGATCGTTACGTAAACTTTAGCCTTCATTTGGGGGGTCGCCTCCTGGAAAATGGGGTTTTTGGGATGGGAGAGCTGCGCAAAACGTGGATAAGTCGGCCTTCGTCGCTGTTGAACTTTGGGAAACTTGAACAATATCCTAGCGGATGTTTCCAAAGTTCAAAGGCGAGCGCTTGCGCTCTACGGCTCGACATACCACTTATTTGCTTCGCCCATCCTGGGAAAACACTTATTTTGCAGGATGCTCTGGGAGCATCCTGGGCTCGCTTCGCGGGGCTATCCGCCGCCGCTTGCGTCGCCTGATTTATATAGTGCGAGCCATCTGTGCTTGGCCCGCGGGTTTTGATTACTAAACCAATGCTTCGCCGGTTAGCGCTTTGTAGATGGCTAGGTAGCGGTTGGTTGTTTCTTCTACGACGGCTTGCGGGAGCGGAGCCGGTTTGCTGTCGCGGTCCCAGTCGGAGCCGAGCAAGTAAGTGCGTACCGGTTCTTTGTCCATGCTGTCGATTTCGATGTCGTAGGCATAGTTGTCTTTCGCCCAGAAACGGGAGGAATCCGGGGTGAAGATTTCGTCGATGAGAATGACTTTACCATCTATAAGGCCGAACTCGAATTTGCAATCCGCCAAAATGATGCCGCGCTCTTCGCAGAAGCCGCGCGCATATTCGTACAGGGCAATGCTCTTGTCGCGAAGCTCTTCCGCCAGCTCGGCGCCGACCATCTCTTGCATCCGCTCAAACGGGATGTCTTCGTCGTGGCCAACGTCGTTCTTCGCAGCCGGCGTGAACAACGGTGCTGCAAAACGCTCGTTCTTGCGCAGACCTTCCGGCAGCTCAATGCCGTTAATTGCCGATGTTTTCACATATTGTCTCCAACCGCCGCCGGTGATATAGCCGCGAACGACACATTCGATATCGATGCGCTCTGCTTTCTTTGAAACCATAATGCGGTTTATCAGAAGTTCAGGCTCCGTTACGAGATCGCCAAGCTTGTACACGTCCGTGTGAACGATATGATTCGGCATCATAGCCGCCGTTTGATCGAACCAGAAGGCCGACAACCGATTCAGTACGTTGCCCTTCTCCGGTACAGCCGGATCAAGCACATAGTCGAACGCGCTGATGCGGTCCGTGACCACAATGAGATAATGCTCGCCTAGATCATAAAGCTCGCGCACCTTGCCCTTATACAGCAGCGGCGCCTTCACATAATCCACAGCCGTGGACAACGCTTGTGTCATTTCTCTCTCTCCTTTTATTCAGTGGTTTGTCTTGATCTATACGAAGTGTGACGGAGCAGGCATGAACAGTCCGAAGAAGCGTAAGCGTTCGCCTTTGTACTTGAATTTCTACCTCTAATCTCCTAAAGTTCAAAGAAATTCAAAGTACAACAGCGATCGTAGGACGTTCATGCATGCGCAGTCATGCTCTTAAATCAATTCCAAACGTCTGAAAATTGTATCCACGTGCTTAAGATGCCAAGCCGGGTTAAACGCATCCGCGATTTCATCAGCGGACAAATGAGCCGTAATCTCAGGCGTCGACTCGATGATATCGCGGAATTGGCGTTGCTCTTCCCATGCTTGCATCGCGCGCGGCTGTACTGTGTCGTACGCTTGCTCGCGGCTCATGCCTTTATCGATCAGCTTCGTCATGACGCGGCCGGAGAAAGGCACGCCGAACGTACGCTGCATATTGCGTTTCATGTTCTCAGGGAAAACCTGAAGGTTCTTGATGATGTTGCCCAGACGGTTCAACATGTAGTTGAGCAGCATCGTGGAATCCGGCAAAATGACGCGCTCAGCCGACGAATGGCTGATGTCACGCTCATGCCACAGCACGACATTCTCGTAAGCTGTCAGCATATGGCCGCGGATAACACGGGATAGACCGGAGATGTTCTCGCAGCCGATCGGGTTACGTTTGTGCGGCATTGCGGATGAACCCTTTTGACCTTTGGCGAACGGCTCTTCCACTTCACGGAACTCGCTCTTCTGAAGAGCGCGGATTTCCGTAGCGAATTTATCGAGCGAAGTCGCGATCAGTGCCAATGTGCCAATGTACTCCGCATGACGGTCACGCTGCAGCGTTTGCGTGGAGATCGGAGCAGGCGTAATGCCGAGCTTCTTACATGTGAATTCTTCTACAAAAGGATCGATGTTCGCGTAAGTGCCTACTGCGCCGGAGATTTTGCCGAATTGCACGCCGTTAGCCGCATGGCGGAAACGTTCCAGGTTACGCTTCATTTCTTCGTACCAAAGGGCAAGCTTCAAACCGAACGTTGTCGGCTCCGCGTGTACGCCATGCGTACGGCCCATCATCGCTGTATCTTTATAAGCAACCGCTTGGCCGCGTAAAATTTCAATAAAGTTCGTAATGTCTTTCTCCAAGATCGTGTTCGCTTGAAGAAGGAGGTAACCCATCGCCGTATCCACAACGTCCGTGGAAGTCAGGCCGTAATGAACCCATTTGCGCTCGGGACCAACGGTCTCGGATACCGCACGCGTGAACGCGATAACGTCATGGCGTGTTTCAAGCTCGATCTCGTTGATGCGGTCGATATTGAAGGTTGCGCCTTTGCGAAGGGCTTCAACATCCTCGCGCGGGATTACGCCAAGCTCTACCCAAGCCTCGCATGCGCAAAGCTCAACCTCTAACCATGCCTTGAATTTGTTCTCTTCCGTCCAAATCGCTCTCATTTCCGGTCTGCTGTAACGTTCTAACATCGTGAATTAAACCCTCCAAATGTTGGTTTCGGAAATCCATGCCAGCGCTTGCTCCACATCCGATGCAAGCACGTTGACATGACCCATTTTCCGTTTATGTTTGGCTTCATGTTTCCCATATAAATGAATTTTAGGCGCTACGCCTAAACGTTCCGCATGCTCATCTTGCTTCGCGATCAGTTCCAGCAGCGGCTCCACATGCTCGCCGAGCACGTTCACCATAACAACCGGCGTAAGAAGCGCCGTGTCGCCAAGCGGCAAACCGCATACAGCGCGCACATGCTGCTCGAACTGCGATGTCCGGCAAGCTTCCATCGTATAATGGCCGCTGTTATGCGGACGCGGCGCAAGCTCGTTGACGAACAATTCGCCGTCCTCCGTCAAGAACAGCTCCACCGCGATCAAGCCAACCGCTCCGAGCCCTTCAGCGATTCGAGCAGCAAGCCGCTCCGCTTCCCGCTGAAGTTCTTCATCGATCCGTGCAGGCACGATCGACAGATGCAATATGTTATCGACGTGGATGTTCTCCGCTGCCGGGAAGGTACGAATCTCGCCCTGCGGGCTTCTTGCCGCAATGACCGAAAGCTCCTTCTGGAAGCGAATGAACTGCTCCAGAACAAGCTCCGTACCGGCACGATTGAGCGTCTCGAACGCCTCATCGATTTCAGCTTCGCTGCGGATGACCCATTGGCCTTTGCCGTCATAGCCGCCCATAGCGGTCTTCAGCACGCAAGGCAGGCCGAAACGGCTAACTGCTTCGCGAAGCTCATCTGCGCTTCGAACTTCGGCATAAGGCGCAACCTTCACGCCCGCCGCTTCAATCGCCCGTTTCTCACGCAGCCGATGCTGCGTCGTATAGAGCAGCTCGCTGCCTTGCGGCACGTACGATTCCTCCATCAGCATGGCCGCAACGCCGGCATCGACGTTCTCGAACTCATACGTGATGACATCGGAGCGCTCCGCCAGCTCGCGAGCCGCATCGCGATTGTCATACGCGGCTACGATTTGACCGGCAACTTGTCCGGTGGGCGCATCCGGCGTAGGATCCAGTGCCACGAACCGGTATCCCATGGCGCTGCCTGCATTCGCCATCATCCGGCCAAGTTGACCGCCGCCAAGGATCCCGACTGTGGAGCCGGGCAAAATCACCTTCACTTCTTTACCCGTGCCGCTGCTCATAGCGTCTCACTGCTTTCGAGCACTTCCTGCTCAATTCGTTCGCGGCGCGCAAGCACGCGGGCTTGTACATCCGGATCGAACGCGCCGAGCATCTGTGCTGCAAGCAATCCCGCGTTTGTGCCGCCGGCGTTGCCGATCGCAACCGTTGCAACCGGAATGCCGCCGGGCATCTGAACGATGGACAGCAGCGAGTCAAGTCCGTTCAAATTCGAAGACTTCACAGGCACGCCAATAACCGGCAAGATCGTCTTCGCAGCGACCATGCCGGGCAAATGTGCAGCTCCGCCAGCACCCGCGATAATAACCTTCAAGCCGCGTTCTACTGCTGTTTCTGCGTATTGGAACATAAGGTCCGGTGTCCGGTGAGCCGAAACAACCTTCTTCTCGTAGGGGATTTGTAACTCGTCCAGAACGTCACAGGCTAGCTTCATAGTCTCCCAGTCTGACTTACTGCCCATGATGACGCCGACTTTTGCTGACATCTGCTTATAACCACCTTTGTTTGATGAAGGAATCGGATTACAGTACAAGCCACAAAAAAAGTCCCTCAGCACAGACTCCACAATCTGGATGGCTTCGGGACTTACAAGTCCAGCAATGAAGATCAAGCTCTATCGCCGCCCTGCTAACCAGTAGACAGGAGGCAATAGACAACATCAGGCTGCCCCGTCAAGGCGGCAACCTGGTTCTTCAACTGCATGGGCTCGTAGTCCGAAAATTAAGGTTCTCGGGTAGATACTCTCGGGCCTAATCCCCAAGGATATACGAGTCTTGCATGGTAAGTATATGATTCGTTTTTCGCTATCCCTAGTTTATCAATCCTGACGCAGAATGTCAACGAAAAAACACGAACATTAAATTCAAATAAACTTATTAAAGTTCGTGTTTTACCTAGTTTTTGCAATTTTCACGAATTATTTTGAACAATCTGTGATTTTGTTGGGTATTCGGACCATTGCTGACACTACCTTCTAATCCCGCCCTCCTACAAAAACCGACAAAATACGCACGCTGTTCAAGTCGATCAGAGCACCAAATCCCTATTCGCGAGCACACAAAAAACGTATTGACTCATCAGTCAATATAGGATTACAATCACATTGACTCACGAGTCAACATCCTTAATTAACCCTCTAAAACGATAGGAGGCTCCAAGCGTGAAACCAATCGTCGAACTTCGTCAGTTGACGAAAACGTACGGCAAGAGCCGTGGCATATCCGATGTATCCTTTATGATCGGAGAAGGCGAGGTATTCGGGTTCATTGGACCGAACGGCGCCGGCAAGAGTACAACAATCCGAACGCTGCTCAATTTTGTCTTTCCTACCTCGGGCAGCGCTTCGATTCTAGGCATGGACATCGTGAAGGATGCCAAGGCCATCCGCCGCCAAGTCGGTTATCTGCCTTCAGAAGTATTTTATTATGATGACATGAAGGTTATGGATCTGCTTAAGTATTCGGCGGCTTTCTATGATCAAACGGATTCCAATCGCATCACAGAGCTGGCCGAGCGCCTCGACCTGGATCTCTCCCGTAAAATCGAGGACCTCTCCTTCGGCAACCGCAAGAAAGTCGGCATCGTTCAAGCGCTGCTGCACAGGCCGAAGCTGCTTATACTCGATGAGCCCACCGGCGGCCTTGATCCGCTTATGCAGAATACGTTCTTCGAGCTGCTTACCGAAGAGCGCAGGAAGGGTACAACGATCTTCTTCTCCTCCCACATTCTGAGCGAGGTACAGAAGATGTGCGACCGGGTCGCCATTATTAAAGAAGGTGCACTTATTAAAGTCGAATCCGTCGAGCAGCTGCTCAAGAACAACCTCAAGAATATTACCCTGACAGCTAGCAATCCCGAGGCCATTGGACTCCCGCAATTGAAGGGCATCTTAAAGCAAGAAACGACCGGTTCCCATGTGAAGCTGCTATATGGGGGCGATATGAAAGCACTCATTCAAGGATTGGCGGACTGCGCCTTCACGGATATTTTGATCGAAGAGCCTTCGCTTGAGGAAGTATTCATTCATTATTATGAGAAAAAATAAGGAGGCTGTACGATGCTTCTAAGAAGAGAATTTAAACGAAATCTTCGGGGATTGATCATCTGGAGTATTATTATGGCCGGGATCATCCTCTTATATTTAAGCATTTACCCGGAATTCGCCAAGCAGCAGCAAGGGCTGGACGATATGATGAGCACCCTTCCCGAGGGGATGAAGAAAGCTTTCGGCATGGATCGGCTGAGCATGAGCACCCTGCTCGGATTTTACGGCATCGAGATCCACTTGATGACGACCTTGCTCGGCAGCATTTTCGCATCCTTATTGGCTTCTAATATTGTAGCGAAGGAGCAGCATGAGAAGACGATCGAATTCCTGCTCTCCAGACCGATTACGAGAACCCAGATCATCAGCCAGAAGCTAGCCGCCGTAGTCATCAATATTGTGCTGTTCAACCTAGTCATTGTGGCCGCCAGTCTAATCGGGTTTCAATTCTCAAAGGATAACGATGTATCGCTGTCTACTTTCTTCCTGCTGGAATCGGCCGTCCTGCTCATGCATCTGACCTTCGCAAGCCTCTCGTTCTTGTTCTCGGCGATCCTGAGAAGAACCCGGTCCGTCGTATCCATGTCGCTCGGCCTTGTGTTCATCACTTATTTCTTCAGCATTATTTCGGGCGTCTCCGACCATTTCACATGGTTCAAATATATCAGTCCCTTTAAGTATGCCGAAGCGGCAGCCATCATAACCGACCGGTATTTCGATCCGCTGTACATCACCATTATGGCCGTCGTTATCGTCTGTTGCGTGCTGTCTGCTTACTGGTATTATAGTAGAAAAGACATCACCGTTTAGTCGTCTTTAACAGAACTGAGGTGTTTCAACCGTGTACCCCGCATTCGCGAAGCTTCCTGAGGAGAAACAGGAGCTCATCATGACGATTTGTATCGAGGAGTTTGCCAAGAACGGCTACACAAACACCTCTACGGATACGATAACGGCGAGAGCCGGTATTTCTAAAGGCATTTTGTTTCATTATTTTAAAAGCAAAAAGAACCTCTATCTCGCCGTTGTCCAGCATGCGATGGACTTGCTTGTTGAGAAAACGATTACTGCGGTGGAAGCGATCGGCGCGGCCGATTTCTTCGAGCATATCAAGGAGATCGTGCTGGCGAAGCAGCGCGTGACTTTGCATTATTTTCAAGAGACAGAGCTTGTGCAGCGTGTCATCAGCCATCCGCCGAAGGCCGTCCAAGCCGAGATCGAGAAGTTGATCGAAGCGTATCAGAAGACATTCACGACGCCGGCTATGCTGCGGTCCATCTATAAAGCCGAGCTTCTGGACGCCGCCCCGCTGCGGGATGGGCTGGATGCCGAGGCGGTTTTCAACCATGTCACCTTCGTCTTGAATGCATTGTCGAACAAGTATCTACAGCTTCACAAGTCACACGCTCTCGCTCCCCCCATTATCGAGCAGAAGCTGATCCAAGAGATCGATACCTTTATCGATATGATCAAATACGGGGTCTACAAGCAGCACAGCTAAAGGCAAAAAAAGAGGACGGCGCAGATTCTGCGCCGTCCTCTTCTTTGGTCACTATTAGCCTTGGCTTCCGATAAACGCGTAACGCGCGACGATTAGAATCGCAAGCACCCACATGAGCCAGTGCACTTTGTAGCCGCCTTTTTTGCCGGCAAGATTAGCTGTTGTAGCCAGCACTACATACGAAACGATACCGAAGGAAACACCGTTTGCGATGTTGTAAGTGAACGGCATAAGCGCAACCGTCAAGAACGACGGGATTGCATACACCATGTCTTGGAAGTCGATTTCTTTGATCGATTGTACCATGAGCACGCCAACAATGATCAGCGCAGCTGCAGTAGCAGAGCCCGGAATCAATGCGATGACCGGCCATAGGAACAATGCTGCCAAGAACGCAACGCCGGTTGTTACGGCAGTCAGACCTGTACGTCCGCCTTGCGCGATACCCGCAGAGCTTTCAACGAATGCCGTTACTGTGCTTGTACCGAGCATTGCGCCGCCGCTGACGCCGATAGCATCAACCAGCATCGCTTTACCAACCAGCTTCTTGCCTTTTGCAGGGTCTTTCATGTAGCCGGCACGGTTCGCCGTACCTACCAGTGTACCGAATGTATCGAACAATTCAACGAATGTGAAAGTCGCAATGATGGAAATCAAGCCGGTGTCCATAACACCTTTGAAGTCGAAGTCCCAGAAGTTGCCTTTGCTGAAATCAGGGCTCCACGATTGACCTTTCAACGCTTCGCTCACGTTCACGTCGCCGGTCAAGATCGCAATGATCGTCACGCCAAGAATACCGAACAGAATCGCGCCCGGTACGCGCATTACCATCAGAATCGCAATCAGCAGTACGCCGATCAGCGTCAGGTACACGCTGGAGTTCTCCAGGCTGCCCATGTGGAACACGGACTCGAAGCCCAGTACATCCGTGAAGACGCCTTTTGGAATATCCGTAACCGTATTCTCAACGCCGACTGTCATAATACCGCTGTTTTTCAAGCCGATGATGGTGATGAAAAGACCGATACCTACTGTAATGGCATGCTTCAAGCTGTCAGGAACAGCTGTAATCAGCAGCTGACGAATTTGCGTAATCGTCAGGATCAAGAAGATGATACCGGAGATAAATACGGCCGTCAGCGCCATTGAAGGCGAGATCGGTGTATCTGTTGCCTTAGAAGCAAGTACCGTTGCCGCGAAGTAAGCGTTCAGACCCATACCCGGCGCGAGCGCAACCGGGAAGTTCGCGAACAACCCCATCGCAATCGTGAAGATACCGCCGGCTAATGCCGTTGCCAAAAACACTGAATACCCATCAAGTCCTGCAGTTCCGAGAATACCCGGATTGACGGCCAAAATATAAGCCATCGTCATAAAAGTCGTAAGGCCCGCCATAATCTCTGTCCTTACATTTGTTCCGTGTTCCTTCAAACGAAAGAAACTACCCATTTTTCAAAAACCCTCCCCAAAAAATGTTTCAGAACAAACAAGAACCCAGAAAAAAAATGCCGATGTTGTCGGCATTTCTCCCTAGGTTCCACGCAAAACAAGACAAGAAGGCGCGATATGACCGATCGCAGCCTTACTTAGTCTTGCTTCTCGTAGACAGGTCATTTACGGTGACCTCGTAGAGACTCTCAAGCCGATTCTTGAGATTATACGAAAAGATATGCTGTTTCTGTTTGTATTGATCTGTGAACATTTTAGCGAGGAACTCCCGAGCCTGTCAATGGGAAACGTTTGCAAATTAGGTAATTGTCCTTATAAAGCGGAAAAGCATCCTTCCATTCTGCTTTCTCGCATGGTTCTGCTCGTCCACTACGAGGTTAATGGAATCGTTTCATCAGGTGATGGATTGCTGCCGATATCTTCTCTTTGCTTCGTTTTTCCGATTCGGCTTTTTCAAGCGCAAGCAGCCCTATGCTGTATCCCAGGATGGCTAGAGAAGCGGAAATTTTCGCAAGATCGTCTGCTGTAATCTGCTTTTGTTCCGGCATTAACGCAACGCTCCTTCTTTCATCATACTCTTATAATTCCTCTTTCTCTGTTCTGGCTTTCAGTACTGCAAGCAACCCAAATAGATCCCCGACAACTAAAATGATCGCCGCCCACAAAGCAAGGTCATCAGCAGATAATTCACTCAACTCATCTTTGGTCGTTGTTGCTCTCGCCATTTGGATTACCCCTTGTTCTTTAACTGATAGTAGCCTATGCACTACGGGCATTAGCCGCGTAGGCTACTGCCTTGAAGGGTAAAATTTAATCCGGCGATTAGTATCCAGATCCACGCGCGGTATCCATCTTAACTCGTCTTCCGCTCTCGAACGAGCGAATCGCCGCATCCGCAATTGCCAAGGCGCGATACCCGGCAGCGGCATGAATCGGAGGCTGCTGCCCAGCCATAAATGCTGCCAGCATAGCATCGACATGCTTGTCCATTGTGAGATGGAATTGGCGATCCGCATCATTGAAGTATCCTGCTTCCCAGGTCTCGCCCAGCTCACTCCCGGACGGATGGAACGTATACCTCTTGACGGTATCGTGAATCACGACCCGTCCCTTCGTACCGTCCAGTTCAACACGATGCGTGTCCGGATACGCATAAGAGGAATCATACGTTCCGATTAGACTGCCGACCGCGCCGCTGCTGAATTTCAGAGAAAGCGCGATGGTTCTGAAGCCTGCTTGAATCAAGTCGGACATCTCGGCAGACACCGCTTCAATCGGTCCGCATAGATGTTCCAGCATATCGAAACCGTGACACTGCGTCTCAATGAGGTTGGCATGCGGATGCGTGCTAGAACCTTCTCCTCCGAAACGCCAGGATGCAAAAGTCAGCTGCCCGAGTCTCCCCGCTTCGATCGCTTCGCGCGCCAATTGAACCGGTTTGGCGTATCGATGGTTGAAGTTAATCGCAAAAAACAACCCCCGTTTGTCCGCTTCGTTCAACAGAATATCCGCCTCTCTCAGGGAGAACACAAGCGGCTTTTCCACAAATAGCGGCACACCTGCCTGAATCACTTGAAGCGTCGTTTCAAAATGCCCCTGATTCGGTAAGCACAAACTGACCAGATCTGGCTGCTCCTTCTCCAGCATTACGGCAAGATCCGTATACGCCGCGGTATGAAATTGCTCGGCAGCCTTCATGGTCTTCTCCGGATTGCGTCCCACCAGTGCGCAGAACTGCACCTTCTCGTGGGCATCGAATATTCTGGCATGCTGTTTTCCCCAGCCGCCTGTACCGACAAGCGCTATTTTGACCCGTCTCGTCCCGCTCATTGTTCGATGATCACCTTCCCGGTATCGCCCCGGAAAAACAGCTCATACGCTTCTTGGAGTTGACTCAGCGGGAATCGGTGCGTAATGATTTGCTTCAGGTAAGGTAGATTCGCTAAGAGCCTTAGATGATTATCCTGCAAATCCTTGTACTGGAAATACTCGCTGCCAAGCACCGTCCGCTCCGTCGCGATCAAATCACCGGAAACCTGCAAATGCAGTTCCTCCCCATGCCCCACGCATACAAGCGCGCCGGGTTTGTTCAAACAATGAAGTGCGGCTTGTCGCGCAACCGTTCTGCCGCTGGTATCCACAGCCAGATCGACACCCTCAACCTGCATGGCATCCATTCGCTCGCGAATACGCTCACGGCCAAGATTAACCGGGATCGCCCCCATCTTCTCTGCCAATTGAAGGCGGTATTCATTGAAATCCATGATGAATACAGGCGTTTCCTCGCCAAGCAGCAAATTGATCATCGCCAGAACGCCAAGCCCAATTGGGCCGGCTCCCGCTATAACGGCAGAGCCGATGTTCGGAAGCACCTGAAGGCCGCGTTTGATCGCATGCCCGCCGGTTCCCATAATATCCAGAAGCATCGTCGCTTCCGCCATTGGGATCGATGGATCAATTTCAAAAAACACCTGTTCACTAATCAACATATAAGGCGCATAGCCGCCGTCATGCGAGAACCCGTAATCTGCGGATTTGCTCAGACACAGGTTGGTAAAGCCCGACTTGCAATTCCGGCATGAGCCGCAAAATCCCATTAGAAACACAACGCCGTGCGCTCCTTCGCGTACGGCAGTGCCCGCTCCCGCTGCAATGACAATGCCTGCAGCCTCATGGCCTGGCACGATATCGGTTCCATGCTGGAACTGCCCGCGATCCGAACCGCACAAGGCATTCGCCTTTACCTTCAGGAGCAGCTGCCCTGGACCGGGCACCGGAATTTCCTTTTCCCCGTATTCAATTCGTCCTCCCCCTGCAAAAATCGGAACCGTCATGGACCTCATTACACTCGTGTTCTCCATTGGCAGACAACCACTCCTTCGTTTGAAGTACGTCCCTTATGCTTGCGTAACCACTAACACATCTTTATTATTTTCGGGTGGCAGAAACACTCGTAATACGAATAATGATATAATATGGAACGAGATTTTCCTTGTAGGATTCGATGATCTTCTTGTCAAAAACACTTATTATAGCAAGCAATAGAAAGGACTTTGGGAATGGCAGTAAAGGATAATCCGCTGAGCTATCACGTCTCTCCCCATGTTCGGCTCTGTTACACTTTCGAGCGTTCCGACTTTGTACAAGGCCCGAGGAGGCTACTTGATTATCTGTTTCTTTATCTGGAGAAAGGGCGTTATGTGCTTACGATCGAGGGGAAGGAGCATGAGCTGCTGGAGGGAGAATTTGCACTCATTCAACCCGGATTGCTGTTTACGACACACGGATTCGGCGATTGCGTCGTCCCCAATGCGCATCTGGATTTCTTCTACAATCCGCTGCGTGAACAAAGCTTTGTCACCACGCCTGGGATGACGATTCTAACCAAATATTCCGAGCTGATGCAGCCTCGGCTTGATGAGCTGGGTCTGGCGCAGCTCCCGCCGATCATCGTTCCCGAGAATGCGAAGAAGCTGAAATATACCCTTATGCAAATGGTCGATAATTTCAAAAATCACGATGTGGTCAGCATGATTAAGGTGCAGCAATCAGCGTTGGAGCTGCTGGTACAGCTCATTGGCAGCAGCGGCCGCCAAAGTCCGGCGAGTGATTATTACGAGCATCGGTTCCGAGCACGCATGGAGGCTTATTTATCCTCCAATCTATCGGCGCCGCTCAATATCGCTGACATGGCCCAGCATATCGGCTACTCGGAATCCCATTTCTGCCTCATTTTTAAACAAGTTTTCGGCGAACCGCCGCACAGCTACCTCACCCGGATGAGAGTCGGTAAAGCCAAGGAGCTGCTGCGCACCACCGAGCTCCATCTGGAGCTGATCGCCGAATATTGCGGCTTCGCCAACGCCTCCCATTTCTCCAAAACCTTCAAACAGATCACGTCGATCACCCCAAGCGGTTATCGGCAAAGCTCGGAGGAGGAGTAGGATGGGGGAGTGATTCGCGCTCAACGAAAAACCAGCTAATACTTGTCAAGCATCCGAATGCCAACCGCTTATCAATCTCCGCACTACTCTAACGAATCGTAGAGGCCTTATTGAGGAGAAAAGGACTCCGCAATTATTCTAACGAACCGTAGAGACCTTATTGAGTCAAAATAGGTTGAAATGCATGGATTTTGGAGCAAATAAGACCTGAAGGATTTGTTAGAATTTCAAATGGCTGCTTTTTGTTTAAATAAGACCTGTACGATTCGTTAAAGTTATTGGGTAAGCCCTCGATGACGCCCGCTTGCCTCGAGTAATACGAAAAAACCCTCAATCCCCGCTTTAGGCGGAAATTGAGGGTTATACACATGTGATTGACCAGCTATTCCCCGTTTACATAGAGCTCTTGCCTTAGAAGAATGTTAAGCTTCTCCGGGGGGTTACAATGCGGATGATTCATGAAAATCTCTTGGGTTCTTCCTTTTATTTGATGCCCTTCTTCAGCGATTCCATCCACTAAAGCTTGTACCGAAGATTCGATCTGATCATAGCTTCCGGTATGTAATAATTGCGCGCAATAGCGCTTGGGGGCTGCCGTCAAAGAAAGATCGAAATCGAATCGATCAAGCCTATTCTTCAGCTCATGGACGGTGACGTGAAATAAATCATAGCTGATGTAATCCGGAACCCACATCATTGCCGTAAACTCCGTTTCCTCTTCACGCTCTGTTGTCCACGCCATTTCGATCGGCATTCTACTGAAATTTTTCCCTAGCTCCCGCACCGTGTGATACTTGACTCGATTGATGAACCGGCCCATTGTCCAAACCTCTTTATACTCATGCATCCTGTAAATATCCCGATCACCGGATCCCGAAGCAACCAAGTATTGCATCTGAGGGAGTTGATAATAATTGATGGTCTTGTCCCTCAAAGAATAGTACGTTTTGTTTGATCTTCTGACATCTTCTCTTACCACTTCAGATCTGGGAATCATGCTAGTTGGCCCCTTTACATGTAGTTGCAATCGAATCGTACAGGTTATATCCGCTATTACTTTCCTTTAAGCGTATTCGTAATTTGCGCCTTGGATTTTAGCTCAGCCAGCAATACAGGGGAAAGTTCGGCAACCTGCTGGCTAACGAGCTGTTCGCGGATTTCAGCTTTCTTCTCATCAAGCGTCGCTGCTTTCGCTGCCTTATGGTCGGTTACTTTGATGATGTGATACCCATACTCCGACTTGATCGGCCCACCAAGCTCCCCAACCTTAAGCGAGAATGCTGCTTGCTCAAACTCAGGGACCATTGCCCCTTTGCCGAAGAAACCAAGATCACCGCCGGCATTGGCACTGCCTGTGTCTGTTGATTTTTCCTTCGCCAGCTTCGCAAAATCCGCGCCTGCCTTCGACTGCTTCATAATTTCGTCCGCTTCTGCTTTCGTGGAGACCAAAATATGCGATGCTTTCACCTGCTCCGGCTCATCGAACTCTGCTTTATTTGCCTCGAAGAATTGTTTCACATCTGCGTCAGTCACCTTTACGCGCGGCTCTACAAGCTTGCGAATGCGAAGCTGCATCGGCGTTTGCCTCTTCAAATCGTCGAGCGTCATGCCTGCTTGCTGCAGCGCAGTCTGAAAATCCGATTCAGACGGGAAGCGCTTCTTGATCTTCGCGATTTCCGCATCCACATCTTGCTCACTGATCGTGATCCCTTCCTTCTTCGCCTCTTGATTAACCAGCTCTTCCTGAATCAGGTTGTCCAACGTCTGCGCCCCGCCAATCGTAGCCATTGCATCGTACAGTTTGTTTTTGGTAATGGCCACTCCATTAACTGAACCGACCGCTTCATTGCCAGCATCGCCTAACGGAGACTTATCGGGCTTGCTCGTAATCATGACTGAATTCGAAGCCGCATTGTAGTTCACATTTGCACCGAGCATCTCCGCCGCGGAACGGATCGGAACGTAAGTAACCCCCTTGATAGATACTGGCTCAACCGTTGATTTTTTACCATTTACGATCAAGCTCATTTTCGTTGCGGCATACGCTCCAGCACCTGCCGCGAGCGTCATCCCCACTACAATCAATGCCGTTATTCCCACTCTTCGAGATAGGATGCTGCCTTTAGCTTTTCTCACAAAAATAAACCCCCCGCCAGAATTATCCTCGATAATCTAAATGATTCCTACTAGGATTCTATATCATCGCTTTGGATATATAAACCATTCGATTAGAAGATTGATTTTGCGGGCATAAAAAATACCCCCTTCATTTGCTGAACTACGCAAATAAAAGAGGGTACTTTTACTAATTCCAGCCTATTCCCACTCGATTGTAGCAGGCGGCTTCGATGTTACGTCATAAACGATACGGTTGACGTTATCCACTTCGTTAACGATACGTACCGAGATTTTCTCTAGTACGTTCCATGGAATACGCGCCCAGTCTGCTGTCATGCCGTCGATGGAAGTAACGGCGCGGATACCGACCGTGTACGAATACGTACGCGCATCGCCCATTACGCCAACGCTCTTCATGTTCGGCAGCGCTGTGAAGTACTGCCAAATTTCGCGGTCAAGACCTGCTTTGGCAATCTCATCGCGCAGAATCGCATCGGAATCGCGAACGATCTTCAGCTTGTCTTCCGTAACTTCGCCAAGCACGCGGATTGCAAGACCCGGACCCGGGAAAGGCTGGCGCCATACGATCGCTTCAGGCAGACCGCATTCTTCGCCGACTTTACGAACCTCATCCTTGAACAACGTTTTAAGCGGTTCAACGAGCTTGAATTTAATATCTTCAGGCAAGCCGCCGACATTGTGATGCGACTTGATCGTTTGTGCTGTAGCCGTACCGCTCTCAACGATATCGGTGTAAAGCGTGCCTTGTGCCAAGAATTCGAAATCGTCGAATTTCGCAGACTCCTCTTGGAACACGTAAATGAACTCGTTGCCGATGATTTTGCGCTTCTGCTCCGGATCGTCTACGCCTTTCAGCTTGCCCATGAAGCGCTCTTTGGCATCGATCTTGACAACCTTCATATCGAACTTGCCTACGAACGTTTCCATAACGCCTTCTGCTTCGTCTTTACGCAGCAAGCCGTGGTCGATGAACATACAAGTCAGCTGGTCGCCGATTGCTTTGTGCAGCAGGATCGCTACAACAGAGGAATCCACGCCGCCGGACAGGGCGCAAAGCACTTTGCCATTGCCCACTTGCGCACGGATATCGCGGATCGTGTCCTCAATAAACGTGGTCATGCTCCAGTTGCCTTCGCAGCCGCACACGTTGTAGAGGAAGTTGCGAATCATTTCGTTCCCTTGTACGGAGTGGCGTACTTCCGGGTGGAATTGTACGGCGAAAATTTTGCGATCCGGGTTACTCATCGCCGCGATTGGCGCATGGTCCGTGCTCGCATCAACGCGGAAGCCTGTTGGCAATTCCACAACGTGGTCGCCGTGGCTCATCCATACGGTTTGGCTGCTGCCCAGATCTTTCACGAGCTCGCTGCCCGCGATGAACTCGACATCAGCTTTACCGTATTCGCGTTTGCCTGCGCGCTCAACTTTACCGTCGAGCTGGTGCGCGATCAACTGCATGCCGTAGCAAATGCCGAAAATTGGCAAACCCAGATCATAAATCGCAGGATCTACAAGCGGCGATTTCTCCTCATACACACTTGCGGGTCCACCCGAGAACACGATGCCTTTCGGCTGCAGCTCGCGGATCCGTTCCACCGAAGTATTGTATGGCAGCAATTCGCTGTACACGCCTAAATCCCGGATACGTCTTGCAATTAACTGGTTGTACTGTCCGCCGAAATCGAGGACGACGATCATTTCATTTGGCTTGTCCACTTTTTTAAAGCCTCCCTCAAATCATTGTGTCAATTATATATAGGCGCTAAGGGACAGTCAAGGCGAATGGGGTGAATGCGATGAGGATATGGTGAACAGTTGAGCCGTCGCCTCTAAAATAAAAAACCGAGCCGCCTTCGACAGGCGGCTCGGCTCTATTCAAGCGAAATAGCTACTCTTGCTCGGTTGTTGCTGCAACTGCTGTTGTAGCTGCGATTGCTTGGTTCGTTTTGTTTTTGGCCAGCTTCAGGTAGCCGTATACGTTCTGGAATTCGCTGTCGTTCACGAAACGAAGGCGAACGGAACCAGCCTCTTCGTTAATGTACTCGCGCAGTGCGGACGCTCCGCCGCCAAGTACATAGAAGCACTGAATATCAGGGTTCTTCTTCCAACGCTTCAGAATCAGATCCAGCACTTTATTGGCAGCGCGGTTGAAGTAGTTGTCCACAATCGGACGGATATCCGCCTGACCTTCGCCAATCCGCTGAATGATATAGTCGCGGTTCTTGATCCGTTGGATTAGCTTCGTGCGGCTCGGGAAACGGTGGCCGAACTGATCTTCCACGTCACGGATGATATTGTCCAGGTAGCCGGCAAGGCCGAATTGCTCGCCCGTGCTGAACTGGTTGTCGATGCTCATCCGTTTAATGACCGGGAAATCCGTCGTGAGCGCGCCCATTTCGCAAATCCCGATGCAGCCGTAGTACAGCTCCTCGTTCTTCACGGTCAGGTTGTCGTGTGTTGCCATATGGAACAGCGCCGCTGCGCCTTCAATGGAAACAACCGCGCGTTTGATAATGACGCGAATGGAGCGACCGCGCAGCTTCGGCGTGGAAAGGAAGGTCACCTCATGCTCGCCTACAAGGCGCTCCTCGAAAGTTTTGTGAAACCCTGCATATGTACGTACCGGCAAACCCGTTCCCACAATATACTCTACCGCTTGCGTCGTTTGTCCTTCTACCGGCTCATAGGTTTGACTAGTCAGCCCCGCATAAGCAAGCGCTGTCAGCGCCACGATCAACGCTTGATCACTGGTCCCTTTGTTATCCGTCTCTTCGAGCTCCGAAATATCCTGGTCTTCCATCGCCAGCAAGCCTACGAAGTAGCGCTGGTTGTTCTTTTTCAATTTAGGGCTGTATACGCGCACGTCCAGTGCTTTTAGCGGTGAATCCTCATCTTGAAAAATATGACGCTCATAGCCCGGGGAGAGGATGCTCGGGACAACAATCGGCTCCGATGCTCCATCAACCACCAGCTTTACACTATCATTTCCTACGTCAATGCCTGCAATTTTAATCACAAGAGTGCCTCCGTTCAATGTCTTAGCCTTTTTCCGCTGATAAGGAGTTTCAATTCGCTATATTGCGACAAAATCCTTTTTTATCATTCTTTTTTCCCTACGTCTAAGTTTTTGCTGTCGATCTGCCGAAATAGTTCGGTGTGTATGTTTTTTTGCTCCGCCTTTAGTCGCATGAAAACGTTCGTTCAAAGCAAACAACTTCGAGGAGGTAAGCATGAAACTTTTACCGCGCAACACCCATTTCACCTTTCTTGTCTTACCAGACGGCAGCAAGCCAGCGCTGCGGTTTCGGGTTTCCACCGCCCTGTTGCTGGTGATTCCCATCCTAGTTTCCTTGCTGATTGTGATAGCATCAACGCTATACCTACTTCATGAACGCAGCAGTCGTCAGCTGGAACAGCTTCATCTGCAGCTCGTTTCCGAATCCCAAGCCCATCAAGATCAGCTGGCAGTCAAAGAAGCGCGTATTATGAAGCTCCAAACCGATCTGGTTCAACTGGCCCAGCAGGCGGATGCCGTAGACGCCCGCATGGAAGAGCTGAGCAAGCTGGAATCCGATATGAAATCACTCGTCGGCCTCTCTCCCGACAAATCAACGAAGGAAGCAGACGGCGATGGCGTCGGGGGCGAGCAGCTGGACGCAACCGATGAGGATATCCAAGGACTCATAGACCAGACCAAATCGTTCTATTCTTCTATCGGCGGCGAAATCAGCGAATTGAAGAACAGACTGACCTCCACTACTAAAGAGGTGCAAAAAAAGAAGCAAGTGCTTCGGCTCACGCCTACCTATTGGCCTACGGAATCGGAGCGCATTACCTCTTTGTTCGGGGTTCGTATTGACCCTTTCACGAACCATCCCGGCGTACATAAAGGCATGGACATAGCCGGCAAAACAGGCGACTCCGTATTTGCAGCGGCAGATGGCATCGTACAAGAAACCGGATATATGTCGGAACGCGGGAATTACATTGTCGTCTCTCACAAGAACGGCATTGCTACGAAATATATGCATTTGAACAAGGTACTGGCGCAAGAAGGCGACCGCGTAGATCAAGGGGATCTGATCGGTTTGCTTGGTTCAACGGGCCGCAGCACGGGACCGCATCTTCATTTTGAAGTGATGAAGTACGGGGTGTCTGTCGATCCAAAACCATATTTGAAAATGGGGATAAAGGGGATGCCAACTGATGTTCAATTGGAAGAAAGACAAGATTAGCTCCAAGCTGACCGACACGTTCATCGGGGAAGGTACGATTGTTGAAGGCAGTATCCGTTCTGCGGGCGGCGTTCGCTTGGAAGGACAGCTGCGCGGAGATATATCCTGTGACGGCGATGTCGTCGTGGGAGAAAGCGGTTTTGCCGTATCGAATATTACCGCGCGCAATGTCATTCTTGCAGGACAAGTCACGGGCAATGTCCATATCACAGGTAAATTGACCATCTCCTCCACAGGCAAACTATATGGCGACATGACTGCGGCTACGCTGACGATCGAAGACGGCGGCCTGTTCCAAGGAAAAAGCACTATGGATCAGGACGAGCCTGCAGTTAACCCTGCCGAGCGCAGAAGCGGAATTGAACGACGCAGCGGGAACAGCGGAAACTATACAGGTGTCGAGCGACGCAGCGGATACGACCGCAGAGATATGGTGGTTGGCGCCGACGGGGCAGTTGTGTGGGCCGCTCCTAAAAAAATCAGCTACCGCGCTATTGAGAAGCCGAATGCAGCAGATGAAGCAGCCGGTAACGAGGGCGGTGCAACTGAGAGTAAAGAAGGCAATGAGTCGTCGAATCGTGATCCGCTCCGGGAAAGCGGTAAAGCATTCATATCCAGCATCAGCGGGAGCAGTAAGACGGTAAGTGCTTCTGATGATGCGTTGCTGGTTGATCAGGATGCGGGTAGAGGGCAAGACCGGACCGTTCAGGCTGAAAGCATTCATGAAGACCAAACGCGGAATCGATCAGGGCAAAATGAGTCATTCAGCCCAGTGAACACGAGAATTAACGAAGGTGTTAACGAGGCGGAGCGCGCTGCTTTGAGCGGGATGATTTTGGCCGATGTCACTGCCGCCGCTCAGGGGCAAAGCGAGGCAGCTGCCGGGTCGGAGTTTGTGAGTGAGCACTCAGAGCTGATGGATGAGGACTCCGTAAGTGCGGTGGACTTGGTGTTGGATGCCGGGAGCTTCGTGAGCGATAGTCGGAGTGCGGAGAGCTTAGCGGATGAGAGGGCAATTGCGGAGTTCAGCGATAACGCGAGCGTGGTTGTAAACGAGGTCAGCACTGAAGTTGGTGTTGATGAGGTATTCGCTCAAGCGGAAGCCGTGGTTGAAACAGCGCCTGATGAAGCAGTTGTTGAAGCGGTAAGTGAAGAAGAAGCGGTTGTTGAAGCGGTAATTAAAGAAGATAGCGTTTTAACGGACTCCACAGTTGAAGCGAACTCAGCTTTTGCCACTGCAACTAACGATGTAACGGCTGTGAACGCTAATAAAGGTTCGGAACCGTTAAATCCTGCTGGCAACGTGTATAGCTATGGCTTCGAGGAACGCGCGAATGGTAACACTTCGACTAATGAACCTGCGCAAGCGGAACGTGATTCTTATCAAAATCAATCCAGCAGTCGCAGTGCTGCGGAAGCCGCGGCGCTGCTCAAAAACTGGTAAGCAGCCGCATAGATACAGAAAAACCCGCCAAGGCAATTGGCGGGTATTTGTATGTCTACGTTTGGCGCGCTTGCAAACCCGCGACAAGCACGGTCATTTGCTGAAGCGTTGGCTGATTGTGCCAATGAGCGTCATAACGCGCCGCTTCATCCCAGCGCACAAATTCAGCGACCAGCTTCGCGGTTTCCGGCGGGAGGCCGGGCAGCGCCTCCGCCGCGAATTCGCGCGTGGTGCGGTGAAGCGGCTTCGCACCGCACCTGTTGTACAGCTCGCGCCAGCAGGCATCCGCGAGCTGAAGGAAGTGTCCGCGGGCCGCGGTATGCCGGCCCGCTTGAAGCGCGCTGCCATAGCGGCGCAGCGCGCTTCCGAACGCGAAGCGTTCGCTCTTGCGCCGCCGCGCAGCCGCCAGGGCGAGCCCGGCGGCGCCGGTGGCGCTCGCGGCTAGCGCGGCCATGGCCCACGGCTTCGCCGCCATGGCGCCTTGCGCCGCTTGCGCGAGGGCATGCGCCCCGCGCTGCGCGGCATCGGAGGCATGCTGCGCCGCCGCCTGCAGCTGCGCTGCCAAGCGCACCGCCAGCGCGCGGGCGGCGCTGGTTGCGGCTTCGCCGCCAGCCGCAGCCCCGGCGGCGCCACCCGCGCCTGCGGCTGTTCCCGGCTGCGCCCCATTGCCTGCCCCGGCAGGCGTCAATGAGGCTTCGCCGGCGGCACCGCTGCCCGGTGCCGCAAAACCCGGCGTCGGCTCAAACGGCAGCCAGCCGACGCCCGGGAAAAAGACCTCCACCCAAACGTGTGCATCACTTGCACGCACGGTGTACAAGCCCGCTGGACCGCCGGCTGTAGTCTCGACGGCCTCGCCTGGGGCAAAGCCTTTGACGTACCGCGCGGGAATCCCTTGCGTCCGCAGCATAACGGTCATCGCCGATGCAAAATGAACACAATACCCTTGCTGCTGGCGGAACAGAAAGTCGTCGACAAAGTCAGCCCCATCAGCGGGAACCGACGACTGCAGCGAGTATGCATAGTGGCTGCGCAAGTACGCTGCGATAGCCTCCACCTGATCGTAGCGATTCGCCGGATTCCCGGCATCCGCAACAATCTGCGAAGCCAGCTCGCCGACTCGCGCAGGCAATTCCTTAGGAAGCTGCGTATACGCATCCTCAAGCGCTACCGTCTCAATAAAAGCGCGCGACCCCGCTGCCTCCGTCCTTTTTCCTGTGTTCTCGCTCCCCGAATTACTCGAACCTGCCCTTGAATCAGCCCCGCTTCCCGCACTCCCCTCAGCTCCACCAGCCACAGGCTCCACATTCGCAGAAAGCTTCCTCAGCTCATCCAGTCCCAGCTTCGGCAGCTCCGCGGCTACCGTGTAACTGACGACCCGATCGTTCTCGTCGATCGGATAGAGCGCTCCTGTCGCCGCATCGCGCCGATAGCCGGCCGTTTCGCCGTCCAGCATCCGAATCGCGCTAATTTTCGCCTCCGCACCGCCTGCCAGAAGAGGCCATCCTGCCGTCGGATGAACAGCCGTTATCGTTTGCACCAACAAACGCGCGTCTTCTTCCGCTTCGTAGGTGGATACATTCAGCGTGAGCCAATCATGAACATTTTGCACCCAGCCTTTGCCGGTATAGTCGGATTTGCTTTCGCCGCGCAAGTAGGTCGCTTCCTTCGAAGCCACGGTGAATAGAACCGAACGATCCTGTGTTAGCGGCCCACCCAGCACCCGGTCATCAAGCCCATAGCCGGTTATGCCGGAGTCACCGAATCCTGCAGCAGCCATCGCTTCCTCCGCAGTTGTAACGCGATCACCGCGCCCCGCTCCTCCACTCTGATGGTCGAGCAGCTTCTGCTGTCCCCAATCTACAGCTTCCGCAGCCCAGGGCGCAGGTTCATTCGGTGTCTGTCTCGCTAAACTCCATACAGCGCCAATGCCGACTGCCAGTATAAGAACAACCAGCCACGCTGAGCCGTTCCACCAAGGGAGCGACCAACCTGCCATTTGATGGTTGCCATCATTTTTCGCTCGAACAAACAGATTGGACCCCATTAAACGCTCCATCCGAGGCACTGTTACCAGCGCACTGAGCAGGAGCCCTTCCGCAAGCGCGCGCATTAGATTCGGAAACACCTGCAGACCCAGAAAACCATACAGCATCAGCAGATACACCGCCGTCAGCGCAGCAAGCCCCAGCCCCCACTGCCTAAGCCACACGAGGGATTGCAGCGCCAGCGCCATCATGCCAAGTCCACTGACAAGGAGCACGGTTCGCATTTCTCCGCTCAGCACGATTTTTCCCTGAAGCAATTGGCCAAAATCATGCGTGAACGCATGCACAAACCCGATCAGCGCATCGTACCCCGAAGCATATTGACCTTGAAACAGAACAAGGACCGTTCCCGCAGTAATCACGCTATTGAGCACAATCGATAACCACGTCGGAGGCACAAACAGACCGACAGCGAGAAACAGGCCGACCGTCGCCAGCAGCGGCTCAACCTGATACAGCTCCGTGTATTCCTTCAGCTGCGCAAGCGGGAGAAGCCATTCGATGATCAGCCCAAACAGCAGCAAGCTCGTTACGAGCCGGCGCGATCCCATTTGAAAAAAATCCAGTCCCGTCCGTTCTCTCTGCCGCCTCGATAGCTGCGCGCCGCTGTCATCGTTGTTAGCTGCTTGCTGTGCTGACATCCATGACGCCTCCTTCCCTATTCGTGGTCATACTGAGTTCCGCCATAACCGGTATTTGCTTGCGGTAGGACAGAGGAACAGGCAGCGCCTTTACGCTGCAGTCCGTGCCTTGAAGCCGCGCACGCCAGTTCATTTCCGCCGGAGCCGCCTCGGTCTCTGCAAAAGAAAGCAGCAGCACCAGCTTCACGCCCCGTACAGCCGCGAGTTTAGCGCCGTAGAATACATTTTCCGAAGCACTGGATTCCCTTGCAACAGCGCCGGCCCCCTTCGTACCCGCAGTCAAACAAATTAGCGCCGAGCCGCGAGGCATTCCCGCCACAGCGTCAGAGAGACACTGGGACAGCGGCTTCCGAGACGAAAGCCCCCATTGCAAGCGGGCCAGCTTCTCCTCCGCAGCCAGAAGTGTACTTCTCTCCCCAGTGCGCACGATAAGCTCCAATTCCTCTGTAGTCAGCAAAACAACGCTTTTCCCTTCTCTGACCGCCTGCCTCATCACGAGCACCGCACGTCCGACATGGGCATCGAACAACCGCATGTCACCGCCATAAGCGGATTTTGACGTGTCCAGCAGCACAATGAGCTGCCCCGCCTCTTCCGCATTGCTGATCCGCGTCTGCATGCCGAGCCCTCTGGCCATCGCACGCCAATCGACTCGCCTTGGCGAATCGCCGGGGATATAGCTTCGCACATCCGGACCCGCTCCGCCTCGGCTTGCACGCGCAGCAGCCGTTATCATCTGGCCGCCAAGCGACGCGATTGGCTGACGTTCACCGCTCTTCGCACTAGGACGGAAACCCGGCAAGTCTGCAAAAGCTTCCCCAGCCGGCGCCATCGCATGAACAAGCAGTCCACCCGGACACGCCACTCCGAATTTACGAACCGTCAAACCCAGCATATCCCCTGCCGAAACTAGCATCGGGCTGAATTTGAACTCACCGCGCCGCAGTCCCCGAACCGAATAACGAATATGGAATACACGCTTAAATCCAGGCAGAAAAGCATACTCCACCTTTAATCCCTTCCCAGACTGCGCGGTATCGGGCACGATGACTTCGCTCATCCCCAGCCACATGAAAGGCACGGGTCTGCTAAGCCGCAGCGTTAGCATCACCTGCATATCCCCGCCGTCGAACAGTCCGTCAGCATCCGCTATCGACCGCTCAACCGTAATTTTCCCTACCGCCATGTATGGCAAAATAATGCAGCAAAACGCCACCGCCGCCGTCACCGTAGCTAGCAGCCACTCCACTGCGCCCCCTCGCGCATGCAGCGCCGCCATGCTGGCGCCAAGCAGCAGAATCAGCACGGCGCGCGCCACAAACCGGCTGCGCAGCCTTACCCCTTCGCCCCACTCTACAGGTGCTGCCTTTTCCAGCCCTGCCTGGCCAGGTCCTGTCTGTCCTGTCTGTCCCGCCAGTCCTCGTCCTTGCCCTGTCTGACTTTGCCCCTTGCCTTGCCCTGTCTCGCCCGGCCCCGATTGCTCCGCCCGTTTCATCGCCGCCGCCCGCCATCGCCGGACGGAATCGGAATCGGCTGCGCCGACATAATCGCTCCCAGCACCGCTGCGGCGGTTTTCCCGCGCACCAGCGCTTCGTCGCGCACGAGCAATCGATGTGCAAGCACATGCTCCGCCGTTTGCTTCAGGTCATCCGGCACGACAAAACGCCGCCCGCCGATATACGCCGTTGCCTGAGCTGCGCGCACCCAGTCCAGCGTTGCCCGCGGACTCGCGCCAAGCAGCAGCTCCTGCGAGGTTCTGGTCGCGCCGACAATGTGAACCGCATAGGCCATTAGCGCCGGATGAACATGGACGGACAGCGCATCCCGCTGCATCCGCAGCCATTCCTCCGGTATGATAACCGGACGCAGCGATTCCGGATGCAGACGTTGTTCGGTTTTCCCTTCCAGCATCGCAATCTCATCCTCCGCTGCCGGATAGCCGATCGACAGCCGCATCATAAACCGGTCAAGCTGCGCCTCGGGGAGCGGATACGTGCCGTCGTCGCGCAGCGGGTTTTGCGTCGCGAGCAGCATGAACGGCTGCGGCAGCAGTCTCGTTTCCCCATCTGCCGAAACACTCCGCTCTTCCATCGCTTCAAGCAGCGCGGACTGCGTACGCGGAGGCGTCCGGTTGATTTCGTCCGCTAGCACGACATTCGCCATCAGCGGCCCTTGCCGGAATACGAGCTCGCCTCGTTTGCCATCCCAAATCATGCCGCCGACCACATCGGCAGGCTGCATATCCGAAGTAAACTGAATGCGGCGGAACTCGCCTCCCATTACGCGGGCAATGGCCCGTACGAGAAGGGTTTTGCCGACGCCCGGTACATCCTCAAGCAGCACATGCCCGCCGGCAAGCAACGCGCTGAACACCTGCGTGACAACTTCTTTCTTGCCTAGCAGTACGCTATTGACTCTAGCCATCATGAGCTGCAAGGATTGCTGCGCAGCCTCCGGCCATGCATCCTGCTGCAGAACCTTACCCTCGGACTCCGCCACCCTGCTGCCATACGGCTGCTCCGACATTTGTTTCGGTATCATTTGAGCTTCATCTCCTACTCTTTCAACCTATGAATTCCTCTAGTTGATAGTTTCGCCAGACTACGCTCTCTTTACACCTTCCCCGCGGCCACGTTTCTATTTACAACGAAGAGGGCAGGCTGTAGGATGATTTTTACATACGTGACGCTTTCCGTAAGACGATAGGATGGAGGGTTTGCCGTGGATCCCATAATGATTGATTTTCCCAGTGAATTTATAACGGAACGTTTGCTCATTCGTATGCCATTGCCGGGCGACGGCAAAGCCGTGCTTGAAGCACTCAATGCCTCGCTTAACGAGCTGAAGCCATGGATGAAATGGGCACAGGAAGAGCATTCGGAGTATGAGGCAGAACGAGGTATTCGCGAGGCTCACGTGAAGTTCTTGCAGCGGGAGAATCTTCGTCTGCATGTGTTCCTTAAGGATCGTGGGACCTTCATCGCATCGGCGAGCTTGCATGGCTTGGACTGGGATGTGCGCAAATTCGAAATCGGGTATTGGATCGATAGTCGGTACAGCGGGCAGGGTTATATGATTGAAGCCGTTGACGGCATCTGTAATTTTGCTTTCGAGCAGCTGCAAGCCCGTCGATTGGAAATTCGCTGCGACACGCTCAACACCAGGAGCATGCTGATTCCGCAGCGCCTCGGATTTGAGCTTGAAGGCATTATTCGAAACGAGGACCTATCGGCTGATGGCAGCGAGTGGCGTGATACGTGTATTTTTGCGAGGCTTAATTAAGCCAGTCACAATTCGACCAGGCAGTCCGCGAAAAGCTAACGAATCGTAGAGGTCTTATTCGGACGGATTTCTCCCCTCCGAGATTCTAACGAATCGTAGGAGTCTTATTTTGTCAAAATCGACCCCAAGTCGCACATAAATCGTCAAATAAAGCCTCCACGATTCGTTAGAATTTTACGAGAGCTATTTTGAGGCAAATAAGCCCTGTACGATTCGTTAGAGCTGTCCACGAAATCCATACGAATCGTATGGTTCCTTAGATTCGATTAGTGGTTAATTGCGAGCAAATTAGAGACCATCATGCCATCTCTCGACATACAAAAAAGGGTTGTCCAAAAAGCCAATCGGCTTCCGGACAACCCTATTCTACTTCAAGCTACAGCGCCTGCGCTGCTTCGAGCACCTCTTGCACATGCCCCTTCACACGCAGATTGCGCCACTCGCGTACAAGCTTGCCTTTCTCATTGATGAGAAAGGTCGAGCGAACAAGTCCCATATACTCTCTGCCGTACAGCTTCTTCATTTGCCACACGCCGTACAGCTCGCACACGCGATGCTCCGGGTCGGCCAGCAGCTCGTAAGGCAGCTCATATTTCTCTGCAAACCGCTCATGTGTCTGCACATCGTCGATGCTAATGCCGAGCACAACCGTATTGCACTCGCCAAAGGCAGCGTACGAATCCCGATAATCGCAGGACTCCTGCGTACAAGCCGGCGTCAAATCCTTCGGATAGAAGAATAGGACAACCTTCTTGCCCGCAAATTGACTTAAGCTGACCTCACGGCCGCCCATGGCAGGCAGCGTAAAGTCGGGTGCCTTCTTCCCTACAAATGCTTTTGCTTTAATCGCTCTCGCCATCTGACTTCTCCCCCACTACTTAAGATCCCGCACCCCTGTAGCGCTTCACGCCATGATTCCAGATCGTCAGGCCAATCGCGAATACGACGATCCCCACAACCGGAGTAAGCAGCGCAAGCGACGATAAGCCTTCGTGGTCCTTCTCCAGGAAATAAGAAGCCGGGATGACGCCGACGAATGCAAAAGGAAGCAGCCACGTCAGCAGGAATCGAATGATTTTGTTATAAATGTTAACCGGGTAACGGCCATAGTTCGAAATATTGTACATCAGCGGCAGTATACCCGTCGGTGCATCCGAATAGAATGAGATGGCCGTCAGCGATGTGAACAGTCCTGCGTAAATCATCACGGAGCCAATCGTAAACACGGCAAGCATCAGGATATCGGTGAACGAGAACGCGAGCCCCAAATCTCCCCAGCTAAGCACCATAATTATAAGGCCGACAAGCGAACCGAACAAGGACGGCGGATCGAGATTTTCCAGCAGCACCTGATACAGGTTATAGGCAGGCCGCGTCAGTACGCGGTCCATTTCCCCTTTTACAATATATCGTTCGCTGAAATTCCAGATGTTGAAGACGGCACCGAAGATGCCTGCCGGCACCATGAAATAGCCGTAGACGAAAATCACTTCCGCCTCCGACCAGCCTCCAAGGGAAGGCGTATGTTGAAACACGATCAGGATAAAGATCAGATTGACCCCTTGGAACAGCAGGTCGGATAAGAGCTCGATCCAGAAGTCCATCCGGTAGGTAAGCTTTGTTTTGGCATAATTCTTAATATACTCCATTGCAAGCGACCAATAAAACATGTCCTCAACCTCCCTGCACGAACAATCGGGTCCTCGCCTGACGCCACACCCATGCGATGGGAATGATTAAGACAACGAACCAGATCAATTGAATTCCGAACACTCGCAGCACATCATCGCCCGCCGTACGGCCGGTGAAGACGGAGCTTGGCAGGTAGGTGATCGCTTGGAAGGGCAGCCACTTCATCGTGACGGCAAGCCAACCCGGGAAGAAGGAAATCGGCACGATAACGCCCGAGAACAAGTCGACGACGACGCGCTTCATCCGCAGCATCCCCTCGTTATTCTCAACGAAGAAGGCGAACAAACCCACGAGCATATTGATTTGGGTATTGATTAAGAAGCTGAACAGCAGCATCAAGAGATAGATGCCCCATACTCCGGGATCGGTCGGCAGCTTCACCGGGAAAATAAGACAAACAATCGCCAGTCCCGGTCCCATGAACAGCAGCAAGCGGAACAACCCTTCGCCGAAGCCCTGCATCAGCTTCACGAACAAATAATTGTAGGGCCGAATGAATTGAACCGCCACGCTGCCATCACGGATTTCATTGGCGATTTCACGGTCAAGGTTATTGAAGTAGAACGCCCTCGCCATCCAAGAAACCGCTACATAGGTCGTCATCTGAGCCAATGTGAATCCGGCCAGCACTTTCTGATCGCCGAAGATCGCTTCCCATAAGAAGTAGTAAGCACCAATATTGATTGTGTAGATGACAATACCGCTGTAGTAGTTGACGCGATACGCCAGCATCATGAGAAACCGAATGCGGATAAGATCTAGGTAGGCGCTATTCATGATTGCGGCTCCTTCTCCCTATCGGAGGCAGCGGCAACCGGTACCTTGCTAGCTTCGTTGGCGGCTTCCGCCGTTACCGAGCTTTGACTCAGTTTCTCCGTCGCTTCGGTCGAAGCCGAGCCGGATTGGTAAATCTCACGAACGATATCGTCCGTGTTCGTCTCCGTAATCTTAATATCGCGGATATCCGCTCTGCTTCCCACTACGCGGGCAAGAGCGTCCGATACATTCACCTCATGCGGCAGCCACATTGTAGCAGTCAGCTCATTATCGATCGTCCAGTGCACGCCTTCCAAGCCTTCAGTCAGCTGCATCAGCACATCATGCGGCGGCAGCTCCCCGAATTGGAATTGCAGCTCGCGGCCCTTGCTCCATCTCGACTTCAGCTCATCCAAGCTGCCGTCATAAATGATCCGGCCATCGTCAAGCATAATAACGCGTGAGCACAAGGCTTCGATGTCTTGCAGGTCATGCGTGGTAAGCAGAATGGTGGTGCCGTGCTCGCGGTTGATTTTTCTCAAAAACTCCCGGATTTCCGTCTTCACCACAATATCGAGTCCGATCGTCGGCTCATCAAGGAACACAATCGACGGGTTGTGCAGCAAGGAAGCAACAAGCTCACAGCGCATCCGCTGACCAAGGCTCAGCTTCCGTACAGGACGATTGAGCAGGTCGCCAAGGTGCAGCCGTTCCACGAGCTCATCAAGCCGCTTACGGAACTCCGTTTCCGGTACGCGATACACCTTGCGAAGCAGCTGGAACGACTCGATAACGCCGATATCCCACCAGAGCTGGCTGCGCTGACCGAAAACGACCCCGATCTCGCGAACGAATTTTTCCCGCTCCTTATATGGGACGTACCCGTTTACTTGCAGATGACCCGAGGTCGGCACAAGAATGCCTGTCAGCATCTTGATCGTTGTTGATTTGCCTGCCCCGTTCTCACCTATGTAACCGCAAATCTCTCCTTGAGGGATTTGGAAGGTGATGTCTTTGACAGCCGTAATGTCGTTGTATTCCCGCTTAAACAGATCCTTCAGCGCGCCGCCGAGCCCTTCGCGGTTCTTCTGAACCTGGAACTGTTTCCGCAAATCTCTTACATCTATTGCCAGCATAGGATGCTTAGCTCCTCTCTTCCTCGCCTTCGACATTTCCTGGGAAATATCTGGCTTTTTCGATTCTATCAGATAAAACTTGCTTCTCTACGACAAACCATTTTATAATTTTATGATATGTAATGCTATAGTGAATTTATCGGCACCGGACATTCAACCCTAAATTATAGCTATTAACTAGGCCTCATTACCCCTGCTCCGCGTCGGCTTCGGATTCTCCATCCGCACACGGACCTATTACAAGGAGGAACAGAACTTTAATGTCACGCTCCCAGAAGACGATTAAGAAGAAGAAGCCGTGGAAATGGGCACTGTTTGGCGGACTGGTCGCCATTGCGGCTGTAATCGCATATTTCGTTTACCAAGGTGTCGGCGTCTATAACGGACTCGAGGGCTTCAGCAAGCCTAAGGAAGAATCGCGTTTCGGTCAATTTGAAGAGGTTGCCGAAGAGAAGCCACCTGAATGGGAAGGCACGGAACGCGTCAACATTCTCATAATGGGCGGCGACAACCGCGGCTTGAAGAAAAGCGAAACCGCTCGTTCCGACTCCATGATGGTTGTCTCGGTCGACCCTGTGACGAAGAAAGCGCATTTGTTCTCCGTACTCCGCGATACGTACGTGGAAATCGAAGGTCATGAAGATGGCCGGATTAATACGGCATTGGCACTTGGCGGTCCTAACCTGGCTATGAAGACCATTGGCGGCTTGCTTGGTCTTAATATTCAATATTATGTGTATACGGACTTCGAAGGATTCAAATCTCTGATCGATGCGATCGGCGGCATTCAAAACTTCGAGGTTGAGAAGAATATGAACTACGTCGATAATGCCGACGGCAACCGATATGACATTCACCTGAAGAAAGGCATTCAGGATCTGGACGGTACGACGGCACTGCAATATGTGCGTTTCCGTCATGATGCGATGAGTGATTTCACCCGTACCGAACGCCAGCGCAAGCTGCTGAACGCCGTTGCGGACAAGATGAAGAACGGCTGGAACCTGCTGAAGATGAAGAAAATCGTGGACAGCATTCAGCCTTATGTAGAATCCAATATTCAAGTGTCCGACATGATCAAGCTGGCTCAGCTTGGCGTTGAAACGCATATCGCAGGTCAAGCACAGGTTCCTCCAATGGAACTTATCGGCGATAAGAAAGTCGGCGGCGCATCCGTACTGTCTGTGCGCGATGACGATGAGCTTCTACAGTTCGTGCAAGACGAGCTGACGAAGGATTCAACCGTTACTGCACCGGCAGTTGCAGGCAGCGGCAATGCGACAGATACGAACGGAACGAACTCCGGCACGAACGGCAATACGGCAAACGGAAGCAAATAATAGGTAGGACAAAGAGGGTGAGTAGACCGATGGCGGTCTGTTCACCCTCTCTTTGGTTGTACTGCCGCAGTTTCTGGGGTTACAATAAGGTATTGTAGTCGGAAAATATTTAGGAGGTTTCACCATGTCCATTCAACGACCGCGCTCGGAGCAGCTTTATGCCGAAGCGCTTGAGCATATTGTCGGCGGCGTCAACAGTCCGTCCCGCTCGTTTAAAGCGGTAGGCGGCGGTGCGCCTGTCTTCATGAAACGTGCGCAAGGCGCGCATTTCTGGGATGTCGACGGTCATCGCTATATCGATTATTTGTGTGCCTACGGGCCGATTATTACCGGTCATGCCCACCCGCATATCACAGAAGCCATTACTACCGCAGCTACTAACGGAACACTTTACGGTACGCCGACGGAGCTGGAGATTCAGCTCGCTCGTATGCTGAAGGAAGCGATCCCTTCCATGGATAAAGTGAGGTTCGTCAACTCCGGCACCGAGGCCGTGATGACGACCATTCGCGTTGCGCGTGCCTACACGAAGCGCAGCAAAATCATTAAGTTCGCCGGCTGCTACCATGGCCATTCGGACTTGGTGCTCGTTGCAGCAGGCTCCGGTCCTTCCACGCTCGGCATTCCCGACAGCGCCGGTGTACCAACAAGCATTGCCAGCGAAGTCATCACAGTGCCGTTCAATGATCTGGACGGCCTTCGCGTTGCACTCGATACCTTCGGCGACGAGGTCGCAGCTGTTATGGTCGAGCCGATTGTCGGAAACTTCGGCATGGTAATGCCACATCCGGGCTTCCTTGAGGGACTGTGCAAAATGACCCGCGAAGCCGGCGCGCTCGTTATCTATGACGAAGTCATCAGCGCCTTCCGCTTCCACTACGGCAGCGCGCAAACGTTCAGCGCATTCCCGGATCATGCTGCCATCGAGCCAGACCTGACGGCGCTTGGCAAAATCATCGGCGGCGGCTTGCCAATCGGCGCCTACGGCGGCCGCAAGCATGTCATGGAGCAGGTCGCCCCGCTTGGACCTGCTTATCAAGCAGGTACGATGGCCGGCAACCCGGCGTCCATCTCTGCGGGGATTGCCTGCTTGGAAGTGCTGCAGCAGCCCGGGGCTTATGAGCGCATGGATGCGCAGGCAGCTGAACTTGCCGCTGCCCTGCAGCAATCGGCGGACAAGCATGGCATCGCGCTTACGATTAACCGTATTCGCGGCTCGTTCTCCGCTCACTTCTGCGATCACCCCGTTACCAATTACGAGGAGGCGCAGGATACGGACGGCGAGAAGTTCGCGGAATTCTTCCGCCTCATGCTGGATCAAGGCATCTGCCTCGCACCGTCCAAGTATGAAGCGTGGTTCCTGACTACCGCCCATTCGGACGAAGATATTGCAGCGACGATTGCCGCTGCTGAGCGAGCTTTTGCCGCGATGGCGAAGTAAATGAAAAAGGCTGAACGGGAGTAGGTATCCTGTTCAGCCTTTTTGTATGAATAGTTCCATGGCCTTCTTCCCGTATCCTATCCGATAGAGCCCTTTCAGCTCAGACACAGATTGCGGTTTGCGGAAGCGAAGCTTCGCTTCGTGGCAAACGGTCTGATGCGATAGCGCGCTTTCACTTTACGAGCCCTAGAATTCTAACGAATCGTACGGGCCTTATTTGATCAAAAAGCAGCGTTTTGAAATTCTAACGAACCCTACAGGTCTTATTCGCTCGAAAACGCGTGCATTTCTGCCTATGTCGGCCAAATAAGGCCTCTGTGGTTCGTTAGAATTTTTGAATTGTTAATTTCACCAGAATAAGACCTCCACGGTTCGTTAGAAATCTCATTGGAACTTTTCTCTCAAAAAAGCCTCTGCGGTTCGTTAGAATAGCGACGGAGGTGAGTGACTGCCGAGAAGTTGGCGAAGGGATGGCTTGCGTGAACAAGCTTCCTCCATCACGTTCATACATCCTCAGTATTAACGCTTCACCCAATACCCATCGCGCTAATGAACCCGCTATTCCATCAGCGCAACCACGCCGGCTATAAGGAACGGAATCGCGAACAAGGTCGCGATAACCAGCCACCCCATCGGTCTCCCGAAATTCAACGTCCAACCGATCCCATATTTCTTGGGTACGAAGACAGACGGATCCTGCGGATTATAGTAGATGCCACCTGCCAACCAGCGGCCTTCCTCACTCAGATCGCCATCTCCGTGCTGCGATAACCGCAGCCTCCTGACGTACATAATCAGAAATGCTAAACCTCCGATAATGAGCAGAAATAACGCTATCGTTCCAATGAGAAGAAGCGGCCTCGACCAGCCGTAAAGCGTAGTTGCTTGTACATAACTAAAGTACAAGACGAGCAAGAGCGACAATCCGTATAGAAAAACGCTGTTCGCATACCGGTATTGCCGGCTTTTCTCATTCGTCATCTCCGGCCCTCCTGGCTGCGTAGCACGCTTAACAACGTAGTCGGCACCCATCATGATGGCGAGTAGAAAGAGCTGTACGACGTTAAAGAGAAAAACCGGGCCAAACCCCTTCGCAGCATAGCGGTCAGGTTGAAAAGTAATATCATAATGCACGGCGAGTTTTGCGGGAATCTGATCCCACAGTAATACTGCGGATATTGCCGATACCGCTATAAGTACCACTTGCAGCAAATACCAGCCGGGTGCAACCGACTGTTTGTGATCCGTATTCATTCCAGTGAATCTCCCATCGTCGTCAAATCGCTTCGATATATGTTTAGACAAGCTTTGCTGAATTCAGCTTCCGTCATTCCTCTGGCCCGGCCTTCTGCCGCTAATGCACGCAGCTGCTTCGCGAGCCGATCCCTATAACTATCCGTAACGCGCGGCATTTCGTTTAGTGCAGGGATGAGTACGCCTAATTTGCCATCATAACGCTCCTGTAGAAATCCTTCCGACAGCAGCGTCTGATACGCTTTATGAACAACCGTTGATTTGACCCGCAGATCCGAAGCAAGCCGCCGCGCCGAAGGCAAGGTTTTACCAGGCTTCAACGATCCGGAGGCAATCCCTGCTATGATTTGGTGCGCAATTTGCTCCTGAAGCGGCACGTCTCCATGCACATCGAGCTCAATAAACATTCTGCCCGCCTCCCCCCATGAAAGCTTCCTACGCTATCATATGCAAAAGAACGCCTCTTCTCCCGTCATTCTTGACGGTTGCAGAGACGTTCTCTTTCCTTAGCTGCCTGATTCCGCTTGCTGGAGCGCTTGCACAAACTCGTCGTGAATATGTCCGTTTGAAGCTGCCACATGACGCACACCCAAATCATATGGACTGCCTTTTACATCGGTTACCCGTCCGCCGGATTCTGTAATCAGCAGCGCGCCTGCCGCCAAGTCCCATGAATTGAGGCCGATCTCCCAGAAGCCGCTCAATCGTCCCGCTGCAACATAAGCCATATGTAGCGCGGCCGAGCCGCCGGAACGAATATTGCGCACTTGCGGTACCAGCGCTTGAAGCCCCTTCATATTGAGCGGAAGCGCATACTGTTGATCCGCCGGGAAGCCTGTCGCGATTAAGCTGTCACGCAGCGTTTCCTCTGCGGAAACGCCCATGCGGCGTCCGCGCACGTAAGCGCCTTTGCCTTTCTCCGCCACGAACAGTTCGTCTCGAATCGGATCATACACCACGCCAACGATAACTTCGCCTTTATGTGCAAGCGCTATCGATACCGAGAAGAACGGGAAGCTGTGTACGAAGTTCGTCGTTCCGTCCAGTGGATCTACGATCCACAGGTACTCCGCATCTCGTACGCTCTGCAGCGCTTTGGTCGAAGCCTCCGGTCCCGGCTGTACGCCTTCCTCACCAAGGAAAGAATGCTGAGGGAAATGCGTCATCACCAGGTTGCGAATCATCATCTCCGCGCCTTTGTCCACTTCCGTAACCAAGTCTTGTGCGGAATATTTTAGCGAAAGGCTTGTATGGTTGCCAAGCTTCGTCTTTATCCATTCTCCGGCTTTCGCTGCACAATTAATCGCAACAGCGGTAAAGCTCTTTCCTCCGATAATCTGCTCACTCATGGTTAAACCACGCTACTTTCCTATGAGTTCATAAATGTCTTACTACTATACGTTGGCGCTCGGACGAAGTTTCTCCATAATTAAGTATAAATCGTTAACGCATACACGCCAGTATTGCGGTGATTATTATTTTTTAGTAAACATCTTGAAAAGTTTATCATTTTCCAGATGTATACACAAACCGTACGAAAACAAAAACTGACTGGGGCGTCGACTTCCGACAGCCAGTCAGCTTATTGTAATGGTTTTATATTCTAAAACAGAACCCTGCTCCTATGTTACACCCCGACAATATTGTATCCATTATCCACATAAATGATTTCGCCTGTAATTCCGCGGGACAGATGGCTGAGCAGGAACATCGCCGTATCGCCGACTTCTGCTGCCTCCGTAGTTTTGCGAAGCGGTGATTTCTCTTCCACTTGGCGCAGGATCGAGTTGAAATCCTTGATGCCTTTGGCAGCCAGCGTCCGGATTGGACCTGCCGAAACCGCGTTTACCCGAATGTTGTGCGGGCCCAGATCTGCAGCCAGGTAGCGAACGGAAGCTTCCAGTGCAGCCTTCGCCACGCCCATGACGTTGTAGTTACGAAGCGCACGCTCGGCACCGAGGTACGTCATCGTCATGATGCTGCCGCCTTCCGTCATCAGCGGATATACGCGCTGTGCCACAGCCGCAAGCGAGTAAGCACTGATATCATGCGCCAGCGCGAAGCCGGCACGCGAAGTGTCGACGTACATGCCGTCAAGCTCCTCTGTCTTCGCAAAAGCGATGCTGTGCACAAGGCCATGCAGCACACCGAACGAGTCTTTCAACTGAACTGCGAGCGACTCGATTTCTTCATCCACCGTGACATTGCATTGGAGGAATAAGGAGCCCGGAATGGTCTCCGCCAGCTTGCGTACCCGTTCCTCTACGCGCTCATTCTCGTATGTAAAAGCTAGGCGAGCCCCCTGTGCAGCAAGCGACTGAGCAATTGCCCAGGCAATACTGCGGTCATTCGCCACACCCATAACAAGCACATTTTTCCCTGCTAATAATCCATTCATCGTTTCACAATCCTCTCGAGAATATTTGTGAGCTTATGATGATTGACCAGGGTGTGATTGCACCGTAGAAAACCCAAAAAATGATAGCGCTTCCTTAACCAAAAATAACCTAAGGGACGGAAAAGATCAAGCTTTTCCTGTCCCTTAGGTTATCTCGATGCTTCCGCCGTTGATCACGCGAATGCCTGCTCCTTCGGCTTCCAGCTGGCGCATATCCGCCATGAGCTGCAGCAGCGCCGCATCCTTCTGCTTGGCTTCGATCATGACGTCCAGCTGATCCACCGAGCCGGCCGTTTCACGCAGAAAGCGCAGCAGCGGCAGGGCGTCGACATTGTCGGCATGACCGCGCGGATCGCGCTCGCTCTTCGGGCTCGATACATGCAGCTTCGGCGGCAATGCAAGCGGCTGCCCGTCCGGCCCCGTCCATGTTCGCAGAATGCGTGGCCATAGCTCGCCATACAGCGTACTGTCCGTCTCGCCCCCATCATTGACCGCATGATGATGGATATCCAGCACCATCGGCGTTCCGACTGCCTCGGCAGCGCCGAGCGTTTCGCGGACGGTGAACGTTTTATCGTCATTTTCAAGTGTGACTCGGTTACGGATTCGGTTGTCCAGCTGACCAAACTGCTGTACAAACCGATCAGCAGACGCAGGCTTGTCCCCATAGGCACCGCCTACATGGATGTTGCATTTAGCCGACTCATCGAGTCCCATATGCTCCAGCATCCGGACGTGGTACTCCAGATCCTCCTTGGACTTCGCCAGCACCTCCGGCCTTGGCGTGCTGAATACGCAGAAGTGGTCGGGATGAAACGAAAGCCGCATCCCCTTCTCCTTCGCGTACTGCCCAATCTCGGCAAAAGCTTGCTCCAGCGGCGGATACGGGTCCCAATCCTTCAGCGCGTCATGGGTAGCAAGCGGAATAATCTTCGAGGTCATGCGATACACAAACACATCATGACCCACGCAGTGCCGCATTAAGCGAAGCGTGGTGCGGAGATTATCCTCCGCAATCCGCTCCAGTCTGCGAAGTGCAGCCTCACGATCATCCAGCTTGGAAAATGTCGCATACGTCATCGTCCGTGAGGGCGAAGCGTTATCGAGCAATACGCTCATGGCAACGAAGCCGAAGCGGACAATCATGCTTGATCTCCGAAGAACATTTCATAAGCCAGCGCCGTCTGAACACGCGCTTCTTCCTCCGTTAGCTTACGAACCAGATCCATCTCCACTTCGGTTACTTCCTCGCCTTGGAAGTTAATTTCCGCGATGGAAACGCGAATTTTCACGATTGCGATGGCTTCATTCTCCGGTGTGTAGGCGATGACTTTCTGCCCGGTTGGGTAGACACGGAAGCCGCTCTTGACCATTTTGCCGCGGCCGTATTCCAACAGCTCGTACAGCTCTTGCTTGGATTTGAATTTGCATACAGAGTTAAACTCGGTTTGGAATCCCATGAACAACCCTCCAATAGTCGTTAGTATATGTATGTAACTTGCCTTAAAGCCGGCCTCGCCAACCTACAAAAAAACGGGGAAAACCGGCCCTTAAGCCGGCGTTCCTCCGCTATAATCGATAAGCTGTTTTTCTGCGTGACGCTCAATCGCAAGCGCGATCAATGTATCGAGAAGTTCCGTATACGGAACGCCGCTTTCCTTCCACATCAGCGGATACATGCTGTACGGCGTGAAGCCCGGCATCGTATTCACTTCATTGATAAACAGCTGGCCATCTTCCTTGCGCATGAAGAAGTCGACACGCGACAATCCGGAGCCGTCAATCGCAAGGAACGCGCGAATCGCCATTTCGCGAACGGAATCCGATACTTCGGCCGGAATGTTGGCCGGAATATGCATCATCGATTTGCCATCGATGTATTTTGCTTTATAATCGTAGAACTCGCTTGAGGACGTAATTTCGCCGACAACAGAAGCGCGCGGCTCATCGTTGCCAAGCACACTCACTTCGATCTCACGCGCATCGACGAACTCTTCGACGATGACTTTACGGTCAAAGCGAAGCGCGTAGTCTACAGCAGCGATCAGTTCCTCACGGTTGCGAGCTTTGGAGATCCCAACGCTTGAACCCAAGTTCGCCGGCTTCACGAAGCAAGGGTACCCGAGCGCAACTTCAATTTCCATAATGTAAAAGTCCGAATCCTTCTGCCACTGCGTGCGATTAAAGAAGCGGAATACGCACTGGGGCAAACCTTCTTGCGCGAAAACTTTCTTCATCGTGATTTTGTCCATGCCGACTGCGGAAGCCAGAACGCCTGCTCCGACATACGGAATGTTCGCCATCTCGAACAAACCTTGAATGGTGCCGTCTTCACCGAATGTACCGTGCAGCAAAGGGAATACGACGTCAATCTGACCATCATCAGCCGCTTCAACCGCATCTACCTGCTGTTGACCTAAGGAAGATATGGTTACCGCGCCCGGCACCGAAGAAATTGCGATGGACGCATCATTCTCCGATTGCCCACCGAATACCGGCATTAGCGCTCCGGTACCGATGATCGCATCGCCGCCGGCAAGACGCAGCTGCTCCAGACCGCTTGGCGCGGCCAGCAGCGTGTCGCCTGCCCGCCACTCGCCATCTTTGCCAATATAGAAAGGTTTAATTTCGTATTTGCTGTAATCAAAAGCTTTCATGACCGCAAGAGCGGTTTGTAGAGAGACCTCGTGCTCGCCTGAGCGCCCTCCGTAAACAAGTCCTACGCGCACTTTCTCCCCCATGATTCATCCTCCGGTTATGTTAAAATTCCCATACGAATGGGTTGTCATACTCTCCTGGGTTAAAGCGCCGTTTAAAACTCATCCGCGATATGAAAAAAACGGTATTTCGTCTGCTCCGTCCATGCATAGGAATCCTGATAATCCCAATATCGGTGACGGCTTGCAACCGTGTTGGCATTCACAAGCGGCATGCCGGCTGCATCGAATGCAGTCACAATCGTACTGTGCTGGAAACGGTTATCACCGCTCCAGTCATACGTGATAATATCGCCAAGGGCAAGCTGATCGGCGGAATCGACAACAGTTGCTTGCATCGCAGAGCTGTGCGGAGCCGACAAATAAGTCTTTAACGCGTTGGATACAGCCCAGCTGTAGCTCCAATTTTCTCGGCCGCCGCTGAAGCCGCGGTACCACCAGCCGGAATCCCTTTTACCAGTATAGTTCATAGGCGAGCTGCCTGCAAAGAGGCACTGAGACACGTAATTCGTGCAATTTACCTCGAAATTCTCGTATGCGGGATTAGGTTCGTTCCACCAGCGATCCGCATAAGCGGCCGCCAAATCCCTCCTATATCTGACACCTGCACGAGTATGTTTGAAAAACGGCAAAACATCATAATTTATATAAGGTATGGATTGCTGCTGACTGCCGGCAGAAGACTCCCGCTCCTGCATCTGCTCCGTGGCAAGGATGGCATCGGACGAGCTGTAGCGCGGCCGCCGCTCCGAGACGATCGGCTCGATACGGGAGATGAAATATTCGTCTTGCTCGGCGCTCAGCCACAGCCGTTCACGATCACAGCGTTCCTCCTGATACGTACGTCCATTATGATCAATCGTTCGTTTGATGCGCAGCTCAATAAGCACCACCACCTCCGACCGCGAGCTGGACTCGCTGATCCGGATAAGCTCGGCGCTCGTCTCGCTGCGTGACGGAAGAACGCCGCGAAGCAGCTCCTGCTCACGCAGCCGGTCCAGCCGCTGTGTAAACCGATACAAGTGATCCTCATCTCGAATGATCTCTTCAAACGGCGGCGCATAGCGGTCAATTTCAGCCTGATTGTACAGCTTCACGTAGCGATGAACAGCAGCCTTCCAGCCTTGAAGCTGAGACTGCGATAATGAAGCCTGCGACGGTGACGCCGGCTCTGCTTCGCGGCGGCGGCTCGGCTTGCCGCCGCTGCGCGGTTCCGCTCCCAGCAGAGTCGAACGGCTCTGCACCGTGCTTTTTTTCGGAGCTGCAGGTTTATTGGTTCCGACCCATATTCGCGTTCGCGGCACGCTGGTTCCCCTCCTTGTTTCTGCCATAAGGACAGCACGGAACCGAACGCCTGATGCATGCGTAAGCGATTCGTGCATAACATTAGCCTTGTTTTTTCTTGGACCGATAAAGTTGGTTCATTATATGTGCAGGCAGACGAATTCATGTAAAAACGGGCGAAACATCTTCCCTCGAAGGTGATATTTGGACTTTCTAAATGGAATAAAAAACGCTATACTTAGGGTATCAAATGTTTTTTGAAATTGTGTTTCACACAGTGAAACCACAAAATGATTATGGATGCCAAGGAGGCGCGAATTGCAAATGACACATCAAAACGAATACTCCGTTCGCGAATCGCTTGAAGTCGGCGGTAAGCCCTATGCTTACTACCGCTTGGGCGGTCTGGAAGAGCAAGGCCTGGGGAAAATCTCGAAGCTCCCTTTCTCCATCAAGGTGCTTCTTGAAGCAGCTGTCCGTCAATTCGACGGACGTGCGATCACGAAAGAACATGTCAAGCAGCTTGCAACTTGGGCTGATGGCCGCGAAGACAAAGAAATTCCTTTCATCCCTGCACGTATCGTCCTGCAGGACTTCACCGGCGTACCGGTTGTAGTCGATCTGGCAGCAATGCGCGATACCGTGAAGAAATCGGGCGGCGACCCGAAACAAATCAACCCGCTCGTTCCGGTTGACCTTGTAATCGACCACTCGGTTATGGTTGATGCTTTCGGTACTCCTGAAGCACTTGAGTACAACACGGACATCGAGTTCAAACGCAACGGAGAGCGTTACCGCTTCCTGCGCTGGGCGCAAACGGCATTCGAGAACTTCCGCGCAGTACCGCCGGGAACGGGTATCGTTCACCAAGTTAACCTGGAGTACTTGGCTTCCGTTGCAGCAACGAAATCCATTGGCGGCGAAACTGTCGTTTACCCGGATTCCCTTGTAGGTACGGATTCCCATACAACGATGATCAACGGTCTTGGCGTGGTCGGCTGGGGCGTTGGCGGTATCGAGGCAGAAGCTGGTATGCTTGGCCAACCGCTTTACTTCGTAACACCGGAAGTTATCGGCTTCCGTCTGACAGGCAGCTTGGCAGAAGGCGCTACAGCGACTGACCTTGCCCTGACGGTTACACAAATCCTTCGTAAAAAAGGCGTAGTCGGCAAATTCGTCGAGTTCTTCGGCCCTGGTTTGTCCAACATCAGCCTTGCTGACCGTGCAACGGTTGCCAACATGGCTCCTGAGTATGGCGCTACAGTCGGTTTCTTCCCGGTTGACAGTGAAACGCTTAACTTCCTGCGTGCAACTGGCCGCGAAGAAGAACAAATCGCACTTGTTGAAGCTTACTACAAAGCACAAGGCATGTTCCGTACAGACGATACGCCGGAGCCGGCTTTCTCCGATATCGTTGAGCTTGACCTGTCCACAATCGTACCTTCCCTTGCAGGTCCGAAGCGTCCGCAAGACCGCGTTGAGCTGACGAACATGAAAGAAGCGTTCAACAGCATCATCCGCACACCGATCGACAAAGGCGGCTACGGTCTGAGCGACAACAAGATCGAAGAGTTCGTTGAAGTCAAACACACGAACGGCCAAGTTAGCAAAATGGGTACCGGCGCAGTCGTAATCGCAGCTATCACAAGCTGTACGAATACGTCCAACCCAAGCGTTATGCTCGGCGCTGCGCTCGTAGCGAAGAAAGCCGTTGAGCGTGGTTTGAAGAAACCGGCTTACGTGAAGAGCTCCCTAACGCCGGGTTCCCTGGTTGTTACGGAATACCTGAAGAGAGCGAACCTGCTTGAGTCCCTTGAAGCACTGGGCTTCCACGTTGCAGGCTACGGCTGCGCAACTTGTATCGGTAACTCCGGTCCGCTTCCGGATGAAGTAAGCAAAGCCATTGCAGATAACGATATGACGGTTGCAGCTGTTCTTTCCGGTAACCGTAACTTTGAAGGCCGCGTTCACGCGCAAGTGAAAGCCAACTACCTGGCATCTCCGCCGCTGGTTGTTGCTTACGCACTTGCAGGTACGGTGAACATCGACCTGTCCTCCGATCCAATCGGTTATGACAGCAAAAACGAGCCTGTGTACTTGAAAGATATCTGGCCAACATCCAAAGAAATCGCGGATACAATTGCTGCGGCAATGAGCCCTGACATGTTCCGCGACAAATACGCTAACGTATTTACGCAGAACGAGCGTTGGAACGCCATCGATGTACCGACTGGCGAAAGCTATGAGTGGGATGATAAATCCACTTATATCCAAAACCCGCCATTCTTCGAAGGCCTTGGCGCTGACATCGGCGACATCGAAGATATCAAAGGTTCGAGCGTACTCGCGCTTCTGGGCGATTCCGTTACGACCGACCATATTTCGCCGGCTGGTAACATTAAAGCAGACAGCCCTGCAGGCGAATACCTGATCAAACACGGCGTAGACAGAGTCGATTTCAACTCCTACGGTTCCCGTCGCGGTAACCATGAAGTTATGATGCGCGGCACATTCGCCAACATTCGTATTCGTAACCAAGTGGCTCCGGGCACAGAGGGCGGCGTAACGACTTACCTGCCAACCGAAGAAGTCATGTCGATCTACGATGCTTCCATGCTGTACCAAAAGAACAACAAGAACCTTGTCGTTATCGCTGGTAAAGAGTACGGAACAGGCAGCTCCCGTGACTGGGCGGCAAAAGGTACGTTCCTGCTCGGCGTGAAAGCCGTTATCGCAGAAAGCTTCGAGCGTATTCACCGCTCCAACTTGGTAGGCATGGGCGTACTGCCACTGCAATTCCAAGCAGGAACAAGCTGGAAGACGCTGAACATTACAGGCCGCGAAACATTCGATATCGTGGGACTGAGCAACGATGTTCTGCCAAGTCAAACGGTTCAAGTCATCGCAACGCGCGAAGACGGAACAACGTTCGAATTCCCGGCAATCGTTCGTCTCGACTCCATGGTTGATGTCGATTACTACCGGAACAGCGGTATTCTTCAAACCGTTCTCCGTCAAATGATCGCAGCAAACAACAGCAAATAATTCAACGACACAAATAAGCGGGTCCGCTCCTCATGGAGCGGACCCGCTTTTGTATATCGATCTATTTATAATGCTAAAACCCCGGCTTTCGCTGCGATAAGCTCTTTAGCATATTCATAAAGTTAGTGGTGTATTTCTCGGAAGAGAAATGCTGTTTAATATGCTTCTCGGCATTTTTACGTATCGTATTGCGAAGTGTAGTGTCCTTCATTAGCGATTCGCCTTGGATGACTGCTTGATTGACGTTGCCGCGCGCATACAGCTTCCCTGTTACATCATGAATCAGAAATCTACGGATTCCATCAGAGTCCGTTGTCAGCACCGGACAACGGCAGAGCATCGCTTCCGCTACCGCATAGCCGAAGCCTTCCAGAATGGAGGTCGAGCAGAGAAATCCCCCCGAATCCCCAATGACCGAGAAATAGTCTGCAATTTGTTCATGCGGAATGTTGGAATAGGCAATGAGTTTATGTTGTAATTGCAGGCCATTAACCCATCTGTCATAATGCTCCTTCTCCACCGGTTCGCCCAGTGTCGTATCGCCGAAGATCCACAGATACCCTTCAGGATGTTTTTGCAGCATGCGGGAACCGATGAGTAGAAACTCTCGCCAGTTCTTATTCGCCTCAATTCGGCCAACCCAGCCAATGATCGGAAACGGCTTCGGCGGGTAAGAGCTGTAGCCGAACCCCTCCGTATCGAGCGGGTCGTCGAAGCAGAAATGAGGGATGCCTTGCAGGTGTGCCGTCATCAGCTCCTGCAGATGACTCGTCTGCGGGTATAAGACGCCGTCTGCCGCCTGCAGCACGCGGGCCGATATATCGGTGAGCACCGCGCTGGCGGTTTGCAGCGTCCCTAAACCTTGAATTTCAAAGATAAGATGCCCTTTAAAGCCGGCCTTCTTGATCGTCAGCAGCATCGTCACATCTGTGCATACGACGATCGCATCGTAGTTTTGCCTCTGGATTAGCCTGCCGATGGAAGCCTCGTCATTCATCACGAACGTCGGAATGTCTTTAATATTTTTGCGCCCTTCGCCATCTAAGGAATAGAGCAGGTGGCATTCCACGTCCATTTTCATGAAGGCATGACAGCGGATCCGATTGAGTGTTTCCATGCCGCCGCTGGGATTAAAGAAGGTAAATAATAGTTTCATCCCAGATCACTCATTTGGGCAAAATTTGCTTTCACGTAATCAACCAGACTTTGCCTGCGGAACAGCTCATCGTACATCCCATCTTTGGCACAATAGGTGCTTGAATGTCTGTAGCCGACTGCATTGTGTTCCTCGTTATAGTAGTTGGACATGACAGCGGGAGCCGCTTTCTCCATCTCGTTGTACAACACAGTCAGATCCATCAAATCCTTGAATAGATGCGGTCCCAGGATGTAGCTGTATGGCGTTTGGATCATCTGAGAAGCGTGAAGCAAAGCTGTTGCCATGTTGGCATTCGGGAACCATTTGAAATCCGTCGTCGGATGGGAAATGAGCGACAGATCCGCCGTAACCCGCATGTCCGGAGAGAGATCCAGAATATAGCATGTATAGTTACTGAAGGTTTGCTCGTAGAGGTTCTCGATTCGCGCGATGGCCTCAGGGCTGGACTCCTTCACCGGAAATAGTATCGTCAAGTAGGGGGTAATCCCCCTGCGCATCCTGGCACGATGCCTCGCCAAGTGATACGCGTACCGCCATATGCGGTGCTGGGCAGTCGATTGCAGCGTTGCTGATACACTAAACGTAGAGTTCACGCGATAATCGAGAAGCTCCACAGGAATATACTTGATTTGGCAATGCTCGGTGATGCGCAGCCAGTAATCATAATCTTCTACCGGCACAAGCTCGTAGCCGTCAATCTGTTTGGCATAGATCGATTTATACATAAAAGAGACACCGATGAGCGAGGAATCCAGCAGCTTATCAATCGGCTGCGATTGATATTGGCGTTGAACTGCAAGCGTCTGCTCATCGTAGATCGGTTTGCCTTCGTTATCGACCGATTGGAACGAGCTATAAACAAGGCCAAGCTCCTGCGGTCCTTTCACTAAGGCATTACGAAGCGTCTCCAGAAATCTCGGATAGTAAATGTTGTCGCTGGACACCCAGGTTAAATAGGCAATATTGGGCATGTCGTGCAGAAGTTGAAAACCGGTGTTCAGCGCTTTGGCGACCCCCTGATTATAAACATGGGAAACGACTTGCACTCGCTTATCGCCTTGAATGAGCATGCGGACGAGAGGCTCCATTTCGGGCGCTCCATCAATGACAATAATTAGCTTAAACTGTTGGAACGTTTGCTTCAGCACAGATTCCAGCGCCGCTGCAAGAAACGCCGGTTTCTGCTTGTATAGTGGCATGACAACCCCTAAGTCGATCATACTGTCACTCCTTCCAATGCACCATCCTGTACTATTGTATTTATATGGCATCCGTTTGCTTGTGCGGCTATCCCTTGAGGCGTTCGCCTTTTATAAAAAAATGGGAATTCAGCGATAATCGCTAAACTCCCATCTTTGTCTATGGCACATTACACTAAGGCGTCGTTGAGAAAGCGGAAATTTCCTGCCAATCCATGGCAAGCATCTGTTGGCCATCAACGGGTAAACCAAATTCGTCAACCCCGAAAGCCGTAAAGGCAACCTCTGAAAGTACCCCCGATGCATTTACCTGTATTTCATAGGCAATGTCGCCTGAAATATTAAACTGACGTGAATCACTCGATTTTCCAGGCAAAATGTAGCCGGTTAGATAGATTAGCGTGAGCGTATTCGTCGTTGGAGGTACAACATAGACCTCGATCAACACCAGAGCCGTCGTGCTGGTGATGTTCCGTGCGTTTATAACAACACCTGAGGCAGGTGTCGGTAAATCGTTATGAATCAATCCGGATGAAAACGGCATGTCCTCACCTCCTATATGTCAATTAATTACATTTTATTCCTTTCATGTGATGTATGATTGGGAACTAATCCGCCTCCATACGCACATTTTTCAATCATTTCGTGATATTCAAACAAGCATTATTCGACAAACTTCGTACAATGCATTATGAGTTTATTAATGGATTCGTTTTAGAAGGAGGAAACATGACTAACTTCAACTTTCAAGTCACGCCGGTAGGACCGCCTAAGTTTGAACCGAGCGTTGCCGTGAATCTTCTCATTCCCGGCATCATGATTTCGGTTGCCGTCGATAACACATCAGGTTCCCCTCTGATTGGTTTGTATCGTTCCTTAGACGGCGGGTTCAGTTGGGCCAATAGCCTGCTTCCTTTGCCTCCGGGTTTTAATGGTGCAGAAGCTCCTGTTGTGTCGTATGGATTCCCGAATATTTTTCTCGTCTCCGCGCACGTTTTCCCGGGCGAAGAGTATGGGACAACGGTTGTCTACAAATCCTTCGACAATGGCGCGACATTTAGCGCTCCGCAAATCGTAGGTCCGGGCTTTGGTTCGTATATTAACAACGATGAAACGAACTGCACGGTTGATGCCTCGCAAGCAAGTCCGTTTATCGGCAATATGTATGTCACCTATAACCGTCAGTTCAATGTTGATAATGGCGGTAACTCCGTTGCCTTCTTCAATCGCTCCAGAGATAACGGCACCACCTGGGATCAACCTTTGCTGCTCTCGAACGAAGCCGATCAAGTGGAACGGCCCGACATCACAGTCGATCTGGTCGGCGTTATCGATGTTGCTTATATCACAGTGGACCCCAGCTTTAACTTCATCGTTCGTCAGTCGACTGACGGCGGCGCTTCCTTTCCAAACGCAGTCATCGTCTCTCAAGTTATCCCTGTTCCTTCACCTCTGCCTGTTCCGGGATGGGACTTCCGCGTACTCACCTTTGCCAATATTTCGACTGACCGTTCGGTTGGCCCCTTCACAAACCAAGCATATGCCGTATGGCAGGATAACCGCCTTGGCTATGCCGATATCTTTATGTCTAAGCGAGCACCTGACTCGAATAACTGGACGATACCGGTCAGCATTACGGGTGCTCCGGCAGGCACACAGAACTTCTTCCCCGCTATTGATGTCGATCCATTGACAGGGGTCGTCAATGTCATTTATTACAGCAACCAGGTCAGCCCAACAAATCTGGACGTCTTTGTAGCACGTTCGATTAACGGCGGTCAAACCTTCACGAATACCCGGATTACCAACGTTTCGTTCAACCCTAATGCCAGCAGCCCTACACCGGTACCGCTCATCGGCGATTATATCGACATCGTCAGCGTTCCCCCGGGCGGCTACATTGGCGTATGGATGGATACGAGTCCCGGTACATTCTGTATCTTCGCGGGTTATTCGGATACCATCATTCCATAGGTTCTTTGTACGCAAAAAGAGTCGAGCTCAAAGGCGGTAGCCCTCAGCTCGACTCTTATTTGGTTTATTTCAGCATGACGCCAAGTCGGCGGGCTGCTTCAATAACAGCAGGCGCCTGACTGCGCATGATTTCGGTCGTCAGCCGATTCGCCGGGCCGGACACCGACAATGCTGCGACCAGCTTGCCTGTGCGAGAGAAGACGGGCGCCGCTACAGCTGCCGCACCTTGCTCGCGCTCCTCCACGCTCATCGCGTAGCCGAGCTTCTGCCACTCAGCTATCTGCTCCCGAAACTGCTGCCTGTCGAAGGAAGCCGGCCACGAGGCGTCAGCAAGCAGCTCCTCGCGTTTAACCGGCTCCTCGAAGGCGATAAGCACCTTGCTTGAGGCGCCGACATACAGCGGCAATCTGGCTCCGATCGGAGCCACCCTGCGTATGGCCTGGATGCTCTGCACAGCTTGAATCCGGATCCGCTCATTGCCGTCACGCAGATACAAGCTGACGGTTTCCCCCAGCATATCGCGAAGCCGTTCCATCTCCGGCAGTCCGATAACCGCAGGGTCATCCGCGCCAGACATATTCGCCGACAGCTCCCAGATGCGAAGCCCGAGCTTATAGCGGTCCGATGCCGCATCGCGGGCTACGAAGCCACGCTCCTCAAGCGTAGCGAGCATGCGATGAACGGTGCTTTTGTGAAGCCCTACGCTATCGGCAAGCTCCGTCATGGCCCATTCTTTCTTTATCGTAAAGCAAAGCAATATATCCAGTGCACGTTCGACAGCACGAACCGTTGATTTTCCATCCTCAGCCATAGTAAGTCGGCTCCTCGCTATAGTTTCACTCAGTGAAACTTGGTTACAGTCAGTATAACGTAAGGATGGCGGCCCGGTAAAGCTTTGGCTTCCGATGCGGCTTATTTTACAGCCATGTTACAGGAGGTTAACATTACGTCGACACGCATTGACAGGCTACGGCTGCGCGCCATACCATAGGAATATAGCACTAGTTAAGCGCTTCCAAAAATATCATCGGCAATCGTGATCATAATCATTCTTCTTGAGGGGGCCTCCACCATGAGCACAACGACTTTGAGACCTGCACTCCCCGCAGCCGGCGGATTCCCGCCCGGACTGCTCCCCCCGCTGCTGCCTTCGCCGCAGGTGCCTGAACGGGCATTTGCAGGAACCCGCACTCGCCGCAAACATGCTGCGCTTGCTGTCCTGTCGGCCTTGGCAGCTCTGCTGCTGTTCACTGCGCTCGCCTTCCACGGCTATGTCGCATGGGTAATCGCGCATCCTTATGTACCTGCGTTATACTCTAACCCGAAGATGGCTCAAGGGCTGGATTACAGCGATGTTTCCTTCCCGAGCAAGAGCGGGCGAACTACCGTTCACGGCTGGTATATTCCTGCGGTCGGAACGGAAACACATTCCGACAGAACGGTGGTATTCAGCCACGGCTACGGCGCGAACCGTGAGGAAACATGGGTACCGATGTACGAGCTCGCTGCCCTGCTGAATCGGCTGCACTATAATGTATTCATGTTTGATTATGGCTACGCCTCTTCCGGACAGCGTTCGCCGGCTACCGGCGGCAAGGAAGAGTCCCAGCAGCTACTTGCGGCAGTCAACTATGCCCGCTCGCAAGGCGCGGACGAGGTTGTCGTCTGGGGCTTCTCGATGGGGGCAGGCACCGCATTGCAAGCAGCGCTGCAAACCGATTCGACGGACAGTATTGATGCGATGATTCTCGATAGTACGTTTCTCCCAAGCTCTGATTCCTTATATAATAATGTACGCCAGTATATGGATCTGCCTAAGTATCCATCTATCCCGATTATCGAATGGATGCTGCCTTTCTTTACAGGCGTAAACTTTAAACAACTGCCTGTTGAACAGGTGCTGCAAACGACCTATACTATGCCGCTCTTCATCATGCATGGCACCGCTGATGCGATAGCACCGGTGGCGACCGCAGAGCGGGTTTCCGCAGGCCAGTACAACTCGCTCTCACGCGAGTGGATCGTGGAAGGCGGCATGCACGAGATGCTGTTCCGCACGCATCCGAAGGAATACATTCAACGCGCGGCTCTGTTCCTCAGTCAGGTAGATGCAGCTCGTAAATCCACCACCGCCGCTTAAGTCCAAAATAAAAGGCTCTTCCTTGCAAGGCCGCCGATCGGGCAGTCTGCAAGAAAGAGCCTTTATTGTGGTTACTGCTTAAGCAGCGATAGAAACTCCGAACGGAGCGCTGCGCTTGTACGGAAATCACCGCGGACTGCCGACGTCACCGTCTTGCTGCCCGGCTTCTTCACGCCCCGCGCGCACATGCACAAATGCTCGCCTTCAACGACGACCATTACGCCATGAGGCTGCAGCACTTCATCCATGATATTCGCGATTTGCGATGTGATGCGCTCTTGCACTTGAAGACGGCGCGTTACTGCTTCAACCAGGCGTGCAAGCTTGCTTAAGCCTGCGATCTTGCCGCTTGGAATATAGCCGATATGCGCTTTGCCGAAGAACGGCGCCATGTGGTGCTCGCACTGGCTGTAGTACACAATGTCACGTACGATGACCAGCTCTTCATGCTGCTCGTCGAAAGTAACGCCCAGCACTTCGCGCGGGTCCACCTCATAACCTGCGAAAATCTCCTCGTACATCCGTGTTACGCGTGCCGGTGTTTCCAGCAAACCTTCGCGCTCCACATCTTCTCCGATGAGCTTCAATATTTCACGAACATGATGCTCTATTTGATCCTTATTCGATGAAACGGCTGAATTGACGTAATCTTTCCTGCCCGCCATATCTGCAACGTCTCCTTTCCTGTGAACCAATCCCCGGTACTTCTTATCTCCGTCCGCCCGGCCGATTGTTCCCCTTCGTAAATTGCTGGTTCTGGTTCTTCATCATTTGCTGCGCTTTTTGCATTTGTTGGTTATTCATATTGTAGCCCATTTGCTTTGCCATCTTTTTCAGCATTTCCGGATCGTTTTGCATCTTCTCCAGCTGCTTGCGCAAGTAGTATACGCCCGCGAAAAAGCCGCCAACAGCGCCGACTATGAGCGTAATGATCGAAATAATGACCGTCCACATTGTCATCTCACCTTGTCCTTATCTGTAAGTATATTGCAACTTATAATAGCATGTAGGACCATGCGTTCGCAAACAATCTGTAAATGAAAACAGGACCTCGTCCGACAGACTGAATCCTCCTTCATGTTGATAGGCATCCCAGAACCGTATCCGCAATCTGCAGCTCGGATATTGCTGCCCGCTTATTCTTGCCATACCGCGAAAATCTAACGAACCGTAGGAGTCTTATTCGGCCGAATCTCCGAGCTACGAAAATCTAACGAATCGTGGGGGCCTTATTTGTGCAAAACACCCGCAAACCGTCAAATAAGACCTCTACGGTTCGTTAGAGTTTTTTTGGAGGTGTTTTGGGGCAAATAAGCCCTGTACGATTCGTTAGATCATTCCTCATTCGAACTCGCACCGATATTCCCCACTTCGCTCGTAACCGATACTCTCACCCCCATATTCCACACCTCACTCGCATACACATTCGATACTCACACCCACATTCCTACCTCACTTGCTTGCAATCAATATTCGCCCTTCTTTCCGCACCTCACTCGCTCTTCGATACTCGCCTCCACATTCTGCACCTCACTCGCATCGCGCATTCGCCCCCATGCACTCGCCCCCCGCACTCAACGCGTGTAACAACGGTCGCCAGGCCTGTTCGATCCCATAAACACAAAAAAACCTGACCATCAAACAAGGTCAGGTTCACTCAACCAATCAATTCCTCTATTCAGCTGCCTTACCCAGCTAAGCTCCCGAGCTTAGCCCAGCACCTGCTCGATAAATACCGTCGTATGCTTCGCCATATCGATCTCACGGCTCTCGACGCTGTCATTTGACTCACGCTGGAGCACACGTACTATTGGCCGGCCCGGCAGTCCGCGGTGCTGCCCGACGACAATGCCCGTTTCCTTCGTCGTGAGCCGAACCGATACGCCGTTCGGATAGATCGAGACGATCCGCATGAAATGAACCAGGATCTCGTGATCCAGGCGCGTTCCCGACATCGCCATCATCCGCTCGCAGGCTTCATGCGGAAGCAGCCTTCCGGCGTCTCCGCCGCCGCTCGTGAGCAGGTTATCGAAGGTGTTGGCCACGGCTACAATACGGGAATACAGGTGAATTTGATCCCCAATCAGCCCGCGCGGCTCGCCGGTTCCATCGACATGCTCGTGGTGCTGAAACGCAACATGAGCGATGAGCAGACTGAACTCGCGTTTGGCCTTCAGCAGCTCGAAGCCTCGCCACGCATGGCGTTTAGGCTCCTCAATCTCTCCCTCTGCCTCAAGGTCCGACTTCCCGAGATCATGCAGCAGCGCACCGATTGCCAATTCCTTCAGCTGCACTTGATTCAGCTGCAAGCTGACGCCAAGCAGGGAAGAGATCATGCAGACATTCATCGCATGAATATACTCGGCATTATCACGCGTAAGGATGTCGTTCAATTGAACGAGCACATCCTTATTGCGAATGACATCGAAGAGCAAATCTTCAATCGTTAAGCTGATCGCGCGGGAGTTCAAATCTTTGCCGGAGCGAATCGAATCCATCGTCTCGGACATCTGCTTGATGATGCCGACTTTGGTGTCCTCCGACAGAATCTCCTCTTGCTCATCCATATCCTGCATGCCGGCATCTTTAATATAGACATTCGTGACGCCGATGCGCCTTAATGTGCTGATCATAAAGACGGTCAGCTGCACATTCGAGGAAAGCAGCACCGCCCCGTTGACGGCATAGATCGTCTTGCCAAGAATATCGCCTGGTTCAACCGCTTCGATATCGACATATTTCATGATGTCTACCTCTTCCCCATATCTTTACATCGAAGCTGTCGTGCTCTTAAGCGCGTCCTTGATTGCTTGCTGAACCGTTTCATCCTGCTCGCGCAGCGCCGCTGCCTTGAGCACTTCTGCCGCGTCCTCTCCGCCGATACGGCCAAGCGACCATGCAGCGGTTGCCCGCAGTTCAAAACGCGTATCGCTGCGCAGCACATCCGCAAGCGCAGGAACAGCGCTTGCATCCTTGAAATTGCCAAGCGCGATAACAGCGTTACGCTGGATCGGTTTCCTCCCGCGCCAAGCCGAGGAGCTATTGCCATACTGCTCCTTGAACGCCCGATTCCCCATCGTAAGCAGCGGTACCAGCAGCGGCTTCACTTTATCATGATCGGGAATAAGCTCCGGATGGTGAGTGGCGTTCTTCCCCTTGTTCTCGGGGCATACGACCTGGCAGGTGTCGCAGCCATATAACCGATTGCCGATCTTACGCATCAGCTCGTCCGTCACCACACCCTTCGTCTGCGTAACGAAGGAGATGCAGCGCTGTGAATTCAGCTGTCCCGGAGCTACTAGCGCGTCCGTTGGGCAAGCATCAATACAGGCTGTGCAGCTGCCACAGCTCTCCGTGACAGGCGCATCCGGTGGGAGCGGCAAATTCGTAATCATTTCGCCGAGGTACACATAGGAGCCCCACTCCGGCGTAATAATCGAGCAGTTGCTGCCAATCCAGCCGATACCGGCCCGCTCCGCTACTGCACGATCTGACAGCGCTCCCGTGTCCACCATGCTTAAGAAGCGTCCTTCAGGCACGCGTTCCAGCAGCCAAGCTTCCAGCCGCCGCAGCCGCTCGCGCAGGACGCCGTGATAGTCGTCTCCCCAAGAGGATCTTGAAAACAACCCCCGCCTTGCTCCCGGCTCCGACTTCGGTGGATCCACGAGCTTAGATGGATAGGCGACCGCAATCGCAATAATGGATTTCGGATCTTCGAAGAGCAGCGAAGGCTCCGTCCGTTTATCAAGGTCCGGCTCTTCGAAGCCAGACTCATAGCCAAGCTCCCGGTGCCGAACCAGCCGCTCTTTCAGCGCTGTGAACGGCTCCGCGGAAGCGATTCCGATTTTATCAATGCCAAGACTCGCCGCAGCGTCCTTCATCTCGGCTTTTAACTGTTGCCAGTTGATCGTGTTCATACTGCTCCCGTCCAACTCGGAGTCTCCTTTAAGCTTACAAATGGTTCAATTTAGAGATCGGCCACAGAATGAAATCCGCGCGGCCAAGAATCATATCGCGCGGCACAGCCTGAAACGACCGGCTGTCGCGGCTCGCCTTATTATGGCGGTTATCGCCCATAACAAAATAATGATCGGCTGTGACCGTTTCCGGCCCATAATCCGAATCTTCAATTTCCGTGTCCGTATACGACTCTACAACGAGCTTCCCATTGCGATACAGCTGACCCTGGCGAATCTCGATGGAGTCACCGGGCATCCCAATAATCCGTTTAACCAAATACTCTTTATGTTCGATTCCGTTCGAAGGGTCCTTCAGGATGACCACATCGCTTTGCTTCGGATCGCCCATTAAGTAAGAAGCCTTATTCACAAACAGCCATTCCTTCTCATACAAGGTCGGCTCCATGGACTGCCCCTTAACCGTTGAGAGGTTAAACACGAATACATTTAAGCAAAGAACGACCGCGGCGGCAATCGCCAGCGTGATAAACCAGCTGCGCAGCTCAGCAACCCAGGGCGACAGTGGCTTCGACTCCCTACGAGAAGAGGAAATAGAAGAAGAAGCCCCTGCTGCCTTTGCTTTCACCTTGACCTTCGGGGAGCTCGATCGTTTGCGCGGCCCGAATCCTGCTTGCTCCGAAGACTCCGTATCCGAACCGGGATTGACGTTCATAGCTGTTACACCTCGCCCATATGTTTGTTCCACGCCTCAAAATAACCGAGAATAAGGTCATCATTGAAAGGGGCTTGTCCGTTCTCGATCCGCTTCAGCAGCGCACCGAGCCCCTCCATTACTTTTCGGTTAACTTCTTCCGAATAGTGATAGGCAATCTTATGGAGCTCATATTCTTCTTGATCGACGACTTGCGCTTTCCCTCCGCGGGGCACGATAACATCAAGGTCATAATCAATGTAGGTAAGAACATCATGTTTGAAGAAGAGAGGGGAGGCTACATTGCAATAGTAGCGAACGCCATGATCCTCGAGCAGGCCAACTACATTGAACCACTCGCCGGGGATAAAGAAGGATACTGCAGGCACTCGGCTAATCCACTGCTTGCCGTCTGCCTCTTGAATCGGTGTCTGCCTGTTGATGAACACATGCATCGATTCCGCCGCATGCTCGCTTGCCAGCTGCTCTGTCGGAACCTGCCAATTCTCCAGCCACATCCGGTGCAAATGGCCGTTGTTCTTGAAACTCTTGATAACACAAGGACGGTACGTAGTCATAAGCGTAATACTCCTAGTGAGGTACTTTCTTACTATAAGAAAAGCATATCTGTACGCCAAAATCAATGACGCACTAGATATGCTTGTCCATAATTGCTTATTTATAAGTGCTTGAGTCGACTTGCTGCCTAACCGGCAACAATACTTAGTTTCTGAAAGGAACGGAAAAAGTCCGTTGTGGCATAACCCAATGATTCATAAAGCGAAAGAATCGGCTCGTTATGTTCGTCAGCCGTCACCATGATTTTCGTTACATTCCGTTGCTCAAATCGTCCGCGCAGGCAGCGAATCAGCTCTTTACCCAAACCTTGACGTTGATAATTCGGATGTACGGCAATACGGTAATAGTACCCTCTGCCCTTGTCTATCGTCCCGATAATGATACCTGCGATTTCATTTTCAACCGCGGCAACGAGCACCAGCTCACTGTCCCATGATAGTTGGCGGCCGAAAGCCTCCATCGTTTGTTCATAGCACTCTTCTGACAGCACAGTCTCCAGCAGTTCCGTAACGGGCCGATAATCAGCTAATTGGAAGGATCGAACGTCCATAACTTTAAGCTCCTCTTCAAACGCAGTATGGAAATAACGGCATTGCTAGGGAAGAAATGAACTTCGCTTCACGCAAACAGCGACAGCCCTTCTTCTTTAGGTAAAATTAATAATACGACAAATTAGCTCGAATTCCTTCTAATATCTTTAAAAAACCTTAAAAAATATAATAAATCTACATATTCCTAGTGAAAACGCTTTAAATTAAGCGTTTTCATAACATTAACCCTATCAATCGTCCCAATAGCAAGTAAAAAAGTGCCGCATGGGCACTTTTTCTCACGAATGCTTCATATAATGCGCTAATGCTTCCCGCCATGGTCTTAGGTCTTGCAAGCCAGCTCGCTTGATGGCGGCATGGCTCATGACGGAATATGCCGGCCTGGCTGCAGGTCTCGGGAAATCCGCTGTCGAACAAGGTTCGATTACGACCGAATTGGCCATCCCCCTGCTCTGCAAGATCTCCTGCGCAAATTCAAACCATGAGCAGCTTCCAGTATTTGAAGCGTGATAGATGCCATACTTGTCGGTCTGGACAAGCTCGATCAGGAATGCGGCCAGATCGAGCGTATAGGTGGGCGAACCGATTTGATCGCTGACAACCTTCAGCCGGTCTCGTTCACTGGCCAGCTTAAGAATAGTCCGGACAAAGTTGCTGCCGTATTTTCCATAAACCCATGAGGTGCGCACGATGTAAAACCGATCGAGCAGCGATGCTGCTTCCAACTCACCGGCGAGCTTCGTTTGCCCATAAACCGTTTGCGGATTGGTCGGCTCCTCGATCTCGTAAGGTTCACTGCCTTTGCCGTCAAAAACATAGTCCGTGCTGATGTAACAAAGCTTGGCGCCGCATGCCTTCGCTGCCCCAGCAACGTTATGTGTGCCCAGTGCATTAATCCGGTAGGCTTCCTCCACGTCGGTTTCCGCCTTATCCACCGCCGTGTAGGCTGCGCAATGGATAATCACATCCGGGCAGTAGGCACTCACGACGTCGGCGCATTGCTCCGAATTTGTTATATCCAGCTGCTCTCGTCCATAGCCCAGGATATGAATTCCCGGCCGGACCTTTAGTTGCACGAGCTCTTTTCCCAACTGACCGTTGGCGCCTGTGACGAGAATCCTCAGTTCATTCAGATTGGCAGCTGTCATGAGCGGCCAGCCAAGTAAGCACCTGATCGAATTTGCTCGACCCAGGCTTGATTGTTCAAATACCATTGGATCGTGGATTTGATACCGGATTGGTAATCATATCGAGGCACCCATCCCAGTTCATTACGAATCTTGTCCGCATCGATGGCATAACGGCGGTCATGTCCTAAGCGATCTTGGACAAACGTAATAAGTGAATCCGGCTTGCCAAGCTCCGACAGGATCGTAGAAACCACTTGGAGATTGCTGCGCTCGTTGTTTCCGCCCACGTTATACACCTCACCGGGACGTCCTGCGTGAAGGACGCAGTCAATCGCACTGCAGTGATCCTCGACATACAGCCAATCGCGCACATTAAGTCCATCTCCATAGACAGGCAGCGGTTGATCGGCGAGCGCACGCTGAATCATGAGTGGAATCAGCTTTTCCGGAAATTGATAAGGCCCGTAATTGTTGGAGCAGCGCGTAATATTCACGTTCATGCCGTACGTTTCATGATAGGCACGGACTAGCAGATCGCTTCCCGCTTTACTGGCTGAATACGGACTGTTCGGCGCAAGCGGCGTCGACTCCGTGAACAACCCTGTGTCGCCGAGTGTCCCATACACTTCGTCGGTGGATATATGGACGAACTTTGCCACATGATAGTGTTTGGCCAGATCAAGCAGCGTCTGCGTGCCAAGCACATTCGTTCGGATGAAAATATCCGGCTGCGCTATACTGCGGTCGACATGGGATTCAGCGGCAAAATGAATGACAGCATCCATGCCCTCCGCGAAAATCGGCTCCATAGCAGCGCGATCCGCGATGTCCGCCCGCACGAACCGGTAGTTGGGAAGATTCGCAATCGCCGTTAAATTAGCCGGATTGCCTGCATAGGTCAGTGCATCGACATTTATGAAGGTGTAGCCGGGATATTTTGCTATCATATACTGAAGATAATTGCTGCCGATAAATCCGGCTCCGCCAGTTACAAGCAGTTTCACAGGCCTACCTCACCCTCCGTAATAGAAATTTTTCTCCGCAGTGGACAGAGGGGGATGACCCCGATCTTTATCCGACAATATCGGATTCGTTACCGGCCAATCAATCGCAAGCAGCGGATCGTTCCACGCAATGCCGCGGTCATGCTCCGGTGAATATTGCTCATCTACTTTATATTGCACCTCGCAGTTTGGGACAAGCGTACAGAACCCATGGGCAAAGCCCTGCGGAACGAGCAGCTGTCTTTTGTTCGAAGCGCTTAGAATGAATCCTTGCCAATGGCCGTATGTCGGCGACCCTGCGCGAATATCCAGAACAACATCATAAATCGCTCCCGCCGTAACGCGGACGAGCTTCGTCTGCGCTTTCGGATTCAATTGATAATGGAGCCCGCGAAGCACGCCTGCTTCAGCTGACAACGAATGATTATCTTGCACGAAGGCATGGGCAGTACCATGCTTTGCGAATAACGCCTGATTGTAGCTCTCTGTAAAAAAACCGCGATGATCGCCATGTACCGCAGCTTCGATCAGTTTGACGTCTTTTAGCTTTGTTTCGTATATTTTCATCGTTGCTCCCCATTTGAACGACATTCCACTCGGACTATATCAAGAAGTTCTACTATATATAGATATATACAAAATAAGTTGGTATTGCCTTTAGGCGTCTGTGGTTTTTCATGAAAATAGACAGCTTTATTTCATTTTCCATGAATTGCAAAGTTCAAATTTGATCATGCTAGAAGGTGTTCCAAGGGAGTTGTCAGCAGGTCGTACTTTACAAACATTTATGTTGATTTATTGCCCGAGAACGAGCATAATGGAAATGAAAAACGATACATATTATAGGAGGTTTTTGAACAATGGCACACCAATTGCCCGCTTTGCCTTATGCAAACAATGCGCTTGAGCCGCATATCGATGAAACAACGATGATGATTCACCACGACCGTCATCATAACGCTTATGTAACTAACCTTAACGCTGCTCTTGAGTCCGCTCCTGAGCTTGCAAGCAAATCCATCGAGGATTTGATCGCTGATCTGAACAGCGTACCGGAAGCTATCCGCACTGCTGTTCGCAACAACGGCGGCGGCCACGCTAACCACTCCCTCTTCTGGGAAACAATCGGACCAAACGCTGGCGGCGCACCAACAGGCGCGATCGCTGATGCTATCGCAAGCGAGCTGGGCGGCTTCGATCAATTTAAAGCTGACTTCGCGAAAGCGGCAGCAACTCGTTTCGGCAGCGGCTGGGCTTGGCTTGCACTTAGCCAAGACGGCAAGCTGAAAGTTTACAGCCTTCCGAACCAAGACAGCCCGATCATGGAAGGCGACACGCCTCTTCTTGGTCTGGACGTTTGGGAGCACGCTTACTACCTGAACTACCAAAACAAACGCCCTGACTACATTGCAGCGTTCTGGAACGTTGTAAACTGGTCAGAAGTTGGCAAACGTTACGACGCAGCGAAATAAGTTTCATTCGCATCCGGAGACCTTCGTGCTATATGCACGGAGGTCTTTTTGCTTTCATTTCGCGAAAACCGCGTCTATATACCTAACATGATTTTGTGATTTTCAAAGGAATTCTTCATTATTTAGACAATTCGAACTATTTTCATGTTATAATTCCTCCCATATAGCTAAGTAGAGAGATGGGGATACCTGATGTTTGATTGGTTGGGATTTCGCAAAGGGCTGCCTTTATGGCGGTCGTACAAGCTGAATGCAGGGATGAAGGATGATGTAGCGGATATTTTTGAAGGCATCGCAGATACGCGGATGGATATTCTCACGGCATGGACGACGGAATATTGGGATCATCTGGATCGGCTGCACCATCAGCTGTCCTTTCGCCAGCCCGGAGCGGCAGAAGACGAAGCTTGGGATCCCGCCACATTGGAGCGTTTATTCGCAGGAACTCGCGCACGTGCGTCGGATTTCTCCGAGATCTTCCTGCTCGGCGAAGACAGCCGCGTTGTTTTCTCAACAGAGACGCGCCATAGCGGCGAGCATTATGGAACGGGCAGTCTGCTGGAGCCGGGTTTGGCTTATTCGAAGGGTGGTGCTCCGAGTGGCCGCAACTGCTTATTCGGACCTTATGCTGATCCATGGACGCTGAAGATTGGGCCGAGCTCTTCTTCTTTTCACGATAAAATGACCCTGCTGTTCATCTCTCCAATCATGCTTGGCGGCAAGTGGAGAGGCGCACTCTGCGGCCGAGTTCCAAACGATGTCATCGGCGACCTCATCCAGCGCGAATCCGGGCATGTGTATCCCGATTCCGGGGACAACTATCTGTTCATGGCGCGCCCCGTGTTGAATACTCATATTGCACCGGGTACGGCTTTATCGCGAAGCAGGTTCGAGGACCGCACGTTTACGCATGGCGAGAATTTGAAGGACGGTGTAACTACAGATTGGGGCATCGTTTCCGTGAAGGAACACACAGAGCTGGAGCTAGTCTTCACGGATCCTGCTACAGGTCAGCTTCACCCCGGTGTGGCCAACACGATCCGAAACGGCAGCAATCTGTTCGTGGAGTTTCCCGGTTATTCGGATTATCGACATATTCCTGTTATCGGCAAAGGTGTTACCTTCCAGCTTCCCCACTGCCCGGATGTATGGGGGATGATGTGCGAGGGCGATTTGGAGGAAGTGTATCGCATTCGAAGCATTCGCTTCACCCAATTCAGGCATGCTTTAAGCTGGCTAGCCGCTCTTGGTGCACTGGGTACCATTCTCGCGTACTGCTTATTCACGAACGCCATGCCTGTTGCCGGGGCCATTATTGTTGGTCTTTTCAATTTCGTGTTCGGATTGGCCATGATGTGGTCCTTGGATCGCAAAGGCAATCTGGTGACCTCTCTCCAAATGCGAAGGCTGAACCAGTTTATCCGTATTAATGCCGAGGGGAAAGGAGACCTTACTCAGCGGCTTGATACGAGCTTGTTCCCGCCTAACGAAACTCGCGAGCTTGCCAAATGGATTAATAATATGATCGACTCCCTCGAAGGCGTTATGCTGCAGGTGAAGCTTGCTTCCGGCGATGTATTGACGAATCAACGCGCGCTGCTTGAGACCACCGGAGCGACCGCAAGCACGACCGAGCGTGTCAGCAGCCGGATCGGGGATATGATTCTCAGCATTCGGAATCAGCTGAAGGATATCGACATCGCCAAGGATGTGGCCGGCGAGATGCGAGAAACGCTTCGTCTGCTGGAAGATAAGGCATCCGCCAACATCAGCGTGGCGCAAGGGGAACTGCTCCGCATCGGCGATAAAATGGAGCAGATAGCCGGCCGCGTAACGGAAACGAACCGGTCTATCGAATCGTTCATGAAAACAACGAATGAAATTCGCAATGTTCTCGGCGTCATTGAGGAAATCTCCGCACAAACGCATCTGCTTGCACTGAATGCTTCCATTGAAGCGGCGCGTGTCGGCGAGCAAGGCAGAGGTTTCGCTGTAGTTGCGGGGGAAATCAGGAAGCTGGCGGCCCTCACCAAGAAGTCGACGGAAGAAGTGCACAGCATCGTCCAAGATATTTATGTCCATGCCCAGGACGCTACAACTACGATGGCCCAGGGCACGCTTGTCGTGTCTGAGGGGACGGCGCTCGTCGCGGCGGCTTCCGAGCTGCTCAGCAGCACCCAGGAAGATGATTCGCTGAAATCGCAAATTATCGACGAGGTCGTTGTGATTATGGAGAAGATCGCGGCGGTCAGCAAGCAAAATCGCACCATTTCAACAGAGGTTGAGGGCAATGTGCAGGAGCTGCTCGGCGATTTCGTCAACGTCCGCCATACCTCCAATCATGTCGAGGCCATTACAGCGTTCCTGCAGCAGCTGGTTGGACAGTTCCAGCTGAGCGAGGATCGGAAGCGGTAAGCGAACTAAGTGAAGTGCGTGAGCGGTATGGGAAGATACCTAGCCCTTCCGATTGCAGTTGCTGCAATTGGAAGGGCTTTTTTGCTTTTTTGGCGATTGGCATCAGTCGTAGATCGGGGTGTGGGGGCCAAGTTTGCCTGTGAGTACGCTCAGCAGCTCCCGGTTGAATTTCTCCCTCTCGTCGTAGAATAGGCCATGCCCGCTTTCTTCAAAGGGGATGAATCTGGCGTTCTGAATGCCTTTATGCTGCAGCTCGCCAAGGGCGAACGGAACGATACGGTCATGCTTGCCGTGCAGAATCGTTGTCGGCACATGGACATGGGCTAAGTCGGCGCGAAGATCCTCATCCCGCAGCGCCTTCGTCCCTCCAATGGCACCATAGGGAGATGCCTCGAATCCGAGACCGTTGAACCATGTACGGAACGGATCACTGATTGGCTTGTGGAAGAACAGCCGGCCGAAGCCGTCAATGGTCTTCGGTCTATCGGTCATGAGTCCAAGGAGTGTGGCGTCCGATTCAGCGGCCGGTTTGCCGAATGGATAGCCCGGCCGCTGGGTCATCAGCGGTGCGGCTGCGGCGGCAAGGACAAGTCCGCACATTCCGCGGGCGGCGTGCCGTGTAATATAGCGGATGGCGATGGCACCGCCCATGGAGAAGCCGACGAGTGTCGCGTTTTGGATGCCGAGCGACTCCACCACCATTCGAATATCGTCAGACATTCGATTGTAATTGTACCCATGCCAAGGGGCATCCGACTTGCCAAAACCCCGCAAATCGATGCTGATGCAGCGAAAACCGTATTTTGGCACGACATTCAGCTGGTACTCCCACATTTGGCGGTTGACCGGCCAGCCATGTACGAATACGACCGGTCTGCCGTATCCGACATCTTCGACGTACACTTTGACGCCGCGCTCTACTTCCACATAGAACCCCATCGATCAGCCACCTTTCTCCCATCTCTATATGTATACCAAGAGGCGGCTGCATAGTATTGAAACGTACCAAAATCGAACACCAGATAGGCGATAGCCGCATACACTGAACCGAGACATTTACCTATCCACGCTTTTGGAAAAGGAGTTTGATACATGAGTTACTACACGTATATTCCTGGTGCGCCTGCTGGCTATTCCAGTAAATATTCGGATTGTGGCTGCGGCGGACCACGCGCGTTCCCCGGCGGAGCAGGCGGCATGCTTCCCGGAGGCGGCGTATTCCCTGGCGGTGGCGGGGGCGGCGGCATGTTCCCCGGCGGTGGCGGCGGCATGTTCCCTGGCGGCGGGGGCGGCGGCTTCCCTGGCGGCGGGGGGGGCGGCTTCCCTGGCGGCGGAGGCGGCGGCTTCCCTGGCGGCGGGGGCGGCGGCTTCCCTGGCGGTGGAGGCGGCGGCTTCCCTGGCGGCGGAGGCGGCGGTTTCCCTGGCGGCGGGGGCGGCGGCTTCCCTGGCGGCGGAGGCGGCGGCTTCCCTGGCGGCGGGGGCGGCGGCTTCCCTGGCGGAGGCGGCGGCTTCCCTGGCGGCGGAGGCGGCGGCTTCCCTGGCGGCGGAGGCGGCGGTTTCCCTGGCGGCGGAGGCGGCTTCCCACCACCACCATTCCCAGGACCTGGGCCATTCCCACCACCACCTCCTCCGTTCCCATTCCCGGTTCCAATCCCTATTCCGATTCCGGGGCCAGGACCATTCCCAGGACCAGGACAGCGATTTGTGAGAGTCGTCATCAACGGCGGAGCGTTCTTCCCTTGGGTAACACAGGTTTATAATGTAAGACATTTCCCTGGCATGACCATAGCGCAAGCGCTGGCAGGCACAGGTGTTGTACGCTTTGGCAATAACGGCCGAATTATCTCCGTCAACGGAGTTGCTACCATTGGCAGTGTCGACACCATTCTGCGTCTCAACGGTCGCCGTATTCCGGAGTCGCTGCTGTACCTGCCGGTTCAATTCAACGACACCGTTGGACTTGAGCTCATCGCAACCCCAATCGGCGGCCCGCGCGGTGATGATGAGTATTTCGGACTTCACCCCGACCAGATTGAAAATAACTACGAGCAGCTTCAGCGCTTGGAAGAAAACAACCAAGGCTAATCTGCACATCAAAAACCGCCCGCAGTCAATTACTGCGGGCGGTTTTTTGTAGTTTGGAAGCTGGTTGTTTCACAAGACACTGCGCGGTTACGTGGTCAAAGACCTACCGCTAATCTTTTAGCGGTTATTCCGTTTACAGCACTGTTTTCGCATGTTTTCGAACTTCGAAAGCGGTATATCCGCTAACAGCCGCCGAAACCGACGATAATTGGACAGTTTCACCTCTCGAACATCATCGATAGCGGCTATTCCGCTTACAGCTGTAATTCCACATGTTCCTCCCCCTCGAGAGCGGTATATCCGCTATCAGCTTGCAATTGGGGTTAGTTTCCTCATATGTGCCACCATCGGCGCATTGAGACGACTCCCCCAACTCTCGAGCTCATTTCAACGCTGTTTCAGCGGTGATAGTTGGTTTTTCCCACTCTCAGCATCCGGGGCGGAGATAGATTAGTTAAACCACTGAGAGTTCCATTTTTCGACTCTCAGCTTCATTTCAGCGCAGTTTCGACGGTGAGAGTTCCATTTTCGAACTCTCGCTCCTACTCACGGCGCCAAGCTGGTTTGTTGAACCGCTGAGAGTTCCGTTTATCGACTCTCAGCTTCATTTCAGCGCAGTTTCGACGGTGAGAGTTCCATTTTCGAACTCTCGCTCCTACTCACGGCGCCAAGCAGGTTTGTTGAACCGCTGAGAGTTCCGTTTCTCGACTCTCAGCTTCATTTCAGCGCTGTTTCGACGGTGAGAGTTCCATTTTCGAGCTCTCGCCCCTACTCACGGCGCCAAGCTGGTTAGTTGTACCGCTGAGAGTTCCGTTTATCGACTCTCAGCTTCATTTCAGCGCAGTTTCGGCTGCGAGAGTAGGATTTTCCGACTCTCGCTTCCACAAACAGCGCCAACTAGGTTAGTCTGACCGCAGCCCCCCCGCCTACAAACAAAAAGCGGATGCACAGCCTACCGGCTGCCCCATCCGCTTCAAAAAAAGTATTAGTGCGTGCTGCTCGCTTCTTCCTTGATCGCTTTCAGGCGCTTCATGACGTCGTTTGCGCCGCGGCCGTAGTAATCGTGAAGCAGGTTGTACTCGGCGTACAGCTTCTCGTAGACGGCAACGTTTGCCGGGATCGGCTTGAACGTTTCCTCGCGAACGCGGGCCATAGCTGCCGCTGCGTCAACGACGCTGTCGTAGCCGCCTTTGCCCGCTCCGGCTGCTACTGCGCCAAACATGGCGGCGCCGAGCGCCGGCGTTTGCTTCGATGCCGCGATTTTGATCTCGCGGTTCGTGACGTCTGCGTAGATTTGCATCAGCAGACGGTTCTTCTGCGGCAAGCCGCCGCAGGCGTAAAGCTCGTGCACTTCCACGCCGTTGCTGTGGAAAGCATCGATGATTTTGCGCGTGCCGAATGCAGTGGCTTCCAGCAAGGCGCGGTAAATTTCCTGCGGCTTCGTGAGCAGCGTCAACCCCACCAGCATGCCGGTCAAGTTCGTGTCGACGAGCACGGAGCGGTTGCCGTTCCACCAGTCGAGCGCGAGCACGCCGGATTCGCCGACGTTCAGCTCAGCGGCCGCCTTCTCCAGCCATTCGTGGACGCCGATTCCTTCACCTTTGGCCGCTTCGACGACATAAGCAGGAACCGCCTCATCCACATACCAGGCAAAAATATCGCCAACCGCCGATTGCCCCGCCTCATAGCCAAAATACCCCGGAATGATGCCGTCTTCCACCACGCCGCACATACCTTCCACTTGCTTCTCTTCCGAGCCAAGCAGCATGTGGCAGATCGAAGTCCCCATCGCCATAACCAGCTTGCCCGGTGTCACCACGCCAACTGCCGGAACGGCAGCATGTGCATCAACGTTGCCGACCGCAATGGCCGTGCCTGCAGCAAGCCCCATGCGTGCGGCCATCTCAGCTGTAAGCTCGCCGGCCTTTGTACCGAGCGGAAGAACATCGCCGCGCAGCTTCGTTTCCGCCAAATCCTCGAGCCTCTCGTCAAGCGCTTTCAAGAAGGCGCGGTTCGGATAGCCGTCTTGCTTATGCCATACCGCTTTATAACCGGCTGTGCAGCTGTTGCGTACAATGTTGCCCGTCATTTGACCCACGACCCAGTCGGTCGCTTCAACGAATTGATCGGCTGTTTCATAGATTTCCGGTGCTTCATTCAAAATTTGCCATACTTTCGCAAGCATCCACTCCGAGGAGATTTTGCCGCCGTAGCGAGGCAGGAATGCTTCTCCGCGTGCCGCTGCGATTTCATTGATGCGGTTCGCCTCATCCTGCGCCGCATGGTGCTTCCATAGCTTCACCCAGCTGTGCGGGTTCTCCTTGTAGGCCGGATCGAAGCAAAGCGGCTGCCCCGCTTCATTAATCGGCAGCATAGTACAAGCGGTGAAATCAATCCCAAGACCGATAATATCGGCAGGATCAATGCCGGATTCACGCACAACCGCAGGCACGGATTGCTCCAGCACCTCCATGTAGTCGGCCGGATGCTGCAGCGCCCAATCATGCTCCAATTTTAAACCGCTTTCAGGTAAACGCTCATCAATTACATTATGGCGATAAGGCGTAACATGCTCGGCAATCTCAGCACCATCGGACAAACGAACAAGCACCGCGCGGCCGGACTCCGTACCATAGTCAACACCAATAGCATATTTAAAATTCATGATTAGGCCTCCTAAAATAATGTACACTGCTACTTCCGATTACGTTATAGATGACTTCCTAATCCGAAACTCCCTGCCTTCTACTTCTGCCCGTAATACGCGTTCTTGCCATGCTTCCGCAAGTAATGACGATCGAGCAGGTGCTGGTCCATCGGCTGGACCTGCGGGTTCAATTGGAAAGTATGCAGCGCCATCTTGGCCGCTTCCTCTACAACAACGGCGTTATGAACCGCATTATGCGCGTCCTTCCCCCAGCAGAATGGCGCATGGCTGTACACGAGCGCAGCCGGGACTTGAAGCGGATCGATGCCGCCTTTCACGAAAGCCTCAATGATGACATTGCCCGTTTCAAGCTCGTAAGCGCCGTCAATTTCAGCCTCCGTCATCGGACGCGTACAAGGAATTTCCCCGTAAAAATAATCCGCATGCGTCGTGCCCAGCGCCGGAATCGCGCGTCCCGCTTGTGCCCAGCTTGTAGCCCACGGTGAGTGTGTATGCACAATGCCGCCAATCCCTTCAAACGCCTTGTATAGTGCCACATGCGTCGGCGTATCCGATGATGGACGAAGGCTGCCCTCCACAACATGGCCTTCTAAATCCACCAAAACCATTTGCTCAGCGCGCAGCTCCTCATAGGGCACACCGCTTGGTTTAATGGCAACCAATCCGCTTTCGCGGTCGATGCCGCTCACATTCCCCCATGTGAACGTCACAAGCCCATAACGAGGCAGCTCCATATTCGCTTCCCATACTGCTTGTTTCAATGCTTCCAACATACGCCCGCTAACTCCCCTCGCCAGGTCAATTGTAAGCCCATTATAACTTGTACGTACAAGTGTGTCACGACTTAATTTATAGGCTGCATGGGAACAGGGCCGGTAGATTCACGAACGATCAGCTTCGGTTCATAGATCACATCCGCGATACGTTCCTGCCCGCTGCGCCGCTCGATTATAGACATAAGCAGAGCTACGGCATCCTCGCCCATCTTCGTCTTGGGATGCTCGAACGTGGTGAGCTTCACTTCCGTTGCGGTCGCAAGCGAAGCATCATCAAAGCCGACCATAGACAGATCACCAGGTACACTTAGCCCGCTTCGACGAGTGATATCCAGCAGCCGCACGGCCAGCTCATCGTTATAACATACGATAGCCGTCGGACGTTCCGCCGGGTCAAGGCGCAGCAGCTCAGCCAGCATAGCAGCAGGCTTAGTCAGCTTCTCCTCGGTCGTATAACGAATGATCATTTCAGGTTGAAGAGTGATCTTCCGCTCTCTTAGACCTCGCATAAAGCCGCGCATCCGGTGTACACCTTGAAAGTCGTCCGTCTTGAAAAATCCTGCAATCCGCTGATGCCCCAGCTTCACCAGATGCTCTACCGCGCGGAAGCCGCCCAGCTCGTCGTCCACCTTCAAGCAGACCGCATCGAGATCGCTGTATCGCTCATTCAGCATGACATAAGGGATATTCCTCGCCTCCAGCGCCAGAAAATAATCCAGATTCGGATTGCCCTCCGCACTCTTGGTAGGCTCAATAATCAGTCCGCCAAGCTGCTGCTGGAGCAGCATAGACTCCAGATTCTCACGCTCCCGCGACTTCTCGTTCTCCGTACTCGAGAGCAGTAATCTGGCTCCCTGCTTCCGCAGCTCCGACTCTACGCCACGCACAATCGTCGGAAAAATATAATCCGAAATATGCGTCGTCATCATCCCAATTGTCAGCTTCTGCTGCGGCTCTATACGGGACTGACCCTTCTCTACATCCGATACAAAGGTCCCTTTGCCCTGAGCACGGTATAACCAGCCCTCGGCTTCCAAGTCGCCAAGCGCCTGGCGAACAGTCTGCCGGCTGAAGCCGAATCGCGATGCAATTTCATTCTCAGACGGAAGCTTATCATGGGGCTTGAACTGCGCCATCGCGATCCACGAGACGATCTCCTCTTTGAGTTGAATATATTTGGGTGGAAGCTGTTCCTTCATGGCCAAGCACCTCTATTTTCTTTTGTTTCCGCCAACTTGTATGGAAGTAGTATAGCATGCACGCAACTTGTACGTACATACAAGTTGCGAGACCTCCCTTTCTAGCACCATAAGTATAAAAAACTAGACCTCCGCGCAATTTACAAATACGACCGGTCAGCAGTAAGATGATAGCAGCACGGCCATATTGAAAGGAGGGTTTGCATGCCCGAAGGCAATCGTTATCTGCGCATGACGATATTTTTGCTTGCGGTATTATTTGCAGTTTGTATTGTCATTCAAGTGTACTTAGCCGGAATGGCCACTTTTATCGATGGTACGCATTGGTCAGATCATAAAAACTTCGTCCATATTATTGAACCGGTGCCGCTGGCGATATTCGTCCTGTCTTTCTTCGGCCGCGTGCGGGGAGCCGTTCGCTGGATTGGACTTGCCATGCTTGTACTTGTTATGGCCCAATATGCGACCGCCCATTTGAGCGACAAGCTTCCTTACTTCTCTGCTACCCATCCTGTTATTGCTATGATTCTGCTTTGGTTGTCCGTTTACACGGTGAAGCGCTCCTATCAAATATGGCGCCGTACGGTATAGCAAACAAAACCCGCATGGACCGTTTACTAACGGTACATGCGGGTTCTTTATTCTTTATTAGGCGTCGTAAATAGCAGGTAGTCTAATCTCAACGACCGTTCCCCGATCCAGCTCACTCGAAATCTCAATCTCGCCGTGATGTTCATGAATGATTTTGTAGCTGGTCATTAGCCCAAGCCCGATGCCTTGTTCTGTCGTCCCGTAGAAAGGCTGTCCCAAATATCGGATTCGGTCGGGGGCAATGCCGCGCCCGGTATCCATAACCCGAATGATGACCTGATCACCGACATCGATACAAACCACACGCACCACTCCGCCATCCGGCATCGCATCGATCCCATTCCTCACAATATTCATAACCGCCCGCTTGAGCAGCTGCTCATCACAATGCAGATGCGAGTTCCCCGGTCCCTCCATCTCCACTTCGATGGAAACCCCGTTCTGCAGCGCTTCGCTCGCCAGCATAGCCTGTACCTGCCTGATGATACTAAGCGGTTCGCGTTTCATAAATTGCACAGAAGGATATGGCTTCGACAGCAAAATAAACTCTTTGGTGAGCGCCTCGATTTGGTTCAGCTCTTCATTCATAATTTCGATATAAGCCTGAAACTCCGAGCGTGCCCCCATTAACTGCAGGAAGCCTTTCACCACTGTGAGCGGATTTCGGATTTCATGCGCGAGCCCTGCCGCCAGCTGCTGTGAGACATGCAATTTGCTGAAATGATGTTTGAGTTCCTCTATACGCAGTTGATCTGCGACCCGCTTAAGCTCCAGCTCGTCCATAACTACTTGGGCTAGTGTTTCAAGTATACCGATTTCCTCATCTGTCATATGCCGCGGCTTGTAATCCAATACACAAAGGACGCCCACATGCTGCCCCTCGCGGCTGGTTAACGGAACTCCGGCATAGAAGCGCAAACCGCTCTCTCCTGTGATAAGAGACTCCGTACTTGCGCTAGAATCAAGACCTATATCCACCACAATATAAGGCTTATTGGAATAGACTGCTGCACTGCATAGACCGGAATTTCTCTCTATCTCTCGCAGATCAGTGCCATAGCTCGATTTCACCCCAATCCGATCTTCCTCAACGAAATTAATCATGCATAGCGGAATGCCGAGCAGCTGTGCCGCCAGACTTGTAATTCTATCGAAAGCATCTATCGGCGTAGTGTCAAAAATCGGATAGGTCCGTGAAGCCTTTAACTGTGCATATTCGTTCTCGGATGAATTGGGCATAGATGCCTGCCTTTCAAGTCGTAGATTGCCGATTTTTTCCATTATATACTATTTATCATAAGGTTAGTTCCGCATAAGTTCATCACATAATAGTTGCGCGATTGCGCAATTAATTTTGCGCACGAATGAAAAAAGAATTGCATATTCAGCATGATACTGAATATGCAATCCTTAGTTAATTTGGTAAAATAATGGCTAAGTCTTATAACCAGTTACCAGCTGGCTGTGCGTCCTCGGACTTCGCAGCTTTGTTAAAGGTTCCGCTTAGTGCTGCTGTTTCTTGCATCGAGAGCCCTTGCTTAGCCAGAAACGAGCTTACCGTTTCGCGCAATTCGACCTTCTTCATCTTGTGAACCGTGTTGTGAAGCTGGGAGCTTAACTGAATCGCTAGCATGGTGAACAACTCCTCGTGTCGAATTTTGTCTAACGTGCCTATTATAGCAAACTTTACTATCATATGGGAGAATTTGCGTGCGAAATAACATCATCATCAAGCTAAGTGTCTTCACCTTCGTAATGCTGCAGCTTTGGTGTTCGTTTATTACTTTTACAAACCCTTATACAGGTATTAATCTTGCTCTTAGTCCTGAACAACAATGGGTCATCTCGAATTTAGACCCCTCAGGAATAAGCAGTCAACTAGACGTGAAAGTAGGAGATATCATTGTAGAGGTCGATAACAGCATCCCTAATGAATTTTCGACCGTTAGAACCTGGCATGTAATCGAACAAGCACATCACTTGGTGCTTTCAAGGAACGGACTTGAGCATGAAGTCAGAATAAACATGAACAAGCCCACAGCTTACACCATAATTCCATTTCTCGCCGAAATCAGCTGTCAATTTATGGCTCTATTTCTCCTTGTCAGAATGAGACATTCATTATCTGCCAGACTTCTGTTGTTGTTCTTCTTAAGCGCCGCGATAATCTATATGAGCTTAGGCGCCTCCATTAGGGGCGATGCTGTCGGTAAATTGCTAATAGTTAGCTTCATGGTCCTTTTACCTCTCGTTTTCTATCACTTTTTAGGTGTCTTTTTCAAAGAAAAAGGAGAGATCCGACTACAGATACGGTTCTTAAACGTTCTCTACGCAGCAGCAGCTTTAGCCACGGTTGTACGACTATATTTCTATTTCTTTAACACTCGGTTTGCTTACGCGATGATCCACTTTGAGAGTCCGGTCACGTTGCTGCTGTTCATCGCCGGATTTCTATTCAACATGTACGTCTTAACGGCCCTTTATATGAAGTTTCGCAAACAGCAAACGCCAACCTCAACCATCGTTAAGACCGCATGGTGGTCCATGCTTGTCTCGTTCTCACCTGTTATTGGCCTGACCTTTCTTCCTCAATTATTGACCGGTTCGCGCATGTTAGATGGTATCTATACAAGCTGGTTTATTCTATTGTTTCCGATCTCATTGGCGTACCTCCTCTTGTCTGATCAGGTACATGATATCGCGCTGGTACTGCGAAGATTTCTATTTACCGGATTAATTGCTGCTCTTCCTGTCACCTTCTTTACGGGAATCTATATGCTGCTCTTCTACAATTCGGTGGATATGAAACAAATCTTATTTGTATTTCTCGGTACGCTTTCACTTGTGGCCATGATGCTTTATGCTGCAGAATATTTAATGACGCGGTTCGAGCCGTTTCTTTTTCCAAGGAAATTCATCCTGCAATCCGCGCTCATGAACATCTCCCGCCAACTCGGCAGCATTTCCAGCTTCCGTGAATTGAAGGAATTGTTCCTCGTCGATATCGTCAAGACGCTTCAGGTGACGGGAGGAGCGATTGTGTTTGAGTATAACGGCGGAACAGAAATCATTCATGAGGGCGACCTTGATGCGGAGGCAATCAAACGGCTGCTGGTTTCGCAATCGCTTACAGATAATCGGGACTACACGTGCTTGAAAATGAACAACCACGAGGATTATGCCAGCTATTTGATCATGTCTCGGAAGAAAACGAATATGCGCCTTGGCAAAGAGGAGCTCCGCTGGCTTGGATTAATCGCGAACTATCTGGAAATCAGCTTAGAGAATCTCCATCTGATCAATAAGCTGAAGGGCAGACTGCAGGAGCTTGCGGCAAGGCTTCCCGATGAGAGCTCTGCCAGAGACATTCAATGGTTCCGCAAAATCATGTTTGACCTTCAAGAGGAAGAACGCATCCGCATCTCTGCCGATCTTCACGATACAACGATGCAGGATCTCTTCTTCCTGAAGCGCAGGCTGCTGCAGCTTGGCGAGATGCTCGATCGAAGCCCCGAAAGCCGGGAGCAGATCAACAATACGGTTAATTTCGTGGACATGATTAATGCCAGCCTGCGTCAAAGCTGTTTTGATTTGAATCCGTATTTACTGAGCGAAATCGGACTTGTACAGACGGTAAGAACGTATCTCGATAAGGAAGCGTGCACCGTGCCTTTCGAGCTTACCTTCAACGCCGAGCAGGTTCAATTTATCGAAACGAAGGATTTGCAGATGCAGCGGCATATCTTTCGAATCGTTCAAGAGCTGCTCAACAATGCGAAGAAACATTCGGAAGCTTCTAAAGTCATGTTCCGCTTTACCGAGTCCGGTTCTCAGTTTCATTTGAGTTATCAAGACGATGGGGTAGGGTTTCTTCATGAGGAGCTTGCTCAAAGACAGATCGGACAAACGTCCGGCATGGGCATGGAACAGATCAGAAGCAGAGTACAGCATCTGGGCGGTCAGATGCTGATCGTTTCGATGAAAGGCAATGGCGTGAACATCAAGATTACCTTACATAATGAAAAGGAGATTTCGGCATGAACGAACGGGTCAAAACACTCATAGTAGACGATCATCCACTCTTCGCCAGCGCCACCAAAGCATTACTTGAACAAATGGAAGACATTGAAGTCATAGGTATTGTAAGCAGTGCCGCGCAATGCCTCCAGCAAGTATCCTTATTAAGGCCCGGTCTCGTATTCTTGGATTATCATCTGCCCGATCAGTATGGTACAGAGGTTGCCGCGCAAATTAAAAGTCAATTTCCGGATACGCATATCGTTATTTTCTCCGGCATTGAGCTGACTGACATCTATAATAAGCTGATCGATATCAAAGTCAGCGGGGTGCTCTCGAAGGAATCCAGCGAACGCACGATTAAGAATATGGTGAATTGCATTCTGGATAACCATACGATGATGCCACTGGCGCTCTATCAGCAATGTCAGCTGAACGGAACGCTCGCAAGCAAAACAGCGCTCTTGGAAGAAGAAGAAATACTTATGATGAATTTACTCGTAAAAGGCTCCACCTTGGATCAAATTGCAGCCCGCATCCACATGAGCAAACGTACCGTCGATAACTATTTACGCAAAATCTACGATAAATTAGGCGTGCGAACGCGAACGGAAGCGATTGAGTCTTTTATAAAAAGCAGCTATTATTCCTAACCAACGGAGCGTGCAGCTATGGAGTCGACAATCAAAGAGCATATGTACCGTATCGTGGATGACTATATAGATTCGGAGGATTTGAACGGTATGCTGAAATCGTTTATCGACGATAAAGCAGCAGAGACAAGCGTTTGGTCGGAGATTACCATTCTAACGCACCGAATGCTTGGCGGCGATCATGCAGCAATGGAACGGCTCGCGGCTGCCGCGGAGCTGATGATTCTAAGTCTGGATATTATCGATGATCTGCAGGATCAAGACCAACCCGGCAAACCCTGGATGCAAGGTCCGCAAGGTTATGTCTTAAATGCCATTCTGGCTATGCAGATGGGATTCATTGGCGAGTTGGGCAAGCAGCAGCTGGCACCGCAGGCCTTCACGGAAATAGGCCGTATCGTTGCACGAGCCGTAAACGGGCAGCAGAAGGATTTGAATCAATCTGCGGCTAGCGCGGAAGCATATTTATCCATGGTGCAGGAGAAGTCCGGCTCTATTTTCCGGCTTGCATGCTGCATCGGCTATGCTCCGCTAGCCGTCGATGAGGAAACGGCATCGCAGCTATTGGACCTTGCTGATTGTATCGGCCTCATTCATCAAATTCAGAATGACATTAAAGATGTACTTCGCTTTGATGTGAAGAACGACCTGCTCGGCAAGAAACGCACGCTTCCTCTACTATACTTGCTTACGATCGAGGATGACGCCTTCGCACCTATCCAAGACTATTACATGGGCAGCGTAACGTCCGACTTCATTCTGAGCAACAAGCATGAAATCTGCCAGCTGATTCACGACTCGGGATGCTTGGAATACGCCCGTGTCATCCAGTCCATTTGCCTTCAAAAAGCAGAGGAGCTGTTCGGCAGTCTGCCGCTCAGCTCCCCGTGGAAGGAACAATTCAAAACACTTACATTTGGATCGTTCGCCTCGTAGTGTTTACTCGTTAGCTGCTCTCTGGCCATAGGTTCGAATGATCGCTTGGTGCTTCTCATCGGCCTGCTGCATGAGGATACCGAATCCCTCTTGGTCTCCTCTTAACAGCGCCATTTGACCTTTCTCCATTAGGGCCGCTAACGAGTTCGCACCGATATCAAAGGCCATTCCTTTGAGCGTATGAACGAGCCGTTTAGCTTTGCTCAGGTCACCCTCGTGAACAGCTTCAAGAATTTGCTCAATCGCATTAGAATGATTGCTCATGAATAACGCGAGTATCCGATTATAGAGTGCGGTATTTCCTCCAAGCCTCGTGATAACACCTTCCGAGTCCAGCTTCTCAGCAGACGCCTGCTCCTCATTCTGACAGAACCGCAGCAGCACATTATAGAGATCTACAGGATCAAACGGCTTCGTGAGATACCCGTTCATGCCGATCGACATCACCTGATCCTCTACGCCCTTCATAACATCGGCAGTCATGGCGATAATCGGAACGGCTTTCTCCACATCCTGCAATCTTTCCTGTGCTCTGATCGCTTTCGTCGCCTCATAACCATCCATTACCGGCATTTGCAAATCCATCAGAATGGCATCGTAAGCTTTAAGCCCCGCGAGTTTGACTGCCTCTTCACCGTTGTTTGCCACGTCTATATGACGGACTACCTCACGCAGCAGCTCTTTCGCAACCAATTGGTTAATTTCGTTATCCTCGACCAGCAAAATTACGGCGTCCTTCAGATCTGTAGGTTGCAGAGGCTTCATCCCGCCTTCCGGCAGATTGTAAACCCCATCTCGGTGAAGCAGCTCACCTAGTTCGTTATACAATTGCGACTGGCTGATCGGGTACAACAGCGCCTTCGAGATGTACGGTAATTGCACCGCTGCCTCGTACTCCGCTTCATGATAAGCGCTAATGAATAGGACTGACGGGCTTTTCCCATCGAAATCCCGTATAATCTCTTCAGCTAGCTTAGCTGTACATATACCTTTAAGCTTCCAATCAATCAGAACGAGATCATAGGCATTGCCTGCCTGCAATAGCTCCCTTGTCTGATCGGCGTCCGAGCTTGTTTGAACTTTGAAGGCCAGCTGTTCCAGCTGATTCTCTAGCACTGAACGCATCTCGTTATCCTCACAGACGAGCAACAAGCGAGGTTTCTTCTTACCGTAACCCTTCCCCTCTTTGCCCGGTTTGTCTGAAGGTACTGCCAATTGGAAGGGCAATGTAACCGTAAATAGACTGCCTGCGCCAAGCTTACTTTCAACCTTGATGTTTCCGCCCATCGTTTCGGTCAGCTTTTTGCTAATCACCAAGCCAAGGCCTGTACCACCGAACTTGCGCGTGGTCGTCATATCGGCTTGCGTAAATTCCAGGAACAGATTGCTGACTTGCTCAGCGCTCATCCCAATGCCGGTATCGCGAATTCCAAAGGACAGCGTTGCAGTCTGCTCCTCTTGCGAAACAAGGTTTACTGCAATGGAAAGCTCGCCTTTAGGCGTGAATTTAACCGCATTATTCGTAATATTCAGCAGGACCTGCTGCAAGCGGAACGGATCACCCATAATCATCTGCGGAACGTCATGATGAATGTCAAAGTGAAACCTTAAGCCCATCTCATTCGCCTTATAACTAATGAGATTCGAAATATTGCGGAGCACCTCATACAGGTCAAACCGCGTCGATTCCAGGACGATCTTATTCGCCTCGATTTTGGACAGATCCAGCACATCGTTGACCAAATTCAGCAAGCTCTTGGCTGCTGTAATGGACTTGTCCACGTATTCCAGCTGCTTCGGATTCAAATTCGATTGCTGCAGAATATAATTAAGTCCGATAATGGCATTGATCGGCGTACGAATTTCGTGGCTCATATGGGCCAGAAATTGACTCTTCGCTTTGTTCGACTCATCCGCTGCCTTGCGCTTCATGATGTCACTCGTGTCCACGGCACTTCCGATTACATCGACAACTGCACCGTGATTCTTTACGGGATGCAGCGTAACAAGAATATTGATATCCATCATCGTTGTTTCGTAGGAGATCTTCTCCCCTTGCCACGCCTTCTCGTATTGAACTTTAAGAAACGCAGCAAACGCTTCCGGGAATATCCGAACATCGTCTATGGATTTGCCAATAAAGTCATTCGGCTTCGCCCCTAATTGTTTCAAGAGCCGGCCTTCAATTAAACTGTATACAAATTGACCGTTTTTCTTCCGAAATCGAAAGGTAAAGCCCGGCTGCATCCGAAGCAAATAACTCATATCCCGTTCGGTTTGGATCATTCTGGTTTTATAGCGGTGATTGCGGATCAGATAATAAAGGAAGCAGGCGATCAATTGGGAGTAAATGAGTTGAATGAGGATGTATAGCAAGATGGTATTAAAGCTCATCTGACCGGCCAAACATAAGGCTCCGTAGTAATAGATTAATAGAAACAGCGCTCCAATTGGCCACTTGACCCAATACGGACGGATGCGGAAGAACAAATAACCTGTCCCGTATGCTGCCGTTATCCCTATAGCCATTTGGACCCAATTAATCGAGCCGTCTTTCATCAATCTTCCTATGTATACGACTGCCAGCTCCGCAAGCGCCCCCGCCGTACCTCCGAAGAAAGCAGCCATCATAAGCGCAATTCCACGCAAGTTCAAAGGCACTTCCGTACCTTGAATCTGTATGCCGAAGAACATCAGAATGACGCCTAATAACCCGAAAACGCCACCTATATACAATCGTTTGACAAACGACGGCTTGGCCTGGTTCTCCTCTCGGATGAAGAACGGGGAGACGAAGAAAAGATACACGCTGAGTATCGCAAAATTTAGGATTAAATCTTTAGGCACACCGTCACCGTCCAAGGGCTTTTTATACTAATTTACAACATAAATCGACATTACAATAGCCCTTGGACATAAATAAATACGAATATCGGAGTAGGCCATTTCTCCTTGAATTACAGCCTCTAAATCTGACATGAATTGGGAACTATCTCTCCAAATCGGATGGTAATATTAAACAATATTGGGGTCGTTTCATGGAATTGACGCCGGTATTCTCACATATGGAACTTTCACTTCAATCTGTGCTCAGTTGACCTGCAGCGTGTAGCTTACCGTAATCGGTCTGCCTTCTCTGGCGAATTGTCCCCAAACTTTATAGATGCCCGGAGCGGGGAATGTCGTATGGAAAACAGCCTCCGAATCGGCTGATTTCACGTCCTCAGGGTGCACGTGGATGTATTGCTCCGAATCGCCGCTGATAATGACGACATGCCCGGCCGCCCCCAGATACGGTTCAAGGTTATTTGCAGGTTTCTTCGTCTTCGCATCCGCAATATGGAATGTTAGGTTCGTCTCTTCACCGGCAGCCAATCGGTCATAGGTTAACGAAATGATCTCGTGCTCGGTAGATTTCGTGAGCGATGTATCCGGCGAAAGCGGTTTCGACTCTGCTTTCCCGCTTAGCATAATAGCTTGTCTCGATACGACAGAGCCGCCTCCCTCCGGCTGAAACTCCGCGAATAAACGGTACTCGCCCCCGAAAGGAAGCTTGGTATCGATCGTAAACATACCCTCTCCGTCATATTCCGGATGGATATGGTTGAAATACGACAAATCTTTACTCACGACGATCAGATGAAGCAGCTTCTCATGCATGGCGGTGAACCGCGTGACCGGCTTCCCATCTGAGCCATGTGCCATAAATTGAATCCGTATGTTCGAATGCGGAGCCGGTATCTCCGGATTTAATCGCCACATGCCTTGAACCGAAGAGCTCTCCATCTCATGATGCTCATGCTCGTGATGTCCACTGACAGGCGCGGATTCCCCCCTCATGCTTGCCGCTCTGGAGCATGCGCTTAAACCAAGTACGAGTATTACCAAACCAACTATTGCCGCGTTTCGTTTCAATCTTTCCACCTCTTCAATAAATCATCCTATCCCCCTCTATATTCCACAAAATGGTACCATCCATACCCTCAGCAAAAGGAAGCTCAATAAGACAAGGCCACAGACTGGTTCACATAAGTCGTATCCTTTAACGTCCTAAGCAGAAAATGGGCCACGTCCGCACGGGATATACGCCCCTTCCCTCTCGGCACGCCATGCCTGGCTTCGAGATATTGTCCTCTAAGCCGCCCATTGCCAAGCTGCAGCGGCCGGGCAATCGTCCACTGCAGCCCGCTTGCTTCAAGTGCATCAGCCGCGCGCCGATGATCGGCCAGCACCTGTCGCAGCAGCAGCTGCACTACGAATCCGGTCACTCCCGGAATCTCATTGTAGATTCCCGCTGATGCCACGTAACTAATCCGCCCTACGTGATGCTGCTGCATCCCTGCAATAAGATTGGCAGTCATTTTCGAGATGGCTTTTCCGCGGCGACTTAATCCCTTTGTGCCGAGGCAGGAGACGACTACATCATGCCCTTCAATAGCATTGCCGACAGCCTCTTGATCCAGCGCATTGCCTTGCACAACAAGAAGCTTGCCATTGCCCTTGTTTGGCACCTCTATAGTCAGTTTCTGCGGCGAACGAACGAATGCGGTTACGGCTTGCCCCTGCTCCAATGCCTGCCTGACTACCTCTTGCCCCGTCCTCCCGCTTGCACCAAACACGATCATCTTCATTCGTGCTCCGCCTCCGGCCAGTAACATTTTTCTATTGACTTCCATCCTTATTTATAATAATTTTAATTTAGAACTTATTATCATTTAGTTTCAATTTCAATCACATTGGGTTATAGAGGGGAAAGGAGCAATCATTCCATGGAAAACATCGTTATCGTAGGCACAGGGCCAGCCGGCTTGACGGCAGCCATCTATCTCGCTCGTGCCGGTTACAGTCCGCTTGTTCTTGAGGGACCGCAGCCGGGCGGCCAATTGACCACTACTACAGAGGTGGAAAACTTCCCGGGATTTCCCGATGGCATACTAGGCTCCGAACTAATGTCGAATATGCGCAGTCAGGCTGAGCGCTTCGGTGCTCGCTTTGAGACCGGTTGGGTGCAGCATGCCGACCTGTCTGAGCGTCCTTTCAAGCTGTCTCTGGACGGCGGACGCGAATTGATTGCAGGTGCCATGATTATTTCGACAGGTGCTTCGGCAAAATATATGGGTATCCCTGGTGAACGTGACAATATTGGGCGAGGTGTGAGCACCTGTGCAACTTGCGACGGCTTCTTCTTCCGCGGCAAGAAAATCATTGTTGTTGGCGGCGGCGACTCCGCTATGGAGGAAGCCGGCTTCCTGACTAGATTCGGCACTGAGGTTCGTCTCGTGCACCGCCGGGAAGAGCTACGCGCATCCAAGATTATGCAAGACCGGGCACGCGCCAATGACAAAATCAAATGGAGCCTCGGCGTCACTCCGATCGAAGTCGAAGCAGGTGAGCACAGCGTGAAGGGACTTCGTGTCCGCGATAACGCCACTGGCGAAGAAATGCTCCTTGAAGCAGACGGTGTATTCGTAGCCATTGGCCATACGCCGAATACCGCTTTCCTAGGCGGTCAAGTGACGACAGATGAGCTTGGTTACGTCGTTGTAACACCAGGCACCTCGAAGACGAATATCGAAGGCGTCTATGCCTGCGGCGACGTGCAAGATCACCGTTACCGCCAAGCGATTACTGCGGCAGGAAGCGGCTGTATGGCTGCACTGGATTGCGAGCATGATCTGGAAGCATGGAAGGCGACAGCAGGGCTTGCGACAGACACAGCAGTCAATGTGTAAAGTGTAATTCCTATATCCTATTATGAAGGAGCTGTTCAAGATGACGACTAAACTACAAACGAAACTACAAGGCACTCTCAACAAACAAATTGCAACGTGGAGCGTATTGTATATCAAGCTTCATAATTACCATTGGTACGTGAAGGGCAATCAGTTTTTCACCCTGCACGTGAAGTTCCAGGAGCTGTACGAACAAGCAACACTTCATGTCGATGAAATCGCGGAGCGCCTGCTTGCGATTGGCGGCCAGCCGATTGCGACGATGGCCGAGTACCTCAAACACTCCAGCGTGAAAGAAGCGACAGGCAGCGAGTCTGCCGTGGAAATGGTTGACGCCGTCGTAGCCGATTTCACCTTGATCGCTTCCGAGCTCAAGGAAGGTATGGAAGAAGCGCAATCCGCCGGCGACGAGACGACCGGAGACATGTTGCTTGCGATCCACAGCGAACTTGAGAAGCACATTTGGATGCTTAAAGCATTTAACGGGAAAGAAGTTTAAAGTCGAACCAGCCACAATGCAGGCCACTTAATTGCTTGCTTGCGGTTTAACCATACAAAAGACACCTTCTGCAGCCGGGAGTTCCCCGCTGCAAAAGGTGTCTTTTTCGCATCTCATCTATTTCTTCTTATTCGCCGCAATTTGCTCGGCAAGTTCGTTTAAGTATGCCCAGCGGTCCATCAGTTGCTCCAGCTTTGTCTCGAGCTCCTGCTGTTCCTTCAGCAGATCTTGCAACGTAGCCGAGTCGCTGCTCGATACTTCCATCTTCGTTTGAACGGCTGCAAGCGCCGCTTCGGCTTTCTCGATATCCGAATCGATGGATTCGAATTCCTTCTGCTCTTTGTAGGTCATTTTGGTCGGAAGAGCAGGGTCGTTGCCGGTCGCGGCCGGCGTAGCCGAAACAGCTTCCGCCTTGCGCTCCGCAACTGCCGCGCCGCTTGTGCCGGCGTTCGTACCGGAACGATTGCCGTACTGCGCCGCATACTGCTGATAATCCGAGAAGTTGCCCACATGCTGTTCGATGACGCCATCCCCTTCGAAAGCGAAGATGCGATCGGATGTGCGGTCTAAGAAGTAACGGTCATGGGATACGGTGAACACGACGCCCGGGAAGTCGTCCAAATAATCCTCCAGCACCGTTAACGTTGTAATGTCCAAATCATTCGTCGGCTCATCGAGCAGCAGCACGTTCGGCGCTTCCATCAGCACGCGCAGCAGCTGCAATCTGCGTTTCTCTCCGCCGGAGAGCTTCGCAATCGGCGTCCACTGCTGCGCTGGCGGGAACAGGAATCGCTCCAGCATTTGCCCAGCGGTTATGTTCGTTCCGTCGCCGGTCGTCACGCGCTCCGCACTCTCGCGGATGTAATCGATGACGCGCATCGTCTCGTCCATCTCTTCGCGCTCCTGCGAGAAGACGCCGAGCTTCACCGTCGGGCCAAGCCGCACCTCGCCTGCATCCGGCTCCAGCTTGCCGGCGATCAGCTTCAGCAGCGTCGACTTGCCCAGACCGTTACGGCCGACGATGCCAACGCGATCCTCGGGAACCGCAATGTAACTGAAATCGCGGATAACCGTCCGCCCCTCGAAGGCTTTAGTCAACCCTTCCAGCTCGATTATCTTCTTACCGAGCCGCGTGGAAGCCACGGAAACCTCGAGCTTCCCGTTCGCTTTCTCCGGAGCTGCGGCGCTCAGTGCTTCAAAACGCTGAATACGTGCCTGCTGCTTAGTCGACCGCGCCTGCGCACCTCTTCGCATCCAAGCAAGCTCGTTGCGAAGCAGGTTCTTGCGCTTCGCTTCCGACGCCGCTTCCCGCTCCTCCCGGTCGAGCTTCAATTCAATAAACTTGCTGTAGTTCGCCGTATAGAAATAAGCTTTCCCTTTGTCGAGCTCCAGCGTCCGGTTGCTGACCCGGTCCAGGAAGTACCGATCATGCGTAATCATAAGAAGCGCGCCTTTGCGCTTCTGCAGCATCCCTTCCAGCCATGCGACGGATTCGTTGTCGATATGGTTGGTAGGCTCATCGAGCAGCAGCACATCGGCTGGCTGAATCAGCGCCGCAGCCATCGCGACACGCTTGCGCTGACCGCCGGAGAGCGTACCGAGCTTGGCGCCATAGCTTGCGATGCCAAGCTTCGAGAGTGCGATCTTCGCCTCGCTCTCGATGCCCCAAGCATCCAGCTCCGCCATCCGCTGATTGGCGCGAACGAGCCGTTCCTGCAGCCCGGCGTCGCCCGGCAGCAGCTCCAACGCTTGCAGCGCCTCTTCATAGGCGCGCACCGCAACCATTTGCGGCGAATCGCCGCCGAGCACATGCTCCAGCACGGTCTGCTCGGGATCAAACTGCGGATCCTGCGAGAGCATCCGCACCGTTACGCCCCCAGCAACAAGAATAGAGCCCGAATCAGGGGGCTCTGTTCCTGCAACAACTTGAAGAAACGTCGATTTACCGGTGCCGTTGACGCCGATAATTCCGATTTTGTCGCCCGTTTCCACGCCGAACGACACGTCTTGAAACAATATTTTTTCACCGTAGGTCTTTGAAATATGATCAACCGTTAATACGTGCATCTTGTCATTCCCGCCCAACGTTAGTAAATCGCAAAACGCACCGCGCTACGCGTGATTGGTTCGAACATAGCGACAGCCGTTAATCCGTATCTACTCACTTTAAACGATCTGCTAAGCTTCAATCAAATCTTTCTTTGCAAAATCGCCCGCCGCTTGCTCCGCTTTGATCGCAATTGCCGCCATCGTACGAACCGCCTCAACCGGATAGTTACCCGAGGCTGTCTCGCCGGAGAGCATAACCGCATCCGTGCCATCCCATACCGCATTGGCAACATCGCATGCTTCTGCGCGTGTCGGACGCGGGTTGCTTTGCATGGAATCCAGCATTTGCGTAGCTGTAATAACGAATTTGCCTGCGCGGTTACACGCTGCAATCATCCGCTTCTGCGCCATCGGCACGTCTTCAATCGGAATCTCTACGCCAAGGTCGCCGCGAGCAACCATGATGCCTTCAGACGCTTCCACGATTGCGGCAAGCTCATCCAGACCTTCTTGGTTCTCGATTTTCGAAATAATTTGGATATGGCTCGCGCCCTTCTCTGCCAGCAGACGCTTCACTTCAAGCACATCCTCCGCGCGGCGGACGAACGACATCGCGATCATATCGACGCCCGTTTCGATACCGAAGGCGATATGCAGCTTGTCTTTCTCCGTTACGCCCGGCAGGCTTGTTTGAATACCCGGCAGGTTAACGCCTTTACGAGACTTAATGATGCCGCCGTTCAAAATAACGCAAACCACATCGCTGCCTTCAATACGAACCACTTGCAGCTCGATCAAACCGTCATCGATCATAATGCGCGAGCCGACGGTAACATCTTTGGCCAAGTCATAAGAAACCGAAATGCGCGAAGCCGTACCTGCGATCTGTTCTGTCGTCAACGTCAGGAACTCACCGCTTCTTAGCATGTAAGAGGATTCTTGAAGGACCCCTGTCCGAATTTCCGGTCCTTTAATATCCAGCATAATCGAAACAGGTACGTTCAACTTGCTCGCTGCTGCCCGAACCGATAAAATCCGTCCGCGGTGGTCATCCAGCTCGCCATGCGCCAAATTCAGTCTTGCTATATTCATGCCTGCTTTCAGCATTTCTTCTAACATATCAGCCGACATACAAGCAGGTCCCATCGTGCATACAATCGCCGTCTTTTTCATGTCGATCACTCCCAAGTCTAATATCGTTCTGTTACTTTTTATTGTAAGAGAACAATTGCACGATTACATAGGACTATAGTACAGTGGTTGTAAAATAGTACGATCATTGTCTGAAAGCGAGCGTTGCCCCATGTTCCATATCTTCGATATCCGGCAAGAACGCGGCATTCTGCAAGGGGAGCGGCGCGTGCTCGGAATGGATAGCTATACGCTGGTATGGGTCCGCTTCGGCCAAACCAGCTACACCTACTCCGGCCAAACGATCAGCTGTCGCAAAAACGAGCTGCTGCTTATCCCGGCCGGCGTTCCCGCCGCGGAGCTGCATGGCGCGGGGAGCATCCGCGAGAGCGTTACGGTGCGCTTCAGCCCGGCCGATATTTCGGCGATGCAGCTGCTGCCTATTCTGGCGAGAAGGACACCGCTTCGCTGGGTCACGCATATGCCGGAGCTGCTGCTGGAGAAGCTGCTCTATATCGTGGAGCAGTGGAGTGCCCGCGACCGTTACTTCTCCGTCATGTGCTCGGCGCTGCTGACCGAGCTGATCGTGACGATCAGCCGGGAGTATGACGAGGGCGAGAAGGCGCCGTCCTCCATCCAGCACATTGAGCGGATGAAGCGCTACGTCGAAGACAATTACCGCGGCAAAATCACGAAGCTCGAGCTCGGCACCTGCATCAACGTCAGCCCGAATTACGCAGCATCGCTTTTTCGCAAAGTAACCGGCCTCACCATCAGCGAATACGTGCACCGCAGACGAATGAAAACGGCCCACTACATGCTGCGCCACTCCCAACTAACCGCACAGGATATCTCCGAGCATCTCGGTTATAGCGATCCCTCGTATTTCAATCGTATTTTCAAACGCATCATCGGCAAGCTGCCCTCGGATTTAATCGCGGAGCGCACGGCGCGGGAGTGAGTTGGCGTGGTGCTGCTCTGCTTGAGGAGGGGACCTCGGAGGCGAGCGTATGATATTCGAACTCTCGATTCCACACAGAGTGGCGAGATTGGTTAGCTTGAACCCTGAGAGTTCGATTTCTGGACTCTCGGCTTCATTTCGCCGCAGTTTCGGTGACGAGAGTTCGATATAGGAACTTTCGGCTCCACACTTGGTAGTGGGATTGGTTAGCTTGAGCTCTGAGAGTTCGATTTCGGGACTCTCAGCTTCATTTCGGTGCAGTTTCGGTGATAAGAGTTAGATTTTCGAACTCTCACTTCAACAGAAATTGGCGGGATTGACTGGTCGGTTCGAGGTGTAAGCGGAATAGCCGCTTACACGGCCCCTTTTCGGCGGTTTTGGAGGTCATTAGCGCATATGCCGCTTATGGTACGCAAAAGTGGCTGTGCGAGGCGAGATGCGGTGGTTGATTCGATGTTTAAGCGGAATAGCCGCTTAAACAATCCATTTTCAGGTGTTTTGAGTGCTATAAGCGGATATGCCGCTTATGGTACGCAAAAGTAGCTGTGAGTGGCGGGATTGGATGGTTCGCTAATAACTAGACGATCTGCAATAAACGCCGCCTATAAAGTAAACGATGACTATAAACGTCCACCTTTTATGAAATGAACACCAAGTCACACATTCCTTCCCACAACAAAAAAAGCCGCCAATATAACCTTGGCGGCCTCCCACAAACGTCAACCCATTCCTCTGCCCCACTCCGTGCGCGGTGACTCGAAGTCGACCATATCGTCGATGCTCGGCGACAGCGGAATGGCGACCATACGCAGCGCATCCATTGGGCGAAGCATGGATCGCAACTCATACGGCGTCCGCTGCCCGCGCTGCAGCCAATCGCTGATGTCGTCTTGCTCCAGGATCGCCGGCATCAGCGGCTGATACGGAGATACATGCGAGTTCGCCTCCGTCATCAGCATCGTGCAGGTACGCATCTCTTCGCCGGAAGCCGGACGGAACACATCATAGAGCCCTGCGATCGCAAACGTCCCGCTTCGCATCGTAAGCTTCATCCGATGAACTTCCTTGCCAATGGTGCGGGTCACATAGAACCCTGTGCATGGAATGATACAGCGCTGCTTATTCGCAATACGCTCATAAATCGGTTTTTCAAACAACTCGGAGCTGTCCATCCGCACCGAATCGCGAGCCCAGTACGGCACCATCCCCCACCTGAACTCATCCAGAATTCTTCCGTTCTTCGTCTCAATAATCGCCGAAACCGAATCCGTTGGGTTAACTTCATACCGGTTAGAAATATAGAACAGTACATTGTCGAGTTCGAACCGCTCCGTCAGCTCAGAAGCTTGAGCCGTTATGGATATTGACTGACACATGGGAAACACCTCCATCTATTTCGGCTATTATTTCCGGTTTAGCCAAAATCATGTGCGCCCATGGACAGATCCGCTATAATATTACTCAACAAGAGGAGGGGATACGCGGCCAATGCCTGATAAATCCATTCAAAATTTCTCCAAAGGAGAGCGGCTGCTGCCCTACTCCTCCCTATTCCCGGCGGATCACGGATCAGAGCAATTGCCGATCTTCGTCAACCGTGTACATGAATCTTTCGACCTCGTCATGCACGCGCATGATTTTATCGAACTCTGCATGGTAACGGAAGGTACCGGCTTTCATTATATCGGGGACGACCAAATGCCCGTTTCCCGCGGCGACCTCTTCTTCATTCCGGTCGGCATCTCCCATGTATTCCGCCCCAGCTCCACGGCAAAAGGCAGCTCGCTCATCATGTACAATTGCATCTTCACCACGGAACAGCTGGACAAGCTCTTGCAAGCCGTTCACGCAGACCCACAAATAACAGATTCTCTAAGAGAGCTGAATAAGGCCGGCCAATGGCTTCATGTGCGGGATCGCAACGAAGAAGGCCAGCAGCTCTTTCATAAATTGCATGACGAGTTCACGTCTCGCAAGCCCGGGTTCACCACTAATCTATGTGCCGCAACCATTGAGCTGCTCATCATGGTCTACCGCAGATGGCTGGAGAAGTCGCAGCCACAGACCATGCAGCAACAGCAGCCGATGCCCACGGCATCCGCTTCAATGCAGCAGATCGTGGAGCAGATTGACGCCAACTGCACTTCAGAACTGCACGTAGCCGATATGGCGGCGCAGCTGGGCATAAGCGAGCGGCATTTTCAGCGTGGCTTCAAGAAGGCGACGGGCGTGACTTTTCTGGATTACGTGCAGAGCGCACGAATTGATCTTAGCTGTAAGCTGCTGCTGCGCACAGATGCTAAGATCAGTGAAATTGCCGCCCAATCCGGCTACCAGGATATGAAGTTTTTTAACGAGCTGTTTAAGAAGAAAACCGGCGTAACGCCGCGCCAATACCGACGATCTCCCAAGTAACCAAGAAGGGCTAGAACAATCCAGCGACCCAGCGTGGCGAGAGTATGAGCGCCGACGTGCGGATTCAGCACCGCATGACGCGATGAAACCCGCTTGCCGCGATGGCACCGCGCCGCTGGGAGGCGCGCAGTCTGCACGACGCCCCCTCCTCTCAGCGCATCTAACAAGCTGCTAACTCGTCAGTATAAAAGCCTCCCCATCCGTAATCGCCACCGTATGCTCATATTGCGCACCGATTGATCCATCCAGCGTCCGGGCCGTCCAGCCGTCCTGATCAATATTGATGTACGGTCTCCCCGTGACGAAGATCGGTTCGATGGTGATGACCATGCCTTTGGCGAGTTTCTTGCCAGTACCCGCCTTCCCCTTGTGATGTACCTGCGGCTCCTCGTGTATGTTTCGTCCGATGCCGTGTCCAATGAACGCATCGACGATGGAGTACCCCTCCGTTTCCGCCACGCGCTGCACCGCATTGCCGATATCGCCTATACGTTTGCCCGCAGTTGCCTGCGCAATCCCTTGATAGAGCGCATGTTTCGTCGCATTCATCAGCCGCTGCAGATCCGGATTGACATGGCCAACCGCATACGTCCATGCCGAATCCGCCATCCAGCCATCAAGCTCCGCGACCATATCGATGGTCACGATTTCCCCTTCGCGAAGCGGAACATCCTTCGGGAAACCATGACAAACAACCTCGCCGGTCGAAGCGCAAGTCGCATAGGGGTAACCTTTGTAGCCTTTCTGCGCGGGCCGTGCCCCATTTTGGCGCATATAGGTGTCCACGAACCGGTCGATCTCAAGCGTTGTCACGCCGGGTCGAAGCCGTTTCGCAATCTCGGCGTGACAGCCCGCAACGATCCGGCCGGCTTTGCGAATAAGGAGCAGCTGTTCATCGGTCTTGTAATGAATCATACGGCATCCCTCCATACAGGATAAAACAAAAAAACCTTGTCCCTATCGTGCCGGGCAAGGTTAATGGTTCAACTTATTTAGCTTACGGATGATCGAAGTCGTCCCATCTCATGCTCAACGAGCATGGTCAGTTCCTCCTCATATCCGCCCATAATACGATATTTGCGGATATAGTCTCGGACAAACTTCCGTGAATCTTTCGGCTGAAAAATTCTTGTTAGTTCCTTGAGGCTTTCTTTGACTTCATTATGGCTGCGTTTCGCCATGAAATCCCCTCCTAGCATCGGCTTAGTGGTCCTAACAATTACTGCACGAGAACGCGCACGGCGGAACTTGAACCGCGGCTGGTACTCCTCATTGATGTCGAACGATCGGCTTGTATGAAGGTGGGTTAGGAGTTTAGGGAACAGAAATGAAATCAAATGTTGAAATTGTTACATTGAAACAGTCTCATGTTCAAAATGAAATTGTCTCATTTATCAATCAATTATAACATTTTAAACTTAGATATAAAAGCGAACAGAATTAATTTTACAATTCCTTCAGTTTTTGTCGTCTTCTACGGTCTCTTGTCTGGTCGCAGCCGACTCTTCAGCCGACTGAATGAGATCTTCGCTAGGTTGATCGGTTCGGTGAGAGTTCGATGGCGATGAGGCTGACCAGGCACTATTCTTATAGACTCGCAAATAGGCTACTACACCCACAATTGCGACAATGATGCCAAACAAGATAACCACGTTCGTCATCCATGGACTAACCACGTCATTCTCCCCTCTCCCCCGGTTTGTTTTCCAGATATGCTAATTATAGGGGAAAGGGATAACGCTTTCAATGTCACGAACAACCCTCTGCGAAAATGTAACATGTTACAATTAAGTTACTCTGCGAAACGTTCCGCTCCCCCATGCAAGCAGTTCTTCATTATTATCGACAATACGCCCCTGCATTGTGAGTGTTCTTCTCGATTTATGAATAAGAAGCGCTTCACAGCGGATAATTCCTATGCCCGTACTTTGCAAATAGTGGATATTCAGCTGCGTCGTCACCGTCTTCTCACCCGGACACTCCAAAATAACGACAAGCCCCATCGCATTATCAAGCAATGAGGCCAGCACGCCGCCATGAACGATGCGGGCAAGATTCAGATGTTCCGGACGCACATTCAGCGACACGACCGCCTTCCCCGGTTCTGCATGATCCAGCTCACAGCCAAGGTGTCCCCAGAATGTCGGTTTGGCCGCCTCAGCCAGCGCATCAAGCGCCGCTCGCGCATTATGGGGGCGTATCAACCCCGGTTCCGGTCCCGGCCCCGTTTCCTTCTCGCTCATTCGCTTCCTCCTCCTGCAGCTTGCGCCGCAGCACCTTCCCAATCATCGTCATGGGAAGCTCAGTTCGAAATTCATACAGATGCGGCACCTTAAACACAGCCAACCGATCTCTGCACCACCGATCAAGCTGCATCGATGAAATGTTCACATCCTTGCGCAGCACAATAAACGCCTTCACCGTCTCTCCCCGATACGCGTCCTTCACGCCAATAACGGCGGCATCACGCACACCGGGATGCTCGTAGAGCACCTCTTCCACCTCGCGTGGATAGATATTAAAGCCCCCTGCGATAATGATATCTTTGATCCGGTCCACGATCGCGAAGAAGCCGTCACTATCCATTTGCGCCAAGTCTCCGGTACGCAGCCACCCGTCCTGAATTGTCGCAGCGGTAGCCTCCGGCCTTCCCCAGTAGCCGAGCATTACCTGCGGACCGCGCACGAGCAGCTCGCCGACCTCTCCCTGCGGAAGATCTTCTCCTGTCGTCATATCGACGATTTTGGCCTCTGTGTTAGGGAAGGGCAGACCGACCGTACCGATTTTGCGTTTGGTCCAGATCGGATTGACATGCGTCACCGGCGACGCTTCCGTTAGGCCGTAGCCTTCAATAATTTTGCCGCCGGTTAATGCTTCGAACTGCGTCTGCACCTCTAGCGGCAAGGGAGACGACCCGCTGACGCATACTCGAATAGAAGATAAGTCATATTTTTTCACATCGGGATGATTTAAGAGGGCGATGTACATCGTCGGCGCACCTGGAAAAAGCGTCGGTTTCAGCTTCTTGATCGTCTCCAGCACCACACCTACCTCAAAGCGAGGGAGCAGTATAATCGTGCCGCCAATCATCACGGACAAATTCATAATGACCGTTAATCCGAATACATGAAAGAGCGGCAGCGCGGCAAGGAAACGTTCCTTCCCCTCCTCCATCCGGTAAAACCACGCCACGGACTGCTTGGCATTCGCGATTAAGTTCCGGTTCGTGAGCATGACGCCTTTTGCAATCCCCGTGGTGCCCCCGGTGTATTGAATTAGCGCAACATCATTAGCGGGATCAACATCCACCTCGGATGGCAGCTTAGGTGCTTTCGACATAAAGGAGGTGTAACGCGTCACGCCGTGCTTACCATAAGCAACTTTCGGATTATTGCCGGAGCGCCTTTGTTTGATCGGGAAGAGCAGGTTTTTGGGAAAAGGGAGCGCATCTTGAATAGAGGTGACGATGACGGTAAGCAGCTTGGGTACGGGGCCTTCCTCAGGCGTCTTGCCCCGCACCCGTTCCAAACGGGGGTACAGCAGATCCAGCGTCAGTATCGCTGCCGCGCCGCTATCCTTGAGCTGATGCTCCAGCTCCCGCTCCACATAGAGCGGGTTTGTCATGACGACAACGGCGCCGGCGAGCATCACGCCAAAGTAAGCGATGATGGTCTGCGGGCAGTTCGGCAGCATGATCGCGACACGGTCGCCTCTGCTGATGCCGGCAGCCTGCAGCCCTGCGGCGAATCGCTGGGAAGCGGCCAGCAGCTCGCGGTAGGTTGTTTTCTTGCCGTAGAAATGCAGCGCTTCATGGTTAGGGTATTTGGCGGTGGTTTGAAGCAGCATATCGCTTATGCTTATATTCGGAATTTCCACATCAGGCGCAATTTCACCGGGGTAGCAGCGAAGCCAGGGCCTCTCTTGCGGTTGTTCCATCTCCAAACGCCTCCCCCTACAACGTATATTGCTGGCTGCGGATGACGCGCGCGGCAATGCCGCGTTTAAGCGAGATCGTATCGACAAGCGGGGAGCGTGTCAGCTTCTTCATGACGGCCAGCTGGGTTTGGAGCGCATCCCCTTCTTCCAGCGCGGCTAGCGTTGTTTTGGCGTACCGCTCGATCCGTTCCATCGCCTCCTGAACGAATACGACTGTCATGTCGATTGCATTTTGTGTAGCTGCAGCTGCCGCGGAATCGCCTCGCAGCAGCATTTTGCGGGTACGCAGATTGGCGCTTTCCATCGCGAACACTTGAATCATCATATCGGCTAAGAGGCACAGCACCTCTTGCTGCTGCTCCAGTGCAAGTCCGTACTTCTGCACCGCCATGCCGCCGACGGCGAGGAAGATTTTTTTGGCCTGCTGAATGCGGAACGTTTCCTTGCTGAGCGGCTCATCGAATAGAGGAAGAGGCATAGGCTGCAGCAGCTCCGCCTGCAAAGCTCGTGCTTTACGCAGGAGCGGCAGCTCACCCTTGAGCGCTTTCTTCATCAGAGTGCCGGGAATGAGCATCCGATTGATCTCGTTCGTACCCTCAAAGATGCGGTTAATCCGAGAATCGCGGTAGATTCGCTCTACCTTGTATTCCTTGATGTAGCCGTAGCCCCCATGAATTTGGACGCCTTCGTCCGCTACATAGTCGAGCACTTCCGTCGCAAAAACTTTGTTAATGGAGCATTCCAGCGCATACTCGGAAATGGCTTTTGCCGCAATCGCCCCGGCATCAGCACCTTCGCTCGCCGAACCCTCAGCCTCGCTCTCCTTGAGCATTTCGTCGATCCAGCCTGCTGTTCGATAGACCATACTCTCCAGCACGTACGTGGCGATATTCATATCCGCCAGCTTCGCGCCAATCAGCGGGAATGACGCAATGGCCCGGCCGAACTGCTTACGCGTATTGGCATATTTGACGGCAAGCCCAACCGTTTCCTTCGCCCCTCCGACGCATGCTGCCGCCAGCTTGAAACGACCGATATTCAGAATATTAAAGGCGATGAGGTGGCCTTTGCCCACTTCGCCCAGCACGTTCCCAACGGGAACCGGCGTATCGTCGAAGAAAATCGGACAGGTCGAGGAGCCTTTAATGCCCATCTTGTGCTCCTCCGGTCCGATGCTGAAGCCCGGCAAGCCGCGTTCCACGATGAAGGCGGTAAAATGGTCCCCGTTCACCTTCGCGTACACGATGAACAAATCCGCAAATCCGGAGTTCGTAATATATAATTTCGAGCCGTTCAAAATATAGTGCTTCCCGTCCGGCGTCAGCCTTGCCGTTGTGCGCGCACCGAGTGCATCGGAGCCGGAAGCGGGCTCCGTCAGGCAGTAAGCGGCGATCTTCTTGCCGACAGCGAGGTCGGGCAAATACTTCTCCTTCTGAGCCTGCGAACCAAAGAAGACGATCGGCAATGTGCCGATGCCGACATGCGCCCCGACGGAGAGTGCGAACGAGGAGGCTTCCGCCAATGTCTCCGCGAGCAGCGTCGAGCTTACCTTATCGAGACCCAGCCCGCCGTATGCTTCCGGCACGTCAGCACCGAGCAAGCCGAGCTCGCCGGCCTTCTGCATCAGCTCCACCGTCAGCTTGTAATCGAGCGCTTCGATTTCGGCATCGCGGGGGCGAATTTCGCCCACAAGAAAAGCGCGCGCCGCATCTGCAATCATCCGCTGCTCATCGGTAAAATCCTCCGGGGTGACGACTGCGCCCGGCGACATATCCTCCACGACAAACCGGCCGCCCCATCGATTGTTTTGCGCCATCTGACGTTCACTCCTTTCTATCATGGCGATACTTCGATCACGCCTGCTGCGCCCATGCCGCCGCCGATGCACATCGAGACGACGCCGATTCCGCCGCCGCGGCGCTGCAGCTCGTGGATGAGCGAGACAGTCAGCTTCGTTCCCGTACAGCCAAGCGGATGACCGAGCGCAATGGCGCCGCCATTTACATTGACGCGATCCGGATCTAAGCCCAGCTGTTCAATAATAGGCAGGCATTGCGCGGCAAAGGCTTCGTTCAGCTCGAACACATCCACCTGCTCTTTCGTAATACCGGCACGGTCCAGCGCCTTCGGAATTGCTTCAATAGGGCCGATCCCCATAACTTCAGGAGCAACGCCAGCTACGCTATAGGCGCGGAAGACGGCCAGCGGCTTCGTAATCCCCAGCTTCTCTGCACGCGCACGGCTCATCACGATTACGGCTGCGGCGCCGTCGCTCATCTGCGAGGTATTGCCCGCCGTAACCGTCCCTTCGCGCGCGAAGGAAGGCTTCAGCTTCGCCAGCACCTCCGGGGTCGTATCTGCCCTGACCCCTTCGTCCCGGTCAAAGAGCAAGCTGCGCACCCACGGCCGGCCGTTATCGTCTACCCCTTCCCGCTGCACCTGAAGGGGAACGATCTCGCCCTGGAACCGGCCTTCCGCTTGCGCCTGCGCCGCCTTGCGGTGGCTCTCCGCAGCGAAAGCATCCTGCGCCTCGCGGCTGATCCCATAGCGCCGGGCCACCTCCTCGGCGGTGTGGCCCATGCCCATGTACACCTCCGGCATCGCATCGGCAATGCCGGGATGCGGCGAAAGCTTGAAGCCGGTCATCGGGACATGGCTCATGCTTTCCACACCACCGGCGAGCACGACCTCTGCCTCGCCGAGCCGGATTCGCTCCGCCGCGTAAGCAATCGCCTGCAAGCCGGAGGCACAGAAGCGATTCACCGTAACGGCCGGCGTCGTTACCGGATACCCCGCATACAGCGTCATGATGCGGGCGAAGTTCAAGCCCTGCTCGCCTTCGGGCATGGCGCACCCGATAATAACGTCCTGCACATCGCCGTACGTCAGTCCGGGCACGCGGTCAACCGCAGCACGGAGCACCGCTCGGCCCAGATCCTCAGCTCTCGTATCAGCCAGACTGCCTTTCTTCGCTTTGCCTACAGCCGTCCGTACCGCCGACACAATGACAGCGTCGAGCGGATGGTTTGCTTTCAACATTGGCGGTCACCTCCTTGAACTTAACTTCCTTCTACTCGCTAATTCCGCAGCGGCTTACCCGTTGCAAGCATATGCCGCATCCTCGCCTGCGTCAGCGGCTCCCCGCACAAGCTGAGGAACGCTTCGCGTTCCAAATCAAGCAAATACTGCTCGCTCACTGCCGCGCCAGGCGCGGCATCGCCTCCGGCGAGGACATGCGCGAGCTTGCGGCCGATGCGCACGTCATGCTCGCTTACTTGCCCGCCAAGGCGCATCGCGTCGACGGCCAGCTGCAGCACGGCACGGCCTTCGCGCCCCGCTACGCGGATGCGGGCTCCCGCAGGCTGCGGCGTGTAGCCCGCTTGATCAAGTTCAAGGACGCGCCGCTTCGCCTCCGCCACGCGGCTCTCGCCGCGGATAATGACGCGATCCTGCGGCCGCATCAGGCCGATGCGCTGCACGTCGTAGCCGCTGCCCGAAGTCTTCGCCATCGCGATGGTCTCGAACAGCGCATTCACATGCGGCTGCAGATCGCCCCCCGCTCCGGCGCGCGAAGCTGCCAGAGCCGCCGCTTCCTTGCAGCCGCCTCCGGCAGGAATGAGCCCAACACCGGTCTCAACGAGGCCAAAATACGTCTCCGCAGCGTAGATAATTTCATCCGCGGGCAGGCAGGCTTCCACCCCGCCGCCAAGCGTCATCCGATGAGGTGCGGCAACGACCGGACGGTCCAGCCGTTTGAGCAGCAGCATGCTGTCTTGGAACAAGCGAATGATGTCGTCCACTTCATCGAAATCGCCGTTTTGCGCTTCCATCAGCAGCATCATCAGGTTAGCGCCGACACAGAAATGCCGACCCTCATTCGCGACGACAAGTCCGCGCCAATTGCGGCTGACCTCGTCTGCGCTTTGGCGAATCGCTGTCAGAATGTCCCCGCCAATCGCATTGTTCGGGGAGTGGAAAGCCAAGCAAGCGACTTCGTCGCCCAAATCGAGCAGCGATGCGCCGGAATTGCCCAGAATGACTTTGCCGGCTCGTTTGAGACCAGCCAGCGAAATGACATCCGGCTCCTCCTGCAGCACCCGATATTCCTCGCGATTCACATAGAACCTGCGCTGGCCCTCTTCTTTGTAGAAACTTGCGTTTCCCGATGCCAGCCACTCGGAGAGCCACGTCGGAATATCGTCACCTTCGGCGCGCATCCGCTGTACCGACCGTTCAAGGCCAATGGCATCCCACAGCTCGAAAGGTCCGAGCTCCCAATTGAAGCCCCAGACGAGCGCGCGATCCACATCATGGACCGTGTCCGCCACAACGCCGATCTGATGAGCCGCATAGAGCAGCACCGTCTTGATGGACTGCCAAGCAAACTGCGCGTAGCGGTCGTTCGTATCCGTGAAGAGCAGCGCTTTCACCTTGCCGGCCGCGCCTTTTGCCGATTTCGACGCTTCAATGATCGGCGAATTCACGCTCCTCTTCGCCGCGTAAGTCATCGTATCCAGCTGCAAGGTTTCGATATCGCTGCCGCCGCCGGGCCGCTTGATTTTGCGATAAAATCCAGCTCCTGCCTTCTCCCCAATCCAGCCGCGCGCTACAAGCGCTTCAAGCTCCGGAGGTCTTGTGAACGCTTCTTGGTCAATGGCATCCTCACTGCGCTCCCGCACATTATCCACAACATGAAGCAGCGTATCGAGTCCGACTAAATCGAGCATGCGGAACGTAGCCGTCTTCGGACGTCCCATTGCCGGACCTGTCAGGGCATCAACCTCATCGACGCTTAGTCCATATTGCTTCATTGCCGCAATCGTGGTCAGCATGCCGTACGTTCCGATCCGATTGGCGATGAAATTCGGCGTATCCTTCGCAATGACGACACCTTTGCCGAGCTGAAGCTCGCAGATACGCGTCAGGCGACTCATAACAGCAGCATCCGTATCCGGACCTGCCACAAGCTCAACCAGCTTCATATGGCGGGGCGGATTGAAGAAATGCGCCGCTGCAAAATGGTTCCGAAACGCTTGGCTTCGCCCTTCCGACATCGCCGCAACCGACAGCCCGGAGGTGTTCGTCGTAATGAGCGTCCCCGGCTTCAGCACCGTTTCCACACGGGCAAACACATTTCGTTTCACATCGAGCCGCTCCACCACCGCTTCAATAATCCACTCTACGCCAGCCAGCTTGGCGAGATCATCCTCCAGATTGCCCGCCGTAATCCGCTGCGCAAATGCCAAATCATACAGAGCAGGCGGCTGCAGGCCCGCCAGCTTCGCAATGCTGCCCGCTGCCAGTCGATTGCGGACACTTCGATCCTCCAGCGTCAAGCCGGCACGGCTCTCCTGCTCGGTCAACGTCGCAGGCGGTACGTCGAGCAGCAGCACGCTGATGCCTGCATTGGCTAGATGAGCGGCGATGCCGGCTCCCATAACACCCGATCCAATAACAGCCGCGCGGCGAATTGGTGTCGACCGTGAAGCTCGTACTCCCACATAGCTCCCCCCTTTTAAGTGACTGTGCTTGCTTGCGGTTTGCCGAATACGCTCTCCGCCAGCAGTTCTGCAACATCCCTTGCTCTTACGGTCTCCTCCACGCCAAGCTGCTTGATACCATCCTCCATCATCGTGAGACAGTACGGGCAAGCCGAACCGATCACCGTTGGCGAGGTTTCCAGCGCCTGTGCGGTTCTGGCCTCATTCACGCGCAGACCGGTGCGTTCTTCCATCCACATGAGGCCGCCGCCGGCTCCGCAGCACATCCCGTTCTGCCGGCTTCGCTCCATCTCGACCAGCTTGACGCCCGGGATCGAAGCAAGCACTTGGCGCGGCGCATCATAGATGCCGTTGTACCTGCCTAGGTAGCAGGAATCGTGATACACGATCCGCTCCTTCACCTGATGAACGGGCCGCAGCTTCCCTTGTGCGACAAGACGGGCAAGCATTGTCGTATGATGCTCGACAACGACCGAAGCGCTTAAGCCGAAGTCGGAGTACTCGTTTTTCAAAGAATTGAATGTATGCGGGCAAATCGTGACGATTCGCCGGATGCCATAACGCTGCAATGTCTCGACATTGTCGCGGCAAAGCGTCTGGAACAGCAGCTCGTTGCCCATGCGCCGCGCCGTATCCCCGGAATTTTTCTCCTCGCCGCCAAGCACGGCAAACGGAATCCCTGCTTCCTGAAGCAAACGGACGAAAGCAAAAAGCACCTTGCGGCTTCGCTGATCGTAAGCTCCCATCGTGCCGGCCCACAGCAGCAGCTCGGGCTGCTCGCCTTGCCGAACGGCTTCTTGCATCGTGCGCACCGGCTTCGCTGATGGTTGCGTACCGCCGCTTATAGCAGCTGACTCCGCCTCGTACGCCTTTAGCCATGCAGCACGTTCGCCCCGCGGCAACCCCCACGGATTGCCCTGACGTTCAATATTGTTCATCGCGCGCTGGCCCTCTGCCGGAATGCGGCCTTCCATGAGGACGAGGTATCGGCGCATGTCGATGATTTTGTCCACATGCTCATTTCCGACAGGACATTGCTCCTCGCAGCTGCGGCAAGTGGTGCAAGCCCACAGCTCTGACTCCGTCATTACCTCGCCGATCAGCGCCACTTCCGAAACCGCCGTATCCTCATGCACGTTCCACGCTTGCTGCTGCACGGTCATCGTAGGCTCGATCGTCATCGTCGTTGCAGCCGAGTGGTGAACGCTGCGCTGCACCCATACCGGCGTAGCGCTGGTCATGACATGCGCGCTTGTCTGCAGCTTATCGACTTGCCCTCCGAACGAAGGGACCCATGGGGATTTGGAGGTAATCGCCGCACCTTTCTCGGTCAAATGGTCACGCAGCTTCACGATGAGATGCATCGGCGACAGCAGCTTGCCGGTGTTCGAAGCGGGACAAACGTTCGTGCAGCGACCGCATTCGACGCATGCGTAGAGATCCAGCAGCTGTTTGGACGTAAATTGCTCCACCGCGCCGACGCCGAAGGACTCCGCTTCCTCATCCTCCAGATCGAGCGGCACCAGTTTGCCAGGGGGCGTTTTGCGACGAAGCCACAAATTAATAGGAGCCGTAATAATGTGAAAATGCTTCGATTGCGGCACATACACCAGAAAAGCCAACAGCACCGCGTAATGCAGCCACCAGAACAGCTCATAGAAAACGCTGGCCACCGCAGCCGTCATACCGATGTCCCGCAGCGCTTCCGCTATCGTGGAGGAAACGGGAGCATGGCTTGTGTAAAGCGAGTTCGCTTGGAGCTGCGGCTGTCCCGCCGCATGCAGTCTGTCAAACGATTGGGTGAGGAGGACCGTCACCATCAGCCCGCCAATAAACCAAAGCACAAGAGAGGGCTTCCATCCCCTCTTGAGCCGTCTCAGCTGCTCGACGTAACGCCTGAAGCCGCCGTACAGAATAGCCAGAAGGACGAGCAGCACGGTCACTTCCTGAGATTGGACAAACGCATCATAGGCCGGGAGCGGCAGCGGTTTTCCGCTAATTCCTTTCCAGATGATATCGATCGCGCCGAATTGCAGCACGATAAACCCGTAGAAGATGACAACATGCATAAGCCCGCTGCGAATATCCTTCAGCAGCTTCCGGTGGCCAAACACCTGAAACACCCATTCCCAGCCTCTGCGCGTACTCTCGTTTCCCGTTGCCGCCGATGCGAGCGCTGCGTTTGCCGTAAAGGAAGAGGTTTGCAGCATCTCCTCACGGTTATCATTTTCGGGATCGGACGGATCGTGGGAAGTCGAAGATGGACGATTGGGTCCACCGCTACCGCTGCGGCCCATCCGGATGTACCCAACCCGCCTCATCACGACGGTGTAGAAGCACCAGAGCGCCGTTCCCGTCATCCCTGCAAAAAGCAGCCATCGCAACAACGCCGCAAGCAGATGCGCACTTAAAAACCCCACAAGGATCCCTCCTTTTCTGGAATCGCGGAGTGATTCAGTATATGTCCTCCCAAGCGGTAACATGCGGAAAGGGCTCCATCGAAGGGCCCGCTGCGGTCTATTTCAAGGGCCAAGTTCATAAGGTAACACTGGGCGAAGCATGTATAGAGGGCTTAGTTTATCGTATTCGGACGCGGAGCGGACGTATGACTGATGCCTTCAATTCGAACGAACGATCGGGAGGTGTTTGGTACCGATGCAGGTAGTGGTTCTGATGAAGCAAACCTTTGATACGGAGGAAAAAATCGAGCTCGTTGGCGGGGCTGTATCCGAGCATAGCGTGAAATACATCATTAATCCGTATGACGAGTACGCGCTCGAGGAAGCGCTTCGGCTGCGCGAGACCCATGGCGGCAGCGTCATTGTCGTCAGCTGCGGACCGGAGCGCGCCGTCGAAGCGCTTCGCACCGGTCTTGCGATGGGAGCCGACGAAGCGGTGCATGTGAGCGATGAGGGGCTGCAAGGAAACGACCGCGCCATCGCGGCGGCGCTGGCCGCAGTCGTGAAGTCGCTGCAGCCGGACCTCCTGCTGGCCGGCCTGTTTGCCGTGGACCGCGGAGCGGGAAGTGTCGCCCTGCAGGCGGCGGAGCTGCTCGGTTTGCCGCATGCGTCTGCGGCGCTGAAGGTTGAGGTGCGGGATGGCGGTGGCGGTGTAGGAAGCAGATCGGGAAGTGCTAAAAGCGAGGTGGCTGGAGGCGGCGTGGGAAGCGATGCCGGAAGTGCTACAAGCGGAGCGGCTTGGGCAGGCAGCGGCGGGTTGACTGCAATTGTGGAGCGTGATACCGAGTGGGGCTTGGAGACGGTGGAGGTCCCCCTCCCCGCGCTCATCACCGCGCAGCAAGGGCTGAACGAGCCGCGCTACCCTTCGCTGCCGGGCATCATGAAAGCGAAGCGCAAGCCGCTTCGGCAGGTGACCGCGGCGGAGCTCGGGCTGTCCGCCGATGACCTGGCGCCGCGGACGGAGCGGGTTGCGCTGCTCGCGCCGCCGGTTCGCGCCGCGGGCCGCAAGCTCTCCGGCACGCCGGGCGAACAGGCCGCGGCTCTGGCGGACTTGCTGCAGCGCGAAGCGAAGCTGTTCTGAGCACCACCATTTATCCCGTGGAGGTATACGAGCGATGAGCGATCCATTGAAACGAACGGCACTCGTGTATGCCGAGTGCGCGGAGGGCAAGCTGCGGCGCGTGGCGCTGGAAGCGCTCGGCGTCGCCAGGCAGCTGGCCGGAGACGGCGGCAGCGTGCATGCCGTCTTGGCCGGCGGCGGTTCGGCTGCAAGCTCGGCGGCACTCGCTGCAGCTGCAGCCGAGCTTGCAGCCCGGGGGGCGGGGGTCGTCCATGTCGTTGACGACCCTGCCCTTGCGGGCTTTGCGCCCGAGGCGTACGCCGCCGCCATCGGCGCAGCCATTGCTGCGGTGCAGCCGAGCATCATTCTGCTCGGCCACACCGCGGCGGGGCGCGAGCTCGCGCCCCGCGTGGCCGCCGCCGTGCAAGGCGGCCACATCGCGGATGTGACTGCCGTCACCGTGCCGGAGGACGGCGATGTCGCAGACGCGATTTTCACTCGCCCGCTCTACGCCGGCAAGGCGTTCGAGCAGCGGCGTATTGAGCGAGGCGCACTTTGCGTCATAACGGTGCGCCCGAATAACCTGCCCGTCGCAGAGCCGGTCGACGCCGGCAGCGAGGGCACGGTCGCGGCGCTTTCCTTCGCCGCCCCGCCTTTATGGACCATCGTCCGCGACGTCGTGCGCAAAGCCAGCGGACGGGTCGATCTCGCCGAGGCCGATATCATCATCGCCGGCGGCAGAGGTGTGCGCAGCGCAGACGGCTTCGCGCCTCTCGAAGCGCTGGCACAGGTGCTCGGCGGCGCAGTCGGCGCCTCGCGCGGCGCCTGCGATGCCGGCTACTGCGACTACGCGCTGCAGATCGGCCAGACCGGCAAAACAGTCACGCCAAAGCTCTACATCGCCTGCGGCATCAGCGGCGCCATCCAGCATCTCGCCGGCATGAGCCAATCCCGCGTCATCGTCGCGATCAACAAAGACCCCGACGCCCCCATCTTCGGCGTCGCCGATTACGGCATCGTCGGAGACCTGTTCGAGGTCGTGCCCCTTCTCACCACGGAGTTCGAGCGGATCCTTTCGAATCCGAGCAGCTAGCTAAGAAACTAAGAGTAGCTCTCAGAGTCACACATCAGCACAATACCGCGAATTAATCCCATGTGTAGCTCTCAGAGCAACACTCTGGCAGAAAAACATCCATTCGAGCCAATGAGTAGCTCCCAGAGCAACACACCAGCACAATACCGACGAATTATTCTCATGTGTAGCTCCCAGAGCCACACATTCACTCACCACTTCACACAATCACACACTCACCAGGCCGGGTAAGCACTCATTCCAACTAACATCTACTCAACTCGATCCATCTGAACGGTACCTGTTACCGCTCATTGGCCAATTCACACCAGTTTAACTCAAACAGCGGTCCCTCGTACCGCTCATACAGCGAAATGCAGCATCTTCGACACAAGGGCGGTAACCGTTACCTCTCTACCCTGCACCACTCCCACAAACACAAAAAAGGAGCTGCCTTCTGCCATCCAACCCGGATGATAGGGCAGCCCCTTTTATTTTTGCTAACTGATCCTCTTCCTCATCACATACCAGCTGTCCGTGCCTTCGGGGTAGAATAGATGCTCCCTTACCTCATACTGCATTCCCGCGTAGAAGTTTACGTTGCCCGGAATGGACAGCCTCACTCCCACTTCGGTTTCCGAGCAGCCGCGTTCGCCTGCGAACGCCTCCAAGTACGACATGATCTCGCGTCCAATGCCCTTTCCGCGCCATTCCGGCTTCACCGAAACTCTGCCGATGTACAGGCATGTACCCTTGTACGAGTAAACCGCCGTCCCAATCGGTTCGGCACCTTCCCAGACGATCACAGCACCGCCGCCTGCCGTCATTTTGCTGCGAATGCTCGCCTCGGTTTCCCTCAGCGCCCCCGATTGCGGAACCAGCTTACCCTCAAACTCTTGAAAAGCTTCCCGAATCGCAGATAGCACGATTCCCGCTTCATGAAGCTCAGCATGTTTTATTAGACGCGACATCGCAGACCACCGCCCACTTCGGTTTTACAGCCAACTTCCGTTTGTCCTTTTCCCAAGGTTGTTTGTTCTTCTCCCGAGGTACTTAGTCGCTTCTTCCGAGCCGCTTCACGAACCGATAGCCGGCAACCGCAATCGTATAAAATACCATCACAACCGCTGCACAGGCCATGTAGCCGATCCATCCGACATGCATCACCAGAAAGTAACTATCATGATAAGCGAAATCCTGCGGTTGCCTATTCTTCAGTTCTACAATGGCGTAAAGAATGGCATACACGACTCCCGGAAAAGCGAGCGAAAGCACAGCGCCTGCAGCAGCTTGCCTCCTTGTCATTTCCTGTATCCCTCCCCAGCCTGCACGAAAGCTACTTCTTGCCGCAGCCAATCCCGCTAGCTAGCGCATGCGGTAATAGCTTCTCTATTTATCGTTATATAATTTCTTAAAATCAATCTCCAAGAATCGGTCAACCTCTGGAATCCATCTGTTCTCCACAAAATCAACATGCACCGGATGCGCATTATAAGTCTCGTAATCTTCCTGGCTGCCGAACACCATGGAGAAACCGTAGTTATAGTCGTTCTTCACGCTAACTTGCTTGAACACGCTGAACTCCCGCACAACCGGAATCGAGGTCAACAGACGCTCCCCGTCCTTCAAGAACTGCTCCGCCGCAGCCGATCCTTGCTCATGCTTCAAATTGAAAATAACCATGTGCTGAATGCTTGTCTGGTTCATTTGGTTATGCCTCCTAGTGTTTGTTTTCAACTTATTTCACCCAAATACCTCGCTTTGAAAATCTAACGAACGATACAGGCAAACTCAGCCATCCTCAAGTATCCGTCGAAAAAATCGCAATGCCCGACCGTTTCGTCCAGCCCGACCGCGCCCAGAAGCGATTGCCAATCTCGTTGTTCTCCAGCACGAACAGGTGGCATTTCTGAATGCCCGCTTCGCGCAGCTTGTCCAGACTCCGCTTCACCAGTTGTCCGCCAATCCCTTGACCGCGTTGATCCGGCGACACGGCCACATGATAGATGAAGCCGCGCCTGCCGTCGTGCCCGCCTAATATCGTACCAACTATTTGCCCGCCGCTATCCTCACAGACGAAGCTGCAGCCGGGGTTGCGCACTAAGTAGCCTTCAATTTCCTCCCGGGAATCGGCATCGCTCAGTACCATTCCTTCTGTCCTCAGCCACAACGCGTGGGATTCATCATAGTCGGCTATCAGCATCTCTCTGTAAGTTAGCTCCATATACGCTCCACTCCTACCAGCTCATCTAGTTGAAACTCCAATCGGTATACATCCGGCATCGAAGTGCTCTTCCAGAACTCCCAGCCGTAACGAGCATCAAACGCATGCAAAATCATACTCATCACATTCCCATGCGTGCCAACGACGACTGACTTTCCCCGATAATCATGAAGCAGCCCTTTAATAACCGGCACTGCCCGCTGCTGCGCCTGCCTGAAAGATTCTCCGCCTGGAAGCACCGCATCATGATCCGCGAAGGATCGCTTAATGGCCGCCTTAAACTCACCTTCAGGAAGCCGATAGTCGACACCGTGAAGCTCTCGCTCTCGCAGCTCCTCATACGGAACAATCGGCAATTCGCGCTGCTTGGCGATTCCCTGTACGGTCAGCAGTGCTCTGGCATACGGACTGGAAACGACAGCATCGATAGGTGTATCTCGTAGCAGCTTTGTTACTCGTTGAACGTCCTCTTGTCCTCGTTCCGACAAGCCGCGCGTACGGTCCTCTCCAGCCGAGTAAGAGGACTCGGCATGCCTGACCATATAAAGCCGCGTATTCATACCGCACCTCTTCTCGTCGTGCTCCTCATTCCCATGCCATCCATTATAATCCAAGCCGTCTTGCAGCAACACCCTCTTTTGAATGCAATAAAAAAAGGCGCCCGCTTCCATCTAATCGGACAACCTTTCTCTGCTTGTTTAAGCGGTCTTACCTTTTTTTCTGTACACATACACCGTAATAATCGCACCGTAGAGCGTGACCTCCATATCGTGCTGGGCATCCCACTTGTCTCCTTGCGCACCTAGAAACATGCTCCCCTTCTCCGGAGGGGCAGCAAATACCACATACATCTCTCCAATTTCATAGATCGCTGCAAAGCCCAGAAGCAGCCACGGAACAAGAAGGTAGGACCAGCCTCTGCGTAAACCGGTGACGTCTGTTAACACTTCGACTGCCGGATAAGCAAGCAGTAGGCCAAAAGCAAAATGAACCACGCGATCATACTGGTTCCGCTTAAAATCAAAGACATGGTGCATGAATCGATCCAGCGGCGTTATCCCGTATGCATAGTGCGCACCAACTGTATGCAGCAAGATAAAGACAGTGATTAGCGTATAGGCGATGTTGCTGAATTTGTAATAACGATAACCGATCACGAGTCCGATTACCGCCAGGAAGTTCAATATATTTTCCATCCACCAATCAAATGGGTTGACCGGATAAAGCGCGAGCAATCCCCACAAAATGACAAACGCAATGATATCCGCTTGAAGCCATCGATTGCTTCGGAAAGGCATGTTTTTTCACTCCTCACTAGCGTGTTCCCTCATCTTTACCAACTGCTGGCTAAATATCCTAGGCAACTGCCCGTTGACAATTGCACGGCTTGGGAGTATAACAAGGTTAATTGAAATGTTGAAATTCGTTGATGGGAACACGCACATCGCTATGGACAATCCCCAGAGAGTCGGCGCACCGCTGAAAGCCGACGTTTGCCGAGCTATGCCGCATCCTCCCGAAGAAGCCTTGCAGAACCCGCCCGCTTCAAGTTTGCTTGAAGTTTGGTTAGTAAGCATGGACGGTATCCGCCGTTATACGGAGCGCGTATGTTAGTACGTGACAAAGAGCCGTTCAGCCTTCGATGATGAAGGGTTTAACGGAAGTAGGGTGGTAACGCGAGATCAATCTCGTCCCTTGAGGGGCGGGATTTTTTTGTTGTTTATAAGTATCCGGGGAGGAATGGGCTGTCATGGGAAATGAATGGAATGTGAGTTCGACGATCTCTGTTGGTTTGACCGAAATTGCACAAGCGCAAATGCACGTAAAGGAAGTGGCGGCACGTACACCTCTGCAGCATAACCGAGTGCTGTCCGAACGCTACGGCTGCAACGTTTATTTGAAACGGGAGGATCTGCAGGTTGTCCGTTCGTTCAAGCTGCGGGGCGCGTATCACTTGATCAAATCGCTTCCCGAAGAGCGTGTGATGCGCGGCGTCGTATGCGCCAGTGCCGGCAATCACGCCCAAGGCGTCGCTTATTCCTGCCATACGCTCGGTATCCCCGGCAAAATCTATATGCCAAGCACTACGCCTCGGCAGAAGGTCAATCAGGTCGCTTTCTTCGGCGGCGCTGATGTTGAAATTATTCTAACCGGCGATACCTTCGACGATGCTTTCAATGAAGCCATTGCGGCGAGCCGCAAGGACGACCTGGCCTTCATTCATCCCTTCGACGATCCGAAGATCATTGCCGGCAACGGAACCATCGGCAAAGAGATCATGGAAGCGATCGAATCGGCGCCGGACTTCGTATTCGTCACGATCGGCGGCGGCGGCCTTGCTGCAGGCGTTGGCGCTTATGTCAAAGCCGTCTCGCCAAGCACGAAGCTGATCGGCATTGAGCCGGAAGGCGCCGCGTCCATGCGCGCCTCGCTTGATGCGGGCGAAGTGCAGACGATGGATACGATTGATAAGTTCGTGGACGGCGCTGCCGTTAAACGTGTCGGCGAGCTCACCTTCCGCATGTGCCGCGATATGATTGACGACATTATTCTCGTACCGGAAGGCAAAGCCTGCACAGCGATGCTGGATCTGTATAACGAGAATGCGATCGTCGTCGAGCCGGCAGGCTCCCTGCCGATTGCGGCGCTTGATCTGTACCGGGATCAAATCGCCGGCAAAACAGTCGTTTGCGTCGTCAGCGGCGGCAATAACGATGTCGATCGGATGCAGGAAATCAAGGAGCGCTCGCTCGTATTCGAAGGGCTGAAGCATTACTTCATGGTCAACTTCCCGCAGCGTGCAGGCGCTTTGCGCGAATTCCTCGACGAGGTGCTCGGACCCGATGATGATATCACCCGCTTCGAGTATACGAAGAAGCATAACAAAGACAATGGTCCTGCGCTCGTCGGCATTGAGCTTAAGAACCGTAACGATTATGAACCGCTCGTTGCGCGCATGCACAAGAAGGGACTCAACTTCCTTGAACTGAATAAGGATCCGGTTTTGTTCAATCTGCTCATTTAATGTTTTTTGTAAAGCCTGGCTGCTCCACCTTGGAGCGGTCAGGCTTTTTTTGCTGTCTGCCGGTCAAACAAGCAATGATCCGTTACTTTTTGGGGAATCCTATAGCTTACCTGCTATGGGGGCGTAACTTGGATTTTTGTTCCAGCTTGCATATAATGAAGAGGACGTCTGCCCACTGGTGATTGCATTTCGATTAACCTGCGCAAAGGGGATGTGACATCATTACTACTCGTCTGTTCGGCCGTGAGATTGTGCTGTTCTCGGTCATTTTATTTCTGGTTGAATTTGTCCGCGGCGCTGCATTAATCAGCTTCCTTCCGATCTTCGGGGAGAAGACGCTCGGATTGTCCCTCGACATCATTGGCATAGCCATTACCGCCCACTACTTAACCGATACAGCGCTCAAAATGGCCATCGGCTATTTACTCGACCGCTTCTCTATTCGGTTCGTTGTACATACCGGCCTGTTAGCTTCGCTCGTCGGCATCTTCCTCCTTCAATTTGCGCAGCAGCCCTGGCTGTTTATTACCGCTGCCGCCCTATACGGCGTTGGTATTTCGCCGATTTGGATCGTATGTCTGACTAAGGTTTCCGAGGATCGCCGGGCCATGCAAATGGGCTTCTTCTACACGATTTGGTTCATCGGTATCGGCTCCGGACCGATAGTTACGAATATTTTGCTCGATCACAGCACGGCTTGGACCTATTATTTATTGCTTGGATTGGCACTGCTCTGCTGGCTGCTTTCCCTATTCATCACCAACCAGAAGTCAAGCGGCGCAACTTCTTCGCTACCATTACGCGAACAGCTCGTAATACTAAAGGAACGTCTTCGGCATATGCGTCTGCTGCTGCCCGGAATGGTGCTGCAAACGATGGGCGCGGGCATGCTTGTGCCTATTCTGCCGAGCTTCGCCGAGAATAAGCTTGGCATGAACGGCGCGCAATATTCGCTGCTCTTGCTGGCAGGCGGCGCTTGCACCGTTGCCGGTCTTATCCCCCTCGGACGTTTATCGGACATCCTTGGCGGGAAGAAATGGTTTCTCGTCCTCGGCTTCGTTATGATCGGCGCAGCCCTATACTTCTTATCGCTTGCTCCGCCGATGTGGGAATGCATCGTGCTTACCGCCATTCTCGGCTTGTCCTACGCTACGCTGCTGCCTGCGTGGAATGCGCTTCTGGCCAATTATGTGCCGCCTAAGCAGCAGGGGCTGGGATGGGGGATTTTCTCTACCGTAGAGGGCATTGGCGGGATGATCGGTCCTGTTGTCGGCGGTACGCTGGCTACCTGGCAGGGACAGTCTGCCGTACTTTGGTACAGCGGAATCATGTATGCATTGATCGGCTTTTTCTACATTTGGTTCCCATTCCGTGCGTTTAAAGACAGCAGCCACGGCAAAACGTGATGATAGCAAGGAGAGAACAACGGAATGAATGTTTTACAAGATTGGATTACTTCCCTGAAGAAAATGGATCTCGAGCACCTGCAGCGGACGCTGGAAAGCTACAAAGCCTACGGCCCGCTGCCGGGCATCCTGCTGCCGCTGGCGGAATCGTTTCTGCCGATTCTGCCCTTGCTTGTATTTGTCGCAGCAAACGCTAATATTTACGGACTCTGGCTGGGCTCATTGTATTCGTGGATTGGCGTCTGCAGCGGATCGCTCTTGTTATTCTGGATCTCGCGCAGGCTTGGCGGTCATTTCAGCGAATGGCTTCGCCGTCGTTTCCCGAAGGCCTCGAAGCTGCTTACATTTATTGAACGCCGCGGCTTCTCGCCGATTTTTCTATTCGCCTGCTTTCCTTTCTCGCCTTCTGCCATCATTAACGTCGTATCCGGCCTTAGCGGTATTTCCTTCGGTTCCTTTGCGCTTGCCATTCTTTTGGGTAAAGCGGTCATGATACTCAGCGTGTCGCTGCTTAGCTTTAACATTGGCGATTTGCTCGAAGAACCGTGGCGCATTATCATCACCCTCGTGCTGCTCGTCGTCATGTGGTTTGGCGGCAAGAAGCTGGAGTCCCGCTATCATCTGAAATAATCCTGTTATCCTGTGGAGGGTCCGCGTCTATGATGAATGTATTTGCAACCAGCATCGTCTTGCTTTTCGCTGGCGGACTTGTCGCAGCTATGATTTATATGATCCGTCTGTCGACCGATGATTCCGGCAAACATCCGGAGATCAAACAATTCGTGGAAGCCTTGTTTGGAGGGAGCTCCTCTACCCGAACTGACACCACTGCCGCCGGTCAACATGAAAGCGCTGCAGCTCGCGCTCCCGAATCGGACGAGCCCTTCAACGAGCCTTGCCCCGCTTGCGGCGATCCCGTCACTCACCAGCATCAAGAGTGTCCCTCTTGCGGGCTGCGACTGTTGTAGTTGATCTCCGCAAACGTTCTCCACTGGTTAGATTCGCACATAGTTTCCCTCTCCCTGTGGCAAACTGTTAAAGGATTTTCATGACAAACCGCAAATCAGGAGGCCACCCCTATGTCAGGTGAACAACCGTCCCACTTGCAGAATAAAGCGAGTAAGGCCCAGTCCAAGGCAGATCGAACAGGAGCAGGCAAAGCGCAGGCAAGCGCGGCGCAATCCGAGGCCGACAGTGCCGCTGTTACGAAGCATGGGCTGTAGTCTTTTCATCAGGAGGAGAACGTTATGAGCGAAGAAAAGGGCCATTTTGAGATGGATCCCATGTCCGGTGAACCGGTTGAAGTAGACGGTGTATATACGAATGAGTGGGGCCGTGAGGAGAAGCTGAAGCGGGGCGACGTGTTCCCGGCTGATCCTACGCTTGGGACCACGGAATGGGAGCTCACCCAGCTCGAGATCAATACGCATGAGACCGGAGAAACCGATCCGCGTCTTTATCCGAAGAAAGATGCCACCGCCCATGAGGCGCATCTTCAGCATCCTAAGCGGCATAAGAGCAACCAAGGCGACGATTAGCGTTATAAGCGCTGATTGCAATACAACCAGAAACGCCCCTGTACCACGATTTGACGAACTTTCGTCAGTGTCGTGCGAACAAGGGCGTTTCTTTTATGTACGGCTTGGCTCGTTATCCAATCCTCGCTGCTGCACTTGGTCCGACACGCGTTCCAGACGGCGCAGGTGGTACGCGTACTCCAGCATTGCGGATGCGACGAAGACAAGCCGCTTATGCTCATCCGGATCCTCGCGCATGTAATCGTTCAGCTGCTTGATCAGCCTCGCTTCGCGTTCTTCCTCCGGTTCAATCGAAGCGCTGGGCTTCATTTTCCCCTCGATCTTCAGCAGAATCTGCTCATGATACTTGGTCAGCTCTTCGATTTGTCGATCGAATTGCTTCGCCCATGCTTCTGCCCCGGCCGCTGCAAAATAATGCTCTTCCACAACCTCAAGCAAATCGACGCCTTGATGCAGCGCCTTGATAAGATGCTTGGACAGGATAAGCTGCCTTGCACGTACCTGCCTGCGCTGCGGCATAAGCGAGCGCTCTTCTTCAAACAGCAGATACGCCTCGTCCAGCTTGCGAAGGGTTCCTTGCAGCTTCTCTTTCTCCTTGCGATGCACGTCCTCACGCATTTCATTCGAAATCGCCATACGCAGCAGCAATGACAATTGCGTATATGCTTCCTGCACCTGGACGGTGAACAGCTTGCGCGGACGCGGCGGAATGACGAGAATGTTAACCGCGAAGGCAGCAGCCATTCCTGTCAGTACCATGAGGAAACGCTCAACCGCAAAGTACCAGCCTCCCTGATTCGCTTCCATCACCGCTACTACAGTTACTAGCGTCAGTCCAATCGTATTCTCCATGCGCAGCCGAATACTGATCAGAATGACGATGATACAGACCAAGCCAACCGCAATCGGGGTATGCCCGAATAACCGAACGGCCGCAAGGGCCACCATTGCCCCGAGCACATTCGTTTGCAGCTGATCCACGATCTGCTGCCAAGAGCGTGAGATGGAGGGTTGAATCGTAAATATCGAAGCTACGGCCGCGATAATCGGGGAAGGGAATTCCAGCAAATTGCTTAGATAAACAGCCAGCGCTACCGCGAGGCCCGTTTTCAACACGCGTGCGCCAATGGTCATTCCGCTTCGCTCCCCTTCCCGTTAGGTTCAGCGGCAGAAGCATAGACCATGACTGCAGTTTCGGCAACACGTGCACCGTTCACGACCAGCTCAAGGCGATGCAGCCCCGCATAGTGCTTGCGCGTCGTTAAGTCCGTAAAGTCCAGCTTCTTCCCGCCGGCCAATCTCGATCCCGGCGCTGCACTCTTGTCGCTTAGCAGGAAACGCTTCTGCGACACTTTGCCTCCCGCCTTTACATAGAAGACGCCTAGCTCGATACGAAGCTTGACCGGACCGCTTGTAGTGTCTTGCAACCGCAGAGCGTACTTGACCTCGACGATTCCGCCAAGCTCAACTTTATCTTGCAACACCTCAATCTCTGCGGCATCTACGCAGCCTTGCGCTGCTCCTTCCTCATAGCCGAACAGCGCCATAATTTCAGGATCGGCAGCTTTGATCAGCGTCCGACAGCCGTGACGAACGATCCAGTCTGTGAGCGTATGTTGTCCCTTCCAGCGCGCAGCGATTGCTTTTACGACGTCAGGATGATCTTTGGCGATATCGTTCAGATTGTTCGCGACGCTCTTGCGCACATAGAGTGACGGATCACATTTGAGCAGTTCAAGAAGCGGAACGATCGGGGATGGGTCACGCTTGAACATCGTGAGTGCCTGTGCCCAAGGCAGTCGCGGTCTGCAGCCTTCACTCGCAAGACGGCGCAAATGCTCATTATCGCTGCGTGCCCATTCCATCATTCGGGCCATTGTCCGCTCCGTCTCTTGCAATAGAAACGGCCGGATCGCAAACTCCGCCGACGATTGAATCGTGAACTTTTCCAGCGCATGCATGGAACGCTCCCAATCGGAAAGTCCATACCGCTCTACAAAATCGGGGAAGAATAAATAAGGAAATCCGGCGCACCGCCCATGAATCGCAAGCAGTACATCCAGTGCCTCCGGGTAAGATGCGGGCAGTACCGCCCCTAATGATTCCGTAATTCGGCGGATCCGGCCTTTAAGCTCAAGCGCCTCCCAGCCTTCTCCTGTGACCAGGGCGATGAAACGTTCACGCTCGAAGGCCGGCCACTCCGATGCGGTTAGCTCCGCAAATTGCCGCAGGAACGGCATGTCATACATCAACTTCAACGGTTCTGCCATATCTCTGTTCTCGCCTCCTTTCGCTATTATAGCCGATTCTTCAGCAAAAAGAAGTTTTCAACCTGCTTATCCCCCTTTATAATGAGCACATCAGAGGAGGCGTCAAGCACATGTGGATTTTTGCCGTAAATGACAAGTCCGGCGGCGGCCGGGGCAAGAAAGTTTGGAAGCTCGTGGAGGCTGAGCTGCTCCGCCGCAAGCTCCCATACCAAACGATCATGGCACAAACGCCGGAAGAAGCATGCGCGGAAATCCGCAAGCAACTCGCCTTACACTCAAGCAGCGGTACGGGTTCGTCAGTTAAAGGCGTCATTGTCATTGGCGGAGATGGCACGATCCACAGCATACTCCCGGCTTTGCATGAAAGCGGCGTGCCGCTTGGCATCATCCCTTCCGGATCGGGCAATGACACTGCGCGCGCCTTCGATATCCCCGCGGAGCCGATCGAAGCGCTCAATCTCATCCTCACTTCCGAAAGCGCTTTACCTGTTGACCTTATCCAGCTGCGCAGCAGCTCTGCAGACGGACAGGCAACGACGCGGCCCGTGCTCACCGCGCTTGCCGTCGGCTTCGACGCGGCCATCGCCGCAGCCGTTAACCGTTCTGCCTACAAGAAAATATGCAATCTGCTCGGAGCCGGCTCCTTCGCTTACGTCATCGGCCTCTTCCAGATGCTGATGTCCTATCGCCCCCGTCCGATAACGGTGACGGTAGACGGTACAGCACATGAATTCGCGCGCGGCTGGATGGCAGCCGTTTGCAATGTTCCTGCCTATGGCGGCGGCTTGCGCATCTGTCCGGATGCTTCGCCAACCGACGGCTTGCTTGATGTGTGTGTCATCCACACCTGCACGCCACTGCAAATGCTGCGCGTATTCCCAACGCTGTTAAGCGGCAAACATGTTCATCTGCCCTACGTAAAGATGCTGCGCGGCAAAGTCGTAACCGTCGCGGACCAGCAGCAGTCGCATACAGAGCCGATTGCCATATTCGGTGACGGCGAACCTGCCGGTTCCACTCCCTTATACGCAGAAGCAGCCGGCAACCGCATTCGCTTGCTGCGGTAACCGACTGCTTGTTTGCAGCTTATGGCGCATCATGACCCAGTCATGATGCGCTTTCGTCTTCTTCTTGGCGCAGCCGATGAATCGGCGTGACCTTGTTCCACATCTCAACATCCGTAACCTCTGCCGGAATCTGATAGGGCAATATAATGTCAAACGTCGTTCCATCCCCAACACAGCTTTTCACTTCGATGCTGCCCTGGTGATTGTCTACGATTTTGTAAGTCACCATCAGCCCCAGACCTGTGCCCTTCTCCTTCGTCGTATAGAAAGGTTGACCGATCTTCGCAAGCTGATCCTGCGGTATACCCGGCCCTCGATCCGCGATGCGCGCGATAATACGCGAGCCTTCGCGCAAGCAAGTCACCGTAATTCTACCGCCGTCCATCATGACCTCAATCGCGTTCTTGAGCACATTGATAAACACTTGCTTGAGCTGATTCTCGACGCCTCGGACCCACAGCGCTTCCTCGCCTAAATCCGATTCAATTTCAATATTATGCAAAATCGCCTGTGCTTCCAACAAGGTAATCGTATCCGCCATAACGGATCGGATATCCTTGTAAGCCAGCTCATAGATTTGCGGTTTGGACAGCATCAGCAGCTCGCTTACGATGGATTCGATTCGATTTAATTCCGACTTCATGATGTCGTAATAGTTCTTGCTATTATTGCGTCCTGATGCAATAAGCTGCAGGAAGCCTTTCAAGGAGGTCAGCGGATTGCGGATTTCATGCGCGATTCCGGCCGCCAGTTGGCCTGCCACATATAGCTTCTCGGAGTTAATGAGCAGCTCTTCGTTCTTCTTACGCTCCGAGATATCGCGGATAATGATTTGAAAAACCGGCTTGCCCGACAGCTTCGTGCTTGTCTCAATGACTTCCGTATGCAGCGGTTTGCCTTGCACCGTATACCAATCCAGCTCGATCGGACTCTGCCGAACCCGCTGCTTCGTCACTTGGAGCATTCTTTTCAATACGGTATGAAATTTGGGCTGCAGGAACTGGTATACCGGCTTGCCGAGCATATCGGCCTCGCTGTCCGCCGCAAACATCTGAAGGCCGGAACGATTAATATATTCCCATTTCTCATCATGAATGATGGCAATCATATCGATGGACGTTTCAACAAGCAGCTTATAGCGCTCATTCATGGAGGTATAACGGCGGTCTACATAACGGGCTACGAGGCTGAACACAAAGATGACCAGCGTAGCCAGGCCAAGCACAATGGAGAGCAGCTGCATGTAATCATTCAATCGATCGGCGGTAAGCACAACCGAATAGATCACGGTGACCGTTTCCAGTCCTAACAGCTGCATGATAATGCCGGTGAAGCCGAGCAGCAAGCCCGAAAGCAGCATAGAGCCGTTCTTCCGCTCGAAGATATAGAAAGAGCATGCCGTCCCAAAGAAGCTAAACAGAAACGAGAGGCATGCCAAGCTGAAATGAATGCTGTATTCTTTCACCTGTGCACTCATCAGCGTGGAGTATATTAAAGAGCTCGTTCCGAGCGCCATCAGCAGGCTGCAGCCTAACAAGCGGATCGTACGCGGTACCCTTGAACCGAGCAGCCGGAAGGAGCCGTAAGCGCTTGCCATGATGCTGAACAGTTTGACGATGATGGTCCAATCGATGAGAACCATGGTGTCCGATGTCAGTAGTATGATGAAATGGCTGACCCACAAACCGAGGCTATACACAAGCGCACCGCTAAGCAGCCAATATTGCCGCATGACACGGAGCATTTGGAGATGGCCGATCATGCTGTACATCGTGATGGAGGCAAATAAATTGATCGTAAGAGCCAGCATCAACAGCATCCACTTATCGCCAATCATAAGTTCACTCATTACGATTCTCCGATAACGATAGATTTTTTTGGAAGTCTTTTCGTTGTGGAATTCGACATATTTCCAAATTATCCTTTTTTCTTCGCCAGGAAACTGTAGGAATACCCTTCCTATGACATCTGGACTGTTCCTGAACCGGGAGGTGCGCTATAATATTGCAAGTAAAGGAGTGGACTTATGGTTAAAATTTTAAAAGAGTTTAGAGAATTTGCCGTCCGCGGCAACGTGCTTGATTTGGCAGTCGGTGTTATCATCGGCGGAGCCTTCGGCAAAATTGTTACCTCCATGGTAAACGACATTATTATGCCGCCCATTAGCAAGCTGCTTGGCAACGTCAACTTGGCCGATAAATATATCAGCCTGTCGGCTGATGATTCTGTGAAAATCGCTTACGGTAATTTTCTTAACGTCATTCTCGATTTTACAATTGTCGCCTTCTGTATATTTATGATCGTTAAAGGGGCCAATACCCTTCGTCGCCTCAATGTCAAAGAGACCGAATCGAAGCCGGCTGAGCCAACGGATAAGACATGCCCTTACTGCTTGTCCAAAATCCCGGTCAAAGCTACTCGCTGCGGTCACTGTACATCTCATCTGACCGATGAGCCCGCTGAGCTTCAAGAAGGCTTGTCCTAAGGCGATGACTACCCCAACTCCAACCCCAGGGCACGCTTCTGACGAAGAGCACTTCGACATTTACGACGAAGCCGGTGTATGGCTCGGAACGGCACCTCGCAGTGAGGTGCATGCACAAGGCCTATGGCATCGTTCCATTCACTGCTGGCTGGTACGGCGCGAAGGCAATCGCAAGCTGGTGCTGTTTCAGCAGCGGAGCTCGGACAAGGATACGTTTCCAGGCTTCTACGATATAACGGCGGCCGGACATCTGGCGGCCGGTGAATCGATGCGCGATGCTGCACGCGAAATCGAAGAGGAGCTCGGCGCATCCATCCCGTTCGAAGCGCTTATACCGCTCGGCGAAGCGCGTAAAGAAGCTTCGGGCTTCGCCAAGGGTGCAGCGTTTGTGGACCGCGAGGTCAGCGGGGTGTACGGTTTCGTTTATGACGCGCCGCTCGGGTCGCTGACCCTGCAAGTCGAAGAAGTGGCCGGGGTGTACGAAGCCGACCTCGAGGAGATGATTGCCCTGTTTGAAGGAAAGCAGGATCTTGCAGCGGCGGCCGGTTTCCGGCTTGGCCACGATCGCCAGCATATCCCTTCGACGGTGCAAGTGAAGGCTTCCGACTTTGTAACACGGCCTTCAAGCTATTATTCAGGCGTATTCCGCGCTTTGCTGCTCCATTTGTGAGCAGCAGGGCGGAATTGCGCCTTTTTTTGCCTCTCCCGGGCTGACTCGCCACTGAGCTTGAGTTGACCTGCCCCCGATTCCCCGTAGATGCTGACTTCCGGGTCGCCCCTCTGCCGCCTCCTACGAAGCCGTTCTGCCCTACCGCCTGCTCCCACTGCTTATACCACTGATCAATCATGCCATGTATTTGGTAGAAATACGTACTCTGCGGAGCAAGATCGAAATCGTTCAGAAAGTCTTCCCCGAAAATTCTGGACGCTTCTTGATGAATACATCCATGTAAATTCGAGCCCTCGATAAACAGCCCGAGCTGATCCAGCGTACTGAAAGATTGCGGGTTATTGATAATGCGCGATTCGGCGGATTTGTTATAGCAGCGTGTGTTGCGGATCGCCTCAGGCACACTTGGCCACGGTGCAACGAGCTGCGGGTCATATCCTTGCTGATGGTACCACTGCAGCGCTTTATTGATAAAATAGCGATGGAATTGCATAAACTTCGCGCCATAACCTGCCGGCAGCTGCGACGGATCATCGTGATGATTGGCATGGTGCCATTGCATATGCTCCTGCAGAAACGCTTGCGGAAAATTCGGAATAAACGGCATACCTGTCCCCTCCTATGCCAAACGTCCATTTTCCAGTTAGTCTATGCCAGTGTCATGGGAGGGGTTCATAACAAATAAGGGCTGCCTCACCGAAGTGAAGACAGCCCTTACAGAGGAAGACGGTTCGCCAATCAAATTCAGAAGTTGTTACAATTTCCCATCGATACGCAAATGTCGAATGTAATGCGCACGTCGCAGCAGTTACCGAATACACAGGCAATCCGTACACAAGCCATACGGCCTTGGTGGAAGAAACAGACAACATTACAGTTAGGTCCGATCAAGTCTTCAATGACTTTACGGTTTCTGCAGCGAATGGCACGAACGAGCTTAGCTGCTACCTCCGGCGAACGAAGCTGACAGAACAATTCGGATAGATCATTTCCTGCCTCTTGGATACCTTCTACAGCGCCATCGCGTTGTTTACAACAATGGCTGCTGCTTCTGTGTCCCATGTTTCCCATCATCTGGTCATTGGAAACTTTTGCGCTGCGGGATTTCCGGGATCTGGTTGCCACCTTTTGAACACTCTTCACTTTCAATTTAATTGACACCTTATTTCCTCCTTTCGAGCGAACTACAATACACTATGAAAGGAGAGGTGTTCTAGTATAAGACAAGATTCCCGCGGCAACCGCATATCCTGTAAGCCGCTGTTTCTGCGTAGTCGATCGCCTTCCCCTCTATCAGCCTGCTTCTAATAGCCGATTTAGTGTCATGACGGTACAACAGCCGCTATTTTGCAATCTGATCGAGATTCAATCTGTCCAACACCTCATAGTTGCCAATAGGGTTATTCTTGAACTTCACCCCCTTCAGCTAAGACAGCGTGAACAGCAAAAAAACGCCGCTCCCGAACTCTCGGAAACGGCGCCTCTAGTTGAAATATGATGGTGCTGGTGAAGGGAATTGAACCCCCGGCCTACGCATTACGAGTGCGTTGCTCTGCCCCTGAGCTACACCAGCATGAGTCTGCTATTGCTGCATAGCACTGTAACTTTTTTTAATATACTGCAACCATTTCTCATCGTCAATCCTCTTTCTGGCATTCATCCTGCACCGCTGCGAGCCCCCTATTGAGCAAGAATCCCCCGTGATTCATCACGGGGGATTCGCCTAGATCTTCTTTACTGTAATGAACCATAGAACGTCTACTCCGACGCTACCGTCGGTACGCCATACGGCGCAACCGGAAGCCGCAGCGTAAACTTGCTCCCCTCGCCCTTGCGGCTCTCGAGCGACAACGTTCCGCCCAGCAGCCTGGCAAGCTGCAAACTGATCGACAGGCCAAGCCCGGTCCCGCCATAGTTGCGATTAATGGAGCCATCCTCCTGCTGGAACGCCTCGAAGATCAGCTGCTGCTTCTCTGCCTCAATACCGATGCCTGAATCGATGATGGAGAACAAAATTCGCTGAGGCGGCACCACTCGCACGGCCGGGCGGCCCCACGACACCGGATTCCAATTCCGCAGCGTCCGCTTCTTCAGCGCAGACGGCTCGATCGGCACGCCTCCCTCAACTTTGACAACGAGCTTAACCGAGCCTGTTTCCGTAAATTTGAACGCGTTCACCAGCAGATTTCGCAATATCTGATTGACCCGCAGCGCATCGGATTGCATAGCTTCCGGCACAGCCGGAGAAATTTCCGTTTCGAAGAGCAGCTTCTTCTGTCCTGCGACGGGCAGAAACTGCTGATGCAGCGTTTGGACAAGCTCTTCGATCGACAGCGGCTCGAAGTTGATGTCCATCTTCCCGGCTTCCACCTTGGAGAGATCGAGAATGTCATTGATCAGCTGCAGCAGATCGTTCCCTGCCCCATTTATCAGCTCCGCATAACGGACATCCTCGGCGCTATACCGATCCGTATCCTCTTCCTGCATGAGCTGAGACAGCAAAATAATGCTGTTTAGCGGTGTCTTCAGCTCATGCGACATGTTCGCCAGAAACTCGGATTTGTATTTACTCGCCAACATCAGTTCGCGAGCCTTTTCTTCGACCTCTCGCTTAGCCTCTCGAAGCTCACGCGTCTGTCTGCGAAGAAGCATATTCATGGTTCGAAGCTCGTCAACCCGCTGCTGCTCCTTCTGGAAATCGCGAATGATGAAGATCAGCAGCGCACATAACAAAAGCCGCAGCGGCAGCGCGTAAATGCCAAACTCCAGCCAATACGAACGAACATTCATGAGATCCAGATGAAGCAGTGTCAGGGTCACAATTAAGGCATACACTACATTTACTACAAGTAAGGTGGCTGTACTTTTCCAGACGAAACGCCATGGTTTCCATTTTAACCAATTGCTCAGCCAAGCGCTTACGAGACCGACGATGACCATGTTGAGGAACCCTGCAATTGCCGCATCATCGAAGTCGAGGAACAGCCGTCCGAAGCCGATTCCAACGCCGATCAGCGCGATAACGAATGGGGATGGAAAGACGAGCACCGCAATGATAAGCGGCGCAATGCGCAGATCGAGCAAGTGCAAATCACCCATTTGGGGGCCAAATGCCATCGCGAACCAACCGCCGATAATGAACATCGCTATAGTCAGACCATATTTGACACGATTCGATGCATATTGAAACAGGTATCTGTAGCCCAAATCAAACAAATACGCGAGGGCGATAAGCAAACTGATATTGGCGAACAATGCTTTTGCATTAGTCAAAACGTGATCCCCCTGCCTTCCGATTGTTGGTTATTACCCTATATTTGGTGGAATGACACACAGGTGGATTAATATTGTGCCTCTTCGCAAATAATACCATTACCCCCTGCACGAATTGCCGAAATTTGTTTGAATTTGTTAGAAAAGGTTAAGTAAATCAAACAAAAGTCTCATTTCGATTTTATAAGCGACTAAAAGATTTTGTTTACAATGAGGTTATTAAAGTAAACGGAGGCGCATTCCCAATGACAAAGGTCATTACCTTCAAAAATCGTTCCGTTCCAGTCCACTACCCATCCGAGCAACTGTCCTATATGGAACTCCTGCATAATAAATTGTTGGAAATGGAATATAACTTTGATTTCCGTAAGAAGTGGAAACGAATTAAGTCGGTCGAAATGATTCGTGACGTGGCTATTTTACAATACAGCGACGGTACAAAGCTATATCTGGAAGTGTGCTAACGACTCCCCCTCCGCAGCATACACCGTAACAAGAAGGGCAGTCCGCATGTTTGCGTACATTCGATCATGCATTCGAATGTGCGCTCGCGCAGACTGCCCTTTTATTTTCATCTATAGTGATCGCCTTACACCGGCTGCAGCTGCAGCAGATGTGCGCCGATAGCTTCTTCCTGCATCGGCACGCCGAGCAGATATCCTTGATAGAAGTCGCAGCCCCACTGCTTCAACAGATTCAACTGTCCCTCGTACTCCACGCCTTCCGCTACAACTTCAAGGCCCAGCTCATGCATAAGTGCTATCAACGCCTTTACGATTGCAGCATCGGCATGTTCTTCGCATATATGCCTGATATAAGAGGTTTCCAGCTTCAACGTATGCAGTGGCAGTGTCCGTAAATAAGTCAAAGAAGCATAACCGATCCCGAAATCATCCAGCGCAATGCGGATGCCCAAATCTCGCAGCTGCTTCAGAACCCCGCAGGCCCGTTCGCCGCTGTCGATCATGCTTCTCTCGGTAATTTCAATTTCCAAGCCTTCCGTCGACGTTGCTGTTTCCTCCAGAATACGCTGCAACGACTGAACGAAATCTGGCAAAACAAGCTGATTAGGGGATAGATTAACCGAGACAATTAGGTTCGTTAACCCTCTGGCTTTAGTCCTGTTCAGCATCCCGCAAGCTTCGCGGATGACCCACTCGCCGATCTCCACAATCTGGCCGCTCTGCTCAGCAAGCGGAACAAACTCATTAGGCAATAGAAGGCCGAGCTGTGGATGCTGCCAGCGCAGCAGCGCTTCAAAGCCTCTCAAACGCCCTTGCGCTTCGTATAGCGGTTGATAATAGAGCGACAGCTCATTGTTCTGCAGAACGCTGCGCAGCGCGATTCTGATCGCTTCCACGCGAAGCATCTGCGCGGCATCGTCCTCGGCATAGATGACAACCTGGTTGCCGCCTGCTGCCTTCGCTTGCTGAAGCGCAGTTTCAGCATGGCGCACAAGCCGCTCTGCCGTCTCACCGTCTGCAGGGTAGCTGCTTACGCCGATGCTGCAGAAAGGCTGCAGATTCTGACCCCGGACCTGCAGCCACTCCTCTGTCGTCTTCTTCAGCTCTTCGATGAGCTTGTCCGATTCTACAGGCGCATCGTCGATCTTGACGATCCGGAATAAGAGAAATGTATTGCCGCTGAACCGGAACACCGAGCCCGACCAATGGGTAAGCTCGCACAAGCGATTGGCCATCTGACGAAGCGCCTCGTCGCCGAATGCAGTCCCTCTGGTTTCATTGATGAGATAAAAGCGATCCATATCTACAAGCGCCGTAAGCACGCCTCTATTGCAGCTTCTTGCCAAGGAAACCGCTCTTGCGAGCATCGCAAATGCGGCCTTACGCCCCGGTAAGCCTGTTAGTGAATCATATACTTGATCAGCTGGCACATTCCCACGGCGCTGCTGACCAGCCCGCTGAGAGAATGGATCCCTGACTTCCATCGCAAATCACCCACCCTTCCGACCTATCTCCAACATTACTATACTAGGTAAATTATCACATAAATTCAGTAGGAATAAAGTAGGTATGTAAGGTTGCTGCATTAATTTTACCTAAAAATAAGCGTAAAAAAGCGCTCTGCCGCACGAGTTTCGTGCCCCGGCACAGAGCTTCTGTTATTTATGTCATAAATTGGTTGGATTCATAGAAAAAGCAGCGCGTTGTTGATGCGCTGCTTTTAATAGTAAATATTGCGATTGTGGCTTGGTTAACACAAATTGATTGGCATATACACGCAACTCAACATGAGTTGTTAATGAACCGATTCCACCTCGGTCACATACTTATACCCGACTCCCCATACGGTGCGGATATAGTGCGGTTCCTTCGGATTCTTCTCTACTTTGCGTCGTAGATTCACGATATGTACATCGATTGCTCGATCCGTAACAAAGGAGTCAAACCCTCGAATCGCATTAATTAAGTCTTCTCGGCTGAATACTTTACCCGGATGTGTAAGAAAGAGCTTCATCAGTTCAAACTCCGAGAAGGTCGTTTCGACAAGCGTACCGCGCACAAGCAGCAGCCGCCGCTCCGAATCCAGCCTGATCGTCGTCTCCGATTTCTCATTGTCCTCTCCCGCTTGAATGGCACCTTCAGCGACCGCCGTTTGCATCAGCTTCGCCCTGCGAATAAGCGCTTCTACGCGGGCACTCAGCTCGTGCATGGAGAAAGGTTTGCATAAGTAATCGTCTGCTCCTGCACGCAGTGCTTGGACGCGCTCCGACACTTCTGATTTCATAGAAACAATCATGATGGGAACCGAGGAATGCTGGCGTATTTGGAGGCACAGCTCTGTACCATCCCAGTCGGGAAGCATGAGATCCAATAAAACGACATCCGGCGCGAACTGTTCCAGCAGCATCAATCCTTGCCCGCCGGTAGCGGCCTGTTTAATTTCATAGCCCTCTTCAGACATGTACATGGACAGCATATCGCTCATCATCACATCATCTTCGATAACCAGTATTTTGTACATGCTTCTCACCTCATGAAGGGATTCATGAATCGACTAATCTTCTTACTACTAATATACAATAGGAAGATCAACCCAACAATAGATTGTTAGAAAATTGTTAGGATATATTGTCGAATTCTGTCAATTCTGACAAGTGAGCTACTAGCTCTTTTAGAATCTCATTCACTTCTGATGCGGTCTTGTACACGGTATCAATTTCCAGTAATTCTTCCGATACTTTGAGCAGCTGCTCCAGCTCCTGCGCGGCTTTAGCCAGCTTGACTGCCGACAAATTGCCGGCTACTCCTTTGAGCGTATGCGCCATCCTGCGGGCAAGCGTGAAATCTCCATTCGTCAATGCTTCGTGCAGCCGTTCATCAAAACTTACGTAATCCTTCACAAACAGCTTTAACATATGATTCAAAATATCCCGCTTCCCGTTTACCCGCTGCAGCGCTTCTTCCAGCTGCAGGCCGGGTATCCCCTTATGAAGCAATTCGTCATCAAGCGATTGCACCGGTACATAAACAGCACCTACGGCATCACGATCTCTGGACTTCGTCTTGGCCGGCTCGATGCGAAACTCCCCACCATATCGAATCCATTTCGATATGATCTGCAGCAGCGCATCCGGAGGAATCGGTTTCGTCAGTACATCGTTCATGCCCTGCTGCATATACCGGTCATGATCCTCCTGCATAATATTCGCAGTAAGCGCGACGATCGGCAGCCGATCATACTTCGAGTCAAGGCGAATAATACGCGCCGCCTCATCGCCGTCCATTTCCGGCATATGGATGTCCATCAGAATGAGGTCATAGCGTCTTGTGGTCAGCTTCCGAAGCACTTCGGTTCCGGTCTCCGCCACATCAACCGTAAAGCCCCATTCCTTCAGTTGTTCCACCGCAACCAGCTGATTGATATCGTTATCCTCAGCGAGCAGAATCGCTCCGCTCGGCCGTTTCGGCTTCTCTACGGCGGCAACTGCCACCTCGGCATTGGCCGCCATTACAGCCCGCTCTGTATGCTCAAACAACGTCAATAGCGATTGATAGAGACTCACTCGCGTAGCCGGCTTCACAAGAATCGTATCCGGACGTTTCTCCTCCGGCAGCTTGAGAAGCTCCTCACGTCCGTATGCCGTCGTCAGCGCAATCGTCTTCACTCCGGCATCCCTCGCCGTTTCGTGCATGTTATGCCATGTCTCTTCGCCATACATGTCTGGCATTTCAAAATCGAGCAGCAGCGCAAACGGCCGCACGCCTATACCTGAACGAAGCAGCCTCTCCTGGGCTGTTTTCCATGAAGTCAGCGCAATTGGCGTCAAGCCGCAATCTTCGAGACCCACGCAAAGCCGCTGGCTCAGCAGCTCGTAGTCCTCGACGACCCAGACGGAATATTCCTCGCCTTGCCCGAGCACGAATCGGCCCTGCTGCCGCTCCTCCGCTATAGGAAGCTCAATCATAAAGGTAAACTGACTGCCTTTGCCGATCTCGCTCTTTACCTGAATCGTGCCGCCCATCAGTTCAACCAAGCGCTTCACTATGACAAGGCCAAGGCCCGTACCGCCATATTTGCGATTCGTGGCAGCGTCCGCTTGGACAAACGGCTTAAACAGCTTGGAGAGCTGCTCTTCCGTCATGCCGATCCCGGTATCCTCCACGAGGAAGGCAAGTTTTACATTCTTCTCAAAGCGTCCGCGCGGAAGCAATTGGACCTGCAGCTTGACATGTCCGTGCTCCGTAAACTTGATCGCATTCACACATAAATTGAGCAGTACCTGCTCAATTCGCAGCCAATCCCCGATCAACTGCTCCGGTAAGTCATTAGGTGTATCAATAATAAATTGGAACCGTTCCTTGCCGCCTACAAACATGCTCAGCAGCTCCGTCAGCTTATGAATCATACTGTACGGGTCAAACGGCATCTCATTTAGCTCTATTTTGCCGGCCTCGACTTTAGCGAAGTCCAAAATATCATTAATAATCGAAAGCAGCGCTTCGGAGGAATCTCTTGTTTTATGAAGGTAATCCAGCTGCAGGGAAGTTAACTCCGTCTTCTGCAGCAGTCCGGTTAGCCCAATAATACCAGCCAGCGGCGTTCTGATCTCATGGCTGATTTGCGCTAAGAAGTGGCTCTTCGCCAGATTGGCGCTCTCCGCCTCGCGTCTTGCGTGCTCCAGCTCGAATTGCACCCGTTTATGCTCCGAGATGTCGCGTGCGATACAAGAATAGAAAGTTTCGCCGGTCTCATCGTCACGATGAACGACAAGGATCTTGGAAACCGGAATGAATTCGCCTTGAACCGTCCGCAGCAGCACCTCATCCTCTTGGTAGCCATAAGCTTGCGCGTCCTCAATTCCTTGCAGCAGCTCGCCTATGGTCCGCATCGGCATTTCATCATTGTCATTATAAAATTTATGTATGCCAAGGAGCGTGCGCCCCGCTGCATTAATATAGAGCAAACGGCCTTGATCATCGAACATCGCGATCAGGTCCTTCGCGGCCCCCATGACCTTGAACTGCCGATTCCGAGCCTTCTCTGCCTGCTTCTGCATCGTAATATCGCGGGCAATCGCGGCCACGCCGATAAATCGCCCTTCTCTGTCCCTCATCCCATTAGAGCTGTGGGCAACCGGGAAGCTGGTACCGTCTTTACGAAGATAGTTCCATTCCCGTTCATAGGAGAACCGCTCCGATCGAAGCATTTCGAAAACCGTTATATCAGCAGGGACCGGATAGCCATGCCGTATGGAAAGCCGCTCAGCCTCCCGCTCGATATCCGCCGGATCAATAAACAATAGACCCGTCGCTTTATTGATGACCTCTTCTGCCTTATAACCCAACATTAACTCTGCCGCCTTGCTGAAATAGGTAACCCGGTATTGATCATCCAGCACGATAAAGGCAAATTGATTCTGGTTAATCATGGCATCCATGCGTCCGAACATGCCGCTCAGCTGCACTTTCATTTCATTGACCGAATGCGACAGCTGCGAGATCTCATCGCCGCTGTCATCAAGCACGTTGTTCACGTCAAACCTGCCGGCAGCAGCCGCTTCCGTTACATTGATAATGCGTTTGATACGCCTGATAATATGATCCGAGAATAAGAAGAAGAGAATCGTCAGCATAGCCTCTGCAATGGCGATCGATAAGACAGAACGCCACTTAATCGCTTCCAGCGGCTGTTGAATCTCAGACAGGGATACGTTCAATCCAATATGCCAAGACGTCCCCTTCACAGCGGAGAAGAAAAGAATCGAGGAGCCGGATTGCCCATCCAGCTCAAAATAACCCTTATCATTCACGAGCATATCCAGCGCAGCCGGCTGGAAGGGCAGCTCTTCGGACAGAATCGATTTCGAAGACAAGTCCGGCAACCCGCTCTCCGTCGGTGCTTCAATGATTTCTGCCTTATCGTTATACATGAATAACCGATCCGTAGTCCCAACCCGAATATTTAAATGTTCGCTGTACATACGCTCTGCGAGCAAGGAGGCATAGATAATGCCAATAACCTCGTTGGTCGTGCCGTATACCGGAACTTGAATGACTATGATTTTGGCTTTCGTGCTGCCGTTTGTCATTGGATCTGTCACGACGACACGACCGCTCATGGCAATAGGGAAGGAGGCGTCATTAGCTAATTCGATTATTCTACCGTCGCTTAGCAGCGCTTTACCGCTTGGATCGGCGAACCCGATCGTCTCAAACGGTGAACCTGTTCTGCGCGTTTCATTCCAGAAGTAAGCTTCTCGCTCAAAATTAGCACCGAAGCGAACCTGATCCGTCCGGCTCATCACTTCTACCTCTGCCCGGCGGGTATCAATCCAAGAAGACAAATTGTTTGCTGTATTTTGAACCTTCGTATTCGCCTTCTCGATAAGCGCTTCCATAATGGTGTGCTGGGCTGCTGAGTAATTGCCATAACCGACAATTGTCAGAGCGCCAGAGGTCACAACGAGGATAAGGACAAGAACTTTGGTTCGCAATGAGAAACTTCCCAATCTAAGCCCTCCAGTAAGGAACAATGGTAGTAATTCCCCTATTATACCTTGAGTGGAAATAGCTTCATAGATCTATTGAAGGAGTTTCATGTTCGCTATGTACTAGGAATTTGTTTGCATTTGCAAAAGCTGCATACGATGAATGTAGTAATGTTTGGAGCAATACCCCTTACTAATCGACGATTTCTGGCACTTCACCCACTTGCACAGGGTTGGCTCTGCGGATTGACGGACCTTGGTGACGACCGGATCACCGTGTCTGCGCCAGCGCTGATGGTGCATGGAGCACATGTTCTTCGCCTTCACCGGTTTGTCACATTCATTAATGGTACAATTCTGCATACAAATTCGCCCTCTCGATGTAAATACAAAGATGCAACTCTATGTATTATTATGAGTGAAAATGCTTCATTTGGAAAGTTCGCAAAAATAGCAAATTTGCTGGTAAATGTAGCATTGTACGAACCACATGGATTATATTAGAAAGACCGAATAATAAAAATATTCATAAATAATCATAATTACTTATAAATAATCAGTTGATAATTCAGTTTTCCACTCTTATACTGTTCTATAAACGACAACTGGATTGCGCTTACAGCCATCAGATTGTATACGCACTCAACAGCCAAAGCCGATTGCGAGGGATAGCCAAAGTGACACTATTGACCGCTATATTTCATACCATACGAACGCCATTAGCTGTTGTTGTAGGACGGGGTGACGACATACGGTTTAACAGAGCAAACAAGGCCTTCTCCAATCTTGTAGGCTGCTCTGAAGCAGAACTGGCGGGCTTGCCGCCAAGCAGGTTATTCTCAGCCTGGAACAATAACAATCTGCTCAACTCTATTAGCTCCGAGACGGTCCTATTAGATCGGCCGAAACCCGAAGAGCCGCAGCGGCTGCTCCTCACCTGGGAAGCTGTCAGGGATACGGAAGAACCGGCTTACCTGATTACAGCCGAAGATATTACAGCCAAGACCTGGATCGACACGATAAGCAGCTCGAAGAAGGTGCTGTTCTCCGGCATTTTGAGCGATTCCTATGTCATTGAGCGATACTATCAGCATGATTCCGCACCGTTGTTCGACCGACTCTTTCGAATCGAGCGAGAGTCTCTCCATATGTTCTTCAATAACACTGACCGCGAACGTCTGGTCTATGCACTTGAGCAAGCAGCGCTTCACAATCGGATGGACCGTATCGTCGTTCAAACTAAGCTGGCAGCCAACACCGCCCAGCTGGAGCTGCATATCACCTTCCGTCCGTTCTATAGCGGCGATGGTGTCCTGAAGCATTTTGGTTTTATCGTGACAGATGTCCAGACGATTTCGGAGGCCGTGGACCCTTCGGTGACGTTAAAAGTGTTGATGGCGCGCAGTTATATGTCGGCTCAGCAGCTGTCTATTGAAACCGGCATATCGCTTCAGACGATTTCGAAGCTTCGCAACGGTAAGATCGGGAAGCCGCAGCGGCAGACTGCGATGCTCATTGCATCCAAACTGAATGTGACGCCTCAAGATATTTGGCCTTAAACAAGGTGAACCGGCTGCCCCCGTCCTCTTGGTGGCAGTCGCAACGTATGAACACAAAAAGCGGAGATCCTAGGATCTCCGCTTTTTTGTATTATTGCGCTGCTTTATGTATGAGCTTCAAGCTGCGGCTGTTCGCCGCAATCTCTTCGAAAAACTTCGCATCAGCAGCGGCCAAGCGCCGCCATGCTTTCACGCAAGCCGGGTCGAAGTGGGCTCCGCTGCCTTGAATGATAATGTTCATCGCTTCCTCATGCGACATCGCCTGACGGTAGGATCGCGATGAGGTCAGTGCATCGTATACGTCCGCGATGGCCGTAATCCGTGCCAGCAGCGGAATGCTCTCGCCGCTCAGCCGATCCGGATACCCCGTTCCATCCCATTTCTCATGATGGGAGCGGATCACCGACAGCTCGTCCTTCAGGAACCCGAGCCGCTTGCACATGTCATAACCGGAAACCGGATGCCGCTCGATGACAAGCCGTTCCTCCGGCGAAAGCTTCCCTGCCTTGTTCAAGATCGCATCAGGGACTCTCAGCTTCCCAACGTCGTGCACAACGCCGCCCTGCGCTATAGCTCGCAGCTGATGTTTATTGAGCTCCATCTCCTCGCCAAGTCGAAGGGCATACAGCGCTACGCGATTATTATGGCCGGCTGTATAGGCGTCTCGCGCCTCCGTAGCCATAATAAGCGCTTGAACGCTTGGCGTCTTGCAGGCTTCAAGCCAAGCACGCGGATCGGATTGGAACAATACTTTCAGTGAATTGCTGAAGGAACCTTGTGAGAAATACTGCTTGAGCAGTCCAACTAGCATGATGACCATAGAGACCAATAGCAATACGTGATAGAGCCACCAGCTTAAATGCCACGACGTGCCCATGACGATAATATATTGAGCCGCGATAATAAGTCCGACACTATAAACAATGGCGCGCTGCAGCGGGAATCCCGCACTTTGATAGGATTGCCAGTACCGATACATCGTCCACACGCAAGTAATACAGGTGATGGATGAGGCGATCCATTTGTAAGGATCTATGTTAAGCGGGATTTCATCTATCATATGCGGCTGCTGCAGCGCCAACAGGCAGATGAAGCCTAGCAGCACCAGCCATGCCGGTATGAGCCACGTTCGTATCTTCGACAGCTGCCTTATGATGAAGCGATCCGTTGATACGGATGACAAGAACAGCCACACCGAGGTAACCAGTACGCTAAGCTGAGCTAATACGCTCGGCAAGTGTCCGGCATGAATGATAAAGCCCGGCGTAGTCAGCCCATGCAAGACGAATATCCCGGCTAAGGATACATATGCAAGCGACATGAAGCCTACTTTAATATTCCGCAGACGATGTCCGGCAATACCAACTGCAATGGCAGCCACAATCGCCAGCGCTGCAACAAGCGTTACGATTTGAAAATGCCGCTCCGGCGCCTCAACAGAAATATCGAGCGTCTTAAAGGAGCGCAGCCCTTCAAAAAATAAAATCGGCAGTAAGACGCCCAGAATCGGTCCGATGGCGGATTTTTCTTTCATCTGCATGGGTTTAAGCTCCTTCTCATAGATCTGCCTCTTACATGCCGCTGCTTTAATTTCCGACTTGAATGGTCGTAAACATCCCGCCGGCCGCTAGTGTGAAATTATTCGAGGTATGATGCGGAATATGGCAATGAAACGGCCAGCGGCCCGGGTTCCATGCATCAAACTGAATATCGCGCGTCTCGCCCGGTGCTACGAATACGGTGCTTTTGCGAAGTTGGTTCCAAGGCGGTACTTCATTACCGTCATACGCGGTTTCGAGCATCTGCACCCCATGAAGATGCATGGGATGCCCTTGCATCCCTAAATTAGCTAATCGAATTCGAACACGGTCCCTCAGCCCCACATGAAGCGGCGACGTATTCGGGAAGCAGCGTCCATTCATCGTAAAGAAATTAAACCCGTCCGATAGTGGATCCACGTCATAAACGCCCGGATGGAGCTCGCCTTTGGGAATACCGTTCAAATGAAACTCCTGAAGCATATAAGCAAAGTCTCTGGTGACTTGCTTCTCTTGTCGATTCCGAATGATGAACAACCCGCCTAGCCCCATCATTTCTTGCCGTATGGATTCAAAATGACTGTGATACATATGTGTACCGGGCGGATTAATAATTCGAAAGCGGTAATCTAAGCCGTAGCCGGGCTGTATGAGCGGTGAAGGCTCAAACGGCGGTACACCATCCATCGCATTAGGCACATCAAGCCCATGCCAATGAACGCTTGTCGGCTCCGGCAAGTTGTTGATCACTCGAATTTGAACGAAATCCCCTGGCTCCACAATAATGGTTGGCCCCGGAATAGATCCGTTGTATCCATAGCCTTGCATAAATACTCCTGGCAGAATTTCCTGCTGAACTACACCGGCGAACAACTCAAAGCATTTTACCCCATTCATTACCCGATAGGGCAGCAGCGGCAAATCCGGCGATTCTACCATTCATATCTCCCCCTGTTCATAAACAACGAAGTTTATGCCGGGAAGTGCTAGAATATGACTTCTGCCTGATAGGTCTATTATCCTTCTTTCAGAATATCGGTTTTTCGACAATAAATTTGTAGTTCTGCGGACATAAAGAAAACAGGGCTCCGCTTGCTTCAATAAGCAAACGCAACCCTGTTCAGGCACTTACTTGGCGCCAACCGACAAATCGCCGGAGCCTGTATGAATATGCAGCGGAATGGATCCACTGCCGAAGAGCAGCACGTCGCGATCATCCTTGTCCGTCGATTGCTCCCCGCCATCCCAATCATTGTCGAGGCTGCCGGAGCCGTGACTAAACGTGATACGAGCCGATGCGGGCTGTTCGTCCGTCTGAATCGAAACATCACCGCTGCCGGTCTCCAGCTCAGCAGGCTGTTCGAGTGCTTTTAGAATTAAGTCTATGTCACCGCTGTTCGTTTCAATCTGAAGCTCTGCAACAGCATCCGTCAATTCGACATCGCCGCTGCCGACATCAACCGTGAACTTCTTTGCCTTAAGACCTTCAGTGGTGACATTGCCTGAGCCTGCATTTACCGCAATGAGAACTGTGGCCGTAACATCTGCGAAGCTGATGTCGCCGCTGCCGATCTTCGCTTCAATGGATTGCGCATTCAGTTGCTTGAGCGTCATATCGCCCGAACCGGAATCAAGCTTAATTTGATCCGCCTTGAGCTGCGCAATATCGATATCTCCACTGCCTGCATCCAGCATCAGCTTCCGATACTGCTGCTCCGGCAGCTCCAGCCGCAAATCCAGATTGCGAATGTTGATGCCAATCGTGAAACCGACGCGATCCTGCACCGAAACATGAAGCACATTGCCTTCTCTCTGAAGCTCAAGCTTCAGTTTATCCCGGTATTTCTTGCTGGCACGGCCTGTCAGCTCTGCCTTCACTTCATTATTCGAGCTAGGAACGACGGTGAGGTCCAGGCTGCCGGTATCGATCTCAATCTCTTCAATACCATCTCCCGCTACCGTCTGCTCTTGGGCCACCTTCTCCGTTCCGAAGGAGAGCGCTCCGTCTTTCCGGAATGTGCCGAAGGCGCCGATCAAACCGACAACGAGCAGTATCAACGCGACAACGATCCAATTTCTCATCCTTTTTTCACCCTTATCACTCTGGAATTAAATTTCAAATAACTTAAGGTCATCTTCGCAAAAGCTCTTGTCAACCAGTGCGCACCGGCACCGATCAGCATCCCGAGTGCAATTAGCACCATGGAGAGGAAGGTACCTTGCAGAAGCGTAATGCCGCCGCCATATGCGCCTTCATAGATTGCCATAACGGAGGAGAGTCCTACAGCAATGGCTGTCGCCCATATCGCTACAAGCACGCCAAGCAGTGCAACATAGGGACCTAGCACGAATACGAGGTTGAAGAAGCCTAAGCTGACAGCAGCGAGCACGGCCCGTGATACGAGGGTGATGCTTCCGCTCTTATTCGATGCTTGGTCGACGCGATAATTAAGCAGCATTTCCTTCGCAATTAATCGCGGATCGCCGAGCTCGTCGGCTGCCTCCGCTTCAGAGCGTCCATGCTCGGCTGCCATGCGAAAATGCTCCTCGTAATCGTACATCCACTCCCTGCGAAGCGGCTCCGGCACAGGCGACAGCAGCTCCCATAGCTGTCCCAAATACTGCTCTCTGATCATCGTTCGACACCTTCCTTAATCAATTCATCTACTGCGACGGAGAATGTCCGCCATTCACTGATCAGCCCCATGAGATGCGTATGTCCTTTTGGCGTGAGCTTGTAATACTTCCGAGGCGGACCTTCTGATGATTCTTTGAGATAGGTTGAAAAATAACCCTCCTGCGTCAAGCGGCTGAGCAGCGGATAAACACTGCCGACGGCGACCTCGAATTTCGCGGACATGGTGACCGCAAGCTCGTAGCCGTAACGGTCCTCCCAAGCGGTTAACGCAAGAACGCACAAATCGAGCACGCCTTTCTTAAACTGTACATTCATAGTCAACGCTCCTATACCATATCGTTAAGTATTCATTAATGTAGAATAGTGGGGCAAAAAAAATGTTCCTGCTGCTATAGTATATCGCTCACTATTCGTTTATGCAATATAGCGTCAGAAAAATAGTTATTCGCCCATGATGAGGCTCTGCGTTTTTAGTCCACTGCCGCAATATGGTATGCTTGTTCGCATAAAACCATACTTGGGAGGCTTTCAACCATGAGTCAGAACCGCTATGAAGTGAAATCACATCACGATGGAACCTATATGCTATACACGTTAACAGATTCGGTTACGAATTCCTCCGTTACGATCTGTCCTGAGCGAGGCGCTATTGCAACCAGCTGTATTCTGGGCGGTGAGGAGCTGTTCTATCTCGATCAAGCGACCTACCTTGATCCGGAGGCGAATATCCGCGGCGGCAATCCGATTCTTTTCCCAATTTGCGGTCAGCTCCCCGGTGGACAATATGAATGGAACGGTACGGTTTATTCCATGCGCAATCACGGCGTTGCGCGAAACCGCGCCTGGGAAGTTGTTGCCGACTCCGATGCAGGCGAAGCCGCTGTGACCGTGCGCTTGCGCAGCAGCGAAGGAACACTGGCCGAATATCCGTGGCAGTTCGAGCTGTTGTTTACTTATGCGCTGGTCGAAGGCGAGCTGCAAATTCGGCAAACGTACAGCAACCAATCGGATTCCGCTATGCCGTTCTACGCCGGCTTCCATCCGTACTTCCGCTCCGAGTCGAAGGATCTCGTATATGGAACGGATGCCACTTCCTATTTGGACTATAACGATAACGTTGTAAAATCGATCGATGGCGCTATCTTGCTTGATGGCTTAAAAGAATCCGTCGCTTTGCTGGACGCTAAAGCGCGTTCTATTACATTTCCTGGTCCTGATGGCCGCGGAACCATTTCATTGTCTTACAGTGATGCGTTCAAGTACGTGGTGCTGTGGCAGGTGAACGGCTCGCCATTCGTCTGTGTCGAGCCATGGATGGCGCTGAACGGCGAGCTTGTGAGCAAGGATGAACTGCCGATGCTTGAGGCTGGCGGGAAGATGGAGCTGCTGGTGAAGATTGGGTACAGCGGTTAAGGGAGCGAGATATGGAGGAGCAAACGATGCAACAGGTACAGCTTCGGCGATTGGGCAATTCAGACTTGATGCTATCGCCGCTCGGCCTTGGCTGCTGGCAGTTTAGCAAGGGCAGCGGCATGATCGGGAGATTTTGGCCTGTTCTGAGCGATGATGTCATTCAGGATATTGTGAGGACAAGTCTCGCCGGCGGCATCAATTGGTTCGATACGGCTGAAATTTACGGCGGCGGCAAGTCCGAGGAAGTGCTGGCACAAGCGCTGCTTGCCCTTGGCGATGAAGCCAAGGATGCCTATGTTGCGACCAAATGGTGGCCGATGATGCGAACGGCAGGCAGCATATCTCGGACCATTGATGAGCGGATGCGTCGGTTGAAGGGATGGCCGATCGCATTGCATCAGGTGCATCAGCCTTTCTCCTTCTCCTCGGCAGCGGCAGAGATGAAGGAAATGGCCGCACTCGTGAAGCAAGGCAAAATCCGCCATGTAGGCGTCAGCAATTTCTCCGCTGAGCGGATGCGCGAGGCAGACCGAGCCCTTCGCGAGCACGGGCTCCGACTTGCGTCCAACCAGGTCAAATACAGCCTGCTGGACCGCCGCGTCGAGCGAAACGGCATCATGGAAACCGCCAAGGAGCTTGGCGTCGCCATCATCGCCTATTCGCCGCTCGAGCAAGGGATTCTGAGCGGCAAGTTCCACGCCGATCCCGCGCTGGTCGCCGGCATTGGCGGGATGCGCAAGCTCTCCGGCGGCTTCAAACCCGCCGCGCTGGAACGCACGCGTCCTTTAATTGCCCGGCTGCAGGAGCTGGCCGATAAGTACGAGGCATCCCCGAGCCAGGTGGCTTTAAACTGGCTCATCCATGCCAATGGCGAAACCGTCTTCGCCATTCCCGGCGCCTCCAAGCCGCATCATGCGAAGGAAAACGTGCGCGCCATGACGTTCGCAATCAGCCGCGACGAGCAGCGCGAGCTATCCGAGCTCGCCGACCGCTGCGGCGCTCGTTAATGGTTTGAACCTCGAAGGGCCAGACATCTTGTGGATGTCTGGCCCTTCTTCTTATCTTTCTACCGGCTAACCGCCGGCCTGATCTTCGATGATCGGCCCCAAGCTGTTCGGTCGGGCAGATGAGCGGTACCAATTACCTCTCCTTAGGTGCAAACCTACTGTTTGATTGCCAAGAGCGGCACGACGTACCTCTCTTCGGCTGAATATCACCACCAATTGCTGCTCATGAACGGTAACTGTGGACCTCTGTCAAGAAAGTAGACAAAGCTATGCCGTTTTTCTCTTATCAAATTGTGCAGCAAAACGAACCGGAGATAGATACCCCAGAGCACCATGGATCCGTTAACTAACTATGCCCTACCTACTTCTTTCGTCGCTCCCCCACCAATGCGCTGAACTGAAAGCCACTATTTTAGTGGGGGAACTGCGAGATATTAGCTACTTGGGCTTCCATGTAGACCTCTGGATGTGCTTCAAGTACTTAGGAACAACTCTTGCCCCAATTTCACAATTTCCCCAACCAATGTGTTGCCCAGAGAGCTACACTTTCCCTAAACTAACCATTTCTCCACCAATGTATTGCCCAGAGAGCTACACTTCCCCTAAACTAACCAATTCTCCACCAATGTGTTGCCCAGAGAGCTACACTTTCGCAAAACTAACCATTTCTCCACCAATGTGTGTGTTGCCCTGGCAGCCACTCATTCTCTAAACTAGCTCGTTTCCAACCAATGTGTTGCCCAGGGAGCTACTCTTTAGCAAAACTAACCAGCGCTCCACCACCGAGCTCTCCACCACCGTGTTACCCGGAAGCTGCTCCTCACGCCCTAAGCTACTCCCCGCGGCAGGCAATCACCTGCCGCTCGAATTTGCCCTTGCGGACGATGCAGCGGTCGGTGATGGCAAAGCCGGCTTCAGCGATGTCAGCGTCGATTAGCTCAGTCGTGACGATGATGACGCGTTCTGCCAAACGTCCCGCGCTGCGAAGCATAGCCAGTCGCTCCGCCGATGGCAGCTTCGAGCAGAGATTGTAGGGCAAATCGATAATCGCCGAATCGAACACTCGCCGACCGTCCGACACTGCGCCGCCAGCCTCCGGCGAGACAAAATCCCGCGGTTCAAGCGTCGTCATATCCGCGAGCTTGACCACATCCGGCATGCCGAAGTGAGCCAGATTAACACGGGCTCCCTTCAGCGCCAGCGGGTTGTTGTCGAAGCCCACGATGGAGATCCCCATCGACAATGCCTCGATTATGACCGTGCCGATCCCGCAGCAAGGGTCGATGACCCGCTCCTCCGTCGTCGGCGCGGCGATATTCACAACCGCCCTGGCTACACGCGTGCTAAGCGCGGTGGAATACGGCTGCGGCTTATCGTTATACTTCAGCCACAGCGCTTCGCTTTTCTCATACTCCCCGAACAGGTAGCGCCCGTCTACGTAGGATACGCCAAATACCAGATCTGGCCGCCGCATTTCCGCTTTGCCAACGATCCGCCAGCCGATCGCTTTCTCAATCGCCCGCTGGCGGTCGAAATCGAACGACTCACGCTCATCGCCGCCCCCGACAAACATGACTTTGAACGTGCGTCCATCAAGCCGAACGGCATCCGCAACCTGTGCCGCAATACCGGCAGGGTCATCCGCTTCGAGCTGAATAGTCAGCTTTCCTCGGATAAACGGACTTCTGCTCGGATCTATATTTTTATCGCTTATCACACAACCATTATTTGGATTAAGATCGAATAACGAGCGCATTTCCATACCGCATAAGTCGAATTCATCCTCATGAGATGTGACTGGATAATAAAAACTACCAACAGCTCGAGCCTCGACCAGCTCTGAAGCATCTACCGCTTTTTGCACATTCCCACCCTCATCATCCAGCTGCATTTAAGCCTTAATGCCCCGAACTGCGGTAGGTTCGAAATACAATCGATTGATTGTAGTTGCCGAAGCCTTCACCGTAGATGGTCAATCCGCCGACATGCTCGGCACCTTCGGGTACGGCCAATCGGAGCAGCCAATCGTTGCGCGTCATCACGATATCCTGCAGCGACACATCCGACAAACGTTGACCATCGATGAATGTCCCACGGTCCGTAATCCGAATCACTTTAAGCCAGCCATATTGATTGACACTCCACCATGACGGGGTTAATCGGCCGCGCCCCTCGCCGGAATCGCCAGGACTGGTCCATACGCCAAGCAGCGTATCGTTTAAATAAAAATGGATGTCTGAGGGCCAATCCACTCGGACGCCAGGAGCTTCCGAGCCGATCTCGACGGAGAGTTCAATCTCCTCCAGCGCTTGTCCCTGCAGTACGTAATTGGGGATGCGATATTCCACATACCCTTTGCCGAACCACAAAATTTGCGCATGCATCCGTTCCGGCTCCATGAAATAACGCGGATCATCGAACTGACCAATGATATGCTCGGAAGTTGCAAGACCACAGGTGGGATGCACTTCAAAAGAGGTATAGTGGCCAACCGGAATCGACACCTCATGAAACTCGCGTTTCGGCTCCATAGTCTGCGGAATGGTAATCTCCACGTTGCCGGCAGCAAGGGAGCAAATTTTGTGTGTGCCGCCTCCTCGCCGAACAAGCTTCGTCTCAATTAGCCCGCCTTTCTCCAGTTTCTTAGCGTGCATCGTCAAGATCGCACTGCTTAAGCCAAGCGCAGCTGCGAGCTCCTTAATATTCATAGGCTGCACCGCAAGCAGCTCTAAGATGCGCAGTCTCACATCACTGGCAAGTGCTTCGTAGAGAGGGAGCCATTTGCGGTCCAAATTCGCTTTTATCATCATGCACGGTTCCTTCCGTCTCGCTTTAGTTAACAAATATATTAATTCAATTCCCGCAAAAAGAAAAGCTTGCACGTGCTGCCCGAATTGCGGTTTAATTAGCGGTAGATGGATCTATTATATATTAATCAATTAATTATTTCATTAATCCAAACTAATTCATTGAAGAGGTGAATCCCCGCATGTCACAGAAAGCGAAAATGATTGTCGAGAAGGATTTTACGATTGGCGAGGTGGATAAAAGAATCTACGGTTCGTTCATCGAGCATCTGGGACGCGCGGTGTATGGGGGAATATATGAGCCCGGCCATGCAACTGCGGATGAACAAGGCTTTCGCGGCGATGTGCTTGAGTTGATCAAAGGCATCGATGTGCCGGTTGTCCGTTACCCGGGAGGAAACTTTGTCTCCGGCTATAACTGGGAGGATGGCGTAGGCCCGATCGAGCTGCGACCAAGGCGCCTTGAACTCGCATGGCGGACCATTGAACCGAATTTGTTCGGACTCAATGAGTTTGTGGACTGGTGCCGCAAAGCGAACACTTCGCCAATGATGGCTGTGAATCTAGGAACCCGCGGTCCCGATGAAGCCCGCCAGCTCGTGGAATACGCCAATCATCCTTCCGGCTCTCAATTAAGTGACCTGCGTATTTCACATGGCTACAAACAGCCGCACGGCATCAAAACCTGGTGTTTGGGCAACGAGATGGACGGTCCTTGGCAAATCGGGGCCAAAACCGCGGTCGAATATGGCCGAATCGCCGCTGAAAGCGCGAAGGTCATGAAATGGGTGGACCCTTCCATTGAAGTGGTTGCCTGCGGCAGCTCCAACCTCGGTATGGCCACATTCCCAGAGTGGGAGCGCACCGTGCTGGACCTTTGCTACAATGAGGTCGATTATATCTCGTTGCATCAATACTATGGCAACAGGGACAAAGACACGTCGAACTTCCTGGCCCAATCCATGGGCATGGACTCCTTCATTAATACCGTCATCTCCACCTGCGACTATGTGCAAGCGACGAAACGAAGCAAGAAACGGATCAACCTCTCTTTCGACGAGTGGAATGTATGGTATCACTCCAATGAGGCCGATTCCCGGATCGAGCCGTGGTCCATTGCACCGCCGCAGCTTGAGGACGTGTACAACCACGAGGATGCGCTGCTTGTCGGAAGCATGCTGATCAGTATGTTAAAACGCGCCGACCGCGTCAAAATGGCCTGCCTCGCACAGCTCGTCAACGTGATCGCGCCAATTATGACGGCAAACGGCGGCGGCGCTTGGAAGCAGACCATCTATTATCCTTATATGCATGCAAGTATTTTCGGACGCGGTACTGTCCTTGTGCCGCTTACTTCTTCGCCCAAATATGATGCAAAAGATTACACCGACGTCCCATACCTCGATGCGGTTGCCGTACACAATACGGAAGCTGGCGAAGTAACGGTGTTCGCGGTTAACCGCCACTTGAGTGAATCGCTGCCGTTCGAAATCGATCTGCGCAGCTTCGGCGATGTCCGCATCCTTGAGCACATCGTACTGGAAAGCGACGACTTGAAAGCCGCTAATACACAAGACGCGCCAAACCGTGTCGCTCCTCACAACGGAGGCAACGCGGTAATTGATGGCAGCGGCGTTGCAGCCTCCCTCGGCAAAGCATCCTGGAATGTGATTCGTCTCAAGCTCGCGTAACACGCGACGACAACCCAAGACATAAGTAACAAACAAGAGCAGGCAGGTACTTCTCATTACGAAGTACCTGCCTGCTCTCTTTTTTTCCCCCTCTACAATCGACCGTCTGCAAAAGCTAAAATGTAAGTCCAATCCACCTCGGTCAAATCATGCTTGCCCGAGCGGATATGATAGCCGCAGCGCTCGGCATATAACGGTGTATCCAGCTCCGGAAACGGTTCTCCCGCCAGTCCGTCAGCACCAAACAGCCGGTACACAGGCTCCGCATGCTGCAAGGAAAGATATTCGGACGCCGGATCGGCCCACTCATCCTCCGCCGCACTGGAAACATAGAGCAGCCGCGGTGCAATAAGCGCCAGCAGCATATGCTGATCAACCGGCAGCTCTTCTTCACGCTCGTTATAGCGCTTGTAATTATCCGCGAACCAGTGCGGAAACGCGGTATTGATCTGATGAACCCGCTCCCCGACCTTCCCCCTCGAAATAGCCGCGCCGGTACAGCCCGACTCATTACTGACGACCATGGCGAAGCGCTCGTCGAGCGCGCCTGCCCAGAGTGCTGTTTTGCCTCCGCGGGAATGTCCGATGACGGCAACTCGGGCCGAATCGACGTCCAGATCTGTCTCCAAATAGTCCATGGCGCGGCTAAGCCCCCACGCCCATGCGGAGATGGTGCCCCATGCCTCCCCGGCGCGAGGCTGATCCTTCGGATCAAACAACCCGTGCACCCCGTTGCGGAAGCCGTCATGCTCGTCGGGATCGATGTCCTCGGCGGCAATCATCGCCGTGCCATACCCGCTGTCGATAATTTGCTCCACCGGCCAGAAAGACGTGGAAGGTGATTCCCCTTCCCGCACCGCTGACAGCCTGCCGTGATCGAGAAGCAGAAACACGGGCCACCGCTTCTTCTCAGCCCCACCGGTATCGGCGGGAACATACAAGGTTAAGCGAATGCGACCTTGTCCACCGCTTTCTCCTTCGCCATCTCCTACAAAATGAATATCGATGTTCTTGCGGACGGCCTTGCCATCTAAGCACGGCTCTTGCGAAGCAACCGCGAAGATCATCCATTGCGGCCGATTCACCGGCTGCCTGCCGTAAACATGCTCAGCGAATAGCTCAAGCAGTTCAGGCCTGCGCCGCTCCCTCCATCCTCCTGCCGAATCGATTTCATTTCCAACAAGACTGACCAGAAGCTGCGGTATCGAACGTTCCACGGGTTGTTCCTCCTTTGATAGCTGCATATGCCGTAATACATTCGACCCGGTGCATATTTTTCCTCCACTTGGAAAAAAATACTTCAAGAGGTGTAGCAATGGAAGCCTATATCGAAACGCTGCAAAAGCAAACAAAAACCCAGCACGACTTAAAAATCGATCAGCTCCAAGTGGGATCGATCACACTGTGGATGGCGGGCTACGAATCCCTTGTGAGCTGGGAGGAAACCATTGCGTTTATCTCGAACTGCGGCATCGGCGCGGAGTCCGGCTTCGAGGAAATCTGCGCGCGCTTAGTAGGGCAAGCTTGGACACCGACCGTTACGGATCTTTTGCTGCAGGGGAAGGTCGTCATGATCGACGCGACGGCAAATCGGGCATTCAGTTTTCAAGGCAAGCCCAAGCAGCTCGATCGTGCCATCGAGAAAGCGGAAAACGAGTTCCTCCCCTTCGCATCCGCGATTGCCTTCATGGAACCCTTAGCCACCAACATGGGCATTCTGCGCAGAACGATCGATTCGACTGAGCTCCAGATCGAGATTCTTCACTTCCAAGGCGTGGCTCAGAAGCAAGCTGCCTTGGTGTATCTATCGGAGGACGTGGATCGGGATTTGCTCGAAACCGTCAAGAACGCCTTGAAGAAGGCTTCGAAGCAAGACGTCCGCAACGGACAGGACCTCATCCGCATCTTCGGCCAAAGCCGCTATCATTTGTTATCTCCTTATCATAAAACGGAGCTGCCCGGACAAGCCGTCGCGTCCATGATGCAGGGCAGAGTCCTTCTGCTGATCGACGGCGAGCCGACCGCGTACGTTCTTCCCCTGATATTCAGTGATTTCATTGCCTTGGAATGGGACAGGCAATTCCCTATACCCATCATGCTGCTCCTGCGCGGCTTACGCTTGCTCAGCATTCTGATCGCGCTGCTGATACCAGGGCTGTATGTGGCTCTTGTATCCGTTAATCCCGAGACGCTGCGGATCGAGCTCGCCCTTTCCATCGCCGAGAGCCGGATCGGCATACCGCTGCCGACGTTTCTGGAGATGCTGCTGCTTCTAATAATCAGCGAAATCATCATCGAAGCGACGCAGCGTCTGCCCAAAACCATCGCAGCGACGAACTGCTTGATCGGCGGCATTATCCTCGGCCAGGCCATCGTCGACGCAAAGCTCGTCAGCAACCTCGTTATCATCGTGCTTGCAGCTTCGGTGACGGCTCATTTTGCTTTTCCCAATTACTTAAATACGCTGATCGTGCGGATGCTGCGGTCAGGCGTCGTTATCCTTTCGGGCGTATTCGGGATCTTCGGCTTATTCGTCGCTTTTATCGCCATCTGCTACTACGCGTGCAGCCTGCAGCGGTTCGGCGTTCCGTTCATGGATTTTCTCTCCGCGAAAGAAGCGAGAACAATGACTCTAAGAAAGAAGTGTCGCAATTGATGCATCGATGGGTCGCCACTATGACTGCTCCTATATTCTTTATAGCTGCCCACTGCGGCATCCTGTTTGCCGCCTTTACGCGTTCGATGCTGGAAACGACCGAATACGGCCATTGGGAGCCCGTATGCTTGAGCATGGGGATCGAACTGTTTCTGCTTCTGCTGCTTCTGCTGGGGCTCCGCAAAGCAGGGAACAAAGATTACGCCGATCTGTTTCTGCCCCTTGGCAAATGGATCAGCGCCGCACTGATCGTGCCGCTGGCAGGGTTCATCTTGCTTATTCCGATTTTGGCGCTGCGTTATTTTGCCGAACTGATGATTATCGTTTTTATCGCGAGCTCACCGCTTCACGTTATCTTGGTCGTGCTCTGCCTGCTTATGTTCTTTGGGGCTTCCATCGGACCGCAGGGCATTATGAGAGCCAGCACCCTACTCACGTTAATTAACTTTCCTGTGCTGTTATTCGCCATATTCGCCTGCTTTCAAAATGCCAAATTCGTGCGTGTTTACCCACTTATCAATCCAAGTATGGACTTTTTGGCCAACAGCACCTTTTTAATAACGCTGTTCTCGATTTGTCCGTTCCTGCTTCTAGGCATGCTGCCTCCCGTATGCAAGGTGAAGATAAGGCCGATCTTAATCAGCTTTGTCTTAATTTCGTTGCTGCACGTTGTCGTCCTGTATATCCCAATCGTCATTTATGGCCTCAATGCGGCGAAGATTATGAATTTCCCGCTCATGACCAGCTTCGACTCCGTTAATATTACATGGACGGTGTTCAACCGGATTTCGCTGTTTTACGCCGTTGCGCTGCTTGCATTCGTCATGACGCTCAGCTCGTTCTCTATGTGGTCTTCTACGCTCCTGATTCGCAAGATTATTCCGGCTTGGCGCGAGAGCTACATCCGGATTTGTCTTAGCCTCATTGTCTTCTTAATCAGCTTCATCATTCCAAGCTGGAACGATTACATCCGGATCTTTGCCGCGGATACGTGGTTTCGCCTGTTGATTTACGCGGTCATTCCGATCGCAGTCTTCTTACGGGGAAGATCAATTGCCGCTCAGGAGGGAAAGCGGGTTTTGACTGAATGATGCGCCGGGCACGTACAGCTGTTTTGTTGCTCCTTTGCACGCTCTCCTTAACCGCCTGCTGGGACATCAAGGATGTAAACCATCGCATGCTTCCTATCGTTATGGGCATCTCTTACGGGGAGGCAAAGAAATATCGGGTTTTTATTCAAGTTCCGCTTCCGTATGGCCGAAAGCTCATTTCCAGGGTGCATTATGAAGAGGCCGACACAATCAGCAAGGCGCTGACCGAAATCGATACCAACATCGAAGCCGGGATCGACTTCATGCATCTGCAGCTGGTTTTGTTCGACCGCAAAGTCGCCATAGACGGCATTAAGGACGAAATGGCTTATATGATGCGAAGCCAGCATATGCCGACGAAAGCGCTTGTGGCCATCACCTCGCAAAATATAGAGCAATTTCTCAATCATACCGGCAAATCCATCCAGACTGACGGAAGCGCTTTAATGAATTTTTTCAATAAGAACGCCGGCTGGAGCCCCGAAATTAATCTTGCCTATCTCTGGGAAACCTTCGGCGCCATCCACTCAGATACGCAGGATGTCACGATTCCGATTCTGCAGTCGGGCAAATCGACCATGCTGGAATTCGTTGGTTCGGCCATCATGTCGAAGGAGAAAATGGTGGGCGAAATTTCGCAGGAGCAATCGCTGCTGGTGAACTTATACGACGAGCTGTTCCAAGGCTCCGTAGTCGAAACCGCCCATCAAGCCAGCGTATCCATCGTCAATTGCGATAACCGTCTTCGCACGTCCTGGAGGGACGGAAAGCCAGTGCTGAACATGCGCTTGAAGCTGTCGCTGCATCTGCTTGAGAACAACGGCAACATGACTGAGCAGCAAATCGAAAGCGCATTATCGGAGGCTATGGAGAAACGGTACAAGCAATTATTCAAGAAGCTGCAAGCCAGCAAATCGGACCCGCTGGGGACGGGCGAATATTTCCGGAACAAGTTGGCCTTCTCCAAGCTCAAGCTATGGCGCGAAACGTATTACCCCCAGCTTATACCGGAAATCAACGTGAAATGTATCATTACGAATACGGGCGACATTCAGGGAAATTAGCTGCTTTAAATCGGCTCGCTTAAGAACAAAAGAAAGACGGCACTAATCTCTGCGCCGTCTTTTTTTTTGATTTGGATATCTTTCTTGATACTACTTCGCTGCTTTCCCGCCAATGTGCGGTAACTGGTACGAAGCAACCGAGCTGCAGCTGAGGCAAGCCTACAGCTGGTAGCCCACGGCTTTCTTCCAGCCTCCGTACACTTCACCGCGCCACGCTTCATCCAGCTCCGGCTCGAAGGTGCGATCGAGCGCCCATAATTCGCGCAGCTCATCAATACCGCTCCAGAACCCAACGCCGAGACCGGCCAAATACGCAGCGCCAAGCGCAGTCGTTTCAAGCAGCACCGGCCGAATCACAGATACGCCGAGCAGATCGGCTTGGAACTGCATAAGCAGGCCGTTCGCGACCGCTCCGCCGTCCACTCGCAGCTCGCGCAGCGGCAGTCCGGACTCCTCGGTCATCGTGTTCAGCACGTCCGCCGTCTGATACGCGATCGACTCCAGCGCCGCGCGCACCAGATGAGCCGAAGTTGCGCCGCGGGTAAGGCCCGTAATCATGCCGCGCGCATCCGCGTTCCAATACGGCGTGCCAAGTCCGGTAAACGCCGGCACGAAGTAGACGCCAAGCGTATCCGCTACCGAAGCGGCCAGCGCTTCGCTGTCTGATGCATGCGCAATCAGACCAAGCCCGTCGCGCAGCCACTGCATCACGGACCCTGCCGTGAACACGCTGCCTTCGAGCGCGTAGGTAGTCCGGCCATCGATCTGCCACGCGATCGTCGTGAGCAGTCCTTTCGCCGATGCTACCGGCGCTTCGCCGGTGTTCTTGAGCAGGAAGCAGCCCGTCCCGTACGTATTCTTCGCCATACCGGTATCGAAGCAGCCCTGCCCAAACAGCGCCGCCTGCTGGTCGCCCGCCACGCCCGCAATCGGAATCCCCGCCGCTTGCGAGCCTGCCGCACCATCGACGGCTGCATCGCCAAGCAAACGCGTATACCCGAATATGCCGCTGGATGGCTTCACCTCGGGCAGCATTGCAGCGGGAATGCCGAGCTTCGCCAAGATGTCGGCATCCCATTCCAGCGTATGAATGTTATACAGCATCGTGCGCGACGCATTTGAAACATCCGTAGCATGCACGGCTCCTTCAGTCAGCTTCCAGATCAGCCAGCTGTCTATCGTTCCCGCCAGCGCGCGTCCCTGCTCCCCTTGCTCGCGAAGCCCCGGCACCGCATCGAGCAGCCACTTCAGCTTCGTGCCAGAGAAATACGGATCGAGCAGCAAGCCGGTTCGAGCGCGCACCTCGTCCTCCCAGCCATCGGCCTTCAGCGCTTCGCACAGCGCGCTCGTCCGGCGGCACTGCCACACGATCGCGGGATGAAGCGGCTCGCCGGTTTGCGCGTCCCAGACCACGAGCGTTTCACGCTGATTCGTAATCCCGATCGCTTGAATCTGCTCCATAGCAACGCCGGCTGCCGCATCGCGCATCACTTGCAGCTGCTTCTGCCAAATCTCACTCGCATCCTGCTCCACCCAACCAGCCTGGGGGAATACGGAGGCAAACTCATGCTGCGCCGAACCGGCAGCCCTACCTTGCTCATCGAACAGGATTGCCCGGCAGGAGGTCGTTCCCTCGTCCAAAGCTAATATATAGCGCTCCATTGTCTTCGCTCCCCGTTACAAGCCTTAACCTTCCACCTATTCCTGCACCATTTCGGGAAATTCCGTCACTGCTTTAAGCTCCGCCTGTACGCGGGCCAATTCTGCCTTACACTGTGAATCATTCCAGCCAAAGCGCTGTCCCATCAAACGAAGGACAGGCTGTACCAGCGTTTCCGCCCGTTTCCGGTCAAATAAAATCATGCTCGTTCGCCGCAGCAAGAAATCGACCGCGCTGCAGGTCATTTCTTCCTCAATCGCGTAATCGAGCTCCGCCCGCAAGGTGCGATCCCGACCGGAAGCAGCAGATGTAGCTCCAAGCGCGGAAGCAGCCTGACCCTGACTCGCACCTGCACCTGAACCCGCGCAACCGGTGCCAACCGATACAGTAATACGTCCAGACACTGCTTTTGCAGATGGACCTTTTGCCGTTGAACCGGCTCCTACTCCAGCGCCGGCTGCTCCGGATCCCGGCAGTCCCGCAGTCGCCACCCCACCGGCGGCACCCGCAGCAACGCCGGAATCACCGATGTCAGCTTCCCTAAGCGCGGCATAACGCGCCAATAAATGCGAGGTATTGCTGCCATACCTCGCAATCCAGATCTTCAAATCCGCCTGCGGCACACCCAGCTTCAAGCCCTGGCCCAGCAGTTCCTTCTGCAGCTCGTCGAACGAAGGATACCCGCCATAATCGCCGCCGGAGAGCATTTCGTCTCCGGTCGTGCAGCGGCCAAACTTGCGGCCGGTGCCGCGCTTAATCTCATCTGCGACGAGATCCACGACCTTCTCGGCCATTTTGCGGAAGCCTGTCAGCTTGCCGCCTGCGATCGTAATAAGCCCTTTCTCCGAAATGAACATTTCATCCTTCCGGGAAATTTCCGAGGGGCTCTTTCCATCTTCGTGAATGAGCGGCCGAAATCCTGCCCAGCATGATTCCACATCCGCTTGCGTAAGCTTCGCTGTAGGGAAAGCGGCATTCGCCGCATGCAGCAAATAATCGCGGTCCGCGCGCGTGGTGACAACTGAACCGGGATCGCCGTGATAGAACGTATCCGTCGTCCCGATATAGGTTTTGCCGTCCCGCGGGATGATGAAGATCATCCGCCCGTCCGGTACATCAATATAAACCGCCTGCTGTACCGGCAGTCGCTCCCCATCTACAACCAAATGAACGCCTTTTGTAAGCAGCAGCCTTTTGCCCGTCACTTCGCCGTCCAGCTTGCGCACATGGTCAACCCAAGGTCCTGTGGCATTCACGATCTTCCGCGCATAAACATCATAACGTTTGCCGCTGCGCACATCCGCAATTCGAGCGCCGCACACCACGCCGTCCCGATACAGCATCTCTTCGACTTTGGCATAATTCACAATCTCCGCGCCATGCCGATGCGCCGTCTTCATCACCTCAAGCGTCAGCCGCGCATCGTCGGTCCGATACTCATAATAGTAGCCCGAACCCCGCAAGCCATCCCGCTTCAGCAGCGGCTCCAGTGCTTCCGTCTGCTCGCGCCGATACATTTTACGCCGCTCCGCACGTTTGACGCCTGCAAGCCTGTCATAAATATATAACCCAATGGCCGATGCCAGATATCCGTAGGTGCCGCCCTTGTAGACCGGCATCAGCATCGGCGTCGGCGTCACGACATGAGGAGCATGCTTGTGCAGCAAAGCCCGTTCGCGACCGACCTCGGCTACCAATTTGACCTCGCCTTGCTTCAAATATCGCAGACCGCCATGCACCAGCTTGGTCGAGCGGCTGCTCGTACCTTGCGCAAAATCGCCCATTTCCACAAGACCTGTCCGAAGACCGCGCCGCGACGCATCCCATGCAATGCCGGCCCCCGTTATGCCGCCCCCGATGATAAGCACATCGAGCAGCTCCGATGACATTCGCTCTAGACGCGCTGCCCGGTGCTCCACCGAGAAAGATTCGCCCATGCCGTTCATTCCTCCTTTAGCGTACATCCAAAATGGAACCGTTACCCCTTAACCGCCGAACCGACCGTTAGCGCATTTTCCACTTGCTCACTAAAGAGCATATACATCAGCAATGTCGGTAAGCTGGCAATCGTCATCGCCGCACCCATCGCACCCCAGTCCGTGGTGAATTGACCTTGGAAGAAGAGTAAGCCAAGCGGCAATGTTTTCAAAGACTCTTTAGTTATCAGTATAAGCGCGATAGGAAATTCATTCCACGCCGCAAGAAATACGAATATAATCATCGTCGCAACAGCAGGCCGTATAATCGGCACCATGATGCTGAAGAACGCCCGGTAGATCGATGCGCCGTCAATGCATGCCGACTCTTCGAGCTCAACCGGTATACTGCGGAAGAAGCCGTAGAACACCAAGGTGGCAAAAGAAAGATTGAACGCGATATACGGCACAATCAGCGTGGCATAGGAATTGGCCAGATGAAAGTCGCGCATCAGAATCGCGAGCGGAATCATGATGACCTGTACCGGCACAAACATGCCGATGGTCATGTAGACTCTGGCTGCGCCGCTAAGCCGCCACTTCATGCGAGCTACCGCATAAGCGAACAATACGGCGAGCGATAGACTTCCGACGACCGTCGCTATAGATACAATAACGCTGTTCGTAAAGTACTGCGGTACATTGAAGCTTTTCCAAGCCGTCACATAATTCTCGAAGCGGAAATGCGTCGGAAACCCAAACGGATTGGTGACGAAGATTTCATTGTTGTCTTTGAGCGAATACGCGATCATCCAGAATAAAGGATAAATAGAGAGCAAGGCATACAGCCATATCATCAAATTAGACACGGGGTGCTTTAGTTTGAACATTCTCATAGGTGATCTCTCCTTCCTAGTATACGATGGGATCGCGCGCGATAAGCCGATTAATCAGCATCGTGATGACCAAACATTCAATGACGAGAAACGCCGCCGAAGCGCTTCCGTAGCCAAACTCGCCAACTCGGAATGCCGAGCGATACATCATATATGTGAGCGTATACGTCGTCGTTCCCGGGCCGCCGCCGGTCATAATGAACATGTTTGCGAAAGCATTCAAGCCGCCCGTGAGCGCCAGCACCAAACAGAATTTATAGGTTTCGGAGAGCAGCGGTATCGTTATGCGGGCATGCGCCTGCAGCTTGTTGGCCCCATCGATCCGCGCCGCTTCCATGTAGTGTTCAGGAACTGATTTAACCGCCGCCAACAGCAGCGCAAAGTGATACCCCATGTACTGCCAAGCATTTACGGCTGCCAACGCAAAAATCGCGGTCTTCTCATTGGTCAGCCAATCCTGCCGATAGGAAATTCCCATTGCCTCGAACAGCTTGTTCAGCAAGCCATACTCGCCGTTGTACATCGCAAGCCACAGCTGACAAACTACCGTGATCGACAATACGACCGGAATGAACACGCTGATCCGCACGAATTTACGTCCGCGCATCGCAATTTCAGCAACGGCGAAGGCAAGCAGCGTGCCGATAATAATTTGCACGACCGCAATGACTACCGCGAACATCGCACCGTTATACACGGAAGTTCTGAAGATGCGGTCATGGAACAATCGCTTATAGTTGTCGAGGAAGATGAACTTCCCTTGCGTCAAACCGTCCCAGTCCATCAAGCTTCGGTAGAAGACCTGTACGACAGGGTAGAACACAACAATGGTATATAGTAAAAGGGCCGGTAAAATGAACAGTAGAATTGCCGTCTTGTTGCCCAGGTATTTTCGCATGCCGCCACTTCCTTTGTTATGAAATCATGCTTGCAGAGAAGAAAAACCCATACCGGGAAGCCGGCATGGGTTTTTCCGGTTAAGCTTACGCGCCGTTATCGGACGGCGATTCATGCTGCTTGCGACTTCTTATTTGGATGCCTCAATTGCACTGTCTACATCTTGCACGAACTGCTCTGCCGTATAGTTGCCCGTCATTAGATTTTGCGATGCATCCTCAATGGCTGCTTTAAACTTCGGATTGCTTAGTCCCCATGCAAACGTGGTTGTTTTCATGCTTGGAATATCTTTGGCCAGCTGCTCCATCGTTGGCGGGAATTTATTGACGATCGCTTTATCGACCTTCGTTGCCACGATCGGCGTACCGCGCTCGGTGTATTTGTACTCCGCATACTTCTCTGCGATGAACGCCGCTACCTTCGCTGCAAGCTCAGGATCCTTCGTTGCCGAGCTAACTGCGTAGCCGCCGGGACCGCCGCCGCCGCTGAAGTTCAGCTTCGCGCTTTCATATGCCGCTGCATCTGCTGCAGGGATGTACATGTAAGCCAGCTTGTCGCCAAGCGCCTTGGTCGAAGCATCGATTTCCCACTGGCCGTTGACGAACATCGCTGCTTTCCCTTCATGGAACAGCGCTGCCGCTTGGTCGTAGTTGAGGTTCGTTGCGCCTTTCGGCAGCAGGCCTGCACGTACCAGCGTTACGATTTGCTCCGCCGCTTGCTTGAAAGCCGGATCGCTTGCTTTCGCCTCGCCTTTGTCCAGCTTCGTAATGCCTGCCGGCTCCGTGCGAGTCGCGAACATATCGAACAGGGCTACTGTCGGCCATTTCTCTTTCGCGAATAGAGAGAGCGGCGTGATACCTTTCTCATTGAACGCTTTAACCGCCGTCATCAGCTCATCGTAGGTAGTAGGAACCTTCACGTTGTTTTTCTCGAAGAGCTCCTTGTTGTAGAACATCAGCGCCAGCTCATTACCTGCATAAGGGAACGCGTAGATATGGCCGTCTTCCGTGACGAGCGTATTCATAGCGCTCGGCTGCATTTTGTCCTTGAAACCGAACTTGTCGGCATATTGGTCAAGCTCCAGAATGTTGCCTGATTTCTTCAATGTATTGATAATGTCTAGACCCGCTTGGAAGATATCCGGCAAATTGCCCGTTGCCGCATAGGTTTTGAGCTTCTGTCCATCATCTTGCGCCTGCACGTCGAGCTCCAGCTCAATATTAGGCATTTCCTTCTTCAGCTCCGCGACTGCATAATCGTAAGGCTTCTTCGTATCGTCGTCCGCATATTGCGCGTAAATCCGCAGCTTCACCGGCTCCGTATTCTCTGCCGGAGCGTTCGTACCTTCTTCGGCCGGCTTGTTGTTGCTGCCCGTATTCGCGTTCTTCTCTGTGTCGTTATTCGAGCCGCATGCCGCCAAACTTGTTACCATCACAGCTGAAATAAGCATTAGTGTCCATTTTTTCATCTTTAATACCCTCCCCTATTACTGTGCGCTTCCCTTACGTTTCTCATTATAAAATGCCGTTTCTCCCCCGATAATGGAAAAAACGATGGCGTTTTGTATTATCCGCGCATCGTTTCGTTCCCTTTTATCCGATTCTCGTATTCGCTTGGCGACCAGCCGAAGAACTTCTTGAAGCTTTTGCTAAAATAGCTGCCATCGCTGTATCCGATACTCTCCGCGATATCCGACAGCTTACGGTTGCCTGCTCCGAGCAGCTCCTTCGCTTTATTCATCCGGACATGCGTGATGTAATCCGTGACGGTCATCCCGTTCTCTTTCTTAAACACGGCGCGCAGATAGCTGGCGTTGATGAACACATGCTGGGCTACCTTCTCTACGCCAAGCTCGGGATCGCCATACTGCTCTTCGATGAAAGCTTTGGCCGCTTGCGCAATAATGGATGATCGTGTCTTCTTATAGCGCCTCGTATAGTGAACGGCCTTGGTGAACAGCTCCTTCATCCACCGCTCCGCTTCGTCTATGGAAGCTAGCTCTCGGATCTCGTGATACGGGAAGAAATGCTCACCGAAGCAGTCCTCTATTGGCTGACCCGCTTCGCTGACATAACCGAGACAAACCGATACGAGGCTCATGCAAATCACATACGTATAGTCGATCGACAGCTTCTGCTCCCGGATGAGCCGGAATAGCTCGCTTAGCTTCGCCTCAATTCGCTCATCATCTTGCGCGCGCAGCAGCAACTGGAGCTCATCGCCAAGCTCCGGCGGATATTGCACGCCCGTTCCTTCCTTGGAGATATGCTGCCCGAAGGCGATGACGCGATCATTGCCGAGCACAAACTTGTTCTGCAGCGCCGTGAGCGCTTCTTCGTACGAGCAGCGTATACCGCTAATCCCGTCGTAGATTTGGCCGACGCCGATTGTAATCGTTAATTTCAAGTAGCGCTTGATCAGCATGCACAGCTTCTCGAACGGCTCCAGCTTCGGAAGCTCGGCCGTGGCTTGCGAGGAGCCTGCGGCTGTGGCTGTGGCTGTGGCTGAAACGCCATGCGGTAAGCCATATAGGCAGATGATGCGGCCTTCCGGTCCATTGAAGATAACAGGCTTCCCTCCGGAATCCTCCATCGCTTCGGCAAGAATATTGGTCACGGCATATTTCCACAGCAGCCGTTCGCTTACCTCGCCCCACTTGCGATCAATCTCATCGATTTCGATACAAGCGACGGCATAAGCCTTGGCATCCAGCTTCAGCTGATAGGAGCCGAGCTGTTGCAGAAGCACGTCTTCATGCTCGGCTAATTCTCCGCTGACCAGCCGATTCAGCACGCTCTCCTTCATGAGCTGCAAATTTTTCAAATGCGTCGACTGCTCTTCCTTCTGTTTGCGGTGATGCTCCTGCAACTTCAGCAGCGTAAGCGTCAGCTCATCCTTGGAGAATGGTTTTAAGATGTAGTCTTCGACACCGAGTTTCAATGCTCGCCTTGCATAGTCAAATTCATTGTGCCCCGTGATCAGCACAATGCTAATGCTGGGATAGTCTTCTTTCAGCCGCTGTGCCAGCTCCAGCCCGTCCATGAATGGCATCGTAATATCGACAAGCGCAATATCCGGCGTTGTCTGCTGTGCAATCTCGAGCGCTTCAAGCCCATTCTTCGCTTCTCCAATGATCCGGTAGCCATATAGCTCCCAGTCCAGCACCGTGCGTAAATACTCGCGAAATATGGACTCATCATCCGCGATCAGTAAATTCAACATGCCTGCCGCCTCCTGTCTCCTCATGCTGCTCCATTGGCAACCGAACTTGAATCTCCGTTCCCGCGCCCGGCTCACTGATGAGCGTCAGTCCGTACCCTTCTCCAAAATACAGCTTAATTCGGCTGTCCACGCTGCGCATCCCGAAGGAACTCCCGGTATTGCCGGCAGCAGATAGCGTTGCGACAGGCAGTGTGTTCGTTATATCCGGGCTTGGCTGAAGCAGTGTTTCGAGTCGCTGCTGCGGAATACCGACACCGTCGTCCTTAACGGTGAGCAGCAAATCCTGTCCTTCGATGCTGCCTGTCACGATGAGATGGCCGAACTCTCCCTTTGTCTTCAGCCCATGATAGATGGCATTCTCCACGAGCGGCTGCAGCGTAAGCTTTAATACCGTACAAGAGAGCACTTCCGGCTGTACATCGATTTGGTAATCGAACACGTCGGCGTATCGAATCCGCTGAATGGCCAAATAGTCGCGCAGCCCCTGCAGCTCATCCTGAAGAGGGATCGCCTCCTTGCCTTGGCTCAAGACGATCCGGTAATAGTCGGCAAGCGATTTGGTTGTGCGCTGCACATCCTTGACCCGCCCAATCTCCGAGAGCGTATAAATCACGTCGAGCGTATTGTACAAGAAATGAGGCTTGATTTGGGATTGAATTAGGGCAAGCTCGTACTCCCGCTTCTTCTTCTGCTCGAATCTCACGTTATCGAGAAGCAGATTAATACGAGTAAGCATCGTATTAAAGCCGGATGCGAGCAGTCCAAGCTCGTCATTCGATTTGACCGGCAGTTGGATGGTCAGATTCCCTTCTTTCACCAGCTTCATATACTTGGTCAGCAGCACGATGGGCCTGGCAATGAGGCCATTAAGAATGCCGGCACCCATCAGCGCGAACAAGAAGCAGAAGAAGCCGATGGTCATAATGAGCGCCGTAATTTTGCGGTTATCCGCCGTCAACGCATTAAAGGGCTCCATGGAAATCAGCTTCCAGCCAAACTTGGGCATCTCCGAGCTGATCACGAGCAGCTTGTCCCCTTGGAACCGATCAATTGTCGAGCCGCTGTTCGTTTGATTGATCCACTGCCGCAGCGCCTTGTCTTCAACGGGCTTCAGCAACTGCTCCTTATCCGTCGAGGAGACGATGGTGCCGGCTTGATCGGTCAGCATATAGCTGCCGCTTTGGTCCGTACCGATTTTATTGTAAATCGCCGAGAGCGACTGTTCCTTCACATTAAGCACCAGCAGCCCAAGCTCCTGGCCGGTATAGATGTTGTTGATTTTCTTGCCCACCGTAAGGACCGGCTCGTCCGCTCCGAGTGTAAGAAAGTTTCTTTTGTCCATCGGAAACCAAATGTTCTGACCGGTCGTTTCACCGATCCGCTTCAGCATCGCGGTTTGTAGAATGGTCTCCGGCTGCGGCTCGCCTGCGTTCTCGATCGCAGCGGAAGTCCCGTAGATCGTGCCATAGGTATCAATGAATGCAGCGCTCTCCACGTCAGGAAAGACGAGCAGCGCAAAGCTAAGCTGATTGGTAATCAGTGTCGACAGCAGCAGCGACCGCTCCCGGCCGATTTCCCCTTTGTTGTGGTCTTGAATGACCCGGTTTAAGTTGATGGTCAAAATGTTGGCGCAGCTTTCCGCATTCGTGAGAATACCGTTCATGCGCGTAATGATCAGCGAGGAGTTGTCGCTCACATTGCTAATCGTCTTGTCTACAATCGCATTCGTATAGATGGTATTGGACGCAAAGCCCAGCACAAGCAGCGGCACAATGATTAGCGGAATATAAATAGCGATGATTTTGTTGCGAATGACTTGATTCCGCAGCCAATTGGGATAGAGCCAGTTTGTCAGCACAAGCGCTTTGCCCCTTTCACTTTTTTTCCAAGATCCAGCAACATTATAGCACAGCCCTGTTCAAAGGCACCTCCCCATGCTACACTCTAGGAAAATAACGCTGCATGCAACTGGCGAAATCAGTGGAATGAACCACGAGGGAGCATGCGGATCGAAATTCACCGTTCGCCTGGGGAGAAGTATTTGCGGCTGGCTATGTCTGAGGACTAGCTTGCCTGCGAATGCTTTTTTTCGTTTCTGATCGACCGTACATTCAAGGTGAGGGAGAGGATCTCTAATGGCCATTGTACTGAAAGCAAAGGAAGCAGCGGAGCTCGTGTATGCGGAAATAACGGCCCGCGTAGAGGAATGGAAGAAGAATGGAAAACAGCCGTCTCTGGCGACACTACTAGTTGAGGGTGACCCTGCCTCCGCCTACTATGCCCGTTCCAAGCAAAAGATTGCCGAGAAGCTAGGCATCTCGTTCCAGCTCCATACTTTTGCGAATGATGTCTCTGAAGAGGAATTGAAGCGTGTTATCACCGCGCTTAATGAGGATGAAGACGTTTATGGCATCATGCTTGAGCTGCCATTACCCGCGCATCTATCGGCACCTGCAGTGGAAGCCTGCATCGCCCCTGCCAAAGATATCGACGGCGTCACTCCCTCCAATAAACTGGCGGTTTACACCGGCAATGACACAGGGCTATATCCCGCAACGCCGCAAGCCTGCATCGGGTTACTCAAGCATTACGGCTACAAATTAGAAGGACGTAACGTGACTTTAGTAGGCAGAGGACAGACAGTCGGACTTCCGCTGTTTCATCTCCTTCAGCGCGAGCACGCTACCGTGACCGTATGCCATTCCAGAACGCATGATCTGTCCGCTCATCTGGAACATGCGGAAATCGCCATCGTAGCGGTTGGCAAACCGAATACGATTACGAAGGAAATGGTACATTCCGGCTTAACCGTCATCGACGCGGGCATTAACGAGCTGGCAGATGGCTCGATCACCGGAGATGCCTCCTCGGATCTAATCAATGTGGCGGCGGCTGTCTCGCCGGTTCCGGGGGGAGTCGGTACGTTGACGACCGCAATCTTATTTCGCAATCTGATGAAATCGATCGATATCCAAATGTCGCAGAAGGGAGATGTGAGGTCGCGATGACAACTGTTACGTGGGATGATTCTATTCGTCGTTTCTTAGAGAAGGCAGCTAGTGCCGACCCGACACCGGGCGGCGGAAGTGCCGCCGCTCTTGCCGCAGCGCTCGGCACGGCCATGACCGCCATGGCCGCCCATCTCTCGCAAGGCGAGAAGTACGCCGATGCTCAGCTTCAAGTTAACGCTGCATTGAACGAGATGCAGCGCCTTTCTATCGCGTGCGAATCATTGCTCGCCGATGACATTTCGGCTTTTGACGGTTATATGCATGCACTGAAGCTGCCCAAACAGAATGAGTCTGAGAAGGCTGTTCGCCAAGAGGCGCTGCATAATGCGACCATTGCCGCCATTGAAGCTCCGCTTCGGCTGATGGAGGTATGCAGAGCGGCGCTGCAGTCGATGCTGAGCATCGCTTCCTGCACGAATGCGCATGTCATCTCTGACCTCGGTATCGGCGCTTTGCTCCTTGAAGCTGCTGCGCAATCTGCGCTCTTAACGGTGGAGATCAATCTAGCCTCACTAAAGGATGAGGGAATTACAGCTCATTATGCGGCGAAACGCACCGCTCTAATCGCTGAAATCGAACAACTCAAAAACCGGACATTAGCTGTCGTTCGCGACAGAATCTAATGTCCGGCTCCTTATCCCTTTATAGCTTCACGCCGCTCTCTGCACCCTTACGCTGAAGCGAACTCCTTCCGCCGTATTGGCGATGCTATATTCCGCGCCGTGAGCATCAAGTACTTTACTAACGATATAGAGACCAAGTCCGCTGCCGCCGGTTGAGCGGCTGCGCGACTGCTCCGCCCGGTAGAACGGCTCGAACAATCGAGGCAGCTTCGATTCCTCCACCTGCACGCCGGTATTCAGCACTTCCAGCCTATACCACGAACGATGATCGCGTCGCTCATTGGCAGCAGGCTCTTCCTCCGATAATCGAATAACAACCCGCTCCGCATCGCCGGAATATTGAACGGCATTCGTAATGATGTTCGCTACCGCCTTCGACATGAGCCGTTCATCGGCGGTGATCATCGCTTCCTCCGGAAGCTCGACCTCCAGCTTCATATGTTTGACATCTGCTAAATAGCTCATATTGTTCATCGATTCCCGCACCAATTCCGTCAGATCCACCTTGCACATCAGCGGTCGAAAATCCCGGCTCTCCAGCTTCGACAGCTCCAGGATTTCATGCACAAGCTTATCCATATCCTGCATGATCGTATACGATTGGCGCAAATATCTGTCCCGATCGCGATAGGAGCCTACATTGGCGATCATCGCTTCCAACTGACCGCCGACCGCCGTAATCGGTGTCTTGAGCTCATGGGAAATCGTCGCCACGAACTCCCGTCGCTTCGCTTCCTGCTCACGTTCCTGCTCAATATCGCTCTTAAGCTGCGCATTCGCATCCTGCAGCTCACCCATCGTCAGCTGCAAATTGACCGCCAATTTGCTGAGACTAAACGACAGCTCACCAAGCTCGTCCTTCGTGTTCAGCGCAGGCTTCGTTACGGAGAAATCCAGCTTAGCGAGCCGCCTTGCCACTTGATTAAGCGATAGAAGCGGGCGCGCGATTAATCGCGAATAGATGAGCGCACCGCAGACCGCTATCAATAGAATCGGGATCAGCATATAAGGCAAGAACAACAAGATCACTTCTGCTGCTTCCCCAATCGGTTGCAGCGGAGCGTCTACATAAAGCGTGTACGTATCATTGCTCTCGGCGAACCGAATGGACTTCTCTACGCTAAGAATATGGACCGGACCCTTGCCGTCATTGCCGCCGATAGGCCCTTTAAAGTCTCGGCTATCCGTCACCCGGCCTGCTTCAATCTGCTTACGCATATTCAAGTAGTTCGCATTTCTGGACAGCCAGCTGTTCATCCCGCGAAAATTCGGAGGGATATAATAACCCTGCCCGTCCTTATCGCGAATCATGATCGCTGCATTATGGCTCTGTCCAAATTCAGCCATCAATGGAATTGCCGTTTCGGCACTTTTCCCATCGATCGTCTTAACCAGCTCACTGACTCCATTCTCAAGCCGGGATTGCTTGATGTTCTTGTAATAACCCGGCAGCATGAAGTAGAGGGTCAAATAGATGAGTAGAGCGGATACGACAAGCAGCGCCGCCGTAACCATGAAGATCTTAAACCGTATTCCCTTGCGCCGGATCATCCTTCCACCAACGCCAGCTCAGATTCCAGCGAGTAGCCGACCCCTTTTACCGTACGAATGACGGAGATCCCCAGCTTCTTGCGGATATTCTTAATATGAGCATCCACGATACGGGAATCGCCGTAGTAGTCGTAGCCCCATACTTTGTCCAGCAGCATGTCGCGTGTCATAATCCGTCCGGCGTTATGTACGAGCGTATGCAGGATATCGAATTCCTTCGTCGTCGTATCAATAAGCTTACCATCGACGTAGATTTTGTAAGCATCGGCATCCAGACGCAGCCTGCCATCGAACAGCTGCTCTCCGGACAGCCCGCTGCGCGTGCGCCGAAGGACCGCTTCTACCCGCTTCATCAACACGTGAAAAGAGAACGGCTTCGTCACATAATCATCCGCTTCCTCCTCGAACGCGCGCAGCTGATCCTTCTCCTCGCTCAGTGCCGTCAGTACGATAACCGGCGTATCGGAACGCTCGCGAATGCGGCGGCATATCTCGTAGCCGTGCATGGAAGGCAGCATCAAATCTAATATAACGAGGTCATACGACGATTGCTGAAATTTCTCCCAGCCTTCCAATCCGTCCCCCGCTACATCAACCTCATATTGTTGTGCCCTTAGAAACTCAGCAATGAGCTCTTGTATATAATAATCGTCCTCGATCACCAATATTGCGGCAGGCATCGTCCAATCCCCCATCCCACTCAGCATGTTATCTCCAGCATAACCGACGAAGATGAAAACAGTATGAATCGTTTCTGAAAAAATACTGAAAAACTTGCTCCTCCCGATCTGCGTGCAAACAAAAAACCACCAGTAACCTACTGATGGTTTAGTTAAGCGCATATATAATTGATGGCCTTCATTAATGCTCCGAGTGCTGGCGAGCCAGCTTCTCCTGCGCCATGCGCACAAGCTCTTTGACCATCGCGCCGCCGATCTGGCCGCCGATTTGACCTGCTGACTCCGTCGACAATTCGCCGTTGTATCCATGCTCCAGCGGAATGCCGAGCGACTTGGCTACTTCATATTTGACATCATCCGGCCTGCTCGGATTTACGACAAATCCTTCCCGGCGCATCACTTCCGCTTTAAATGCACTCATTTGCGCATCAGCGCCCGGTACGAGATGTTTTCTTCGACTTCTTCTTGCCATTCTTCTGCCGCCTCCTTAGGGGTGAGTCGTATAACTTACCGTTCCCTAAGGTTCCTGCCTCTATTCAAACCAACCCTTGAGCTTAAACCATGCAAACATGCCGATGCCCAGCAGCACCATAAACGCAAGCACCATATAATAACCCGCATGCCATCCGAGCTCCGGCATATTGGAGAAATTCATGCCATAAATGCCGGCAATAAAAGTCAGCGGCATGAAGATCACCGTAATGACCGTCAATGTTTTCATAATGGCGTTCATTCGATTGGCGTTGAGCGACATATAGTGGTCCCGGAGATCCGAGGTCATATCGCGATTCGAATCGACCATCTCCGACAGCTTCAGCAGATGATCGTAGATATCGGTGAAGAACATATGATAATGCTTTAAAGCCTCGATCTTCTGGCTATTCAGGATACGATACAGCAGGTCCCGCATAGGGACAATTGTTTTGCGCAGCCGCAGCAGCTTGTTTCGAATTTTGAACACATGGCTGAGGTCCGTCCGAAATCCATCGGATTCGTCCGTTTCAAATTCCAGCAGCTGATCCTCGATTGCCTGCAGCGCCGGAAAATATTGATCCACCAGCTCATCGATTACCATATAGGCGGCATGCAGATTGCCATGCGCTTCCGTATGCGGTTTACGGATGATTTTCTCCCAAGCACGGTCGACCTCATGGAGCGGCAATTGATGGTAGGTTACCAAGAAATTCGGACCGATGAACAGATCCACTTCTGATGCCTCCAGCGTCTGCTCGTGAATCGCGTGAAGCACGAAGAAATGGACATCCTCGTAATGGTCCATTTTGGGACGCTGTAAGTAAAGTAAGCAATCCTCGATCGCGAGCGGGTGGAAATGAAAATAATCATCCAGCAGCTTCGCTTCTTCTCCTGTCGGTTCGCAGAAATCGACCCAGTACCATTTTAGATGAGCGATGGTGTTCAAGTCTTCCAGCTTGTTCAACCGCTTAATATGGTGATCATTCGTAAGGGCAAGAATTCGAATCATGGTTCATGAGGCTCCGTCCGTATTTTTGTCCTAATTGTAGCATTAACGATACTTAAACTTGAAGCTCACAACGCCGCTGTTATCCATCGTGTAGGAATAGGATGCGATAATTTCACTATAATTCTTCAGCAGTGCTTCCCAGCCGCCTGTCCCTTGTTCATCCTTATACGTACGTTTAATGGTAATGGAAGCTGCACGCGCTTCGATTGCCGTGCTAATTCTCGCTTCGAACTCCGCTTGATTGTTCACGGTGAGGCCGTTCATCACATAATAGTTGAACGTATTCGCCGCAGCTTCCGGAAGTGTGTCCTTCCATGCATGATCTTCGCGAAGCGTTGCATCTGTCACATTAAAATACCCATAGTTCAATCTCCCCGCCACATCCGGAACAGGATCGTCCCACGTCACATCGAGATTGTAATACGCCCCGTCAATCTTCACTTTGTTCCATGCATGGCTGCCGCCGTTCGCTGTACCGATCACGATGTGGGATTCAATGCCCGCCATACTAAGCAGCAGATCAGCCGTACCGGCATAGCCCTGGCAGACGGCGACGCCATTCATCAGCACGCCATACACAGAGTACGATTCCGCCGGGACGGTATCGTTCACGTAATTCTCATAATCATAAGCGGTATGCTGCAAAATATAGTCATGAATCGCGAGCTCGCGTTCATATTCGGTCATTCCCGGTCGGATGATCTCCGCCAGCACCGCCCTTGCCCGTGCGTCGATTTCCGCCATCTGCTCGTTCCGAATGACAACGGGAAGCGCTTGTTTGGCCGCCTCCAGCAGATCTTCCTCATCATTCACAAAATAAGTACCGAACCGCGAGAAAATCCGGTACACCAGCACGATTGCCTGCTCCCGCGTCGTCGTCACGCGCGGCTGAAACCGCAGCTGATTGCCGCTCACATTGCCTTTCATGATGCCGTTGCCGGCCAGCATGCCGATCGCATCGCGCGACCACTGGGCGAGCTGCTTGTCATCCGCGAATTTCGGCGGCGTTTCTTTCCCCTCTTGGAGCTTCGTTAGGAAGCCGGCTTTGTCCAGCGTGTTATAGAGCATAAGCGCGAGCTGCTCGCGAGTCACATTTGCTTTAGGCGAGAAAGTATTGGGGCTCGTTCCTTTAATGATGCCCAGCTCATAGGCTTGTCCAATGCGAGAGTTGGTCGTATCCCGAAACGGATTCTGCTTCGGGTCCGCCGGTTTCGTGCCGGTCAGCACTTCATAGAGCTGAACGGCCATTTCGCAAAACTCCTGCCGCGTCAGTGCCAATCGATAGCTATTCGTTAATCCATATGGGATGAGTCCGCTCGTAATCGCGTCTTGGATTTCTTGCTTCGCCCACTCGCTTGGTGACCCGGTAACTGCTGCTGCTGCTGCATTCGCTTGTTTCGGCGCCGTTCCCAGCTGATTTGCTGTCATGCCGATGGCAGCGACGATGAGTGCGACTTTGATCCACTTCTTCGTTCTCATGCTTCTCGTGATCCCCCTGCTACTCGCAAATCTATCAATTTCGATCTTTTTAGCTTAGCACAAAATATGTCTATCATTTACAATTATTTGGATATTGGACGTTTTTACTATATTTATAACCTTCGAGGGAGAGTTGCGAAACTGGGAGGGGGCGTCTGAGAGTTCTGGTGTGGGACTCTCAAGTGGGCGGGGCGGGCGCTTTCCCGTGTTTGGAGGTGCTGAGAGTTCGATTTTGGGATTCTCAGCTGCTTTTTCGCGCAGATTTGATGCTGAGAGTTCGATTTTTGAACTCTCAGGGAGCGGGGCGGGCGCTTTCCCGCGTTGGGGGATGCTGAGAGTTCCATTTTGGGACTCTCAGCTTCTTTTTCATGCGGTTTTGTTGCTGAGAGTTTGATTTAGGGACTCTCAGTGGGCGGGGCGGGCGTTTTCCCGCGTTTGGTGAGAGTCGGCTTTTCCGTCTCTCAGGCACTGTCGGAGGCACTTTCCCGCACTTTGGAGAGCTGAGAGTCGGTTTTTCCGTCTCTCAGCTTCTTTTTTACGCGGTTCTGCCGCTGAGAGTCGCATTTCCCGACTCTCAGGCTTTGGTGCAGGCACTCCCCCAACTTTGGGGTGCTGAGAGTTGATTTTCCCAACTCGCAGCTACGCGGATATTCCGCTTATCGAGCCAGTTATAAAGTCGAAATGAGCTCATCCGGCGATTTCCCCCGACTTTAAGCGGATATGCCGCTTAAAGCATCAAAACTAGCTAGTTGGAGGCAGCTTTAGCGGATATTCCGCTTATCGAGCCAGTTAGGAGGTCGAATTGAGCTCATCCGGCGATTTCCCCGACTTTAAGCGGATATGCCGCTTAAAGCATAAAAACTAGCTAGTTGGAGGCAGCTTTAGCGGATATTCCGCTAATCGTGCTGGTTCGAGGTCGAATTGAGCTCATCCGGCGATTTCCCCCGACTTTAAGCGGATATTCCACTTAAAACTTAAAACTAGCTAGTTGGAGGCAGCTTTAGCGGATATTCCGCTAATCGTGCTGGTTCGGGGTCGAATTGAGCTCATCCGGCGATATCCCCCACTTTAAGCGGATATGCCGCTTTGAAGCATAAAAAACTAGCTAGTTGAAGGCACTGAAACGGATAATTCGCTTATCATCGTCCCAACCCTAGAAAACCTCCTTCCGATAAGGGGGGGAAGGGGGTTTCAATCAAATTACTCTGTTACTGTGATCTCACCTTGCATACTAGGGGTGAGTGGAGTGATTCCATGCCGACGGATTTACCCCATCCCTCTCATTTAGTATCACCTCCACACAAGAAAGGAAGCACTTCAGCTCCCTTTCCTAGTACACCTATTAGTGCCCCATACCTTCATGCCTCACATGCTTTTTGCACCAGCAGCCATCCCCTACATGCCTTCCATACCTTCCATACCGCCTTGACTAGCAGCAACCGCCGGTTTTCCCAATGGACGCTGAAGCTGTATATCCTCGATTCCAGTTACTCGTTCAAATAAATCGTTGCCCGGTTCTGCAGCTTCTTGGCTGCATCCTCTGCGGATTGGCGTCCTTCCAAGAATTCCTCTGCCTCTTCCTTCACCATTGTCAAAAGGGGACCATCTACCTCGACGAACCGCTTGATCCGAGGAATTGTGTTTACAATTGTCTTGATATCCTCATCCGTAATCGCAGGAGGCGTGATTTCGCCATCCGGGCCGGCAAGCTTGATATTACCGCTCTCGAACATTTTCTTCGACTCTTCGACCTGCTTAGCCGTCATATCCTTACGCACCGAGAAACCCATCATGCCCGGCGTTCCCTGCATCTCAGCAGAGAGCAAGTATTTCATGAATTCCCACGCCTCCCGCTTCGCGCCTGACTTCGCGTTCAGTCCAAGCATCAGCTCGCTTCCGTACGTCATCCCCTTAGCTTCGCCGCCTGAAGGCGTTTGGAACACGTCGCCTTTCCCTTGGAACATCATCTCCGGGAGCATGATCATGTCCATGGGCATCATAAGATCCATGTGGCCAAACATTTGTTGACCCGGCCCCGGTCTTCCCTCGCTAACCAAACCATCTTCATACAAGCCTTTCAAATTCTCCAGCAGCGCTTCAAAATCCCCCGTATCAAACGCAGCCTTCTTCCCTGCCGCATCGACAAAATGTTCATAGCTCGACTCTACCATCAGCTTGAGCAGCTGCTCTTTCGGCATACCTGACAAAGTGTAGCGGTCCGGCTTGCCGTCGCCGTCCTCATCTTTGGCAAGCTTATGGGCGATGTCTATGAACTCCTTCCATGTCCACTTGCTGTCATCGAATTTTATGCCGGCCGCAGTAAGCTCACCCGCATTGCCCAACATCACATCGAGCGAAAATTTCACCGGTAAAGCAGCCTGCTTCCCGCCGATTGTGACCGCGTCCATCAGCCCTTCATAATAATCCTGGCTGTTATACGCCTTATCTTCCTTCATCAGTAGACGCAGATCCGCGAGCAGCCCTTTCTCTGCATATTTGTTGAAAGGCAGATCCTGTACCGCGATAAGGTCTGCGCCTTTGCCTGACATAAGCTCCGTATTAATGGTGCTAACGAATTTCTCCTTATCCGCCGAATCCTCCTCTGCCCCCATCTTCTTCGTGACCATTCCACCCGTATCCGGTGTGGCGACCAACGCGTTCACCTGGATATCGATATCCGGGTGCGCCTTCTCAAACTGCTTCTCCGCCGTTTGGAGAAATCGGTCATTCTCCAGGACAGACACCTTTACGATGGTCTTGCCATCTTTGGTTTTGGCAGCGGTAGGCTGATTCGTCTCGCCATTCCCGCTGTCGCCGCTCGAACACGCTGCAAGTGCCGTCACCATTAAGAGACTGACACAGCCGGTTTGGATCGTTCTTAGCTTCTTCGTCGACCTCATTGTTAACACTCCTAAAGATTAATAGTATTAGTGCACGCGAACGCGCTGGCCCTCATTAAGCGGCTCGCTCGTTTCTTCTACGACTTGCTCCTCCGGCCCCAAGCCGTCCGTAATCTCGGTATTCGTTTCATCCGAGTCCCCGATGGTGACCGCAGCTTTCTCCGCCGTGTACACACTCCCAAGCGGCCCTTTCTTCTCCTTCACGATCCATACAAAATAACCGTCGCTTCCTCGCTGCACCGTATCGGTCGCAAGGATTATACCGCCAATCCGGCCGGTCTTCTTCACCGATAGCTTCACTTGCGTGCCCAGCTGCAGCTCCTGCCCGGTAAGCTTAATCGTGATCTCTTTACGTTCCTCCGAGTCGCTTGCGCTGCCGGGTGAACTGCCGCTATCGACGTCTTCAACAGCCTCAACCGTCCCTTTCACCACGCTCCGCTTCTCACCGATATAGGCGGATAAGGACACCGTTTCCCCAATCCGCAGCTTATCGGCATCGTCGGCAGCGTCCGTGAACTTAAATAACAGCCCGCTGCTCACATCAGCAAGAACCGCGACAGCCTGTCCCCGCGATGAAGGCAGCCCTTCCGTTGCCTGCAGCTTCGTAATGATCCCGCTGAACGGCGCCAGAACGTCACCTGCTTTCTTTAGCGAATCACGCATTGTTTCCAGCTTGCGCCGCTGGATGTCCAGATCATATTCCGCAATTTGCAGGTCACGCTTCAGATCGCGAACCCCTGCTTCATTGTCTTGCCGCAGCGCGTCGATGATCTGCTCTTTCTGTTTCTCCATGCGCAGCCTCGCCTGGGCATACCGCGTTTCTTCATCCTCCAGATTGCGCTTGGCCTCCGTCGTATCGTAAGCAATCAGCCGCTGTCCTTTCTTCACGGCATCTCCTTCTTCAACAAGAATCTCGGTCACATTGCCGTCGCCCTCGGCGAAGAGCTCCTCGCTCTTCTCCGCTTCCAGCTCACCTTCGCCGGATATGGTACGTTCCAGTTGACCGAAAGTCGGCTCGATCACGGCCACCTTCGGCAGCGCAAGCCCGGCAATCGTATTGGAGAAGAACGTAAGCAGGGCCAGTCCGCCGAAGAAGAGAAGCAGCACGATTCCCATCAGCCTTTTGCGCTGCTTCAAACGGTTATCGTCCAGCATCGTGGACATCCTCTTCACTCCTACAAGTTTGTATTATGAATAATCGTGCCGTTAGCCCTTCAGCCCGGAGAGCTGGATACCGGCAATCAGATCGTTCTCGCCATAGAGAAAAATAAACAGCATAGGCGCCATATAGAGCGTGGAAGCGGCAAACGCAATGCCCTGCTCCCCCTCCCGAACCCGGGACAGATACACCGAAAGCGGCTGTTTAACCGCATCGGTCAGCATAATGAGCGGCTGCTCGACCATGTTCCAATTGTCGATGAAGAGCAGAATAACCAGCGCCGCAAGCCCGGGTCTGCACATCGGCAGCACGATGCGGAAGAACAGCTGCGCATGGCCCGCACCGTCCATTTTGCCTGCTTCCACATAAGCGGTCGGAATTTGCAGCATAAATTGCCTGAGCAGAAATACGCCAAACGCCGCGAATATACCGGGCCAAATAATAGCGCCAAAGCTTCCCAGCAACCCAAGCCGGTCTGCAACGATATAATTCGGCACGAGCGTCACTTGAAACGGCATGAGCATCGTAATGAGATAGAGGAAGAACAGCTTGTCCCGTCCCGCGAACTGCAGCTTGCCAAGCGCATAAGCCGCCAGTGCCGCAACGATGGTCTGCCCCGCAATAATCGGTACAGTCATCACGACCGCATTCCAGAACATGGACAGAAACTGCGGCTTTCGGAAGAGAGCTTCCTTGTACTGCTCGATCGTCACCCGGTCCGGAATCAGCTTGAGCACAGCGAATTGATCCGCCTTCGAACCCGACGAGCCTGATTCGCTGTCCGCGCTTGGCAGCAGAATGCCGTAAACGCCGGTGATTTCATCCTCCGACATGAAGGAGCTGCTGATCGTAAACACAAGCGGGAACAGCATGCATGCGGCTATCAGGGCGAGTGCGAGCGTTAGTATAATTTTGGCGAGGACACGCGGTTGTTTCCTCATTCCATCCGCCTCCTCATCGCCCGCTCCAGCCGGAATATAACCGCCACAAACACCGTGATCGCAAGTGCCATCATGTAAGCAGCCGAAGTCAGCTTCTGGTAATCCAGCGATAAGAACATGTTGTTCATGTAATGCTGCAGCATGTAGATGCTGTCATTCGGATATTCTCCTGCAATCAGATACGTCTCGCGGAACACTTTGAACGAGCCGATGACCGACATGATGAAGACGAAGAATGCCGTCGGCGTTAAGTATACAAGCGTAATATTGCGCAGCTTCCACCACCGTCCCGCGCCTTCCACCGATGCGGCTTCGTAGAAATCCTCGGGAATGTTTTGCAAACCAGCTAGGTAAAGTACCATGTTGTACCCCGTGTTCTTCCACAGATAAACCAGCAATACAACGGCTCTCGCAGTTCCCGAGCCCATCCAGTCCTTCGTGGCCAGCCCATGATCGTGCAAATACGCATTCAGGAATCCGTTACTGTCGAACAGAATTTGCCAAAGCATGACGATGGACGCGACCGGAACGACAAGCGGCATCACATAGAACGTCCGCAGCCAGTTTCGGGCATACGCGTCTCGCATGAGCAGCAGCGCCAATAGAAGCGACAACACCATCAGCAGCGGAACGCTCACGGCCGTGAATAACGCGGTATTGGACGCCGCCTTGCGGAACGAACTGCTCTCCAGCAGCTCCGCATAATTGGAGAGGCCGACGAAGCTGCCGTTCACCGGACTGTCTACCAGCGAATAGTAGCATCCTGCCGCGAACGGAATCAGGAAGAATAGCCCGAAGCCGATCAGGCTCGGCGCGAGGAACACGACCGCCGCGCTGCTGTCTCGCTGCAGCAAGCGATTGAATTTCATAACAACCTCCTATACGATAGTGGGAGCGAATGCAATTGATTAAGGCGAGCAGAAAATCGATTTCGGGATCCTTTTCTGCTCGTTTTAAGATAAAGAACGGCGGGAACCGTTTCTTCACACTTGTAACTGTAAAAGCGCGATGTGACAGCTGTGTGACAATGAAGGAGGAAACGGTATTGTGAGCGGAAATGTACTATTGGTCGAGGACGAGCCCCTTATGAGGCAGCTCATTGTCGATTATTTGCATGGGGAAAACATTACGGTTATCGAGGCAGCCAATGGCGAGGAAGCGCTGCTTCGGTTCGCCGCGGAGCCGGTCTCTCTCGTCATCTTGGATATTATGATGCCGAAGCTGGACGGCTACAGCGTCTGCCGCTCCATTCGAGAACGGTCGAATGTGATGATTGTGATGCTGACGGCGCGGTCAGCCGAAGACGACAAGCTTCTTGGCTACGATCTTGGCGCGGATGATTACATGACGAAGCCGTTCAGCCCGAAGGAACTGACCGCGAAGGTCAAAGCGCTGCTGAAACGGGCTGAACTCTTAGCCGCGGCTTCTGTATCGGGGGCCGGGGATGGGATCGATGCCGATCTGATTACGCTGGATGGGCTGACAATCAAAGAGGCTTCGCACGAAGTGAAGGTTGATGGCGAAGAGCTTACGCTCTCGCCGAAGGAATACGATCTATTGCTATATATGTATCGCAACCGTAACATCGTACTCACGCGGGATATGCTGCTTAATTATGTATGGGGCTTCGATTATTTTGGCGATGCGCGCACCGTCGACACCCATATTAAGCGTCTGCGGCAGAAGCTCGGCAGCAAGGCGGAGCTGATCTGTACCGTGCGCGGCAACGGCTATCAGTTCAAGGTGAAACGATGAAGCGCGGGCGGAGTGTTGCGTTTAAGCTGTTTACCGTCACGACGATTGTGTTTATCGCGTTCATCACGCTCATTATGGTGCTGCAGCTCTTCTTCTTCGAGAGCTATTACGAGCGGCAGAAAATGAAGGCGATTAAGCGTGAATTCACGGAACTGAGGGACAAGTATGTCGTGGTGGGAGATAAGCCGCCCACTGGAACCGGCGCGGACAATCCGGGGGCGAATAGAGCGGTGCCGGGGCCTGAATCGGAGACTGGCTCCGCGTCAGATTCAACGTCAATGACAGCCCCGGCCGAAGGCGGTAATGGAGCGACTTTCGAGAAGTTCATTGGGGATTTCCGGATGCCGTTACCGGCAGGAATTTCGGGAGAAATGACCTCCGGGGGGACCGGATTGCCGTTGTATTTCTCCCCCTTCGAGAACCGCTACTTCGCGTTGACGGCAAAGTTTGAGTTTGACGACGAGGGCATCAAGGCGATTGCAATCGGTGCCGGCCAGCAGCAAAGACGATTATTTATTAGCATTGATCAGCTAAACGGCGACGTGATGCGGATGATTCAAAATCCGGTTTCGCAAGAGCACGTAGACAATTTGATGACTGGCGTCGTCCAATGGCTGCAAGATCCGGACAAAGTGAGCCAAGTGTTCGACAGAGGCGAAACCGTCGTTTATCGCAGTCAAGGATTTGGCCCGATGAACATCGGCAATAACCAGCTCATTGCAGCAGCTGCACTGCCACCGGTTGACGGCGCTCGCCAAGTGCTGTTTGCGGTCTCTTCGCTGCAGCCGGTTAGCGATGCCGGGGCGGTTATCAAAGAATTTTATCTGTATTTCTACGGGCTCGCCATCGTGCTCATCCTGCTGCTGTCCTTCCTCTACTCCGGCATGATTACGAAGCCCCTTCGCAAGCTGAATCAGGTTGCGCTTCGACTCTCGAAGCTGGATTTCTCAGTGAAAAGCAGCATCAAACGCAATGATGAGATCGGCAGCCTGTCGCAGACGTTTGATTTTCTCTCGGATAATTTGCAGCATGCACTCGGTGAGCTCCAAGCAGCGAATGTTCAGCTCAAGGAAGAGTTCGAGAAGGAAAAGCAGCTGGAAGCAATGCGGCGCGAATTCGTTGCAGGTGTTTCCCACGAGCTCAAGACGCCGATCAGCCTCATCAGCGGTTACGCTGAGGGCTTGCGCGATGGGATCGGTGGCGCCGAGAAACGCGAGCAGTATCTCGGCGTCATTATGGACGAGACCAGCCGGATGTCCGGTCTCGTCAACGATATGCTGGATTTGGCGCAGCTGGAATCCGGTAAGTACCGGCTCGTAAGCGGCAGCTTCGAACTGCGAGCATGCGCGAATGCGTTCCTTCAGCGACACGCGGAGCCGCTCGAACGCAAGGCGATCGCGTTGAACGCGCTGCTGCCGGAGGAGCCGGCTGAGCTGCCGGCCTACGGGGATCGGTTCAGACTGGAGCAGGTGCTGGCAAACCTCATGAGCAACGCTATCCGCCACACCGTGCAAGGCGGTACGATCGAGCTGCGAATTGTCGAGGAGCCGGATCGCTGGCTGCTCTCGCTCTGGAATGAAGGCGAAGCGATACCGGAAGCCGAGCTAAAGCGCATATGGGAGCAATTTTACCGCACCGATCACTCGCGCAGCCGCGAGCTGGGCGGAACCGGCATCGGGCTTGCCATCGTGAAGCATATTTTGCTGCTGCACGGCAGCACGTTCGGCGTGCGCAACCATGACAGCGGCGTGGAATTCTACTTCACCGTGGCAAAGACGGAGGATGACACAGGCGAGGCCTAGAAAGACCAGAGTAACGATTCACAGTTGATTTTGCTGAGGGGTTGTTTCTGTCATCGTTAAGATGATGGAGGCAGCCTTTTTTCTATTGGAGGCCTCTCGCAGAGTGGTATTGGATACCTCTCTTAGACGTGCAATGGGGGTTATTGGACAATGTGAGGTACTAGGTACCGCTCAGCGCAAAACTAGATCCACCCATTCTTCTCCGCAATCCCAATCGCATCGATGCGGTTCTTCGCCTCCAGCTTCTGAATCGCTTCGGACAAATAGTTGCGAACCGTGCCTGCGGAGAGGAACAGCTGCCCCGCGATGTCGCCGGCGGTCAGCCCCGCTGCCGCAAGACGCAGCACCTCCTGCTCCCGTTCCGTGAGCGGATTCTCCGTCTCCCAGAACGAAAGCGCAAGCTCCGGACTAACCGCGCGGCCGCCTTGCGACACGGTGCGAAGCGCTGCGCCAAGCTCGTCGATCGGGGAATCCTTGAGCAGAAACCCGCGCGCCCCCGCCTTCATCGCCCGCTGGAAATACCCCGAGCGGGAGAAGGTAGTCAGGATGACCACCCGGCACGGATGGCCCAGCTCCTTCAGCTTCTCCGCTACATCAAGGCCGCTCATCTCCGGCATCTCAATGTCCATGACGCATAGGTCGGGAGACAGCTCGCGGATCATATCCAGCGCTTGTTTGCCGTTCTCCGCCTGACCGATGACCTCGAAGTCATCCTCCAAATCCAGCAATGCACTCAGCGCACCGCGAAGCATTCCTTGGTCTTCAGCCACTACGATCTTCACCGCTTATCTTCCTCCTTCTTTCGCCCGTGACTTCTCCACCAGCGGAACCGTAAATGTCAGCGTCGTGCCTCTCCCGACCGATTCTAAGGCAAGATCGCCATCGATTAGTTTTAGACGCTCCCGCATCCCTCTCAAACCATTCCCGCCAACGCCGCCACCCATTTCAAGCGGACGCGGGCCTGCAGCTTCACTGCTTCTGCTAACTCCGATTCCATCATCCGCGACAATCAGCCTCAGCTTGCCCGGCTCCCATTCCAGCCGAACGGTACAAACCCGTGCACGACTGTGCTTAACGATGTTGGTCACCGACTCCCGCAGGCACATGCCCAGAATGTTATCGAGCAGCGGCGAAGGCAGCTCCCGATCAAAGTCACTCCCGCCTCGCTCCATCACGATACCCGCAGCGGCCAGGATCCGTTTCGCCTCATCGACCTCGTCACGCAGCTTCACGGCGTTCATCCCCGACACCAGCTCTCTCACCTGACGAAGCGCCGCGCGCGAGGTCGCCTGAATATCCCGCACCTCCTGCACCGCCCGCTCAGGCTGCTTAAGGATCAACTTCTCTGCGAGCTCACTCTTCAGCGTAATCAGCGAAAGGGTATGCCCTAGCGTATCATGCAAGTCCCGCGAAATACGCTGCCGTTCCTCATTCTTGGACAGCCGCGAGATTTCTTCGTTCGCAAGGTTCAGCTTCTTCCGCAGCTCCTTCGACCTCCGGCCAAACACCAAAGCGAATGGAATCACGAGAATCACGATCATCGCCGGAAGAAACTGCAGCAGAGCATCGGTGTCGTTATACAGCTTCCAGTACCACATCGTAGAGGCAAACAAGGCTAGAAGCCCGCCAATCGCAACGGCCAGCTGCTTGCGGCTTGTCAGCATGCCGATCACCGGTGCTGGATAGAACGCCATGTATAGCGAGCCTTCATCGCTGAAACAGAACAGACCTACGATAAAGAGCATCCCTAATATGCACAAGAGACGCCCCCGCTCGTAACAGTAGCTGTAGATGTAAATAGCAATAAATATAACAACGACCGTCAATCCCAGCGCGACCTTGGCCGGCGACTGATTGAATAAATGGAATAGCGGAAACACAAGATAAACTAACCATATCATAGCAAACAAGACAGGCGGACCTGCTTGGGGCCGCCTCATCAATTTGGACATGCAGTTACACCGCTTCCTGCTTTTTCATTATCCACGATGATATCACCATCAGAACGACTACGTAAATCGCCAGAATGCCGATTCCCGTCCAATCCAAGCCTTGGCCGCCGATAATGTTCCAAGCCCCTTGCCCGAGCCGGTAGGTTGGCGTAACTTCAGCTACCTTCTGCATCGTGGAGGACATCGTTTCAAACGGCATCCACAGACCGCCAACTACGGATAAACCCATATAAGCAACCGTGCTCAACACCTGTACGGCATCCGGATTGCGCATCGTGCCAAACAACGTGCCAAGCGTCATGAACGACAGCCCGCCAAGCCAAATCCATGCACCGCTGGCGATCCAGGTCGCAGCAGGCAGGTCGATTCCCTTAGCAACCCCGCCAATCAAGAACATCATAACAACGATGAAGAGATTAATAATGGCTTGCGATGCGATTTTCGAAACGATATAGGCCCACGACGGGAGCGGCGTAATGCGCAGCATGCGAATCCATCCCTGCGAGCGTTCACGCGCCAGGCGGATGCTGTAGGTCGAGAAGCTGGCCCCGATAATGCCGTAACAGGTCATCGACATGAGGTAATAAGCGGACCAGTCCACGCCTCCGACAACTTTATTGTCGCCAACGATGTTGGAGAACAGGAAGTAGAAGATAATCGGCATGACGATGGAGAAAATAAAAAATCGTTTGTTGCGGACCGTACGCAGCAGCTCCGCCTTACACTGGGCGAAGGTTGCCTTAACCATAATTCCATTCATTGTTATTCACTCCCACTAGTTTATCCTGATTGCTCAGGCGTTATTTGGTTATTTCGACTGACTGCTGCACGAGCGCTTGGAACGCATCCTCGAGCCCGCCGCTTTGAATTTCGATGTCGCGCATATCAAAACGTTTCTCAACCAACGCTATAATCAGCCGGTCCGTGTCGGAGCTGTACAGCTTCACTTTGCGACCGCTCCACTCCACATCCGTTACATCCGGAAGCGCAAGCAACGCTTCGGTTGTGACACTGTCACCTGCGATGAACGAAATCACGCGACCTGTCGTCTCGGCTTTAATCTCGCTTGGCGTTCCATCGGCGATCAGCTTACCGTTATTAATCACGATAATGCGGTCGGCAACGCTGTCGGCTTCGTCCAGATAATGCGTCGTCAATACAATGGTCTTTCCCTTCCCTGCCATCGCTTTGACCGTATCCCAGAACAGCTGGCGCGAAGTGACATCCATCCCTACCGTCGGTTCATCGAGAAAAATAACATCCGGATCGCCGGCAAGCGCAAGCGCAAATCCAAGCCTTCTTTGCTGCCCGCCTGACAATGCGGTTGCAAACTTGTTTTTCTCTTCTTGCAGGTTGGATACCTTCAATAAGTAATCGAGCGGCAGCGGCTTCTTATAATAGCTGCGGAACAATTCAATGCTCTCGCCCACCTTTAGCCCATCGATCACGCTGACATCCTGCAGCATGGCACCAATTCGGTCCCGCACTTGCTGATCGCGGGGATCGCCGCCAAGCAGCTTCACCGTGCCTTTCGTCGGCTTGTGCATGCCAAGTATCATCGATACGGTTGTTGTTTTGCCCGCGCCGTTCGGACCGAGCAATGCCACGACGGTTCCCTCCGCGATAGATAACGTCAAATCGCTCACGGCCGTTTTGTCTTTGTACACCTTACTTACACCGGTTAGCTGTATTGCAGCTTTCATGATCGTTCACTCCTCATATCGCTTTCTCTGATGTCTTTAGTTTAACTAATCGGGTGCATCTCCGACATACATGAATGTAATCTGTTTCGCATGACAAATGTCATATCGCTGCAGTTTCCAAAGAAAAGAAATGAATGGGACTTGATTTCCATTTGGGTTGTGTGTATAATCAGGAGTTGTATCAAGTGTAACCTCTGGTTTTTTCCTCGTATTCGTTGTGATTACCCTTCAAATCACCACACATTCAAATTCCTTTTATTCACGGCTGCTTTAAGGAACACGGATTCACACTGGCGCGGTCGAGGAACCGCAAGGACGTTAGAGAGGTTAGGGCTTTCGTTGCTTTCGTGCAAGTTTTTTAATTGAAAGTAGGAAGACATTAGCGGTTACGCTTATCATATTTTGCGGCGCAAGTTACGACGCCTGCACATAGTGAAATACACAGAAGGAACGAATGACGCCGCATTCGGCGCGTTGTACGTCTCTTCAACCAAAAAGACCCTCGCTTCTATAATGAAGCGGGGGTCGTCCAATTTCTAAGGCTATTTTAACGAATCGGGACCGGGTTCCCTTTCCTCTCCAAGCTAATCCACACAAGCCCCGCAACCATAAACACCGTACCGCCAAGCTGCAAGCCGCTAATTTGCTCACTGAAGAAGAAATAACCTGCCGCAACCGCCGACGCCGGCACGACATAACGGAAGAAATTCGCACGTGTTGCGCCGATCTTGAACATGCTTGCATTCCACACAACGAACGAGAATACCGTACAAATCAGTACATTATATGCAATTGCTACATACGAGCTTGACGTTAACGAGCTCCAATCCACCTTGCCCCACGAGCCTAGCGTGAACGGGAACATGAACAGCATACCGAAGGTGATGTACCAGGTGCTGACGCGCAGCGCCGAATACGTCTTCATCAGCGGCATACATGCGAGGTTAAACAATGCACCGATGACGCTTACGCCAAGTGCCAGCATATTGCCGACCATTTTATCCGAGGAGAGGTCGAAGCCCTCCGAGCCGCCCAGAATAACTAAGCAAACCCCCGCCATAGCCGCCACACCGCCAACAATCAAACGAGCCGACATCCGCTCCCGCATAAACAACGGTCCAAGCAACGCTGCAAAAATCGGCCATGGTGCCACATTCAGCAGCGATGCGTTAGCGAGCGTGGTTAATTTGATCGAGTACATAACCGCAATCTCCAGTGCGGTCACGCCGACCAAGCCGATTGCTGCCAGCTGTAAAGCCACCTTGATTGGGACTCGAACACTGCCTTCCTTGAGGTAGAGCAACAGAAAGAAGAACGGCATGGAGATGGAGAAACGCAGAAAGGCGAAGAGAATCGGATCAAAGGTCTCCATCGCTTTGCGCGATACGCCAAAATTGGCCCCCCAAATCGCCGCAACGAGCACCAAGCCGAGGTAATACATCCATTTACGATCTTGCTTCATTCGTTTGCCTACGCCCCATTCCCGTAAGTTTCCATTGCCAACAGTTTGACGGATTTATGATTGAAATACAACAACAAAAAATCGGCGCTCCGCGTTCGGAGCACCGATTAGAATACCTCTATCCTTTAATAAAACGGCTTCAACACCATGAAAATAAAGAGCAGCGTCCCCATCGCCGTAGCCCCGTAATAGAGCTTATTGGCTTGGTTCAGCAAACGAACCTGGTCGTCCGGAACCGCTTGATCTGCGCTTAGCGACTTCGAATTCTCGATCTCCACTCCGAGCTTCTTCGTCACCGGTGCGGCAAAGCCGATCACCAGCACTTGAATCGCGATATAGAGCACAAGCGAGCCTAGAATCCAGAAGCTGACGAACTCCCAACCATCCGCAAAAACGAGAATAAGACCGGTAATGACGGCGAGCGAGCCGCCAATCTTCGGAAACAGCTCTAGTTTGCTGCCGAGCTTAAAAGCGGAGCGCAGCTCACCGACACTGTCTTTCTTACCGAATAAAGTGTGGATGAAGAACGTTGGGCCTACCCCAATGATGGCTGACATGACGTGGATGAGTACAAGCCATTTCATTTTTTAACTCACCTCTCGCAATATTATTTGGTAAACCTGACCTATGTATGGAACAAGATGTATATTAACACGCATGCACTTACAGCTATCTTACGTGCGACTTACACTAAATAATTCCAATTTACTGACTGCCTTTGTCAGTCATGTAACGTATACTGGAGAGACTTTGACAAAGCATAGTAGATAGCAACGGGGAGGTAGATCCATTGAGTAAGCTCGACTTAACGAAAACAGACAAACCCTATTACGGCGCACGTAAGAAACCCGAACTGATTACATTGCCGGACCTGCACTACTTGCGAATGACCGGTTCCGGCTCTCCTGAGAGTGAAGCTTTTAAAGAAGCGATCGAAGCGATGTATACAGCGGCGTACAGCATTAAAGCGCTGTGCAAGCAAGCGGAACAGGACTTTACAGTCGCTAAGCTGGAGGGACAATGGTGGGTGGAGGACATGAGTCTGGATCCGCTCGAAACGCCGCGCGAGCAGTGGCAGTGGACGCTCCTTATCCGCCAGCCGGATTATGTAACGGCAGCCATTGCCGAAGAAGGACTGCAGACCGCGATGAAGAAGAAGCCGCATATGCCGGTGGGCAGCATCAGCTTCGGTACGCTCTCGGAAGGAACATGCGTGCAAATGCTGCATGTCGGGCCGTTCAGCACAGAGCCGGAAACACTTGCGATTATGTATGCATACATAGAGCAGCAAGGACTTGCGATCAGCGGGAAGCATCATGAAATTTACTTATCTGACTTCCGGAAGACGGCGGAGGCGTCGCTACGGACGATTTTGCGATATCCGGTTTCTAAATAAAGAAAAAAAACGTTCCCTAGCCGTGATGTACGGTGAAGGAACGTTTTATTATAGTGCTGCATTCGTATTCGTTTAGGAAACCTTCATAATGCTGCTTAAGGGTAAATCACTGCTTGATCCCAAATTGCGAGCGGCAATTTGGAACAGCATATCCTGCGCCATCGCCTCCAGCGTGTAGCGCGGCTTGAAGCCCCACTCGTTCTCCGCCGCAGACGTATCAAGGGAGTTCGGCCAGCTCTGGGCGATTCCCTCTCTGACGGGATCAATTTGATACGAAAGCTTGAATGACGGCAGTTGTTTCCTGATTTCGGCAGCCAGCAGCTCCGGATCTATACTCATCGCAGAAACATTATAGGCGTTACGGTGGATCAGCTTGGCGGAATCGGCCTCCATCAGTTGGATGATCGAGTCGATGGCATCAGGCATGTACATCATGTCCATGAATGTTCCTTTATCAATATAAGAGCTGTATTCGCCGCAGCGGATCGCTTCGAAGAACATCGCTACCGCGTAGTCGGTCGTCCCGCCGCCCGGCGGCGTCAGGTATGAGATCAGGCCAGGGAATCGCAATCCGCGCGTATCCACGCCGAATTTGCGATAATAATAGTCGCACAGCAGCTCGCCGGCTACCTTGTTAATGCCATACATGGTGATCGGTCGCTGTATGGTCACTTGCGGTGTGAGATCTTTCGGCGAATCCGGTCCAAACACACCGATCGAGCTTGGCGTGAAGAACTGGCATTTCAGCTCCCTAGCTACCTCAAGCGCATTCAAGAGTCCGCCCATGTTCAGCTCCCAGGCAAACAGCGGGTTTGCTTCAGCCGTTGCCGACAGAAGCGCGGCGAGGTGGATCACGGTGTCTACGTTATATTTTCGTGCTATATCGTAAAAGGCTTGGCGATTGTTCACATCGAGCAGTTCGAAAGGCCCCGCTGCCGATGCCGTGGTCGCACTGCTTGGTTTAATATCGGTCGCGATGACTTGATCTTCTCCATAACGGGCGCGCAGCGCGGCGACAAGCTCACTGCCGATTTGGCCCGATGAACCGGTTACTAGTATCCTCTTCATATCCGTTTCGCCTCCGAATCCTAAAGTGAGCTATACCTACACGCCGATTTGTTTCTTTACCTGCTCATAGATCGCAAGCGCCTGATCGAGCATTTCGGTCGTATGTGCTGCCGTTGGCATGTTGCGTACTCGGCCCGCGCCTTTCGGAACGGTCGGGAACACGATCGCTTTGGCATATACGCCGGCTTCAAACAGCGCTTTGCTGAACTGCTGGGTTTTCACTTCGTCTCCAATGATACAAGGAATGATCGGAGTTTCGGTGTGCCCGGTATCGAAGCCGAGCTTCTGCAGGCCATTGCGGAAGTACGCGGCATTGCTCCACAGCTTCTCCTGCAATTCTGCGCTGTCTGATAAAATATCCAGCGCGGCGCTGCATGCAGCAGCAATTGCAGGCGGTGTTGCGGTTGAGAACAGGAACGGACGGCTTCTTACTTTCAGCCACTCGATCAGCTCGCGTTTGCCGGCCACGTATCCGCCAACGACACCGATCGCTTTGGACAACGTACCGATTTGGAAATCAACCCGATCGGACAAACCGAAATGTTTTACCGTGCCTGCCCCTTTGCCAAGTACGCCTGAACCATGCGCATCATCGACATAGGTAATGAGGTCATAGCGTTCTGCAATGTCCACGATTTCCGGAAGCTTCGCAATGTCTCCATCCATCGAGAATACGCCGTCCGTGATGACCATGATTTTGTTATATTGACCGGATTCCCGAGCTTCCTTCGCCTGTTTCTCCAGATCTTCCATATCGGAGTGTTTATATCGAATGACCTTTGCCTTGGTCAACCGGCAGCCATCAATAATAGAAGCATGGTTGAGCTCATCAGAAAGAATCGCATCCCCCGCCTCCATGACGGCTGAAATCGCTGCCATATTACAGTTGAATCCGGATTGGTACGCTATAGCGGCCTCCGTTTGCTTGAAACGCGCTAGTTTCGTCTCTAATTCTTCATGAATCTCCATCGTTCCGTTGATCGTACGCACGGCACCGGCGCCTACGCCGTATTTGCGAAGGGCAATTTCTGCCGCTTGAATGAGCCTTTCATCGCCTGCCAGCCCTAAGTAGTTGTTGGAGGAAAGATTGATCAGTTCCCGGTTGTTAATATGAATAAGCGGACCATTGCCGCCTTGTAGGACGTTAATCTCGTTAAATAAGCCGTTCTTCTTCATTTCTTCCAAGTTACGCTGCAAATAAACGGTCAATGATGAACTTGACATAGTCGGCATCCCCATCTCAATTGGTTTAAGCATCCATTTGTTTATATTATACATATGTATGTTATGACGCACAATAGTTTTGTATGCTATAGCGCACAGAACGTTTTCGACTTTTAAGCACGATTGGGCTACAATAGGCTAAATAGGAGAGCGAAGCAGGAGGCTTTTTATGGAACAGATTCATATCAAACTGGGGCGGAATTTGAAATTGATCCGTCAAACGAGAGGGCTCAGCCTGGACAAGGTTGCCGAGCTGACCGGCGTCAGCAAAGCGATGCTCGGTCAGATTGAACGCGGGGAGACGAGCCCGACCATCTCGATTATTTGGAAGATTGCCAATGGACTTCGGCTTTCTTTTACGACATTAATTGAGGAGCCTCCTTCTGAGGTTGCGGTCATTACAAAAGAAGACTTGGACCCGCTGCTCGAAGCAGACGGACACTATCGCGTCTATCCGATGTTTCCGTTCGAGCCGACGAAGAAATTCGAGGTCTACTCCGTCGAAATGGATGCCGGCTGCACGCATGAATCCGAGGCGCACAGCCCCGGCGTGGAAGAATATATTCTCGTCTCTACCGGGACGCTGATCATCGAGATTCAAAACACTTCCTACACAGTAGGCGCGGGCAGCGCTGTTCGCTACGCGGCGGATCAGCCGCATTTGTACCACAACCCCGGTGAAGAAATCGTGCGTTATGATGCAATCATTTACTATCCTTAATTAAAGATCCTGATGAGGACGTTGAAGAAGAAAGGACGATTAACGCTATGAATCATCGTATTGAGCAGTTGGTTACTTATATGGAGCAGCATGCGATTGACGCCGTACTTATCACCATGCCGAAGCATGTGTATTATTTGACCGGTTTTGCAACCGACCCGCATGAGCGGTTCCTCGGGCTGTTGATTCCTCGGCAGGCTGAGCCGCTGCTGATCGTGCCGGCACTTGATCTTGAAGCAGCGCAGGCCGCATCGACTGTGACAAACATCCATACGCATACAGACACCGACAATCCATATGAGGTGTTAACTAAGCTTATGCCCGCAGGCGTCCAGTCGCTTGGGCTCGAGAAGGACTATATGACGGTCAGCCGTTTCGAGGCGATCAGCCGCGCGGTTGGCGCAAGCGTGTATGCGGATATCGACGCGCCGCTTCGCGAAATGCGCGTTATTAAAACGCCGGATGAGGTCGTGCGCATGAAGCATGCCGTCCGCATTATCGAGGACGTGCTGCGCGCCGGTATCGCGCAAGTGAAGCCGGGCGTTAGCGAAATCGAGCTCGTGGCCGAGCTTGAGTATCAGATGAAGAAGCTCGGCGCGAGCGGTCCTTCCTTCGCCACGATGGTGCTGGCCGGCGAGAATTCCGCGCTGCCGCACGGTGTACCCGGCTCGCGCGCGGTGCGCGAGGGCGAGCTGTTGTTGTTTGATCTTGGCGTCTATGCGGATGGGTATGCCTCGGATATTACGCGGACGTTCGCGGTTGGCGATATCTCGGAGGAGCAAACGAAGATCTATAACACAGTGCTGGCGGCGAACCTGCATGGGATCGAAGCCACGCGCCCGGGTGCTACGCTGGCGAGTCTTGACCGCGCGGCCCGCGAGCACATTGAGTCGGCCGGCTACGGGCCGTACTTCATGCACCGGCTAGGCCATGGGCTTGGGATGGACGTGCACGAGTATCCATCCGTGCATGGGCAGAACCAAGACGTGCTGCGCAGCGGCATGGTCTTCACGATCGAACCGGGCATCTACGTGCCCGGCGTCGGCGGCGTCCGCATCGAGGACGACGTCCTCGTGACCGATGGCGGCGCCCTGGTGCTGACGACGTTCCCGAAGGAACTTACGGTGATTGGGTAGGATTAGTTGGTTTAGGGCTGAGAGTTGGATTTTCCGACTCTCAGTCTTTTTTGTGGTGGTTCTGGTGCTGAGAGACGGGTTTTCCTACTCTCAGCTTCCCTTGAGGGGTTAGATTGGTTAGTTTTAGCGGATATTCCGCTTACACATCTCTTTCGCGACTCGTTTGACACCTATAAGCGGAATATCCGCTTACAGCCCTCGCGGCGAGCCTATTTCCTGCTATTTCAGCGGCATCAGTATGCGTTTAGCAATTATTCCGCTTACGCATCTCTTTCGCGCCTCGTTCGGCACCTATAAGCGGAATATCCGCTTACAGCCCTCGCGGCGAGCCTATTTCCTGCTATTTCAGCGGCATCAGTATGCGTTTAGCGGATATTCCGCTTATGCATCTCTTTCGCGCCTCATTTGACACCTATAAGCGGAATATCCGCTTACAGCCCTCGCGGCGAGCCCATTTCCTGCTATTTCGGCGGCATCGGCATGCGTTTAGCGGATATTCCGCTTATGCATCTCTTTCGCGCCTCGTTCGGCACCTATAAGCGGAATATCCGCTTACAGCCCTCGCGGCGAGCCTATTTCCTGCTATTTCAGCGGCATCAGTATGCGTTTAGCGGATA
>NZ_JBXENW010000010.1:0-288355 GCF_059383835.1 Paenibacillus sp. J22R98
TATAAGCGGAATATCCGCTTACAGCCCTCGCGGCGAGCCTATTTCCTGCTATTTCAGCGGCATCAGTATGCGTTTAGCGGATATTCCGCTTATGCATCTCTTTCGCGCCTCGTTTGGCACCTATAAGCGGCCGCCTTCAGCCATCACGGCGCGCCCTTTGACTGCTCACGATTCCTCATCCACATTAATAAGGGGCATCGCCCATTCGATCCAGGACAGCTCTTCCTTCAACAGCCCCACCTTGCGGCGGTACAGCAGGTAACGGCCGAATTGTTTGGATGTAGAATCCTTTACGATCGCAGGGTCAGCCTCCATGATCTCGAGTTCCGCCTCCACTCGCTGCAATCTCTCCATGAGTGCAGCTGTCCTTTCTCGGAACAGACGGAGTGCTATTCCGGGCTCCACCAGTCCGATCGCATAGACTTTCAGCAGAAACTCGTCGCGCTCGATGCTCTCCCCGGCCGGAGCGTCGTCGATCCAGCTCCGAAGTGCTGCAGCTCCGGCCTCCGTAACCGTGTACAGCTTCTTGTCCGGCTTCCCCGTCTGCCCGATTAATTCGCAGGTCACCAGCTGCTCCTGCTCCAGCATGGCGAGCAGCGGATAGATCTGGCTGTGCTTGGCTTGCCAGAACAATTTGAGCAGTTTTGTCAGCTCATACCCCGTACAAGGCTTGCGTACCAGCATGCCGAGAAGTCCGTATGACAATGTATTCATGAATCCTTTTCCCCCTTAGTGCACGCTATATGTGAAAAGAGTACCATAACTGCCTCCGAAACGCATGCTAAGCCACATCGTCATTGCCATGAGTGCGCTTTCTTGCTAAGATGAGAGCAGGCTTTCGATTCCATTCTAAGTATGCATACGTTACACGATGATAACTGGGTTTAGCATTCTCCGGAATGAATCGTGCTGCACCACCCAAGGACGGCAACGCCGTTTCACCTTGGTCCGCTCGGTACGGAGCAGCGAACCTGCCACCGATTTTGCGGATAAAAGAGGGGTTATTATGAATCAAACGGAAGCGGAATTCAGCAATCTGGTCAAATCGTTCCGCAAACGGCATATGGGCAAAGGGCCGAGCCGAATCACGACGACCTTCTGCAAGCACTGGGCGATTTGCGAGATGGACGGCAATCTGTCCCCAATCGAGAAATTTATCGCATCAGCCAGCGACGGCAAACAGATGCTGCGCGAAGCCCGAACGCAGTGGGTAAAGGACATTTACCGCAACCATCCTCCTACTGAGATGGAGCAGCTGCTCGGCGCACGATTTCTGGAATTATATGTAGATATCGATATTGACAAAGATTTCGGCATGTCCGTGTTTGTGTTCGATCAAGACATTGAGCGCAAATTCAGCAGCAGCCGTTAACGATACGTGTTGGCACTTCGCAGCGAACCTGCAAGAGACTAACCGCGAAGAGACGATTTTTCTTGGAAAAGAAAATATCGGGCTCTGCGCGGTTTTTTTATGCCCCGCCAAATAAGAAGGAGGCCACCTCTAATGGGTAAAACCAAACATACCGGGCCAATCAAGCTCCCGAGCAAACCCGATCCGAAGCTATGGATAAGCAAAGTCCCGTTCGGACTCGGCAAAGTGAAGCCGAAGCATATTCGCGACACGATCAAAGTGATGGCCGACAACCGAGATAATCTGCCGTATGCGATGCGGATCTTGACGCAAGGCGTGTGCGACGGCTGCGCGCTGGGCGTTTCCGGGCTCTATGATCAGACGCTGGCAGGCCCGCATGTGTGCACGACCAGACTCAACCTGCTGCGGCTCAACACGATGCCGGCGATCAAGCCAAATGTACTGCATGCCGACATTGACGAGCTTCGCAAAATGGACAGCACCGAGCTGCGCAAGCTAGGCCGGCTGCCCTATCCGCTCATCAGACGTAAAGGCGAGCGCAACTTCAGCCGCCTGTCCTGGGATGCCGCGCTCGACATGATCGCGGAGCGCATCCGCCAAATTGATCCGAAGCAATTGGCGTTCTATTTAACGGCGCGCGGCATTACGAACGAGTCTTACTACTCCGCGGCCAAGGTCGCCCGCTTCTTGGGAACGAACAACATCGACAATGCCTCGCGTATCTGCCACTCCCCTTCCAAGACGGCACTCAAGCGATCCGTAGGTATAGGTGCATCAAGCTGCAACTACAAGGATTGGATCGGCACCGATGTGCTCGTGTTCTGGGGCAGCGTGGCCGCTAACAATCAGCCGGTATCGACCAAATATATGTACGCGGCCAAACGCAAAGGGACGAAGATTATCGTCATTAATCCTTATCGCGAGCCCGCCATGGACGGATACTGGGTCCCTTCCATCGCAGAGTCTGCGCTGTTTGGCACCAAGCTCGCCGACGACTTCTATCAAGTGAACATTGGCGGCGATATCGCCTTCATGCATGGCATAATGAAGCATTGGTTCGCCATGGAGATGGAGAAGCCCGGCTCTGCCATCGACCGTAAATTCGTCCGCGAGCATGTGAACGGCTACGAGGAGCTGCGGCTGCACGTCAAGAGCCAAGATTGGGCACAGCTGGAGCGTTCCTCCGGTATCCCGCGGCAGCGGATGGAGGAATTCGCAGAGCTGCTTGCTGCCTCGAAGTCCGGCGTATTCGTCTGGAGCATGGGACTGACGCAGCACCGCTTCGGCACGGACAACATTTCGCAGGTGGCCAATCTTGCGCTGCTGCGCGGTTTTCTGGGCCGCGAATTCTGCGGCTTGATGCCGATCCGCGGACACAGCGGCGTACAAGGCTCCGGCGAGATGGGTGCCGATCCCTTCAGCTTGCCGGGCGGCGAGTTTAAAGGGCAGGACATCCCACGCATCGAGGAGGTCTGGGGCTTTAAGCTCCCAACGTGGCAAGGCGATATCGTCGGTGTCACGCTGGAGAATGCGCTGCTCCCCGAGGATCATGAGCGGAAGCTGAAGCTGTTCTATACCTCCGGCGGAAACTTCCTGGAGACGATGCCGGAGCCGGATTTTGTCCGCGAATGTTTGGAGTCGATCCAAATCCGCGTACATCAGGATATCGTGCTCAACACCTCCACACTCGCCGATGCGAAGGAAGCCGTCATCGTCCTTCCGGCGATGACACGCTACGAGCAGCCCGGAGGCGGCACCTCTACTTCAACGGAGCGGATGGTGTATTTCTCGCCGGAAATCGCCGGTCCTCGCATCGAGGAAGCCCGCACGGAATGGCAGATCTATTGCGATCTCGCTGCGCGCGTAGATCCGGAGCGCGCCGCGCTTGTGCAGTTCAAGGACGCGCATGCCCTGCGCGAGGAAATCGCCAAAGCCTCCCCGAATTACGATGGTGTCCAGCATCTGAAGAACAAAGGCGATGTGTTCCAGTGGGGCGGGGCTTGGCTGTGCGAGGACGGTGTCTGCCCGACGAAGGATGGCCGCGGACAGCTTATCCCGGTTGAATTGCCGGAGCTGCGCAAGCCGGAAGGGCATTTCTATATCACGTCGCGCCGCGGTAAACAATTCAACTCCATGATCTATAGCAACAAAGATCCGTTCAACGCGGCAGATCGGTACGACGTCCTGGTGAGCAAGAGCGATGCGGCGAAGCATGGCATTACGGAAGGCGAGGCTGTTGTCCTCTATAACAGCAGCGGCAGCTTCCATGGCAGAGCGAAATTCGCCGATATTGCCTCCGGCAATCTGGAGCTGTACTGGCCGGAGTGCAACGCGCTGCTGCCGAAGAAAGTGTATGAACCTTTTGCCGGGATACCGGAGTACAATACAGCAGTCGTGATGGAACGGGCAGAAACGTATCATGCGCTGAAGGATACAAGATATGTGGAGAAACGCATCGCGGAGCTGGATCAGGAAATAGCGGACGAGGAGTAGCCGCGAGCCGGAGCAACCAACAGGGAGGAATGAAAAATGCTGCCGAGCATCACAGCCAAATGGCGCATTCGCAAGTACAGCGGCGGTGCAGCCTCCCTGCAGGAGGACGACATCGCAACGGAGTACCCGCTGACGGTGCGCCTGGATGGCGAGGAATTCGCCACCATAGTCTGTTCGCCAACGGATTTGGAGGAAATGATCATCGGCTTCTTGGCCTCTGAGGGCGTCATCAGGCAGGCGGCCGAGATCGAATCGCTTCGTATTGACGAGGAACGCGGCTTCGTCTATGTCGAGCTCTTCAACAAACACTCGACAAGTAAAGATGAGGTTTCCAAACGCTTCATCGGCTCGTGCTGCGGGAAGAGCCGCCAGTTTTATTTTCATAATGATGCCCGTACTGCACGTACGTCGATGAGCCGCATGACGATCTCTCCGGCACAATGCATCGCACTTATTCGCTTATTGCAAAATAGCTCCGGCGAGTTCAAGCTGACCGGCGGCGTGCATAATGCAGCACTCTGCACCGCCACGGAGCTGCTTGCCGTACGAACCGACATCGGCCGCCACAATGCGCTCGACAAGCTGTTCGGCTATTCGCTGCAACAGCGCGTTCCGATCGCCGATAAAATAATCGCCTTCAGCGGTCGCCTCTCTTCCGAGGTCGTCCTGAAGGCGGCCAAAATCGGCGTCGGCATTCTGCTCTCGAAGTCAGCACCGACCGACCTCGCGCTCAAGCTCGCGGAGGACCTGGGCATTACATGTGTCGGGTTCATCCGAGGCAATGAAATGAATGTCTATACCCATGGTCATCGGATCGTGGAAGAACAAAACGAAAGCGAGGAGCGCTAATGCGCCCCTCGCTTTTTTGCAGCATGATTAGTGATGAACCGGAGTCTTCGTCTTCGCCTGCTCCAGCAGCTTCTTAATATGCGCCTCAAACTTCAACGGTTTGGTCGTCGGCGAGTAACGCTTCACGACGCGCCCTTGCGCATCCACCAGAAACTTCGTGAAATTCCACTTGATCCCCGATCCGAACAAACCGGATGCTTCACTCTTCAGATACTTATATAACGGGTCGGCGTTTGGCCCGTTCACATCGATTTTGCCAAGCAGCGGGAACGTTACGCCAAAATTAATTTGGCAGGTCTCTTCCATGTCACTGTTCTTCACGGGCTCTTGATTCTGGAACTGGTTGCACGGGAAACCAAGCACGGTAAGCCCCGCATCCTTATACGTTTCGTGCAGCCGCTGCAGCTCTTTGAACTGAGGCGCCAGCCCGCATTTGGTCGCTGTATTTACGATAAGCAGCACTTGGCCGCGGTAATCGGACAACGATTTCTCCTCGCCTCTGACCGTTTGCACTTTAAAGTCGTACACGTTCATGCCACGTCACCTCATTTATATTTTATACAATATTATTGTAAACAATTTATCTGTGTTTGAACAGCATCTTTTCCAATGATTATTAATATTGCACAAATCGTTCTTAATTCTGCATATCCTCATCAAACTTTCAAATCCATACAATGAAAGCAGAGCACGAACCCATTGAAGGAGGCGTCATATTTGGTTGCCATGAGACAGCAGATCTTGTTTCTGAATTTGACTACGCCGGATTTAAAATCCCCTACGATCGCCTGGTCCCTGTACGACGGCGCAGCGCCTGAGGATGCACTGCCTATGAACACCGGCGACTCCAACGAGCCGCCATACAAATCCGTTCTTCATGCCATGAGAGATGGCTGGAATGTCATTCAAGTCCCTTCGCTGCCGCACTATCCCGCAGGCCAGGAGCATGATACCGGCCATCTGCCTTACGAATATGTACTTGAGAGGAAGGTGCCCGTACATGAGTAGCTTGAACATGACACCGGCAGATCCGAAGCATCTGCTCACGGCTGCGCAAATGGCTAAGTTCGTCACCGACGGATTTCTGCTGCTGGATGCCTTCATCCCTCAGCACCTGAACGAGCTGGTTTATAATGAGCAAATTCAGCACAGCCAAGGCCATATGTTCTGGAAGGAATCCAAGCATATCCGCAGCGTATTCGAACTGCCTGAGGTACAGGGCATTATTCAAAGCTTGGTCGGGCTCGAGCCCGTGTACGACCATTCTTTTCAGCATATCGTTCCTGCAAACTACCCCATCGCGCAGGATTGGCACGGCGATTCCATCATTGATGTCCGGCCGCATGCCTTCGATATCCAGCTGTTCTACTTCTCGCACGACGCGCCGCCGGAGATGGGACCGACTCTTATTCTGCCGGGCTCCCATTTGCGCAAGATCAACACCTTCAGTCTCGCTCGGTACAAAAATATTACCGGTCAACGGCAGCTCGCAGGCAAAGCCGGCTCGCTCGCCATTCTCCATCATGGCATCTGGCACTGCGCGCAGCCGAACTATACGGACAAAACCCGCTACGTCTTCAAGCTCCGCTTGCGTCCGGGCCAGGAGCAGCGCGGTCTGTTCAATCTCGAAGGCTACCGCGACCCGGAAGTCGCCCGTATTATCCAGCAGGGCTACCAGCGCTGGCAGGGCAACGAAGACCGCCTCGATCATATGCAGCGGGCTAAATTGTGGCGTTATGTAACCGGCGACGACAATGTCGATGTGTCCTTCGAAGGTGCACTGACTCGGATGGGCATCTAACGGCTAGCGACTAACGTTTGGCGTTCAGCAAAGCAGCATCCAGCATTAGCGTTCAGCTAGGTTGTTCTCCCAATAACGAAGCCCTCTGCTTCCGCTAACCGGCGAAAGAGAGGGCTTTTTATCATGGGATCGCTTCCTGCGGGGCAAGACTCTTCGTCCTTCTACGGTAACCGACTGGCTGCTCGCCTGTCAGCTCCCTGAAAAGTCTGCTGAACTGCGACGTCGTAGAGAAGCCGCAATCCATCGCAATGGCAGCCAGCTTCTTATCGGTATTGGCGAGCTCCAGCTTCGCTTGATTGACACGCCGCTGGATCAAATACTGGACCGGCGAGAGACCAGTGCTGCGCTTGAACAAATGCCGGAAATAATCGTAGCTGTAGCCGGAGATTTGCGCCAATTGCGGCATATTCAGCTTCTGGCTGTAATTCTCATCGATATACAGCCTCGCATGCAGCAGCTTCTCGCTATCCGGCAGTGCGGATACTCTTTTGCCCGTACGCTCCAATTCAATCACAACAAGCTGTGTGAGGACATCCAGTTTGACGCTGAACAGCGGCTTCTTCTCCAGCATTTCGTGCTTCATCAGCAGCAGCAGCGATAATAAGGTCTGGTTCGCATCATCCATATAGATGCCATTGGCAAGCGGAATCGGATAATCGTCGTACGTAAACCCGATAAAAATCACTTCCGTCTCCGTATCATGCCGCTCATCATGCAGATGATCCGGCCTCGTTAACGTAATCGTATTGGCGCTGTATGGGTACCATTCCCCGTTCAAATTCATCATTCCGGTGCCGCTTACATAATAAACGAGCTCATAGCAGTTATGCTTATGCAAGTCCACGTATGTGTCCGGCTTATGTGTGAAATAAAACAAAAAGTCGAATTGACACTGCATGCTCGGCCCGCCTCTCCAAATAACCGAATCGTGCTAGAAAAGAACCGTTTGATTATCGCTGTACCCCGCGTTTTCATTTACATTTATTGTATTCGAAGCTCATTATACAACCACTTAATAGTATTGAGAAGGAGTGCAGCGGACATGAGTGCATGGCGTGACGGACTTACCGAAGATGAGGTGCGGCAATATTGGGAGGATGGATTTCTCGTGTATGACGATGCGCTTACGGCCGAGGAGGTCGAGCTCTACCGGACGATTTGCGCAAGCGATGCCGTTGTATCCCATCGCTCGCAAGCGACGTATAAGCAAGAAACGGTTCATCTGCTTGGTTTAACGACGATGCATCCGGCGCTGCTGGATTTAGCGAGACATCCTGCTATCGTATCCAAAATCATTCCGCTCCTCGGGCCGGACATTCAAATTCAGCATTCGAAGCTGGCTACGAAACCGCCGGCCAAAGGGCTTGGCGAATTCCCGTGGCATCAGGATTTTGCCTTCTACCCGCATACGAACACGGATCTGCTGTCCGTCATGATCACGCTGGACGACGCGACACCTGAGAATGGATGCATGCAAATGGTCAAAGGAAGCCACAAGCTAGGGCTGCTCGATCACTCGATGGATGGTTATTTTGTCGCCGGCTGCCAGGAGCCGCAGTATTGGGAGGATGCAGCGGATCAGACCGTGCAAATTACGCCAAAAGCAGGAGGCATCAGCATCCACCATTGCTTGACGCTGCATGGCTCCCCTGTCAATCTATCCGGTAAGGAACGCAGAGGCATCGTAATTTCGTACCGGGCCGATGATGCCTATCAGCTCGCGGATAATTTGTTCAACGACACGGGCATTATGGTCTGCGGTGAGCGCAGGGAGTTAGTACGGTGCGAGCCTGCGACTTATCGTTTGCCGAAGCGCCATCAGCCGCTCTCGAAGTCCGGAACCTATCGACCGTTCGGAACCGCTTGGAATCAAGTCGGCAGCGAAGTGACCGATTATTCCTAGCAACAATAAGCCCTCCACAGTCGCCAACCCGGCGATCGTAGAGGGCTTTTAACGCTCTGTTACTGCTGAGGTGACTGCTCACGCATTACTTTGCGGTAGTCGCTGGGGCTGACGCCGGTGTGCTGCTTGAACATTTTGGAGAATTGATATAAAGAGCTGCCAATTCGCTCTGCCGCTTCGGAGACGGACATGTCCGTCGACTGCATCCACTGCTTCGCTTTCTCCATCCGCCGCTGGTTCAAATACTGAATCGGCGAGCAGCCGGTTACCGACTTAAACACGCGAATGAAGTAATTCGGGTGGAAATGGACAAGCCCCGCCAGCTGATCCAGCCTCACGTCATCGGCCAAATGATGATCCAAATAAGCCAGCACCTGGCTAACCTTATCCAGCGACCCGCCAGCCTCGGATTGCCGCAGACGCACGTCGCCTCCCTGCTCCAGAAACTCGCACAGCAGCTCCTGCAGCAGCAGCTTTGCCCGAAGCATGGAGGTCAGCCCATTCTCCCGGTAGTGGCGCACAAGCTCGCTAAACCGCTCCGACGTCGCCTCCTGATCCGGAACATCGACACAGCTTGGCGCCTCCAATAGTTGGAAGAGCTCCTGCTCCCCGGCTCTTGCATTGAAGTGGCAAAAGAATTTGCTGAATACCCGCTCCTCCAGTGTACGTACCGACAGCATCGTTCCTGCAGGCAGAATGACAAGCTGTCCGCGCTTCGGATACAGCTCTTCTTCGCCAATTCGAACATGCCCTCCATCCCCCAGAAAATAATAGAGTCGATTGAAATCCGATAACACATTCATATGGTACCAGCTTGAGGTGCAGGTGAAGAATGCCGCCTCCGATATATGCATGTGCAGGTTCGAAATATAGCTGCCCAGCGCCTCTCTTTGCAAGCTCAACAAACCCCGTTTCCGTTCCTTCGTGTATTTAGCTCATCCTCCTAATCTACTACAATTTAGAAAAAATTGAATAGGCAACCCGCTAGAGTCGTGCTAGAATTTTATACGATACAGTTTGTATATATAAGTTTGCGAAGGAGAGACGCTATTTGTCATTAAAAAGACTGATCAAAACGACCTCAGTCAGCTTGTGCTCAACACTTCTCGCCACCCTACTCTTGCAGCAAGTCGCATCTGCACAATCCTTAACACCCTCAAGAATAAGCCCAAATCTCATCCACTTCAACAGTCAGTCAAACAGCCTGCCCGCCTCCCTCTCACCTAAGTCAACTGCCCGCAAACCGGCCTTTATCTCACCTCATTTGCATACCGAATCATCCGCAGTCACTCGCGTCATCGTTCAACTTAGCAGCCAACCCATAGCTGCAGGTCAATTTGCTGCAAAATCAGGCATCAGCTCGCTTGCAGCCGAATCGTCGGAGAGCTCGCTTCGAACGGAACAGACCGGTTTTATCAACACAGCGCTTACTAAAGGCATCAATCTCAAGGTTAACTACCGCTTCAATACGGTATTGAACGGTCTCGAGGTGTCCGTGCCTGCTAATCAAATTCCACAGCTAGCCAAGCTGCCGGGCGTGCTTTCCATTTACGAGAACCGTACGTATACGAGCATTCCGGTAATGGAGCCTACAGCGACTGAAGAAGATACGCCTTACGACATCAACCCGATCCATCAGATCGGTGCTGATGCCGCTTGGGCAAAAGGTTATACCGGTAAGGGACTCAAAGTCGGCGTTATCGACACCGGTGTAGATTATTTACATCCGGATTTAGCCGGAGCATATAAAGGCGGTTATGACTCCGCCAACGCAGACAATGATCCTTACGAAGACTATGGTTTAGCTTCATCAGAGCATGGGACGCATGTATCCGGCACCATTGTCGGTAGAGCGGCCAATCCTACATCGAGTGTGGTACAGAAGGGGATCGCGTACGAATCTGATCTGTATGTCTATAAAGTATTGTCGGCTGATGCCAGCGGCAATGCCACAGGTACAACAGCAACCGTCATCGACGGCATCGAGCATGCTGTTAAGGACGGGATGGACGTTATTAATTTGTCTCTCGGCGCTGACGGAGACTTGGATCCAAACTCACCGGATGCCATCGCCGTTAATAATGCCGTTCTCTCCGGCATTGTAGTCGTTATCGCAAACGGTAACGCCGGTGATGGTTATCCCTACTATTACACGATGGGAACGCCGGCCTCCTCACAGCTCGGCATCTCTGTCGGTGCTGCGGACAGCCCCGGAAGCCGTTTTGCAGCTGACGCTGTAAGCTCGCTAAGCAGCACATCCTATGAGCTTCATGCCATGGGCTGGCGGACGGCCGAAGAGAATTTTGAAGAAACACTTGGCGCGGCGCCGCTGGATGCAGTGTATGTCGGCCTTGGGGCGGAAGCTGATTATCAGAATCTGAACGTAACCGACAAAGTAGTTGTGATTTCCCGGGGTACGCTTGCATTCGTGGACAAAATCGCAATTGCCAAGAGCCACGGCGCCAAAGCAGCCGTTATCTTCAACGGCAATGCCAAGGCGAGTAACCCTGCTGAGGCTGACCTCTCGGCCTCCCTTACAGGTCGTGACGGCTTTATCGGAGAGAATGGTTTCCTTGGAGACAGTTTCGATTTCATCCCGACCTATGACATGTCAGGTGTGGAAGGCCGTGCTTTTGCAAACGCCATCTTAGCTAATCCTGGTACAGCTCTTACACTGACGTTCAGCGGCTTCGAAAGCGCTATGGCCAGCGGCGACCATATGGTTGCTTTTAGCTCCAGAGGACCAAACTCGGACGGCATTTATGGGATTAAACCGGATTTTGCCGCACCGGGCTACAGTATTATGTCCACATGGCCGAAGTATGCCAAATATGACCCTGAAGCTACCTATGAGGAAGCTTACAATCGTATCTCCGGAACGAGCATGGCAACGCCTCATGTTGCAGGTCTATCCTTGCTGCTGCTGCAAGAGCATCCGGATTGGAGTCCTTTCGATATACGCGCTGCATTAGCGAATACGTCGGACACGCTTTACGACAAGGATGGCGTGCAATATGACGTATACACGCAAGGCGCGGGACGCGTTAATGTCGCGAATGCGATTGATACGCCTGCCTTGCTGCAGACGATCGATGACCTGACGATCTACGATAAGAATTTGCAGCCGATTCAGGTCAAGAACTACGGCGACTCCGCGAGCTTCGGTTTAATGCACGCTGGCGATCAAGCCGCGACTGAACAGTTGCAGCTGAAAAACACTTCTGATGCCGACGTGTCTTACCATGCTTCGATAGTTATGCATAAAGACCTGTATTCGTATCTCGATACGCCTGATCCGAGTGCTCTTGACGTTCAACTAACAGGATTGACTGACGGGGTGATAACGGCTTCCGCTCAAGCAGCGGCACCATTTGCACTTACGCTTGCACCTCACGCGGATGCTGCGGAAGGGATTTATGAAGGCGAAGTGGTGCTTGAGAGCGCCGGGCTGCCTGAACTGCATCTTCCTTTTGTGGTTCATGTCGGGGAGCAAACACCGGATAATGGTTATGGTGTACAGGATGTCGAGCTGTCGCCTAAAGTCATTTCCCCTCCTTTCGAAGGAATTGATGGCGTGCCGGAGTCGATGAAACTAAGCTTTGACTTACGTGCTCCTGATGCTTACGGAATCGATGTCCGCGTGTACAATTTAGAAGATCAATTCATCGGCTACCTTATGCTTTATACCAACACCGACGAGGCTGGAAATCTGGTTCCTCTACAACCGGATATCTACGAGATTACGGATTTGACTACAACCTACTTGGCCGTCGATGAAGAAGGCAATATTAAGTTCGATGATCAGGATGAACCGGTCTTCGGTGAGCTTGCTGATGGTACTTATCGTTTAGAAATAGCTGCCCCGGTACTAGGGGAAGATGGCAAACCGCTCGTGGATGAGAACAATATAGGGTACGCCTACTCTACACTCGCCACCTTCGCCGTTCACTCCTACGGCGCACTGGTTCAAGCGGCGGCGAATGCTGTTGCAGGAGATCGCTCCTATACGACCGTCCTTAATCAACCCGTTCTGTCCTTTCCGGCAACGGATGGGATCTCCTATCAGGTTACAACTAGCAGTATACCTGATCTGATTGACAACGCGGGAGTTCTTAGAGCATTCCCGACCGCCACCACAAAAGTAGATCTTACCGTAACCATTGCTTCTTCCATTTCACCGGAAGTCAAAACAAGCCTTGTTAAATCCGTCGATCTTACGGCAGTCAGTTACGGCGGTGGGTTCATTCCTAGTTCCCCGGCGATCCCAAATGATAGCCCAACGATCGCGAAGCTGCTGGAGCAAGGGCAGCACGCTTCCTTCCTCAACTCCTCTACTTCAACAACTGGAACAATGTTGAAAGTAACCATTACGGATGATGAGCTGAAGAAAGCGTTGCAGGAAGCCTCTCCTGCACCTGCCGCACTCGTCCTGAAAGTGAACGCCGACGAGAAGCAGCAGGCGGCGCTGGAGCTGACACCTGCACAATTGAAGCTGTTAGCTGGCGCAACTGCTGGCAGCACCGTTATTTTGACAACAGGTTCGTCGTCGATCTCACTTCCGGTATCCCTGTTCGCGAATCTTCCTGCTGATGCATCCGTTCGCGTGACAATCGCAGCAGACGGAGCCGCTGCAGATGCTTTCAAGACGGAGTATCCTGGCGCCGTTCTGGTTGGAACACCGATTTCCTTCGAAGTGGATACCGTGACGGATAAAGGAGCAACTCCACTTTCGGTACCGATTACGACGCTAATTAAGCGCACCTTCACTGTGAAAGGCAATAGTGATGTGGATAGACTCGGCGTCTTATTCGAGGAGAACGGCAGCTACTTCTCTGCTCCGGCCGCCTCTGAAACTCATGCAGATGGTACCATTACGGTTGTAGTGAGCCGTCCAGGTCTTTCTACTTACGCCGCAGCTTACCGGAATACAGCCTTTACGGATATTAAGTTCTCATGGGCCAAGTCGGCTATTCAAACGCTTGCGGATACGTTCCTGCTCAACGGCGTAACTTCTACAACCTTCGCGCCAAAACAGCAAGTCACGCGTGCCGAATTCGCTGTCATGCTTGCTCGTGCACTTGGCCTGCAATCGTCGGACGCGAAGTCCACCTTTGCCGACGTGCCTCAGGATGCTTGGTATGCAAATGGAGTCGCCGCAGCCGTGGAAGCCGGACTAGTGAAAGGCGACGATAAAGGCTTATTCAAGCCAAATGCTCCAATCAGCAGACAGGATCTATCCGTCATCCTGGCTCGCGCGCTGAAGCTGCTTCAAGTACCTGCTTCAACGCTTCCACCGCATACGGCGTATCACGATGAAGCCGATATCGCTTCGTATGCAGCGGATAGTATTGCACTCGTGACAAACAGCGGCCTGATGAAGGGCAGCGCCCTGAATGGCGAAGCTAACTTCCAGCCAACGGTTTCTGTCACTCGCGAAACAGCGGCAAGTGTGATTTATAACCTGCTGCGTGAGGCAAAGCTAATCAATTAATGAGTTGTGAGAAAGCCGTAACCCCCGCAGCGCGGGAGTTACGGCTTTTTTGATGCGATATGCTGGGCAACAATTAGCAAATGTAGCGCGTTATAGGGATAGAGGTGAGTGCGATGAAGAAAAGATGGGGATTGCTGGTTGTTTGCCTACTGTTCATGGCCATGATTTGTATCGGTTGCTCGCGAGGAGAGCAGTCCACCTCGGAAGAGATCTCGACTGAACCACCTAACGCTTTCGGGGTTGCCGATCAGGTAGAGGTCCCACTTATTAAAGGTTCCTACCAATGGAATAACGCCATCGCAGACGCGCCAACTCCCGACATGCTGGTCCGAGATTCGAAGGTTTATACCGTTAACTCTCATGCGGCTTTAACGATTTCATTTCGTAGCGGACCTGAGCCTAAGGAAACTTGGGCCGGGATTTGGGTCAATCAGAATTTCACGCCATTAACGAAACAAGACGGTGAGTTCCTACTTCCCTCTAAACCCGGCCAATACATTCTCGTCGCAGGCGGAAAATGGCCGGAAGGCGAGTGCAGCTACGCCGCGATTCTTAAGGTCGTTGATTAGTTTCGCGCAGCTCTGGCCGGATCGCTTCGGATAGAATCCTGCCGTCGAAGCCGGCTTCCGCTCGAAGGCCGATTAAATGGCAAACCGTCGGAGCAATATCGACAATGCTGCATGGCTTATCGGAAACATAGCCTTGTTTGAAGCTCCCGCCGACTCCCAAACAAAAAGCATGAACGTCATAGGGACTAGCCGTGCCGTGCGTCGCATGAATTGCGGAGGACGTCAGCGCATAAATCGTACCCGGCACTCCGTATTCATTCGCTGAATGATCCCATTTGGGCTGAACCGCAAGCAGAGGCGCGCGATTGTGGTGAATCGGGCCGAGCAAATGCTGGAGCGGAAGAACATCAGGCAAATCGCAGAGTGAAGACTCTCCGGCGTAAACGGTATCACACCACTTCTGGGCCTGCAGCCATTCAACAAAAGAAATGATTTCCTCCACTGACGGTGCTTGCCCAGCCTCAGCATAAATAGAGTGCCCCGCTGCGACAAACCGAGAATTAAGCCCTAACTCTTCGCATGCCTTCTGAAGATGCTCCTGCAACGATCCCTGTGCTTGAAGTGTCGAATGGCCGTGATCGCTAATCAGAAAGATATCCAACTGATCCATTAAACCTTCTGTCTCCACGGCCTTTAGCACTTCCGATACGCAATGATCGATCAGCTGGAGCGCTTCTTTATTTGCCGGAGACCCAAGCCCGTAATCGTGCTGGCTCGCATCCGGTTCGGATAGCCATAAGACCATCACTTGGTTATCCGGGTTTTGCAATTGATTGTCGATCAAGGCCCGCACCGCCCACAACGCGCGCTCCTTCTTTACGCGGCTTTGCTCTTCCGGAACGGGGCCAAGTCGGTCATGCTGCTGCTCGAGCTCGCGTCGACCATACCAAGAAGACGGATTGATGACCGTTTCAGGATGATTCAAGTTCCACAATAACGAGGCACCAGGCGAGCTGGAGGCGGCTACGGCAAGACATTTGCCCTGTGCATGAAGCCGATCTCCCAAGGTCGGAACCAGAATGAAAGGCTCAAGCATGCTCTCTCGGTAAGTCAGCAGATGCTTATCGTTTCCGGTTTGGACAAATCCGTCTTTCCCAAAGCCGGGGACATATTTCAAATTACCGACTACGCCATGCCTGCCAGGGTAACAGCCGGTCGTAAGCGTTGTCATACTGACCCGCGTTTCCGACGGATAAGCGGCATGAAACGAAGTGAAGAGCGTGCCGCGTTGTATGAGCTCGGCATAGGTGGGCATTAGCTCAAGGTCAATACTATCCGGCCTCAGCCCGTCCGTTCCTATAATCAGTACCCGGCGATTACCTGCATGTCCGTTAACAAGTGATTGCATCTTATCCCACTCCCTATCACACTTTATGAAGCTTCACCAAAGCGTCTCCGTAAGGCACGGCTTTTAACACAAATGAGAACCGATCCAGACTTAAGCACAGATCAAAGTCTTCAGCCGGTGCAGAAGCCTCGCCGCGAACATCAAGGAATTTCCCGGTCTTGCTCTCATGACGTAAATAGTTAACGATGGCATCATAATCGTTCGGCTTCCCTTCCAACGCGTTCTTCACATAATTCGCGAACAGTGTATCTTCATCAGCCTCTTCAAGGGCTTCCCAGCCCATGCACACCAAGGATACGTAATCCGGATTTTTCGCACGGATATAATCGATAATGGCCTGCGCGTTAACGAAACTTCCGGTAATGATTTCTTCGGCATGAATCGCGTTTACGATCCCCTGCGTCCCTGCACTTGTCGTATGCACGACGGTTCTTCCGAGAAAATTAGCAGCTTGAACAGCAGCCGGGGAATTCCCGTAATCAAAGCCCGGCTGAATGACTCCGCCTCTTTCGCCCATCAGAATGAATGCAGGATTCTCTTCCTTGAGCTTATAAGCCATCTCGATGCTGCCGATCGGAACCAAGTTTTCTGCACCGTTATTCATAACATAGCAAGCAACGGAGAAAGCCCGGAAGACATCAATAATGACAGTTAAGCCTTTCGCTTGCCTGGCCCCTTCTACAAACTGATAAATATTGATTTCCATCAGCCGTTCATCTCCTTTCCGCGAACCGCTACGTTTAATCGTGTTTTCAATTCCAGCAAGTCATCCATAATGACGTCTGCTTGTTCAAGCTCGTCTTCTTGAGCAAAGTCAAACCGACAGCCAATCGAAAGCAAGCCATTATTTTGGGCCGCCATAATATCAATAAGCCTGTCACCTACTACCGCAGCATCAGCAATGTTGTACTTGTTCAAAATATGGAATACTAAGTCGGCCTTATTCTCCGATTGTATCTGCCCAATACTGAACGTTTCAGTCACCCATTGGTCCAGCTTGTAATAGCTTACGATCGTATTCAGATACTCCTTATCCCCGTTACTCGCTATATAGATGGAGCATCCCGCCTGTTTCAAGTAATCGAGCACCTCATAGACATGCGGATATAGGGCACCGCTTCCATTAAGAATGTTCTTCTTTAACTGCTCGTGGAAAATATCATTAGCACGCTGCCTGATCACGTCTGAATGCTCCGGCAACAGTGTCTCCCATACAACTTGCAGAGGAACCCCCATAATATCCCTATACTTCTGGGTTGGGGTTTCACCTGACCATTCATGAATAGTCCTCAAATAAGCAAACGTTTCATTTAGAGATAAATCCAAAATCTTATCCGTTTGAAACAACGTCCCATCCATATCGAAAATGATTGCTTCCGTCATATCGCACTCTCCCATTCACGTTCAACTTAACCCACAATTTCAGTTTAGAATAGGTTGGAATGGAGTGATACTACGGACAAGTTGCAATTCCTATCTTTATATGCGCATCTATAATCCGATAATCTATCACCTTTTGTTAAAGCTATCCATAATTGGTCTGTTACTTTGTTAATTCTGTATAACTGACTTTAGATGTTGTATACTTTCTGAGAGTTCGAAGATCCCTGGAAATGGTTCGAGGAGGCATCATATGTACACTTTGATGATTGTGGATGACGAAATTGAAATCCGCACCGGTTTGAAAAATTATTTTCCATGGAATGATATTGGTTACGAAGTAGTATGCGAAGCGGAAAACGGCCGCCAAGCTTTAGAACTTCTTAAAGAGCATCAGGTTGATGTTATTCTTAGCGATATTATGATGCCGGTTATGACGGGGCTTGAGCTGGCCAAAGAGCTGCATGACAACGAGTCTACTATCAAATTGGTATTTCTAAGCGGCTACTCGGACTTTCAATATGCCAAGCAAGCTATGACCTACAGCGTGAAGAACTATCTCGTGAAACCTACCGTCTATAAAGAGCTGGTTGAAGTGTTCCAGGTCTTAAAGTCGGAATTGGATAAAGAACGCATCAAATCCGAGCCGCAGCTTGAAGAAGCAGATCCAAAGCAGGAAAACCGCTATATTGCTGCTATAAAAAAATATATAGACGAGCATTACACAAATGTTAATCTTGAAAGCGCATCCAATCATGTGCACTTGAACCATTCCTACACAAGCAAGCTATTCAAGCAGCAGACAGGCATGACGTTCATGGACTATGTCATACAGGTCAAAATGCAGAAAGCAGCCGAGCTGCTGGCTGACCCGAAGTTCAAAACCTATGAGATCAGCGAAATGCTGGGCTATACAAATCCGCATAATTTTACCCGCTCCTTCAAGCGGATCTACGGCAAAAGCCCGAGGGATTACCGAAATGGATAGAAGTCGGCTTACAACGGCTCATCGTTCCATGCTTGGCCATCTCATCACCTTATTAATTCCCATGCTGGTTCCGTTGCTGATCTTGGGGTCCCTTTCTACTTTTCTTATTAAACTCTATATTCAAGATCAGATTGATGCCAATGATGAAGCCAATTTGTCCCAAACTAAGTCCTATATGGAGCTTTCCTTTCGCGAGATGGATTCCCTCAGCGCGAACTTCTCCGCAAACCCGGGTCTAAGCGTAGCCATGAAAGACATCTTTGACACCGGACAGATCACTGGAAGCAATTTCGATCTGCTTAAGGTTATCCGTAATTTCGTCGATTCAACGGTCTATGCGAATCCTTTCATTTACTCGCTCTATATTTATTTCGATAATGAGGATAAGCGTTTCTTATCCTCGGTTACCGGCTTGAATACCGTGGATAAATTCTATGATCATGAATGGTACTCGCTATATAACAATCATACCAACGAACGCGTGTGGACGGAGAACCGCATCTTGAAAAGGCGTGCCTCCGATGCCGGAACGCGCGTTATCTCGATCTATAATAGGCTGCATCTGAACAATGGCGGCGGCGTTGTCGTCATGAATATTAAAGCCGAATATATCGAATCGCTGCTCCACCAGCTTCCTACGGTCAATGGCCAAAGCATTCTTCTAATGGATAAACAGAACCATACCATTGCCAAAAATTCTGAGCTCAACTACTTGCCATTCGTCGATTATAACGTTCTGAACAGCAATGAATCGTTCTCACGGGATATGGGGATAAATGGCCGCACGTATAAGATTAAAATGCTGACGTCATCACGTTTTGGCTGGAAGTTTGTCTCGATTGTTCCCAAATCCGCACTCTACTCGCTTCCGAGCAAGCTTAGACTGCTGACTGGACTGCTGCTGCTCATTTCCACCTTGATCGGACTGTTTCTCGCTTACTCCTTATCGAAGAGAAAGTACCGCACGCTTCAAATGGTCAATGCCATTCTCCAAGCCGCTGAACGCGGCAAACCGCTGCCGCAAGTGGTTTCAGGCACGAAGAACGATACTTACGGCTATATTACGGAGAATATTGTAAAGAAATTCGTTGAGAACGAGTTTCTCACCGTGCAACTATCTGAGCGCAAATACAAGCTGCAAGTCATGGAGTTTATTGCGCTTCATGCTCAGCTTAACCCGCATTTCTTATACAATACATTGGAAACGATTTACTGGAAGGTTGCCAGCTATACGGGCAAACCGAATGAAGCCAATGAAATGATCGAGAATCTCTCGGGTGTGCTTAGATATTCCTTAGACAGCTCCGTACCCTTCGTTCCGCTGCAAACAGAGGTGAAGTTTACCATGCGTTACGTGGACATTCAGAATATCAGGTACAAAGAGAAATTTGATGTCATCTGGCGCATTGATGAGGCTGTGGCCGACTGCGATGTGATGAAGCTGATTTTGCAGCCGATTATCGAGAACAGCATTTACCACGGCATTCGGATGAAGAATGGAAAAACGACACTCCGGATAAAAGCAGAAATGGCCGGTGATTATTTAAGACTCACCGTAACGGACACCGGTGTTGGGATGGATAAGGCGCGGAAGCGGGAGGTGCTGGCCAAGCTGGATTCCGAGATTGAAGGCGGCCAACACATCGGACTGCACAATACGCATAAACGATTGAAAATTACGTATGGCGATCAATACGGAATATCGATTCTAAGCAAGAAGGACTGGGGAACTTCAATCTGCCTTACGTTCCCGATCCGGAAACAACCTGAGTCAGTATTGAATGAATAGGAATAAGGAGTTCGTCCAAGATATCGTAACGTGAAGAAGGGCAGTCGATTGTCGGCTGCCCTTCTCCTGTCCATCCCGAGTCCTACGAAATAGAGTGCGGAAAGCGATAAATGACACAGAAATGATTGTTTTGATCAAATAACGATAGATAATGACAACTTAGCACGATTGGAAAAAATAAAGCCGTCAATAGATGATTGAATATGCTAAATCATCTTACTAGGAATGAATTCAAGAGTTCGACATAATTGAAAGCGGATTCATAATTGAGGTGTCAGTCAAATAAATCAAAAAGAGGGTGCACGGAGAATGTCGAGAAAACCATCGAGGAAAGCATCGAAGAAAACTTCGCAGGTCATTTCTTCACTCGTAATTGGCAGTATGTTGATCACGAGCACAACAGCTTTGGCAAGTCCTACTACGCCAAGTCCAACTTCGGCAAATTCCACACAAGATGTCTCCACGCATTGGGCAGCTAAGGAGCTGCAAAAATGGATGGACAACGGCTTATTGAAAGGCGATGAACACGGCCAATTAAATCCTAACGAAGCTATCACTCGTGCGGAATTCATTACGATTTTAAATCGCGTCTTCAATCTTCAAAGTACTGCCGGCTCAAAAACCTTTGCTGACGCTAATCCTAGCGATTGGTATTACGAAGAGCTTCAAAAGGCTTCAGCTGCTGGATTATTGATGGGCGACGCCAGTAATAATGCGAATCCCAAAGCAGCAATTACTCGCCAAGAAGCAGCTGTCCTCATTTCGAGAGGCTTCCAAGTTGTTGCCGGAACCGGCAGTTCGAATTTCAGTGATTCTTCCGCAATCGCAGCCTGGGCTGCAGAAGCGGTTTCCTCTCTTTCATCTAAGGGCTATTTGCACGGAAGAGGCAGTAACGACTTTGCGCCTCAAGCTAATATCACGCGAGCCGAATCCTTTGTTATGACGGACCGCGTAATGGGTACGTTGGTTAGAACGCCTGAGGACCTAGCTAACCTTACTTCACCGATCACAGGCAATATTACAATCGCGCTTCCAGGCGCTGTTCTGAAGGATCTTCAAATTAACGGCGATGTCTATGTCATTGATGCTGCGGCATCATCTCCGGTTGTATTCGATCACGTTAAGGTAAACGGCGATCTAAGTGTTGTCTCTGCGAAAAACGTAAACCTGGTGGGATCATCCGTAACAGGTACAACGAATGTAAAAGACACTCGTGCTACTACGTCTCTTAACTTGGATGCCGGCTCTTCTCTTAACAAGCTAGTCCTGAATACAAGCGCGAACGTTTCCGGCGAGGGCAGCATTAAAACCGCGGTCATTAACGCGAACGGAAGCACGATCTCCCAGCAGCCTGACCAAGTTACAGTTGCATCAGGCGTTACATCTACCGTTGCCGGAAAGATGGTAACTGCTGATGGCGATGGAGGGAATACTGGCGGTGGTATCGGTGTAATCCCTGGCGGCGACACTTCCACGCCTGTGGTTTCTAGTATTTCTACTGCAAGCAATGTGAGTATGTACAGCACGCAAGTTACTCGCTTGCAGCCTGAAGGCTTGAATGTGGCTCAGCCGATTAAGTGGACAACCTCTGATCCTTATGTTGCCTATGTGGACACGATCGGCAACAATACCGGCGATTACTCCGGGAAAGTACTTGGCGTTACTACAGGTACAGCCACGATTACAGGTAAACAAGGAGGTATTACGGTTACAGTTACGGTTAACGTAACGAATGACCCTAAACTAGCTACAAACTTAGAAAAAATCGTTTACTATTATAACGCTGGCGATGATCAAATTCCTGACTTCACTGACGCTCCTGCTTTAAACCCTGCAGCTCTTCCTGCTCCTGCGGGAAAAACATGGCCTTCTGCAACTTATGCCGGTTACGTTGAAGGCCAAAACGGCGTGAAATGGATGGTATCGAAAGACACGTTAATCAAATCGACGGATAAAGTGAAATTGGGTTCAAGCTCAACTCCGGTAACTACCGGCATTGTATCCGATGCAGTTACGTTATACGATCCTAGCCTAGCTTCTGCTGACCAAATTCAATACTTGCAAGGTGGCAGATATATTCCACAAACCGGCGAAGGCGGACAAGCGATTAATGCAAAAGAAGTGATCAAAAAAATCATGCCTGACGGTAATAATGGTCTCTGGATCCTAGGCGCAAATGACAATGCAACACACATTGTCAGAAAGCCGATGTCGCTGATGGCTAAATCCTTGGTTCAAGAAGAGATCTCCAGAAACTTTGCGGACCGCTTCGGCTTCCAGTCCGGTTCTGTATCCTTCAGCACACAAGACGATATGCTTAAAGCCATCATGAACGCGGATAAAAGTGCGGGAAGCTTTATCGGGGACACGGATAATGATGGCCTGTGGACGACGATGTACGTTTCCGGCGAAATCTGGAAGTATAACTACATGAAGTCTACTTATGGCGATAACGATGCGAGAACGATCGATGCGAAGGCTTCTGCTACGCGTGCTGTTGAATCTATCGTTACGCTCGGGTACATTTCCGGTATGCAGTTGAAGGTTCCTTCCAAGAATAATGTAAACGACCCTTCCATCTATGCCACATTAGGCGCAAATCCCGAAGATGAAGGAAAGCCAGTCTTTGTAGATGATAATGGCAACTACACGCTCACTGACACAGGTAAGCCTGCTTCTGCCGGATTCTTTGCTAGAAGCTATAAAGTTGCTGGAAAAAACAACGGGGCAACTTCTCCTGACAGCAATCCAGGTGTAAACTCCGCTTGGCTGCAAAAGAAAGCAGGACAAACTACGGATATCAACGGAAAAACGGTATACTACTCCTCTCCAAGCGGAGCATTGAAAGCGTATGACACCGTTTCCGTTCCTTCCAGACTTGTTAAGGTTTATGCCGACCTAAATGGTGGAGCAGAAAATACGGAAAACAACCTGGACAGCAGCAATGTGTATTACAAAGCCACAACTTCAACAGATGAGTTGGTTGGTCATTACTTTGCGCTTGACCTCGCCTATAGTGCTTTCAAAGACAGCGATACTGAGCTTGCCGCACTTATTAAGAATGACATGATCAACCACACGAATACGATTATTTTGAACAACTACTATCAAGTCAGTGTAACGGGCGAAAACCCGGTAGAGTCCCGTTTCAACCCTACCAACGCTGTTGAATACGCTGCTAAAGGCAATGGATTAAATTATCCGTCGGTTCCTACGAAATGGGCGAATATGAATCCAGAGTTCCTTGATGGTGTCTCTAATGCTTGGGGAAGAAATGACTATGAGGATGGCCCGCTAAATGCAGCGCTTGCCCTGCAAATGCTTGTCGTTGCAAAGGATATGGGAACTTATACAGCCGCTGAGAAAGCTGCTCTTACAACTCAAGGCGTAACAGCTACTAACCCTCTTGATTATGCGAATGAATTAAATGTAATGGATGGCGTTGCTCCTACAGCTCCTGCCACTGCACATAACGATTACGAAACAAGATATCCGAAAACGTACTTCTCCACTTCTCTTCTTGATATGGCTCAGCAATACCTCTCGAGATACTTCGGTATTGCCGCTCATAATGGAGATGGAATGGGTCAGAACGGCGTTTCTCATGAAGCTTATATGAACTATTCCGACGAGGAAGAAGATGCACTGGCATTCTATACGCTGGCCCATCATGCCGATGCTTCTAATGCAGAAGGTATTTTGAAAGGATTGAATGAATGGTGGTACAACGAGAAACGCGAGAAAAACCCATTCATGTCCACTTTCTATGCCGCATCTCTTGGTGCATTGAAGAACAAAGGCTTTAACATCGGATCTCCGACTGTTGATCTTGCCGGTTCCACTTGGCAATTGACTCGTATGCCGAACAACTTCATGAACTGGGATGTTCTGGCTGCGAACAGAAACGATGTAACTCATGTTACACCGGATCTCATGGTCGATCAGCTGATCCCTCGTGATGAAGTGATGATGTCGAAATATAACACCAACATCTTCGGCACGATGGATAGAAGAACGATTGATTCCGGCTTCTCCAGATCATTGGAATCCTCAACGGTCATTTCGATGCCGTTCTGGTTAATGATGAACCCTGAAGATTCTGCTTATGTATCTGCTCTGGGACAAGCTGTTACGGCTCCTGTCAACAATGGAACAGAGAGCTTAACTTATCCTACTAATGTGGCAGCGATGAATCCTGCCGCAAACTACGATGCAGCTACGCACACCTTTACCGTTAATGTTGGTGACTCTGTTAAGCTTGATGCAATTGCGACAGGCTATATCAAGAACGTTTCTTGGTTGACAGACGCTTGGAACCAAGCGGGATATGTGGATGGAAAGCCTGCTCAAGTAAATGCTGACCCAAGCAAATTCCAAGTCATTGACCTTAGAACATTAGCCGCTAATGGTGAAGTCGGAAACGTTGATGCTTCCGGTATCAGTGTAGCGGGCGAACATTATGGGGCTTATGCAACAGGTCTCAAACCGGGAACCGTTACGGTTACCGCATACGTAATCGACGGGTTCTTCAGAACTCCGAAGAAAATCACGTATACGATTAATGTGGTTGATCCCAATGAAGACGCGGCACCTATAGCTGCTGCTAATGTTACAGATACTTCCTATTTCCTTCCGGAATGGTTATCTGCAGTATTGGAAAGAGATGACCTAAACGCAGATGGCAACCCGTTTGTAAGTGTTATCTATTCTTCCTCTTCACCTACAGATGGTACAATTGACCCTGTCACAGGTGCAATCACTTATCTGACTGGTAATGCATTCAATATCATCGCAACTGTTGCATATTCCGATACAACAGTGAATGCTGACCCTAGTGCTGATCCTGATGCCTATGATGATTTAGGTGCTAGATTTGAAGAAGATAGCCATGTAATGACATTTGTATGTCCTGTACAAGGCGTACCCACTCCTTAAATCGAACGACAGAATGACTAAAAACCTTAGCCCGGTGATGTACCGGGCTAAGGTTTTTAGTTTTGCTTAGAGCTGCTTGGTTTACTTCTGAAGTTGAGATGGCAGAAGGTGCGCCGGCCGCCCTTTCTTTTGCTTGGGACTCATCTGCTGCGGTGCGTGCATTGAAATAACGCTATCATGGGAGGAGATGATCTCCATGGCTAGAAGCAGTTTCTCTTGATTCGGGTTTTTGAAGCTAAAATGAAGCTCAATCACTTGCCCGGTTTCGCCTCTGCGCTCTATGCTTACATCATGCTTCGTATAGAATTTGTAGATGGATAACCCGCTTCCCTCGAAAGCCCCCACGATGTTTCCCAGAATACCGGCATTCAAGTTTACCTTCACTATGATTTCCTGTACGCGTTTCGCGTGCAGCCAATGCTTCTCCAGCTTGTTTAAGCCGAAGAGGCTTACCAGCACAAACAAAGTCGCTACCACCGAGACGAAGTAAAATCCGGAGCCCACGCACAGACCGATCGCGGCTACCACCCATATAGAAGCGGCGGTCGTCAATCCGCTTACTGAGGATCCATTGCGAAGAATGGCGCCGGCTCCAAGAAAGCCGATGCCGCTAATCACTTGCGCAGCGAGCCGCGCTGGGTCCATTCTAACGTTGCCTTCATTAACGAAATCCGCAAATCCATATATCGACAGCAACATGATGACCGTCGAGCCGATGCATACGAGAATATGCGTCCGAAATCCAGCCGCATGATTACTCCACTCTCTCTCTAGTCCAATCAAACCGCCAAGCCCGGTCGCGCATAGAAGACGCAGTACCATTTCCGTATGTGTGATATGCCAAATGCTCGCCAAGCTAATCCCTACCTTCTTCCTCGATTTTCATACAGCGCTCCAAAAATACAATGCTCGGACGTTCCCAAGCAAAGGGTTCGCCGAGCATGAAGCAAACATTTATGGCAAGTTTTTCTATCGATTCTTGAATATCCGGATTATTTCAGCTCTACAATGACCGCCGACTTATCGTCCGATTTCTTATGACGCGGGTACTTCTCGCACATAGGGTCAAGCTCTTCCTGCTCGACTAATTGCGCCATATAAGCTTCAATTCCCCGCTCATCCAGTTCTCCCAAGAACTTCTCCCATTTCCTCGGGTCCTCATCATTCTCGATAAAATGAAACATGCCGTCGGAAACCGCATAAATCCGACGCACGTTCGCCCGCGAAATATGGCCGTACTCCATAAAGGACGCCAGGAGGGGATCCCCGTTCATAACGGAATACCCTTCCGACGTGTTCGCTTTATTACGGTTAATGATAGCGATAGGCCGCATGCGGTTGCCGATTTCCTCATCCGTCAACGTTCCATATGCTTTCATCTCCTGCAGCGCCATTAAAGATTGGTGATCGAAGCCAGCCACCTGGTTGCGGCTTAAGACACGAATGCTGTCGTCACTGTAGCGCGCGAATAACATGCAATCGCCGCTTTGCACGAATTCAAAATGGTTGTCATGGATCTTCACGACTGCGAACACCGCACCCCACCGCTTCCATTTGACCGAAATATCGACGCCGGCCTCCTCCATTCGCTCCAGCAACCGCAAATTCGCCCTTAGAACCGCTGTTCTCAAATCAAAGTCCGGTGTAGACACGCTTAACTCCCTTGCGAGCAGCTGGGCGGCGATCCATCCCCCCGTATTCCCTTCCTCATCGAAGTAACCGGACATGGAGGATACCCCGTCCACGACGCCGTACGTACGATTCCGTTCATTCCGTACGAGCGTATCTTCATTCGGTTTATCCCATTTGCCCGGTCTTGTAGCAGCCTGGATCGTCAGCGACGGTAATTGGTTGGACGCTATGGTATCGCTCATCTCAATCACTCTCCTCCACGAACGTGAGATTCAGCTTATGATAAACTTGCTTCCATCTTTCTTGCAGTTCTGCCCCTTCATACGCAGGCTGGTATCCTAATTTCAGATAGATATGAATGGCCGACAGTCGAAAGTCGTCTGTTTCAAGTACGGCATGACGCTTACCATCCTCCCGCATCCGGTACAAGGCTGCAAGACTGATGCTGTATCCAAGCCCCAGTCCTGCATACGCGGGATCAACCCCCACCATATGCAAATAACCGCAATCTTCATCGCATTTCGGCTCATGCCAAGCACATGCGGTAGCGACAGGCTTCTCTCGATCGCAGATGAACAATACCCTCTCAGGTTTGAAATAGGCATGCGCTGCGATTTTGCGGCTGAAATCTCGGTTCCAGCCAAAGGATTTCTCTACAATCGATTCCCAGCTCGACTCATCGCCCGGTTCAAAATGCCGAAGATAAAACCCTTCAGGCAATACAAGCGCAGGCAATTCCGATAAGCTCGCTAAGCGCATGCCCAGCTGAGGCAGCTTTCTTTCCTCTTTCATCTGCCCTTCCCTCCATTCCTGCGGAAATCAGGAAAGACAACCGGCTGTCCGTTGTTGGCCTGCGACTGCATGGAGAGCGGAAAGATGCTGCTCCATGTTACCGCATCGTATACATCGACAAGCGGCTTTCTCCGTTCTTGAATCGAAGAGACAAACTCCTCAAGCACGAAGAAATCTCCGCCGCCGTGCCTTGACCCTTGAGCCTGCTGCTCCCAGCGCCGCCAAGTCGGATGATCGAATTCCGGCTGGTACTTTGTCAGTGACTCCCACATCTCTTCCTGCTGCTCGGGCTCTCCATCTGGTTGCATCGAATGCCCTTTGAACCATACCAAATCATCCTCCTGCTCGTGCCGCCGGGAAAGATAAGCGCCCTCCGTACCTTGAACGACATAATGGCGCACGTTATGCGGACGGACAGAGGTCCAATCCACTCGTAATGTGATGAGGACGCCATTCTCTGTCATGATGTTCGTGACGGCTGAGTCCCCCTGCTTCCAATAGCCTGGCTGCGATCCGGGGTGATCCTTCCCAAACCGCTCTTCATAATAAGATTGCAGGGATCGAGAGTTCGAGGTAAAAGTCGCCATGCTCTTCATCCGGTCTCCGCCGTCTTTGTTAAGCCCCAGCCAATGGGAGATCGGACCGATGGAATGGGTCGGATAATTTAGTCCGTTATACCGATGATGAAGATCGCCGCGCCATGTCAACGAGCCGTCCTTGTGATGAACACTAAAGCGCAGATCGTGGATATAAGCCCCCTCTAAGTACGTAATCTCGCCAAACATCTTTTGTTCGGCCATGTATTTGACAGCCAAATTAGAGCGCGCAAAGCAATAATTCTCGGCCATCATATAGGTCAGTCCGGTCTTCTCTACCGTTTCAACAAGCTCCCAAGCGTCATCCAGCGTATGCGCTGCGATGACCTCGCTCAATACATGCTTGCCCGCTTTAAGAGCATCAATGGATTGCCTTGCATGAAGCAGCATTGGACTGGCTAGAAAGACGGCATCGATATTCGGATTTTGCAGCATCTGTTCATAGCTTTGATAAGTTTCGATCCAGGGATAATCTACTTTCCATTGCTTAGTAACCGCATCATTAATATCGCAAATAGCAGCCAGCTGGAGCCGGTCCGAAAGCGCAGCAAGCGCGCTTCTGAACCGCCCCCCTCTATTGCCTCCAACAATGGCTAAACGAAGTGGTTGATTGCTCATAACAGATACCCTCCCAGGTTATTTTCGTATAATGGCGGCATAAAAGAAAAGAGCGCACGCTACAAGATTTTACTCCTGAGCATTCCGCTCTCTTACAAGGTTCCTATTTCTTCCCTTACCAGCCGTACTTCGACGGTCCCCACTCCTTGCGGACGAGGTCCTGTTTCACATAAAGCAGAGTACGGTTAGGCACATCTTCTTCCAGAATGACGCCCGAGCTTACGATACTATAGACTCCGACCTTAACGCCCGGCATGAGAATGGCATTCACGCCCGTTCGAACAAAGTCACCTAAGTAAATGGCATCGCTATGTTCACTAGGTATCTCCTTGCGTCCTTTGATGCGATGGGTCGTTCTGCCATCATCGAATCGCAAGGTTCCGCAAACCGTTGCTGCGCCAAGGTCAGTAGAGGTACCGATAACCCCATAAAACTCCATATAGTGGTACAAGTAGACGGTGTTAAAAATAACGCCTTCCAGCTCCGCACAGTGGTTAATGACGCAGTGGTCGCCAACTGTTGTGCCCTCGGATAAGAAGCAATAGTTCCCAATATAGGTATCATTGCCGACGATATGATTCCCCTTCAGAATGGCACCATTCTCAATGACCGTCCGGTCTCCGACGATGATGTTGCCTTCGATGATGACATTGCGACCGATTTTGCTGCCTGCGCCCAGCTGTACATAACCGTCGATCGATGCACTGGGATCAATAGAGGCACCCTCTGCAAGGACATTAGCCGTAAGCTTCGCACAGGATTTGCGCGCAACAAGCTCATTGGCTAACAGGATATGCCACGGCTTGTCTAAGTCTACAAAATCACCTGTCGTCTCAACGGCCCGTACCGCATAGCCGTCATTCATACTATCCAGGAGCGACATCTCGAGGTGTGCCTCTAACGGAGGCATCATCCCTACCTGAACGCTTGTAAACAAGCCGGAATTGCCGCTGGCATAAGACCAGAATTCCTGGCTGCAGGCGAATGCGCAAAAGCGATGCGTGCAGCCGCCGCGAGGATGTCCCATAATATGCTGGACAAAGCCTTGCTCTAGCTTGCAGCAAATCCAATCCGAGGGGGATTGCTCCTGCAGCGGATTGACAAGCACAGCGGCAATCTCCCGCTTCGAGCGCAGGCCAAACGAAGCCAGCAACCCTCCGATGTCAGCAGGATCTAGCAGCGTGTCTCCGTACAATACGAGGAACTCGGCCGCATCCCCTGCCGCTGCTCTTGCAGCAGACAGCGATAGCGCCGTGCCTTGCCCCTTCTCATCGGCAACCACGATAATTTCAACATCCTCACGTGCACCTGAATGCTGCCCGCTCTCTCGGAAATAATTACGAATCTGCCCGTGCAGCTTGCCGCCGACAATTACGATTCTCGTAAACCCGAGCTCCTTGAGCGACTCCACCTGATGCGCAATAATCGGCTTGGTTGCGACAGGTATCATCGCCTTCGGCCGGATCTCCGCAAAGGGCCACATCTTGGTTCCGGGCCCAGCCGCTAAAATAATCGCTGTTTTCATACTGCGTTATGCTCCCTTATTTTAAGGATCCTTCCGTCAATCCGCTTACGATATGTTTATGGAAGAAGATATAAATCATAATCATCGGGATGGTAATGATCGTAAGTGCCGAGAACAACAATTTATAATCCGTCAAATGCTTGCTTGAAAAGGCAAGCAAGCCTACAGGAATTGTCTTTAGACTGTCACTTTGAACATACAGCAAAGCAAGCAGCAGCTCATTCCATGCATTCAACGAAGAGAAGATAGCAACTGTCGCCAAACTTGGAATGAGCAGCGGCATAATAACACTCGCAAACATGCGTAAATCCGTACATCCGTCGATTCTTGCCGCTTCCATCATTTCTTTCGGGATCGAATCGAGATACGCTTTAAGCAAGAAAATCGCCAGCGGAAGTCCCATCCCGACATAAGGCAGAATTAGTGCATAATACGTATTTTTAATATGCATATGATCAAAAAGATAGTTCTGCGCAATAAAGAACGACTGCAGCGGCATGAACAACCCAAACACAAATAACAGCAGCATGAATTTGCTTCCCATAAATTTCAGCTTGCTGAAAGCAAACGACGCTAAGCTTGCAAACAGTAAGATAAAAGCGACTGTCAGCGAGGTCACGATCACGCTGTTAAGCACATAGGTGTTCATGCCGCCGATTTTCCAAGCCTCCGACCAGTTATGAAAATCGATTTTGTTCGGAAGCGAGAATGGCTTGTTGAAAATCTCGCTATTTCCGCGGAATGAAGAAAATAGCATCCAAATCATTGGATAGAAGTAAATCAGTGAGAACAAGCTCATGAATACATAAAAAGCCATTCGATAACCAAGATTGCTGCCACTTTTGCGCACTGTGTATGTTTCCATGCCTAAGCCCCTCTTTCATTCCGTCGACTGCAATTAATACTCCAGCTTTTCATTCTCATTGCGCTTTAACATGTTCAATAGTAAACCGACGCCAACGACAACAAGCGTCATGATAACAGCCAAAGCAGAACCGTAGCCGATGCTCCCGTTGGTAAACACGACCTTAACCAAATACGTGGTTACAATTTCGGTAGCGTTGTACGGGCCGCCATTGGTCATAACATAGAATAGGTCAAACCCTTGGAAACCGCCAAGAATACATAGGGTAAGCGCAACTTCCACCAAATTTTTAATCATTGGAATTTTGATTTTGAAGAAGATGTCTCTCTCCGTCGCGCCGTCCAGATAAGCAGATTCATAAATATCGTTTGGAATACGCTGGATGCCTGCATAAAAAATCGTCATGTAGAATCCGGCATAGGACCATCCGGAAACGATACAGAGCGCATATAACGCGGTGTGCGGATTGCCCAGCCATACCTGTGTCCAGCTATCCAGACCTACTAATTTCAATATGGCATTCAATAAACCGAAGTCCGAATTATATACAAACCTCCACATAAAGGAGGTAACCAGCATTGGCAGCATAACCGGAGTAAAGAACGCAACACGGAACAGGCCCGAACCCTTTAATTTCACGGTAATTAGCCCCGCCAGCAAAAGACCGGCAAACACTTCAAGAAAGATCGTCAGCACGATATAGATGAGAATATGCCAGTAAGACACAAGGTAAATATGGTCGTGAAATGCCCGAATATAATTGTCGATGCCGATGAATTTCATGGCTCCGAAGCCGTTCCAGTCATAGAAGCTGAAGATGAACGTCATTACAATCGGAAGCAGGATGGTAAAGGAGAATAAGAGTACTGCCGGCCCAGTGAACAAATAGGGTGTTATGCGAAATTTTTTTTGCACTACTTCCTGACCTCCTGGTGTCTGAAATGAATAAGCCGGCGACTTGCTACAGGCGCCGGCTTACAGGGCAAGCTTTATTTTTTGAGAGGAGCAATTTTGGCATCCAATTTGGCCAGTGCTGCTTCCGGTGTGCTCACGCCGCCGAGAACTTCAGCTGTAGCGGAGTTGAGTGCATCTGCAACTTCCAAGTTGTAGCCGGTATCGGGAGGAGATACGACTGACTTTGTATTGTCCATCATAGCTTTAAGTTTCAAGATTGTAGGGTTCGTCTCTGGTTCCGATCCCGGCGCAATCATGGATGAGCCGGCTTTGCTCAGCATCGTAACCACTTCAGGCGATTCAAACAGTTTCAAATAATCGACAGCGGCTTGAATATGTTTGGAATTCTTGTTGACGACATAGCCTTCCAAAACGCCGATTACGCTTCCTTGGTCACCCTTACCGTCAGTCATCGTCGGCATATTGAAGTAGTCGTAATCCATATCCGGCGCATGATCTTTAGCTCCGGAAACAAACCATCCGCCTGATGGATACATGGCAGCTTTTCCGTTGAAGAACAATGCTGCGCCTTCATCATCGTTAATACCGTTAACGCTGTCGTTAATGTATTGTTTATCCCAAATTTCTTTCATGTAGCTCATGGCCTTAGCGAATTCAGGCGTGTTAAACGGAGCCTTCATTTCCATCGCGTCAGCATAAGCCTGTTCTCCCACGACCCGGGAGATCAAATGGGCGTTCCAGTTGCCAGCCGTCCACAAATCCTTGTTGCCCGTCGTAATCGGCGTGTAATTAGCGGCTTTAAGCTTCGCGCAATCGGCCATAAACTCGTCCCATGTAGCAGGAGGCTGCGTTATTCCTACTTCGCTGAAGATTTTTTTGTTGTACCACATCACGTTCGTAACTTGGGCATCCGTCGGAATCATATATTTCTTGCCGTCGAACACCATGCCAACGAAATTGCCTTCTGTAAACTTTCCTTTTAGGCCGTCTTCTTCCAAATAACTCGATAGGTCTGCTGCAAATCCATCATGTACTCTCGTCTTCAGCCTGTCGCCGGCCCATTCAAAATAAATGTCCGGTGCATTCTCGCCATTTAGCAAGCTAGGCAGCCCCATCGTTTGATACAATTGAGGATCTTGCAGAACGAATTCAACCGTAACGTTCGGATGCGCCTTCTCATACATGTCCTTCACTTGATTCCATACCTTGAGCATGTCATCGCCCGGAGAGCCGTCAGCGAGTCGAATCGTGAACTTCTCGTCGCTGTTGCCTGCTTTTGTATCGGCAGCTGTATTCGTGTCTGAATTCGATGTTCCGGAGCACCCTGTAAGTGCTGCAATGGATGTCATAAGCGTGAGTCCAATAATTGCTTTTTTCATTTTATAAACCCCTCTCAGATGGTTATTAAATGGTAAAATATCGATCAAGCACTTTATTCAAGAAAGAAAAAAGCACATCGGCAAACACATACGTGAGATCACCGCGATACCGCTCATAATTGAGGCGGACCTGTTCGAGATCGTTTGGATTCTGACTGCGAATATAGTCCACGCAATCCTTCAGCACTGCGCATCCGGCAGAGAATTTAACAAGCCAGCGCTGGAGTTCCTTCTGCAGCAGCTGATTCTCCATGCCATTCAATAAACATGCTGCAGAATCGCTCATCTTGGTGATGAACTGTTCCAATTCGTCGATGGCTTGCTCACGGTCCCCATAAAAGTAAGCAAAGTTAAATCGAGTCAATTCAGCGGCGAGCATCGGCGAGTCAGTCAGATACAAGCAAGAATAGCGAACGTTATCTGCAAATTGGAGCATATGTTCAAAATCCGCTTGACCGACGGCCTCTTCCAGCGCCTCACGCCAGCTCGCTTCCGGATCATACCGCTCCGGGTTCCATAAGTAAGAGGCGATTGTCGCATAAGCAATTTTGGAGCTTTCGGCATACTCCATCCCGTTTGCAATAATACCTCGAGCAAATCGGTATAAATGACGATCTCTCTGGCGGTAGGGACCGATATGCATCTCATCCGTCATTTCCACGTCGTTTACTGGATAGTTATCCCAATAGAGCGGTTTTCGATGCGTTTGCTGTGTAAACACGGCAGCTTCGCTAAGTGTAATCTCCGGCGAACAAATATTACGTCCGGTCCAAAATAACTCTATACCTGGATGGATGCGGCTGCCTAGCTGAGAGATATACCGCTCGTCTCCTTTCCCCCAATATTGCGTAGGGCAGACTACAAGACGAATTCCTTCATTCCACTTCATGATTTCCGTATAGAAGCGATTAACTAATCGTACATGTGCTTCTACTAGATCACTGTAAATCCGGATATCTTCTTGATGTTGAAGCTCCTCCGGAATGTCATCGAGCAGCAAGCAGAAGTGTTTCACCCCGAGCTCGTAGATTTGACCGACTTTTCGAACGAGTGCGGCAAAATCCTCTTCGCTTGAATAACGCATGGACAGCCCCGGAGCAATGCTGTAGTAGAATGTAAGCCCAAGTTTAGCAGCCTCGCCAAAAACGCTGCTTAGCCTGGAATAAGACTCTTCATCGTAAAGGTCCTGCCACCGCTCCCGATGATAGAGGTCATCCTTCGGTCCGTATACGTACGTATTCATATTGTGCGAAGCAATAAAGTGAAGCATGTTTAAACGCTGCTCATCATTCCAGGGTTGTCCATAGAATCCTTCGATGATCCCTCTGATCGGAAATAACGGATAGTCGAATTTCACACCTTCCTGCCATTGTCCGCGCTTCATCATTTGCCTAATGGCATTCAGCGCGTATCGGAGTCCTCGCTCACCTGAATAGGTAATTGTCACCTCGTAATGAGGCGGCTCACCTTTGATCGCCAGCTCGTAAATCTCATCGGAGATCGAACACGTTTCTTCAATATAGCTAAATCTCGCTTCAGTTGACTCCGAAGCTGTAATTTGGATATCACCTTTATTGTCGGTGATATAGGAAAACCCATTGCTTTCACACCAGCTCCGAATGATCCCGCTGTTCGCTCCTAGCGACGAAATGCTGGTCAAGGTTGTCATAGGCTCCGAACAACTCCTTTATACTTTTTGATGAGGCGGTGATTATGTGCCTCTCCTTCATCCATATTGCTGCTGGCGAACAGATCCGGCATGATTCCCCGCTGCACGAGAAGCTCTACCACTTCTGCCACTATCGTGTTCACGATACAAGCCCCGAGTACGGTAGAAGTTGGTGATACTTTTATAGACAATCCTGAAACTTCCACCGACGCATCGCCGATGCATCCATGATTGTCGATCACCACATCACTGACTTCATGCAGCCGTTTGCCGCTGCTATGTCTGGATGATGATGCTTCTGCATGCTTAAGGCTCGTAATGGCGATGACCTTTAATCCACTGGTCTTCGCTTCTAAGGCCATCTCAATGTTCACCGCATTTCTACCGGAATTGGATGCGATAAGGATAACGTCGCCTTCTTGAGCAGACAGCTGCTTGAAAAGAACAGCCGCAAGCCCCTCCAACCGTTCCAAATCCGTGCTTTGTACTGCATTTCGGTGCAGCATCAATCCTTCTTCCATGATCGGATTCACGCATGCTAACCCGCCTGCACGATAGAACAGTTCCTCCGCGAGCATATGAGAATGGCCTGTTCCGAACACGTGCAAGGTTCGGCCTGCTTCAATCGCATCGGCAATCAGATGTGCAGCCTGGCTCAAATGCGCCTGTTCTTCCGACTTCAGCCTGCCGATTAAATCCAATACCCCGTCTATATACTGCAATCCTGCGTTCACTTTAGACCTCCTTCTGTAAGGCATAGGTTACTTTCATGCGTTCTTGCACGGATGGCTCCAATAACAGCTTGTTTTCGTGAAAGCAAGCGAAGATCGCGCCAAATTCCGGCGGGAACTCGATTCTCCTCACTGCGGATAGAGGACAATTTTGATTCAGCAGTCGTTTGAATTCCCAGTAGATATAGTTGTTTTTAGTCATAACGCTTCCACTTGCACCGATGGGTACGCCCTTAATGTTCAACCTCTTCTCCAGCTCCATCGCATGGTTAGCGAGATCGTGCGCCGCCTGCTTTACCAGCCTCAGCGAAACCTCATCCCCTAATTCAGCGCATAGGGCAACCTCGGAGGCAAAGCCGGCAATAATATGTCGATCTAATGGGGGATTGTAAAATTTTTCGATGAGTTTCTTCATATCCCGGATCGCGAAATATCGCTTCAACGCATCACTGAGCGCGGTCGTTTGAGCCAGTCCTTCTTCAGCAGCCACTGCTGCTTGAATCCCTTGAAGTGCAATGTGATATGCACTCCCTTGATCCCCGAGCAAATAGCCATAGCCCCCGATGGTTAGGAGTTCATCGGTCATCCCCTTAGCGATCCCCATCGAGCCGGTTCCGCTGATGATCAATATGCCTGGTTTACCGATCGTCATAGCCATTAATGCGATATACGTATCACTGTGCATATAAACGCTCCGGCTATTGATGATGCCTGTGGTAAACTCATCAGTTACCGCTGCCGTCGCTTCTTGGCTCAGGGCAGAATTTCCGATGAATACGCTTTCAAATTCGTCTATCTTTACTATTTCTGATACCCGATTCATGACTTGTTTGAGATTTTCGCGCGCTCGTTTCATGCCCATCGAATAGAAATTAATTGATCCGCCTATTACCTTTGCCAAGACGTTTCCTTCCATATCGACTGCGATCGCGGTCGATCGGGTACCACCACCGTCAATGCCTACAAAAACTTCTTTTCTTGCCATTGCACTACACTCCTAATTCGTTAGCGCTTTGATGACGAGAACTACGTTCTGCTGCGAACGCGCTTTCATGCAGCTTCAATACTTGTAATGACTTCAGTTTAGAACAGGTTGACGCTCATCGGTACTAAGGGAGAATGGTAAAACCAATCTTTGTATGCGAATCTGCAGGAAAGATATCTATCACTCTTTGACATATTCAATCCTATTTCGATTTTAGATGTCATCATTCCGTAGTTTTGGGCTTTCTTCGCTGCAGTACGGTACGTCATATTCGCATTACCTCCACAAACAAAAAAACCCGGACCACCATGCGTAACCATGCATGGCAATCCGGGGTTCATCTCAACTTACTTCGCTGCAGCAACGGCTTGCGCCAGCTTCTCTACCGCTCTGGCTGTGCCGCTCTTCTGCTCTTCCAGGCCTTCGTACTCGACGCTCATCCAGCCGTCGTAGCCTACGCCGGCCAGCTTGGCGACGATCGAGGCAACGCCGACGTCGCCTTCCGTCGGCACAGTGCCAACGAATGGCTGGCCGCTAAGCGCGCGCAGCACGCCTTCCTTCTGATCTTCGCCCACGCGCGCGAAGTCTTTGGCATGCACGTGACGGATCAACGGATGCAGCGCTTCGAAAGCTTGTGCGGGCACATCGTCGACGAGCAAGAAATTGCCCATGTCGAAGGTGCTGCGTAGCGCAGGCGAACCGACCAATGTGATGATATCCTGCACCTGCTCCGATTTCCCGGCGAAGATGCCGTGGTTTTCCAAGCAGAGCACGACGCCTTTGTTCTCTGCATAAGCAGCGCCTTGCGCCAGCCCTTCCACGATCCAGCCTTTCGCCTGCTCATAGCTGATGCCTTCCTTGCGATCGCCCGCAAACACGCGAACAACCTCTGCGCCGAACTCGACTGCCATATCAACAGCCAAGATGATATCCTGCAGTTGAACCTCACGCTCTTCAGCCGTCGTTTTCACGAAATCATTGCAAGCTCCGAAACATGCCAGCTTAATGCCCGTGCGAGCCAATGCTTCGTGAACCGCAGGCACGTCGCTCTCCTTATTCCAGAACACGCTGAGCAGCTCCACGCCTTGCGCGCCAACCGATGCGGCATAATCGATAAAGTCCGCATTTTGCCAAGATCCGTCGTACAAATATTTATGGCAGCTCCATACACTAATGGCGATTTTCATTGTCCATATCCCCCGATCAGCACCCTAGCGGTACTGTTTAATAAACTCGACCGCTCTGCGGATATCCAGCTCCGGCTTCGCGCCGACTTCACGTTCGATAGTCAAGTAACCTGTGTAACCAATGGACTGCAAGGCAGCAAAATAGGCATTAAAATCAACAGTTCCCTCGCCAAGCGGCACCTCTTCAAAGTCCAATCCGCCGGCAGCCATCTCCGCAATATGCTCGTGCGTCATTTTCTGATAGCCGAGGAACCCGTACACTTGGCGCGGATCGACCACACGCAGTCTGCGGCCATCCTTCACATGGGTGTGCACGATATAATCCTTCAGCGTAATCACGCCTTGTACCGGATCATCGCCGGTGACCATGACCATATTCGCAGGATCGAAGTTAACGGAAACGCCGTTCGTGCTCAGCGTGTCCAGGAAGCTCTTCAAGTGAGCGGCCGGTTCCGGACCCGTCTCAATCGCAAAATAAGCATTCAAGCTCTTCGCATATTGGCCAAGCTCCTCGCATGCCTGCTGCATCGCCGCATAGATTGCACTGTTCTTATCATCCGGAACGATACCGATATGCGTCGTCACGATGTTGGTGCCGAGCTCGACAGCCAGATCAAGAATGCGCTTGGATTGCTCTACTTTCTGCGGATTGGCTGCAGCATCTTGGAAGCCATGTCCACCCAGATCGCCGCATAGTGCCGAGATATCCAGCCCCAGTCCGTCGATAAGCGAACGCATCTCGCGTCTGGCGTTTGCATCCATATTCGCAGGATCCATCTCACCGGATACCGCATAGATTTGCACGCCTTCTGCGCCGACTTCTTTAGCCTTCAACAATCCTTCACGGACGCCAATACCGAAGCTGTCCACAATAACGCCTATTTTATTGGATAAATGAATCGTCATCGCTCATTAACAACCTTTCTGTTTAAAAATGAATTTCGGTCCCTTTTGCAGCCGACTCATAGATTGCGCACAGCATGCGCGTTACTTCTACGCCATCTTGAACAGGGCTCAACGTCTCTGTACGGCCAAGGCAGCTGTTGATGAAATGTCCGATTTCACGGCCGAACGCATCGTTGAAATCAAACGTAGCGTGATCCACCTGCGGCGTCGTATTCACGATCGTACTGTGTTTCTCGCCCATAATAACAAGCGCCGGCTCTACTTCTGCTCCGCCTTGATCGCCATATAGCTTCACGGACAGCTCATCCTTCTGCGCATGCAGCGTGAAGCTGACATCCACCATCAAGGAAGCGCCGTTCTCGAAGCGGATAATCGCATTTGCCAAATCTTCGACATCGTTCTTCTCTGCATCATAATCCGCGGCTTGATAGAAGCCCAGATTCTTAATATGCGAACGGTTGCCGAGTTTGCGGTACGTATTGCCGCTGACCGACTTCACCTTCGGTTTCCCCATGAGGTACCAGCAGATATCAATAATATGAACGCCAAGATCGATCAGCGGACCTCCGCCGGAACGTTCAATATCGGAGAACCAGCCGCCCGGGTTACCAAGTCTGCGCAGGCATGTTGCTTTCGCATAGTAGATTTCGCCAAGATCGCCGGCATCGATAAACCCTTTCAGAACCTCAATGCTCGAAGCATAACGGCGCACAAAACCAACCTGCAGCAATTTGCCCGTAGCTTCAACCGCCGCTTGTACGCGTTCCGCCTCTTCGACTGTTTTGCAAAGCGGTTTCTCGCACAAAACATGCTTGCCCGCTTCCAGCGCAGCAATCGCGATCTCAGCATGCGTGTTGTTCCAAGTACAGATACTTACAGCATCAATGCCGGGATCAGCAAGCAGCTCACGATAATCCGTGTAAATCTTAGCAGCGCCGTACTTGTCGGCCGCCGCTTGAGCACGCGCCTCGTTCTTATCACAAATTGCTACAAGGACAGCATCCTTATTGGAAGCATAAGCCCCCAGATGCGCACCCGAAATCGAACCGGCACCAATTACACCTATATTTAACTTCTTTTCCGCTGTTGTCATGATTTGATCAACCTTTCCCTTCTGTAATCGTTTTCGTTATAATGAGTTTACCTTGTGATGAAGGATGGGAGAATGCACACCATGCCAACCTACATGGACAATATGATCAGTCCGCTTCCAATGCGCCTGTTCGACTGCATGGTTGATGTGAAGAAGCTGCGCGTGAAATCGCTAATGATCACGAACGCCGGCCATTTGCCCGGACGCACTTCCAGGCGGGAGAACGCCGAATTTGATCGTTGGTCATTCGTATATATCGGTGCAGGTCGCGGATACTACCAAACCGACTCTGAGGAACGGCAAATTGTCGAGGCCGGATCGCTCTTCTGTTTGTACCCCGGCGCGGTGTTTCAATACGGACCGGAGACGGATGGCTACTGGGATGAGTATTATTTCGCACTCGAGGGCGAACGCGTAGAAGAATGGCTTGCGAACTGGTACGAGCATCCCGCGCTCGTGAAATTCGTCGGAACCGACGAGAGCTTCCTGAGCAAAATCGAGCTCATCTTCCAGCTCATGGACAGCGCCGTTCCCGCCAATCAAGATCGAGCGGCGCTCGCGCTGGAATCGCTGCTCTTCGACATGTCGCTGCGCTTCAATCAGACGCAGACGAGCAGCCGCGCCTTGTTCGTGCATAACCTGCTGGACGACTTGTCCGGCACCGTCTACCAGCCGCTCGACAGCATCGCGCTTGCAGCACGGCATCATATCTCGATTCCGACGTTAAGACGAATCGTGCACGACTATACAGGTTATCCGCTTGGCGAGTTTGTTCACCGGCTCAAAGTAGCGGAGGCCAAGAAGCTGCTTCTCAACACGGACAAGACCGTCATGGAAATCGCGTCGCTCCTGGGCTATTCGGACATGTTCTACTTCTCCCGATTGTTCAAAAAGCTAACGGATACGGCACCGACGACTTATCGCTCCCGGATGGGATAACGAGATGACCAAAAGCCCGCCCCTTACGTAAAGGGACGGGCTCATACGTCGTTCATATCACTAATCGCGTTCTTCCAAATTCCGCTCCAAATAACTCTCCAGCGTGTTGGAAATTTCAAATACGGTATGCGCGAGGTCATAGTTCTCGAAAGCGTGCTCGCATCGAGATTGGTAGCGGATCGCGGTTTCATATTGATCCAAATTGGATTTTATGATGTCGGGGTCGATTCCCTCTTGGGTTTGCCTCTCCTGAACGGTTCGCCGATCTGCATAAATGAACAGCCGCACTACCCGCTCACCATACATATCCTTCAGCGCATGGGCACCTTCGTGATTCAGGATCAAATAGATGCTGCCGCCCTTCTTCAGGCTGTACGCAATGTCTTTGCCCCGTAAACCGTAGCGATTCCCATTGACGGTAACGCTTTCAATAAAATCGCCGTCGGCATCGAATTGATCATACAGTTCAGGGGTGATGAAGTGATAATCCTGACCGTTCACTTCTCCCGAACGTGGTCTGCGAGTCGCATACGAGATTACCTTGGTAATACCGAGTGTTGTGCCTACACTGTCAGCTACTGTCTTGCGTCCGGAGCCGTCCGGTCCCGTAAATACGAAAATCAGCTCACGATCCTTCTGTTCACTCATCGTCACAGCCTCCTGAACTCTTGGATTGGTCTATCCGTTCGGGGTGTAGCAGGGCGAAAACTTCAGGCTTGGAATCTGTTATTTCATTATAGCTTAAACCAGTAAAATCCAGCAATCGCCGACTTCACAAACCGATTGACTTTTTCCGGCGAATAGGATACATTTTACAAAATAAACAAAATAAGTTCTCTTACGTTGGAAGCACCCGTAAGCAAAGGCTATCATGCCTTTCTTGCGGGTGTTTTTGCGTTTACAAGGGGAACCCGTCCAAGGAGGAGCTGATCACTATGTTACATTCTATGATGAGAAAGCCGATTTCAGCCGTACTACTTGCTCTGCTCGCATTATTGATCTCCATGCCTGCTAACGTCTCCGCATCATCCGTGAAGCTGACCGAATCGGCCCAAAGCAAGCTCTCGAAGCAAATAACCACCGCAAGCTACAGCATGAAGCAGAATCTTACGGCTCAATCGATGAACCTGACTGCTCTTCAGCAGAAGGAAGATTTACTCGATACCGCGATTGCTTCCCTCCATTACTACAATGGCAATGCACTTAGCGCGATCCGTGCCCGGATCAGCCAGATCGATGCCGCGAAGATCGGCAAGCTTACACAAGACGTAGCTCAAACCAAAGAACGGTATCAACCGCTGTTTGCGATGTACACGTCGTTAAATACTCAAATCAAAGACGCCAAGTTCCTCAAGATGAAGCAGCTGGCTGCCTTGCTTCAGATTCAAGCGGATCTGTTAAAGCCCTCCACGCAGCTTGCCCGCACTGAAATACGCATCAAGGAAGAGATCCTTAAGTCCGCAAAGGCGGCCACTTCGAATACGATCAAGCATTTGCGCGCCAAACTCGCCGAGACTGATCCGCTGCGAAGTCAGATTACATCGGTCCAATCCGTTATTTCCGGCACGAAGAAGAATATATCGCCTGTCGTCAAAACGTTAAACGAGACGATCAAAGCCAACTCCTACGAAGGCACGCTCCAATCGTTAACCACACTAGTATCTATTTCACGCACGATTGTGGAGCAGAAACAGCGAGTCAGCGCTTTTGAAGCGCGTATTTCCGATATCATCGATGCAACGAACGCTGAAATTCCGACCAAATAACGCCTTTGCCCCTGACATGTGCGGCAGTAGAACGGAATAGCATGTAAGAGGTGAGTTCCGGGAGGAGGGGAATCGATGCAAATTCATGTCGTTCAGGCGGGACAGACGCTATACCGATTGTCACAGGCGTATGGGATACCCGTTGCAGACATAACTTCAGCGAATGAGATTTCGCCGGCCGATACATTGGTGATCGGACAGGCACTCGTTATTCCGATTGTCGGGCAATACTATTGGGTGCTTCCGGGGGATACGCTAACGAGCATCGCCGGGAAATTCGGTACCACGGCTGCCACGCTTGCTGCAGTCAATAACATCGGGATCAACAGTACGCTGCAGATCGGCCATCGCCTCTATATCCCGCCAATTCCGAAACGCAACGCTGTGATCAATGCCTATATTGATCCACGAGGGACGACGGTCTCCCCTGCCTTAACGGAAGCAGCCCGAAACGCAGCTCCGCTTCTTACCTATTTGGCACCTTCAAGCTTCCGCATCCAGCGCGACGGCACACTCGCCCTGCCTCCGCTTGGCGATCTCGAATCCATTGCACGGCGTTATCGTACAGCGATGATGATGACGATCACCAATTTGGAAGGCGATCAATTCAGCGCGGAGCTGGGTCAGCTCATTCTGAACGACCCGGCCCTGCAGAATAAACTGATTGCTACCATCCTGGACACCGCGAAACGTCTGAATTATAAGGACATCCATTTCGATCTGGAGCATCTCCGTCCTGAAGATAAGGAAGCTTACAATCGCTTTCTGCGCAAAGCTGTCGTCCCGATCCACAAGGCCGGGCTCACCATGTCCACTGCGCTCGCTCCCAAAACAAGCGCTACCCAGCAAGGTGCATGGTATTCGGCCCATGATTACAAAGCCCATGGACAGATCGCCGACTTTGTCATCATCATGACCTATGAGTGGGGATACAGCGGCGGGCCGCCAATGCCCGTCTCTCCGATCGGTCCGGTTCGAACGGTGCTGGAGTACGCACTCACGGAAATTCCCGCGAACAAGATCGTCATGGGGCAAAACTTATATGGCTATGACTGGACACTGCCCTACGTGGCCGGCGGCGCCTATGCCCGGGCTATTAGTCCGCAAGCAGCTATTGCCCTCGCAAGACAATATAACGCCCAGATCCTATACGACTACACCGCTCAAGCGCCGAATTTCTCCTATTGGGATGCTAATGGTAAAGAACATAAGGTATGGTTTGAGGATGCCCGTTCTATTCAAGCAAAATTCAACCTGCTTAAACAACTCAAGCTCCGCGGCATCAGCTATTGGAAGCTGGGTCTCAGCTTCCCGCAGAATTGGCTGCTAATCGAAGATAATTTTAATGTCGTTAAACTGCTGCCTTAGCATCGGTGCAACCACGGCTTAGTGGCGATGATGAGCACTCCAATGACAGCTTCGGCCATGCGCCGAGCTGAACTCGGAGTGCTTATTTGTCATGCTCAGCGGCCTGAGGTCGGAGGCCGCCCCCGCCTTAAGGCCAGCATGAAGAACAGCCGCCAGACGGTTTCGAGGAAGGCCGTCCTATTTTAAACTAAGGATATCAGTTAAACGTCATCACCATACGCCAGAACATACCTTCACAATAGACGGCACTAACTCAACCCCTACACAAACACAAACCTAAAGGAGATGTTTCAACATGAAGAAGCTTTACCGCTCTACATTAAATCGCAAATTGACTGGTCTATCCGGTGGCCTAGGCGATTGGCTCGGCGTTGATCCAACCATCATCCGACTTGTTCTCATCGTATCCGGCGTATTTAGCCTTGGCACAACGCTGCTCGTGTACATCGTCGCAAGTTTGATTGTACCGAAAGCGCCATTCGAGGTATTGTCCCCAGACAGCCCATTTCACTTCCACGTCTAACCTGAAGGAAGGAACACGCAGTCATTAAGCCAGACAACAACTACAAAACCAAAACTAGGAGATGTTCAACAATGGGATTGCTAAATCGAATTTTCAATATTACACAAGCAGCTGCTAACGAATTGCTCGACAAGCTGGAAGATCCGGCCATGATGCTCAACCAATATGTGCGCGGCATGCAAGAAGAGATCGCAACTGCACAGCAGGAGCTGTTCAAACAAGAAGCGATGGTTAAAGGACTTGCACAGCAAGCTAACGAAGCAGCGGTAATGGCAGAACACAGCGAAGCTAAAGCACTCGATGCCATGAGAGCCGGCAATGAAGCTACGGCGCGCGAGGCATTAACGGCGAAGCTGCATTACACCGAGAAAGCGCAAGAATATTCGCTATGGATCGAGAAAGCGAAGCTGACGATCGCTGAGCTGACACAGCGGCTTGAGAAAGCCCGTGCGGAGCTCCCGCTGCTGCTCAAGAAACGCGAAGAGCTGCTTGCTCGCATTCAGCAAACGGCAGCGAAGTCCCGCTCCGGCATGCCGAGCTTCAGCATTGGCCGTGCCAGCCTCGAAGGCGGATCCGCTTCACGCGGCTTCCAGCGTATCGAAGAGAAAATCGCCCAATGGGAAGCCCATGTTGCAATGAACCGACAACCATACGGCGCAGGCTACAGCGATTCGTATGGAGCACCTACTGCGAATACAGCAGGCACGCCTGCGAAAGATGAGCTAATCAATGAGCAAATGGAACAGCTGCGTAGAAAGCTTCCAACAGAATAAGCCAACTAGAACAACATAAAAAGCCTCCCATCGGGAGGCTTTTTATGTTGTTCTAGTTGGTGGCTCATCCTAAACGGCCCATCTACAGCCGCTCAAGCAGCCCCGCCAATGTCTGATTCTCATACCCCGTAATCTGAACATCCGCCTGCGACAAATCCATATGCGAGGTGATCGGATTCGGAACCGCGATCGCCTTCAGGCCTGCAGCCTTGGCCGCCTTCAGGCCGTTCAGAGAATCCTCCACCGCAACAGTCTCGAACGGCTGTACGCCAAGTGCTTCAACCGCTAATCGGTAAAGCGCCGGATCGGGCTTTACTAACTCGACATCGTCTCTTGTATAAATCGCCTCAAAATAACCGGCGATGCCTTGTTCCCTTAGATGTCTGTTGATCCATCCCCGATCGGAGCTCGATGCAAGGCCGATTCGCAGCCCAAGCTGCTTCGCTTCTTCCAGCAGCGCCAGAACACCGGGGCGAAGCTTCACGTCACGAAGCGATTCGTCATGCAGCACCTCGAAGCGCTCCTTAAGCGCAGCCTTGTCGAGGTCCTTCCCCGCAAGCTCCTGCAAGTCCTCATACGGATCGAAAGGTCCGCCTATTGTCCCTACGCAAAGTGCCCATCTCTCCAGTGGCAGCATATGGCCATGCTCCTCATAAATCCGGCAAAACGCATCATAGGCGCATGATTCGGTATCCACCAGCGTACCATCGAAATCAAATACAATCGCTCGAATCGTCGACGACGACATAGCATCTCCCCCATTTCCGTTACCTTGATCGTAGTCCAACGGCTTCCTCTATGTAAATAGCAAAAAGAAACACTTCATAATAATAAAAAACCGCCAGCGATCACAGCCGGGCGGTTTTCTTTGAGCCGATTATAGAAGAAAGAAGCCTTCTTCCTGCAAATATTGTTCAGCTTCTTCATAGGTTTCGAGCACCATCTCGAGGTTCGGTCCGGCATACACGTACCACAGATCATCCTCATGCTTCAAAATAAGCGACTGCTTCTCGGGTCCGAACCAAGTCGAGGCATGTACCTCGCCGCGCGGGGCAGCAGCGGCCTTGGCGCTCTTCGAGGTCGGCTCCGGCGCACGGTAGGATAGCGAACGAATCGACTCCTCTACCAATTGTCGGAACGCATCGGCTTCATAGCCGCGGATGTTCACAAACCCCTTCTCATCCGTATCATAGCCGCGCAAATGTCCGGCATACACGTACCCATTTCCATTCGGGTGCAGGTGGAACGCCACATTTTTCTTATCGTACAGACTTTCATCATACTGATAATTCACACGGCCGAGTGACACGTCCTTCCGCTTGAGCTCAGGAAAGGACTCCAAAATCGAAAGCTTCTGGTCAAAACTGAGCATAATCGCCTCCGGGGAACGGTAATATTTGCTGTGATTATACCACAGCAGCTACGCAAGACAAAACTTGCACCATGTACTGATACGACATTTTATGTCGCACCAGCTATTTTATACTTAATCCTGTAATCACTTCAGCTTTCGAAAGAGGGTCACTACCAATGGCAAAAACAAAACGCGGGCGTGTACTGTGGAGCCTTCCATCTCGCGGCCGCGGCACTTGTCCGGTCTGCAGCAGAACACGTACCAAACTGCTCTATCCTCGGGCTAAAACAGACGGATCTACGGTAAAAGTATGTAAACGATGCATCCATTCTCCGCAGGATTCCGTAGATCGCATTACCGGTTAGACAGCAGCCCGTTCTCCATCCGGGGGACGGGTGACTATATCGGACTCAAACTTTGCTTGTCAGTCGAAGGCATCGGATGATGTAATACATAGAGTGGCAGCAATTGAACGTTCGATTTAAAGGAGGGTACGACTTGAGCAACATGCACCGAATCAGGTGGTTCGATAGTCAGATCAGAGAGGGCAAGTACCCGAGCAGCACACAGCTGGCTCAGCAATTCGAAATCTCGAAGCGCCAGGCGCAGCGCGATATCGAGTATTTGACCTACTCGCTCTCAGCCCCCTTGCTTTATGTCGCTAAATACCGCGGATATTGCTACGAGAATAAAACATACGCGCTTCCCTTGCTCTATATGACCGACGAGGAGAAGAAGGTGTTAAAATATTTAGCCTACCGCTATCGTCAGTACAATTACGATAATGCAGCATCGGTAAATCGTGTCGCGCATTTGCTTGACCGCTTCTCAGAGGAGGAAGCGGAGTCCGAAGCACTGGTTCAGCGGCTCCCCATCTTTGAAACCAATCCGCAGCTCATTCACGCCTTTGAACGGCTTACCTATGCGATCTCGCAGCATTTCATCGTACGGGTCACCTATCGGGATGAATCCGGGCTGCAGCAGTTGTCCTTACGCCCGCTCAAACTAGTGAGTCAATACAATAGCGACTATATGATTGCCTATTGCGAACAAGCTGACAAGCAGCGCTTATTACGGCTCGATGGCATCAGCAGTGTGGATGTATCCTCTACGAGGTTCGAGCCCATGGATGCAGAAACGCTGGAATGGGGTGCCGGCGGTTCCACGGCGGCAGGCTCGCCGCAGCGCAAGCCTTACACAGCCCAAGTAAAGCTGGCGCAGCCCATCGCAACGGATTCCTGGCACGGATATCGTATACGCTCCTCCACGCCTGATCAGGCGTTATATACAGTGGAATTTCATGAAATTGAATCCTTCCTGCATCATTTGATGGTGTCCCCTTGGGAGGCACTGTTCGCACCGCGATGGCTTCGAGACCAGCTCGATGCGCTTTGCAGACGAACACTGGAACGGTTAGGAGAAGGAGGCGCAGCGACAACATGACGCGCGTATTGCTGGATGACATCACCATGAAAAGGCAATCCAAGTCGTACATCGACAGCCTGTATGCCATATTATCGGCGGCGAAACGATTTGAAGGCCCTAAGTATAAGCTTGCCGGTCTCACCGGAATGGCTTTCAAATTCACGGTCCATGAGCGGCTGCTGCCCCTATCGGTATCCGCATATGGGCAATGGGGTGACGAACACTCCCCAGCCATCCGAAATCTCGGTCTGTATACGGTTTGGGACGCAGGACGCACCCGCCACCCTACCTTCTCTTACTACCAACAAGATGCTGTCAAATGGGTTAAACAATCGCTTGATGACGGGCTCGGGGTCATCTACTGGATTCCGGAGTTTGGCGTTATCTGCGGTTACGACGATGAGGATGCCGTTTTTTACGTCCAAGACGGACATTCCTCCGACTATCAAATCGTGCTGTACGATAATCTCGGCTTAAACTTCACCGGCTTCTGGTATTGTCAGATTGTCGGTGAACGGATGGAGCCCCCGCTCGCTGATATGGTACTGGAATCGCTGCGGCTCGCCATTCACGACTGGGATACCCCATACAAAACATTGCCGAATACCGATATCGCCTCCGGCAAACTCGCTTATACTTTCCTGCGGAATGGACTGCAAAGCGGAGATTACGATGAGGGCGGCGCCGTGTACATCATGGATGACTATATGTACACCCGTGAAGAAATTGCCTCTTATCTGCGAGATGTCTCGGGGGCGTTTAACGGACTGGAGAAGGCCGCTTCCGCTTACGAGGAGCTGCTTCTGCTGCTTCCTCGCATGAAGACGTGCATCAAGGAGAATGGCACAGTAGGCAGGCAAATTGACCCTTTAAGCCGAGATGCGTTGTGCGAGCTGCTGCATCATGCTGAGGAGCTTGAGGAGCGAGCAGTCACGGTATTCCGGATGATTTCGGAGCGTTATCCGGATTTGAGTCGATCAACAATTCGCAGATGGGGCGTTGCCACGCCGCGTTAATTAAGGGAGGAGGTGTCCCTGCTCATGGCACCGATAAGACTAGTAAGTTTACAGCTCACTTTGCAATCCCATTCGTATATCGATGCGATGCACGCTGTTCTCGTCCATCAAAGTTTCTTCACGCAATCCAAATCGATGCTGGCAGGTATGACCTCGTTGGGCTTTCGTTTTACTGTCCATCGCAGGCTGGCCGCACCCTCCACTACAGCTTACAATTGGCTGGCGGAGCATTTTCTGGCTGCCGATTTCATTGGCATGACCAGCGCGCAGCACGCGGGTTTCAACTTCGATCATGCCTTCCCTTTATATCGGAAGCACGCGCTTCGGGCTATTAAAGAGTCCCTTGACCGCGGCGCCGGTGCGATCTTCTGGAAGGATGCATTCGTCATCGCCGCCGGATACGACGATGCTTCGCAGGTTCTTCTGTATTCGGACGGTTCGGAAGCAGATGAGGCGCTTCATCAGCTGCCCTATGCGGATTTCGGACGCAGCGGCGACTCCCCTTACTGGTACTATCAACGCATCGAAAATCACATCGCGCTTGATCCGCATGAGGTGTACCGGGAGTCGCTCATGCAAGCGATTCACTACTGGGAATCGCATGATGCGCTGCTCCCGGCAAGCGAATACGCCTGCGGTGAGCAGGCCTACATCGCGCTGATCGAGCTGCTGGAGCATGGTGAATACGATCCAGCCGAGGCGCTGGCGGTGATTCGCACATATACCGCAGCTAAGCATGATATCGCCGAGTATACAATCGCGCTCGGGCTTATCTGGCCCGGCTGCCAGCCGATCGCAGCATGTTACGCTAAGGTGAGCGAGATGTGGGGTCAGCTGTTGGAGGAAATGAGCGCCGCATCCGGCAATGGTTACGCTGATAAGGATTGCGATACTGCTTATGCCGGCCGACTGACCTCTCTGCTTAGGGAAGCCAAAGGTCACGAGAAAGAAGCCATTACACGGATCAAGCAGTTCATGCGGGAAACGGTCCATAACCGATTCCATGATATTGCGCTGCGATAATTGGAACTTGTTGCTTATTTTGGTTGTAACCTGACATCGCGGGGCAAAATAGGAGTGAATTGTGACAGACACGAATACTCCAAGCAAAGGTGGGCCTAAGCAATGCGTAACCGAGAGCAGTACCAAGACAGAGAAGCATACAACGAAACCTCTAATACGGCGGCGGGCATCAATACGCCGCTAGACCATCAGGACACCAGCCCTCTGGACATGATTAGCCATGCGATTGAAGAAATCGTCGACAACGTCCAGCATGCCTTTGACGGCGCGGATAATGATGAAGAGCAGCGCTACTCCAATCACGCAGACGGACACTCGTTCTAGTGCCAAACAACAAAGGGGCATCCGCCAACTATACGGATGCCCCTTTATTATTACAACGGCAGTACGCGTACCGCGGCCTGTTTGCCGCTTAGCTGAATGCCCGTTTCCTTCTTCCCGCTTCCGGATAGGTCCTTCAGCAGCTGTTCAAGCAGCTCCTTCGCCTTAGGTCCTTCCTTCCCTTGGATACGAACGACAAGATCAACGGCATTGCCGGAAGCCAGCAGCTTCTCGCACTGGCGCAGCTTCGTGTCGTAATCATGCTCTTCGATATGCGGCGTCAGCCGGATTTCCTTCGCTTTAAGCGGCTGATCCTTCTTCCGCTCCTCGCGCTTCACTGCCGATGCGTTCTGCTTGGCTGCCCCCCTGCTAATCAGCATGCAAGGCGGCGGGCTGCTCATCAGAGACGTGCAGACCAAGTCAACCTTATACTCTCTTGCAAGCGCCAGCGCTTCCTCACGGGAGACAACGCCAAGCGACTCGCCATTTAACCCCGTTAACAGCACCTCGGATGCTTTTATTTGCTCATTCACGATCATGCCATAACCGCCCTTTCTTTTTCTAGTGGGTTCTCTCCGACGATAAAGCCGTCGTTTCGCCGCTGCGGAACGTCCAATAATAATTCAGGACAAAGTTAAACAAAGGAATGACGACCGTGACCAGCAGCTGGCCGACGGTATACCGTAAGTGCAATCCTTCAACCGCGACATACATGATGCCGGTATTTAACATTAACCCGCTTACGGACACAACCGTATACTTGACTATCGCGCGTAATCCGGAAGGCGCGGAGGAGAACGTCCAATTTTGATTCAAATAATAAGATACCGCCAATACAACAATAAAGCCGATTGCCGATGCCAGCACGGGATGGAAGTGAAGGCGTTCGACCAATGCGATGAGCGAAATAAAGTGAAGAGCCGTTCCGATAATGCCAACAACACCGTACTTGATCATGATCTTAAGTTTCATGTTTCCTCAATGCTTGCGGCCGCTTCCGCATGATATTCAAACTTGTCCCCCGCGGCTGTTCCATGGGCAGCTTCCCTTATGAAATAGCGAGGTCTGCCCTTAACTTCCTGATAGATCGAAGCCACGTACTCTCCTATTATACCAAGCGAGATTAGGATGAGACTACCCGTAAAGAGAAGGAGCAGGATGACCGTCGTAAATCCGCTTACGGCCGTGCCCATGAAATAACGAACCAACGTTTGAATACCCAGGAGGACGGAACCAACCAAGAAGATCACACCAAATAAGTTTACAACCCGTAACGGGATGGATGAGAACGCAACAATTGCTTGTACCGCGAGTTTAATGAGGTTAAATAGGCTCCACTGGCTGTCCCCGCCGACGCGCTCCGGCACCTCGAAGGGAATTTGCGCGCGTTCAAAACCGACCCACGCCGTCATCCCTCGGAAGAACAGGTTTCGCTCAGGCATAAGCTTCCACGCATCTACGATCCTGCGATCGAGCAGTTTGAAATCGGAGGCTCCGCGCAAGTCCATGCCGGATAATCGATTCAATAAGCTGTAAAAGAGCGATGCGCCAAGCGCTTTATCGAATCGTTCTTTGCCGCGGCTTACTTTGACGCATTCGACGATTTGTTTGCCTTCATGCCTCCATAGATGGATCATCTGGGATAGCAGGCTCGGGGGGTGTTGCATATCAGAGTCCATAATAATGACGGCTCTTCCCTTCGCCTGATCCAAGCCGGCGCAAAGCGCATATTCTTTGCCAAAATTGCGGCTGAGCCTATAGGAATACAGCTCAGGCATTTGCTGACCGAGAGATGACAGCTTGCTCCACGTCTCGTCCCGGGAGCCGTCATCAATGACGATGATTTCGAAAGAGGATGTCGTCTTCTGCAATTGTTCCGCGACGGTTCGAAGCGAACCGGCGATATGAACCGCTTCGTTATAGACGGGGATCACGACCGAAATTTCAATGTCCTTCAATTGTTTGTTCCCCCTTTACCACCTTATATAATCGCCATTCATAACGATGCATCGGATCTTCAAAGCTTTTATAGAACGTGGCAAACTCACTGCCATGCTCAAATAAGTTCGGATAGGTCTTATTAATCGTGCTGTACACAGGCAAACGCGGAATTAATATATAATCGATCCCATTTCCCTTCGGATCAGAAACGGCATCTCTAAAGTCATAATCGCTCGTAATCATGAATCGTTTCGGATATTTACTGTTCACGATGATCATGAACGATGCGGCGCTATCGGTTAGAATCGTATCGTTCTGCAGATTCTCGTCCAGCCATTTGGCTACCGAACGATCCAATTGGATGCTTTTAATATGCCGGCCCTGCTTGTACGTCAGGAATGTATTCTCATCCGGCGCAATGAGCGGATTCGTCAAGGCATAAGTGAGCAAACCAACCGTCACGACAAGGCTGCTCAGCATAACCGCGCAATTTCGGAAGTTTATTTTCACCTTGCTTAACTCATAGGGCAACCAAGCTACCGTTATCGGATACACGTACATGAAGTAACGGAACCATGCGAAGGAAGACGAGTTTAACAGCAACAGAAACTGCAATGCGGGAATGGAACAAAACACGAGAATGAGAACCGCGATATCCCACTTGAAAAGCCGCTTGTTCATCACCCTAAGGATAATAACGCCGATAAGAGGGGCCGAGAACCACGCTGTTTTCTTGATGCAGAGCCACAGCGCAAGCAATGGACTGTTGAATATTTTCTCAAAGTTAGCGTCTGCCTTTAGCGAATCGGATTGCGCGACATTCGAATATTCCGAGTTCAAGAAATAAAGCGGATTGTGCATGATCGTATAGTTAAAGAAAATCCAGATGAGACCCGAGAATACGACCGGAAGAAGAAGAAGGATCCAAGTCGCCTCGATATGATGGTACTTCCGTTTGAATCGAAGCTTCCTTGATTCCTCTTGGCCCGTTTGGCCGAAAATAAACCAGATCACGACGAATACCGCGCACGCCATCGCAAACCCTACCGGTACCGCTTCATACCTCGTCCAGAAGGCGAGAGCCAAAGCAAAGCCCGCTTTCACCAGACTGGTCGAGTCCCTCCGTTCCATCCAATCCGTAAACTGAATCATGGCGTAGAGCAGGAAAAATAAATAAGGAGAATCGCTTAAGCCATTTACGCCGAACAAGAAGATAAACGGGTTCAGCGAGTACAGGATCACGATGCTCAGCGTTAACCACTTCGGCAAGCCGAAGCGGATTCCCGTCTTGTATAACAACATGGACGCGAGTCCCGAGAAGATGCTGCTGACAACGACCGCGGCAAGCGCGTGGGACGCTAAAGCAGGGAACACGGGATAGAGCAGTAGAACGACAAGATCCAATAAACTCGGCAACGGGGTCCAGACGAACCCGATCGCGCCTAAATGGGGATCCCGGCTATACAGGACATAAAACGCATTCGCGACGCGGCTGACCGAATCGGAATGCATGTACCCTTGCGTATAGCTGATATAGAAACCTACCGCGAACGCGGTCAGGCTGACGAATAAGAACAAAATCCAAGCTAGCAGCCTGTCCGCCCTACTTTGCTGCTGTGGAGATGAATGAATCATTATGGTTTGCGAGCCTCCATCTGTAAGGTAAGCAGCGGCTATGCACCGATCTTTTCACTTGCGCTCGCAGGTGCATGCCCATGCGTTGTTTTCTCCCAATAAAAAGGATTGGTAATGAGTTGAATGCCCGCTTTGACTGCCGCGATACTAATCAGTATCCAATAAATCGGCGTGAGCAGCGTGTATTTGACGTTACCAAACGAGAATACCGAGTTGTTCTTGTTTTGCAGCTGCTCGGTAATGCGATAGATGCCCATCGTATTGCTGTAGACAAAGAGGAAGTTCCCGCAGAACAGCTCAACGGCGGCGAAGTAATAAATCGGACCCGGGAAGAACAACGAAATCGCGTCCACCTTCCCCAAGTACCAAACCACGAGCATCACCCAGAAAATAGGATTCAACAACGGAAGCATCGGTGTCGCCAAGATCATGACTTGGAATCCGATAAATCCTTTGGTGCCGATTTCTCTCCATAGCTTGATCGGGTTTCGCATATGCACAAGCCATGTTTGCATATATCCCTTGATCCATCTGGAGCGTTGACGAATCCAGTTCCCTAGCCGGCTGTTGGCTTCTTCCCACGTATGAGAATCGACGATAGCCGTCTTGTAGCCCGCCTTGTAAAGCCGTACCCCCAAATCCGCGTCCTCGGTCACGTTATACGGATCCCAGGCATTCAACTTTTTAAGCACGCTCATCTTAAAGTGATTCGAGGTCCCTCCGAGAGGAATCGGAATGTCCAATTGCATGACACCCGGCAGCAATAATTCGAACCACATGCTGTATTCGTGCGTAAACCATCTGGTTAAAATGTTTTGCTCGCTGTTGAAATAGTTCAGCTTCGCCTGAATACAGCAGCAATTCTCCGGTTCTTGCATGAAAGCCAGATGGACTTTCTTGAGCTGATCGGGGTCGGGTCTATCTTCCGCATCGTAGATGACCACGTATTCTCCGTATGCCCGAATCAGCCCGTAGTTACAGGCTTTCGGTTTAGTTTTGGGAAGGCTGTGCGGTACGACAAGAACCGTATAATAGGCCGGTAAATTCATCGCTTTCAGCATTTCCTGTGCTTCCGTATCGTCTTCCTCAATAAGCAGTCTTACGTCGAGTTTGGCTTTGGGGTAATCCAAGCCCTCGATATTCTGAAGCAATTGAGGAATGACGGCGCTCTCCTTGTACATAGGCACTAATATCGTGTAGACCGGAAGCGTTCGTTCATCGATCTCATCGATCTGCTGCGGAGTAAAACGAAGCTGAGAAGATTGCTTCATGCCGAACAAGATAATAGTGTATTTGAAAACGGACATGCCGATATAGGCGATTTGAATAATGATGTTCACAATGATTAACGTCCAAAGCCAATTCCATAGTAACCCGCCGAGCAAAACCGCAACGGTAATGCCGAACATGAGCCATTGGGAAGACATAATCGTAATGTGTGCTGAATTCTCGGGCTGCGCGAGCATGAGCTTCGTCGTGCTTTCATCCATGAGCTCCTGCTCATAGGCAGCCTTCCAGAAGAACTCCATTTCTTCGCGGGTAGCCAAGACTTGTTCTACCGCTTGTCCGAGGTGCTGTTCGAGCTCGACTAGCTGTTCTGCCGTTAGAATCGAACCAACAGCTACTAACAGTCGGTTCTTATCGTTATTAATAATAATGGCGTTAAAGGCTCTGGCCGTCGATTCGGGCAGCTTCAACTCTTGTTCGATCGAGAATTCGCTCCCAATGCGCCCTACTTGATTCTGTGTCGCGATGGCTCTGTACAGCCGATCCGGCTCAATGTAACGCAAAGACAACAGAATATCGCCCAGCACGCCGCCGCTTTTTTGCTGGAAAGCAAGAGCATTGCTCAGTTGTTCCTGCGTAATTTCACCTGTCTGCACGAGCATTTCGCCAAGCCGCCCTTTGGAAGCGACCTTCTTTGTTGCCAATTGAATGTTCTCGCGATCAACATGGAATAACTCCGCAATAATATCGCCGATCCGACCGCCGAATTTGGCTTGGTAGTCAACGGCCTCCTGCAATTGGGCTTCTGTTATTAAGCCTTCCTTCAGGAGGGCATCACCGATTCTTACAACCTGCATGCTTGCGGTCATCCTTTCCTTGCTACTTTCGTTCTTCCCAATCGTAGTCATGCCGGCATATATCGGAGTCGCTTATATGCTCACCGATTTGAACCTCAATAAAGTTAACAGGCTCTATGGCTTTAATGGCATGTTTCGAACCGGCTTGAATATGGATGACATCTCCGGCTTTCGCCTGAAATCTCCGGTCGTCTACCAGAACCTCCGCCGTTCCGCTGATGAAGGTCCATATTTCATCTCGAAACTCGTGCTCGTGATAACTCATAAGTTTACCTGCCCAAATATGAACGCGTTTCGTCACGACTTGACGGTTTGGTTGCTGATTTTCCTGGTCGATGATGCGATACCAGCCATATTCGGTTTCTTCGTACATAGGACGCGTGGAAATGGACTGTACCAGATCCTTTACCTTTGGACTGGCCTCCCGGTCAATCACCAGGATTCCGTCCGGACTTGCGGCAACGATCGCATCCGATATGCCCATCACGACGACCGGAATTTGTAATTCGTTAATAATATAGGTGTTCACGCTATCGTCGCTAATGATGCCCTTCCCATTCAAATGATGAGGCATCGTATCGGTCCACTCGTCCCATGTGCCCAAGTCGTTCCATTTCCCATCATACGGATACACGAGAATATTCCGTTCCCGTTCTACAACCTGATAGTCGAAGCTGATCGACGGCAGGGTAGGATATTGGCGCTCGAGACGCTCATAATCGACCGGCCACGATTCCGCCTTAATCAAGTCCAGGACATACTGCAATCGATAAGCAAAAACGCCGCAATTCCAAAGTGCTCCTTGATTAATTAACGCGGATGCTTCCTCCGTGGAGGGCTTTTCTACAAATCTATCAATTTGAAGCAGCGTGGATTGTTCGTGCATGGTGCTCGCGAGAATGTAACCGAATTTCTCGGATGGGTGCGTTGGCTTTAACCCCATTAATCCAAGATTACCCACCGTGCCTTCAAATTGAATAGCTAGCTGCTTAATCGAGGCGAAAAAATCGTCATCCGCATCGACGTCGACGGGCATAACCACAATCACTTCGTCGGCACTGACCTTCAATTTGCTGCTTAGGAAGCTGGATGCCAGGCAAATAGCGGGATATGTATCCCTTCGGCTCGGCTCAAGAACAAGGGGAACCTCTTCCCCGATTTGAGCTTGAATGATTTCCTGCTGATCTTTACTGGCAGCTATGACTGTATATTCGGCAAGGCCATGTTCCTCCAGCTTTGCCCAAACGCGCTGAATCATCGAGGTTTGAACATCTTCCGAGGGATCTTGGGCAGCCATAACCCTCATAAATTGCTTCGAGCGGTAATCATTAGACAGGGGCCACAATCTTTTTCCTGACCCCCCGGATAAAAGGATGATTCGCATATGGTTCTCCTCTATTGGTAAGAAAATCTGATGGAGTTATAGGACTTAAGTAACACACACACTTCTACTATAATGGTAGATACCCGAAATTCATTCATTTAGTTTCTTCCAAGTTCTATTTAAATTGTGGTAAGAATGTTATTTCTTTTGCTTTAAGGAAGATGTACGCAAACTTAGATTGGACATAGAAAATAGCCTCAAAGTCAAAAGCATTGATTTCGAGGCTATTTCGAGCGTATTTAATTACACTATTTACTAAAAAATTTCAGTACTGAATTCCAATTCCATTGCTCATAGTAATTAGTACCGATATCGATGTTCGCGATCCACTGCGCGGCCTTCTTCTCCCCTTGACCGGCAGGCGCCAGAAGCACATTGGCCATGCTGCGATTCGATCTTACCCAGCTAAGTCCGTTCGTTCCAAGCGAAACCGGACCATAATCCCCGTAGCCCTCTGCGCTCTTCGTGATCTGTTTCTGCTGTCCCCCATCCAATTTCACGTTCACCAGGTTCGGAAAAGGTCGGTTCCCCGAGCTGTCCGGTCCTTCGCTCGCCTTCGCCCGCGAAACGACGATGTCCACCGGACTTCGCCAGGTGAAATCCTGATCGACAAAACCTGCCGGCGTAAAATCATTCCTCAGCTGAATCTCCGGAACGTTCGTCACGCGCAGCTGTTTATTCGACGAGGCTTCTCGGCCAATTCCGCCGATATAAGCCAGCGCCTCGTCTTGTGGCGACCATTGTATCCAATTGGCGTGGTTCACCATCTGATCGACCGGCTTGAATACGGAACCGTCGGCCGCCAGCACACACAATGTGTTGCTATCTGCCGATAGGGAAGCGGTAGGAATAGCAAGGAACGCCATCCATTTGCCGCTGGCTGACCACTTGAACACGCTTGTTCCCACTACAGGCAATTCGTTCAACTGTGAAGGCAGCACATACAGCTCCTTCGTTTGAACGGAGTCGGCCCCGGGCTGCATCGTAAGCTGCATAATGCGCACAGGCGTCTGGCCGTTAAACTCCGCTTGTGTCGATGCCACAAACCCGTCACCACTCGGCAGCCAAGCATAGTTGCTGATGTTCCCAATCGACGAGCTCACCTCTACCGGTTTCGCAGCTTCCTGCTGGTCAACGACATAAAGCCGCTGCTGTTCCTCGAAAGCGAGCAATAGCCGATTCGGCGACCATTTATAATTGCGCCCGCCGTTCGCGGAAATCAAATGCTTCGATCCTGTCGATATCTCCAGCATCCACAGCTCATTCGATTGCTCCCCGGCCGCATATGCAAGCCATTGTCCGTCATAAGACCACTTCGGCGAAATGACATGCTCTGCTTGCGTGAGCTGTTTCTCATTGCCGTCTACTTTCACCCACAATGCGCCTCCGCGTACAAACGCAGCCATCAGCGGCGGTTTCACCTGATCTTGCCCCTGCTCCTGCGCTGGAGCTGGCTCTGCCTGCGCGACCGTCCCATTCATCCCGATCAGCGTAACACCTATAACAACCGTAAGCAGAGCAGCTATTAGTCCATTCCAAGTCACTCGGCCCGTATGTGTAAATCGACTCTTCTTCATATACCCTCCATCTGTTCCTCATTTTCCGAAGTAGTATGGACTGTTTTTCCAATAAATATGAGCGATAACCTCCCCTGCATAAATAGAAAAGCTGCCGAGCATCGCATTTCTGCGACACTCGGCAGCTCAATTTTATTTCTTTTCCCGTGCTATACGCTCAATCAGCGGCGGCATCCAATCGTTAAGCTCGCGGAACTTGTAGCCGGCCGCTTCCGCCTTGGCCGTATCCATGTACCACGGCTCCGGCACGCCAAACGGCGAGCTATGCTGCTCATCGGTTTCCAGCGCCACGTAAGCTTGCTGACCCGTCGCCTTCTCGATCCAGGCCACAATGCCGCCCGGCGAAATCTCCCCGCGAGAGCATGCGTTGAACGGGCCGGTCTCCGTATTGCGGCCCAGCCAGTCCAGAAACGCGGCCGCTTCATCCGCATCGATGAAAGACATCACCGCGTCGGCATTCGGAATGCCAAGCGGCAGCCCCTGCTGCACATGCTCCACATGGAAGTGCAGCCGCCTTGTGTAATCATCGTCTCCGAGCACAATCGGGAAACGAACTGCGGCGACGGGGAACGAAGCCTTTTGGAAGAAGACCGCTTCAACTAACCGCTTGCCTTCCCCATAGTTGATCTCCGATGGATAGGGCTGTGGAATCGGATACGTCAACGAATCAAAGTACGACTCCGATTTACGCGGCTCCCCGAACGGATAGACGCTAAGCGTCGAGGTCACAATATATTTACCGATGCGACCTTCGAATAGCTTAACCGCCTCCTCAGCCTCTCCGGGCTTATAGCAGATGTTGTCATACACGACATCGTAACGAGCTTCTCCAATCGCGGACGCCAGCGCCTCCGCATTCGTCCGATCAACCAGCAGATGCTGCACACGATCTCCGAATGGATGTTCCTGCGCTCCCCGGGTTACGATCGTAACCTGATCGCCCGCTTCCAACAGACGTTCCACCAGCTTCTTGCCAAAAAAACGCGTACCGCCCAATACCAGCACTTGACGCATAACTCCCACTCCTTCTATAGCCGTATGTCTCTATCTTGCCATATTTTACTGCTGCTTCGCAAAAAGCCGCGCTATAATCATAGAAAACCACCCGCTCATAAAACGAACGGATGGTTGGCATCTCACTTATGATTCGGTTTTAATTCAATCACTTTGATGGCTTCCGTAATTTCACGCAATACATCGGACTGCTGCTGCGGGTTCAAATAGTGCGCTTTAATATAAGCCTCTCCTTCTTGAGAAGAGGTGTAATGAGTAGGAAGATGATTGAGTGATAAGAGTAAAATATCCAGCTTGCATCGGTCACAGCCACATTTGAGGATTCCTGTCTTCACATAATGCTCCTCCAACACAGCCGCCACAATAGGTTCCATGACATTCAATACAGGCAAACTCCCGGAATAATTCATTCGCACGCTCCCATGCTAGTCTTTGACATCCATTATACTGGATTTTGTTTCCTAGCACAGCGGAATTTTATACGAATCTCTATATGGCAGATAGATAGATTTTGCTAACGATCACAGCAATTAGGTAGAAGCCACCATTAGTTCCTGCTTGAGGAACGCGATAAATCGTTTCGCTTCTTCAAGCGATAGCTTCTCGCCAAATTGCGTAAATTGGAATTTCTCTGCGATCTCATTGTCTGACAGATGAAGTTGATTAACAAGGGACTGTACTTCTTTACTGATTGGCGTCATCTAATCCTCTCCCTCTATGGATACCTAACCCGATCATAGCAGTAGAGTTTCAGATAACTGTTAGATTTGTATAAGCGAATTATTAGGTTTGAAAAAGCACTCACAAGAAAAAGCTAACCTGAAATTGCGCCTTGCGGCTTGCAGCTTCCGGGTCAGTTTATTGACTTGGATGCTAAACATCGATCCCCCAACTCATGCACGCTAACGAATCCTAGTGGTCTTATTTCAACAAAATAATAGGATTTATAATTCTAACGAATCCTACAGAAGCTATTCGGGGTATATTGGCCCAATTTCGGTCCATTTTGCCACAATAGTGCTTCTACGATTCGTTAGCGTTATTTACTCGCTAATTTCGTGCAATAAGACCTTCAGGATTCGTTAGCGTGAACTCATGGCCATAACGGGCCCTTTCGCAACCTCAGGGTTAGCCGTTTCTTGTTTGCATCCACCTCGCAGTCGCAGGGCTTTTCAGGTGGGTGCCCTATTCCTTCCTTCTCCACCGAACAAACGGCAGATACATCAGCGTGAATATAAGCAGCGCAATGAGCTCCTCCACGGCCAAATAGTAGGGATACGGCCCCAATAAATCGAGCAAAGAAGCGCCTTCCGGCTTGTGCCGCAGGAACATATAGTTGGCGTCTAACAAGTAATCCGTACCTCCCACAACAACGAGGAGAACATTTAGGAAAATCATCGTGATTCCGATCGATTTCCAAGTAGGCCGGTAGTTTTCAATCCAGGTCATATACAGCGCCGCGAGAATAATCGCGATGTGCACAACGAAGAAGTGAAAGAACCGGAAATGCGGGAACGGATAATCCAGATCCGGAGTCAGCATAGCTTGCAGCGCACCGCCGATTCCGGCGAAGAAGACAATCTGGTACAAGAGGCGGCTTCGCGTGATTAACATAATGATTGCAAGCAATTGCGATATACTGCATAACTCGAGCGGCAGTGTATATTGGACATCCCATAACCCTTGGTCGGCATACCAGAAATAGAGGATCACCTGAGGGACGATCAGCCCTACCAGAATAACGAAATGGATGATCGTTTTAGCTGATGCGTGCAGCCTGATTTTTGACTTGAACCCGAACATGAGAAGAGCCAGTACCACCATAATCGCGAGCACCGCCATGTGCGAGCTGGAGTAAGCGATGAAATGTTCTGTCGTATGACGCGAGAAAAATGAAGCTATGTCGCCCATCCCCCTTTGAAGTTAACTGACACTCATGGATATAATTGGCTATACCGGGTGCTAACTCCTTCATAAACGGCGCGCGGGGGTTCGACTTTTGGTTTGCGTGGCCGGTGCGGTGGGAACATCGTAGTGTTTTCCGACTCATCTTCGGACTCTCGCCCTGCGTAGGCAACGAAACTGAGGTACTTTCAGCGCTGAGAGTCGCATTTCTGAACTCTCGGCGCCATTCAGCGACCATTTGGATGCTGAGAGTTCAATTTTCGAACTCTCAGCATACGTATGCGGTGAAACTCAGGTACTTTCAGGGCTGAGAGTCTCATTTTCGAACTCTCGGCGCCATTCAGCATCCACAGAGGCGCTATCGCGGTACTTTCAGTTAAGCGTCGCACTCCCTTCTGCAAACAGCAAAAAGGCCACCGACACATAAGATCGGCAGCCCAGCATTTCACCAACTCTATTCCTTCACGCTTCCAAGCACAATGCCTTTCATGAAGAACCGCTGCAGAAACGGATATACCATCAAGATCGGCAGCGCGCCGAGGAAAATCTGCGCCGCCTTCGCGGTCCGGTCGTTCACCTCGGTGAGCGACTTCATGTCTGCGGAGGACATCAGCGTCAAATCCCGGTTAATAACGACCGTCTGCAGATAACTTTGCAGCGGGTAGTGATCCGGTGAGTTCATGAAAATCAACCCGTCAAACCAGGAGTTCCAGTGGTTAACCGTTGCGAACAAGGTGATTGTCGCCAGCGCCGGCAGCGACAGCGGAAGGTAAATCCGCCACAGCGTCGTCCAGTGTCCGGCACCATCCATAAACGCCGCTTCCTCCAGCTCCTTCGGCAATCCGCGGAAGAAGTTCAGCAGCAGAATAACGTTGAACACGGGAACTGCGCCTGGCAGCACCATCGCCCAGATACTATCCATAATTCCGGTGTATTTGATCGTCATATAGAGCGGAATCAGACCGCCGCTGAATAGAATCGTGATGACGAACACCCAAGCGTAGAACGTCCGAAAGGCGAACTTCTTCGCTTCCTTAGCAAGCGGATACGCAATCAGCACAGTGAGCAGCATATTGACCGGAATACCAAGGGCAACCCGCTTCAAGGTAACGAGAATGGATTTGAAGAATGCCGGTTTGTGCAATACATATTCATAGGAGCTCAGTGAGAACTGCACCGGCCAAAGCTTGACATAACCCGCCTGAGCAGCCGCACTTGAACTGAACGAAATAGCAAGGACGTGGATAATCGGCAAAATACATAGCAGACCGAGACAGGCAAGAAAGACGTAGTTAAAGGATAGAAACAATCTGCGACTAACCGTGTAATACTCCAGCACTCCCGCCCTCTCCTCTCATCAGAAAATACGATAATTGGCGAATCGATAAGCCAAATAGTAGGACAATGATATGCTGAAAAGCGAGACGACCGATCTAAATATACCTACCGCTGTCGCAACCCCATACTGTGCATCAACCAGACCGATTCGATAGACGAAAGTATCGATGATATCTCCCGTCTCGTACACCTGCGGGCTATATAAATTAAACACCTGGTCAAACCCGGCGTTCAGCACGTTTCCTAAGCTTAAGGTCATTAACAAGATAATAATCGGCATCATCCCCGGCAGCGTTACATGCTGCGTCTGTTTCCATCGGCCTGCCCCATCGACGATAGCCGCTTCGTACAGCGTCGGATTAATGCTCGTTAATGCCGCTAAATAAACGATGGTATTGAAGCCAAACTCCTTCCAGGTATCCGTGATCACCAGTACATAACGGAACCAGTTGTTATCCCCAAGAAAATAAATCGGCTCAATACCGACCCACCCCAGCACTTGATTGACAATCCCGCTCGTCGGCGACAAAATATCGATCAGAATGCCCCCGAGAATGATCCAAGACAGAAAGTGAGGCAAATACACAACCGTCTGTATCCCGCGTTTGAATACTTCCTTGCGCACCTCGTTCAGAAGCAGTGCAGTAACGATAGGTGCAATTAGGCCGGCAATGATTTTCATAATAGCAATCAAGATCGTATTCCATACAATCTGTCTGGACTCCGGCATTTCCATCACATAACGGAAGTTATCCAATCCAACCCATTTGGAATGAATGACGCCTATAGCGGGCTTGAACTTCTCGAAGGCAATGACAAAGCCTAACATTGGACCGTAGCTATAAATCAGTATGAGGATGAGACCCGGCAAAATCATCAAGTGCAGCGGAAGCTGTCCGCTCCAATTTTTACGTAACAAAGCGTTCCCTCCCTGCCCTGCTTAGTAGAAAAACGGGGGAAGACGTCGCTCCCCCCGCCTGCATCAACTACGCCTACTTATTTGTTCTTCGCCCAATCGTTCACTTCTTGCGTGATTTCATCGCCGCCAAGCTTCTTCCACTCTTCGACGAATTTATCGAACGTATCGAGCGAATCACCCATAATGATCTTCGTGAACGTCTCAAGCTCTCTCTTTTGCAGGTTCGATTCTTTCTCGACCATCGCAGGCGTCGGAGCACCGTAGAACTCGGTCAGCTTGAGTGCTTTGCCGCTGACATATTGATCGATGACTTTGAACGAGCCTTCCTTGCCGAAGACGCGCTCATACGCCCAGTTCAGCGGTTCTTTGCTTGATCCATCCATCCAAGAAGCGGTCTTATCGTACATATCCTTTTCTTCCGGATTAAGGGCAGATGTATCTTTGCTGTCCAGCGCAGCCGTCACATGGAGGTAGATATCCAGGTTTTTACGAGCTGGCCATGCTTGGAACGGCATGTTTTTGAATTTCTCGAATCCTTCACTAGTGAAGTATTTCGCATAATTCTCTGGCGTTGTTGTTTCACCCCAGCCGGTTTCAACGAACAGGTTGATCATTTTCAGCAGCGCTTCCGGATGCTCAGCACCCTTCTTCACGACAAAATACTGCCCTGTCGAGAAGCCGACTTGCGGTGTAACCGGTTGATCGTCGGCAGAAGCAAGCGGGTACGACTGCCACTGCGCATTCGGGTCGTTCTTCTTATTGTCAACGAGCGGCCATAGCGGATTCCACATTTGACCGAACTGCATGCCGATTTTGCCCGATGCCGTCAATTCGGCTTCTTTACCGCCGTCTTTAACGCCGAACTCTTTGTCAATTTGACCTTTCTTGTACAGCTCTTGCAGAACGCCGAGCGCAGTCTTCATCTCAGGCTGGATGCTGCCGTAGACAATATTGCCGCTTGCGTCTTTGATCCATGATTTCGGATAGGCGTGATAGCTGTTCATAAGACCTGTAATATCGGCGAAGCCGCCGTATAGGTCTTTGTTCATCGCGATGCCGTAGGAGTTCGCTTTTCCGTCGCCGTCCGGATCCTTCGTCGTGAATGCCTCGGAAATCGCCAGCACGTCAGCCATCGATTGCGGCGGCTGAAGGCCAAGCTTGTCGAGCCAATCCTTACGAATCCAGATCATCCCCGCTCCATCCATGGAAGAGCCGGTGTTCGGAATCGCCATCAGCTTGCCGCCGAACGTAGCAGAAGCGAGTGCGGCCGGACCGTCTTGATTGAGAATTTCCTTGAGGAAAGGCGAAGCGTATTTCTCATACACAGCTGTCAGATCTTCAAGCTCATCAGCTTCCTGCAGCTGTTTGAGCTGCTTGGCATTAACCGGAATGAATGCCGGCAGGTCGCCTGAAGCGATGGAAACGTTCATCTTCTGCTCGCCTTGGCCGCCCGGCTGATCGCCGCTGACAACCCAGTCATATTTTACATTGATGCCCAGCTTCTCTTGGAGAGCCTGCGTCCACATGTTGTTGTCGATCGTTTGGCCTTCCATGAATTTGAACGTATCGTTGATGATACGCACGCTTGTGATGTCGATCGGCGGATCGTATTTGCCGAAGTACGGATCAGGCTCTGCCGCCGGTTCCGGCTCTGTTGTATTCGTATTCGTGCTGTTGCTCGTATCTGCCGTATTCGTCGATGTATTGGTTTTGTCATCCCCTGTGGAATTGGAAGTATTCTTGTTGGAGTTGTTATTCCCCGAGCTGCAAGCGGTTACAAAAATGAAAATAAAAGTCATAAGCAGAACCGCAGTCCATTTGAATGGCTTTCGCATTCCCCTAGCCTCCCTTTTATTTTGCAAGCTTCCTTCTCCTTCAGTATAAAATGACGGCGCTTTGCTTCACTATGGAACAATCTATAGATTCGTGGTCTCCTGTATAGGAATCGCGAAGGGTGGGACGGGAATCCGAGGATTCGGACAACAGTCCCTGCCCTTCGCTCAGGCAGCTATTCTCTTGCCCGATATTCCTGCGGAGTCAGCTGAATTCGTTTCTTGAAGAAGCGGATAAAATAACCCGATGTCTCAAAACCGACCTTGTCAGCAATTTCGTGGATTTTGAGTGACGTGGCTGTAAGCAGCTCTTTCGCTTTCTCAAGACGCAGCTCGGCAATGTATTCCGAGAGGTTCGTGCCTGTCTGCTGTTTGTAGAGAACCGACAGGTAGGCGGGGTTTAGGTAGACGATTTCGGATAAGCTCGTAAGCGACAGATCACCGCCCAGATTGCCCCGTATATATTGATGCAGCCGCGCAATCAACTGATGGGTCCGTTCATGCTGGATGGATCTGCGCCTTGTATAGATCATGGATGCCGTCTGAAGCAGATAGCTCAGCGATGCCTCTCGCGATTGATGGGCGGAGAGATTCATGAGTCCATCCATAATAGCGGCATCCCCTTCGCCGGTCAGCGCTTCCCCGCCTTGTGTCAGCTGACTAAGCAGCAAATTGGCAATGGCATAGTAGACAAGCGCATATTCGGCATATTGCGTAGGCAGTGCGGTATAGTGCTTGATTACCTCAGCGAATGCCTCCTCGGTACCGTCTTCCAGCAACCGCTCCAGCTGCAGCGTTAGTGTTCGCAGCGGTGGCAGGGCAGCCTGAGGAGCGCTCCCCTCCTCGCGTTGGTCCAAGATCAGCAGCATGCGATCCCTCGTGCCGAGTCCGACAACCAATCTCTTCTTCATCAGCTCATATACATGCGGCAGCTGTTCCCACTCCGCAGGCTGTGCGCCGCAAATAAGCGAAACAGGCAGATGCAGCAGCCGGTCACAGGTTTGCTGGATCGATTCCATAGTGCCTTGCACGAAGCTGACCGTGTCGCGCCACGAATCGCTGGTGTGCTCACCGGTTGCCGGCTGCAGGAAGCAGACAAAATGATGCATATCTATGCTCGCGGTGAATACCGAAAGCGGGGCATAGTATTCGGAAGCGATATTTTGGACGGCGTAGAGCATTAAAGCTCTGTCGTGGTAGCTCCCTTGTCCCCAGCGGTCGATGCGACCGATAAGCGGAATAACAGGGGCGCCGCTGCGCAGCGGAATGCGCAGCTCCTGCAGCTTCTCTTCCGTCACAGTAGGATGAACTCCGTTCGACTCCAGCACCGCCATCAGCCAATCCCGGTGCAGCAGCGGCAGCGCCCGGCTCAGTTGGTCTTTGGCCTGCAGCATGAATTGTTGGCTCTGCGACTCCGCGGCCAGACTTTCAATCGCTTTGCGAATGCTGCGAATAATGGCCTCGTCGCCTTCGGTCTTGAGAATATAGTCAATGGAGCCTGTCCGAATGGCCAGCTGCGCGGTTTCCAGGTTATGAATGCCGGTGAGGAAAATCACTTTGCACCGCGGCCACTGCGCCACAATTCGCTGCTGGAGCTCAAGTCCCGTCATGCCCGGCATGCGCACGTCGCTGAGCACAATGTCAATCTTCGTTCTTGCCAGCCACTCCAGCGCTTCCTCCGGGGAGTAGGCCCGGTAGAGGTCCAGCTCCAAATCCGGCGTGTCCTCGATCATCTCATATAGGCCGTCTACCGTGAATTTCTCATCATCCACAATCAATAAGCGGTTCATCCTCTGCACCAGCCTCCCTCGGAATCGTCATCGTCACCTTGAGGCCTCGTTCCTCCCCCAAGCTGAGCGTCAGACCGCCGCCCCCATATTTAATAATAATGCGTCGATGGACATTAAGCAGACCGGTATGCTCTGTGGGCTGCGCTTTGTCGAGCAAGCTTAATTGCAGCTCGCGCAGCTTCTCTTCATCCATGTTCTCCCCGTTGTCGGTAATGGAAATCTCGATAGCACCCGGCTTCGTGCTGAATTCGACTGTAATTAAACCGTTCTTACGCTTATGCTCCAAGCCATGGTTATAGGCGTTCTCGATAATCGGCTGGACGATGAGACGAGGAACCGGGAACGCGCGCAGCTCCTCAGGCACCTCTTCAAACTCCACCATAATCCGCTCGGAGAAACGGATCGATTGGATTTCCGCATAAGTACGGGCATGGTGAATCTCGCTTGCCAGCGGCACCTCGTCCGAGCCGTCGCGCGTAATGTATTGAAAATATTCACCCAGATGCTTCGTGAAATAAATAACGTTCTCATGGTCTCGCTGCTGGGCCATCCGATACAGAATAAAATAGCTGTTGTACAGAAAATGCGGATTGATTTGCGACTGCAGATGGCGCAGCTCCGCCAGACGGGCCAGATACTGCTGCTCATAGACTTCATGGACAAGTACATCCAGCCGCTTCACCATACCGTTAAATTGCCCGTACAAATAGCCGAATTCATCCTGCAGCGGGTAATGGACCTCCAGGTTGAATTGCCCCTGCTCGATGCGCCGGAATGACCGAACGAGCCGTTTTAACGGTTGATGAATGATGAGGTAAATACTGTAGGAGAACAGCAAGACCAGAAAAACGGACATCGCAGACAGCACATAGAACCAGAACCGGTAGACCTGCAGCGATGCGTTTACTTTGTTCGCAGGCACATACATAAGCAAGGTCATGTCGAGCCGCGGGGAATGATTGGAGACCACCAGATAGGACTGGTCTTTCCATTCCACCGACTGCAGCTTGCCTTCTTCCGCCGCTTCTTCCTCGTGCTGAAAATCATGAATGAGTTCCTCATCCACCGCGTCCGATCCGCCTGTAATCAGAAAAGGCTGCTTGTTTCCAACCAGCGCCGTATGGCCGCCTTCATTCGTAAACTCCTGCAGTACCTTACTTAATTCAGGGCGTGAAATTTCAATGGCAAGAAGGAAGACCGGACTTCTTCGGCTTGAGATAGCCGGGTCGGGATATGGAATACTAATGAAGAGCCGGTCCTTCCACAATAGAAAAGGAGACTCGAACCGATTCGTCGACTTGCTCAGCGCGATGAACTGCGCCTCATCGAAATTGCCGATGACGTTGGCATTCGCAGAAACGGTACGGTTCATAGCGGGTATGAAGGCAATGGCATTATTCACGAATTTACTGGATTTCTGAAGGGCATCCAAGCGGCTCTTGAGCCGCAGCTGCGCTTGCATCTTCTCAATCTCCGACATCACCTCGGAGGAGGAGGACAGCTTTAGTAAGTCATCGTCATTGACATACTCCTGCAGCTGCCGAATGGCACTGTCGATGTCGAATTCCAGCATGTTCATATATAGGGAGGTTCGCGATACAAGGGAGTCCGTAATTTCTTTCTGGACGTGGGAGGAGCCGGTCTCGTTCATTTTCCAGCTGATGATATAAAGCGGTGTGAGGGTAACAAGGAAAGTGAGGACAAGCTTGGGTAAAATAGACACAGAAGCGATGCGTTTCAGGATGTTCAGCAGCATTTGCCACCCCCGGCATAGTAGTTGCTTCTATCAGGCATGAAACGCTCCACCTGTGATGGTGACATTAATCAGGAGGAGTATCCTACATAATTCTCCACAAATCGCCAGTTACCTCCCCGACAGGTTGATGTATAATTGTTATTTACTAGTAATTAGTTAGCTGCTTGAATAAACTTTGAGGGTGTTCCATAATAAAGGGTGTCGATGGTTCACTCCCTCACCTAAACTACGATCATACAGGAGGTCATATCAACGATGACTGATTCTATAAAAGTTCCTCTGTCTGTATTAGACTTGGCACCGGTTCTCGATGTCGGGACACCGGCGGACGCGTTCCGCAATACGCTAGACCTCGCCCGTCACGCCGAGCGTCTGGGCTACAACCGCTACTGGCTCGCCGAGCACCATAACATGGCAGGCATCGCAAGCTCGGCTACCTCGGTCGTTATCGGCTATGTGGCCGGCGGCACGAAACGAATTCGCGTCGGCTCCGGCGGCATTATGCTGCCGAACCATTCGCCGCTTGTCATCGCCGAGCAGTTCGGCACGCTGGAGTCGATGTATCCGGGCCGGATCGATCTTGGCCTTGGCCGCGCGCCCGGTTCTGATCAGACGACAGCCCGCGCGCTTCGCCGTGATTTGGCTTCGAACGGGCAGGAGTTCCCGGAGCTGCTTGCCGAGCTGCGCGCTTTCTTCCATCCGCCGGCGGATTCGTTGAGGCCTGTCCGCGCAACGCCGGGCGAAGGCTTGGATGTGCCGATCTGGCTGCTCGGCTCGAGCGGCTTCAGCGCGAAGCTGGCAGGCGAGCTCGGACTGCCATTCTCCTTCGCGAGCCATTTTGCACCGGAGTATTTGATGCAGGCCATCCATCTCTATCGCAGCAGCTTCCGTCCTTCCGAAGTGCTCGCGAAGCCCTATGTCATGATCGGCATCAACATCGTTGCCGCAGAGACCGATGAGGAAGCAAGCTTCCTTGCGACTTCGCAGCAGCAGCAATTCCTCAGCCTCATTCGCGGCCGTCCGGGCAAGCTGCAGCCGCCGATCGAGAACATGGATGAGCTGTGGATGTCGCATGAGCGGGAAGCCCTGCAATCCAGAGCCAAGTATGGGATTACCGGAAACAAGGAAACCGTGGCTGCTCGCCTGCGTGAAATTCTAAGCGAAACGATGGTCGACGAGCTCATCGTCACCTCCCAGATTTACGATCATGCCGCACGTCTGCGGTCCTATGAGATCGTGGCTGAAGCTGCCGGACTGGAAGGTTCGACGAACTAAATCCTTGTAAATAAAACGCCCTTTACTAAGCCGCTTCTAGGCGGAATTTAGTAAAGGGCGTTTGTTGTTCACGTCTCATCCATCGCAAGTACCTTGCTCATGTTTACCTGCTCGATCATATGCCCGATGTTGCCTTCACCGGCATAGAGCGACATGTCGAAGAAATCATGGTGCAGCTCCGACCAATAGAGTTCATTCTCATCGCCTGCCACCTCGACATCCCGCTTCAGCTTGCCTGCGTAAACCTCCACGTAACACCTCTGTAGATAATAGGTGAAGTCCATGACATGATGCAAAGTGACATCCGCTTGAGCGATCCCGGTTTCTTCCGCCAGCTCACGGTATGCTGCTTCTATCCCCGATTCACCGGGTTCGATTTTGCCGCCAACCAAGTTGCTTAGTCCTTTATACGGCTCCTTCAGTCGCTTGCACATGAGCAGCCGTTCCTCATCCTTGCTGTAAATCATCAGCACATTATATCCCTGCAAACGCGAGCGCCCTCCCACATAAGACTCTTTTATTTAAAAGAAATCTTCTTCGTCGCTAAAGCCTTGCCATCTTGACCGACAGCTTCCAGCTTCACATCTCGATCTGCGACCCGCTCATCCGTCAGTGCATACCAGAGTCGGAGGGGTTTGGTGTCTACGACGGTCGCTTTCGTTTGGACCTGTTTATCTCCATCTTGAAACGTAACGTTTATGGATCCGATTCGCTCATCGGTTATAACTCCGTACACCATTGTCGGTACCAGTGCGATTTCGCCTGTAAACCCGTCATCCGCGAGGTAAGCCTTGATGCTTCCATATTCCGCCGACTGCTTCGTTACCCATTTGCCAAAAATGTTCTTTTTCAACAACCCGTAGCCCATATCCGTTACCGAAAGGTCCTTGGCCGCACTTACCGCCTGGTCCTCCGGCACGCTCAAATAGAAAGCCAACGTATCCTGATCCGCTTTCGTTTGATACAGGACCTGCACCTTCTTCATATGGCCCTTATTGAGCACTTCTTCCACGGTTGAGCTGTTGCGCGTGCCCATGAATGTATTGAGCAGAAGCAGCACGAGCACTGCACCCAGCACATAGTAGATCCTCTTGCCTTTAAATATCATTGCCTATCCCTACCTTCCGAAGCTTCCTAACACCGAATGTTCGGTAGCTTCCCCACTGCACATCCTGCTATACAAAAGATTGCTTAACCGTCCCTTTGCCCGCTTCCACTTCGATTTCCGCATAAGCTCCGTTAATCAGCGTGATCTGCGGCGGAACATGCCCGCAATCGACGTCAATGACAATTGGCAGTCCGAGCTCAGCGGCCAAGTCGGTGTACACGTCCTCAATGGTGTAATTCTCGACCGGTCTGTTTGCAGGACTGCGCCCGAACAGAATGCCGGAGCAGTTCTCGAACCAGCCGGCCAGCTTCATCTGGACCAGCGACCGGCGTACATCCGCGGTGTTCAGCTCGCAATTCTCCAGCACCCAGACCACCGGCTCCCCGGGCATGTATTGCTCTCTGAACTGCCGAACATCGCCGTACGGCGTGCCGATCAGATGCCGGACGACATCGATGCAGCCCGCGAGCAGTCTTCCTTTTATGACCGTTTTGCCGCTGAACCGCTCATCGTGCTCACCGCCAGGTGCTTCGATCCCCCCGCTTGGCAGCACTTTGCGCCAATAGGTTGGTTCCGTGAGGTTAAATACATTAGGGTGGTCGTTCACCCAGTCCTTCTGATAATGAAGCGAAGAATGCTGCACACAGGATTCGCCGGCTCTAGTGGATAGAACGGATTGCCACATGGCAGTCGTCTCATCGGGCACTACTCCTCTGAGGTCCACGATATTCGTGCCATGCGCCGTCGCTATTCCGGTCTTGAGCGTAATTGCAAGCAGTAGTACGCTCAGATCGGAATACCCGAGCACCCATTTGGCGGGCAGATGATCATAGTCTACCTGATCCACCATCTCAATCAACAATTCGCCGCCCCAAGGCGGAATGATTAAATCGACTCCGCCATCCTGCATCATCGCATTAAATTCTTGCGCACGTACGGCCGCCGGAGCGGATTTCGCTTTATTTTGCGTATAGGTTGTCGCGCCATACTGAATGGTGAACCCTCTCGCTGCCAGTCGTTCCCTAACCTGCTCCAGCAGCCCATGTGCCGCCGGATCTACACCGGACGAAGGTGCCGTAACCCCGATCGTAGCCCCCTCAGCCATCCAAGGATATTGAATCGTCCCCATCTCCGTGCCCTCCCCATCTATTAGATTGAATAGGCGAACCCCGTCGCTTGCTCGCTCCACGCCCAGAATCGGCCGGCCTCATCTGCGGATGCTGCCTGCTTCGCAACCGCGCTTGGCTTCAGCTTGTAGAAATAATCACCGGACTTGCCGCCAATCTCTGTCGCAGCCGCGCTCGCTAAGAACACCGCTGTCGCCGAGCCTTTCTCCGCCGTCAGGAAGAACGGCCGCATCAGCTTATGAACGAGACCGCCGAATCCCGTGTTCCGGTTCACCCCGATATCGGTTGAAACCACACCAGGATGCAGCGCATAGACCGGGATGCCGGTTCCGCTTAATTTGCGAGCAAGCTCCTTCGTGAACCAAATGTTCGCGATCTTCGAGCGGCTGTATGCGCGCCAGACCGTGAAGCTCTTGGTCATCCCCGGATCTGCATAGTCCATCGCGCCGATCTTATGTGCACCGGAAGATACATTGACGATCCGCGCCGATTCGCTCTTACGCAGCAATGGCAGCAGCAGTCCCGTCAGCAGATAATGCCCCAGATGGTTCACGCCAAGCTGCCGCTCGAACCCATCTGCCGTTTCTTCCCGCTTCAACGTAATGATGCCCGCATTGTTGACCAGCACGTCGAGATGGCTTGTCCGGCTTGCCAGCTCCGCCGCAGCCTCTCGGATGCTCGCGAAGGAAGCCAGGTCGCACAGCAGCAGCTCCGCAGCTCCGCGACCGGATTTGCGGTTCACGTAGTCGACTGCCGCCTGTCCCTTCTCCCGATTTCGCGCAAGCATGAATACCTTCATACCGTGCTCCGCTGCAAGCATCGCCGCTGTTGCCCTTCCCATACCGCCGCTTGCGCCGGTCACTAGCGCAATCCTATTGTTCGTCATCTACCGGAGTCACTCCTTAGAGGGATTATGATTGCGTGACTAACATGTCGACGCATTGCTCGAAATTGTCCAGCGTCTCCTTCAATTGTTCCTGCAGCTGCTTAATGGACCATTTGCCGTCAACGCCCGCGAGACGCCGCAGATCACCGTCAATCAGCAGCACCATCCATAACGAGAAAATTGCCGTGAATAAGTAATAGCCCTGCTTGAATGAATCTGCGTCCAGCTTGATTTCATGATTCGCGCTATGAAGCAAGTATCGGTTCAACAGCTCTTCGCGCAGCGCAGGCGTCATAGCCTTCGGGAACACGGGATGCGTGGAATCGATCAAGTGGTACAGGTCCCAGTAACGGCTATTCAGATGCGCATGCTCCCAATCGAGCACGCTGACGGCCCCCTTCACCCGGGCATAGTTGCCAAGGTGCAGATCGCCGTGCGAAATCACGTTTCTCTGCCAGTGCCGGGTGGCAGTCTCCGATCGCATCATCAGCGACTCCAGATGCTGCAGGACTGACTCTGCATCTTCGAACCTTGTCGCCAGCGCATCCAGCAGTTCATCATGGCGGCGGCGATCCATCACCTGCTTCGCAATGTCCTCGATGAATGGCTTCGGCCCAAGCAGCTGTTGCTGCTGCAGGTGTTCCACAGGCAAGGCGTGCCACCACGCCACATGCGAGATGAGTTCAAGCGCGGCATTCTCTTCGAATTGGTGTTCAAGAGGTCCCATATCCTCGAACAGCTGCCAGCTCTTCTCGCTCGCAGCAAGCTCTGAGCCTGCCAGCAGCTGCGGATAAATGACGGGGAAAGACATCCCCTTCAATATATGTTCATACACCCAGGCCTCTTGCCCAAGCTGACTCTCATTCGTTAACGGCTTGAAAATATAGCTTTCATCCGGCGACACATAGACGCGCTCCACACACTTCCCGTTCGTGCCGGTATAGAGAATATCTCTTCTCCAGATTCGTCGATCATCCAGCGTCCCATCCGGCCGTACGATTTCTTTCAACGCGCGCCACCTCCATTGCCGGGAAACCTTCCCATATACCGCCTATTGTACATGGAAAACGAGATAGATGAAACGACCACCCGACGATATCGTTCAACAATAAAGGACCGGCTCAAAAGTCGCCTTGCACGCTTTTGAAACGGTCCTCCTATTTACGAACTCTTACTCGCCGCAGCAGTGGCCGCGGAACTGTCCGTCCCGCTTAGCGCATCCGTTGAAGCCGGCGGCGCCTGCTCGCCCGTTTGCAGCTGATACATCTTGAAGTATCGACCCTGCAGCGCCATCAGCTCGCGATGATTGCCCCGCTCCACGATCTCTCCGCGGTGCAGCACGAGAATCTGATCCGCCTCGCGGATGGTCGAGAGACGGTGCGCAATCACAAGCGTTGTGCGCCCTTCGCTAACAACCTTGAGCGCTTGCTGAATCAGGCCTTCCGTTTCGCTGTCGATGCTTGCCGTCGCCTCATCCAAGATCAGAATGGAAGGGTCGAACGCCAGCGCCCGAGCAAATGAGATCAGCTGCCGCTGCCCCGATGACAGCGTGCTCCCGCGTTCAACAACCTGTTCATCATAGCCGCCGGGCAGCTGCTCGATGAACGGCGCGGCGCCGACTTCGCGCAGCGCATCCTTCACGCGGTCGATGCTAATATCCTTGTTGTACAAGCTGACATTGAACTTGATATCGCCTGCGAACAAGAACGGATCCTGCAGCACGATGCCCATATGCTTGCGCAGAGCCTGCTTCGAGAAGCTGCTGATATCGCGTCCATCGATGGTGATAACACCTTGCTGCGGCTCATAGAAGCCGAGCAGCAGGTTCATGATGGAGCTTTTGCCTGAGCCGGTATGGCCGACAAGCGCAACCGTCTCGCCTCTTCGCGCCTCAAACGAGATGCCTTTCAGCACATTCTCGCCTTCCTTATAAGCAAAGGTCACGTTGTCGAATTTCACAACGCCTTCCGGTCGGTTAACGCCTGCCGTATCTTCAACTTCCTTACCTTCGATGTCCATAATCGCGAACACCTTCTCGGCCGAAACGAAAGCCCGCTGCGCATTGGTCAGCTGATCGAATATCCCGATAATCGGCTGGAAGATCCGGCCCATATAATCAATAAATGCATAGAAGACCCCGAAGGAAATGGCCGTCTGCAGCGAATCTCTTCCGAAATACCACACCACATAAGCAGTAACCAAACTTCCGATGGTACCTACGATATTACGTGAGGACAGAGAGAACACCCGAAACTGCTTCACTTGATTCACATAACGATCCTCGTTCAGCACCTCGAACTCCTCGATCGTCACCTTTTCTCTGCGAAACGCTTGAATGATCGGCATGACAACAATCGATTCATTGATCATCGCGTTCATATCGCTTAACCGAGCACGCATGATGGTGATGAAGATCTTCGAGTATTTCAAATGCACATACATGATGACCACGAACAGCGGAGGCAGCAGCAGCGCGAACAACGCAAGGCGTGCATCCAAGATAAACAGCGCCGTGTAAATCCCCGCCAGCTGCACAAGACTGACGACGAAGGTCGCCATGAAGCTCATAAACAGATCACGTACAGCCTCAGTGTCGTTCGCGATACGCGAGACAACCTGTCCAATCGGCGTGTTGTCAAAATACTTCAGCGGAATACGTCCGATATGCCGCATCAAGTCGATCCGCATGTTCTTAATGATGCGCAGCGCTGTTGCTTGCAGCAGATACGACTGCGAAAAGTTACATACGCTGGCTGTAAGCAGCAGCCCCATGTAGAGGCCCAGCAGCTTCAGCACCGCGCCGATATCTCGCTCATCGACCGATAGATGCTTGTCGATGATGGTTTTGGTAATGTACGGCCCGCCGAGTTCAGCGCCGACCGCGATGCAAAGGATGAGCAGCGCCGCAATAATACGGTATTTGTAGACGAGTGCATAGCCGAGAAGCCTTCTCGTCGTCGATGGATTCATAGCTACCTCCTGAATTCGGATGCCCGTAAGCGGGCTAATTTGTTGGCGATCAAGCTTGTGCGCCGATTCGCATCTATTCTTCCAAGCTCGCTTCCATCTGCTGTCGGTCCCATTGCTGTCTGTACCAGCCGCCGAAATGCATCAGCTCTTCATGTGTGCCTTCTTCCACGATACGTCCATCATCGAGTACAAGAATCCAATCCGCATGGCTGACGGCAGACAGGCGATGTGTTGCGATAAAGGTTGTTTTGCCTGCCCGCTCCTGGCGGATATGATGCAGGATGCGGCTTTCTGTTCTGGCATCTACGGCAGACAGCGCATCATCCAGCAGCAAAATCTCCGAATCAATGAGCAGCGCCCTTGCGATGGCAAGTCTCTGCTTCTGACCGCCGGAGAGCATGACGCCATTCTCGCCGACAATCGTGCCAAGTCCTTCCGGCATCGTGGCGATATCTGAGGTGAAGGATGCCATTTCGACCGCCTTCGCGATTTCGGCTTCCGAAGCCTGCGGTTTGCCAAGCGCGATATTGTCGCTGATGGATTTCGAGAGCAGCAGATGCTCCTGCGGCACATAAGCGATCCAGCGTTTCACTTGATCGATGGCGATGCGCTCAACCGGTACCCCCGAGATAAACAGCTTATCCGAATCGACGGGGTACTGTCTTAGCAGCTGCTTCAGCAGCGTACTCTTCCCGCTCCCTGTACGACCAACGATGCCAAGTGTCTGACCTCGCTCAAGGGTAAACGATACCTCACGCAAACTAGGCTGATTAGCCGTTGGATAGGTAAACGTAAGTCCCTTCATTTCAATCGTCATCGGGACAGCCACCTCTACAGGTGAAGCTGCATCCACAAGATCCGGTTCCTGCTTAAACGCCTGCTCCAACCGGTCCGCAGAAGCACTTCCCCGCTGAAGGACGTTGATAAATTCGCCGAAGGAAATCATCGGCCAAATTAACATCCCTAAATAAATATTAAAGGAGATTAACTGTCCCAGCGTGATCTCATCGTGAAACACCAGATAGCTGCCATAGCCGATGCCGATGGAGTAGCTGACGCCTACAATAAGCGAGATCAGCGGCTGGAACAGCGCATTAAGAATAGAAACTTCACGGTTGCGATCCATAACCTCCGTCGTCACACGGTCAAAGGCAGTCAGATCATGCTCCTCCTGCACGTAGGAACGAACCACTCGGATACCTGAGATCGATTCCAGCGCATGATTGTTCATTTTGCCAAAAGCATCCTGAGCCGCCATGAACCGAACCCGCACTCGCTGTCCAAGCTTGTTAATGACAATGGCCAGCAGCGGCAGCGGAATTAATGCCGCTAACATAAGCTTATAATCGATCAACGAAATCATCGTGATGATGACGACCGATGCGCCAACTAGCGTATTCACGAGCGTCATAACCCCGTACCCGGCCGTGTTGCCAATGGCGAGAATATCGTTCGTTGCCAGCGCCATCAGCTGACCGGTGTTGTTGCGCTGGAAGAACGACGGCGTCATGCGGGTCAGATGCGCCAGAAAACGTCCACGCAGCAGCTTCTCGATCAGCACCGAGTTGCCGAACAACGTTGTGATCCAAATATAAACGAGCACATATAAGAGCAATGAGAGACTCACGAGCAGCAGCACGGTGCTGCTCAGCTGAGAAGCCGTCAGCGTATGCTCGCGGATTCGGTCGATGGTGTTCCCGATCATTTTCGGCGGAACCGTCGTTAACAAGCTGACCACCGTCATTAAGCTGATGGCCAGCGTGTAATGCATCCATCTGAGTTTGAAGAACCACTGAAGCCGTGTCACGAAAGACAAGATATTGCCCCCTTTATTCATTCTTCCAAAAGTTACTACCTTGATTGTACCTCTTGCTGCGGGATTGCACCAACACATCCTGGCACTTTGTATCCCTATAGTAATTTGTCCAAAATTGGAGATCTCCTCCTACCCGCAGCAAACGAACCTCACGATATCGCCAAAAGCAAACCCGCCATCAAGCTGCACGCGAAATGACAGCCAAAGGCGGGTCTATCGTCTGAACCTATCGTTACAGCAGCGTGATCAATGAACACTTCGCGGCTTCAACGCAGCCTCTCGTCTCGGTTTGCGGCTTGCCAGGAAGACGCCGAAGAGAATAATGACAAGCCCTGCGAGCATGTTCCACTTGATCGCTTCGTTTAGCAGGACCGAACCCCAGATCAGTGCCGTGGAGGGCACCAAATAGGTGACCATCGAGGCGAATTCTGCACTGCCCATCTCGACCATATAGTAGAACAAGATGTAGGCTAAACCCGAACCAAATATCCCAAGCCCGATAATATGCGGCACATTGCTCATATCGGTCAAATGCGGCCATGTAATGGATTCTGTAGAGAAAGCGAGCGTGCCGCTGACGATCGCACTGCTAAGCAGCGTGCCGTATGTAATTTGGTACATCGAGCAGCCTCGAACGGACAGTCTTTTGGACAATTGCGAGCCCACCGCATAACAGAACGTTGCGGTGAGCATGCCGATCAGCCCAATGCCATTGACCGACAGCAAGGCGCCGGGCCGAATGCCGAGCAGAATCACTAAGCCGATTGTTGCTACGCCAATGCCAACCCACTGCATGTAATGCGACTTGCTCCGGAAGAAGAGAATGCCCACGATAATCGTCCACACCGGCGTCATCGCATTCAAGATCGAAGCCATGCTGCTCGTCAGATGCTGCTCGCTGAATCCGATCAGCGTCCAAGGCAGCGCCGTATTGATCAGGGCCATAATGAACATCGCCGGCCATGGCAGGCTCCGGAAGGCAAAAGGTTTCTTGAAGACCAGCATAATGAGCAGCACGACAACCAGTCCGCAGGATGAACGCAGAAACGCGATCGACCACGGGCCAAAGTCATGCAGCAATAGTTTGATAAAATAAAACGAACCGCCCCAAATGAGACTTAACAGCAGAAGTGCAACATAGATGAGTCTGGGCAACCTGTAATCCTTCTTTCTATTCCTTAATAATTCGGTTCAGGTTCGAATCGGTATTCCCCCAAATCGATCGTGCCGGCGGGACTTACGAACACGCCTTCGCCTTCAAGCAGGACACGCTGCATATAGCGCCCTTCACCGTCGCCGATGGCGATCTCGCCTTTTCCGTTAATGACGCGGTGCCACGGCAATCCATGCTTCTCGCTCATGGAATGAAGAATACGAACCACTTGCCTCGCCCCTCTTGGGCTGCCGGCCCGTGCCGCGATCTGACCGTACGTCATGACCGTGCCTGATGGGATATTCGCGATAACTGCAATGACTTGTTGCGTAAATGGTGTCATGACGCACCTCCTTTAATCTCTATTAGTATACACCCTATACAGCCTGTCCCTGCAAGCAATGTTAAGCATTCCACCCCGTCTGCCCTCTGCGAAATTCCCCCCTTAGGGAAAAGGTAGGGTTATATGTTAGAATAAATTTATTCTGCTGTAGGAGTGATTTCATTGCCTAATTTTCAAGAAAAACTCGAGCGTTACGCAGCTCTTGCTGTTGAGGTCGGCGTAAATGTACAGCCCGGCCAAACCTTAGTGATTAGTACATCCCTGTCATGCGCGCCTTTCGTGCGTCTTGTCGTGAAGAAAGCTTATGAAGTCGGCGCCAAAAACGTACATGTAGAGTGGAATGACGATGTCGTCACTCGCACCAAATACGAGCTTGCCCCAGACGAAGCTTTCACAGAATATCCGGAGTGGCGTGCGAAGGGCTGGGAGCAAATGGCTGCCGATAACGCAGCTTTCCTAAGCATCATCGCACCTAATCCGGATCTGCTGAAAGGCACGAAGCCTGAGCGGATCGCAAATGCGAACAAAGCGGCAGGCATCGCGCTGAAGACGTGGAGAAGCTACACGATGTCCGACAAAGTCAGCTGGTCCATCGTTGCCGTTCCATCCCCGGATTGGGCAGCTAAAGTGTTCCCTGATGTAGAGCCGAGCAAGCAAGAGGATGCGCTCTGGGATGCAATCTTCGCAGCAACCCGCATGAACGAAGAAGATCCGGTTGCCGCTTGGAAGTCGCACATTGAAGTGCTGGATACGAAAGCATCGCACTTGAACGAGAAGAAATTCCGCAAGCTGCATTACACAGCTCCGGGAACGGATCTCACGATTGAGCTGGCACCGGGCCATATCTGGATCAGCGCAGGCAGCGAGAACGCGAAGGGCGATATCTTCGTAGCGAACATGCCTACAGAGGAAGTCTTCACGGCTCCGCTCAGAGGCGGCGTGAACGGCACCGTGTCCAGCACGAAGCCGCTTAGCTACGGCGGCAACCTGATCAAGGATTTCTCGCTGACGTTCAAGGACGGTCAAATCATTGACGTGCAAGCCGAAGAAGGACTTGAAGTGCTTAAGAACCTTGTTGGCACGGACGAAGGCGCCGCTTACCTCGGCGAAGTCGCGCTCGTTCCCCATCGTTCCCCAATCTCGGATACGAACCTCGTGTTCTACAACACGCTGTTTGACGAGAATGCTTCCTGCCACTTGGCGATCGGCAAAGCCTATGCCTTCTGTATCGAAGGCGGCAAAACGATGTCCGAAGACGAGCAAGTCGCTAACGGCCTGAACAACAGCCTTGTCCACGTTGACTTCATGATCGGCTCCGCAGAGCTGAACATCGAAGGCGAGCGCGTTGACGGCACGAAAGAAACGCTGTTCCGCAACGGCAACTGGGCGTTCTAATAAAGAACAACAAAAAAGCACCACTCCACAGCCTCACGGCACACGGAGTGGTGCTTTTTATGATTTCGTTAGTTCCTTACAGCACCTTCGACAAGAACGCCTTCGTCCGTTCCTGCTGCGGACGCTCGAAAATCTGCGCCGGCGTGCCTTGCTCGACAATGTAGCCCTGCTCCATGAAGATGACGCGGTCGCCTACTTCGCGGGCGAAGCCCATCTCATGCGTGACGACGACCATCGTCATGCCTTCCTTCGCGAGCTGCTTCATAACCGCAAGCACCTCGCCAACCATCTCGGGATCGAGCGCCGATGTCGGCTCATCGAAGAGCATGATCTTCGGCTCCATCGCAAGTGCGCGTGCGATCGCGACGCGCTGGGATTGACCGCCGGACAGCGAGGCCGGATAAGCATCCGCTTTGTCGGCCAAGCCTACCTTATCGAGAAGCTCAAGCGCCTTGGCGCGCGCTTTCTGAATCGGCCATTTGCGAATTTGAATCGGGCCAAGCGTAATATTGTCCAGCACCTTCAGATGCGGGAACAAATTAAACTGCTGAAACACCATGCCAACCTCAGTACGGATACTGGTGATGCTTGTATTCTTGTCCATAAGCGACTTGCCTTCGATCACAATATTGCCGCCGGTCGGCTCTTCCAATAGGTTAAGGCAACGCAGAAACGTCGATTTCCCTGATCCGGACGGACCGATGACAACGACAACCTCTTGGCTGTTGATGTCGACATTAATATCTTTGAGCACGACATTCGAGCCGAACGCTTTCGACAACCCGGTAACTTGAATTATTGGACTCATGTGCATTACACTTTCCTTTCCAATGCATTGAGCAGCTTACTTAATGAGTAAGTAAGAATAAAGTAAATGAACGCGGCAGTCAGGTACGGCTCCCATACGCGGATGTACTGCCCTTTCATGACGTTGCTCCAATACATAATCTCAGGCGCCGTAATAAGGGCAACCAGTGAAGAGTCCTTCACAAGGACGATAAATTCATTACCGAAAGCCGGAATCATCCGTTTGATCGCCTGCGGCAGCACGATAAAACGCATCGTTTGAGCATGGGTCATACCAAGCGATTTGGCCGCTTCCGTCTGACCCTTGTCAATGGACTGAATACCAGCCCTGTATATTTCAGCCGTGTAGGCTGCAGCATTCAAAGATAAGGCGGTTATAGCCGCAACAATGGCATTCGTTTTCCCGTAAATGAGCGGAACAAGACCGAAGTGCACGATATAGATTTGCACAAGCAGCGGCGTTCCACGGAAGAAGTTGATGTAGGACTGCATCGGCCACCGAAGAAACCAGCGACGCGACATTTTTCCGAAACTAACGATCAAGCCTAGAATCGAACCAAGCAGAATGCCTGATAAAGAAATTAAGATTGTATACAGCGTCCCCTTCAATAGAAGCGGCGCATAATCCCAAATAATATCAAATCTAAAATCCATCTTAATTCGCCCTTTCGTCTTCTCTACACCGATGATTAGCCTAAGCTACAGCGAATACTCCTTAAATGGACAAGAACAAAGGACATGCGCCACTAACGCATGCCCTTCGCGTCCCTATTACTTCGCGCTTAGCAGATTCGCCGTATTCGGCTCTTCGCCAAACCATTTCTTATACACTTCAGCATATTTGCCGTTCTCGATGATCGCTTTGATCGCCGGATCCAGCTTCGCTTTCAAATCGCTGCCTTTTGGATACAGAATGCCGTAATATTCCGGCGTGAAGTTTGTAGTATCCGAAACTTCTGCGTATTTCTTGTCCGGGTTGTTCTTAATGTAATCACGTACGATCGCGATATCAGCAACTACTGCATCAGCGCCGCCTTGATCAAGCTCAAGCAAAGCAACCGCATTGCTGTCGAACTTCTTCAAATCCGTGTTGCTGTTGCCCATAATCTTCGTCATAAGGATATCAGCAGTAGTACCGGTTTGAACCGCAACCTTCTTGTCCTTCAGGTCAAGCGCGCTCTTAATGTCGCTGCCTTCCTTCACCATGATCACGTTGATCGATTCGAAATACGGCATGGAGTAATCGTAAGTTTGTTTACGATCATCCGTAATCGAAATACTGGAGACACCCGCGTGATATTCCGTGCCTTGCTTGACGCCTTCCAGCATCCCGTCCCAGCCCGTGTTATCCACTTCATACTTGATGCCGGCTTCCTTCATCACTTCATCAAGGAACTCGATATCAAAGCCTGTGATTTTGTCTTTGTCCATATATTCCATTGGAGCATAAGCCGCGTCTGTTGCAAATTTGTACGTTGTAGCGTCACTGCTGTTGCCCGCTTCGCTGCCTGCGTTGTTGTTGCTGCTCTTCGCGCCGCAACCAGAGAGAATTACTGCTGTCACTAGTGTAAGAATAGCTATAATATACCACTTTTTCATTCTGCTTCCCCCTATTTAGTAGCTTTAATTAACTAAGATTCTATCAAGAAAAGCAGCCTGTTTCAATTTAAATTTTTAAATTGTCAGGTAATCTCACATATTACCAAAATAAATGGATATCCACGGTCGTGAATAAATGTGAGCCGAAACCCCAGTATCTATTCTTCTCCAATTTCGATGTTTGGATTAAAATCCGCTACAACAAGCACATCCATGTGCCGACCTTCACGCAAAATGGTGTCGACCACGCATTTATGACGCAGCTTGCTCCAGAAGCCTTGACCGGATTGGCCAAGTACCATTTGCGTACTTTTCAGCACGTTCGCCTTCGCCAGCAAAGCAGCAGGTACATCGTTACGCGAGACGTTGCGCTCCACCTCGAATGTACCGCCAAGACGCGCCGTCAGCTCCTGCAGCTCTTCAATCCGCGCCTCTTCGCCCGGCATCGCTTCCGTTTGCACGTAATGGACATGCCAATCCGCTTTGAGCCGATGCGCAATTCGGAAACCGCGGCGAATGAGTCTCTCCGCTTTCTTGTTCACCGTGACTGCTACGAAGATCGACTCATGGCGACGCCATGGGCCGCGGAGCGAGCCGTTGCGTTCCCACGATTCCAGACGCTCATCGACATCGTCAGCGATTTCCCGCAGGGCAAGCTCGCGCAGCGCAATCAGGTTCCCTGTCTTAAAGAAACCGCAGAGGGCGTCCTCTACGTCATCATTTTTATAAATATGGCCTTCCCGCATCCGCTGCTGCAGCGTGTCAGGTGCCACATCAATCAGTTCAACCTCATCGGCAAGTCGCAGCATCATGTCCGGTACGGTTTCTTTCACAGCCGTCCCTGTAATCTGCTCCACCGCATCCTTCAAGCTTTCCAGATGGTGTACATTCATCGTAGCGATGACGGAAATGCCGGCGTCCAAAATCTCCTGTACATCCTCGTACCGCCGTTTATTTCGACAGCTCGGCGCGTTGGTATAAGCCAGCTCGTCAATCAGCACAACCTCCGGGTTGCGTGCGATAATGGCATCCACATCCATCTCCGAGTAAACCTTGCCGTCGCATTCAATGGACTTACGAGGCACAACCTCAAGCCGTCCGGCCTGATCCTGCGTTTCCGCACGGTCATGCGTCTCCATGAGTCCAACTACAACGTCGATATCTTTGCGCAGCAAATCATTGCCCTCGCGAAGCATCATATAGGACTTACCCACTCCCGGCGCTGCGCCGACATAGACCTTGAATTTCCCGCGGCGAATCCGCTCGATCTTCTTCTCTACCTCTTGCGCGCTGAGCCTCCGGTATGGTTCGGCTGTCAGCTTCGGCGTCGCCCGTTTCGTTGGGAGCACTCGCTCGCCCTCATGATCGGCTCTGTCCGCCATGAAGAAAACGTCGATGTTGCGCATTTGTTTCAGCACGCTGCCCGCGATAGAGCCTTGTGCGATCTCCTGTGCACGCGTCTGCTTGGAATGCCCCATGACGATGCGGGTTGCATTGATCAGCATCGCGTATTTAATGAGCGCGCGCGGAATTTGTCTTCGATTGCTCACCGTAATTTCTCTGAAGCCCGCATCCACCTTCTCGGTCAGCTTCAGAATGGAGCGCTTGAAGTCATCCCGTTCCTTCGTAGGCTCCTGGCTCGAATCCACGAAGACGACAACCTCCAGGTCGCCGCTAAGACGCTTCGCAATTTGCTGACCGCGCCGGATATAGATGGAGCCATTCCAGTGATACTGCGCCGCTACCAAGATGCGTTCCGTAGCGCCGGACGGACCGATGAAGCCCTGCTCCTCGCGGTATTTCTCCAGCGACTCATTCACGCCCTCGGCCATCAGCCGCAGGGCAATCTCTCTGAGCTTGCCAAGGTTCCCGCGCTTGAGCAGCCCGGGATCTTTAATATTGTTTAAACGCCCTTCATTTAGGCGTGACAGAATCGTTTCCGGCGATGCATCGATAAGCCTTACCTCATCCGCCAATTCCAGCAGATCCGCAGACACTGTACATTCCGCCGAGATACCTGTCAGCTTCTGCGCAAGCTCGGTTATCCCCTCGAGTTCGTATACATTCACGGTTGTGATGATACTGATACCGTGACTCAGAAGAAATTGGATGTCCTCCAGACGCGTCGGGAACTTCGCTTCCGGACGGTTCTCGTGCGCCAGCCCGTCTACGAGCAGCACCTCCGGATTCCGTTCCAGAATCGCATCCAAATTAAGATCTTTCTTCTCCACGTCCCCCTTGTACCAATGAATGCTCGGGATCCGCTCCAAATCAGCAAGCTGCTCCACCGTTTCAGGCCGGCGCATCGTCGATACTGCGCAGATGACAACCTCAATGCCTTGCTGCTTAAGCGCTTGGCCTTCACGCAGCATATGATAGGTTTTGCCTGAGCCACTCACGGCACCAACATAAATTTTAAGACGGCCGCGATGAATTTTGGAGATGGATAAGAGCATTTCTTCAGGGGTTTTGCGGCGGTAACCAGCCATGACAACTTCGCCTTCCTTTCTACACCTTTAAACTTACATAATCTTCGCAAACTTATTCTTCTTTGTGTCCACCTTTATTCTAATAAACAGCACAAAAAAGAAGCCTGCAGGAATTGCCTCTTTAACACAGAGGAACGCCTCTCGCGGCTTCTAGGCACAAGTTATCATCAAAGTGTCTATATGCACGAACAATCGTTGCCTCTCGTATACGCTTTCGAGGTTAGCTGACGGATTCGGGCGTGAGAGTCGCCCTACTTAAAGCATGGACCGAGCGGTCCGTTCTTCAAGATTCACCCCAGTTGAGTGGTTCCCCCGATTTCTAATCAGAAATTCAGCGCTATAGCAGAAGATTAAGCATGAATCGTATGTTACGCCTGCGCATGTCTTTTGTAAAGGAATGCCGCAAACGGTTTCGTTCTCATTTCCAGCCAACTGGCGCGAATATAACGCTTACAATGGAGTCGATCGCAAGCAGTCTCACTCTACCTCACTAATTTGCCGTTTCTCGCAAATAAGGCGAAATAGAACGGACTGCCCGCTTCTTCTCCTTAGTTATAACCGAAGCCCATCTCAATTAACCGCAATAATAGACCGATCAGGAAACCGCAAACGGCACCATTGACCCGAATCCATTGCAGGTCCTGCCCAACTTTATCTTCTATTAACTCCACCAGCTGATCATTGTCGAGCCGATCGAGGTTCTCCTTCACGAACGAGCCGATCTTCGTGTGATTCCGTTCAATGAGTCCGGCAACCTGCCCTTTCAGCCATTGTTCGGCATCCTGAACCAGTCCATGGTTGGCTTCCAAGCGATCAAGAAGACCCTCCAGCATCGGCCATACCTTAGCTGCAAAATCCTCCGAATGGAGAAATGTGATTCCCTTCTCCCGCAAGGATACAAACATGCGCGTCATCTCGCTTTCGAGATCAAATGAAGCGAGCAGCTCATCGCGCAGCGCATTCAGCTGTCCGGTTTCGGCCAAACGGGAAATCAACATCTCGAGCCCTTGATGCAGATGCTTCATAATAACAGCACGCCGATTGGTGCCCTGAACCTTGAGCTCATGAATCTTCGTCAAAATAAAGGATTGCAGCATCGTGCCCAGTTTATCCTCATCCAAATACCCGATGAACGCGTTGACCGCAAACTGCATCAGGCCGCCTAAATTCAGCCCTTTTACAAGCGTCATCGCCGCATTGCCCAGCTCGCGGCGCATCCCCTCCGTGCTCGCCCACTCTTCCGCGCGCTCCAGCAGCAAATCGAGCAGACGCTCATCTACGCCATTCTCCACCGCGTTTCGCAGGAAGCCGCGAAGCGCCGCTTCCAGATCAATGCGCTCCACCGCGGAGCGAATTTCCCCAGAGACAATAGGGACCAGCTTCTCCAGCTCTATCGTACGCAGCGCGCCTTCCAGCAGATGAGGCAGTCGCTCGCTGTGTACCGCTGAATGAGCTGCCCCCCGAAGGGCTGGCAGCAGCTGCTTTGCCAACTCGATCTGACGCAGCTTCTCGATCATGCTATCCTTAGCAAGCAGCCGATCTTCTAGAACGCGTACGATGCCGTCCGACATCTTCTGGCGATTGCGAGGCAGCAGCGCCGTATGCGGAATCGGAATTCGCAGCGGATGGCGAAACAGCGCCGTCACGGCAAACCAGTCCGCGAGCCCCCCGATGACGCCGGCCTCGAAGCCGACATGCAGCAAGCTAAGCCCTGCCCCGCTGAAAGGGATCGTGGCTGCGAAACCCGTTGCCATGATGCCCAGCGATATATTTGCTATATGTTTATTTTTTCTCGAATCGTTCGCCATGTTCTTCCTCCTACTAGTGCTTCTTTACACCATACCACTTCATACGAATCAGTTGCAAAAACAGTCGTGAAAACAACAAAAAAGAGACAAGACCCGGGGTCTGTCTCTTCTCCGCCAAAGCCGCTCTTGCGCTCGTCAGCTCTTCCAGCGCTCCAGCTTATGAATGCCGCGCGTAAAGAACCCTGTCGTAAACTTCGGAAAACCCATGTCGGCGAGTTTGCCCTTCACATGTGCCTTCATGCCGTCTGCCGTAAGATCGGGCAAAGTGAATTTGCCATCAACGTAACAGTGGATGCAATACTTGAAGCTCTTCGCTCCGCCGGCTTCCGTGCCGTTCTTATCGCCTTTAGCTATAGGCATTCCGCAGCTTTGACAGTTCTTGTAGCTGACACTCACGTCGAACACTCCCCGAGGGTAATTTTGGATTTATTATATGCTTTTCTCGAAAGCTTGTACATGAACGAACGGAAATTAAACTTGAAAAATAAATCAGCCTCCTCTACAATAAGAAAAGAAAACGAAAGTTAAAGCACTTTAACTTTGTTTGGGAATGAATTACTTCATTCTAGGTTTTGACCCTATATTTTTTTTGATAAAAGTATAACCGCTTTAACTTTACTCGACAGAGGAGAATGCATACGCATGAAGGTTAGTATTTTCGATGTCGCCAAGAAGTCGGGCCTCTCTGTCGTCACGGTATCCCGCGTGCTTAACGGTGCCGGGTCTGTGCGTGAGAAGAATCGACAGAAGGTGCTTGAGGTGATGAAGGAGCTTGATTACCGCCCGAGTGCGGCAGCTCGCAGCCTCGCCCGAGGCAAGACCGGTATTATCGGTCTCATCATGACCACCATGCAGGATTCTTTCTTCGATGAAATCGTGAATGAGATTAACGGAATTCTGGCTGCGCAGGGATACTTCCTTGCTGTAGCTGTGACGAAGAGCATCACGCAGGAAGATAGCCACTACCTGATTCAAGAGGATCGCGTGGACGGCATTATTCTGCTCTCCCCGATTGAAGAAGACCATTATATTATCGAAATGAAACGACGGAATATCCCTTATGTTCTCATCGATAATCAGAAGCCGGAGAACGATGCTTACTCGATTACTGTAAACAATTTCAAGGGCGGGTACGCCGCGGCCAAACACCTGATTGAACTCGGGCACTCCTCCATTGCGCATCTCAGCGGCAGCGAGATGTTTAGAAGCACCAAGGAACGCCGAAACGGTTTCCTGGAGGCGCTTCAGGAAGCCGGCATCCAGCCGTTCGAGCTCGTTTCCGGCGAATACTCGGCTGAGTTCGGCTACCAAACGGCTAGGCGGTGGATCGAAGAACAGCAGCTTCCGGGCGCCGTCTTCGCCGGCGATGATTATATCGCCATCGGAGTTATCAATGCCTTTATGGAGGCTGGGATCCGTGTTCCGGATGAAGTTTCCGTTATTGGCTATGACGATCAACAGGTCGCTTCGCTGCTGCGCCCCCTCTTAACGACGATTCGGCAGCCGGCAGACCGTATCGGAGCAGCCGCTACAGAAGTGCTGCTTAAACGAGTCGACGGCACGATGAAGCGCGCGGCAAATTTGCGGATTGATCCGGAGCTTGTGCTCCGCCAGTCAACCGGAGCTGTCAAAAAGAGCGGCTAACCGGATCATCCTTATTTGATTTCACAATTCGTTTGGAGAACAAACGTTACTATGGAAAGCCTATTCAGACAGGAGTGGCATTAATGGCTTATTACTTAGGCATAGACGGCGGCGGAACCAAAACGCACGCCCTGCTAACCGACGAACACGGCAATGTGCTCGGCAAAGGCCAAAGCGGAAACGGTAATCATCAGCTTGACGCTGAAGGAGCTGCTCGCCATTTGGCGGAAGCCGTAACCGCGGCACTTGCGCAGGCGGGCGTCAAACACGAGGATGTACAGCATGCTTATTTCGGTCTCGCCGGCGCTGACCGGGAAGCGGATTATCGCATCCTGCATCCGATCGTTAGCGCAATCGGACTCCCCCGTTATTCGATCACTTGTGATACGATGATCGGATTGCGCGCGGGTACAGATCGCGCCTACGGTATTTCCGTCATTTGCGGTACCGGCACCAACTGCGCCGGACGCAACAAGGAAGGCGTCCATCTCCAATGCGGCGGCTTCGAATATATGCATGGCGATTTCGGCGGAGGCGGCGCTCTCAACATCGAAGCGTTCCGCACCGTAATTCGCGCATGGGACGGTCGCGAGAAGCCAACGCTGTTGACTGATTTGCTGCTTCGTTACCTGGGATATCCCGATGTGGAAACGATGCTTCACGACTTCCTTGATCATGACAAGAAAGTACCGGTCGATGTCACGAAGCTGCTGTTTGAAGCAGCGGCGCATGGCGATGAGGCGGCTATCGCTATCCTTCATCACCAAGGCGTGGAGCTGGGCAAGTCGGTGGTCGCTGTTGCGCGGCGTTTGGGGATGACAGGCGAGACCTTTGATGTCGTGCTCGCAGGCAGTCTGCTGACGCGCGGCGACCGCGGCGGCTGGATTCGCGGGCCGATCGAAGAGCTTGTTGCGGCCGTTGCCCCTTCGGCTGCGCTGGTCACGTTGACGGTCGATCCCGTCTTCGGCTCCGTCTGGTCTGCTATGGAAGCGGATGGCTTAACAATTAAGCAAGAGATTTATGACCGCATGCGGGCACTTGGCGAATTTGAAGATATCAAGCTATAACATACGACTTATAATTTGGGATGGGATGTGACTAGGATGACAGAAGGATTGAAGGTTGTTGTTATTGGGGGCGGTTCCTCGTATACTCCTGAGCTGGTAGAGGGATTTATTCGGTTTCATCATGAGCTGCCGGTACGAGAGCTGTGGCTCGTGGATATTGAGGCTGGACTTCATAAGCTGAATATTGTCGGAAATTTAGCCAAACGCATGGTGGAACGCTCCGGCCTTCCGATCGAGGTGCATCTGACGACAGATCGCCGCACTGCGATCAAAGGCGCTGATTTCATCAGCACCCAGATGCGTGTCGGCATGCTCGAGGCTCGCGGCAGAGACGAGTCCATTCCTTTGAAATACGGCGTGATCGGACAGGAAACAACCGGTCCGGGCGGCATGATGAAAGCGCTGCGGACAATTCCGGTATTGCTGGATATCTGCCGAGACATCGAGGAGCTGGCGCCTCAAGCATGGCTGCTCAATTTCACGAACCCTGCGGGCATCGTAACCGAGGCCATCCATACCCATTCCAACGTACGCAGCGTCGGCCTGTGCAATGCACCGATTGGCCTGACGAAATGGTTGACTACCACATACGAGACAGCGCCTGAGCACATTTATACCGAGTTCGTAGGCTTGAACCACTTGCACTGGGTGACGCGCGTGGACGTAAACGGCGTAGATAAGCTGCCTGAGCTGTTGAACAATACGGAAGGTTTTAGCGGCAAGAACGTCCCGCAAACGGGCTGGAATCCGGATTTCCTCCGCTCACTCGGCGCGCTTCCTTCTTATTATCTGAAGTATTTCTATATGACGGATGAGATGCTGGCCGATCAGCAAGAATCCTTCAAACGGGACGGGAACCGTGCAGCAGTCGTGAAGCGCGTTGAAGACGAGCTCTTCCAGCTGTACGCCGACCCTGAGCTGAGCGAGAAGCCAAAGCAGCTTGAGCAGCGCGGCGGAGCATATTACTCCGAGGCTGCCGTTAATCTCATGAAGTCGCTCTACAATGGCAAGAACGACATCCAAACCCTTAATGTCGCTAACAATGGCACGATCGACTTCCTGCCGGACAGCGCATCGATTGAAGTGAACTGTGTCGTGACGAAGACCGGCCCGCTGCCGCTTCCTCTGACGAATGTCCCTCTGCATGTTAAAGGATTAATTCATGCCGTTAAAACCTATGAGCAGCTGACAATTGAAGCAGCCGTAACCGGCAGCCGCGATATCGCGCTTCAAGCGATGGTTCATCACCCGTTGGTACCAAACGTGGAAGTCGCAATCAAGCTGCTGGACGAGATGCTCGAAGCGAACAAGGATTATTTGCCGCAGTTCTTCCCACAGGCGTAATTGATATTGAAAAGACCGAGCAGAGAGGTTAACTCTATGCTCGGTCTTTTCTCATTTCTTAAGAAGCAAGTACAGGAAGTAAGGCCCTCCGATGAAGGCAATCATAATTCCTGCCGGAACACCTGAATCGGCCAAGTTGCGGCCGATGGTATCCGCAAGCAGCAGCAGCCAGCCGCCCATCAGAATCGAAACCGGCACATACAATTGCACGCGAGTCCCTACCAGTGATTTGGCGATATGAGGTGCCATCAGTCCGACAAAAGCAATCCCTCCCGTAACCGAAACCGCCGCCGCCGCAAGAGCAACGGAGATCACGAGCAGCACCATCCGCTCCCGATTGACATCTACACCGGAGCCGATCGCAGAAGATTCATTGATGGACAGTATATTTAGCGCATTCGCCTTGTACAGCGTGTATGGAAGCAAAATCACGAGCCACGGGAGAAGCGCCACAATAAACGGCCAATCCGTTCCCCAAATGTTACCCGCAAGCCAGTTCGCGATAAAGTCCACCTTGATTCGTTCGGCAGATGAAATAATAACGACCATCGCCCCGGAGAGTGCCATAGCGAATCCGACGCCTACAAGGACCAGCTTAACCGGCTGCAAGCCCTCTTTTCTGCTATAGGCAAACAAATAAATAAGCGTGGCTGTGATAAGTGCTCCCGCAAACCCGACAAGCGGCAGCATATACACGAACGAGCCCGGATCTTCAATCGGTACATACAAGAAGAATACAGCAACGGCAAAGCCCGCACCGGAATTGATCCCGATAATGCCGGGGTCCGCAAGATCATTGCGCGTAATGCCTTGCAGAATCGCACCCGATAAAGCAAGCGCCATACCCGCGAGCAGTGTAACGATAATGCGTGGCAAACGGATGTCGAACAGGACGAAGTTTTCTTTGAAATCGCCATTGCCGAAGATCGTCGGCAGCAGTCTGTTGAATGACAGCGAAGCCGGACCAAGTCCCATTCCCACGACGATCGTCACCACGATAAGGAGCAGCAGCGCCGTCACGGTGACACGCTGTTTTCTAGCCAGAGCAGCATTGATCATGATTGTAATTTGACTCCTTTACGCACGATGAACAGGAAGAACGGCAGTCCGAGCATCGCAATAATCGCCACCACAGGCGTTTCATAAGGGGCGTTAATCGTACGTCCGACCGTATCGGCCAGCAGCATGAATATCGCTCCCCATATAGCCGACATCGGAATGACGGCTCTATAATCGGTTCCGAACATGGCGCGCACAATATGAGGAATCATGAGTCCGATAAAGGCCATGTCGCCTACCAGAGCAACGGAAGCACCTGCAAGAATCGTGATGACGATATACAGAATAACTTTGATGTACGCCGTTCGAAGCCCCAGCCCCACCGCAACCTCTTCGTTGAGGCTTAGAATGGTCAGCTGTTTAGATAACAGAATCGCAATGAAGATGCCCACTAGAATAAACGGCGAGATCGCCTGAATTTGTCCCCAGGTGGTTCCGATCAATCCCCCGGCGGTCCACATCGTCACATCTTTGGATAGTTTGAAAATCAAACCGAGGCCGTCAGACACCGCGTACAGAAACGCCGAAACGGCTGCTCCGGCCAGCACCATGCGAAGCGGAGATAATCCCCCCTTCTTGATTGCGCTGATGCCAAGCACGAACGAGGTCCCTCCTGCAGCCCCGATAAAACAAGCCACCATAATAAGAAAATAACCGGCCGATGGAAACAGGGCGATCGTCAGCGCGAGTGCCGCACTGGAACCTGCCGTTAAACCCAGTAAGCCGGGGTCAGCCAGTGGATTTCGCGTCAGACCTTGCATAATCGAACCGGATACGGCAAGCGCTGCTCCGACAAGCATGCCCGCAACTTCCCGCGGCAGGCGGATCTCGCGAATCATCGTAACGGTATCGCCGGACTCACGCGTGAAAATCACCTTCCACAGGTCATGTATCGTGACATCCGCAGCCCCAAAAAGCATCGCGGCTGTAAACATGCCTACCAGCGCTATCACACCGGCGAACAGCTTAAGAATAAAAGTGGTCGTACCTTGTTTTTTTAGGCTCATTGGCGCTCTCTCATCTTTTCTTCTTAGAATGGGGAAAGAGGAATTCTGATGAAGATTGAATTCCTCTCATTTGCTTTTATTCACCTAGAATGGCTTTAGACAGTTTATCCAGTTGGTAGTCCAGCGTCAGCGAATCGTTGAAGTAGAATTCTTTGGCATCCACTTCGATGACATGATTGTTCTTCACGGCAGGCGTGTTTTTGTACGTATCGGTTTGTTGGAAGGAGTTATCCGCTTCGGCGCTTTTGCTGAATACGACATAATCGCCCATGTAATCCGGAATGACTTCGGCAGACAGCGCGTAGTAGCCGTCTTTGTCCGTCATTTCTTTTACCTTCTTAGGCATAGCCAGCCCCATGGCTTGATAGAGAATTTCCGTGCCCCGGCCCCAGTGATCGCCGTACACGTACAGTTGCTTGTCGAAGCTTTCGATGACTGAAATCGTGGTGTCTGCGCCGATTTTCGCTTTGATTTTCTCCCCGGCATCAGCAGCGCGTTTCTTGAAATCATCAATCCACGCTTGTGCTTCCTTCTCTTTATTAAGCAGTTTTCCAATCTCAAGATGCTGAGTGAGGTAGTCTACTTTGCCATAGGTGTAAACGACGGTTGGTGCAATTTCTTTCAGCTTATCTAGGTTCTTCACATTGTCGAGGCCAATGATCAGGTCGGGCTTGAGCTCAAGAATTTTCTCCAGATCCTCATCCGTCACTTGCGGTACATCCTTCAATTGGGCATCGAAACGCGGGTTCATTTTGGACCAGGCATCTACGCCGATCGGATTTACACCGAGTGCAATCAAGTCGCCTGCGTAAGCGGCTAGCGTGATTACGCGCTGCGGATGGGCCGGCACTTCCACAGGACCGGTTTGGGACTGATATGTAATCGTGCCGGAAGCTTCTTCGGTGTTTGCCGCATTCGTCGTGGTTGCTGCATTGGTCGTGTTTGTTTCTGTGGAGTTAGCTGTGTTAGCTGCATTCTTATTCTCATTAGCGCCGTTGTTTCCGCAAGCACTTAGCACGAGTATGAATAAGACTACAACAGGAATTAACATTTTGTTCATTTTCTTTCTCCCGCTTTCGTTGTATGATGATTGTTAGTGATAATGATTATCAGTATCAGAACAGTTCAAACTTTAATCGGCTTTTCCGTTTTTGTCAACATCTTTTCATTCCGTTTCAAGCAGCCGTACACAGATCTGGAATTTAGTAGAAGGAAGTAGGAACAAATGATGAACAATGAACTGGAATTATACGATGTGACTATAATCGGGGGCGGGCCGGCGGGTCTCTACTCGGCTTTCTATAGCGGCATGCGGGAGATGAAGACGAAGCTGATCGAAGCACGCGAGGAGCTCGGCGGACGTATTCTCATCTACCCGGAGAAAATGATTTGGGATGTCGGCGGCCTTACCCCAACGCTAGGCGCCAATTTAATTGATCAGCTCGTGACGCAAGCGATGACCTTCGAGCCGACTGTCGTGCTCGGCCAGCATATTATCGGACTCGAGCGGCAAGCAGACGATACGATCTTGCTTACTTCTGCATGCGGGAAGAAACACTGGACGCGTTCGGTCGTGCTCGCGATCGGCTACGGCATTCTGGAGCTGGCGAAGCTTGAGATCGAAGGCGCCGATCGTTTCGAGGTGACAAATCTGCACTACACGGTGCAGTCGCTTGAAGAGTTCCGCGGCAAACATGTGTTGATCTCCGGCGGCGGCGATTCGGCGGTCGACTGGGCCAACATGATCGAGCCGATAGCGGCAAGCCTGACCGTCGTGCATCGGCGGGATAAGTTTGGCGGCCATGAGCGCAACGTGACGCAGATGAGGCAGTCGTCTGCATCCGTACGGACGCCATACGCCGTGCAAGCGCTGCACAGCAGCAACGGGAGTGCCATCGACCGCGTAACGATCTTCCATGTGGAAACCGGAGAGGAGGAGCAGCTCAGCGTGGATGCGGTCATCGTCAATCATGGACTGCGGTACAACTTCGGCGCGATTCGGGATTGGGGAATTGAGATGGGGGATTGGAATGCCCATGTCAGCAGCAAAATGGAGACGAACCTGCCGGGCGTCTTCGCAGCAGGCGACTTCGTCAAACATGATAGCAAGGTTCATCTGATCGCCGGTACGTTCACCGATGCCGTAAACGCGACTAACAGCGTCAAAACTTATCTCGACCCGGCCGCTGACAAGACGGCCTACGTCTCCTCGCACAACTCGCGCTTCAAGGAGAAGAACCGCCAGCTGGGGGTTGCCGTGGATGAGGATGAGGAGCATTAACTTCCTCTCCTCAACGAGTCATCGCGTCAAACTCCCTAGGTGAGTCGCAACAAAGGATTACAAAAAGGGCTGAGTGATCGTATCCGATCACTCAGCCCTGAGCTAATACTACTGTTGTTGGTGAAAAGCACACCGGGATATCTACGCCTGGCTACCGCTCCGCCATCAGCTGCTGGCGGTACTCCGTTGGCGTCACGTTCATTTTCCTGCGGAACACTTGCGTGAAATGCCGCACATCTGCATAGCCGATTCGCTCGGCGATTTCGGCCAGCTTGAGACCGGGCTGCAGAAGCAGCTCCCTGGCTTGCTCGATGCGCAGACTGATGACGTAGTCCTTGTACCCTTGACCTGTCTTCTGCTTGAACAGCTGGCTGAAGTAGATCGGGTTCAAGAACACGACCGATGCCACCTTCTCAAGTGACAGCTCCTCGTTATAGTGCGCCTTCAAATATTGCAAAGCCACCTCGATTGCCTTGTCCCCGCCCTCCTGGCGATCGCCTGCCGTCGTCACCGATGATTGGCGCAGACGCCGCACCTCGTCCGGGATGCGGGTGAATTCCCGAATCATATCGGAATACGTAATATGAAACGGCACCTTCAAATAGTGGCTGAGATGCGTGCGCAGCTCCTGCAGCAGATCGCCTTCCGTTCGGTTATCCGCAAGCTGTACAAGCCCCAGCAGGCTCTGTCGGTCGAAGTTGACGACAAACCCTTGTCCATGCCGATCAATGAGCTCAGAAAGCACATTTTCGATAATAAAATGCTCCAGCTGCACGTTCTTAACCGCTTCTTCAATCCGCACCATGATCAATCGGAATTCCGGGTACCGATCGATCAGCTCGCCAATGTCCATATTGCCGATATCAAGCCCCGAAGCCAGACGCTGAAAGACGGCTTCCCGCAAGTACTTCAGGTTCGTCTTCAGCAGCTCGCTTTCCTTCGAAATCGCGGACTCCTGCTTCGCTTCGTCTGCCAGCTGGGCCATCAGCTCGACAAGGCGCGTTTTGCCGATCGGCTTAAGCAGATAGTCGCGCGCACCGAGGCGTACCGCCTTCTGGGCGTACGAGAACTCGGAATGCGCGGAGATGACGACCCATTTGACATGGGGGTACTTCCGGCGTGACATTTTCATAAACTCCAGACCATCGATGCCGGGCATCAGGATATCCGTCAGCACGATATCAATCGGCTGGCCGTCCATGAGCTTAACCGCTTCCTCTGCCGAGGCTGCCAAATGAATGGAATAGTCGGGAAAAGCCCGCTTAATCGTCCGTTTCACACCCTCACGAATGACGCCTTCATCATCCGCGATGAGAATATTCACTGCCATGGGCATTTCCTCCTTCCTTGGTCAGCGGCAGAAGAAGCGGCACCGTAATGATGGCCGTCGTTCCTTCGTTCAGCACACTCTTAAGTTCTACGCCGTAGGCTTCACCATACATATGCCGAATACGCCGCTGAAGATTAACAAGGCCAATGCCGCCTTCATGCCGAACATCCTCGTTCACTTCGCGCATATTCGCTTCTTCCGGGTTAAGCAGCGATTCGTTCAACCGTGCCAGTGCCGCCTCATCCATTCCCGCACCGTTATCCTGCACCATAATACGCAGCTGGCGCTCATCCGCTTCCGTGTAGACCCGCAGCATGCCGCACCGGTCAACAAGCGGCTCCAAACCGTATTTCACCGCATTTTCGATAATGGGCTGCAGCGTCATTTTGGGCAATGGGATGTTCAGCCACGGTTCCCCTACATCTATATCCACGGTCAAACGCCCCTCAAGCCGTGTCACGATGATCGTCAGATAATGCTCGGTCTGTTCGATTTCCTCCCGCAAGCTGACTGCGCCTACATCCCAATGACTGCTGTAGCGGAATAAGCGCGATAGCGACAGCACGACCTCGCCCAGACGATCATGGCCTTTCTCATCGAGCATCCAGTAGATCATATCGAGCGTGTTATAGAGAAAATGGGGATTAACCTGCGATTGCAGCGCCTTCAGCTCCGCGTTCTTCTCACTGACAGAGGAAATTTTCACCCGTTCAATGAGCTCGGCGATCTGATTCACCATCTGATTAAAGGAGGCGACCAGTATATTAATTTCCTGATACGAGGTCACATTCAGCGAGCCGCGGAAATTTCCGATCTCCACTTGCTTCATTTCGGAGATCAACCGCTTAAGCGGCGATGAAATCGTCCGCGAGAAAATCGTTGCAATAAGCGTTGCGACCAGCACAAGCGCAGCGCCTACCAGAAGCAGAAAACGCTGCGTCTCCGCTAGTTCCACATTCAGATCCTTATCCGGCGTCACGCTAAGCACCGTCCAATCTGCGTAAGGGAGCTTCGAGGATACGATTAATTGATCGTCCTGCTCCACCACAACCGGAACGCCATCATGCGGTCGCTCCAAGCTCGCAAGCCACGGTTCATCCCAGGTGATGGAGGTCGTCGAGATGACTTTCCCTTCACTGGACATCAAAAAAACCTGGCTATGCGCGCCAAGCTTCAAATTGTCCATAGCCGCAATAATCGCCCTCGGACTGGTTTCAAACAGCTCAATTCCCACCTGCTTATGATTGTTCAAATCATAGATCGGCCGGCCAAAAGCAAACACGGAGCGGTTCTCCACCTGATCGATAATGGAGTGTTCAAACACGCCCAGCCATACCATGCTGCCGGTGGACGCTTTGATCTGCTTATACCAATCCGACTTCGCATAATCGGGGTCCACTACATTGGCGTAGTTGCCATAGTTATACACTTTCCCTTTATCGGTCAATACATGAATCCCGATAATATCTTCCTGCGACAGGAAGGCAGCGCCGAGGATATTGGTAATATTCCGCTCATTAAAATAATCGACAGCAGGGCTGTCGACTACAGGATTGCTCAGAATGCGAGCCAAATCATTATTGCCGATGACGGACTTCGACAGACTGTCATAGCCTTTCAGAAGAAGGTCAAACAAACCCACCGTCTGCGACACGTTCTGCTTGGATAAGCCGCTGACCTTCTCATGAAATTGCACCGTCGTTCGGTTATAGTACAGAATGCTGACGATCAGTAAGATTGCAGACATACTGATGAGGAACAGCACGAATAATCGGTATTGAATCGAATGAAATCCGCGCGACACTGGGCTTTCCGCCTCTCCTAGGAGTTTTGCCAGCAAAACTCATTTCAGAAGCATGAGCTTAGGGTCCTTACCCTTTCACCGCTCCGGCAACCATACCCTTCGTAATTTTCTCGGAGAGTACGAAGTAAACAAGCATGACCGGCAAAGCGCCAAGTACCAGGTATGCACCGATTGCACCAAAATTGGCGTTGTACTGACTAACGAAATTATATATGCCGAAAGGAAGAGTTTTCAACTTCTCCGCAGAGATAAATGTCGCTGCCATGATGTACTCATTCCAAATCGTGATGAACGTCAAGATTACGACTGTCATAATCGGCGGTACCGATATCGGCAGAATGATGCTGCGGAAGATCCGGTACACGCTAGCTCCGTCCATAAAGGCCGACTCTTCGATCTCGGCAGGGATACCGCGCATAAATCCGCTAAGGATAAAGACGGCGATCGGCGTCGAGAACGCGATGTACGGCAGAATGAGCGACAAACGTGTATTTAGAATATCCAAGTTGCTGAAAATAACCATAAGCGGCAGAAGTGTTGCTTGCATCGGAATCATCATACCGAGCAAGAAGACCAGTGTTACAAGCGGTCCATACTTCCATTTGAAACGCGAAATCGCATAAGCCACCATGGAGCTCAGCACGATAACGCAAATCAGTGTGATCGAGGTAACGATAAGGCTGTTGCTCAAGTATTTCAGGTAGTGACCGCTCGTGTAGGCGGCTTTATAGTTACCCCATTGCGGCGAGGTCGGCAGGGAAAAGAAATGTCCGCCGAGAATTTGCTCGTTCGTTTTGAGCGAGTACATCACAAGCCAGAGCAATGGGTAAATTTGCGTGACGACAAGGATCGAGAGAAGTAGATACACGAGCCCTTTTTTAATACCTGCCATGTTCTTTGTTCTCCCTTCTAGCTGTATTTCGCTTCGACTTTTTTAAAGACGAAATTGATGACGACCGTAAAGATTAAGCAAATCATTACAAGGATTGTAGCGAGTGCACTTCCGTATCCGTATTTGAGCGATAGGAACGACATGTTGTACATATGCATCGAAATGGTATCCGTCGCATGTGCAGGACCGCCGCCTGTCATAACCCAAACGAGGTCGAAGGCTTGCAAGGAACCGATAAACGCCAGAATGATCGAGATTTTGAAGATCGGAATCGCCATCGGATACGTGATGTACCAGTCGGATTTGAAGCCTTCCGCGCCGTCGATTTTGGCCGCTTCATAAATTTCGCTCGAAATGTTCTGCACACCTGTGTATTGAATGAGCAAATGGTAACCGAAGTATTGCCATAGCGATACAAAATACAAACAGTACATCGCAACTTTCGGCTCTGTCAGCCAGCTGCGTGTCCAGCTTTCCAGTCCAACCGCTGTCAGAACGCCATTGAGCATACCGCCCATTTCAGTTGGGTTATAAATGGTTTTCCAAAGCTGACCAATGATAACAACAGACAGAATTACAGGTACAAAGTATAGCGATACCAACGTGTTTGCTTTGCGCACGTAACGATTCATCAGTGCTGCGATAAAGAGACAGATCGGAATTTCCGCCATGGAAAATACCGAATACATCAATGTGCGGCGAACGGATGGCCAGAAGTTGTTATCTTCGGTCAGGATCGTTTTAAAGTTATCGAGCCCGATAAATTTCGCCTTGTTGATGCTGTCCCAATCCAGCAAGCTGTCGTAAACCGAAACGACGATCGGAACGAACACGAGGCAGATATAGAGAAGCAGACACGGCAGGACGAAAACTGCAATAGTGCGGGCCGGGACTTTTAAAACATTCACTGGGGTTGCCTCCTGATCGTAATGGATTGAAAAGAAAGTCGTAAACGGGTGGAAGCCGCTAAGCATGCTTCCACCCGCAAACGACTAGCTATTTATGACTCTTATTTGTTCGCGTCAAATGCTGCTTGGTGCTCCTGAGCTACTGCTGCAGGGTCAACCTTTTGAACGAACATGTTTTGAATGCTGCTTAGGTGAGCTTGCGCGATAGCTGGTTTCATTGTGTTATCGAATGCCAGGTCGCCGCCTTTTACGCCTTTGAACAGGTCAAGTACGCTGATTGCAAGGTCGGAGTAGCCAGCTGCTTTGAAGTCGCCTTCAATGATTTGACCGCTACCTACTGCGTTTTTCAGCTCGAACTGTTTCTTAGGCATGTTCAGCATGAAGTAGTTAAGGAAATCTTTTGTAGCTTGCAGGTGTTCGCTGTTAGCCGAGATTGCGAATGCGGAACCCGGAGCTAGCATGAATTGGTCTGGATCGCCTTTACCGCCAACTGTAGGGAATTTGAATGCGCCTACTTTGCCGCCAACGGAGGAAGCATCGATTGCGCCGGTTTCCCAAGTACCCATGATCATCATGGCAGCTTTACCTGTTTTGAAGAGGTTACCGCCTGTATTGTAGTCAACGGAAGTTGCGCCTTCGTTGAATGCTTTAGCTTGGATCAGATCTTGCATTTTGGATACTGCGTCTACGAATGCAGGATCGTTGAATGTTTTCTTGCCGTCTTGCACGTCTTGCAGGAAGCCAGGGCCGCCGTTTGTGCGAAGCAATACGTTCATGAACAAGAACGAACCTGTCCAGGAATCCTTCTCGCCGATTGCGATTGGCGTGATGTTTTTAGCTTTCAACTTCTTTACGTCATCGATGAACTGCTCGTAAGTCGTAGGAACCTCAGTGATACCTGCTTGTGCGAACAGATCTTTGTTGTAGTAAACCACTTCGATGTTGTTACCATCCGGCAACGCGTATACGTTGTTGTCGAAGCTGTAGTAGTCTAGAAGACCTTTTTGGAATGTATCTTTCAGGCCGTTCTGATCCAGCATATCGTTCAGCGGAGCAAAGAGGCCAGCGTCTACGAAAGGCTTCATTTGTGCGGATGGATTCACGATTGTGATGTCCGGCACTTCTTTGGAAGCGGCTTGCGTTTTAAGTTTCAGCTTCTGTTGGTCTGTGTTCAATGTGTCCAGCTCGATCGTTACGTTCGGGTGATCCTTCTGGTATTGATCCACAAGCGCGTGAAGCATTTTGTACGAAGGCGTTTCAGGATCTGGATAGATGTTTTGGAACGTGATCGTTACTTTCTCATCGCCAGCGTTCGTGCCCGCATTCGTACCTGCGTTCGTACCTGTATTCGTATTATCTGCTGTGTTGTTTTCTTTGTTACCGCATGCTGTTGCTCCAAGCAGCAATGCTGCTGCCGTCAACGCAACTGCAGTTGTTTTCATCGTTTTGCTTGCCATGTTCTCTATTCCCCCTCGGGTTGATATACGCTTATTATCATGCACAGAGGCATCAGCAACAATGCGCGAAATCAAGGAGTGAGGTTTGCTTTTTCAAGGTTGTGTGAAGAAAACCAACTCCTTCTGCAATCAGTTAGTAGAGGAGAATGGCACAAAAATATACAGGATTAGGAGCAATTGCAACGAGTTGACTAACAAGTAAGTAAAGGAGAACGAGCATTTACACCAATTTCGAAGCTTAATGAAAACACCTCTACCGTGCTATGATGTTTATAGCGTTAGAACATTGCTGTACTCCCCATTCCCCACATGCGAAAGGACGTTTATCCATGGAATCAATCCGTAATATTTATTGCGTTGGACGCAATTATGCTCTGCATGCAAAGGAGCTAGGCAACGATGTGCCGGAGGAGCCGATGATCTTCTCCAAGCCGACACATGCGCTTCATCCTGCTGTAGGCAAGCTGGAATTGCCGGGTACCATCGGCGAAATTCATTATGAGCTGGAGGTTGTCGTGCGCATCGGTACAAGCTATCGCCCGGGCATGCGCGCCGATGAGCTGATCGACGGCATCGCGCTCGGCATCGACCTGACGGCACGTGATGTACAGTCGAAGCTGAAAGAGAAGCGCCATCCATGGCTGCTCGCGAAAGGCTTCGTCGGCTCTGCGGTGCTGAGTCCCTTCACGCCGTTCACGGGCGTGGAGGATTTCACGCAATTAACCTTTAGCCTGCTTAAGAACGAAGAGACGGTGCAAGCCGGCTGTCCGCAGGACATGATCTTCTCGCTGCAGCAGCTGGTCGACTTCATCGGCACCAACATGGGATTAGGTGCCGGCGATGTCATCTACACCGGCACTCCTGCCGGCGTTGGTCCGCTGGCGGACGGCGACATGCTGGAGATGAAGCTGGTTGCCGGTGGCAAGGAAGAGACATATGGTCCACTTTATGTGGACATGATTTGATTGTTAGCCGCCCCGGTTATATGGGGCGGCTTTTTTATTGGGATGAGTGCGCAGGCAGCGGCAATAGCCAGCTTCGCGATGCTCGTAAGCAATATGGCCGCTTTATGGTGTTACTTTTGGTGGTGTTTTGTCTCTGTAAGCGGATATGCCGCTTAAGGTGAGAAAATTGGCTGCTCGGCGGCCAATTTGATGGGATTGTTTGCATCATAACCGGTATATCCGCTTATGATGTTACTTTTAGTGCTGTTTTGACACTGTAAGCGGATATTCCGCTTACAGTGAGGAAATTCGGCTGCTCGCGGCCAATTTGATCGGTTTGCATGCGTCATAAGCGGTATATCCGCTAATGATGTTACTTTTAGTGCTGTTTTGAATCTGTAAGCGGATATGTCGCTTAAAGCTAAGGAAATTCAGCCGCTCGGGTAGAACTTCATTACGTTTGACTTCGGCGCTGAGAGTTCGATTCTAGTACTCTCAGCGTCCATCACGGGGGGATTGGGTTACTTTGTTTGCTGAGATTCGGTTTTTGGAACTCTCAGCTTCATTTCGGCGAGGTTTCGACACGGAGAGTTCGATTTTCGCACGCTCAGCGTCAATCGAGGAGGAGTTTTGTTAGTATAGATTTCACCGCCGTACCAACAAACAAAAAAAGACAGCTCCACAAGCCCGAGCTGTCCTTCCCTCTACTCATACATCGCAAGTGCCGCTACCGAGATCGCCATGATCTGGTCGTTCTTTAACTCGAACTCCAGTGCCAGCCGCTTCTCTTTGTCGATGTAGCCGATCGAATTCCCACGCGTATAATAGCTCTCTCCGTACAGCTTTTGTGCGCTTTCTTTGGTGTCGCCTAGCTTCACACCTTTCGCCGTAGCCACTTTGGGGCCGAGCGAGTAGGCGAGCACGACATTATCGAGCGAGGTGTACTGGTATTCCTCATACATGAATAGAAAAGTGCGGCCGTTATTGAGCGTACGCTGCGGCTTACCCAACTTGGCAACGAGCTCCTGCTCAGTGAGGCCGAGCTTCACGCCATCGTCGCTTTTCTCCGCGCTCAAGTCTGTCGAGCCGACTTTCTCAATGAACGTCAGAGGCGTTTCACTCTTGCCCCCACATGCCGCAAGCAGTACGGCAATGCTGCTTAATAAAATAATCAATTGCATGATTCGTTTCACTTCAAACCTTCACTCCTTCACTCCCTCTTACCTTAAACGCCGCGAAACGCCAGCTTCCCGCTTCCAACCCTCAGCTTACAGCATCCCACGAAGCCTGTCCGCAAGCACCTGCATCATGCTGCGCAGAACGCCAATGTTCTGGAAGCACAGCGTGAACACTTGGTCGCGGTGCAGTTGGAGCAGAACCGCCCGGCTCGCTGCTGTACAGTCTGCGGAACGAAGTCCGCTGTCGATGACGGCCATTTCGCCGAAGCATTCGCCTTCTCCAAGTGTCGCTAAGGTTTCGCTGCCCTTATGTACACGAACGCTTCCCTCTATAATACCGTACAACGTATCGCCGTAATCATCAACCCGGCAGATCGATTCCCCCGCCGCATACTCGACTTCCTCAACAAGCTGCGCAAGCGCGATGACATCCTCTTGGGATAAACGAGCAAACAGGTCGATCTTTTGAAGAATCAGCACGCGGCGCAAAATCGTATCGTTCGCCATGCCGTGCTCCTCTTCTGAAGACTCCATGGCCACCCCGCCTCCATCAACAGCAGATGCCGCCGCAACTTCCGCTTGGTGCTCATCCGAAGGTATCGCACTTACCGAAGATTTCTGCGCCAGCTTGGAGCGCAGACGCCTCGAAAGCAGCTTCATCATTTCAAGCGCAATGCCCGTGCGGTCAAAGATGACATCGTAGAAACCCGACGAATCGAGCTTCCACAATACAAGATCCTCCTCGGCCATGACGGTTGCCGTTCGCAAACGGCGAGTCAAGATCGCCGTCTGTCCGAAGCAATCTCCGGCTCTACGCTCATTGAGCTTCTCCGCTCCACGATAAATACCGGTTCGCCCGCTCTGAATGAGATAGAGTGCATCGCCCGGGTCATTTACCTGAAACACGGTGGCTCCCTTCGGATAGGTCACCCGCTCCATGCGCATCGCAATCATCGACAACTCTCGAGATGACAGGCCGTCGAACAAGGAGACATTTTTCAACATCGCGATCCGTTCCATCTGCTCGCCTAACCACGACTCATCCACGGCATGACGCCCCGGAGCCGCCGCCGTCCCATCCACAACCACGCGTTTGCTTCTTGAAGCAAATTGAATGACTTGGCAAAGCCACTCATCTCCCTTCTCATTCAACCAATCTAAATCAAGCGCCGCCTCGTTCTTCACGATATTCGCCGTCACCGTACGGGAAGCCGACATCAGCTTCGCCAGCTCCATTCGCAGGTTCCCCTGTACCAGCTGGTCGATAATCTCTGCCGCATTCGCTTGCTGGCGCGCTCCGCCTTCTGTCCAGTTAGCGTATACCGCCTGAATGGTTTTGGCTTCATAAATAAAACCGAGCAGCTGGAATATCCGCTTAATCATCGCAGAACGGACCTGCTCGACTGCTTCCGCTACTTCCTCGTAGCCTTCAGCGGCGATCAGATCGCCTTGGTACGACGTAAACCGCCCATACAGTTCAAGTTCAAGCAAGATGTTCGCTTCGAACCCTTTGGCATCCACCTGCTGTATTCCTTTGCGCATCCGGGTCATCGCTTCCAGCAGCTTGTCTCGCATTTCGAAATTAGCCGGTTCATACCGCTGGAACAACAAGTCGAAAGCCTGCTGCCCGTTAATTCGCTCAAACACTTTCGGCAAATGCAAGGTGACGGATTCCACATCAAAATACGTGCCCAGCAGCTTCAGAATATCCCGCTCATCGTAGGCAGCCAGCGTTTCGATCGCAGCCTCCCTCGTCTCATTATGCTGCAGCATCGGCACGATATGCGGTACAAGCTCCGGCACCTGCAGTACAGCGGCGGATTGCACAGCAAATTTCCGAACCTGCGGTGCCTCATCTCGCAGCAGCGGAATCAGCGGTTTGTAGAACTCGCGGATGCCAATTTGGCCGAACAGGATTGCCATTGAGGTTCGTTCATCCTCGCGGGAGCTCTCCATAAGCTCCTTCAACGTACCAACGGCGCGGAACATCCCTTCGATGCCGTAATATTTGATCAAACCCGCAATGGCCGCCGACTTCACAGCCATATCCGCTTCGCTTAGCCTTGCCGTAATTTCATCCAAATGCTCATCCTTCGCATAAGCCGCCAAAGCAAGAATTGCTGCCGCACGAACGCGGCTGTGACCTTCACCTATAAGCGCGAGCAGTACTTCCTCTTGTCCGGCCGGCTGCTTGCGTTCTATGTAACGAAGCGCCTCAACACATACCTCTTGCGAGGGATGGCGAAGCAGCCTCTCCAGATGCGGCATAAGGTCAAAGCCATCTATATCCTGCAGAATCTTAAGTGCATACAGCACCTGCACCTTATCGTGCTGCACAAGGGTATCCGCCAGCACCTTCAAGCTGGCAGGATCCATCAGATCTAGCTGCCCTTCGTGCAAGTCATGTCCCCTTGTTTTCAAGGTAGACAGAAGCGCTTCAAGGTAAGCACCTTTCACCTTCACAGCCGCTACGATGCAGACGCAAAGCAGCGTCAAAATAACATAACTGAACTGCTGCGTCGTAAGCAGCTGAGACAGCAGAATCAAGCTTATTGCCGCGATTCCTTTGGCACCGTTACGAACGATGCCGTCTAGGAAGCTCTTCGCCGAGTTGCGCCACTCCGGCGGAATCGGGAACATGACGAGCTGGCTGACAGAGGAATAAATCGTATCGCCAAGCACTTTGTCGCTTCCTTTTACGATCACAACCATCGCAAGAACGGGCATCATCAGCACGCCGAGGCTTCCGGTGAACAGCGCAATCGGGAATACCAATATCGCCGTCATGACGCCAAATCGGGTCAGCAGCTTGCCAGCAACAAAGAGCTGAATAAACAAAGCCAGCAAGCCCGAGAATCCATAAAAGCTACCCATAAATCCGGCCAATGCCTCATCCTGAAGCGTACCGCGCAAAATCACCTTAAACTGATAGTCGATCAGCGTCAGCGTAATCACAAGCGCCGCCGACATGATGGCTATATATTTGAGATGGGGGACATTGCGGAATAAGCCTCCGGTCTCCTTCTTCTTCGCACTGCCACTGCCTCCCGCCTGCTTACGCTGAGGCTTAACGGAGGTGAAGAGGTCTGATCCTCTCCCTGCGAGTTTCAATAACCGGATTACCGCTACCAGCGCAAGCAGTTGAAGCGCGGCATAGAAGCAAATGAGGTTCGCTGTCCCCACCAGAGGAACGACAAGCTTCAGGCCGAAGCCGCTTATGATACCGCCCATAAGGCCGCCGCTTCCGACAAGACCGATGGTCCGTTTCACCTTGCGCTGATCCAGAACGGATGCCGCAAACTGCCAGAAACAAACAATCATCAGGAAATTGAACACATCATAGCCAACGTAGATAACCGGATACACCCAGCTGAAATCCATGCCTACGCCAAGCCGAGAGAGCAGCACCAGCACAGAAATAAGCGGAATGAGCAGCTTCAGCAGATGATCCATTCGAAACCGCGGACTGAAGCGCTGGAACAGCAGTCCGATTAAGAGAAGCGCCGCCGACTGCGGCACATACATAAAGGAAAGCTGCGAGGCGCCAAAACGGGACAGAAACAGCGCATCCGCCGCAGTTCTGCCCACCGTGGAAGCCGATGAAACCGCAAACAAATAAATAAAGAGGAAAAGCACCTTCGTGTACTCTTCCTTGTCCTCGCCAAATTTGCGAAAGGTTTGACCAAACGCATTCCCCGAAATTAATTTCATACCGGCCTCTCCTACCCGAACAGTTTAGTGACATCTTTTAGTAATTTTCGACAGATAGATCCCAATTCCCTCCAAAAGTCACAAACAAAGAGCAGGAAAAAAGTCCCATGCAAGTTAATCGTTCAGAACAACGCAAAAAGAGCACAGACCTCTAGGATCCGTGCTCTTCCTTCACGCTCTTACTTGCTGCCCGCTGCTCCGCTATCCGCTTCCTCAGCAGTTGTTTGATAGGCGATTAATACGATATTGCTGGCTGTTTGCTTTCGCAAATCCGATTCGAATTGCTGCAGCTGCGCCAATAGCTGTCCGTCTAGTTGGGCCGGTTTATAATTCACGAGATTCCCTCCATTGCTAGATTTCAGGTTTACTCTCATTGTTAACGGCAACAGCCCTGCTTATGCGTGGATCGGACAGATTTATGGCAAATCGATGAGCATGAATTGCCCGCCATTCTCGCTTGCGACGACCAGCTCTTCAAGATCGGTAATACGCGCGGAATCGCTTCGGCTCAAATGATGCTCACCGTTTAACGCCACATCGCCTTCCATCACGAACAGGAAGATTTTGCGTGCGGCATCTTGCTTGAACGAAACGCTGTTTCCCGCTTCCGGACGAGAAAGATAGATGGTCAGATCCTGATGAATCGATGTGATCGTTTCGCTTTGCAGATGCTTCGAGACAATGGGAAGCAGTGCGTTCTTCATCGCAGCAGGATCGAACGACTTTTGCTCATAGGATGGCGTAAGTCCCTTCGCTTCGGGAAGGAACCACATCTGCAGCAGATTGGCTACTTCCGTGTCAGACGAATTGACCTCGGAATGCAAAATGCCCGTTCCCGCTGTCATGCGCTGTACCTCGCCGGCTCTTAGAATCTCTTTGCCGCCCGTATTGTCCTCATGCGCCAGCTCGCCTTTCATCACGACCGTAACGATTTCCATATCGCGGTGCGGATGCGTGCCGAATCCTTTGCTTGGTTGAATATAATCCTCGTTAAATACGCGCAGCGGACCAAAATTCAAATTGTCCGGATCGTAATAATCTGCAAACGAAAAACTAAAATTAAACTGTAGCCATCCCAAGTCCCCAGAATGTCTCGATGCTGCCGGATATATTGTGATCATGGTCCAGAACACTCCTCATGATTTCATTTTTACTCACTTACTTTATGTAAGTATGTGTGCTATAGTTAGCTTTGTCAAGGAGGGATTCCATTGGATCATTTGTACATTCGCCACACGGTTGGCGGCCGATTATTTCTCGATTCGAAGAAGCATGAGCTCCCCTTCTCCGTCGCACCTGCAGAGGGCCGGGAAGGCTGGAAGCTCTGCATCGATGCCGTGGATGAATCCATCGGCTCAGCGATTTGCCGGCATAATGACGAGCTCAATATCTTTCTCGTCGAAGATGGTGCGGCGGATCAGAAGACTTGGTATTATTCTACACACGGCCTCGTCGAATATGACGCGGCAGCCAAACAGCTCATCATCTGGGCCGATGGCAAAATCGACTACACGGTCTAGCTTGTGTAAGCTCGCTTCACCTTTATACCCAGCCCCAGAAAAACCCGTCTCGCTCCCAAGCTGCACGCCCGCCGTGCAGCTTTTTGAATGCTTTCTTTACTTCCTTGTCGATGGATTCGTTGCCATTCTCATTGACATAAATAAACTGCTCCCCGAAATGCGCCTTGATATGCGCGACCGCCTGCTCCTGACGCAGCATGCCCGCCGACATCAGCTCCTGTACCATCCACTCTGCTGCTTCTTGCGCTGTATGTTCCATTTTCCCATCGCCTCTTCCCGCTTGCATTTGTTGAACCATTTGTTCGCCAACCTCGTATGTATCCCTTAAGTACGCATACCTATTTACTAGGAGGGGTTGCCATTATGCATGTTGTGGAACCGAATGTGAAGAAGGTTAATTTCAAGCCTTATATTCTGTACGCCCTGCTGATCGTGGTCGGCGTCATCGTCGCCTTTAACGGGTTTCAGACTGTCCAGTACGGCAATGTCGGCTTGTACAAAACGTTCGGCAAATTGAATGATAACATACTGGCGCCCGGCATTCATATGAAAATCCCATTCGTGCAGAGTATCATCCAGGTGAATGTGCAGGTGACCAAAGCCGAGACGGATACGAGCGCGTCCTCCATGGATCTGCAGCCTGTCTCGACCCACGTGGCAGTCAACTATTCCGTTGACAAAACGGCCGCGTATAAGCTGATGAACAACGTCGGCGGCTCGTTCGACAATGTAATCGTGAATCCGGCTATTCAGGAAATTGTCAAAGAAGTGACGGCCCGCTACCCGGCGGAAGACTTAATCGCGAAACGCGATGTCGTCGCAGGTGAAATTCGCGAGCATCTCACAACGCGGCTGGCCAAGTACAATCTAATCGTGAATGACATTAATATCGTCAATTTCAAGTTCTCCGATGCGTTCAACCAGTCCATTGAGGCGAAGCAGGTCGCGCAGCAGCAGGCGTTGAAGGCTGAGAATGATCTCAAACGGGTGCAGATCGAGGCGAAGCAAAAGATCGCGCAAGCCCAGGCGGAAGCGGAGTCGCTGAAGCTGAAGAAACAAGAGGTGACGCCGGAGCTGATTCAACTTAAGCAAATTGAAGTGCAAGAGATGGCCGTGGACAAATGGGATGGCAAACTGCCGAGCGTGACCGGCGGAGCGACACCGTTTATCGATGTGAGCAGCTTTGGGAGCAGCGTCGGGAAATAGGCGGCTGGTTAAGAGGATTGGGTAAGAGGGTTGGGTAAAAGGCGGGTTAGAAAGCTGGGAGCCGGGGGGTGGGACTCTCGGCTTTTTTGTGCTGGAGTAGTGGTTGGCCGGAGGAGCGAGAGTGCCGAAATCAACGGGAAACTTGACGAACAGCACCTGCCGCGGATGCGCGAGATGACGCGTAAAACCACTTTGTTTAGCGAATGAGCACTTCCTTTGTCGCCCTTGCAGGGAGTGGTTGCGAGAGCGCGAATTACCTATGCATTCCACCCGAACGGAGTGATAGGAATGGAACTTGTCAAAAGCAAGGACGCAGCTGAGTCGTTGAACGTCAGTCAAACCACGGTCAAACGCTGGGCTTCCCACTTCCCTCATTATTTTCAAAAGGATCGATTCGGCCATTATGTCTTCTCGCCCGGTGACCTGTCGATGCTCGCTTATATCAAAGAATCGCTTGAACGCGGAGAAACGATGGATATGATCGTGTTGCCGGAACCCGAGCAGAAGCCGGAACGCCTAAGCCTATTGGGTTCAGAAGTACAGACCGACGATTCCGGTCAGCAGTCCCTTCCCCACGGCTACAACGAGCAAGTGGCTGCCGCATCAGAAGCGCAGGACTCCGAGCTTCACTGCCGCTTGGCTCAGGTCGAGCGCAGGCTTGAACAGAAGGCCGACGAGGTCGTCGCTGCGCAAATTTTGCAGCATCGCTCCGAGCTGGAGGAGCTGCGCAAGATGATTGATCATCTGAGCGCAGCAATCGAATATGCCAAGCAGCCAATTCCGCCCTTGAGCATACCTCCATACGCCGCCGAAACCGCAGCAGCTATAGAAGTGCCGGTCTCTGTCCCATCGCCTGCGCGTAAACGCGGCTTGTTTCGCTCATTATTTGTTTGGTTTTGATTTCCCCGGAAATTGAAGGGCAAAGGGGACAAGGATGACCGTTACGACCGCTAGAGCGCCGATTGCCAGAACGCGTTCATCGAGCAGCAGCTGCACGAGCAGAGATAATACGATGCCGCCCATATTGCCGAACAAGAGCAGCAGCCCCGTTATTGCGCCTGCAGTGCGCGGCTCCGCTTTGGCCTCGGCAAACGAAAGCACAATAGGCAAGTCCGCCAGCAGCAGTAGACCGGCTAATGCCAGCAGCGACATAAACAGCCAAGTCGGCATCCCTGTCGCAAGGAACACAAGCAGTATCGCGCTGACCGCGAGTGACAGCACAAGCACGTTTCGTGCACGATTCCCGCGCATTGCGAAGTCCGGCAGCACCGCCGCCCCGATAATACCAGCCGCCGTCATGAGTCCAAGGCCTGTTCCGACCTGCACCGAGTTGTAACCGATTGCATCCGCCAACACTTCGAGCCATGTCGCCAGCGTAATGAAAATGCCGAAGCCTGCGAATAGGAGCAAGCTAAACAACCGAACCCACCGCTGCGACCACAGCGCCTTCAAGGTACGAAGCGCAGGAGCCGGCTCTGTATCCGTCGCCCCTTCATACAAGGGAGGCTTGCGAAGCGTCATCAGCAGCGCCAAGCAAGCGACTGCACTAATCATCGCCTGCGTCCACAGGACGGCAGGCATTCCGCCCCATCCCAGCAGAAAAGGCACCGTCACATTGGAAATCATAATGCCTACAAATAAGCTGGCTGTGCCGGCCGCAATGGCAATTGGACGTTTGGGCGGTGCCGCAAAAAGCACCGCCATTTTGTTTACCGCATTGAGCACCAGAGGCTGGCCTACGGCGATGACGAACTGCCCGGCAAGCGCATATTCATAACCGGGTACGACCCGGATTAGCGCACCGGCTACGGTAAGTCCGGCACCCCAAGCAAGTGCACCGCGGAAGCTGCGATCCGATGCGAGGCCAAATGGTATAGATAACAGAACATAGACAAGCGGAAAGACCAGTGACAGCCACCCAACGGCATCTACAGATACCCCCCAGTATTCGGAGGCATCTGTTGTAATGGGCGTAAAAGTCACCCACAGCAGCTGAGTGACAGCCACTAACCCCGCATAAGCAGCGATAACGGACCAGCGCGTGCCCCCCGTCATAACGACAGCTCCGGAACGCCAAACAGTTTCTCCAGATAAGGATTCAGCAGCACGCCATCCGGATCGTACTGTTCCCGCAGACGGACGAATGCGTCCCACATCGGATAGAGCTCCTGCAGCTGCGACGCGCGAAGGGAATGCATTTTGCCCCAGTGCGGCCGTCCTCCGTGACGCAGGAAGATCTTCTCCATAGCCGCAAAATAAGTCCCATACGGCATCCCTTTATACATATGTACGGCAATATAGGCAGAATCCCGGCCATAAGCAGGACTCAGCCAGATCTCATCCCCTTTGGCATACCGGCATTCAATCGGAAAATGAACCGCGAACCGCTCCTGCTCCATAACCGCACGCATCTCTTCGATGACTGCCGGCATAGCCTCCGCAGGCAAGTTGTATTCCATTTCGTTGAAACGCACGAGACGCTGCGTCGCGAACAGACGATGGCTATACGACACCTTACTGAACAGAGGGAACTGCGCCGCAGAGAATCGGCTCACGGATCTGCACAGCTTCGGAATCCGGCGGCACAGTCCCGAGAGCAGACCGAATGCGCCGTTCTCAAGCACCACATCGCTGATATAATCGCCTACCCGCCGCGGTGTGACAGGCTCGGACGTTTCATTCATGATTTTGAGCTGACACGACTCCGCATAGGGGAACCAGTACATCTCGAAATGACGGTGCGAATCAGCAAGCGTTGACAGCTGCGTTAAGCTTTCCGTCAGCTTCGCCCGCTTGCTCTCGTAGCGCATTTTGAATGCCGAACGAAGTCTCAGCTTCACCTGCACCAGTATGCCAAGTGCACCTAGCGAGACCTGCATCCCTCGAAACGTCTCCGGATGGGACTCCATCGAGCATTCGACGACCTCGCCGCTCCCGGTTACAAGCGTCAGCCCAATAACCTGCGTCGCTATGTTGCCGAATGCCCGGCCCGTACCATGCGTGCCTGTGCTTATTGCACCTGCAATGGATTGGACGTCAATGTCGCCAAGGTTCTCCTGTGCCAGACCCTGCTTAAACAGCAGATCGCCAAGCAATTTCAGCTTCGTACCGGCCCAGACCGTTGCCGTCTCAGCTTCGGAGTCGACCTCAACCAAACCTTGCATCCGGTCTAGTGAAACAAGCACATCGCCGGAAGCTGCAATTGGCGTAAACGAATGCCCCGTTCCGACAACCCGGAGCTTCCTCCCCTCGCGCCTGCACGATCGCACGATATCGGCGACCGCCTCTATCGATTCGGGATACAGAATCACACTCGGTGTGGCCTGTACGGAGCCTGACCAATTCGACCACGCTACGCGCATCGCCGCATGTCCATTCATAGAAAACAAGCCCCCATTCCGCGATAGGTTGCATATTCGCCGACGATTTGCCCATTCGACACGGCAACCATGTGCAAGAACCGCTCGCACAGCTCGCCTGCTTTGGCATGACGGAAGTAGACCGGGTCGCCAATCGCAGGCGCAATCCCGTTCTTTAGAACGCGCAGGGGCGTTTGCACTTCGCCTGCCCCCTCAAGAGGAAACAACTCCAGTCCCTCCGGCAAATACACCTGCGCCTGCTTCTCAATGCCAACTGCCCCGGAGGCTGTGTAACCGCCCCCCATACAGGTGATAATATCCGGCCTTGGACGGCGCACAACCTCCACCGCATAGCCCGCCGCAGGCTCGTAGCGAAACCCCGCATACCCGTCAAACAAGCCCGGCGCATAGAACCCTGAGCCTGCCGTGATCTCGGTCACGCATGCTTCCAGCCGCGAGCTGTCCATGCTGCCGGTGCCGCCGGCATTCACGAACCGGAGCTTCGCCCCCCTCGCTTCGAGGCCCTCCACGACTTCGCGTCGCCGCTTTGCTACTTCGGCGATCGAGCGTTTCTTCAGCCAGCGGATCACGCTGTTCTTCAGCCGTTTGCCGGGCAAATTATCGCCAAGACCGGCAATTTGCGCCTCATAGCCCATAATGCCGTCCAGCTTAAGCCACGCAGAGGAGAGAACGAGCTCCGCAACAGGACGCACTTGTTCCCAGCTCGATAACGGGGACCGCCAGACGCCAAAGTGCAATCCCGGATAATCCGCCGACATATCGATATCCAGACATAACGGGACGACGACTCCTTGTTCTGCGGCAATCCGCTCCATCTGCTGCACATGCTCGGCACTGTCGACCATAAACGTAATCGAGCGTCCCTCCCCGATTGCCTTCACCAGCTCAGCAATTCGATCCGGCTGCCACTGCGGGTAACCTAGCAGCAGATCATCGAAGCCCTCGCGCACGAGCATCGCTGCTTCATCGGCGGTGTAGCACATGATCCCTTGATAGACCGGACTGCCGGCCAGAATCCGCCGCATCACCTCCGGGCAGCGGATCGATTTGCTCGCGATCCGCACCTTCTTGCTTCCCGCAGCCTGCGCAATAGCCGCGATGTTGCGATCCAGCATATCCAAATCTACGAATGCATACGGCATTGGAACGCCTTCAAGAACCGTTTTGTAATACGAATAGGTATCCTTCATAGTCGCGGCTGCACATCCTCTTTCGCCTAAGGCTTCATTAGCATGCGAATAAACTTGAGCCCATTCTTGGCAGACGGGTAACGGAAAGGGAAATCAAACCATGTTGTCTGCTTCAGCACACTCTTCATATGAGAGAACGTCCGGAAGCTTTGCTCGCCGTGATAGCTGCCTGTTCCGCTGTGGCCTACCCCGCCAAATGGCAAATACGGTGTTCCGATATGCAGCAGCGTATCGTTGATGCAGCCCCCGCCGAAGGAGATATTGCTAGTAAACAGCTGCTGCACCGCTTGATCCTTGCTGAAAACATACAGCGCCAGCGGTTTGGGCCGCGCATTCACGATCGCTACCACCTCGCGCGGGTTATCATACGTGAACACAGGCAGGATCGGTCCGAAGATTTCTTCCTGCATGATCGGGGAATCCCAGGCAACATCCTCGAGCACCGTCGGCGCGATGCGCAGCTTCACGTCATCCGTCCCTCCGCCGATGGCAGCCGTGCCATCCGCAATAAACGCGCGAAGCCGATCATAGTGGCGGCGAGTGACGATCGCGCCATAGTCCGGATGCTCCAAAGGAGCCTCGCCATAGAATGCAGTCACGGATTGATGAATTGCGGCAAGCAGCTCATCCTTCACGCTGTGATGCACAAGCAAATAGTCAGGTGCGAGGCAGGTCTGCCCGCTATTAAGGAACTTCCCGAATGCAATCCGCCTTGCCGCAAGAGCAATAGATGCGTCATGATGCACAATGCACGGCGACTTGCCTCCGAGCTCCAAGGTAACAGGAGTCAGATGCTTCGCGGCTGCGGCCATCACCGACTTGCCGACTTCTACGCCGCCGGTGAAGAAAATATGATCGAAAGGCAGCGCCAGCAATTCGCGGCTCGCTTCTACTCCGCCTTCAACGACAGCAATATAATCAGGCTGGAAACTATCGGCGATTATAGACGCAATTAACGATGTCATCGACTGCGACAGCTCCGATGGCTTCAATACAGCGGTGTTGCCTGCGGCGATTGCGCCTATAAGAGGAACCAACGTGAGATTGAAGGGATAATTCCAGGGGGCGATGATGAGCGATGCACCAAGCGGCTCCGGCATTACATAACCTTTGCTGCCCAGATGCGTAGACGGCGTCTTGACCCTCTTCGGCTTCATCCATTTCTTCAGATGTTTCATCGCGAAGTTGATCTCGGTGTAGAAGGGGCCAATCTCCAGCGTGTACGCTTCATGCTCGCTCTTATTTAGATCCGTGTGGAGCGCTGCGATAATCGCAGCCTCACGCTGCACGACGGCTTGTTTCAATTTCTGCAGCTGCGCCATGCGAAACGCATAACTTCGGCTTGCGCCCGTCTGAAACCAAGCCTGCTGCCGTTTCAACAGTTGTTCAAAGGAAGCCATGATATCCCTGCTCTCCCGGTCAGCCGGACGAGGCCGGCTCCCGATTGTAAGTGCTTACACGATTTCGTAACAAAGAAGCAGACGCCTTAGCGTGCCTGTGCAATGACCGCATTGTGCGCCTTGATGTAGCCATGGCGGATAATGTCGAAGCCATTCTCGTAAATATATAAACCCATCTGCTCCACCGTCATCAGCTCGCGATACGTGTGATTCATAATATCGGCCATAATGACGTAGAACAGCCTGCTTTTCCACTGGTTGCGCGGTGTTGTGAAGATCGCATAGCCGCCGTCCTTTAGGAATCTGCGGTGCCAATCGACAACCTCCGGTTTGTAGGAATCCGGGAAATGCTCCAGCAAGCCGACCGAAAGCACAATATCAAACGTCTTGCCAAACGATAGATTGCGAATATCATCGACCACGTATTCGATATTGAAATCAGTCTTATAATAGACCTTTGCTCCGCCGGTAGATGAGCTTGAGCCCAGAAACGGATACGAATCGGGAAACTCGCCGTGTCGAACGGTTTTGCAATACGCGTCATAGTCGACCAGCACAACCTCGGCTCCCGGATAGAGCGCCGCCAGCTGCATCGCTTCATATCCCTCCGCCGCTCCGAGAAACAGAATGCGCGGACGTGTGACATTCAGTCCTTCAAACAAAGATCGTTTACCGCGCGGGTCCCAGACGCCATCTTGAATGCGGTGCACATAATTCCAAAAATGAATGCGGGCTACATCGCCCAAGGCCGCACTGATTTCCGAAGGCTTGAACGTGGCGAGACTCTTGAGAAACGCAGACTGCTCGCTGCCGATTTCCTTGGGAATGTCCTTATCGAACCACTCATGAAAGGCTTTGTTAAAATACGTCCACGATGTCTTCGCATCCATCGCTTTCTCATGCTCCTGCTCCCACTGCTTACGGGTTTCCGACATCGTCCGCACCTCGTACGGCTTGCCTACCCGCTCCCAGGTCAGCTGCGACCAATCCTTCACCGTATTCACCCGGATAAAGCGCTCGTACGCCTTATCTTTGTGCGGTCTTAGGTCAACCCGGTAGGAAGGCGTAAGCTCCGTTAGGCCAAGCTGCTGCTCCGAGTAGGGCTGCTCTAAGCGGGAAGTGTCTACTTGCTTTGCTATACACATTCCTTACTCACCTCGCTCAGTAAAATGACCAACTATACAACAAAGTATATCATCAGCCGCTCATCTTTAGTGGTGAATTATTCCCAATTCTCCCGCCAGACTAGGCTATTTTCTGCAAAGATTGCAGCAGCACCGTGTAAATCAAAGCCGGATCAAACGGCTTGGTCAAATAATAGTCCATCCCCGCTTCAAGTACCTCTTCCTGCACGCCTTTCATCGCATCGGCCGTCATCGCTATAATCGGTGTCTGCTTCGCATGCTCGATCTGGCGGATGAGCCTTGTCGACTCATAGCCGTCCATAATCGGCATCTGCAAATCCATCAGAATAACATCGTATCGCTTGCCGCGCACGCTGTTCACCGCTTCCTCGCCGTTATCGACGACATCGATGAGCATTCCCATTCCCTTAAGCAGCTCCATCGCTACAAGCTGATTGATCGCATTATCCTCCACAAGCAGCACGGAAGCACCACGTAGCAGCGCATACTTCTCGGCAAACTCAACATTTTCCGTCTCGAGCAGCTTCACACCGGCTTGCGGCTTAATCAGCGAAATCACTTCATCGAACAGATGCGACTGGCTGATCGGATAGAAGAACACCTTCTCGATTGCCGGTGACGGTACGCCTCTTTGCAGCTCCATCTCGTGATAGGCGCTCGTAAGCACAATAGCCTGCGATTTGTCCGGCAAATCTCGTTTGATCCGTTCCGCAAGCTGCACCGCATCCCCGGCCTGCAGCTTCCAATCCACCATAATCAAGTCATAACGGTTATGCATGGAGATGTTATAGATCGCTTCCTGCTCCGATGCAGCCAAGCTGACAATAAACTTAAATTGCTCCAGCTGGTTACGCAGCACCTGCTGCATCTCCGGATTATCGCATATGAGCAGCACGCGCAGAAACTTCATATCGAGCTCCAGCCCCTGCCGCATAACCGGAGCATCCGTACTCCTGAACTCGGCCATGAAGGAGAAACAGCTGCCTACGCCCGGCGTGCTTTCAACCTCAAGCTTCCCGTTCATCAGCTCGACGAATTTCTGACTGATCACAAGTCCAAGTCCCGTCCCGCCGTACTGCCGCGTTGTCGACATGTCTGCCTGCGTAAAGTTATGGAACAGCTTCTGCCGCTGCTCAGCGCTGATGCCGATGCCTGTATCTCTTACTGCAAAATGCAGCGTAACGCCATGCTCACTGCGTCCCACGAAATCGATGGCGATCGCAATTTCTCCTTGATGCGTAAATTTAACGGCATTATTAACGAGGTTAAGGAGGATCTGCTTCAAGCGCAGCGGATCGCCGCTCAGCATTTGCGGTACGCGGTGATCAATCGCGAAATGCAGCTTTAGCTCCTTCTCGTACGCTTTTACAGCCACAATATTAGAGAGATCATGAATTACCTCATATAAGTCAAAAGCAATCTGCTCCAGCACAATCTTGTTCGCTTCGATCTTGGAGAAATCCAAAATGTCGTCGATAATATTAAGCAAGCTTCTTGTCGATAGGATCGATTTGTTCACATAGTCCTTCTGTCTGTCCGAGAGCTCTGTTTTCTGCAGCAAATAATTAAGGCCCAGAATGGCATTGATCGGCGTCCGAATCTCATGGCTCATCTGAGCCAGGAATTGGCTCTTCGCTTTGTTAGCCCCATCGGCCTCGCGTTTGAGCTTCCAATCGGTTAGATCATGGAAGGTGACCTCAATCCTCGTCTTCCCTTTCACGGTCATAGGCAGAATCGTGACGGAGAAGCTTCGCGGGGATCGATCGTCGAAATACAGCTCCACCTCAAACCGCCGCATCTCCTTCGTTTCTACCCCTTCAAGGAAATTCCGTTCCCACTCTTCCTCTTTGCCGATGCGCACCAAATCCGTGAGCCGCTTGCCCTCAATCCCATCCATACCCAGATCCAGCAGCTGAGCCAGTTTCGCGTTAACCGATAGTATCGTACCGTCCCCGTTGAACGCAATGAAGATATCGTTGGAATTCTCTACGATGGTCCGGTATCGCTCCTCGCTCTCGCGCAGCTCGTCTTCCGCTTGCCTCCAATTGGTAATATCGGTGCTGGAGAGGATGATCTCCGCGACTTGTCCGTCCTGATAGATCGGCTGCACAATATTAAATGTCCGAAACCCATTGAAGCCGGACTCGTACCTGACTTCCTCACCTCGGAATGCACGATCGTAAATGGCCGCCACCATTTCAAAATGCTCCTGCGACAGTCCTTCCAAGTCGTTCAGCCGTTTACCCGTTATCTCTACATCCTTCCAGCCTTGTTTGTGCAGCAGCTGCCCTTCAATTAAGGAATAGCGGTAATCGCCGCGGCTGTCCCGGATAATCTTCGCCGTCATCCCGGATTGGAGATGCAGCAGGCGATGCAGCTCCTCGCTTGCCCGAAGATTCTTCTGCTCCAGCTCGCTCGCGCGGATCAGATAAGACCGGAAATAAATCATGGCGTAACAGCCTAATGTGTTGGCGAAGCTGAGAATCATCAGAATCTTCACCGGAATGTGAATCATCTGCGTCCCGATAATTAGGAAAGCCATTTCGCTGAACAGGGTGGCATATATCCACTGGCGAAAGAGGCTTTTGACGCGCAGCATAATGAATCCAACTCCGCCTACATATACGAGCATCGTCACGAACGCAGTGATGGTGCCAATTCCTAACGGCGACACCGTCATCCGGTACAGAATAACTAAAGCTCCCGCTATAGCCGCAGCCCAAAATCCTCCGAAGTAAGTCGCCATCAAGACCGGCACATACCGTAAATCGATAACAATGCTATCGGTCAAACGGACGCCGTAGTACACCAGAATACAGCCAAGAATTCCTTGTACAAGGCCTAATTTGAGGATTTCTTTCCACTTGCTATATGTTCTATTCGTTGCAAACAGCCTGCTGGAGAAAAAGGTGATCATGGTCATGAAAGCTGCGTTAACAACCAAATCTTTTATCATTTATGCTCACCGTCCTGCTGTCGATTCCAACTATATTCACATCCAATATTCGACATAATTCGATAACATCCTCTGTTTGTCGACAAAATAAAAGAGAGGCGCCGGCTCGGCACCTCTCATCGCATTTGCTTTATTTTCACGGCTAATAACTCTTGGTCTCCAGCTCATTGAGCGGCTTAAAGGTGTAGCCTTGCTGCCTTGCCGCGTCGATGATTTGTGGGAGGGCTTCCGTGTTGTCTTTGGACACACTGTGCAGCAGAATGACGGCTCCCGGATGAAGCTGCTTCATGACGTTATCGTAGGCGTAACGCCAGCCTCGCTGCGCCGTCGGCTCCCAGTCGCGATAAGCGATCGACCAGAATACACTCGTGTACCCCTGCTCCTTGCTAACGGCGAGTACTCGACTATTGAAAATCCCCCGCGGCGGACGAAGATACTGCATCTCCTGCTGTCCGGTCAGCTCTGCCACGGCCGTCTTCACTTTGGCGAGCTCCGTTTGGATCTGGCTGCTCGGAATGACGCTCATATCCGGGTGGCTCCAGGAATGATTGCCGACCAGATGACCTTCCGCGACCATGCGCTTCACCAGCTCCGGCTTATCCTTCACATAGTGCCCGGTTACGAAGAAGATAGCCGGAACGCCCTTCTCCTTCAACACATCCAGAATGCGGCTTGTGAAGCCATTCTCATAGCCGTTATCGAAGGTCAGATACAGCTCTCTTTGTTTCGTATCGCCAAGGAAGATCGCCCCATGCTGCTCCAGAATCGGCTGGAAGCCTTCTTCTCTAATCGAGGGCAGCATGCCGCCGACGCTTTTCTTAAACCCAAAATGATAGGGGCCTCCCGGCGCACCAATCGTTTCCGATGCCATCGCCGTACCTGCAACGGATAGCATGAGGACAAGCGAAGCCAACAGAGAAAGCCAAGCTTGTGGGCGAAGACGGTTTGGTTTGTACATGATGTTCGATGCTCACCACTTTCTTCTCGCATGTTGCCTGCTGCATATTGGAACCATACAGAAGTTACTGTATCCCGGAATGCTGGAAGTTATGTGAATTTTTCGGACAAGCTGCAAGGTTAGGGTCACTTCTATGCTAAAATAAGCGGAGCAAATGGCGAAAGCGAGGAGAAATCGACAATGGCTGCGATTGTGAAAATAAGAGGAAGTGTATTTATCGGCGGCATGCAGTGGCTCCCTGCCATGACCGACCCCGAAACCGGCCTGATCCACGAATATGCAGGCGATGCACGGGAATTCACGCCTCATGCGGTGAACACGGGGCGATCTCGCGTGGAGCAAGAAGTCGCCGTCGACTTCGTGAAACGCAAGCTGTTCACGTATGCGAATACAGGCTCTACCACGCTGCGAGTGACGAAGCCAGGCGGCATCTCGGAGTTTAAGCAAGGCAAAGCCTCTGCCGAAGGCGTGACCGTCTCGGATGAAACTTGGGACGCATCATCGGTTTCCTTCATCATGAGAGCAACTGCCGCCAATCCGCTGCGCCCGGCTGCTCCGGCAGTAGATTATGAGCTCCAAGTAACCGTTCATGAAGAAAGCGGTGAAGTCGAAGTGAAGGGCAGTCATGACGGGTTCCCTTGCTTCGAGTTCTATAAGCAAGTTGATTTCGGCGATTTCGAGCTGCTGTACAGCCACGATTTCCGCGTTACGGGCGATACGCCTGCCGCCATGGCCGGAGATATGGAATATCACTTTGAACGCGTGCTCTCTGCTAGTATAGGAGCCTAAGGAAGGAGGGCCTTTCATGGCCTTGTACCGCCGTCTCCAGACGGATGACGATTTCACCGAGGCGATGGAGCGCCAATATAAGCTTCGCGTCTACAAGGACGACCACATCGTCGATTCCGGCGGCATCATTATCCGCTTCGATGACACGACCGTCGTCAGCCAATCCAGCGTCAGCGATGTCGCTTACCACGACCGTAACGCCTGCGAGTTTTTTGAAATTCGCAAACGGTAGCATTGTTCTGTTGTCGCAGAGGTCAGGATAGCTAATAGCCCCTGCCTGGCTGTTATTTTATTCTAACGAACCATGAGGGTCTTATTTGCAGGAAAACAGACGCTATTCAAATCTAACGAATCGTGTGCACGTTATTAAGGGAAATAGAGCGATAAATGGCATCTCAACGCGAAATAGCGCCTGTGTGGTTCGTTAGAATTTTAACCAACCGATTTGTCTCCAATAAGAGCTCTACGGTTCGTTAGCGTGAAAAACCTGCGGAGATCTGCGCAATGGAGAGCAAAGAACATATCCCTTCGCACAAAAAAGCTGCCCCAAAAGTGATTAGTAACACTTTTGAGGCAGCTTTTCTTTATTCTATATGAAGCGAACCGTTTGAATCTCGTAAGGCTTAAACGACAACGTAAGTACGCCGTCATCACCGATGCTGCATGGTTCCATTTCATCCTCAAGCAGATTGACGATGCTCGTCCGCTTCGTACCTGCCGGCAGCTGGATCTTCACTTGATCACGGCTTCCCGTTGATTCGTAGAAACGGAGAATCGTTCCTTCACCGCGTTCTGCCGGCTTGACGGTATCAAGCAAGACCGTGCGGCTGTCTAATTGCAGCATTGAGAACGATGCTGGCAAGGCGTTCGCCGACATGTTGCCTTCCGGCAGACGCAGGGCAATCGCAGGGTGATTCAGTTCCGCCGCCCTGCGCACAACCTCGGCCTGACGCCAATCCTGTTCATGCGGGAACAACGAATACGTAAACTCGTGCTCGCCTTGGTCGGCGGTGTTATCCGGCCATTTCGGAGCGCGAAGCAAGGACAGGCGCAGCACGCCGTCTTTCACGTCGTAGCCGTATTTGCAATCGTTCAGGAGGCTGACGCCGTAGCCGCCTTCCGATAAATCCGCCCAACGATGTCCGCAGACTTCGAACTGCGCCTGCTCCCAGCTTGTATTGCGATGTGTCGGACGCTCCATGGCGCCAAACGGAATTTCATAGGTTGCCTTCGTGCTTAAGACATCCACAGGGAATGCGACCTTCAGCAATTTATGACTCTCGTTCCACTGTACGCGCGTCTTGAAATCCACCCGCTTCTGGTGATGGTACAGCATCAGATCCTGCGAAATAAGGGATTCACCCAAGCGCCATTCGAAACGAATGATATCCAGCGATTCGCCGGAAATCACCAGCTTCTTCGAAATCAGTTCTGCTTCGCCGGCTCTGAACTGCTCGAATTTAGGATCGATATCCCACGCATCCCAGTACAGCGGTCTGTCGTGGAAGAACTGCAGCTCATTCGCCTTTGCACCCTTAGGTAACAGCTCGCGGTTCGCCGCTTTGTCGAGCCAACGGACGATCTCCCCGCGTTCATTAAATGCCAGCTTGTAATGAACGGTTTCCCACTCGTCCAGAGAACCCGCCTCGCCAGCTTGGCTCACCTGACGCGGCTTCGCTCCAGCATCTGCAGACTCCCGCAGCCAGATCGTTTTATAACCGAAAGCGGGGATAGCGGAGACGGCAATCGACAACCGGAACTTGCCGCATTCAAGCTCTACCCGATCGCATGGCAGTTGAAGGCCCTCATCATCAAACGCGCGGACGCCCACTTGATGTGCGCCAACCTCCAGCACCAGGGTTTCATTGCGCTCCCAGCCAAGACTGTTGAACACGGCGTAAGGCGTTCCTTCGCCGACCGCGCCAATCTCCCCGGCGACGGTAAGCATCGCTTGCGAGAGCCCTTGGTTGCCGAGCGCAAAAATTCGCTCGTATTCCGCAGCTGACGTTTCATACGTTTCCGTAATCGCCGTACCCGGAATAATGTCATGGAACTGATTGAGCATCATCAGCTTCCAGCCTTCGGCAAGCGCTTCCGGATGACCGCCTGCGCCCGTATATGCACGAGCCAGCGAGCTCCAAATCTCCGCTTCGCGGTACAGCACCTCCGCTTTACGATTGCTTCTCTTATTGCGGCCATGCGTCGTCAACGTGCCGCGATGCAGCTCCAGATACAAGTCTCCGTGCCACTCCGGCAAGGTGTGCGAGACTTCCTCTACGGATTCGAAGAAGGCAGCCGCCGTGCTGAAGCTGCTTGTCGGTAGACCCGGCATCAGCGAGCCGCGCTTTGCGAATTCTATCATTTCGCGCGTTACCCCGCCGCCTCCGTCGCCATGTCCGTACAGCAGCATCAGTTCATTCAGCTTATCCTTCTGGCGATACTCTCTCCAGTGCTCTTCGACATCCTTCGGTCTTGTATGCTCATTAATGCCATGGTTCAAGTAAGAGACAATAGCAGTCCCGTCGATACCAACCCAGCGGAACAGCTCATGCGGGAATTTATTCGTATCGTTCCAGTTCAGCTTGGTGGTCATGAAATAATCGACCCCTGCCAGCTTCAGCAGCTGGGGCAGGGATGCGCAGTAGCCGAACGTATCCGGCAGCCATTCGATCGCCGAGCTCTTGTTGAACTCATCGCGATAGAAGAGCTGTCCGTACAACATTTGACGAACAAGCGACTCCCCGCTTGGAATGTTGAGATCCGGCTCGACCCACATGCCTCCGACAAGCTCCCACCGATCGTCCGCTACGGCTTGTTTGATTTTCACATAGAGGGCTGGATCATGCTCTTTCACAAACGCATACAGGAGCGGCTGGCTTTGAGAGTAGATGAACTCCGGGTATTCCTCCATCAGCGATGTCATCGTCGAGAAGGTACGGCTTGCTTTGCGAACCGTCTCCCGAACCGGCCACAGCCAAGCAATATCGATATGCGATTGACCGACCATATGCATCATACCTTGCGCCCGATTTACCGGGAGCCGTTCACCAATCTGATCACGGAGTCCCTGCTCAATGGCAGCAACCAGCTCCGGGCTATGCCAGCTATCCTCCGGTAACTGTTCTGCTTCTCTCATGGTCGCATAAAGCGCGTCCATCATTTGCTGGCGGCTGTAGTCCTGCTCCGGCAGCATGCGCATCGTCTCGTAGACAGCTTGAACGCTGTAGAGCAAGCTCTGCGCAGCCTTATTGACGCGAACCAGCTTCACTTCATAATTCGTGACCGGCGAAACGACCGGCGCTTGGTTGTTCAGTGGATCAACCGGCTCCGGGATGGGATCGAACAGCTCGATCTCAAGCAGCGGCTCGCGGCCTGCGCCTTTCAGATACAGTGGAACGAAGTCATGATTGCGGTCCAGCCCCTGGTAAGAAGCGCCGTTCACGCGCAGCAGCCCTTCGCCGCCGCCACTCATCGTCAAGCCGGCCGTCCCTTCCTTCCAATGCGAAGGAATCGAGATTTGTTTCTTCAGAAAATAAGTAATGCCATGTTTCCCATCCAGGCGCGTGTCCTTCAGGATCGTCGGCTCCCCGCCCGGAAGCGTCTCATATTCGCCCGGCAAGCCATAGCGGACCTTTCTCATCTCCCAATCCAGCAAGGTCGAAGCTTCTGCCCATTGGCGCTCCGACAAGTTACGAATAAAACGATGAATGCGATACATCCCTTACACCTCACTATGCACATGCAAAGATGTGCTGATTACGTCTTCTGCGTTTCTACCGATCATCATCAGGAATTCGCCGGCTTCCACAAACGGCTTCAAGTTCGCATCCAGCATCTGCAGATGCTCCTTGCCTACGATGAAGCTGACGGTTTTGCTTTCTCCCGGCTCAAGCGCCACGCGCTCGAAGCCTTTCAATTCCTTCCCCGGCCGAGTAATCGAGCTTACTTTATCGGAGATATAAAGCTGAACAACCTCAGTGCCGGCAACTTCGCCGGTATTGGCCACCTTCACGGTAACGACTGCTTTCCCATCCGGCGATATGACCTCCGGGAATACAGCAAGCTCGCTATATTCGAAAGTCGTGTAGCTCAGTCCGAAGCCAAACGGGTAACGAGGCTTTGCATCCATCTCCAAATACCGCTTGCCCCGGCTGCGTTTGCCGTTATAGTATACCGGCAGCTGGCCGACATGCTTCGGCACCGATATCGTCAGTCTGCCGGACGGATTCACGTCGCCGAACAGAATGTCCGCTAGCGCCGCGCCGCCTTCTTGCCCGGGGTACCAGGCTTCCAGAATGGCATCGGCATGCTCGTCGATCCACGGCTCTACAATCGGACGGCCGTTGATATAGACGACAACGAGTTTCTTGCCTAGTTTATGAATTTCCTGCGCCAGCGTAAGCTGCACACCCATCAAGTGAAGTCCGGTACGGTCGATGCCTTCGCCGCATTCCATATCGCTCCAAGCAAGCTCCGACACAACGGATGCACCCGTGCGCAGATCGATGGTGCCTTCGCCAAAGTCCCGCGCACTGGAGCCGCCGAGCGCCAGTATGACGACATCGGCTTGCTCTGCACATGCCAGGGCAGATGCGAAGCCTTCCTTGGAATCGCCTTGAATTCTACAGCCCGGCGCGTAGCGTACACGGTCCTGTGCTTCCTCGCCCAGCGCTGCTTTAATGCCATCAAGCAGCGTAACGATCTGCTCGCGCGGCTGCGGTGACGTATAATCGCCAAGCTGGTTGTAGATGTGATCGGCATTCGGACCGATTACGGCGATTTTGCCACCTGTCGCCTTAGACAGCGGCAGTGCCGCGCCTTCGTTTTTCAGCAGGATGATGCCTTGTCGAGCGACCTCGCGCGCCAGCTCAGCATGCTCTGCGCAGCCAATAATCCGTGCGGCTGCAGCCGGGTCAACGTAAGTCCGATCGAACAATCCAAGCTCGAACTTCGCCTTCAGAATCCGCAGAACGGCCGCATCCAGATCCGCTTCCTCTATTAATCCGTTAAGAAGCGCGTTATGGAGATGAACGCCGAACATCGCTCCCGACATTTCCATATCGATGCCTGCCTTAAGCGAGATTGCCGAAGCCTCTTCGCCATTCTTGGCAACATCATGTCCCCACGCAAGCATGTTGATCGCTCCGCAATCGGTGATGACGAACCCGTCAAACCCCCAATCCTCGCGGAGTACGTGCTCCAGCAGTTCGGCATTCGACGTACAAGGTACACCGTCGATCTCGTTATAAGCCGGCATAATCGACTTCGCGCCGGCTTCGACACCTTTGCGAAACGGCAGCAGATCGACTTCATGCAGCTCCCGTTTGCCCATATGGGCAGGACCTGCGTTGCGTCCTCCTTCGGATGCGCCGTAGCCGACAAAATGCTTCAGCGTGGCGATCAAGCTGCCTTCCCCATCAAGCCGTTCCCCTTGCAATCCCTGTACAGCGGCAACCGCCAGCTCCCCGATCATGAACGGGTCTTCGCCGAAGCACTCCTCGGTTCTGCCCCAGCGCGGATCGCGTACGACGTCGAGCACCGGCGAATACGTAGCCGCCCCGCCTTGGCTGCGCGTTTCAAGTGCTACAGCGCGGCACATCTCGCGGTACAAATCCACATTCCATGCGCTTCCGATCAGAAGCGGCACCGGAAACACGGTCGCGCCAATTGCCATATGGCCGTGTGAGCACTCTTCCCCGAACAGAATCGGAATGCCGAGTCTGGACTGTTCCATCGCATAACGCTGAATCTCGTTAACAGCGCGAGCACCTTCCTCCGGCGAAAGCCCGTTCTCCAGCGTTACTTCCGTCCATGGATCAGCACGAAGCGTGCCATAGAGTGAGCCAATGCCGCCTTTCTTGATTTGCTCCCGAAAGCCAGCATCCAGCTCGATCGTGCCATCAGCCCTCTTCTGATACATTTTCCACCCGAATGGCTGGGTCATCTGACCGATCTTCTCTTCGACTGTCATGTATGCAAGCAAATCACTTGCCCGTTCAGAGACTGTAAGCGAAGCGTCTTTGTAACGCATAATACCTTCCTCCCTTTCTCCCCCAAGACAAGCACAAGGAAGTACGCCCGAAGGAATACTTCCTTGATCTTTGAATTTATTTCTTTTCAATCGCGGATTGATAAATTTGGATGTATTGCGGCAGGTTCAAGCCGTCGAACCCTTTCACGTAGCCATCCCAATCTTTCTCAATATCCTTGTCGCCGATGATGAATTGCGCCATGTTCGAATTGACGTAATCCTTGATGGAAGTCGCCAATTGAGCGATTGTATCCGTATCTTCTGCTTTCACATAAGCACCGGATGGATACGTTTCCTTCGGTGAATACGCATCGTAGGCTGCCGTTGCATCTGCAAGGCGTTTCTCATAGCCTGCAGCAGTCAGCGGGTCTTGAGCTGTCGCGAACAGATCACGGAATTCTTTGGACAAGTCTTTAGGTCCAAGAAGCGACCAGCTGTCGTTACGTACTACATTCTCGTCTATTTTTTGAAGTCCTTCGAAGCTGTACTTTGCAGGTTGGCCCGTAATATTAAGTTCGCCAGCTTCTGCTTTCTTCCAGCCAATGCCTTCTTTAGCGCCATATTCGCTGAACAACGAGCCTTCTTCGCTATACGCATAGTCGATGATTTTGATCGCAGCGATTTGCTGTGCTTCGGACGCTTTGTTCGTAATCGCCATTGGGAACTCGCTGATGCCTTGCGATGTACCTGCAAGTTGAACGCCGCTTGGACCTTTTACCGGCGGTACGATTACCCAGTGCTTCTGACGCTCATCCGTATCTTCATACGCTTTAACCAAGTAGCTGACAAGAGCCGTCGTAATGGAACCAACAATCTCATCGCCTTCGCGTTGGCCGAGCTGACCTACGGCTTGATCATTCTGCGTGAAGGATGCTTTGTCGATCAGACCTTCGCTGTACAGCTTGTGCATGTAAGCCAAGCCTTCTTTCCACTCCGGCTTGTTCGCTGCAAAATCCACTTTACCGTCTGTTACCGTTAAATACTTATCGTTATCGTTATAAATAAATGAATTCATTAGATAGGAGTCAATGTTACCGTTCCAAACCGATTTGTTCGGAGCGCCTGTCAATGGAATTTCATCGGCCTTGCCGTTGCCGTTCGGATCTTTTGTTTTGAAAGCTTTCAGAACGGTATACAGCTCGTCCGTTGTTGTAGGAACAGCAAGCCCTACCTTGTCGAGCCATTCTTTGTTCATCCAGTACTTCTGTGCATGTACGCAGTGGTAGCATTCATTCAAACGCGGAATCCCGTAAATATTGCCGTCCGGTGCTGTCATCGCTTCTTTCAAGTAAGGCTTCTTCTCCATCATCGCCTTCAAATTCGGCGCATATTTGTCAATGAGATCGTTAAGCGGAATAAGCACGCCTTGCTTGCCATACGTCATCAAGTCGCCGGTCGTGAATTTCGCTTCCAGGAACACTTCCGGATAGTCGCCGCTTGCAAGCAGCAGCTGTCTACGGTCTACAAGTGCATCGGTAGGAGCGACATCCCACTTGATTTTAACGTTGAATTTCTCTTCCACGAGCTTCGTGTACTCATTATCCTCAAGCGGTGCTTTGCCCTGCGGCGCAAAAAATCCGATATTGATCGGCTCAGACGATTCAGTAGCTGTATTGTCACCTTTTGTTTCATTGCCTGCACCGGCATTCTCTTTGTTGTTGCTGCCACATGCGGAAAGAACGATACTGCTGATCAATACGATCATGAGTGATACCCAGATGGACTTTTTCAAAACGAACTCCTCCTAGAATGAATTGTTTCGTTGCAGCTGCCCGAGTTTCCGAGCAGTTCCCCCTGATTGCCAATACGCTTAAGTCAGATCGATGCTGTCGCGCCCCACCTCCACAATTAGTTCACGCTATTGCTGAAGTTAGCCCTTTAAGGAACCAACCATAACCCCTTTGACGAAATGCTTCTGTACGAAAGGATACATGATGAGAACAGGTACGCAGGCTACGACGATCAGCGCATATTTCAGCACCTGCTCGAAGCCTTTATCGCGAAGACTTTGAGCGGTATTCGCCAGCATCGACGGGTCAGCTGCGTTCAGAATCAGCATGTTGCGAAGGACATATTGCAGCGGGAAAAGATGTTCCGATCTCAAGTAGATCAGGGCATCAAAGTAAGCATTCCAGTGGCCTACCGCGTACATCAGCGTCATTACGGCCAAGACCGGTTTGGACAATGGCAACACGATGCTCCACAGATATCGGATATCTCGGCAACCATCCATTTGCGAAGCCTCCTGCAGCTCCTGCGGGATCGAAGATTGGAAGAAGGTTCTGGCGATGATAACTTGGAAAATGGAGAACGCTCCCGGCAGCCATAGCGCCCAGCGCGTATCCAGCATGTGTAAATTTTTTACCAGCAAGTACGTTGGTATGAGTCCGCCGCTAAAAAATAACGTCACCATCATGAGGATCATGATGTATTTGCGGCCGGGCATCGTCCGCTGCGACAGCGGGAAAGCCATGAGCACGGTAAAGGTAACGTTAATCAACGTTCCGAAAACCGTATAAATAAAGCTGTTATAATAACCTGTCATGAGCTGCGAGCTCTGGAAAATCGACTTATAGGCTCTAAAGGAGAAGTCGACCGGGAACAGCCACACTTTGCCTGAAACGACGGCATCCGGCGAGCTGAGGGAAGAGCTGAAAATATAAAGCAGCGGATAAAGCACAGTCAGCGTAATCGCTGCAAGCAAGAGATACAGACTTATCAGCAAGACACGGTCGCCGAAAGGTTCTCTGATTTTTTGTTTGATAAACATAGACGGCCGCCTTTCTACCACAAGCTGTTTTGTGAAACTCTGCGTGCAACGGCGTTCACGCCAACAAGCAGAATCAAGTTAATGACGGAGTTGAAGAGTCCAACCGCAGAGGAGAAGCTGAAATTCGCTCCGAGCAAACCGACCTTATACACATAAGTCGAGATAACCTCGGAAGTACTTAAGTTCAGCGAGTTTTGCATCAAGAAGATTTTCTCAAAGCCGACTGCCATGACATTACCCAGACTCAGAATGAGCAGCGTAATTGTTATCGGGAGCAGGGACGGTAAATCGATATGAATGATTTTCTTGAATCGTGAGGCGCCATCCATACGTGCCGCTTCATAGAGCGAAGGATCGACGCTGGCCAGTGCTGCGATATAGATAATGGACGCATAACCCATTTCCTGCCATACGCCGGACCAAACATAAATAGATTTAAATAGTTTGGGCTCACCCATGAAGTTAATGGACTCCCAACCTAAGAAGGACAAGACTCTGTCAATTACCCCAACATGCGGGGAAAGCATCAGAATAATAATCGATACCATGATAACCGTCGAAATAAAGTGAGGCGCGTAAGTGATCATTTGAACGGACCGTTTAAAGAAGCCTGTCCGAATTTCGTTAAGTGCGAGCGCCAGCAGAATCGGAATCGGGAATCCTGCCAAGAGGGAGTAGAAACTGATGATAAGCGTATTCTTAATGAGGATCGGGAAGTTCGGCGAGCTGAACAAATTATCGAAGTGTTTAAATCCGACCCACGGGCTGCCTAAGATCCCTTTAATGACATTAAAGTCTTTAAACGCGATAATGACTCCAAACATCGGTATATATTTGAAGATGATAAGATAAAGTACCGGTAAAAGGACAAGCAGGTATAGCTCCCAACTCCGCCTCATTTTGCTCCATGTCTGCGCCATCCGCATTACCCCTTTATTCAGTGTCGTATTCGGTAGCTCGATTCTAGCCCGCCGAGGACAGCACCGGCAATTCGTAAGATTCCGCGATACCACTATTTTCGCAGCGTGTGCGTTTGGTGGTATTTCAGCACCGGGAAATAAGAGTACTCCTCATTTTTCTACACTTGCCCTTTTTCGCCCCCGCAAACCGCCGAATATCGCGTAGCTGCTCGCAAAAAAACCTTGGCGTCCGCCGGTGCTGCCGGCATGACCCAAGGTTATAGAATGCCCATCATTTCTGCTGCTTGCGATAATCGCTCGGTGAAAGTCCCGCAACGTTCTTGAATGCACGATTGAACGAGTTGTAATTGAAGTAGCCGACCTGCACGCTAATCTCCTGTAACGATATGTCGGTACTGAGCAGCAGCTGTTTGGCTTTATCCATTCGCAGTCCGATTAAGAAGTCTACGAAATTCCCGCCGGACTCTTCTTTGAACAGCTTGCTGATATTCTTCGCATGAAGGTTGAATTTGTCGCTGAGATGGTCAAGCGAGAGCTCGGGATTGGCATAATGCTCTTCGATATAAGCCCGAATGTCGCCGATGACAGCACGCGTTCGCTGGGAATCCTTGAGCGCTTGCAAGCGATCGGTCGCGGCTTCGAAGATCTGCGTGCAGCCCTGCTTCAATTCAACTGCCGTCTCCCAGTTCCTCCCTAGTTCAACCAGCTCCGCGCCCGCATCTTTCCACACATTGCGATAATCCTTGGACAGCTCTACAAAAACCCGACTAAGCTGCTGGTGAAGGAACTGCAAGAAGCTCTCGATTTCCTTCCGCGATGAGATCGAATCTTGGATTTGATCAAACAGCTCGTCCAGATGCCTCTTCCATCCGCTCTCAGCTAGCCTGATCGCCTGAGATAGAGAGTGTATGGTGCCAAAATAATCGTGAACACGGAACTTGGACGCATCCAGCTCCGAAGGCTGAAGCAATCTTCCCGTACCTAGCACCGCCTTATATTGCAGCAGATTGCCCGCGAGCTCATACGAGCTCCGAATCCCTTCGAGACTGCTAGCGATAGCCCCTGCACCGATGGTAACCGTGAAGCTCAAATTGCCCCGCACCCATTCCACGATTTGCTCGCCGATTTGCACGCTGAGCGCATTCGCGTCCGCTTCATCCGGCACCCACACGATAGCGGCCAGCTTACTGTCTACAATCCACTCCGCCCAAACGCTTGCCCCGCTAAGCGCAGACATTTCCTGTGTCACGCTGGAGATGACAAACTTGAGAATGGATTGATCCTGGTGATGATAGGTCTCGATAAACTGCGGATAACGGTCAATTTCAAGCACGAACACAAACGCCTTCGAGCCTGTCGGATTGACATGATACGTAAGCAAATCCGCCTGCCATTCCGTTTCTCGAATAGGCACGCGCCCTTCGATGGCTTCGTTAAAGCGATGTTTCTTCTTCAAAATAACCGTTTCTTTATTCTGTTCCCTCGTTTTCGTCGTTTCCTCCATCAGATGCTCAAGCGCACCGCGGATAAACCCGAATTCATTGTCACCGGTCTTGCCTTCCTCCGGTTTGATTAATGCGCTTGTACGTATCAAAGAAACCAATTGACTGATCGGTTTATAATTGCGTCTTGTTACGTGAACGACCCAGATAACGCCCAATAGAACGGCAACGATGGCAATGATGACCCAAATGCTATAGAAATTGAGGGCAAGCCGCGACAAAACGGAATCAGCCGGTCCGCTCTCGACTTCCCAGCCTGTATAAGGAGAAACATAATGGGAAAGCACGCTTCTGTCTCCTTGGCTCGCCGTGCTGTCTTCCATCAGGGTGCTGCCAAGTTTGTCGCTGATGCGTACAAAGGTCAGATTCGGATTGTACATCGGCGTAACCGAGGCTTTCAGTTTAGACAAGCTGACATTCACGACGATATACCCTTTTTTCTCCGTCGTAAAATGCGGATAGTCCTGCACTAGCGTAATGACATCCTTTGCTTTCTCCGCTGTATAGGGCTTGTAGCTTCGTTTTCCCGTCCATTTGCCCGGTGGCAGCTTCTGCTCTATGTATGGCTCTATAAATGGCTTGTCCACAAAGTCAGCAGTAATGCCCGATCCGTCACCTACAACGAAATCATCCTTTAACCGGATGAGATAGGCGGAATCGATGATCGAATAGTTAAGCTTCCAATCATCCATGAGCGTGTTGGCTTGCATATTGATGTACACGTCTTCGCTCTTCGCATTAAAGAATTTCCTCAGCTCCGCCGTCGAAAGCGTGTCTCGCAAAATACGATAATCGAGCGTCTTCAGCGAATTGTCCGTGAACCTTACAACCTGCTGAGCAAGAAACTCATTGGCCTTAATCGCTTCTTTGCGATTCTGCTCGTTAAGGGTTTGGAAGAATACAACAAATAATATCGTGACAACAACAAAAAACACGGGAAGATATGATAAAAGTAATTTACGGAACCAATTGCTGTTCATGTCCATCCCCCTTTATCTTATGTTTCCCGTGTCATAGGCTTTAAAAAAATACTCTTTATTCTACACCAGTTTATGGCTCATTGCCAAATTAACGGGGTCGAATACCACCCGATTTACTTGGTAGCCATGCGGAAAACATGTGCGATCGGAGCCGGCCCACTCAGCTGGCTTTCGGGAAGATGAACGGTAATGCCTTCTTGATCCCGCGTGTAGAAGACGGATTCTCCGGTATTCACGAGCTCAATACCTGTAATCGCTTCTGTGTACGGAATACGGATTTGTCCGGAAACCGGAGCTTCCTCGCTTGCATATAGGTAGGTGCAGTAAACCGTGTCGCCTTTGCGCGTAAACGCACAATCGCCTGTGTAATATGGCGCGCTAATCCGCGTGCCGTAGACTGCTTCGCCAAACACTTTCATCCAAGCGCCGAGGTCCTTCATGCTCTTCACCGCGCCTTTTGGCAATCTGCCATCCGGCTGAGGTCCAACATTCAGTGCCAGGTTGCCGCCTTTGGCTACAACCTCCATCAAGATATGAACCAATTGGCGTGCGGACTTGTACTTGTCCTCAAAGCCAAACGAGAACGAAGTACCGATTGTGATGCAGCTCTCCCACGGCACATGCAGCGGACGATCCGGGATCGTTTGCTCCGGTGTGACGTAGTTCTCATACGCGCCGCCTACTGTACGGTCAGCCGACAGCAGCCATGGCTGCGAAGTCTGACGTGCACGCTCCACCACTTCGCCCAGACGAATATCTTGATTCACCTTGCCGCCATCCCGCACCCAGCCCGCATCCAGCCATAGAATGTCGATGCGGCCGTAGCGCGTCATCAGCTCCATAATTTGCTCATGCGTGAACTGTACGAATTTCTCCCACATGGAAGGGTGTTCCGCCGGATTGTAAGAAGGTCCGCGCCACATATGACGGCCTCTCTCCATTCCCGGTGCCCAGTAATACGGCGTATGCCAGTCCGCTTTGGAGAAATAAGTCGCGATCGCAAGTCCTTTATCACGGAAGGCATCGAATACATGCTTGCAAATATCCGCGTAGCGGTGCGCATGGAAAGGCGTTTCCTTGCCGGTAATGCGATAGTCCGTCGTATGCGTATCCCACATGCAGAAGCCATCGTGATGCTTCGTTGTGAAGATCAAATATTTGAAGCCGCCTTCCGCAGCTACTTCCGCCCATTTCTCCGGTTCGAAGCGAATCGGATTAAAGGTCTTATTCAACGCGAAGTACTCGCGTTTCATTTCTTCATAGTCATTCGTCCAATCGACGTCATTTCGTGCCCAATCGCCGTCTTCGTCGCTAAGCGTCCACGACTCTACCATGCCAATCTGGGAATACGGACCCCAGTGCATCATCAGAGCGAGCTTCTGATCCCGGAACCATTCCAGACGCTCCAACGTTACCGGATCCGTTGGTTTGACCCACTCCGATTCACTGCTATAATTATGAACGCCATTCTCCACTTCATGTACGGTCTCACTCATGTAGTTAGCCTCCTTAATAGTTAACGATGCTTCGCTTAGGCGAGCATAGCTTCAAGCTTCTTCTCTTGGATCAGCTTCAGAATCAGCTCACCGAACAAGGTGTTTGCCCAAGCAAACCACGATCTTGTAAACTGAGTCGGATCATCCACGCTGAAGCCCTCGTGCATGAAGCCTGTGTCTCCATCGGTAGCAATCAGCAGCTTCACCAGCTCCGCGATTTCCTGATCGTCGGTCGAGGTGAGTGCTTGCATAACCAAGCTGATATGCCAGATATAACGCGGCGGCGTATGCGGGCTTCCGATTCCCTTCGCGCAGCTGCCTTCGTAATAGTAAGGATTGTCCTTGCTCAGAATGAATCGGCGCGTATTCAGGTAAATCGGATCTTCCTTAGGTGCATAGCCCAGATAAGGAATGGACAGCAGGCTTGGCACATTCGCGTCGTCCATCAACGTGTAATTGCCCTGCCCATCGGTTTCATAAGCGAATATATCGCCGTAAACCGGGTGCTTGTAGATACCGAAATCGTGAATGCCAACGTCGATCTCTTCCTGCAGCGCTAGCGCTTCGCTCTGCATAGACGCGTCGTCCAGCACTTCGCTTGCAATCTCGGCCAAGTAGCCGAGCACCACGCTTGCGAACATGTTAGCCGGAACCAGATATCCATAGGCGCAAGCATCATCGCTTGGCCGGAAGCCGGACCAGGTCATGCCGGTGTAACTGACCGGCGCACCCATTCCGTTGTTGTGGATCGTATCGCTCGGCGGCCCGGATACGCGAGTGAAGCGGTACGGCGACTCTTCCACATGCTTCTGCTCCACGCGCCATAGCTGCAGAATGCGTGCCGCCGCCTGCCTGAACGTATCGTCGAAAGCAGCTGTGCTGCCCGTCTGTTTCCAGTACAAATAGCTGATCTGAAGCGGATAACAGAGCGAATCGATCTCATATTTGCGCTCCCAAACCCATGGGCTCGGTGCAGGCAATTCCGTGATGTCGTTCTCGTACCGATTGTCATTGGCCTCTTCGTTAAAGGCATTTGCGTACGGATCGAGCAGGATGCACTGGAATTGGCGCTTCAACAGCCCTTCAATGATGCGGCCCAGCTCCGGATCTCCCGATGCCAGCTGAATATAGGGTCTGACCTGCGCACTGGAATCCCGCAGCCACATCGCCGGGATGTCGCCGGTAAACACGAAGGATGTCCCGTCATCCAGCAGGCGTGTGGTCGTTTCCAAGGTGTTCGGAAAACATTGCTTGAACATATGAAGCAGCTTTGGATGATTAGCTAGCTCTGTGTCCGCCAGGGCTAGGATATCCTGGATCGATTGCGGCATTTTGATTGGAGTAGTCACGCCGATTCACCTTCTTGTGCGTATTTTTAATTCCTTGTTATTACTCAGCTTGCTGTAGCTGGTGATTTAATCTCGGCGTATCCATGAACATAACGGCCGATGTCTGCGAAGCCCCATGCAGCTCGAATACGATGATTTCATTGCTGCCTTCGCGAAGCAGAGGCGCAGGCACATACAGCGTTTGCTGCGGACCCTTGCTCCAGTAGCGCCCTACGTTGCAGCCATTCAGGAAGACGACGCCTTTCGTCCAGCCCTGCATATCCAAGAACGTATCTGCATTGGCGTTCGAAACATGGAGCGTTCCTTTATAGAACCTCGGTCCATCCGCCTTCGAGCTGCCGTTGGCGTCAAAAGAAAGCTTCGTCAGGTCTTCCAGCGGAAGCGGCCGAATGGTCCAATCGAAGAGAAATTGGAACCCCAGTCGAACCCCTTCCGTGATTCCTTTGCGGTCCTTCAGGTAAGGACCGTAGTTGATCCTGCCCATATTTTCAACGAGAATATCGAGCCTCGCGCCTCCGGCAGGCACTTCGATCGCAAGCGATTGCGGCGTTTGCGCCCGCTCGATCACGCCTTTAAACGCGCCATCGACAAAGACTAATGCCCGGTCACGTACTTCTTGCAGATGAAGCTGCTCTGAAGGCCGCGGTCCCGAGATGTGCGTCGAATACAAAATAAAACCATAATTCTGTCCAACCTTCTCCATCGGAACCGGTGTAACGGATTGAACCGGCGCCGACAGCACGTCCAATTGCTCCCACATATCTGCTTGCTCCGTGAGTTCGACTTGCCCATAGGCCCGGCGAGCGATGGCGGGCGGAAGCTCCAGTGGGCCGAGTTCTTCATATCGGGCAATGACTTCACGCACCGCATAATACTTAGCCGTCGGTACTCCTGTCTCATCCAGAGGGGAATCGTAGTCATAGCTCGTGATCGTCGGCTCGTAGAGATTAGGCTCCTGGCAGTTCGCGCCATTATAGAAACCGAAATTCGTACCGCCATGGAACATGTAGAAGTTGACGGAAGCGCCGGCAGCCAGCATTTCATCCAACACCGCCGCCGCATCCGCAGCATCGCGCGTATGATGGGGTTTGCCCCAATGGTCGAACCACCCATTCCAATACTCCATGCACATGAGCGGCGAATCCGGCTGATAGTCCTTCAGCTTGTCGAAAGAAGAAGTCGGATTGGAGCCGAAATTGACCGTCGACAGCACACCCGGAACCGATCCGCCCTGCAGCAGCGCATCCGTCGGCCCATCGGAGGTGAACAGCGGCACATCGATACCGCGTTTAAGAAGCGCCTGCCGCAAATAGTCCAGATACTTGGCGTCATTGCCATAGCTGCCATATTCATTCTCGATCTGCACCGCGATAATCGGTCCGCCGTTCGTGCAAAGCAGCGGCTTCAACCGAGGGATGAGCGCATCATAATAGGCATCCACCTTGTTCAGATAAGCCGGATAGCTGCATCTCAGCTGCATATCGGAATCGGACAGCAGCCAAGCAGGCAGTCCGCCAAATTCCCATTCTGCACATATATAGGGACTCGGACGAACAATGACATGCAAGCCGAGGCTGCCCGCAAGCTCGATATAAGCGCACACATCGGCTATTCCATCGAAACAGAACTGCCCTTCATACGGCTCATGCACATTCCACGGGATGTACGTCTCCACCGTGTTTAGTCCGCAAGCTTTCAACTTCATTAATCGGTCTTCCCAGTACTGGGGTACAATGCGGAAATAATGCATAGCGCCGGACAGAAGACGGACGGGCTTGCCGTCCACCACAAACGCATTTCCTTCTATTGAAAAATAGCTCAACCTGCTCGCTCCTTACCTCTATCTTGTAGACTTAGGATAAACGCGGGACTTCCCGTGCTCAACGGGATTTTTTCGGGCAGTACACCTTTTTCCACCCCGGGCAAGGCACTACACTATTTTCTCAAGGCCCTTCTGAGTTGAAAAAGGAGAAGTAGGCGAAACTTGCATCCCTTATCGCGCAAAATTCGCTTGCCGGCAGCCATAAGAAAAGGCGCAGCCGAATGTCGGCTGCGCCTTTTCTTAGCAGATCTATAGATTGGAAACTTACGCTTCTTTGCGTTTCACCGGGACATAAATGTCCATCTCCACCTGCTCTTTGTCCGGGTGGCAGCGATAGTCATACAGCTCGAACTCCGCAGCCCCGGAATGCTCATAACCGGAATGCGGGAACCACTCGCTGAAGATCGCGCCCCATGTGCTCTGGATCGAGTTAGAGAACTGCTCGGTCGGCACCTTCGGAGTCGTAAACACCGCATAATCAGAAGCACCGAACTCGCGGCAAACGAGATCCTCCGGCACATTGTCGAAGTGCTCTGCTTCCATGCCAATCAGGTACTTGAAGCTTCCGGTCGCCATGTCGAAGCTGTGGCAGATGCCGAGCTCGATCGGACTCTCCTTATGAACGCGGTTCGGAATGCGGCCGGACCAGCCATTCTTTAAATACTCCTGCCAGTAGGCCGGAATCTGACGATGATTCTCGCCATCGTTCGTAGATGTTGTAAGCTCGTAGCCGATGACCTTGTACGCGGGTTTGGTTTCAATCCGATAATCCATGCGAATGCCTCCCAAATAAGGATTGTATTTGCGCTGCAGCACATTGAGCTTCGAATAGGCCGGAGGCTTGATCCCTTGTTTGCGGTAGTCCGCCGGCGTCACTTCGAACATGCGCTTGAAGGCGCGGGTAAAGGTTTCATGATTCTGAAAGCCGTAGTTAAGCGCAATGTCGAGCAGCCTTGTATCCGAATAGGCCACCTGCCAAACCGATAACGCCAGACGACGCTTACGCACGTATTCCATTACGGTTTCTCCCGCCATGGACAGAAAGACCCGGTGGAAATGGAAGTCGGACAGCCTCGCGACCTGCGCCAGTCGCGATAACGATAACTCCTCCTCCACATGTGCTTCTACGTAATCGATCGTCTTTTGAATTTGCAGCAGGTAATCCTCCTTCATTCGAATGCATGACCTCCTCTTCCTTTGCTACACTCATTGTAACGTGACTCCATCCTATATTCTTGACGATTCTTGCTGAACCCTGCTCGGAAGCATGAAAAAGACCGCCGTACGAAACGGCGGCCTCTTGGCTGCGATCAAGTTCGTTATTTGAACTTATCTGGAAACTGGGCAATGATCCCTTGTGAGAGGATATCTGCGAACATCATCATGTGAGCAATTCCCTCATCGAAGGCAAGCACATCCGCATTCCAATCCTTCTTCAGCCTGGCAGTCGCTGACGCCGTTACGAGCTGTAAGTGACGTTCCATCATGCTCTTTAACTCTTTGTACGTCCAATTAGGGTTAGCATCGCTTAGAAATTTAGCAATCACATCGGCATTGCGATACCATGCTTTATTGATCTTCTCGAAATCCGCTTGATTGCCGGCCTTCGCCGCTTCAACCAATTGACCGGCAAGCAGAATATGCTCCCTCAGCAGCTCGGCCAGCTTATTGCCCGCTTTCTCGCCATAGTACGGCTTTATCGCGTTTCCGAGATCTTGTTGATTACGAAGCAATCGCTCCAATACCTTGTCGCGGTCCGCAAGCCCCTCGGTCGCACTCACGATGTAGGTTCTTGTCCAGTAAACATGGTCCGCCCACAGCCCTCGAAGCGCTTTGTTCAAATTCACCATCGATTGGGTATACCGTAATTGATGGGCGTGATGGTCCTGCCTTGCAGCTGAGGCACTTATTGGGGTCACCCACAGCCCAAGCAGCACGCAAACGAGCGTCAGGCTTAGCAATTGTTGTCTCATCCGCATTGTTATTCTTCTCCTCCTGTGAAGCCGGTTTGGTTAGCCCCTTATATTGTGGACGTTTCCATTGATTTCATGCACGCGAGGTGAAACGCATACTTTCTTATCGTTCGAGGCAGATACCCGTACCAATTCGCCGCTCTCGGCATCTATTAACAGGAGTATACCGACTAGCAGCGATATGAATGAGAGAGTAGGGGATTAGAGATTGTCGATGATGAGAAAAAGCAGTATAGTCGTCAAAAGCAGCCGTATTAGCAGTAAGGGCAGTACCCGCAGCAGCAGCAGTTATAGTAGAGCCGTCTTCTCGACGGGGATCCTGCGCCGGAATCCCGGTACCAACTTCGCGCTCGTTGACCTCGTCAACCTCGGCTACGCGAACGCCTTGCGAATGACCGTCCAAGTATTCGACTGGTCAAGCGGCCTGCCGGTCGCACTCACGCTAACGCCGTGCAATACGACCAAATGCTTCGTATCCCTTGCTCCGGGCACGTCGAATTTCGTATACGCGGACGTATCGAGCGTCCAATTTAAGTACGAGGTGCGCATCAGCCGCAGTACAGCGAATCGCAACGTCATCCTCAACGTGTCCGGCCTCAGCCAAGAGCCGCTCACGCCGCAGACCGGTAACAACGTGCTGCAGCATGCGCTTGTCCGCATTAGATGATGACAACAAAAGCGGCTGAACCGGGTTAGTGGTGCCCCCTGTTCAGCCGCTTTTTACAAGATTAAACCCGCTTCTTCCACGCATTCTCGCGTTCCCCTATCAGAGGAAATTCACCGATCCGCAGTCGCGCGCTGCCATAAGGGACAAGCGTCAATTGTGCGAGCTCCTGGCCTTCGGTCTTCGGATAGATCGGCGGCGTTCCCGCGTTGTTGCCTTCCATTTTCCACTCGCGCACCAGCTGTCCGGTTGCTTGCAGGCGAACAGGCGCTTGTTCCGCATCGAACGGCTGATACGGCACTTCATGCTCGCTGACCGCGTAGTCGTTGTCTGCCATCAGGCCGTATTTCCAAGGCGAGCCCGGGTAAACCTCCCAATCGTGAAACTTCGCCCGCTTCGTCAGCAGCTGCCAGTTCTCTTGAATCGGGAGCGCATAAACGAGCGGTCCGCGTTCAACGCTGATGGCGTACAAATTGCGGGAAGTCGTCGTCACAACCATCGGCAATTGCAGGGCCAGCACTTCCCCGTTCTTCCATTCGCGCTCCACCTTCGCATAGCCATTAACGACATGAAGCGAAACGTTAGCCCCGTTAACCGACAAGCTTGGCGAGTCGCACCAGGCCGGAATCCGCAGCGAAATGGCGAAGGCTTCACTGGGACGATCCAGTGCCACGGCTATGTTAACCATGTCGCGGAACGGATACTCGCCGCTCACCGTAATCGTCGCCGCCGTCGTCGATCCACTTCCAACCTTCGTGCTTATAACGCTAGGCGCATACGACACAGCCGCCAAACCGCCGTTCCCGTCAGCCATCCACAGGTGGGACGTAAACTTCGGCCAGCCTTGATGCATATTCGACGTGCAGCAGCCGAAATGCGGCTCCAGGCCAAACAAGTTCGCATCAGGACCGTTGCTCCAAGCCCGCGGGGCTACGTTGCATACGATTTGATTCACCTGCTGATCGTATTGATGCGACGTCCAGTCTTTGGAGATTGCGGCAGGGAGCGCGTTGAACGCCACCTTTTCCAAAATATCGCCGAACCGTCCTTCGCCAAATACGCGGGTCAAGTGCTCCATCGAATACATATATTCGACCACGGCGCACAGCTCGACGCCTTGACTTGGGCTCGTACCGGACAGCCACTCGTCACCGGAGAACATGCCATGCGCTTGACCATGATAGGTCATCAGGCTATCGATGCCGCGATGAACCGCCGCAAGCTCAACTTCCAAGCCGCTTAGCTCATAACGAATGGCCGGTGTTTTGATGCCCATCGCCACATTGACGACATGTGTACTCCAATCCCACTCCTCTACTTTGCGCCAGTACGGGAAGTCATGGAAAACATCCGTCCAATCGAGCGTCTGCTCGGCCACAATAGCTGCGAGATCCAGCAGGAATGCCTCTCCAGTCACTTTATACAGCCACTGCACGCACAGCACCATCTCAGCTCCACGGGCCTTCGCCCATCCCTCAAGCGGGTTAGCCGCGATATGACTGTGGACATAACGGAAGTATCGGGTCAAGAACGGTGCAATACGCTCGTCCCCCGTCACTTCCGCATACTGCGTCATCACCTTCAGCATGATCATGTAATGCCACCAGTCATGCTTCTTATCGATATCGGTATTGACCGATTGAATCGTGCCTCGCGGGCCGAAGTTGCCATCCTCCCCTTGGCTTGCGAGCGACCATTCCACCCAGCGCTGCGCTTTGGCAATCAGCTTCTCATCCTCGAGCAAATACGCGAGCGGCAGCAGTCCGTCCAGATAATAAGGCCCGCGCTCCCAGCTCTCGCCTTGACCGCCGATCCAGCCGTTATCCGGCCCAACATCGTTCCAATGCTCTTCCAAATGCCCGGTTAATCCATCGGCCTGAATACGCAATTGATTGCGGAGCCAGCCTGCAGGCTTAATTGCTCCTAACGGCAAAGCTTGAAATGCGGTGGCGATCAGTTTAGTCGTCGTCGTCTCCATACGAGTCGTCTCCTTCGGATCTTCTTAGTAGGATAGCTATGAAGCGAATATAGCACGGTTACACATCTGCGGCCGATAGCCGATGACAACCCCTTTTTATCCAATCACAACATGGAGTCGATTTCGTTCCTATAGCACAAATCCTTGTAAACACTTATGATATAAGCAAACTTCTCCGGAAGGGGCCACTTCCCAATGTTCCGATTTACTTCTCCACCCATGCCGCATTACATCACTTCGGGTGAGGATACGTATGCAGCAGGCGGCAAGCACCCGGACCGCGCAAGCATCGGGGTCTTCGACTTGCTCGCGGTCACACGAGGCACTCTCTATCTGGAGGAGGATGGCGCTGCACTCACCGTTGGCGCTAATCAGTTTGCGATTCTGCGTCCTGACCGTGCACATAAGAGCGTGATCCCCTGCCGTGAGGAGACGCATTTCTACTGGCTCCATTTTCAGACGCTGGGCAGCTGGAGTGTGGCATCCGAACGCGAACCGCATGTATTCCTGCCGGCCTCCGATCCGCATACCCATATCGAGACTTTCGTGTTTCACGTCCCGAAATTCGGCGAACTCCATGCAAGGGAAGGTATCTTTGAACGGCTGCAGCAGCTCTTGCAGCTCCATGCCGACTTCCACGCTGCAGCCCGCTTTCGCCAACAAACGCTGCTGCTGGAGCTGCTGCTCCATCTGCAAGCGGAGGGCAGCAGTGCCGCCGCTGCCAAGGACCCGCAGCTTGCGCTGGCGGATGAGGCGGCCGCTTTCTTGCGGCGCAACTACAGGGAACAGCTCAGCTACAAGGAGCTATCGGATCAGCTGCATTTTCACGCCAACTACATCGCGCTCTGCATGAAGAAGGCTTTCGGCTGTACGCCGCAAGACTACCTCGCCCGCTACCGGATCGAACAGGCGAAGCAGCTGCTCATTCATAGCGGTGAGCCCATCGGCAAAATCGCCGAAGAAACCGGCTTTCAAACCTTTCCCTATTTCGTCCGCTGCTTCAGTAAGCACACGGGGGCTCGTCCGAAGGAGTTTCGGCTGCGGTATCGGTGACCGCATCGAAAAAGGCAGTTCGGGGGGCAGCTTGCTTCTGTCCCCACCGAACTGCCTTTGCATAGCGCATTTATCTGACAATGCCTGCACGGAGCTGCGTCACGCCGAACTCCAAGTACCCTTTCAAGCACGAAAGCACATACACCCAGCCTTCTTTGTTGTCCACGATTTTGCTGAGCAGCTCAGGATCATTCTCTTGAAATCCCTCTTCGTTAATGGCAATAATCGTGCTCTCGTCAGGCTGCTCTTCCAAGGTGATCGTGACTATATTGCCCTCGCCACCCCATTGAAAAACGATTCTCTTATCCGCCTCGACCTCGAGCAGAGTAATGCCCACTTCGGCATCGTATTCTTTGTAGATCAGCGTTACCGTCTTGCCTTTCTCCCATCGCTCCGAGCTGGATGAGAACCAGAAGTTGCCGATTTTCGCTGGGTCTACGAAAGCTTCGAACAGCTCATGTGCTTGTCTGGCGATTCGAAATTTGGTTAGGTTATTCATAGGCTTGTATCCTTCCTTCGTTTGGATTTTATGGAGGCGCTGGTGTTGGTGTGCTGCTGCTTAATTCAGAAACTTCTGATAGCTGGCAATGTCGAGCCATCTGCCAAACTTATGGCCCACTTCCTTGAACAACGCTGCCCGCTCGTACCCAAGACGCTCAAACAGGCGAATGCTCCGCTCATTCTCCGTGCAGACCGTCGCAACTAGCACATGAAACGCCTTCGCCCGCGCTTTCGTCTCCAGAAAAGCAACCATCTCCGCGCCAATCCGCTTACCGAGATGCTCCGGGGCCAAATAGATCGTGACCTCTGCCGTCGTATTATAGGCCTGCTTATTCTTGTGCTGTGTGAGCAGCCCGTAGCCGATAATCACGCCGTCCTCTTCGCACACATACGTGCTGTACAACGGATTAGTAGGTATCACATTAGGCCGGATTTCATCCAGCGTCAGAGCTGCCGTGTGAAAAGAGACCGTCGTATGCTCCACATAATGGTTGTAAATCTCCAGCACCCGCGGCAGATAACGTTCATCCATCTGGGCAAAACGCATCGTATTCGTCCCTTTCTGTGGTGGGTTCGACTTGAAATTCTTGCCAGTCGTAGTTGATTGGATTCACTCCATCCACCATACCATATTTTAGCCTGTGAAAAGTGACATCCGCGCCACCTGCAACTACACGCATTTTGTTCTAACGAACCGTGGAGGTCTTATTCGCGCTCAAATGGCGGCCAAATAATTCTAACGAACCCACAGGGCCTTATTAAGTGGATTCCGGGTCTATTCGGGCTCATTTTCGCCAAATAAGACCTCCTGGGTTCGTTAGAATTTAGAAACCCCGATTTCGGGCCAAATAAGACCTCTGTGGTTCGTTAGGCGGCGAGCGCCTACCGGATCTGCAGCAGCGAATGTCTACACAATCTCCAGCACTGAACACTACCACATCTGCCGCATCGAAAGCCTACCACTTACCGCCTCAGCAACAGCGAGCATCTGCAGAATCTCCAGCCTCGAACGCCAGCACAACTGCCGCACCAAACGTCCCCACAATTTACAATTCACACACGCAAAAAAGCCTCCCCGTCGTCTATTCAGACAACGGAGAGGCTCCTATTCAATACATTACGCCGATTGCAGTTCTTCCACTGCAGCAACCTTCTGCTGCTTCGCCTTGCCAACGAACAGGGCAAGCGGGAACGCAACAGCAGCAATTAATGTCGCCAACAGATACACGTCGTTGACGCTCATCGTGAACGCCATGTTCGCGATATGCAGCTCGTTCTTATCGCCGGCCATCGCTAGATCTGTACCGTGAGCAACGGAACGCGACGCAAGCAAGGTGGTGAAGATCGCAATCGCGAAGGACCCGAATACGTTACGCGTCCAGTTGGAGATCGAAGATGCATGGCCAACCAGATGACGTGGAATTTGCTCCATCGCCGCGTTGCTGGCAGGCATCATAACCATCGCGATTCCAAGGTTACGAACCGTCATCCACCAGAGGATGTAGGAGTGAGATACGTCGATGCTCAGCCAGCTAAGCGTCAGCGTACCGAGCGCAAGCAGCGGAATCCCCATCGCCATCAACCAGCGAGGTCCGATTTTACCATACAATTTGCCGACAACGGGCATAATAAGAGCCATCGCCAAGGAAGCCGGAAGCAAGATCAACCCAGTATCCATAGCAGATACATGCTGGATGCGCTGCAAGAAGATCGGCGTCAGGAACGTACCGGAGTACAAGCTGATCGTCAGCACGATCGTAATAATCAAGTTAAGCGTGTAACGTCCGTACTTGAATACTTGCAGATCAAGCAGCGGAGTATCGGTCGTGAGCTCCCGCCAAATGAACAAGACCAGCATGATGGAACCGACGACGAGAAGCGTAATGATGCGCGCCGAATCCCAGCCCCAGTTGTGGCCTTGACCAAGCGCAAGCAGCAAGGACGAGCTGCTAACGATGACAGTAATAAATCCGATGCCATCGAAGCGCTTCGGCACGCTCAGACGATAGTAAGGAATAAACGCAAACACCAGCACGATCGAGATCAAACCAATTGGAATGTTGATCAAGAACAGCCATTGCCATGCGAAGTTTTCAAGCAGCCAGCCGCTGAAAGTAGGCCCAATTGCCGGAGCCATCATTGCGGCAAGCGACCATAGCGCAATCGCCATAGCTTGCTTCTCGCGCGGCACCACTTGATAGATGATCGCCATCGAAGCAGGCAAAATCAAACCGCTGAATGCGCCTTGCATCACGCGGAAAGCGATAAGCGAGTATTCATCCCATGATGCGGCGCACAGAACAGATGCAACAACGAAGCCGATAAGCGCGAATAAATAAAGCCGCTTATAGCTGAATTTTTCTCCCAAATAACCGACGATCGGGGCTAATGTCCCCATCGCCAGCATAAAGCCGGTCAGCGTCCATTGAATGGAGCCTAGTGTGGTATGAAAATGGTCCTGCAAAATCGGCAGCGCAATATTAATCGTACTCGATGCCAAAACACACAAAAAAGAGCCGACAAAGATCGCCGTCATGATCGGCCAAAACTTTACTTTGTCCTGCTGCTCCTGTTCAGTCAACTTGTTTTCCCCCTCAATACCAGAGCATCATCCCGAACTGGCACCTCTCCCGGCGCTAGTTGCACATATGTCGGTATTTACATATAATCAAAACCAATGACAATCATATACCACTACCAGTAATATGTCAAAACTGACTTATGGAAAGGGACCCAGCTATGAACACCCTTGCGTATGGACTTCTTAGTTTTCTCTCTTTTTCACCTGATTCAGGTTATGATCTGATGCTGAAAATCCAGTCCTGCTGGCCGGCCAAGCACAGCCAAATTTATCCGCTCCTCTCGCAAATGGAGAGCGACGGCTACGTTCGGCACGTGCTCGTCACCCAAACGGACAAGCCGGATAAGAAAGTGTACTCGATAACCGATACAGGCCGGGACGCGCTTCGCGCTTGGCTGTCTGTGCCTGCGAACGAACCGGTGACGCGTGATGAGCTGACGCTCAAAATATTCGCCATGGATCAAGGCAATCTGGCTGATAGTAAGCGTCAGCTTGAGCTGCGCGTCAACTACTGCCGTGACAGGCTGCACTGGCTGGATCGCAAAATCGAAATCTATGCCGCTAAAGAACCCCCTCCTTCACGGGGCATGCGGCTGCTGATGCAGCGAGGACGGTTCTCCATCCAGTCTGATCTGAACTGGGCGGAATGGGCGCTGGAACAACTGCAAGACGAATCGTAAAACAAAGAAGAGCTGAGATCCGGCCGACAGCAAGCATCCGGGATTCAGCTCTTTTTATTGCAATAAACTGGTGCGGCCGTGATCAAAACGGTTATGATGCTGATAGAGCTTCATTAGCAGACGTTTCCCTATAGGGCACAAAGGAAAGGAATTCCGCACATGAGTTACCATCTGACGCAGTCCGCCATCTTATCCATGTGCGGGCAGCTTTCTTATAAGAAAGGGGAATCCGCTTTCCGCAGCCGGAAAGTAGCGGTTACCTATTACGATCCGGACGCCGCGCGATGCGAGGCGACAGTCAAGCTGCAGGAAACGTTCGAGGTGGGCATCCGTTTCGATGACGACGGCGATGTTGCCGCCAGATGCACCTGTCCGTCCTTATCTTCCTACGACAAATATTGTTCCCATGTCGCAGCCGTCTTATTGCTCTTATACGATGCGCAGCAGAGCGGCCGTGCTCCGGGCGGGCAAGACGGCAGCAGCTCCGCCACTGGTTCCGCCGCCCTTGCCGGAAAGGCCGAGTCCGATGGCGAGCTGGCCCGCGAGCTGCTCTCGATGTTCGCGCCGCATAGCGCGAGAAAGTCGATTCGCAGCGCCCAAACACGGTTCGATTCCCGCGAACCGCTCGCCGTAACCTTCGTCTGCAAGCCGTTTACTTACGGCGGCGGCAAGCTGCTGTTTGGCATCGAGCTGAAGGTCGGAACGAAGCGGCCTATTATTGTACAGCAAGTTCGCGAGTTTCTCCGTCACATTGAACTCGGAGAACCGTTTGCGTTATCCAAATCGTTCGTCTATGATCCGCAGCTGCACAGCTTCCTGCCGGAAGACTTCGAGGTGCTCCGTCAGCTGATTGCGGTGCTGCAGCAGGAGCGTTTATACCAAGAAACGTCGAGCGTCTATGCCATACATGCAGCTCCGCTCAGCGGCCAGCGCATGCTGCCAATCCCGCCGGGCGCTTGGAAATCTCTTCTCGCGACATTGATCGGCGCGCCTTCGACGATGCTTGAGCAAGGCAATACCGTTTATCCATCCATCGCTATATCTGAGGAGCGGCTTCCACCACTTACATTCGATCTCGAGCAGCTTAATGAAAGCGGTGCTCCAAATCGCGATCGAGGCAGCTATCACATCCATGCACAAGGCTTGGACCAGTTGGTCGTCATTGAAGCCTATGGGCTTGTTCTCGCCGACGGCAGGCTGATCCAGCTGCCGCATGCCGCATGCCGACGACTGGCAGAGCTGCAGCAGCTGCAGGAGCGGTCCTCCTTGCCTTATATCCCGATTTTGCCGGAACAAATCGAGCCCTTCATGGAGCGCGTCGTGCCGGAACTCCTGAAGCTGGGCACTGTCCATATCGCGGAAGACGTATCGCGCCGCATCACGCACCGGCCGCTCAAAGCCAAGCTGTTCCTCGACCGTATCCGGGACAGACTGCTGGCAGCGCTGGAATTTCACTACGGTGACTTGATCATCAATCCGCTGGAATCGGAGAGCGAGGTCCGCACGAACGGCCCCATTCTCGTACGCGATGGCGAGCAGGAACGCCAAATCCTCACGCTTATGGAGGAGGCATCCTTCGCTAAGACGGAAGCCGGCTATTTCTTGGGCGACGAGGACAGCGAGTATCACTTCCTCTATCATGTCGTGCCGCAGCTGGAGAAGCTGCTTACGGTGCATGCCACTTCGGCTGTCCGCACGCGCATTCACACGGGAAGCGTGCCGCCGATTGTGAAGGTGCAGTTCAACGAGCGGACGAACTGGCTCGATTTCAAATTCGATATCGAAGGAATACCCGAAGCTGAAATTCGCAGGCTGCTGAAATCCATTGAGGAGAAGCGGAAATATCACCGCTTGGCAACCGGCGCTCTAATGCCGCTTGAGACGGAGGCCATGCAGGAAATCATCCGCATGATCAATGAGGCTCGTTTTACGCTGAAGGATCTGCGCGATTCCGGCATTTCCATCCCGCTCTTCCGCGGTTTGCATCTGATGGATACGCCAAGACAAGGCAGCTCGGTCAAGATCGATAAGCCCCTCCGGCAATTGCTGGAGAACCTGCGGAATCCCGATAATTTAGATTTCGAGCTTCCGGAAGGAATGTCGGGCGTGCTGCGGGACTATCAGACCTATGGCTATCAGTGGATGCGGACGCTTGCGCAGTATGGCTTCGGCGGAATTCTCGCAGATGATATGGGGCTGGGCAAGACCGTGCAGGCTATCGCTTTCCTGCAATCGTTCCTGCCCGATATTCGGGAAGAACGCCTGCCTGCACTGATCGTCGCTCCCGCTTCCATCACCTACAACTGGCGTAACGAACTGCGTAAATTCGCGCCGGATCTTCGGGTGGCCATTGTTGATGGCACGAAACAAGAACGAGATGCTATTCTGCGTAAGAGTTCTACGCTTGACGTCTTGATTACATCCTATCCGTTGCTGCGACGCGACATCGAAGCTTACGCAGGCATGTCCTTTCACACCTTGATTCTGGATGAAGCACAAGCATTCAAGAATTACACGACGCAGACGGCCCAAAGTGTAAAATTACTGCAAGCACGGCATCGCTTTGCGCTAACGGGGACGCCGGTGGAGAATCGACTGGAGGATTTATGGTCGATTTTCGATGCCGTATGTCCCGAGCTCTTCCCGGCAAGACGCGCCTTCGGCGATCTACCGCGCGAAGTAGTCGCCAAGCGCTCGCGTCCGTTCTTGCTGCGCCGCGTGAAGACCGACGTCCTGAAGGAGCTGCCGGAGAAGATCGAGTCCACGCAGGTGTCGAAGCTGCTGCCGGAGCAGAAGAAGCTGTATGCGGCTTATCTCGCCAAGCTTCGCGAGGAAACGCTGAAGCATCTGAACAAGGATACGCTGCATAAGAATCGGATCCGCATCTTGGCCGGTCTCACCAGACTGCGCCAGTTATGCTGCCATCCTGCTCTCTTCATCGAGGACTACGAGGGCAGTTCAGCCAAGCTGGAGCAGCTGCTGGAGCTGATCGACGAATGTCGCGAAGCAGGCAAGCGGCTGCTCGTATTCTCGCAGTTCGTGGAAATGCTCAAGATCATCAAGCTGGAAATGCAGCGGCGCGAAATCCCCCATTTCTACTTGGATGGCAGCACGCCATCTTCGGAGCGTGCCGAGCTGAGCACAAGGTTCAACGACGGCGAGCGGGACTTGTTCCTCATCTCGCTTAAGGCCGGCGGCACCGGACTTAATCTCACAGGTGCGGACACCGTCATTCTCTATGACCTCTGGTGGAACCCTGCCGTAGAGCAGCAGGCCGCTGACCGTGCGCATCGCATCGGGCAGAAGAAGGTCGTCCAAGTCATCCGACTCGTCTCCGAAGGCACAGTCGAGGACAAAATGTACGAGCTGCAGCAGCGCAAGAAGAACCTCATTGACGAGGTGATCCAGCCTGGTCAGGAAGCGCTCTCCGCCCTCACCGCCGAGGAAATTCAGGAGTTGCTTATGGTGGAAGGATAGAGACGCTATAAACGGAAAAAGGCCGACTCCCCGCGTAACGTTACGGCATGTTACGCGTTCGGAGTCGGCCTTTATTTGCAATCAGGAGTCCTGTCGTGCGGCATTGAGCTCAATCACATTATGATCGGGATCAAGCAAGAAGATCTGAGAGAAACCCGTGATGCTATTGCGGTTGTGGCGATGCGGAATATCGCACCGGTTCAGCCAATCGATCGTTTCGTCAAAGTCGGCCACGCGAATCGCGAAATGTCCGTCCCGCGTATCAATGCCCCCGGCGCGCTTCGTCTCGCCCTCATGCACGAGCAGATGCAGCTGCTGGCCACCGCTGCCAATAGCATACCAAGCTCCTTCAAAATCAAACGCCGGCCGCTGAATCTCCCGCAAGCCGATCACATCCCGATAAAATGCCTTCGCTCGCTCGATATCCGTGACGATCAAGCTGACATGATGAATGCCCTCGTGGTGAATCATCGCGCTCGTTCACCGCCTTTTTTAGCCCTATTATACCATCATTTACCGAGGCTCTGGCAGTGAAAATCGTTTCGTCCACGTCTTCCCGCCATCAACCGTCCGATAGACGCCGGACTTCGACAGGCTCGTTACCGCCAGATAGCCGGTCGTCGGTGATACGAACGAAAGCTTCGCTTCATACCCCGGCACGGTTATCGGCAAATTGCTCCATGTCTTGCCATCATCAAGCGATCGGCCGAACTGTAGATTATCCAGCGCCCCGCTTCCGGCAATGAGGAATGCTGCTTGGCGCCCGATTACCGCCATATCTGTCGGTCTTCCCGCGGGTCCGACAAGCGTACCCGCAGGGGCAACCGGCCCAGGCGCCGGTCCGCCTCCCGCAGTCGGACGCGAAATCACTTGCTTCCAGTGCGCGCCTGCATCCGTAGTATGGTACAGCGAGTAGGACGTCTGCGACATGCCGGAATCACCGTAGAGCAATACCCAAACATCCGAGCTGTCCGTTCCATAGATGGCTCCGCCATAGTTGACGTTGGCTTTCACCTTGAGAGAATCGGTCCAGTGGACACCGCCGTCTGTCGTACGTTTCACCTCATAACCGCCGGCTGCCAGCACCGTAATGACCCAGCCTTTATCCTCGGTTATGAAATGCACAAAACGGGAATTCGGCGGTGTCGTCAGCTTCGTCCATGTCTGGCCGCCATTGGTCGTCTTGAAGGTGAAGGCGCGCGTAAATCCATAGCCCACTTTCTCATTCAGAAAATCAATCCGATCGAAACCATACTGTCCTGTCGGCACCCAAGTATAGCTGCTGCCGCCATTTGTCGTTTTCAGCAGCGTATTCTGCTTCGTTGCACTCGTCTTCGCCAGCACATAGCCGACCGAATTCGTTAAAAACTCGATCTGGCTGAAGCTAAGCTTACCTGTATTATAGATCGCTTGCCAGTGGCAGCCGCCGTCCGATGTGCCGATCATGAAGCCGTTCCCCGCCGCGCGTCCGATGTTCGCGCCTAAGAACTGGATCGCCTGCAAATGCGGAGCGTCCGTGTCGGCCATCGCCGTTAAGTTTAGTCCGTGATTATCGGTTCTGCAGACTGCAGAAGCCTCCGGTTCAGGCGCAGCCGCCGCCTTTGCAGAAGTAGCGTTGTACCCCGGCACAAGTATGGATGTCCCAAGCAGCACCGCCATCGCGAGCACAAGCATCGCAAATCTTGTTCCTCTTATCATCCTCATCACCTCATATTCGTTAATTACCCAACAAGCCCTATTCTCTATCTCTTCTTCCTCTGACGAGTGAACGAAGCAACCAGTTGCAGGACATTGGACCAAAATCTAACACAGCTTTTACAATTCTCACATCTTCCTCTAATCATTCCTTGCTATACTGGGTTCAAATAAGCCGCAAAGGAGCTGCCCCATGTCCACGTCTTCGAATTCCAGCATCATCTATACCACAAGATTGAGCGAAAGCGACACCATGACCAACAAACTGATCTACCAAGTGAAGCAGAATCAACTGTCAGACCGAGAGTTAATCAGGCTTCAAGCCCGCTGCAGCAAAGAACTGAGTGATCTGCGCAACGAATTGAACATCCTGCTTCAAGAGCTTCGCACAATCGCAGATCGCAGTCATACGGACAAGCCCCTTTCCCCTTCGAAAGCTGCCTAATCCTCGTGCTCATCCTTATTTTCACATTCCTCTTACTTCCTGCCTCACCCACAACCAAACCCTGACTAAGCCAAAACAAGCCCGCGGTCACTTTATTCAAATGCCGGGGCTTGTTTGTATTTTATTCGCCTGCGATATCCCAGCGGTGGCGGTATTGCTCCAGCTTGGGATGCAGTGCTTGGGATGGCTTAGAAGCCAGCAGCAGTCTTAATTTGACGATCCACTCCTCGAAAGAAGAGTAGGAGGCAAACAGATTAGCCGTCTCCGGCGTGACATACAAGAAATAAGGAGAGGGGTAAGACTCTGCCAGATGGCGAAGCGCCGCCTCGATCGGCGTATATTTCTTCCGCTTGCCCTCAAGTCCCTCTATGATAATGGTTAGCCGACCGCTTCCACCAGCACCGCCGACTTCATGCTCAGCTTCAAACTCACGCTTCCAGTCATGCAGCCGATCCAGCCTTTTATAATAAGGCAGCACGGTTTCCTTCGTCATCCGTCTGATTGTCTCTTCATGCAGCGGGTACAGCACCAGCTTGGCAAAACTAAGCTTCACCGCCGTATCCACAGCAAAGGCAAGTCTCTCGTTTGACATCCGCTGGAAAGAATCGTACACAATCATAGTCCCTTTCAGCTGCTCCTTAGGCGGCTCGTAGCCATATGGAACGGTTTGAGCGATGCGGTTCAAATGGATCCTCTCCCTCCCCAGGTACTCTTTACCAGTATGCAATACAGAGTATACCCTGGCAATTATGAAATCATGTCGCACTTGCGAGGCGTAAAACGTTTTAATTGAGCGTCTCGCGCCGAAGTACGCCAAAAGCCAATAGCCGACTTCGGATTGGATCCAGCGCAGCTAACCGACCGATCACTCTAACAAATCGTAGAGGCCTTATTTGCCCGAAAATAGCCTCTTTTCAGTTCTAACGAATCGTGTGGGCCTTATTTCGGGAAAATGGAGCGAAAATGGGCATCTTGACACAAAATAAGGCTTGTAGGATTCGTTAGATTTTCAAACTCGCTCATTTGGTTGAGATAAGACCTCTGAGATTCGTTAGAGTAAACTAGGTTAACAAATTCCATTTATTGACGCTCTTAAATCGGTGTGCTACGTTACCCCTATAAAACGTTTTTAGAGGGTCGAGCGATGAAAAAATCAGACCGCAGCGTCACGATCAAAGATATTGCGCGCGAAGCCGGCGTATCGATTTCCACGGTTTCTTTCGCCTTTAACGGCACCGCTCCTGTCGCGCCCGAAACGAAGGAGCGCATCTTCGAGGTCATTAAACGGCTGAACTATCAGCCGAACTCTGCTGCCCGCGGCCTTGTTACTCGCAAAACGAACAATATCTGTTTATTTACGCCTCATCCTGCTTCTCATTTCTTCTCCTTTTCAGGCAACAGCGTGTTTCCCCACCTGCTGCAAGGCATCGGCGAGATTCTGGATCACAAGGATTACAATCTGCTTATCTCCTGGGATAACCTTGGCCATAAAGCCAAGACGCCTAAGCTCATCAAGCTGATGCGCGAGCGAGCCATGGACGGCGTGCTGATCTGCTTGCCGAGTCACGATTCCTCTGTCATTGAAGAGCTGCTCGAGCATCATTTTCCCATCGTCATCATTGGCAGCAACGGACTGAAGAACCAGGTCAACTCCGTCGACGTCGATAATTACGATATCGCCTACCGCAATGTACAGCATCTGCTTGCGCTCGGGCATACACGAATCGCCTTCATCAGCCCTGGGCCGCTCGAATTTCTCGTGTGCGAGGACCGGCTCGAAGGCTACCGAGATGCACTTGAAGAGGCGGGAATTCGGTACCGCGAGGAGTATCTGTATATCGGCGACGATCATGAACGAAGCGGTTACGGCGCTACGGCTGCTTTTCTTAGCTTAAAGGAGCCGCCGACTGCCATCGTATCCGGGCGGGATGTTCAAGCTGTGGGTGTATGCGAGTATGCAAAGGAGCACGGCATCTCCATCCCGCATGATCTGGCGCTCATCAGCTTCGAAAACTCGGAGCTTGCTGAGAAATACGGCATTTCATCGGTAACAACAGATCTCTACGAGATCGGCAAGGAAGGCGCGAAACTCCTCTATAAAATGCTCACCCGCAAGAAAGAACGCAGTGCTCAGAATATCGTCATCCCCTCGGAGCTCATTATTAGGTCCAGCTGTGGCGGCGCGAATCAGAAGATAAACCATTCCGGGAGGTAGGATTTCATATGTTTCAATATGCACGGCCCATTTGGCCGGAAGGGCTAGAGCAGGAAATGAATTGTACCGGCGGCTTCAGAGCTCAGTTTCAAGGGACTGCTCGTGGAACTGAACGCCGAATTGTTAGAGTCACGGCTTCCTCCCGTTATCGTGTCTATGTGAATGGTCATTTCTGCGGACATGGTCCAGCGGCAGGACCGCATGGCTATTACCGCGTGGATGAGTGGGAGCTCTCCCCGAATGTTGTACAGGAAGGCTTGAACATCGTCGCCGTTGAAGTGGCCGGCTACAATGTGAACAGCTTCTATACGCTTGATCAGCCTTCTTTTGTCCAAGCAGAGGTTGAGATTAATGGCGTTGTCACGGCGGCAACAGGAGATCCGGCGCGAGGCTTCGACGTGTTCGTGCTGCCGGAGCGTGTGCAGAAGGTGCAGCGATACAGCTTCCAGCGCGCTTTTATGGAAGCCTATCAATTGGATGCACATGTCCATGAATGGCGTACGAATGTGGATTCGTTTCCCGCTTCTCCTGCAGCTTGGGATGCGGTTGAAGAGAAACAGCTCCTGCCGCGGCGGGTAAGTTATCCGGACTTCGCGGTGAAAGCTCCGGCTGCAATCGTTGCCTCCGGTACTGTCGCAAGACGCTCAGATACAGGTGCTGATGCAACTGCCCCTTGGCGGGACCGCGCATTAACCGGAATTGGCCCCTTGTTCAAAGGCTTCGAGATCAGCGAGCTTACTCTGCTGCCTACGGATGAGCTGGGAGAGCTCGTGACGAGCCGGCGGAGTGAGACGGCAGCAGTTGCGTATGAAGGCAGCCCGTTGCCGATTGAGTTTGGAACACATGACACGTCGATACTGGCTTTTGACCGCAATTTATCCGGATTTATCGGCATGCAGTTCTCTTGTACGCGCGCTTCGCGCATTGCGATTACATTCGATGAGATTCTCTCAAATGGCGATGTCGATCATCTTCGGCTGGAATGCTCTAACGTCATCCATCTGACTTGCGAGCCTGGTGCTTATACCTTTGAATCGATAGAGCCCTATACGCTGAAGTATATGAAAATCATCGTTCTGGAGGGTGACTGCCTCCTATCTGGCTGCTCCTTGCGAGAATACGCAAATCCGGATACGGATCGTGCCGAGTTCAGCAGCTCTGATGAGGCGCTAGGCAAGATCTTTGAAGCTGCGCGGGAGTCGTTCCGCCAGAATGCCGTAGATATTTTCATGGACTGCCCATCACGCGAACGGGCAGGCTGGTTGTGCGACAGCTTCTTCACGGCCCGTGTGGAAGCTGATTTGACCGGTCACTCCATCATTGAACATAATTTTCTCGAAAACTTCGCGCTGCCGGAGCATTTCGCACATCTGCCGGAGGGCATGCTGCCTATGTGTTATCCCGCGGATCATTGCAACGGCGAGTTCATCCCCAACTGGTCGCTGTGGTTCATTATCCAGCTGGAAGAATTCCGTTTCCGCGGCGGGGATGAGACGCTAATCCGTTCCTTGCAGCCGCGAGTGGATGCGCTGCTGCGTTATTTTGAAGGCTTCCATAATGAATTTGGACTGCTTGAGAATTTGGAGAGCTGGGTGTTTATCGAATGGTCGAAGGCGAACAGCTTTGTTAGCGGCATTAATTTCCCTTCCAACATGCTTTACGCAGGGGCGCTGGAAGCAGCAGGACGGCTCTACAATAACGAAGGCTATCTAGCGCAAGGCGCTGCACTCAAGCAGATCATCCGAGAATTCTCGTTCGACGGGGAGTTCTTCGTGGATCAGGCGATTGAGAATGCGGACGGCGAAATCGAAATGACCGACAACCGCACCGAAGTGTGCCAATACTACGCTGCATTCTTCGGGATTGCGGATGCTGAAGATCAGAGCGAGTGGTACGCGAGCCTTGTTCATGATTTCAGCCCGAGCCGCGGCGCGGACGAGCCAACAATCGCCGATATCAGCGAGATCCATTCTGCAAATGCGTTTATCGGCTACTATTTACGCATGGAACTGTTGTCGCAATTAGGTGCGTCCGCGCAGCTGCTGGAGGAAATCAAAGCTTTCTTCGGCCGCATGGCCGAGCAAACCGGAACGCTCTGGGAGCATAATCGGACGACTGCGAGCTGCAACCACGGTTTTGCCTCCCATGTTGTGCGCAGTCTATACCGCGATGCGCTTGGCATCGAGTCGCTCGATCTGTCGCAGCATAAGCTGTCGATCGCTTTCACGGACACGGAGCTGCAATGGTGCAGCGGGAAGCTGCCGACACCGGAGGGGCTTGTTGAACTGGAATGGCGCATCGAAGGCGGGGAGCTTCGTTACCGCATAACGGCACCGTCGCAGTTTACGATTGAAGTGCGTAATTTCAGCGGGAAGCCGCTTGTTCGCGAGGAGTAGGAGGAACGCATATGTCGCAGTATGAGCAAATGTACAATGAAATCGGCGATCAGCTGGTCGTGAGCGATGAAGTCGTGAAGGGCAGCATGTTCGGTGCAAAATGTTTGAAAATCAACAAGAAAGCCTTTGCCATGTTCCACCGTGGCAACATGGTCTTCAAGCTGCCTTCGGACAATGGCGCCGCAGCTCTAGAAGGCGCAGGGACATTCGAACCGTCCCCCGGCAAAGCGATGAAGGGCTGGATCCAGGTCCCGCCCGACCACGCGGATCAGTGGGAAGAGTTATCAGGCACAGCGCTCCGCTATGTGCGCTCGCTGAGCGAGTAGCCGAGTAGCACGAGAAGGCCTCGCACAAAAAAGCTGCTCCAAAAGTCGCCTAGGCAACTTCTGGAGCAGCTTTTGTTCATTATTTCGCGCCTAGCGCACGCAAACCGAGTGCCAATGCACCGCTCAAGCCGGCGTTGTCGCCAAGACCCGGTGGCACGATGTACTCGTCGATGCCGCCAAGCAACGCTTCCGCGCTGACATAACCGTTCAGGTTCTTGCGAACCTCTTCGCGGATCATCGGGAAGAGATGCTCTTGATGCATCACGCCGCCGCCTAGAATAATACGCTTCGGCGACATCAGCAGAACCGCGCTCGACACGGCTTGTCCGATGTAGAAAGCCTCCATTGCCCATGCCGGATGATCAGCCCCAAGCTCGCTGCCTTTCACTTTCCATCTGCCTTCAAGTGCCGGGCCTGCGGCCATGCCTTCCAGGCAATCGCCGTGATACGGGCAGAAGCCTTCATACGTATCCTCAGGATGACGACGCGTGAGCACATGTCCGCCTTCCGGATGAACCAAACCATGAACAAGCTTGCCTTCCGCATATACGCCGACGCCGACACCGGTTCCGATCGTGTAATAGAGGCAGCTGTCCAGTCCCGCAGCCGCACCCCAAGTTGCTTCCCCCAGCGCCGCTGCGTTTACATCGGTATCCCAGCCAAATGGAACATCGAACACGTTGCGAAGCTCCGGCAGAAACGGGTAATTGCCCCAGCCCGGCTTTGGTGTAGTCGTCACATACCCGTATAACGGGCTAGCTGGATCAATGTTAATCGGACCGAACGAGCCGATGCCAATGGCTTCTACTTCTTTCTCGCGGAAATACGCGATTACGTTCGCCAGCGTCTTCTCCGGCTGCTCGGTCGGGAAGCTCACCCGATCCAGAATTTCGCCTTTCTCATTACCGATCCCACAAACAAACTTCGTGCCGCCGGCTTCAACCGCTCCAATAAGCATTTTGCCCAGTTCCTCCCAGTCTTTGTGTCACCATGATTAGTTTGTATATTATGCAAAATAGCAAAATTACCAGCGAACAGCAAGACTTAGTTCTAGATAATCCCGCTAAGCCAGCCCCATACCGCCTGCAGCGTCAGCCACTGGTTCGACAAGCCCATCCGATTCGTATACGGGGCATGCTCTCGAAAGTAATCCGCATGTTTGCCAATAATCGGTACGCCGCAAGCTCCGGCTGGCCCATGCTTATCCGGCTGCCATACAGGCAGAATACCGCGCCGCCCCCGAGACCAGCCGCCGAATGTACCCAGCCGGCTTATCGTGTCAACCGCTCGATCGCTAGCCGAGTCCGACTCCACCGTGGCATGAACAAACAGCACCGACTGCCGCAGCTCTTGCGCTATGCGGCATCTCGGCGAGCCAATCATCACAACCGGGCTAGGTGCCCCGCCCTCTTGCTCATGCAGAAGCTTCGCCGCTTGCACGGCTGCTACGCCACCGCCGCTGTGGCCGATCAGAATCGTCCGGCCTCCATGCTGCCCGCGGCGAAGTCGGCCGGCCTGAATGTCCGCGACGGCTCGCCTCCCGCCGATCGAGCGCGAAGCCCCCTGAGGGCTAAGCCGCATATCGCGCCCGATTTCCCAGAGCTGCGGGATAACGTTCCGGCTCCAGTCTCCATAAGGGAAGAGCAGCTGTGACGCAACAACCTCGTAGCCTTCTCGGGTCAGTATAGCATGCAGCGCAGCGCGAAAGCTCTCCATGAATTGCGGTGCAGTCGCCAGACCGCTGAGCAAATAGAGCGATACTTCTCCTTTTACAGGAGCATTACTCATGCGTTCCTTCCCCTTTATGCTCACGTTCGAATTTCATGGCCGCCGCAATGCGCTCCAGGTCGCTTGGATGCGTATCCCGGAACCAACGTACGAGCAGCGGCGGGTTCAAATCGCTCAGCGTAATAACCGCCGTCTTCTGCTGCATCGAGATGGAGCCCTCCGCACTACCGAGCAAATCCATCGCATACGCATCGGCTGCGGATTCCGCGCCGCGCGAAACGAAATTGCTGACCGGCAGCGATGCGAAGGACAGCACCGCGATAATAAGCAGTAGAAGCGGCAATGCCGTCATATCGGAGCGGCTGCGAATGCCGAAGCGCTCCCCATAGCGGCGGATACTCCATGTATAGATCCAGCCCCCGACAACTATAACCACAAGCGAGGAACCAACAGCACCCAATGCGCTCCACTCTAAGTGGTGCATCACATAGTGCCCCATCTCATGCGCCATAATGAGCAGAATTTCCTGCTCTGTCAGCTGTTTGAGCGTCGTGTCCCAAAGCACGATTCGCAGTGAATTGCCGATCCCTGTCACATAGGCGTTAATCGCATTCGTCTTGGTAGACATATCCGCCTCGTACACGCGATCAGCCGGGATATCCGCTTTGGCGGCGAGCTCCAGAATACGTTTCTCCAGCTGCGGATCAGACAGCTCCGTAAAATGATTGTACAGCGGATCAATGACGACCGGCTGCACGTACATCATAAACAGCGTGAACGGTACGGAAATCAGCCACAGCTTCAACCACCATCTGCCCTTGCGAGAGAGAATCCAGAACGCAACCGCAGAAACAGCCAGCAGCGTCACATACCCCACACCGAAGGCAACCAGCTTATCCCGAATCCAGCCCGGCACCGGCTGCGTCGTAATGCCATAAGACTTCGACAAGCTATAGCCAAACACACGAAGCGGTAAGTACAGCAGGAACGAGGCCGCATCTACTAGCAGCACGAACAACGGAAAACGAACAATAAGCGGAAGCCCCCGGCGTTCCAAGGCATCCCGCCAATATCGACCCAGACCGCCGAAGAGCAGAAACAGGTAAATCAGCCATTCCCATGGTCCGCTAATGAAGAAAATCCAATTGCGCATCGCGTTTAACACTGCGCTGTCTTTCAATTGTTCCGCGCTGAAGAATGTCGCCGGATCGCCGGCGGTTCCGACATAGGCAGCCGGTACGTTATTCGGTGACGTAAACCAGACATACATAGCCATTAAGACCGCATAAACGGCTGTTACTGCGATCCATTTCCATAAACCGGCGAACTTACGAGAAGACATAGGTTGGCACCTGCTTTTCCAATGATTAGGTTGAGATTATCATAGCACAGAAAAGAAGCCGACTCATCTTGAGCCGGCTTCCATCCATATACACGAATTAGATAACTTCACGCTCATCATTACCCGGCAAGGCTGGGAATGGCGCATGCGGTTCTGCTTGATACCAGAAGGTAGTCGAAGCGATATCGCTTTGCTGAGGCAGGTAGCGGCCGCCGGAACGCCAGCCCAGATCTTGAATCGTGACGCGCAGCTCGGATTCGAAGCGGATCGGATCCTGCACATGCCAGCGATACATTCCGAAACGCTGTTGGCTGCGATACAGGCCATCCGGCTTAATCACTTGGTGCATACCGAGGAACGGCGTGGAGTAAACCCCGTATTGCCCCTGCGGATGCTCCCAGTTCCATGCGCCGCCGAAATAATCCTCTGTGCCTGTTCCGCAGATCGTCGGGAACTCGCTGTCCCCGTCCATGAAGAACTTGATTTCGCCTTCGCCCCACCAGCCGGTATTGTTAACCTGCCAAGCGAGGTAAGTGCCGACGTAATGGCCTTTACCTTTAACGCCATCAATAAGGGTATGGACATCCTTGTAAGCGACCGGATTGCTTCTTCTCCACTGAGCATGGAAATACGCCATATCCTCCGGCACTTCCGTAAGGGTGTAGTCGATTTGATAGTACAGTACAGCATTCTCGCTTGTTGACGTATTCTCCATCGTTAGGCGTGCCGAACCGCGGAAAGGCATTTGCCAGTAGCTGTTCATACCGCCGGCCGGATTGACCGCAACCGGGAACGAATTCACATTGCAGCGCTCTTGCCAGCCATTACAGAAGAAATCGCCGACGGGCACTTCCACGGAAGGCGTTTCTTCATTGTCCCAATAAATGCGGAAGATCAAGTTGCGCCATGAACCGGGATGACAGGTAAGCCAAATATGTTGAATCGCGCCGGGTCCGGCAATTTCACCCATAGTAAGCGTTTCTCCTGCTGCAATTTGGACCGACGGCGATACCTTCCAGCCTACACCCAAGTCACGCGCGCAGTTTGCACCTGTACCTTCAGCGGCCATGCCGCCCTTACCTGGCTCACCCGTAAAGTTCTCCGGGCTGATCGATCTTGTTTTGGCATTCGACAATCTTGCTAGGTTTCCAATTCCCATATCCAAGCCATTAAAGTTATACACGCTGTACACTCCCCACGATAGAATGAAAACGGTTTACTTATGTAACATGGCACCTATGCTACTCCCGACTGGGACAAACTGTCAACGTTTTTTTACAAAAAAAGCAAGTCCGCCACATGGCCGGACCTGCTTCTCGTTAATGCTGCATGAGCTCCTGCTGTTCTTTCCAAAAGGCATTCCATTCCGCCAATGTATCCTTCACCGATGCTTCCCCGAGGAGCATCTGCTGTTCCGCTTTGGTCGAACGCTTCTCCCATTCCAAGTAGCTCGGATACTGAATCGGCAGTCGATAATACAAATACTTATCCGGGTTATTGGTCATCTCAATCAACGGCTTATAGGGACCGGTTATAAAAAAGGGATCTGACGCAGCAGTCGTATGTATCGGCACCAGTCCATACCGTTTGCCAAAGGAGATGTTCTTCTCCGGGCTCGATAGGTATGCGATCAGCTTCCATGCCTCTTCCTTGTGCAGCGATTGTGCGGGAATTCCCCAGCCTGCCGCACCGACTGTAATTAACGCTTTCCCGTTCGGACCTGTGGGCATCGAAGCTGTAGCCCAGGTACCATGCGGCATTTTGGCCTGAAGCGTCTGAATAACATCCGAATCCTGGAGCAGCATCGCCGTCTGACCCGAGGTGAACGCATTGACCTGCTCTTCGAAACCCGAATACAGGGACTCCTCCGGCGAGGCATTCTTATAAAGCAACGCGAACAACGACAGTGCCTGCTCCGCTTCAGGCGACGAATATGCACTCGTGCCGTCCTTGCGGAAGGCGCCGTCATCAAGGTTCATCTGATCGCCATTGTACGTCCGGATCATCGTATCAAAGATCGAATTGGCTCCCTTCGCACCGCGGAAGGAGAAGCCGTAGCGATTCTTCGCGGGATCGGTCAGCTTCACGGCCGTCTCGTACAGCTCCTGCCACGTTGTCGGCGGAGTCAGCCCCTGGCTGTCGAACCAATCTTTGCGATAATAAAGCTGCCGTTCGTACAAACCATTGGCCAGGAAATAAAGCTGTCCCTTCACACTGCCAACATTCAGCGGAATCTCCGCAACGGTCGAGAAATCCTTCCACTTCGCTGCATACGTATCCAGTGGATCTATGTACTGTTTACTCACATAATCGGCAATATTAACATCCCGTACCTCGATAACATCGAGATCTTGTTTAGCAGCCAGCATCGTCCGAATCGTCTCGTCCGCTTGGTCAAACGGAGGTGAGATCAACTCCACATGAATCATCGGATTCTCTGCCTCGAATTCCGCAATCTGCTCTTTCAAAATGCCCGTTCGCTGAGGGTTCGTCAAACTCTCCATCATCTTAAGGGTAACCTTCTCTATCGGAGCATTCGCCTGCACCTGTTCGCTCATGAGACTGGCATCTTCCGAATTCGAATGGTTCTTGGCGCTGCAGCCTGTGGCTACAGTCAACATCATCAATGCGTAAACAAACGGACGCAGCTTTCTAGTAGGATGAACTCCCATAGCTATGGCCTCCTGCCTGCATAACTGGCATTTTCGACTAGGCGATGCGCGCAATCCTCCGGCAAGAGAGGGCGGCTGAATATATATCCCTGAACATCGTCGCAATTCAATTCACTTAGCAGCTTCACTTGCTCCATCGTCTCGACGCCTTCGGCAGTCACGCTCAAATTCAAGCTGTGCGACATGACGATAATGGCTCCGACAATCGCCCGTTCCTTCGGGTTCTCAATCATGTCGTCCAAGAAAGACTTGTCCACCTTGAGACGATGGATGGGGAAGTTCTTCAAGTAACTGAGCGAGGAATACCCGGTTCCAAAATCATCGATCGATATTTTGACGCCCAGCTCCGATAGGCCTTGCAACGTAAGAATGACCTTCTCGACATCCTGCATCGCAATGGATTCCGTAATTTCAAGCTCCAGATACTGCGGTTCAAGGCCTGTTTGCTGCAAGACATTCGACACCGTTTCTATAATGCTGTTGTTCTGGAATTGATGGATGGATAAGTTAACGGAAACCTGCACCGCTGGTAATCCGTCATCCTGCCAAGCCTTATTCTGCTTGCAGGCCGTATATAGAATCCATTCCCCGATCGGAATGATGAGGCGGGAATCCTCGGCAATCGGGATAAATTCAGCCGGCGAGATGAGCCCATGCTCATGATGCCTCCACCTGACAAGCGCCTCGACGCCGGCGATTCGTCCGGTTGCAAGCTCATATTGCGGCTGATACATCAGCAGCAGCTGCTCCCGCTCCAATGCCTTGCGCAAATCCCGCTCCAGCGACAGATTGCCATACGATTTCTTCTCCATCGCCGCATCGTAGAATCGGTGGCTGCTCCGACCGCTTTCCTTGACGCTGTACATGGCCATATCGGCATTCTTGATCAGCGACTGTCCGTCCTCACCGTGCTGCGGATAGATACTGACGCCGATACTGGCGGAAACAAACAATTCTTTGTCCTGATAATAGATTGGCTGCTGAATTAGAGCTGCAATTTCATAAATAACCGTTTCAACCTCGTCGTACTCGCCGATTTGAGGCATCAATACAAGAAACTCATCACCGCCAAACCGCGCAATGGTGAATGATTTATCGAGCTGCCGCTTCAGCTTCTCCGAAATATCAATGAGCAGCTTGTCACCCGCACCATGTCCGAACGTATCGTTAATGATCTTGAGTCGATCCAGATCGATAAACAATACGGCAAAACGTTGTCCATACTGCTTAGCGATGCCGATCTCCTTCTCCAAGAGTTCATTAAACAGCTTGCGGTTGGCCAAGTCCGTCAAATGGTCGTGATAGGCCATATAGCGAATTTTGGCTTCGCTTCGCCTGCGTTGGTACAAATAGTTAAGCAGATACGTCACGATCGCGATGGTGAGCACACTTGCGAGCGTCGTATTGCGAATTTTACGCGTATCCTTCACCAGCTCCGAGACCGGAATCACCGCCTCCACCTTCCAGCCGGCGGTGGACAGCTTGCCTGCCACAATCAGCTGCCGCGTACCGTCCACCTTGATCGTAGCGGTATCGATGGAAGACAAAGAAGCATCCTTGTCGATATTGGTCCAATTCAGCTCAGGAATGGCATATACGTCTCCTTCACTGGCACCGCGGGCTGTGCTTAGCAGGCGATTACTTCCTCCCAGCAGCACAATTTCACCGCTGTCGCCCAGCTGTCTCTCCGACAAGGTATCATTCAGCACACGAGTACTAATTTCAACCAAGAGCAGATAGCGTTGTCCCGAGCCCAGCGTCATACTGCGGCTGATGGCAAACGACGACAAGCCGGACATGTAGCCCTTACTCTTCGTTTCATGCCATACGATTCTGCCTCCGGTCAAAGCTTGTTTATACCAATCCGTATGTGTGTAGTCGATACTTGGTACATCAGGGGGGGTTGTCGTGATTGCTTTTAGTTGAGAATCCTGAGGTAAGAGGTGGACGGCCGTAATTTCGCCTTTACTGAAGAAACGGACCGCAATGGTTGTTTTGATGGCATTCGCAGCGGTATAGCGATCCAACTGGCCGCTGCTCGAGCTGCTGTAATCGGCCAAATTGCTTAAGATCACGCTGTCCGTAATAAAGTTATAAGTCAGATCCTCGTAATTCCGTAACGTGAGATTCAGCTTATCGACAGACTGCATCACCATCTGCTGCGTGGAGAGCGTCATCTTCTCTTTCAGAATCGACTTGGATTGGGAATAGGAGAAGAAGCTGATTCCGGCGACAAGCATGGTAGAGCATAATAATATAAATACAAAGGGCTTGAAATTCGCCTTCACAAACTCCGCCTCCTAATTCAGCTTCTTTATCTATGTATTGAAGCGGTATTTTCGACAAATTGCACCAAAAATCGTGCTTTTGGACTAATCTGATACTAATGTACCACACAGTCGTTAGTAAAGTTATTTAGTAACTGTTAGATTTCTATTTATTCTTCAAAAAAAACAAAAAACGTTCCTTTCAGCGTGAAAGGAACGTTACTTTAGTAGGCGATACAGATCATCGACCGACCTCATCGCATATTCGAAACGGACAGGCTCCCCGCCCTCCAGAAGCACAAGGCAAGGCACACTGGAGATCCGCCATCCGTCTCGCAGGGTTGGCGAGAAATTGATATTCATCGTACGAATCGGCGTCGTGCTGCCGGCCGCTTCTACGATTTCGAGCATACGCAGCCCCAGCTTGCATGTTCCGCAGAGCGGCGTGAAGAAGTAGATCGCTTCCCGTTCATGCTCCGCTTTAGGTTGTCCCAGCCATTCTTGTTCGGTAATCTCTTGAAAAGCCATTTGTGCTTACTCCGTTCATCTACCAGTATGCTGCGGACTGCAACGGACGCTTATTTGCGCCCGTAATCCGCTTTGATTTCGCCCCACTGCTTCGTCTGCCACTTGACCACTTTATTGGAATACGTATTGGTTTGCAGCCACTTGACGGCGCGGTCTACCATGCCCCAAATCTCCGCCGTAGACGCATCCCTGACAAGGGTAGAGGATACTTCTTTCTGTCTCACCCATTTGAGTGCATTCATCGAATCGCTGTACACCGTCTTATTGCTGCCAAGCTTCTTTAAATAGGCTAGTCCATGTACAATGGCAAGAAACTCTCCGAGGTTATTCGTGCCTTTGGATATCGGGCCAACGGCAAAGATCACTTCGCCTGTTTGCGTATCCACACCTTTATACTCCACAGGTCCGGGATTTCCGTTTGTTCCTACGTCAACCGAGATGCTGTTATAATCAATCTCTTCGCTGCCCGCTTCCGCTGCGGCGCTCTTGCGTTTGAAGCTCTGCCCGGAACTGCTTCCGGCGCTGCCGCTGCCCTGTCCCCAGTGCTTCTTCCATCCGCCATGATAGGCTTCGTCGGCTGCAGCCTTTGTTTCGTACGACTTGAATTTAGCATCATCAAATCCGCTCGTTTGCGCCTGACACTCGTTCCAATTGCTGTATACGCCGGGTTTTCTTCCTACCCAAACGACATAAAACTTCTGCTTCGCCACCTACACACCTTCTTTAACCAAAGATTCACTGCCATAGACCTTCACTTGATTCCGCCCCTGCTGCTTGGCCTCGTAGAGCGCCGTGTCCGCATGGCGAACGAGCATATCTCTGTCGATCAAGGCCGTCGGCGTTAAGGCTGCCACACCTACACTAATTGTAACCGAGCTGCTGACGCGCGAAGCACCGTGAGGAATAGCCAGCTTCATGATCTCGTGACCCAGCATTCTGCCAAACTCCGCCGCATCTTCGAGGTTCGTTTCCGGAAGCAGTGCAATAAACTCCTCACCGCCGTACCGAGACACGAAACCGCCGTTCGGCAGGGGTAAGCTGCTTAGTACGCCAGCCACTTGCCGCAAGCAGGTATCCCCATCTTGGTGCCCGTAGCTATCATTATACGCTTTAAAATAGTCGATGTCGCAAAGGATAACCGACAGCGGAAGCGCCCCATGAACAGCCAGCTCCCATTCTTTGTCGAACAGGTCGTCAAAATGTCGGCGATTGGCAATGCCCGTCAGTCCGTCGACATTGGCTAATTGAGAAAGCAACTGATTCGTTTCCTGCATTTGCTGTTCGGCAAGCTTACGCTGCGTAATGTCTCGAAAAATAACCATAATAGCAGACTCTCCATTATATTGCATCCAAGATGCGGTCACTTCCACATCGATCGACTGTCCATCGACGCGCAAATAGACGCTCTCGAAAGGCCGCAGGACATCCCTGCTCTCAAGCACTTGCTCGACATGCTTCCTAGCTCTCGTCAAATAATCCGGATGCACCATACTTCGAAGCGGACGCTCCATTAACTGCTCCAGACTGCCGTCTCCCAGAAATTGAACCGCCTTCTGATTGGCCAATACAAGCTTACCGTCCGCGATGACCATAATCGCATCCGGCGACAATTCCACTAAGCAGCGATAACGATCTTCGCTCTCTTGCATGTCTTTCTCCGCTTTCTTCCGCTCGGTAATGTCGCTGCCAACGACGATCACTTCCATCGTTACGCCGTTTTCCCTAATCGGCATGACGCTGTTCAGGTAAGTGTAACCCTTTAGTTCGGATTCATATTGAAACTGTTCCCCTGCCCATGCTCGATCGTACACGCTTCTAATGTAAGCATACATATTCTCCGGAAAGATGTCTTCCATGGCCTTGCCAATGTCCGCCTGCGTCAACCCAAGCCTGTAGAACAGTTGACCGTCTGCCATCGTGTAGCGAAATCTTCCGTCTACCTTCTTAATTTTAAACGTAATGCCATGCTGCTCTCTTAGCAGCGCTGCATACTCCAGTTGAAGCGCCTTGAACTCCGCCCCCGCTCTGTGCATCCGGACGTAATAGAAGCGGCCCCACAAGAGAGCCGCCGTAATTGTACCTATAATTGTAGTTGTACTTGCCCAAGTCGTCATGTCTGCGCACCTGCTTGATAGGTTTATCAGTCATCATTCGACAACAATGGTGAATTTCCTCTAGGTGTCTTGTCGCTGATTGTGTACTCTTCTTACGAACTGAGCGGTAAAGTCGAGAGTTTAATCTCGCCTGTCTTCACACTCATCCTTAGCGTGCGACTTACCTGGCCGCCAACTTCAGCCTTAATGGGTTCTATATTCAAATGCTGCAGCATGAGCTGCACTTGCTCCAAGTTGCGGCTTCCGATTCGGAAGTAATCCCGTTTCTTCGGCTGTGCGCCTCCAAACAGCTGGATAATCAGGTTGTGCTTGCGGCAACCAAACTGCTCCACCATCTTGCGAATAAGTAAGGGTACGCCGGTTGTGGCAAAATGGCCCGGCCGTTTGAGCTCGTCCTTCGCGGAAAGCGGATGCGGAAGCACAATATGAATTAAGCCCGCTACTTTCTTAACCGGGCAGTAAGCTGTAACCGCCACACAGGTGGACAGGGAGAAGGTTGTGATTGTCTCTACTTGGTTGCCTGAACAAACCCATTCTCCCAATCCAACGACTCTATTCATGCTGACTGACTCCTATCCCCTGTGGCGGTTACATTTGTTTGCTGCTACGTCAGTATAGCAACTAAATGTTAGATCTTTTCTAGAGTAAGGGGCCATTCCAAAAAAAGTTTCACTCATACTTTTCAAACTTTTTTTAATGATTGAAAAATGCGAGCTGGATGAAGAACAATACCGCGAACAAATAGAAGATCGGGTGGACGTCTTTGATTTTGCCGCGTACCAGCTTTAGAACGGGATACACAATGAAGCCGACGCCGATGCCCGTTGCAATGCTGTACGTTAACGGCATAAGGACGACGATTAGGAATGCGGGGAAAGCTTCCTCGATGTCATTCCACTCGATTTTGCGCAGCACATTCAGCATCAAGAAACCAACGATTATAAGCGCAGGCGCAGTGATTGCCGGAATGCCGGCAAGTACGGATACAATCGGTGAGAAGAATAAGGTAACTGCCAGAAGGATACTAACGACAACGGCCGTTAGCCCGGTTCTGCCGCCGATCGCAACGCCTGCACTGGACTCGATATAAGCCGAAGTCGGACTTGTGCCAAGCAGCGCACCGACGGTCGTGCCGGCGGCATCGGCCAGCAGTGCCCCTTGGGAACGCGGGAATTTATTGTCTTTTAGCAGATTGGCCTGCTCCGCCACACCCAGCATCGTACCAGTCGTATCAAACAGCGTGATCAGAAGGAAGGTGAAAATGACCGAGTAGAGCCCTTTCGAGAACACGCTGCCAATGTCCAGCTGGAAGGCTGTTGCTGAAAGTCCGCTCGGCATCGAAACGACCGCATCCGGGAAGTGCATTTGTCCGGTTATCAACGCAATAATAGCTGTAATGATCATGCCTATAAATAGGAAACCCCGTACGCGGTAAGCCATTAGAATAAGAGAAATTACAAGACCTACTATAGTAAGCAGCGTCATCGGCGCAGAGAGATCGCCCAGTGTCAGCAGCGTCGCCGGGGAGTCGACGATGATCTTCGCGTTTTGCAAACCGATGAATGTAATGAACAAGCCGATCCCTGCCGTGATGGCATGCTTCAGACTTGTTGGAATCGCATCCAGCAGCGCGTAGCGGAACGAAGTGAGCGACAGCAGCACGAACAGAATGCCCGCGACAAAAACAGCCCCAAGCGCAACCTGCCATGAGATCCCGCTTCCTCCTACAACAGTGAAGGCAAAATAAGCGTTTAACCCCATTCCCGGCGCAATGACGATCGGATAGTTCGAGGCTAGTCCCATGATTAAAGTTGCGACGATACTCGCGAGCACCGTTGCGATGAATACGCCATGGAAATCCATGCCCGCTTCGCTCAGAATACCCGGGTTTACGATGACGATATAAACCATGGTTAGGAAGGTTGTGATCCCTGCCATGATCTCCGTTGACACGGTAGTGCCACGTTCTTGCAGTTTAAATAGTTTGTCCATCTCTTGCAGCGCCTCCTGTAAACCTTGTTGACCTAGCTTCCCCCAAATAAAAAAAACCTAACCTGCAAGCATAGGGAGTGTCATAGATACACGTATCCCTATGCTCGTAGTTAGGATTCTTCGGCTCCTTGTAGAAACCCTCAAACCATATTGTTGAGGATATACGAACGATTGATTAATGTTTAATTGGGTAAATCCTTTACTAGGTTAATGGTATTAGGCAGTGCTGTCAATGAAAAATTACGATTTTCGACGGTTAGAAGCGAACTATTCGAGCGAATGTTTGATTATCGTTCGGATTTTTGACTGTGAAAATTTCTTTTGCGGGAATGTTGTCTCTGTTCGCCTTTGTGTGAATCGAAACCTGATATAATAGAATGCAGTTTATGAATTCATGGGCAGGAGAAGCCAATTATGACGATGAAACTCCCTTTTTCCATCGATGATGCTGCGTGGACCGAGCTGGTCGCGCAGGTAGGCAAGCAATTCGATGACCTCACGCTCAAACGAGGCTTTCAATATTATAAGCAGGATCGGGTCCATTCGGTCACGATGCCTGAAGCCGCAATCGTAGAGGCTGCGGTAGACGGCTCCGACATGTTCGATGTCACGCTGCAGCTGGACGATATTCCGAGCTCTGTTTGCTCTTGTCCTTTAAAAACCGGCCGCTGCACGCATATTGTCGCGGTCTTGCTCTATTACGCCGCCGTGCAAGGGCGTTCCGTACTTGCCATTGTGAATGCGCGCTCAGCAGCGGCTGCGAGTGCCAATGCCGCTGCTAAAGGCGCTAAAGTCAGCGGAAAAGCCCCGTCGACAGAACGCCCGGCAGCACTCCGCGCGGATGAGCTCGCAGCGCTGAGCATCGCCGAATGGCATTCCCGGTTTGGCAGGACGCTCGGCCCTTTCAACCACAGCCCTCGCTTCTTGCAGGAAGCTAAGGAAATGCTCACAGGCATTCACAATATGAAGCCTGTGCTTACACTCGTGCTGGAGCAGCTGTTCAACCTGCACGCTTACTTGTTTGTGCTGGAGAAACTGGTCAAGCCGGCGCAAGAAGATTGGCGCCATTCCGGCCATTTCATGGGCTACCATACCCAGCTTGCGATGGATGAGCTGCTTGAAGCTGCGCTTCGCTGTTTAGACGAACCGATTCCGATTACATCAGAGTCTGAATATTGGCCGCGCGTGAAGGAAACGCTGGCGTATTTGCGGACGCATATGCTGAGGGAAGATCGCAGCTTAAACTGTTTTGCCAAGCTGTATCAGGTGTTCTGGATGAAGTGGATCCGGCCGAATTTGGATGGCAGCACCGAGCTGGTGCAAGACGAATTGAGCGAGCTTCAGCAAGCTGAGGACGTGCATGGGCAGCATCTGTCGCGGGTGCCTTGGATGCTGGCGCAATGCTTGATGTACTTCGAGCTGAACCAAGACGAGGACGCTTGGGCGCTGCTGAAGGCCGAAGGCAAACGGGCTTCCCTGCAGCCGGGCCAAGTGGATCCTTTATTAGAAGCGCTCGTACAGGTCGAGGCATGGCCGAGGCTTGTGAGCTGGCTGGAGCAGGTCGGTCCGATGCTTAGCCGTTACCGCAGCGACGACTTCAATTCCTATGGCGGCTATTGGGAGACTGCGCTCACGCACGTTGAAGATGCAGAGCCGCGGATGTGGGCAACACTTGGCGCCATGCTTCCCTATTCACGCAGTCTTTACGAAGAGGCGCTGCTCTCTTACGGCAGATGGCAGCAGTGGATGGACTATCAAATCAGTTCGGGCAAAGAACCGCTTGAATTCAAGGTTGGCGTCCTGAAGCCGATCGAGAAAGAAGCGCCTGAGCTGCTGCTTCCTTTCTACCATCAAGCGGTTGAGCGATACGTGCTGCTGAAGAACAGAGACAGTTATAAGGCTGCCGTGAAACTGTTGAAACGTCTGAACAAGCTGTATAAGAAAACCAAGCAGGACGAACGCTGGGACATCTTCATTAGCGCCTTTAGTGCGCGCCACAGCCGCCTTCGGGCCTTACAAGAAGAGCTTCGGAAAGGGGGACTGCTGTCATGAGCACGTACACGGAAACGATTTCGATTCAAGTCAGCCTGACTACGCATGGCGATGCACTTATTCACGGCTCGGTACCGAGCTTCGTCGTGACCGGCGTCTATGTGAAGCATCGGTTATTCGCATGGCATGCGCCCTCCTTCTACGGAACGGAGCTGGAGATCGAGAAGGTCCAGGACATGGAGTTTGTCGTGCTCCCCTCGGAGCATGTCATTCCTTTCTTTGGCGAGCGCCGACTGCTGGAGCATATGGAGTGGAACTGGGAAAATGATGCGGCCACGCTGGCAGCGGTGGCACCTGTTCTAGCGGCGTGTCTGGCGGAACGGAAATATGTGCCGAGCTTCGCGGCTTACCGGCGCGGCAAGCTGCAGTGGGTTTGGGACGAGGCGCAGCTGGATGCCGAGGCACTTGGCCTGCTTCGGCAGCATGGCTTGCAGGCCGAAGCCGGTGTGAGTGATGGACGAGAAAGCGAGGAAGAGGCTTTCTTCGCGGGTTTGCGCGCCGCGTTCTCGGCGGCTGTCTTCGCACAGTATTATGGCTCGGAAGAAACAGCGGCCGACTTGCGCCGCGACTTCCCGCTGCTCTTCGCGAAGGATCGTGCATCGGCCGTGGCCGGCATGGATGCACAAGCCTGGCTTGTCGCTTCCGGCTGGAAGGCAGATACGTCGCCGTTTCGGCCGCTGCTCCAACTGCTTGAGCCGGAAGAGGGCGAGGAGGATTGGCAGCTTGCGCTCGTGCTGCAAGATAAGCGCGAGCCTTCGCTGCTCGTTCCGCTTCGGCTGACGAGAGATGGCTCGGCGCTAGGCTCGTGGCCGACTTCGTGGTCACCGCATGTGCGCGAGCGTTCGGCCGCTTGGCTAGCGCATCTGCAGGCAAGCTTGCCTGCAGAGCGGCTTTCCGGCGGCGACGACGATGTCTTGAACTGCCCGCTGACCGATGATGCCGCATGGCAGTTCTTGACCGAGGGCAGCCAGCGGCTTATCGCTGCGGGCTGGCAAGTGCTGCTTCCCGCTTGGTGGGAAGCAGCCAGCCGCAAGAAGCCGCGACTGCGGGCGAAGGTTCGCCCCGGCGCAGGCCGCGATCGAACGAGCGGCGGCGGTTCGCTGTTCGGCCTTGATTCGCTCGTTGATTTTGACTGGCGGATTGCGATCGGGGACACCGATCTGACCGAAGAGGAATTCGCGGAGCTGGTCGCCCGCGGCGAACGGCTCGTCCGTTTCCGGGGACGCTGGGTGCCGCTTGATCCCGTGCTTCTCGCGCAAATTCGCAAGGCGATGGCAAGCGTGGATCGCAGCAGCGGCTTGTCTTTTCAGGATATTATGCAGCTGCATTTGCTTGGGAATGGTGCGGACGGTGCGGGTGACGGGTCGACGGATAACGGCGGTGCTGCAGAGGCAGATCCAGGCCGGGTTCAGCTTGAGGTGGAGCTGAATGAGCATCTGACGAAGCTCATGGCGCAGCTGACTCAGCAGACGGAATGGCCTTCGGCCCCTGTCCCTGCTACCTTGCAGGCGGAGCTGCGCAGCTACCAGCGGGATGGTTTTGCATGGCTCGCCTTCTTGCGCCGCTTCGGACTTGGAGCTTGCCTCGCCGACGATATGGGTCTTGGCAAAACGGTACAGTTCATCACCTACCTCCTGCATGTGAAGGAAATGGCTGAGCTTAGCGATGGTGGCAGCGGTGGCGCTGGAACGATGCCTTCTCTACTTATCTGTCCGACTTCCGTGCTTGGCAACTGGCAGAAGGAGCTCAAGCGCTTCGCTCCATCGCTGCGCATCATGCTTCATTACGGAAGCAAGCGGCAGAGCGGCGAGGCTTTCCTCGCGGAGGCAAAGGAAGCGGATCTTGTGCTGACATCGTTTGCTACGGCTGCGCTGGATCAGGATACGATCAGCAGTCTGCACTGGTCCGCTATCTGTCTGGACGAAGCGCAGAACATCAAGAATGCCGGGACCAAACAATCCGTAGCCGTTCGCAGCTTCCCTGCCCGGCACCGCATTGCGCTGACCGGCACACCGATTGAGAATCGACTGTCCGAGCTATGGTCGATCTATGATTTTATCAATCCGGGGTATCTCGGCAGCTCGCGTTCCTTTAATGAACAGTTCAGCCAAGCCATTGAGAAGGCGCGCGATGAGGAACGTACGCAGGATTTGCAGAAGCTGGTGAAGCCGTTCATGCTTCGCCGCAAGAAGAAGGACCCGGCGATTCAGCTGGATTTGCCGGATAAGAACGAGATGAAAACCTACATTAATCTCACCGCGGAGCAAGGCGCGCTCTATGATCAGACGGTTAATCAGCTGATGGAGAAGATGCAGTCGCTGGAGGGAATTGAGCGCAAAGGCGCTATTCTCGCTGCGCTTACGCAGCTCAAGCAGCTATGCGATCATCCGATGCTGCTCACGAAGGAACCGATTCCGGAGCCGGATGAGGAAGGTTTGCTTGCGACTGAGCCATTGATCGGCCGTTCGGCTAAGCTGGAGCGATTGCTCGCGATGGTGCGGGAGCTGCGCGAGGAAGGCGAGCGCTGTTTGATTTTCACGCAGTATATCGGGATGGGGCAGATGCTGCAGCGGGTGCTGGGACAGGAATTGCAGGAGCCGGTGCTCTATCTGCACGGCGGAACGTCCAAGACGGGCCGCGACCGGATGATCGAGCAGTTCCAGTCGCAGACACTGCCGGCTGCGGAACAGCCGAATGTGTTCGTGTTGTCCATTAAAGCCGGGGGCGTCGGACTGAATTTGACGGCGGCGAACCATGTGTTCCATTTTGACAGGTGGTGGAACCCGGCCGTGGAGAACCAGGCCACCGACCGGGCGTACCGGATGGGCCAGACGCGCGATGTGCAGGTGCATAAGTTCATCTCGCTCGGCACGCTGGAGGAACGCATCGACGAAATGCTGGAGAGCAAGCAGCAGCTGAGCGACAACGTCATCACGAGCTCCGAAGGCTGGATCACCGAGCTGTCGACAGATGCCCTGAAGGACTTGTTCACCCTGCGCCGCGATTGGATGGTAGGATAGCAGGCTGGAAAATAGAGCTTTCTCAAAGTGCTGCTGGCTGAAGGCGGTGTTTTGAGAAAGCTTTTTTGTTGGTTGTGTGTATGTATGGGCCGCGCTAAAATTCTAACGAACCGTAGAGGCCTTATTCCCGCGAAATAAGCCCCTAAATTATTCTAACGAACCGTGGGGGCCTTATTTGGGGGATTTGGAGCAGTATAGGGCAGTAAATCCCATAATAAGGCCTGTAGGATTCGTTAGATTTCCAATGCAGTCTTTTGGCTCAAATAAGACCTCTGTCGTTCGTTAGAGTGAAAGTCTGCTGAGGAATCGCTGTGATGGCTGCGGATAATCCCCTCAATCGGGTATATGTAGACCAGAGCTGCACCATGCGCATCCTTCCCACCCTAACAGTCCGCACAACAAAGGCGACCCTCCCGGGCCGCCTTTTTCAATCTATTTCACCTCAACCGCAAAATAATACTCAGCCTGCCCTTGGTCCAGGAACCACTCGCAGTGGATGTTATAGAGGTACACACCTTTCGCGGTGGGCACGTAATAGGAATCGCCGCCGCTGAAATCCTTGTTTGTATTGGTCAGAGTAAACTCTTTAATCCCGGGCGGTGGAACTTGCTCAATCAGAGAACCGCCTTTCACCGTGACGGGGTCTATTTGCGGAATGGATGCATCCACACTTGAGCAGGTTGCCGAATCACCTATGGATGAGCCACACCACGAGTAGGCACTCAGCTTCACAGGGATCGCTTCCCCGTCGATCGTAATCTTCGGTAATGGAGGTTTCGCGTCCTTGATCCATCTTGAAGCGATTGCTTCTTGGACCGAACCCTCCGATGCCTCCTTCTGATTCGAGCCGACAAGGAATCCTCCATAGAATGCACACGCGAGCGCGATCAGCGCAATCAAAATGATATGGGTTCTAGTCAAGTGAGCTTCCCCCCTTTACCTCAACAGACGGCCGCCCTACACATAAGGTTGCAAACTGACTATACCCTTACACGCAAAAGAACCCAGCCATCAATCGGCTGGGTTCTCTCTACGCTCATGCTGCAAAAACCACTGATACAGCTCCGTGTTCCGGTACGTTTCGCTCATGATGGGATGCTTCAGCCCCGGGTAGCTGGTGAAGGCGATATTGCCCCCGATCGCTTGGAGTGCATGCACCATATCGCGCGAACCGCTCACCGGCACAACATCGTCGTCTTCGCCGTGGAACGCCCAGATCGGGACGTTCTTCAGCAAGGCTGCAGCCTCGGGCTGGTACCAGCCGGAGAGCGGCGCCACTGCCGCGAACCGCTCCGGATAACGCGCCGCCAAGTCCCATGCGCCGTTGCCGCCCATACTGAACCCGGTTAAATAAATGCGCCGCTCGTCGATCCGGCAGCTCGCAACGAGATGATCGATCATCGCCATGACGCCATCTCGCTCGATCGGCCAGAACGAGTGTGTCCCGCACTGCGGCGCCGCAACGACAAATTTGAAAATGCCGCGGCTCTCCGCAATCGCCGGCAGCCCGTATCCATCAAGCGCGCTGAGGTCGTCGCCGCGACGATTAATGCCATGAAGAAACACGATTAGCGGCCAATCCTTCTCCTCTTGCTCGTCATACGCCGATGGCAGAAAGAGCTGATAGCCGATCGAGATGGATTTTCTGATTTCGGTCTGCAAGCTTTGCTTATACAATGCCATTCGCAGCGCCCTCCCGCCAATTAACCTGGTAAAATAATACATCCACTGCGGCGGAATAACAACAATAAAATAGGACACCTCTTCAGGTGTCCTGCCGCAACTAGGATGAGACCGGATAATTCACTAGAAATTGCGCGCCTTCCACCCATTCGCCTCGTTCGAAATCCCTTCCGATCACGAGTACACGGTCGGGATGCACTTCGACATAAAAGCCTTGGCTGCCATCCTTGTGCTCATCCTCATCCGTCCACAGATAAGCAGTTGAAGCGGCATTGAACATCGCCGGCAGCTGCCCGCCTCCGTCGAAGAACGTGTGCGGGGCATCTAACTCCCAGTGCGTATGACCGGTGAATAGGATCGCTTGGCGGTGTTTCGCCAGCACCGCTTTGAGCTCCGCATCCTGCGTGACGCCGTACCAGTTCTGCGCTTCAAGCGAGCCTGCCACAGTATCCTTCAATGGCTGATGCAGGAATACGAACACCGGCTTATCGGGCGAAGCCTCTTCTCCCAGCTTCGCATCCAGCCAAGCAAGCTGCGTCTCGGACAACGTGCAGTACAGACCAATCCCCTCTTCCGTCCCGAGGAAGATAAAATGGTACCCGTCGATCCAATGATCATGATACATGCCGGTCATGCCGGTTTGCGCTAGGAAAAGATCCATGTGATGTCGCCATTCATCGCCAATATCATGATTGCCGCTCGTCACATACAGCTTCGGGAGCGCCTCCCGGCTCGCATTCCAAATCCGGTGAAATTCCTCATACTCCTCAATAAGCCCGTTATCCGTCAAATCTCCGGCATGCATGATGCCGCAGCTTCCTTCGCCATTCGCCGCAATATCGGCAAGCGCCCGCTCCAGATTACGATTATGCTCATGCGCCGGATCATTGGTAATATGCGTATCCGTTATGACTTGGAAGGAGAGCAAAGGCCGCTCCAGCTGCTCTTGGTTTCGTTTCGTTTCCATAGAATGCGAATATCCCCCTATTAAGTCGGTTTCAATGCCCCTTACTACTCACCTGCAAGCCGATAACGCCAACAAGAATCAAACCAATCCATAAGAAGGAGATCGGAGGCAATTTCTCGTCGAAAATAAAATACCCGGCTATCGTAATCAGCACGATTCCGACGCCTGACCAGACCGCATATACAACGCTAACCTGCAAATAACCAAGCGCGTAATTAATTAACGTAAAGCTTGCCGCATAACAAACAAACATGATGATCGAAGGAATCAGCTTCGTGAAGCTCGCGGACAATTTCATCGAAATCGTACCGGTTAGCTCGAAGGCGATGGCAATCGCCAGTAGTATCCATCCCACGGTGCTCTCACCCTTCATCATGGCTGCTTATGCAGAGCCAATTCAGACATAGAAACGATAATGGCATCCGCATCGGGCAGCTTCGACCCTGCATCATCACTAGCGTCAGCCGCAATGCCGATGGCAACAGCCGCTCCGGCAAATTTAGCCATTTTCATATCCCCGTTCGTATCCCCGATGACAGCTACCCGCGAAGGAGAGAGCGACAGCCTTGAACAGGCCAGCTCTACCATATCCGGAAACGGCTTGCCCCGCTCCACCTGATCCGTCCCGATACATGCTGCAAAATAAGACGTGAGCCCCAGCCACTCCAATTGCCTAACAGCTGCGTCTGTCTCATCTGCAGTGACGACAGCAAGGGTAATCCCATTCTCGCGGCATTGCTCCAGGAATGAAAGCACGCCGGGAAGCGCTTTAGCTGCTCGCGCCGCATTCAGCTGCTCATCCGCATACTGCCGGCATTGCTGCACAGCAAGTTTTGCCTCCGCCCATGACAAGCCGGCAAGATAACCTTGCCAAGCGAGCACGGCAACCAGATCATCAATCGTGCCCATCGCAAGGGGACCATTACGATCGTAGTCGATGATCTCCCCATTCGAGGCGTGGCGCGTCCCCCACAAGGTTGCGATATCGAGCTGCATCGGCGGCAAATGGTTAGCCTCGAGATGGTTAGCGAACGCGGCCAGCATATGCTCGCTCCATTTGCCCCAAGTGAAGATAAAATCGATCAACGTGCCGTCTTTATCAAATAAAATAGCATCAATCGGATAACTGACGCCTGCTGCTGTCAATTGATTCAAGTCATCGTCTCCCCTCTTTACCACTATACTCATATCATGCGCCTTCATCAATCGCAATTTGTTCAAAAAATATTTAATTTTCATTGAATATTTGCGTATTTTCTTATTTATTGTTATAAATTCAATAATTATTGAACTAATGGAGTGAGGTTATTTCGTTTCCCCTATCGGTTTGGTATAATTTCACGGAACCCTTGTACATTCGGAGTCGGAGGCGGAGAACGTGAAGAAAGTCACTTCGGGGAAACTGAAAGAACCGGTGTCGCCGCGCGAGCAGTTTCGCATGAAAGTCATCGATGCCATTGCCAAAACGATGGACTTGTACGGCGTTAATTATTCCTTCGGCCAGCTCTACGGCATTATGCTCTTCGAGGATCGGCCAATGACGCAAGAAGAGATGCAGGCCAGCATGAACATGAGCAAGAGCAACATGAGCTACGCCGTTCGCGCGTTAATCGATTCCAAAATGATGGTCAAGCTGGAAGAGAAGGCTGACCGCAAAGAGCTCTACGAAGTCGAAGCCGATTTCTTCAAAGCCTTCCAGCAATTCTTCGCTGCGAAGCTGCAACGGGAAATAGATGTCATGCGCGGTGCTATTGACGAAGTGTTCCCCTCCTTATCGGAGATGATCCTCGAGCTTGACACCACAGAGGAAGAGCGGATGTTATGCCTCAAGGATCTCCATAAATTGAAGCATGCCGTACGCTATTATGAATGGCTGCAGCAGTTCGTCCATCAGCTGGAGAGCGGACAATTCTTTCAAGGATTCACAACCGAACAATAGGCAAAAGAACCTCCAAACCCACTGCAGCAGTGGCGTTGAAGGTTCTTTTTTTCATTAGCTCAATTGGCTGTCTCCGGCTCCATCTTCTGCTTAAACGAGGTCAAATCCATCTCACCCGAGATGAACAGACGCTTCAATAGATATGGATTTTGCAGCGAGGTTGTCATGCCGTCATCGAACGTAAATGCGTAATCATACCCGCTGTCCTTCACGATCTTCACGGTCTCAAAGCTGCGCAAGCCATACGGATAAGCTATGACGCGAACCGGTTTGGACAAATGCTTCTCAAGCAGCGCCTTAGAGCCGGCAATTTCATCGACTTGACCTTTCGTAGTATGGAGAGGCAAATACGGATGTGTCCGCGTATGCGACATCAAATCCCAGCCTCTGCCGTTAAGCTTATTTACCTCGCTCCAATTCATATAATCCGGACCGCCAACCCAGTTGGTGACCAGAAACTCCACAGCCACAAAGCCATACTTATTCAAGATCGGATACGCATTCGTAACGTTATCTTTATAGCCATCATCGAACGTAATCAGCACATTTCGTCCATCGTTTGGCATTTTTCCCTTCATTAATTGGTCAAACTGAATCAGGTTGATGCTCCGATAGCCTTGTTCGTGCAGCCATTGCATCTGTTCCTCGAGATGAACCGGACTGACCACATACGCCCCTGTTTTCTTATCCGTAATGGAATGATAGCAAAGCACAGGAATTTGAACCTCGGACTCACTGCTTGAGGCAAAAACAACAGTCGCTTTCTTAAAGGTAAGCAACTGATTCACGCCGATGGTAAACGACATGATTGCAAAAATAAAACCAGCCACGATAATAAGCAGCTTACGACTTTTATGTCTCTTCACGAGATCTCTCCCCCTCCTATTTCAGATTAGCCCCCACACCATTTATGTCTAAACCATACTAAATAGTTCTAATTATAAAATAGAGATTCAAATCAGTAGTTTACTATGTTACTATACATCACATAGATGCATGCATAGACGATGAAATAGGAGTGTTATTACTTATGTTGAAACGCACGTCGAAATTGATGCTGCGCATCGCCCTGCCGGTAGCTTTACTTGCTGCAACGGCACAACCTGCAATTGCTGCTTCGAAGAAAACAGAGCTGCTTGTTTCCGCTGCTGCAAGCTTGAAAGACAGCCTTGCTGAGATTGAGAAAGGTTATGAAGCCAGCCATCCTACGATTGATTTGGTGTTTAACCTGGGTTCATCCGGTACGCTGCAGAAGCAAATCGAGCAAGGTGCACCTGCTGACCTGTTCCTCTCCGCGGGCCAGAAGCAAGTGGATGCGCTAAGTGATGCGAAGCTAATTGAACGCAGCTCGCTGCTGCTGAAGAATGAGCTTGTCATGGTCGTGCCAACCACTAGCAAGAAAGCTTTCAACACGGTTAAGCAATTGACGGATAAAGATATTAAAACCATTGCAATCGGTCAACCGGAATCCGTTCCGGCCGGCCAATATGCGAAAGACACCTTAACTACCCGTAAAGTATGGGATTCCGTCGAGTCCAAACTTGTCTACGCTAAAGATGTTCGTCAAGTGCTGACTTACGTTGAGACTGGGAATGTGGATGCCGGATTCGTTTACAAGACCGATGCGCTCACTTCCAAAAAAGTTAAAGTGGCTCTTCGTATTATCCCAGGTGTTCATAAGCCGATTCTTTACCCGGCCGGTATCGTGAAAGATACGAAACATCTGAAAGAAGCTGCTGATTTCTATGCGTATTTACAAGGAAGCAAGGCTGATGCTATATTCGTGAAATACGGCTTCTTGCTGCCATAAGTCAGGATGATGAGTAATGGATTGGCCAACTTTTCTTGAACCCATATCGCTTTCCATCCAAGTATCGCTGATCGCCAGCGTCATTATGCTGGCGCTATCCGTCCTCATCGCTTGGCGGATGGCCCGAATGAGATTCTTCGGCAAGAGCATCATCGATGCGATTCTGATGCTTCCGCTTGTGCTGCCTCCAACGGTCATCGGATTCATCCTGCTCGTTGCCTTCGGCCGGCGAAGCTGGCTCGGCAAGCTCTATGAGAAACTGTTCGGCGGTCCGATCATCTTCACTTGGGAAGCTGCAGTCATCGCTGCTGTAGTTGTCGCGTTTCCGCTAGCTTATCGTACAATGAAAGCTGGCTTTGAGGGAATAGACCGCTCACTGGAAAATTCGGCAAGGGTGTACGGAGCGACCGAGTGGCAGGTCTTTCGCTACATTACGTTTCCTCTTGCTTTTCGCTCCGTGACGACCGGCTATATTCTGGGCTTTGCGCGCGGACTAGGCGAATTCGGAGCAACGCTCATGATCGCCGGGAATATTCCGGGCAGAACGCAGACCATTCCTACCGCCATCTATGTTGCGATGGACGGAGGCAGTATGCGGATGGCATGGGCATGGGCCGGCTCCATGGTGGTGCTCTCCTTTATCATGCTCCTAATCGTCAATCGATTAACGAAAGAAGATCACTAATAGGAAAATCCCCTTTGCTCGCTTGCTGCGTGCTGAAGGGGATTTTTGGCATAGAAAGAAGCCCCTCGCAAACGCACATGCCGGTGCGTATCGAGGGGCTGTTTGAACACTGATTACAGATCGAGCAGAATCCGACCGCTCTCCCGCAAATCATAGCCGCGAATGCTCCGCAGCTCATTCTGAAACGAGTCGGATTGCAGAATTTGAACGACCGATTCAATCCACCGCAGATTGTCCGGTCGTTTCAGCATGACCAAATCATAACGCTCCTGAATGAGCGGCACGAAATCGACGCCTCCGACGATGCTTGCCGCCTGCTCAATACCAACGCCGACATCAGCTTCGCCAGATGCGATTTTGCCGGCAATCGCCAGATGGCTATGCTCTTCGTCTTGGTAACCGTCAAGCTGCTGCGCTGAAATCTGATGCAGCCTCAGCTGTTCATCAAGCAGCACGCGTGCACCCGAGCCTTGCTCACGGTTCACGATTCGAAGTCCGGGCTGGCTCAAATCCGTCCAGGCCTGCACTTGTTTCGGATTACCTTGCTTTACATAGAAGCCAGCCGTGCGCGCAAGCAGATGGACAACAATAACCGGCTTGCCGACTAGCAGCTTCCGAATATAGGGCAAATTATACGTACCGGTGTCGCCATCGAGCAAATGGGTGCTCACGATGTCGGATTCGCCCTTGTACATGGAGATCAAGCTGTCCATGCTGCCAACGAATGAACGGAGCGGCCGGAAGCCGGGCAGCTGCTTCTCAATGTGCTTGCTCAGCATATCCAGGCTGATATCATGGCCCGTAATGACAAGGGAGCGTTCTGACGCAGCACTCGGTATCGGCACGTTCGGATGAGGTGCAGGTGAAGTCATGTTCCCCTGCTGCGATTGTAACTGGTGCTGCCCCTGCACAGCTGCTTGGACAGGTGCTGCAGCTCCTTTTGCCCGATGCTTGTACACGTCAAGAGCGGAAGCATCCACGCGGATCTGCTTCCCGACTCGGTAAGAAGGGAGCTCGCCTTTCTTGATCAGATCATATACGGTGAGCTTGGATATTTTGAGCAGCTTGGCTATTTCTTCGGTCGTATAAGACGTATCGCTGGACATAGACACCTCTGCTTATTCGTACTGTTGATTCAATTATGACAGCCATTTCTTGTTGTTTCAACATGAATAGAAGGTGTATGATGGTTAAACACTTAGAACCAGAGGGATTTGCACAACATGAAAATCAGAGATTGGGATTCAAATTTAAAAATCCGCCTTGGCGGAGAAGCTGCTTTTAACGTTATTTTCTGGACATTCTTTCCTTTCCTCTCCATCTATTTCACCCGCGAGTTCGGCAAAGGCTGGACCGGCATTCTCCTCGTTTTGTCGCAGCTCTTATCCGTATTTGCAAATTTACTAGGCGGTTACTGCGCGGACCGTTTCGGACGCAAGCGCATGATGGTTTTTGCCGCTTATGGACAAGCGGTCGGCTATGGACTGTTCGCCATTGCCGCATCTCCTTGGCTGTCGATGCCAATTCTAGGCTTTATCGGCTTCACGATGGCGAGCTTCTTCGGTGCCTTGTACTGGCCGGCCAGCCAAGCGATGGTCGCCGATGTGGTCGAAGAGAAAGATCAAGCGAGCGTCTTCGCCATCTTCTATACTGCGGCTAACGTGGCCGTCGTTGTCGGACCCCTGCTCGGATCGATCCTCTATGAAGACAATCCTTACACCGTGCTGGTTATAGCGGCCATTATCTGCATGCTGCTCGCTCTCTTCATGAACTACCGTCTGCAGGAGACGCTGCCGGAGAAACTTGCCGAACGCAAACGCTCCAATGCCGGTGATCCTTGGTACCGCTCCGTTGCTGTACAGCTGCGGGACTACAAGGTTATCGCGACAGACCGTGTCTTCTTGCTCTTCACCATTGCCGGCGTGCTGCTCTCGCAAACGTTCATGCAGCTCGACCTCTTGTTCCCGGTCTTCTTGAAGGAAACCATTCAGCAGGCTACGATTTTGTCGTTCAAGGACTGGCACCTGGAAGTCACCGGTCAACAGCTGTTTGGCCTGATCGTATCGGAGAACGGACTGCTTGTTGCCCTCTTCACCGTGCTTGTAACCAAGTGGATTGTCGGCTTCCGCGACCGCTACATCTTTATCGGAGGCGCTTTGCTCTATGCCGTTGGCATTCAGATGTTCGGCCTCATGTCCACCTTCTGGGGGTTCACGCTCGCAATTGCGATCTTCACATTGGCGGAGCTGATGTCCGCAGGACCGCAGCAAGCCTTCATCGCAAGGCTTGCGCCGGAGGAGATGCGCGGGCAATATTTTGCCGCTGCCAGCTTGCGCTACACGCTTGGACGGACGCTCTCGCCGCTTACCATACCGCTTACCAGCTGGATTGGTTTCACCTGGACGTTTACGTTGCTCGCCGTTCTGGCCGCATTCTCTGCGATCATCTACAATATCATGTTTAACCTGTTTGATAAGCAGTCGGTTTAAGCGGCAATATGAAAAACCTTACCCTGCATCGGCGGTTCGCACCTCCAAGCTAGGTAAGGTTTTTTCTGTTGCGCAGCTGCCTACTCTCGGCCCATAAAGAACAGCTCTTCCATCACGCACCAAAGCCTCTCCGCTTCCGGCTTTTCCGTCCACGGCTCAAAATGCGGCTCCATCGCCACTCCCCAATCAGGCGGTGTCTCCTTCGTGGACAGCAGCCCCTTCCGAGGTGCTTCCACGATCGCGGGGAGCTCCTGGTACGAGAAGATATATTCGCCTAAACTGCCGATAATATAATATTTGTTGAACAGCCTTGGTTTCTCTTCCTGCAGCTGATAATGCAAGAATACATAGCTGGCATACTGATCCGGCTTCAGCCTCGACAGACTGCCAACCCGCTGCGTGGGCCGGTAATCAGGAGCCCGCCAAGGTACGTCGGACAACGGAAGATCATCGTGAAAAATATCGTTCATGCGCAGCTCATACGTGCCTGCATCTCCACTGATACTCGGCCATGTTTCTAGCAGCGCGGAGAGCTTCTCTTCCGCCGACCATAAGCGAGCCCGCTCGACATGCTTGCTAGCGCTGTCGCTAGGGCCGCCTTGCAGCTGCTCCAAGTACGTAAAGAGGTACCGCCCTTCGCGAAATACGCTGCAGGTCTCTACGCCCTGCTGTTTCAGCCGCTCCTTTAATGAAGCATCCGCTGCCGCTATCTCGGTCAGAAACGCCTCTTCCATGCCCGGCTTAATGGCAGAAATCCAGATGATCCGTTCGATTTCATTTGTCATGTTATTCACTCCAAGGCTCCTGATAGGAAGGATCATTTACGAAACGCGTCATGCCAAGCTCAAGCGTCGTGTGACTGCCCGGCTCAATCGTCACTTGCAGCCACTTGTCGTTGACCTCCGCCGTAGCTGTTGCCGATTGCGGATTGAATAACCCGCTCGGCAGCTTCTCCATCGTCGTGGACGCGCTAAGCTGGCTGCCATCGTTCGCTGCGGCCCCAAATACCGTGTAGGCCACATTCGTGAATTGATGCTCACCGAATGCGCCTGCTTGCAAGATGACGCTGCGGGACTGCGTCGGGTGAAGATTGACCAGCTTCACCGTCGTATGGTCGGCTTCCAGCTTCTCGACCAGCGCCGCCACATCGGCAGGCAATCCCGGTCGCTTGGCATCTGCATCGTAATAGCGGAGACGCGCCTGCAGCAGACCGCCGTTATACAGCGGAGACGGCGCACCGAGTGTGAGCTGCAGCAAGCCTTCCAGCGTTACCGTGTTGCGAATTTGCAAGTAATCGTCACGATAGCCGGCAGGGTCTTCCGTATCCGAGCGCATGAAGCTAAGGCGCTGATAAATTTGAGTCAAATTGTAATTCAAGATCTCTTCCGGATAGCTTGGATATTCCCCTTCCAAATAGGAAACCCAGCAATAATCATGCCCGGCCTGGTCCTTGTTCCGGAAATAACGGATTTGATTGTAGTCCGGTTTCGCGTAATTGCGCAGCGACTTAAGCAGCGCATGGTCGGCTTCTTGCATCGACATGTACCAGAGATGCGTCGGATAGAACGGCTCAATGGTCGTAAACTCGAAGGCATGATCCTCCCATGTCACCGTCTTCCCGTCATCATCAAGAATAATGTTCGAGGTCGTGTACGCGTACCAACCCGGATCGCCGAATTTATTAGGCAGATAACGGGTGCCATCCTCCCCGACAATCGCCTTATCGTTCATGAAGGTCAGCTGCGAGCGCAGAAAATCCATATATGCTGGATCACGTTCCAGCAGTAGCGCATTTTGTGCAGCTACGCCAACCCCTTGGCCAATGCTGACCCAGCCATGCGGCCAAGTCCAGCCATACCAACCGCCATACCATTTGCCGCCGTTATGCTCCCCGATAATCCCATTCAACCCGACATTATCCGGAATCAGACCGCCGTTCTGCTTCGCCCTTTCGATCCAAGCGTCCACGTATTCCTTCACCCACATTTTGTACTTGGGATCTCCTGTGTGCAAATACGCATTGGTCACCATACTGGTGGCGAGCAAATTGAGCGGAATATCGCCGCGCGAGGCACGTTCCACGATCGCTTTGCCCATCGCCATTGCGCCTTCGTCATGCTTCAGATCATCCAGCGTCGTTACGCCCGGCACGTCTTGGAAATGAAGTCCGTAATGCTTCATCCAATCGATATAGTACCAGCCGCTAAAATGTGTCTTGAAATTGCGGTCCGTCGCACCTTTGCTGCCGGAATGCGGATATGGAATGATGCGGTTCTCCGGGTCATAGTTGATCGCTTCCGGGTCTTCGTTTAGGAATAGTCCGGCAAAACGCTTCGCCCGCTCCTTGATAACCGGGTCATTTGGGTCCATCAAGCCCATATGATAAAACATCGTATACCCTTCGCCTTGGTGGAACCAATCATAGCCCTGCTCATATTCCTTCTCGACCATTTTGTGGCCGGTACCGGAATCATAACGCGCGAATTGCGCCGTAATCGCGTCGAATTCCTTCTTGGATAACGTCTTGAACTTCTCATGACCGCCCAATATATAGAATAACGGCCAATTGAAAAAGCTCTCGTACATATCGTCTAACGCGTCGATGCCCGTATGGGTATCCGTGGTTGGCCACAGAATCGTGCCGTCAGGACGGATGTAGCGTTCCAATAACGGATCTACTGCGTCATTCATCAGATTAATGAGCTGGCGTTCCAGAAGCGCCCACTTCGGCGGCTCATAGAAAGCAAGATTAGCCTGCAGTTTAAGCATAGCCGTTCTCCTTCTTCCAGTTCTCGAATTCGATCCTCGCTTCTGCGTTTGGCGGGTAATGAGTGTGCAGGGATGCGCCTTCGTCGAGTTTCATTTTGATCCAGCGCTCTTCCAGCTCATCATGCGCTCTGGCAATCTTCACGATATCCTCCACGCATTGCGGCGGAATAGCCACAGCTCCGTCACGGTCTACCAGGATAATATCGCCCGGCACAACGGATACCCCGCCGCAGCGAATCGGTTCATTGAAACCGACGGACATCAGCGAGCGTGGGATCGCTCCGCCGTGAACGCCTCTTGCCAGTACGGGGAAATTAACTGCTTTTACCCGCTGCAAGTCGCGAATACAACCATCGACGATAATAGCTTGACCGCCAAGGTAGCGCAGACGACGTGTGAAAATATCGCCGATAACGCCTGTTTCCATATGGCTGCCGGTATCGATAACAAGCACATCATTCTGCGTAATCGACTCCAGCGCAACCCGGTGCGGCGATTCCGGCAATGTATCATACTGCTGCTTCACGAGGTCTTCGCGCAGTGGAATGAAACGCAAAGTTACGGCGCGGCCTACCGCGCTTTCTTGACCTTCGGGGAAACTCAGCGGCATAATGCCCTGCATATAAGCGTTGCGGTACCCCATCTCTACAAGAGTATGGGAAGCTGTGCTCACACTGACAAGCTTCAATTCCTCCAGCAATTCATCGCTGATCGTATGGGTGTTTTTCACAATATAGGCCATGGTCGTAAACGCTCCTTTAGGGGGTTAATTAGTATAGGTCGTTAATGATTGCGGGGCGGGATTAGACAAATAAGGACGGGCTGTCGGCGAATAAACCCATCACTCGGCTGTGATCCTCCGGCGCCAAGCCTTGGCCGTCGCAATAAGAGATGTTGGCGCGCAGCGAGCTACTTGATGCAGTGCCCGTCAGCGTGACATGAATATCCGGATTTTGCAGGCTGAAACGCATGCCCGGTTCAACCAGCCCTTTAGGCTCCGTGCGTCTCAGAAAAGCCAGACTCTCCATCCGCCTAGCCGCTTCTCCGATCAGCTCTTCATTTAGAAACTTTGCAGGCGCATCCGCCAGCAGGCCCATGCCCAGCACGCTGCCGTTAATAACCGCGATATTCTTCGCTTTGGCGAGTGGAATGATCTCTTTGGCAGCCGAATAGTCGAGCAGCATGTACCGCGCGTAGAACTGGATGGAGTCGAATGCATCCGTCTCCATATAACGCTTCAGCAAATCCAGGTTGCGCGTCGTTACGCCGAGAAAACGAATCTTGCCTTCCTCCCGCAGCTTCAGCATCGCCGGAATCGCTTCGTTGATGATGACGTCATACGGTTTCTTCTCCACATCATGGAGCTGAAGCAGATCGATATGATCCGTCTGTAAGCGCTTTAGACTTTCTTCGACGGAGTTCATGATGCCTGCGTAATCATAATCCTTATCGAAGCGCGCCGCTTTCGTGGCGAGTACAATCTTCTCGCGTCTTCCGCCGGCTAGCGCCCGGCCGAAGCGTTCTTCTGATAAGCCGCCTCCGTATAACGGGGCCGTGTCGATGAAATTAATGCCCAGATCCAGCGACTCGTGAATGACACGCTCAATTTCCGCCTCGTTGACATCCTTAAAGTCGCCTCCGATCGGCGCTCCTCCAAGGCCAAGCTTGGATACCTTCAATCCCGTGCGTCCGAATGTCGTATATTCCATGCTCCAGCGTCCTTCCACTTATGAAGTATGATGATTTTGTTATTCCGTCTTCCATAAACTCAATATATACTATTATTATCACGAATCGGATACCTGCTTTTTGCGATTTTTATACCAACTTTTTGCGGAGCTGAAGAAGATGTACGATGCCCATTTTTTAGCCAATCCTGATTTCAACCGTTTCCCGGCCTACCCGATCGGTGTCGGACATATCTACGATGAGCCGAACCACTATGTTAACGGCATGCGTTATGCCGAGAATTTCTACAATATTCACTTTGTCGTACGCGGCAGCGGTTGGCTTCGAACGAGCGTTGGCTCCGTTGAGCTCAAGCCCGGCATGGGCTTCGTCTATGCGGAGGATCAGTATCAGCATTTCGGAACGTACGCCGATGACCCGTGGGAAGTGTGGTGGATTTATTTGAGCGGGGAAGGGATTCGGGATTTGATCGGCGATAAGCGGATCGGTGATGTATGGGCCTTCTCGTTTGAAGGCAACACGCGGCTGATCGCGCTCATGGGAGAGCTTTGGAACGCAGCAAGCAAGAATGACATGTCCTATGTCCCTCGGTATGCCGCGCTATCGTATGAGATCCTGCTCGAAATTCTGCTTCATTCCGTCGACCTAAACGCGCCTAGCGAGACCGGCTTGGTACATGCCATCAGACGCACCGCGGAATTCATGCGCATGAACTGCGCCAAGGATCTGCCGCTGCAGAAGCTCGCCGATCAATGCGGAATAAGCCCGGCTTATTTCAGCCGGACTTTCCATATGCAGATGGGCATGCCGCCCTTGACGTATTTGAACATGCAGCGTATTGAGCTATCGAAGCAAATGCTCATTACAACGTCCAAACCCGTGAAGCAGATTGCCCTTGAGGTAGGCTTCTCAAAGCCGAGCTACTACATCGAGCGCTTCCGACTCGCCGAAGGCGTCACGCCTTCGGTGTTCCGCGACAGGTATATGAGACCGGAGGCGGTGCCGCAAGCACCTTTATGAGGAGTTCGGCCTCAGGGCTATTGCGCAGTTAGTTGGCGATTTCAGGGGATGTGTGGCCCCCTGAGCTACTCATGCGCAGTTAGTCGACGATTTCAGTGGATGTGTGGTCCCCTGAGCTACTCAATCGCAGTTAGTTGGCGATTTCAGTGAATGTGTTGCTCCCAAGGCCACACATACGGAGTAAGTTAGCTATTCCTGTGAATGTATTGCCCCCTGAGCTACACATTCCTGAGGCAACCCACTGGTGAGTCGGTTGCCTCAGGAATGTTTCCCTTTGTGACTCTTTGCGCAACATTGGCCCTGGCCGTATGCGGCTAACGAATCGTAGAGGTCTTATTTGGGCGAAAATCCCCCTAAATAAAATCTAACGAATCGTAGGAGCCTTATTAAGGGAAATTCGAGTGAGAACGGGCGTTTTGATGCCAAATAAGACGGCTGGGATTCGTTAGAATTTCAAACCTGCTCATTTGGCCCAAATAAGCCCCCTGGGATTCGTTAGAGTCAAACCATCTGATCGGAAATGCGAAAGGCTGCCCCATAGGAGCGATGTTGCCAACACAAAAAAGCTGTCCCCAAAGTCACAAGTTGCACTTTGGGGACAGCTTTTCATACTAAATCCTAAGCCTGAGGCTGCGGCACGATCTGATACACCGCCGCTCCTGTTCCTGCTGCTTCCTCGCCGTCACCGCCGAGAATCGTCCAACCATGCGACAAGACGCCCGCCAGACGTGCCTTCTCAGCCGGCGTCAGCGTAGCGATAACAGCTTCGCGACCTTCCTCCAGCACGAGCTCAGGCTCTTGGACGAATGCAATGGCAATCCAGCTGCGGATGCCGCGAATGGTGTTGTACTTGATCTGGTAACCCGAGCGAACCGCAGCTTCGAACGTTGCAGGTTCTTTGACAGCGAATGCCGCCAGCTCCTCGTAGTTAAACTCGTAGATGCTGGTGTCGTCCTTCGGCAGGTCGCCTTGCTGAGTGCGTTGAATCAGCTCATCGTCCGACCAGCCCAGTACACGAAGCGATTCAATCAGCATCGCGTCCCATTGGGATAATTTCACCCGTTCCGTTCCTTCTGCTGCCATCATGATTTCCTCCCTGCTATATCAATCAGATCTTACTCCACAGCCACAAAATGTCCCGGGCTAACTTCCCGCAAATCCGGCACGACTGCCCCGGCTTCCTTCGTCCAGATCACTCGCTCGTTTACTGCACGCGGGTCCGGTACCGGAATCGAAGACAGCAGCGCCTTCGTATAAGGATGCTGCGGATTCTCATACAGCTCCTCGCTTGATGCCACCTCGACCAAACGGCCGCCGTACATGACGCCGATCCGATCCGAAATATGCCGCACCATCGACAAATCATGCGCGATGAAGAGATACGTCAATCCAAACTCTTGCTGCAAATCTTCCAGCATGTTAATGACCTGCGCCTGAACGGATACGTCGAGTGCCGAGATCGGCTCATCGCATACGACAAAGTCAGGTCGCACCGACAATGCTCTTGCTATCGAGATCCGCTGGCGCTGACCGCCGCTGAACTCATGGGGATAGCGAAGCAAATGCTCTCGCTTAAGTCCAACCCTCTCCAGCAATGCAGCCACGGCATCCTTACGCTCAGAGCCGCGATGCAGCCCGTGAATATCCATTGGCTCCCCAATCAGCTCAAGCACGTTCATGCCGGGGTTAAGCGACGAATACGGATCCTGGAAAATCGATTGGATGCGGCGGCGGAATGGCTTCAACTGCCGCTCGCCAAGCGATGACAGCTCATGGCCGTCAAAATGAACCTCGCCCGCTGTATAGTCATACAGCCGAAGCAAGCAGCGGCCGACAGTAGACTTTCCGCTGCCGGACTCGCCGACAAGGCCGAACGTTTCTCCGCGTTTGATGCCGAAGCTGACGCCGTCAACGGCCTTCAGCACCTCGGTCGGTCTGCCCCATACATCCGTATTCTTCGTGAAATGCTTCTTAAGTCCGCGCACTTCTACGAGCAACTCATCGCGTCGTTCACTCATGGTTGCCGCCCTCCTTATCAACCGTTAACCAGCACAGCGAGCGGTGCCCCGGCGAAACCTCCGTAACCGGCGGCAGCTCGGCGCACTTGGACATGGCATGCGGACAGCGTGCCATGAACGGGCAGCCCGGCGGCGGGTCCAATAGATTCGGCGGCGTGCCGTCGATCGGGACCAGCCGTTCCTTGGAGCCCTTGTCTGGCTTAGGCAAGGAACGAAGCAGTCCTTGTGTATAAGGATGCTGCGGACTGTAGAAGATTTGCTCTACCGGTCCTTCCTCCATCACCATGCCGCCGTACATAACAACAACGCGGCTGCACACCTGCGCCACTACGCCCAGATCATGCGTAATGAGCGCGACTGCCGTTTGGGTGCGCTCCTTCAGATCCTTGAGCAAATCGAGAATTTGCGCTTGAATCGTCACGTCGAGCGCCGTCGTCGGCTCATCGGCAATCAGCAGCTCCGGCTGGCAGGACAGCGCCATCGCGATCATAACCCGCTGGCGCATACCGCCGCTGAACTCATGCGGATACTGACGTACGCGCCGCTCCGGCTCCGTAATGCCGACTTGTCGCAGCATTTCGATGGCTTCGGCGAGTGCCGCTTTCGGCTTCAAGCCGCGATGCCGCTGAATGACTTCCGCCATCTGATCGCCAATCCGCTGCACCGGATTGAGCGCCGTCATCGGATCCTGGAATACCATCGCGATCCGATTGCCGCGCAGCTTGCGCCATTCTTTATCCGTTAGATTAGCGATGGATTTCCCATCAAACGTTATATCCCCTTGCAGCACCTTGCCCGGCGGCGGAATAAGCCCCATCAGCGCTTTGGCTGTTACGCTCTTACCGCTGCCGGATTCGCCGACGATGCCGACGGTTTCCCCTGCATCAATATGAAAGCTGACGCCGCGGACAGCTTGATTCTCCCCTTCGCGGGTGAAGAATGAAACCTTAAGGTCCGTAGCGGTCAGTAACCGTTTTGTCATCTGTGACTCACTCCCTTGTGCCTGCTGTTCACCGGTTATCTCCGAGTGAGCTTCGGTTCAAATCCGACGCGCAAAATATCGCCCAGCACGTTGAAGCTAAGAACCGTCAGTAGTATGAATAGTCCTGGAAAAACCGCCAAGTAAGGCGCTTGTGCGATATAACCCTGCGCATTGTTGAGCATGCTGCCCCATGTCGCGCTGGGCGGCTGCACCCCAAAGCCGAGAAAGCTAAGGGACGACTCCATCATGATGGCGTTCCCGATCGTAGTCGTTGCGCCTACGATAATGACGGGCATCAGGTTCGGCAGAATATGACGAATAATAATGCCGATGGCACTTTGCCCTGAAGCTTTGGCATACAGAACGAACTCGCGCTCTTTCACCGTCATGGTCTCCGCTCTAATAATCCGTGCTATGTTCATCCACATCAATAAAGCAATGATAAGAATAATGCTGCCTACATTCGGCTTCAAGAAAATGCTGAGTAATAGTAAGACAAGGAATGAAGGAATCGACATGATGACCTCTACGCCGCGCATCAATACATTATCCAGCTTGCCCCCGAAGTAACCGCTAATCACCCCAATGGTGACACCGATCCCCGTTGCTACCAACATCGATGCGAAACCAACCATCAGCGATACACGGCCGCCGAACAGCGCCCTCGTAAAATAATCACGACCGAAGTCATCCGTCCCGAACCAGTGGGCCGAGCTCGGCTTCTTCAGCCGCTCCAGTACATTCAATTGATTCGGATCCTGAGACGATAGAAACGCCAGAATGGCGCTAATCGTCAGCACCGCCAATATGACGACGGCCGCGATACCAAATTTATTCGACAATAGCTCGTTTCTAACATTGCGCCATTTGGTGCGATTCATGAAGTCACCTCGTCTGTTTGATTCTCGGATCGGCTATGCCGTACAGTAGATCCGCGGCCAAATTCCCCAGTATCAGCATCACGGATGAGAATAGCGTTATGCCCATAATAATGGGATAGTCCATTCCCCTCGCGGCCGTCATGCCCAGTGATCCGATACCCGGCCAAGAAAATATCGTTTCCGTCACGATAGCGCCCGCCACCAAATCTGCCATGGACAGCCCAAGCAGCGTAATGACAGGCAGCAGAACATGCTTCATGACATGGCGATATAGAATCTTCATTCGAGTTGAACCGAATGCATATTGAATTTGCACATAGTCTTCTTTCAATTGTCCAATCGTACTCGAACGGATGTAGCGTACGTAACCGGGCATGAATCCGAACGCCAATACGAGGCAAGGCAGAATCCCATGCTTGAATACATCCCAAGCAGAGCTCGTACCGATTGTCCGCATTCCCATGCTGGGCAGCCAGTGCAGCTTAACCGCGAAGAAATAGATAAATAAAATAGCAAGCCAGAACAGCGGCACAGAAATACCGATATAAGAGAGGAAATTAATCAGCTTGTCCACCCATTTATTGCGGTATGCCCCTGCCAGCAGACCAAGCGGGATCGCAAGCAATACCGCCAAACCAATCGCGGCACCCATCAGGCCCGCTGTTGCAGGCAGGCGTTCCACGATTTGCTGCATCACCGGTTGATGATTCACAAGCGAATAGCCTAAATTGCCCGTGAGGCATGCCTTGAGCCATTGCCAATATTGTACATACGCCGGCTGGTCGAGCCCCATATTATGCCGAATTCGCTCAATAACATCGGCATGCATGCTTGGTGTAATAAAAGAGCGCACCGGATCACCCGGAGCCATCTTAATCATAGCAAAGCAGACAACCGAGACGAAGAGGAGCATCGGGATGGTCTGCAATAATCGTTTGGCAATGAGCTGTCTCATGCTGGATTCTCCTTGCTTTCAAGTAGCAAAAAATAAGCTGGAACGATCCAGCTTATTTTTTGAACGTTCTTATTTCAAATAAAGTTTGGACGGATCTTCGAAGATGACGACTGGTTTCAGAACCGCTTCATCCAAGCCGCCAAAGCGCTTGTCCATGGCAACGATTGTTTTGGTGTAACCGATTGGGAAGAGAGGAGCATCATCCGCAACGATTTCTTGAATCTTCTTGTACACTTCGCCGCGTTTTGCAGTATCGCCTTCCGCAGCGCCTTGTTTCCACAAGCCGTCTACTTCCGCATTCGAGTAATGTGTCGTGTTATAGTCAGCACCTGTCGCGTACAAGATGCTGTATGCATCAGGGTCAGAACCCATAATGTAACCACCAACGAAGAATTCGAAATCAGCTGCCTTCGGATCGTAAGCCTTATCGCCGAAAGCCGATGCATCCATATTTTGCAGTTCTACATTAAGACCGACTTCTTTAAGCTTCTGTTGCACGTATAGGGATACCGACTCTTGAACTTTATTGCCGCTTGATACGATGAAACGCAGCTTCTGTCCTTCTTTAACGCCGGCCGCTTTCAACAGCTCTTTCGCTTTCGCTGTATCATTGTCAAATGAAGCAACGTCATTCGTTTGGTAAAGGGTATCCGGCGTCAGGATCGAATGAGCCTGTTCTGCATAATCAGCAGAGGAGTAAGCCGCTTGAATGAGTTCTTCACGGTTTAGCGCATAAGACAGTGCTTGACGAACTTCTTTCTTCTTCAGGATGCCAGTATCGCTGTTTGCATTGAAGTTCAGGTAAGACAGACGACCTTCGCTATAAGGCTTAATCTCGAAATTGCCTGTAGCATCAATTGTCGCTACGTCTTGCGGATCCAAGTACTTCACGTTGATCTCACCGCTTTGCAGAGCAAGGTTCGCTGCATTAGCATCTTTCGCGACACGGTACGTGATGGAATCCAGATGCGGTTTGCCGCCAAAGTAGTTATCGAAACGATCAAGCGTCAGGTACTCGCCTGTTTTGTATTCTTTGAATTTGAATGCACCGGAACCGATTGGCGCTGCATTCTTCGTGCTTTTCTCAATATCTGCTTCGTTCTCGAAGATGTGCTTCGGAATCGGCGTGATTTGGACCAAGGTTGCTTCGAATGCCGGGCTTACGCTCGGAAGCTTGAAGTCAACAGTAGTATCATCCACTTTAACCGCTTCAATTGGCTTGCCGCCAATGATCAGGTTGCCGCGCAGGAAGCTGTTTTGTTTCTCTTCCAATATTTTATTGAATGTGAAGACAACGTCATCAGCAGTCAGCTTCTCGCCGTCGTGCCAAGTCAGGCCGCTCTTCAGCTTCAATGTATAAGTAAGGTTATCAGCAGATGGCGTCAAGCTGTCTGCCAGATAGAACGTTTTCTTACCGTTGTTGATTTGGAACAATGGCGCATACAGCGCTTGGTCAATCGTTAGGCTGACACGGTCGCTTGCGTAGTTCGGGTTAAGAATTGTCGGATCAGCCGCTACAGCAATAATGAGACTGCCGCCATCCTTCGGCTGCGATGCGTCGGTACCCGCATTGTCAGACGCTTGTGTATTATTGGCCGGAGCGTTATTCGAAGCTGAGTTCGAATTGTTCGAATTGCCACCGGAGCATGCACTGATTACCAGGGTAAGTAGGGCTAGAACGATCACGACGGGTAAACTTCTCTTGCTGCGCATTCTCTCATCCTCCAAGTATCTCTATGAAGAGTTTATTTGATATTCGTAATCATACATCGGAATACTCGGAATTACAATACTTATTTCGACAAGCAATCGTTAAACTATAATTTTACCCATTATACTTCATTTATGAACCGCTGTGCTCGGGCAAATAAGGCAACAAAGCGACCATTTACTGGCAAAATGCCGGTAATGATCGCTTTTTCGGAAAGACATCTATACCTTCACAAACTAACCGCGTTTAACGGATTGAATGTTACCCGATGCCGCGCTCTCATATACCGCTTGGATACATTTGAAGTTAAACACCGCATCTTCATTCAAGAGTGCTGCCGAGTCATGACCCAGCACGCGTTCTACGAAGAAGTAGAGCGGCGCATCCATAAAGCTGTACGCATTGTCATTCGGAACTTGCGCTTCTTTCTCTGCTACAGAGCCTTGCTCGTCGAAGCGGTGAACGACTGCATCTCCGCCGAAATACGGCGACCATTTCACTGCGCCTAGTGTACCCTCGATCTCAACCAAGGAGTAAGCTTCACCATGCGTACAGGAAGAACGCTCATATTGTACGAGTACAGGACGTTCTTGGCCTTGTGCATGGTAACGCATCAAAGCACCGGAGTTATGCTCCACATCGTAAACCACATCTTGCGGGTCTGCGCCTGTAATAGGCTTGCTGATCCAGCCGCCAAGTACATCTACAGCAGATGGCTGAAGAATGTCAGCAAGTACTGTGAAGTCGTACGGACCCCAGTCCGTCAGAATACCGCCGCCGCAAAGCTTGCTGTTCAAGAACCAACGGCTCTCCGGTTGGTACTCGACGCCGGCTCTTCCGCGCTGATCGCGGTGAATGAAGCTCACTTTGTAGATTTCGCCCAGGGCGCCGGAAGCAACAATCGCTTTCACTTGCTCCGTCTTCGGAAGACCGATAAAGCGGTCGCTGCAATCGCCAAACAGTTTGCCTTGATCCTTCGCCAGCTGCGAAAGCTCATCCGCTTCGACTGCGTTCATAACAAGCGGCTTCTCGCAAAGCACGTGACGGCCGGATTTCAGCGCATAGCTGGAAAGCTCGAAATGCGTGAATGGCGGTGTACATACGACCACGACATCATGCTCTTGTGCTTCTTCTGCCAGCATGTCCTTCATATCGCCGAACGCAACCGCATGCGGGAATTGCTCAACAAAGCTAGCCAGTGCTTTCGGATTCGGATCAGCAACCTTCAGTTCGATGTCAGTTGGTGTTTCCCCGTAAAATTTATAAGCCGCTTCTGCGTGTGTGCGGGCGATGAAGCCTGCGCCAATCAGGTAAATTCTCGTTGCCATTAATGTTCACTCCTATACGAATAATTATAACCAGTCCCAAGCTTCGTGCGCGGGCACGGAATACGTTATTATAACCCGAAAACGGTTACTCTATCAATCGTTAATCCGAAAAAACACCTGGTTGCCGCAATCCATTTCCCGACAAGATGCGGTTCGAGCAGCTTACTTCTTCAGCTCTTCTTTGACTTCCTCGGTGATTTTGTCGCCGCCTTGCTCCTTCCAATCCTTCACGAACTGGTCAAACGCGTTTATCGGCTCATCGCCCAGCACGATCTTATAGAAGGTTTCGATCTCCATCTTCTGCAAATCCGCCCAGCGCGTCTCCATTGTCTTCGTCATAGCCGAATACACCGGATCGGTCACGTTCATCGGTAGTTTCAGTATGCCCGCTCCCATCAAATATGCTGCAGGTGCAGCCCAATCATCCGGATTCTTTCTCGGGTTTCGCCGGTCACGCATCTCTTGCTCGTATACGAGCTGCATTTCGCCGTCCATGTCTTCCTTCTTCACCTTGCCTGCCAAAGCATCCAGCAGCAGATCATGCTTGCGCGTTGCCGCGTCGGCATAGTCGATTGTCATCAGCAGCGGCCACAGGCCATGCCCCGGGTCCAGCTTCTTCGCCTGCTCATCCGGCGTACGTTCCGCCTGCACGCGCATGTTGGAGTAGACAACCGCCGCTTCCGGATGCTCATATCCCTTCCGAACAACGAGGAAGAAGTTGCTCACCGGAACGCTCGCAATATTATATTGACCGTTTGCATCCTCAATCATGAATGGCTTCCAATCCGCCTTCGGATTATGCTTCAGCGCGTCGATCAATGCCCAAGGCACCCACCAAGGGCCGAAGAAGGCACCGGCTTTGCCATTTGCAACGAGCTCGTCCGGATTTTTGCGGAGCGCAAACTCCTTATCGATTAAGCCTTCCGCATACATTTCGTGAATCGCAACAAGCGCTTGCTTCGTGCCAAACGTCGTGGACCCGTATACCACTTCGCCATTCTCATCCTTGATCCAGATCATCGGAAAGGAATTAAAGGCATTAAAAATCCCTTTGAAATCGTGAATGCCGCCGCCCTCCGTTGCCAGCTGAAAGCCATTCCCCGTTAATCCAATGGTATCTGCTTGTCCATCACCGTCCGGGTCTTTCTCGATGAATGCTCGGAGTACCTTCTTCAGCTCCTCGATCGTCCTAGGCGCCTTCAGATTCACTTTATTCAGCCAGTCTTGGCGAAGCCACAGTATGGACGGTGCATCCGCTTGAATCGCCACGCTCGGCAGCGCCATCAGCTTGCCTTTATAGGTCGCCTTCTCCAGCGCTTTGCCTTCCGTGGACTTGTAGAAATCCTGCATTTGAGGCGAAGCATATCGCTTGTAGACCGCTGTTAAATCCTCCAGCTGATCAGCCGCAGCCATGGCGCGGAAGGTTTTCTCATCCACAATCATCGCGTCCGGAATCTCATTGTTTGCGATGGCCAGCTGCATTTTCTGATCGAAATCCGTAGAGGTCGCGTCCCACAGCACCTTGGTCTTAATGTTCGTTTTGTTAAACACATAATTCGTATATTCATTATCTTCAATCGTTTCGCCCGGCTTCAGCTTCGAGCTGGGTCCAACCGACTTAATAACACTCATTTCAACCGGCGCAGGAAGCTTAAAATAATCAACATGCTCGGGATTCGCCTCATTGCTTCCAGCATTTCCCGACTTGGTTGCGTTGCCGCCTCCGCAGCCTGCCAATACTAAGGATGCTGCCACAACTAAAGAAACGGCTTTCATTAGCTTGTTCAATTCGCAATAGCCCCCTCTCCCGGTTGCTTGCCGTGCTCCATCCATCATAGCATGAAAATTGAATGATATTAAATGCCTATGCCATGTAGTATATTACGCGACAAGTGAATTATAATTGGGAGATCACGCTTACATCAGAAGAAGGTGAATGGGCTGAAGCTGTTTAAACTTCGAATCGGTATCGTTAAGAAAATGATTATCGGCTATATCGTCATCATTCTGCTGCCCACCGTGTGTATCGGGATGCTGTACTATAAACAAATTCACAATAATGCGCTGAAGGATTTTGCCAATAACCGTGAATACTTCATTCAGCAATTCGGCTCCTCTCTGACGATGAACATGAATCAGATCGAGATGATCAATGATGTATTCCAAACGAACAAGGTGCTAAACAACCTGCTTTCAGGCAAATACAAGACGGAGTCCGAGCAGGTATCCGTCTATCTGAAAGAGCTTGTCCCGCTTTTTTCCTTCTATAAAAGCAACTCATTCTACATCGACCAAATCCGAATCTATAAGTCAAACCCGAATGTGCGAAACATGGGGACAAGCATCGTGGACAGCGATGGCAGCATTCCGTCGCGAGCCTCCAAGTTGAAGGTCGGGGAAGGCTATTGGCTGCAGGAAATGTCTACGCCTTCCGCGCTGCAGATGATCTATTATAAGAAGCTGTACAATGAGGACTTCACCCATGCGATTGGGCTTATGGAAATCAGGCTGAAATACACGTTCTTGTCCAGCATGTTCCACTCTTCTGATGTCAAAGGTACGCCGCTGCACTATTACATGGCCGAAGACAGCAATCCGAGGAAGGGCATCACCCATACTGAAATTGTGGCATTATCGGCCAAGCTGCCGCTCTCCGATACTGATAAGACACGAATCTACTCGTCCGTTCAGAAGTCAAAATCCTTGCAGTACATGGATTCGGAGCTTGGCCAGCTGCTGATGAACAACTTCTATGTACCGCGGCTGTCCTCGACGATTTTGACCGTGACACCGACAAGCGAGCTCTTCCAGAAAACGAAAAATTCCGTACTCTTCTACTTGCTGATGATCAGTGCCCTGCTGCTGATCCTCTCCTTTGCCTATTTCTTCACGGTGTCCACCGTTGTTCAACGGATTGTGAAGCTCGGCAAACATATGCGGGGCAACCTGCTTGCCAAATATAAAGAAGAGCAGGACAGCGACGAGATCGCCTTCCTCGTCTCTTCCTACAATAAAATGATTGACCGCAACGACGAGCTGATGAGCAAGGTAGACATTTCCCAGCTGAGGCAGAAGGAAGCAGCCTATCTGGCGCTGCAAGCCCAGATCAACCCGCATTTTATATACAACGGGCTTGAGGCGATCCGAATGGCGGCTGAGGAAAACGAAAGCCCTGACGTAGCCAAAATGATCTATGCCCTCGGGCAATCGATTCGCTACAGCTTGTCCAAAAGCCAATATGTCGTCCTGCGGGACGAGCTCTCGCATATTCGCAGCTACCTGCAAATATATAAGGTACGGATGGAAGAGCGGCTTCAGTACGAAATTGAAGTGGAAGACGAAAGCCTGCTGCGCATCGGCTGTCCGCGATTTATCATTCAACCGCTGGTGGAGAACGCCATCGTGCACGGCATATCCAGGAAGCGCGGTACAGGTACGCTGCGCATACGGCTGTATAGCGAAGGCCCTTTAGCGTTTGTGCAAATTCAAGATGACGGGGCCGGTATTCCGCCGGAACGGCTTGAAATGCTTCGTCAGAAGCTCGATGGCATCGTGATGATCCAAGAGCCGGAGCCGGAGCAGGGCGGAATCGGCGTTATGAATGTCCATGAGCGCATGATCAGCCATTTCGGACCCGCCTATGGGCTTAAGATCGAAAGTGAACTTGGGGCAGGAACTACGATTACATTATCGATGCCGAAGGAGGAAAATGCCGTTGAAGCTCCTCATCGTTGAAGATGAAGCGCCGATCCTACGTGGATTGCTGCGCAAAATCAAACAATTCCATACACCCTTCACAGACATAACAGGCACCTCCAGCGCGGAGGAAGCACTGGAGACGCTGCGGCAGCATGGGGCCGATCTGGTCATGACCGACATCAACATGCCGGAGATGAACGGGCTGGAGCTTATCCAAGCCGCTAAGAACGAGGGGCTGTGCAGCCGCTTCATTATTTTATCCGGCTATGATGATTTCTCCTATGCCAGGGATGCGCTGCGGCTGCAGGTCATCGACTATCTGCTCAAGCCCATCGACGATGAACAGCTCGAAGAGCTGCTCACCCGGCTTGGCCAGGCCGCCCTCGCGGAGCAGGCGCAGCATGAGGCTGAAGAGCAGGAGATCCTCATCGCCGACGCTGAGCAGCATGACTATGCGGAGAAGCCGGAAGCGAGCAGGCAGATTCTCGACTTTATCGAGGCGAACTATGTGAAGGATCTCTCCCTCACCTCTGTCGCAGAACATGTCGGGCTTCATCCAAACTACGTCAGCTTCCTGTTCAAGAAAGAAACCGGCATGAATGTACTCGCCTATATTCAGCAGCTCAGGGTCATCAAAGCGAAGGAATTGCTCATCTCCCGGCCTTCCCTGCCGCTAAGCGAGGTGGCGATGCAGACCGGCTTCGAGAGTCAGCGGCATTTCTTCAAGGTATTTAAGAAGCATACGAACATGACGCCTCGCCAATTCGGCGATGCCCAGCATCCGAAGACAACGGATACGCATTAACGCCCGACCATCGCTTACAATACAAAAAGCCGACCCTGCAAGGGTCGGCTTTTTAGCTGTATGAAAATCTATTCTTTTACCGCACCGACCATCATGCCGGAAACGAAATACTTCTGCATGAACGGATACACGATCAGAATCGGAAGCGAAGCAATGAACACTTGCGACGCCTGGATCGTACGGTTCGATACTTTGTTCATGAGCTGCGCTTGCGCCTTCGTAAGCAGCCTGCTGTTCGATTCCACGAGAATCGTCTGCAAGTAAGACTGCAGCGGGTAGTCCTTCTGGCTTTTCAAATAGATCAATCCGTCAAACCATGAATTCCAGTGTCCAACCGCCGAGAATACGATCAGCGTTGCAATAATCGGCATGGACAACGCGAGATACAGCGTGCCTAGAATGCGGAAATGCCCTGCGCCATCCATGTACGCCGACTCTTCGATATCCTTCGGAATATTCCGGAAGAAGTTGGAGAGGAGCAGCACGTTAAATACGGAGATCGCGCCAGGTATGACGAGCGACCAAATCGTACCGTATAGATGAGTGTTCTTCACGATCATAAAGGTCGGAATAAGACCGCCGGAGAACAGCATCGTCACGACAAAATACCAGGCAAAGAACGACTGATGCTTAAAGTTCGCTTGGCTCTTGGAAAGCGGATAGGCCGCCAGAATCGTAAGGAACATGCTGATAAATACACCAAGAAACACGCGTTTAACCGAAACCAGCATAGCCGTCCAAAATTCGGAGTTGCTCAAAATATATTCATACGATTTCAGCGAGAACTGTACCGGCCAAAACGTAACTTCCCCAGCCGTTACCGCGCTGCTCTTGCTGAATGAGATCGCAAGTACGTGAAGCATAGGAATGAGACAGGCAAGTGAGAACAGAATGAACAACAAGCCGTTCAAGTTCAAAAATATACGTCTGCCTAACGAACGATCAACCATAATTGAATTCCCCTCCAGACTTTAGAAAATGCGATGATCCGATATTTTGCGGGCCAGAGCGTACGATGCAACAATGAGTATTAGGCTGACAACGGAACGGAACAAGCCGATCGCAGCACCTAACGAATATTGCGCCTGCTGAATCCCCATCCGATAGACCCACGTATCGATAACATCGCCTGTCGAGTAGACAGCCGAAGAGTAAAGCATAAGTACCTGTTCAAAGCCGGCATTGAGAATATAGCCAAGACTCAATGTGCCCATTAGAACAATCGTAGATTTCATACCTGGAAGAGTAATATTCAGCGTTTGTCGGAAGCGGCTTGCGCCGTCCATAACAGCCGCTTCGTAAAGCGTCGGATCGATTGTCGTAATCGCTGCGAGATATACAATCGTACCGAAGCCGGTTATTTGCCAAGTCTCAGTAGCTACAAGTATATAAGGGAACCATGAAGCTTTCTCAAGGAAAATAATCGGGTCAAAGCCCCATTTGCCAAGCATTACGTTGATTAAACCATCACGAGAGAGCATGTCTCTAAAAATGCCGCCGAGGATAACCCAAGAAAGGAAGTACGGAAAATAAACAATGGTTTGCACGGTACGTTTGAACACTTTAGATACAATTTCATTGAGAAGAATGGCAACCGCAATGGCCGCAACCGTTTCGACGATGATTTTCATCGTTGCAATAAAGAGCGTGTTGGCAACAACCTGCTTAACGTCAGGTATGAGCAGCAACCGCTTGAAATGATCCAAGCCGACCCACTTGGAGCCAAAGAAGCCTTGTGTTGGCTCATACTTCTGGAATGCCATGACAACCCCGAACATCGGGAGATAGGAATAAATAAACACGACTACGACTGGGAGTATCAGCATCAGATACAGTGCTAGCTGCTTCTTTGGAATTTTGAAAGCGTTCATAAGCTCGCCCCTTACGATGACTAAATTTAAGGATAAGAAGAGATGCAGAGTACGGATCTGCTTGCCATCCGAACTCTGCATGCCCTATTCCGGTTCCTTATTTCTTCTCAAACCACTCTTGAACGCTTTCTTTGTTCTTCGCTTCAAACCATTTGTTCACTACAGGGTTTACAGCGGAAGCATACATGGAATCGTATTGCTTCAAGAAATCATCATATTGGCTAATGTCTGCACCCTTCACTACGTTCAGGAACATAACGTCCCATGCTTTTTTGATGATCGGCGCATTATCAAGCATTTCTTGCGTAGGCATTGCTGTGTACTCGTTCATCTCGAATCTCTTTTCCTGGATGTACTGATTTACAACAGCCAGGGAGCCTTTATCTGTGTAAGACAGGTAGGACGGGAATCCGGTAGCGTCGTTCTTATCTGCATAAGACTTGGCTTGATCATAGAACAGTTTGTATGCTTCGGACAGTTTATCTGTCGAGTTTGTTTTGAACGCATCGCTAATGTCAACAAAAGCTTGGTAGTTGAACGATGGGTTGTAGATTGGCATCGAGTACAGCTGGAAGATACCTGCGTTCGTTTTTGGATCTGTGTTGTATTTACCGAATTGCATCGTTTCCGGATTGTTGTTCAAATCATGGAACAGGTTCGCCATCGTTACAAGCGCTTCAGGGTGTTTAACGCCCTTCTTCGCTACATTGACACCAAGTACGGTTGCCGCTGTAACGGACGATTTGCCCGGCTTGTCGTCTACGGACGGAATGCCTACTGGCTCCCATTTCGCATTCGGGTTCTTCTCAAGTTCCAGGTTAAGCGGCCACCAAGCATCCCACAGTCCGCCGAAAGCGACAAACGATTGCTCGTTCACGATTTGTTCGTTGTATTTCGCGCTGTCAAGCGATGCAAAGTCTGGGTGGATGTAACCTTTCTTGTAGTACTCTTGCAGTTTCAATAGCGCTGCACGCGTATTCTCACGGGACTCTTCACCGAACATACCGTGCTCGAGCTCGCCTTTGCTGTTCTTCACCCAAATGTCCGGGTAGGAATGGAACATGTTGAAGAACGCGCCGCCGATACCCCAGTTTGTCGAATCCATGCTCGCGTCTGCAAGCGGAATCGGGTATTTCTCGTTGCCTTTGCCGTCGTAGTCATTCTTCTTGAACGCTTCAAGCACTTTATCCAGATCAGCAACCGTCTTAGGTGCCTCAAGGCCGGCTTTCTTCAAGTTGTCTTCACGGATCCAGAGCATGTTACCTTGGTCATGGTAGGTCATACCATTAGGCAAACCGTAGATTTTGCCATTCTTCGTTACGGCTTCGAGCAGTCCCAGGTAGTCGCCTGTCAAATACTGCTTTGTATATTTGGAAGCATAATCTTGCACGACTTTCGTAATATCTTCCAGTTGGCCTGTCGACGCCAGCTTCTCGAACTGTGACGGCGATACGTAGAAGAAGTCAGGCAGGTCGCCGCTTGCGATCATTAGGTTCATTTTTTCTTCGGCTTGCTCGCCCGGCGAGGTCCAGTTATATTTCAGCTTGATGCCAAGCTTATCTTCCCAAGTCTTTGTGTAAATGTTGTTTTCGATCGTAATGTCTTTAGGCATGTTTTGAAGAATGCCGTTGTTTGTATGAACCGTCGTTACTTCAATAGCCGGAGAGTACTTGCCCGGATCTTTCGGTTCCGAGTTCGGATCTAACAGCTTGGAGATGTCAGCGGTTTCATTTGAGTCCGACGAACCGCTGGTATCGTTGTTGTTGCCGCAAGCTGCGAGCGAGAGCGATAACGATAGACACAGTGTAAGAGAGGCAAGCTTAACTTTGTAATTCTTTTTCATGTTCATGAAACCCCCTGTTTACTAGTAGTAATCCTGCTGAATCGTTGATGCCAAAATTTCTTCAAGTGCCGACGGCTGTCCTTATTCCAACCAGAATGTAGAGCCGGCCCTCACCTCCTAGGCAATTTGCGTAGTGGTTCTATTTCAACCTGAGGTCAGACAATCCTCGATGTCATGCTATGCTGCTGCATATTCCCTTCGATAAGGCGTGACAGCGTTTGCAATAATGCCACCGATTATTCTTTATTTCATTTCTTGGCCGCTTTTATCAAAGCGCCGCTGAGTGTTCTTGCATCACTTGCTTCTCCACTAAGTAGAAACGTTTCAAAAGACCGGAAGCTTCTTCAACGCTTCGCATGTGATCAAGCTTTCCTGCGAGATCGCATGTGTCTCCGTCATCCGTCTGCCTCCTTCATTTCTATATCCCCACTATACATGAAGCGCTTTCATCATTTATACGGATCATTTCTTATATGATAGTGACCAAAATTAAGATTGCTTGTTCGAGGGCTGTTTTTACAGGGAAAATCGACTGCGAAAATGGAATTATGAGGTGGAATTGCGAAACGTTTCACTAAATGTCGAGGGGAATTGGAGGTGTTTGAAGGTAAAGATGGGAATGCACGGGTGATGACACTTGCTAGAATCTTCCGTATTTGGGCTAGTGTTGTGTAAGAAGGATCCTGAGGAATCTACTTTGGCGAATTTTCGGCGGAATGCGCGAAAGAAGGGTAATCAGGACTCTACATGAAAGGGAATCCGCCGGAATGTGAGAAAGAAGAGTACCAAGAGTAACAAGGGCTCTTCTTGAACGGGAACCCTCCGGAATATGTGAAAGAAGGGTACACAGGGATCTACTTTTGCGAAAAATCGGCGAATATCTCATATGAAGACCACCTAGGGATCTACTTTAGCGAAAATATTGCGATAATCGCAAAAGAAGATCACCCAGGGATCTTTTTTTGCTTACAGCTTCCACCAATCCGTCGAATATCGGCGGATGTGTGGCTCTGGGAGCTACTCTTTACTCGATTCCACCGCATTTCGGCAGATGTGTTGCTCTGGGGGCTACTCTTTGTTCGATTCTGCCGCATTTCGGCGGATGTGTGGCTCTGGGAGCTACTCTTAACTCGATTCCACCGCATTTCGGCGGATATGTGGCTCTGGGAGCTACTCTTAACTCGATTCCACCACATTTCGGCGGATGTGTGGCTCTGAGAGCTACTTCCCGGGACCAACTGCGAGCCACCATCAGCAGCGGTAAGGAGCGCTTTTAACTTCGAGTTAGTTGGCTCAAGGCAGGAATGTTGCACATTGTGCAGCATTCCTGCCGGATTCCATGACAAACTCCACTAACGCTGCCTAGAGTGCAGCACTAGCGGAGCAATGCGGAGCTTTGAAGTAGGGCTCGCTTACTCCCACGGATACTTCGTCAGCAAGAAATCCGCGAATTTCTTGCTTTCTTCTCGGCGGTGCTTTCGCATTTCGGCGCGGCGCTCGGCGGTTTCGTGCAGCTTCTTCTCTTCTTCCGTCTCCGGCACGATCTGCGGAACGCCCGTCGGACGGTTGTTCTCGTCGAGCGCTACGAAAGTGAGAAAGGCGGTCGCAGCGATTTTGCGATCGCCGCTTCGTAAGTCTTCGCGGATGACTTTCACGAAGACCTCCATCGAGCTCGTGCCGGTCCAAGTGATGAACGATTCCAGCGAGACCGAATCCGTCGGGCGAATCGGATGCAAGAAATCGACCGAATCCGTCGAAGCCGTCACCGCCGTAGCCCGGCACAGCTTCGAGACGGAAATCGAGGCAATGTCATCGATATACGACATCAGCTTCCCGCCAAACAGCGTATTGTGATTGTTAACATCCGTCGGGAATACCCGCGACACTTTGAAACACCGCGTTTCTCTCGCCGTCTTTGTTTCCAAAACCGCTCACCCCGCCTTATGGGCATGTATGTGTTACAGATATGCATGTGCTGTGGGCACATTTGGGCAGCAATGCTCCCCCTACGCCTCAGCACGTATCTCTCATGGATATGCATTTGTTTTCTCTTCAATAAGCTCCGATACCGTCACGAACTTGAACCCTCGCCGCGCAAGCTCCGGAAGGATAATGCGCAGCGCCTTCACCGTATGGATGGAGCCCGGGATATAGTCATGCAGCAGAACAATATCGCCGTTCCTTGCATTCTTCAGCACCTTGCGCACAATATAGTTCACGCCCGGACTGCGCCAATCCGATGTATCCTGATGCCAGGACCAGAGCACCGTCGTATAGCCAAGCTTGCGAGCAACTTGGATTGTCTGATCGCTATAGAACCCGCCCGGCGGACGGAATAAATGCGGCTTCTTCCCGGTCAGCGCGACCAGCGAATCCTCGGTTTGCATAATCTCTTTCTGGATCGTCGAGAGCGCTGTCCCCTTCGTCAGAAAAGCATGGCTATATGTATGATTGGCAACTTCATGCCCTTCCGCGACTTCCCGCTTGATCAGCTCCGGAAACTCTTTTACACGGTGGCCAAGCACGAAGAACGTCGCTTTGGCATTGTAGAGCTTGAGCAGATCAAGAATGTCATTCGTCATTTCCGGATAGGGACCGTCATCGAAGGTCAGCGCAATCTTCTTCTTATCCAGCGGCACCTCCCATATAATATCGCCTCGGCTTTCATAGAAGTACCGGTCTTTCTTCGGCAGCTGAAACCCGCATAACATGCAAAAGCACAGCAGAACCGCCGAGCAGCGCCATACTACAACCACATTCGTTCCTCCTGTTCATCCATTCAACACCTTATACTATGTGCGCTCAAACCGGGATTTATCCTTCAAACAGAGCCCCAGCGCCATATTAAAAAGCCTCCATGTCCGCTCAAATGCGGACATGAAGGCTGATAACATCGTTAATTATGAGACCTGCTGCTGCGTGCGCTTCTTCGAAGAATCGAAGTTGTTCATGTCGATGCCTGCCCAAATATTCGGCACGTTAACATCCTCGGGATGATCAAACACGAGAAACGCTGTTGGCAAATAACGCGCGCCGTACTTGCTTGAAGGTTTGTTGACGACTTCGTCATCCTTCACCATGACTGTAGATGAACCGCCATCCAAATTCGCTGCCGTTACGGCACCTTTCTCAAGCAAAATCTTCTGCACATCATACAACGTTGCGCCTACCGAATACCCCGGCTGACGACCATCGATAACGACGAATACAATCGTGCCATCCTTCAACTGGGCCATGCAAGTCCGAGGCGCGATTCCCCAGCCGTCGGCCTCGCTCTTAATCAGGCCTTTACCGTTTACGATAAATTTCGGCTGGAACGTTACCGCATCCGATACCCCCATCTCCAATAGCTGATTAGGGGAATAACGACCCGCCACCATCAAGCCGTCGCGGTCGATACCGACGACATTCACTTTTGCGTTCATGCCGTTGCCTTTATAGAGCACTTTCCCTCCGGACATCACGAGTCCGGCCGGTTTAAAGCCATTACCGCTCCAGTTCGGATCGTCAAACGCGCCGCCGTTCACGCCGGCAATTGCACCGGTCCGCTTCACCATGCTCTCCACTCGCTCACCCGATCCGACGATACTGGTCGTGACGACACGGATCATTTTCGGATCATGGACATACATCAAATAACCCTTGAAGCCTTTGCGCGAAATCGGCTCGATCTTCACAGTCCCCTCCGGATGTGAGGCGAGATTGACATTATGATTGTCTTTGACCTGTGCCATTGCATCGAACTGCTCATTATACGCCGCTATGCGATTATCGAGTTCAGCTTGTCCGATCAAATATTTCGCCAAATAACGATGCTGGCTCGTAATGAGCGTATCCGCCAGCATATACCGAACATCCGAGCCCGAAGGCGTCAGATAAAACCAGCCGCTGCCGCCTAACACGGCCACAAGCAGTAAAACCGACAGCTGCTTAACCGTTCGCTGCCAACGTTTCTTTTTGCGCGTCACATTATGGGAAGTTTGCCTCTTGGGCATAGTCGGTGTCGTTTCTAAGTTGTTCTCCATCGTGCTGCACCCCTTTTTGTATGGTCTGTATAGTAAGTTACACGGCTCAGCAGCTCTCCACTTCTGCATGAAAACCGCGACTCTTCTTTTCGCATCACATCCCAATACTATAGAAGCCGAATCTTAAGAGAAGCTTAAAATCGTTACATGTTACCATGGCAATAAAAGTGAATCACCGCGATGCTGAGTTATTTCGGCGGAATTGCGCAAGCTAAACGGGAATACGTAAAGGAGGTCATTTCACTTGCAGCAAACGCAATCCACCCAGCAGCAGGCCGGTATTATGCCGGTGCCGCCCAAAGTCATTACGACCAAAGATGCGTCTTATTTGAAGGACCAATTGTCATGGCTCATTCTGGCTATGAAGAAATGCAGTCATTTTGCCCGAGAATGCTCTGACCCCGAAATCAGCCAAGCCATCGATAAAGCTGGCAAGATGCACGAACGCCACTATAATCTGCTGCTCAAGCATCTGCAGAACAACAACACGCAGGAAATGAAGAGCGTACCCCAACATTAGAAAGGAGGCACTCGACCGTGAGCCCGAATAATCAAAATGCGATCCAAAATCCGAAACCGTCCTACGAGCCGCAGGTGAAAGGCCCTGAGTTGACGGACCGCGACCGAATCAACGACATCCTGGCGACGGAAAAATATTTGGGTGACAGCTTCAGCATCGCAGCCAATGAAGCCAGTCACGCCGCGCTCCATCAGGATATTATGACGGTGCTGAATGAAACCCATCAATGCCAGCACGAGATCTTCGAGCTGATGTTCCGCAAGGGACATTACAAGTTGGAAGCCGAAGAGCAGACGAAGCTCGACGAAGCCTACCAGCAATTCAACGGCTATTCCAGTCAGTTCCCTTACGGTGGCTCGAATACACTGCAATAAGCCAAGCTGGCGCAAGAGTAACAGCGATCTTTTCTCGGTCATCTTACCGGGGGAAGGTCGCTTTTTCATGCTCGCGGCTTAAACCCGTTGAAACTTCTGCCCCGTTAGCTGCGTCAAATGGTTAACGGTTATCAGGAGGAGCGTGTGCTTCAATGTCAATGAAGAGCAACCGGTTATCGCCCAGACAAGCAATCATAGGGGCATTGCTCGGTATATCGGTACTGATCCCTACTATGGCGGATGCTGCTGCGGGAAACACCGATGAGAAACTATTATCCGCAATCACGCAGATTGACTCAGGCGCGCAAAGCTCCTATGCGGTTCAGGCAGGCGGCAGCGTTTGGGCATGGGGAGGCGGCACTGCCTCCATCGGAAACGGGGCTACAACACCTGCCTATACACCCGTGCGATTACATATGGACCATGTGAAAAAGGTTTCAGGAGGATACCAGCATACCTTATTTCTGAAGGAGGACGGTTCGGTTTGGGCAGTCGGGGGCAACGAGCATGGGCAGCTGGGGAACGGACAACAGACTACGGCGATTACAACTTCGCCCATCGAAGTGAAAGGGTTATCCGATGTCATTATGGTTTCTGCCGGCGATAACCACAGCCTTGCGCTTCGAAACGACGGAACCGTTTGGGGTTTTGGCGGCAATGAGAAGGGACAGCTCGGCAACGACTCACGTAAGAACGCCTTAAAGCCCGTTCAAGTCGAGAATCTGCCATCCATCGTCTCTGTAGCGGCTGGGATGTACACGTCCGCAGCGCTCGGTAATGGCGGCGAGATTTGGGTTTGGGGGCTGGAAGCTTACGGCGGCGGCGGCAAGCCGGATGTCATTCGCAAGCCAACCATGCTCAAAGGGGACGGTGAGTATAAGGCTGTTGATATCGACCAGTTCTACGGAACAGCGCTGCGCGCCGACGGTACAGTTTGGATGTGGACCAATCAAGCCTGGTATCAGCCGGAACGCACCACATATACACCATTCCAAGTACCGGGGCTGACAGACATCGTATCCATTAGTATGAACGCAGCTGTTAAAGCCGACGGTACGGTATGGACTTGGACCGTGGACCACCACGGCATTCCGCACGCCGCACAAGTACCTGGCATTGACAGCGCCGTTTCAATTGCCTCTTCCGGCCGCAATTATCTCGTCCGCTTACAAGAAGGCAATGTCGCTTCGTGGGGCTCTAATGAATATGGGCAAACCGGACTTGGCGTATTAGATACAGAAGTCAAGACACCCCAATTCGTGAGAAAGCCCATCGCCGTCTACCTCAATAACCAAGAGACCGAACTGCCCACGCCGCCGCTGCTGCTTCATAACTCAGCCTATGTGCCGATTCGAGGTGTTTTTCAGCAAATGGGCGTGGATGTGCAGTGGGATGTGCCGACCCGGTCAGTCATCGCGAAGAGCGAGACTGCTACGATCGTGCTGAATTCCGTCACCGGGAAAACAACGCTTAACGGCAGCGCAGTTCCAGCGTCTGAGAAACCCGTCTTCGTGAACGACAGCGTGTTCGTCCCGCTTCGCCTCCTATCGGAGACGCTTGGCGCTCATGTCGCATGGGATGTACCGGCCAACGCGGTGAGAATCGAGCAAGCGGCACAAGCTGCCAACTAGATAGGATCGCATGAAAAAAGAGACCTCTCGCGAGGTCTCTTTTCTTATCTATACCATGACTTTGCAAATCGCATTTGTGAAAGCAACCGGATCTTGAATCGGCAAGCCTTCGATCAGCAGCGCTTGGTTGTACAGCAGCTGAGTGTACAGGTTCAGCTTCTCGGCATCCTTATCAGCCGCTTCCTTCAGCGATTGGAATACCGGGTGATTGACGTTAATCTCAAGCACCTTCTCCGCCTGTACATCTTGGTTGTTCGGCATCGCCTTCAAGATTTTCTCCATCTCAATGGAGACTTCGCCTTCGCTGGAGAGGCACACCGGGTGGCTCTTCAGGCGCTTCGACGCTTTAACCTTGATTACTTTGCCGCTTAGGATGGTTTGCATTTGCTCGAACAGCTCTTTGCTGCCGCTCTCTTCTGCATCCTGCCCATCCTTATCCGCATCCGACTCGATACCAAGATCGCCGCTCGATACGGACTTGAACGGCTTCTCCTTGTAGCTCATGATCGTCTTGATCGCGAACTCATCGATATCGTCGGTGAAGTAGAGAATTTCATACCCTTTGTCCGATACAACCTCGATCGCCGGAAGCTTCTCAATACGCTCGATGGAATCACCTGCTGCGTAGTAGATAAACTTCTGGTCTTCAGGCATTCTCGATACGTATTCGTCCAGCGAAACCAGCTTCTTCTCCTTGGAGGAGTAGAACAGCAGCAGATCCTGCAGCGTGTCCTTGTTCATGCCGTAGTCGCTGTAAACGCCGAATTTCAGCTGGCGTCCGAATGCTTTGTAGAACGTTTCGTATTTGTCGCGCTCGTCCTTCTGCAGGCTTTGCAGCTGGCTCTTGATCTTGTTCTTGATGTTCTTCGCGATCAGCGTCAGCTGACGGTCATGCTGCAGCATCTCACGGGAGATGTTCAGCGACAGATCCTCGGAGTCAACCATCCCTTTGACGAAGCTGAAGTAGTCCGGCAGCAGATCCGCACATTTGTTCATGATCAGAACGCCGTTGGAATAGAGCTCAAGCCCTTTCTCGTATTCCTTCGTGTAGTAATCGAATGGCGTGCTCTCCGGAATGTACAGAATCGCTTGGTACACGACAGCGCCGTCCGCACTAATATGGATATGCTTCAGCGGCTTATCGAAGCCGTAACGTTTCTCATTATAGAACTGCTCGTAGTCCGCCGCAGTGAGTTCGCTCTTGTTCTTGCGCCAGATCGGTACCATGCTGTTAACGGTTTGCTCTTCCACATACGATTCCAGCTCAGCTTCTTCTTCGCCCTCGCTGCCCGCTTTCGGACGCTGACCCTTCACATCCATCTTAATCGGATAACGAATGAAGTCCGAGTACTTCTTGATAACGGAGCGCAGACGGTATTCCTCAAGGAACTCGTCGTAGTTGTCGTCTTCTGTGTTCGGCTTGATGTGCAGCACGATTTCCGTGCCGACTGTTGCCTTCTCGCTTGGCACGATCGTGTAGCCGTCCGCGCCTTCGGATTCCCACTTGAACGATTCGTCGCTGCCAAGTGCACGGCTTGTTACCGTTACGCGGTCCGCCACCATGAACGCCGCATAGAAGCCAACGCCGAACTGGCCGATAATGTTATGGCCGTCCTTGCTTTCATTATCTTTCTTGAACGCCAGCGAGCCGCTCTTCGCAATAACGCCAAGGTTATTCTCGAGCTCTTCTTGCGTCATCCCGATACCGGTATCGGTAATCGTGAGCGTGCGCGCTTCTTTATCGGCAGTTACTTTCACATAATAATCAGCCTGGTTAAATACCAGGTTATCGTCCGTTAGTGCCTTGTAATAAATCTTATCGATGGCATCACTCGCATTGGAGATCAGCTCCCGCAAGAAGATTTCTCGCTGCGTGTAGATGGAATTAATCATCATTTCGAGCAGTCGCTTGGACTCTGCCTTAAACTCTTGCTTGATCATTAGTTGATACCCTCCCAAAAAAATGTCGCAGTCATTTCGTTAGCACTCTTGCTTTCGGAGTGCTAACACTCTCTTTTTTATAGCATTTTTTTGGGAATGGCACAAGTACAATCGAAGCGTTAGCCTACATGCTGCCCATTTACAACAAGCTTCGTTTCGATATTTCCGCGCGTTGCTTTGGAATACGGACACACGCCCTTGGCCGCCTTCACCAATTCTTCTGCCGTGTGCTGATCCACGCCATCCATGTTGACATGAAGCTGTACAGCCAGGCCGAATCCGCCTTCCGCATCTTTGCCAATGCTCACGTGCGCCGTTACGTCCGTGCCGGAATGCTGAACCTTCTGCGAACGCGCCACCAAGTTCAATGCACTGTCAAAGCAAGCCGAGTAGCCCGCTGCGAACAGCTGCTCCGGATTCGTACCTTCTTCGCCGTTACCGCCCAATGACTTTGGCATACGCAGATCTAGATTAAGCACGCCGTCGGAGGATGTGATCTTGCCATTCCGTCCACCCTCTACTGTTGCGATTGCCGTATATAATGTTTCCATGTTTAATCTCTCCCTCGTTATCTAATTGTATACAATTTAATTTTATAAAATCAATTTATCATCTTTGGTCTACTTCGTCAACAACAAAAAAAGCCAGGCCGAATAATCGGCCCAGCTCTTCTTGCAATAGGTCGCCCGCGCGGCACCCTTTATTTCTGACCGCCATCTGCCGAATAAATAGTTATATTGAACTATTCCAACGGTAACGGAGGTTAGGCTAACAGATGACGAAAGCCGCACAAATGGACACGCTTATTGAAGCCTATAACGAGGGGATCAACAGCTCTGAACTCATCGCAATCATCCAGCGCATTTTCAACTTTAATCTCGAAACGCTGCCCGTGTCGCCGCTGCCTCGAGACGTCTTGGATGCATTCCTCCAGCAAGCCGCCGGTTCAGTAACCGGCCCAGAGGTGCGCAGGATGATTAATGAATCGTTTGCGATCAATTTGGAAGCCTTGTCTGCGCTCGAGCAAGCGCGAATCTCCCTCTATTCCAAAGGACAATGGATGCTGAAGCACAACCGGGATTTGTTCGTCGTTCATACAGGAACTGACGACATCGGCGTGAGCATTTACCCCACCGCCTATTACGCAGAGCACGCCGGCACTGCGCAGCTGCCGCAGGAACTGCTGCAAGACTTGCTAAACTTAGGATTCGCCTGCGATTCGGAATCGCGGAGCTGTTCCTATACAGACCCCAGCGGCGAACCTGTTCCCGATGCCTTCAAAGGGCAAACGATGAGGGCGGTTATGACAGCCATTCGAACCGCCAGCGCTCAGCTCTAACGCCCGTCTCAGCTACTTGCCAAAGGACGAGAGAAACTTAACGCGATCCCCCATTGGGGGAGTGCTGTTGTCTTTCAAGACCACCTCTAGAATTGCCGGCCCTTGCAAGGCCGTTAACGGCTCAATAAACTCCGAACGGATATCGTCCATCCCGTTAATCCGGTAGCTCGGTATTCCCATCGCAGCAGCCATTCCCGCAATGCTGACAGCTTCTTGCTCGAAGGAAGGATGGGTCCGCTTAAATTGCAGCGAATGACCGTGGTAAACCATACCGAGCCGTGCATTGTTAACGACGATAAACAAGATCGGCAATCCCAACTCTTTGGCCGTCAAGATTTCCATGCCATGCATGAAGAAGCAGCCGTCGCCCGTAATGCAGGCCACCGGACGATCCGGTTCCGCTAATTTGGAGCCGATTGCCGATGCAATCCCCGTTCCCATCGCCCCGAAATGGACATTGATGTTATAACAATCCCAATCCGGCACCTTCATATAATGAATCACGTAGGACATGAACTCCCCAATGTCCACCGTGTACCGCATATCCGCCGGGAGGCACTCCTGAATGTTCAGCAATACATTTCTTGTGTTATAGACTTCGGTTGTAGGATGAAGCACCGGCTTGTTAATTACGTCAACTTTCCCCCTATTATTGGAAGCACCCAGTGCTCGAAGTTCCTCAATCAACATCAGCAAGCTTAAATGAATGTCGCCCAGAACAGGCAAATCAATGCTGTATTTGCGATTAAACACCGTTTGGTCAAAATCCAGCTGTACCGTATAGCGGCCTTTAGTCAAATTGGCATTATAGTTGTTCGTAGCCGTCTCGCCTAAGCTCGAGCCCACGATTAACAATGCTCCGCCGTCCTCCTCGGCAATTAAAGCCGATGCCGCTTCATGGCCTGCGAATCCAAATACGCCGACATAGAGCGGATGGCTCTCCGGAATATAGCCTTTCGCCTGGGGAGTCGTGACGATCGGCCAGGCCAGCAGCTCGGCCAGCTCAATCAATGAATCCACCGAGCCTCGTACTCCTTGTCCTACAAAAATGCAGCCTCTCTGCCTCTTCCGTAACGCTTTCGCTGCTGTCTCTATCGTAGAAAGCTGAGGAATCATCGGTTTTCTAGGGAGGAGGGGCGGAATGATCGGATTGCCGATATCAGCATGCTGAACATCGATTGGAATCGCAACATGAACGGGGCCCGGTACACCTGAAATGGCGATTTGGCAGGCTCTGGCTACTTCTCGCAGCAGATCCTTGGCTTCCGTGACCAAAACACTGTATTTGGTAACGGGACGAAATACCGGAGCAACATCGAGCTCCTGCGAGGCATTCAGTCCCATCGTACCTACAGGAACAGCCCCGGTTATAAACAACACGGGCAGATGCTCGCGCATCGCATTAGCGGCACCTGTCACCAGATTCGTTGCGCCGGGTCCGCTGCAGCCGATGGCTACGCTCAATTGGCCGGTGTATTTGGCGTATGCCGCTGCCATGTACGAAGCTGCGCCTTCATGCTTCGCCACAACAGGCTCGATTTCCGGCATGTCGTATAATTCATCGAAAAACGCGTTAACGGAGCCTGCCGGAATGCCAAATAGATGCTTGACCCCATTTTCCCGTAAAAATTCCAATACCGCCCCCGCTGCTCTCATGCATCCAGCCTCCCAAATCGCATTAGATATGAAGAAATTGTTCCGCAATATCCTCCGCCTTCATCGGGCGACTGAAGTAGTAGCCTTGCATTAAGTAACAGTCACGGGCAAACAGAAATTGAACATGCTGCTCGGTTTCAACCCCTTCAGCGATAACGCTTAAGTTCAAGTTCTGTGCCAGCGTGATGATAATATTCGTAATGGCCGCATTATCATCGTCATTGGTGATGTCCTGCATGAACGACTTGTCGATTTTCAGCGTATCGATCGGCAAGCTCTTCAAATAACCAAGCGACGAGTAGCCCGTTCCGAAGTCATCGATGGCAATCTTAATGCCAAGCCCCTTCAGCTCTTTCATGGTTTTCAGCGTCAATTCGCGATTCTTGATAATCAAGTTCTCCGTAAGCTCGAGCTCCAGATGTTCCGGAGACAAGCCCACTTCCCTGAGCACGCTATTGACCATCGGGAACAAATTATTCTGTTCAAACTGACGAACCGATAAATTGACCGACATCCGATACAGCGGGTATCCACGGTCCTGCCATTCCTTTAACTGCCTGCATGCTTCTCTAAGCACCCATTCGCCGATCGGTACGATTAACGCCGTCTCTTCCGCGATCGGGATGAACTGATCCGGCGCTATCAAGCCTCTCTTCGGATGGTTCCATCTCAGGAGCGCCTCAACGCCGACGATTCGTTTCGTTTTATAGTTGATTTGCGGCTGGTAATAAATCTCGAGCTCATTCTGATCAAGCGCTTTATACAAATCGTTCTCCAGCTTCACGCGTTCAAACGTTCTTGTGTCCATGCCCTCGCTGAAGAAGTGGTAGCTGTTGCCCGAAATTTCCTTTGATTTGTACATGGCCGTATCTGCGTTCTTGATCAAGGTTTCGCTCGTATCGCCATTATCCGGATACAGGCTAATGCCGATGCTTGCCTTCATATAAATCTCATTGTCCAATAGCTGGAACGGGTCCGTGAACGAATCGACGACCAACTGTACAACCTTCAGCACTTCATTCTCGCTCTTGATATTCGGTAAGAAAATGGTGAACTCATCGCCGCCCTGCCGCGAGACCGTCGCTCCCTTCGGCACGCAGTCGCTGAGCCGCTTGGCCACATCGCGCAGCAGCAGGTCGCCGTAGCTGTGTCCCATCGAATCGTTAATAAACTTGAAGCGATCCAAATCCAGATACAGAACAGCCAGCTTCTCATTGTTGATCTGCGCTTGCGTCAGCCCTTGATTCAGCCTGTCCTTCAGCAGAAGACGATTGGGCAAATCCGTTAAGCTGTCAAAGTACGCGCGATACTTGATTTCTTCCTCCATTTGCTTCCGCTGCGTAATATCCTTGAAGGTCACAACTTCCCCTACAATTTCGTCTCCCTCTCTAATAGAGGAGATCACATATTCGACCGGAAAGACGGAGTTATCTTTTCTGCAAAATTTCTCATCCTGATAATGCCGGTTCCAATTGCCATCGACTCCGGTCGGCGGATCCTGGCCTGTCACAATGGTGCAGGAGTCCTGTCCGATTAGCTCCTGGCTTGAATCATAGCCCAGCATGGCAATGCCCGCAGGATTACAGAATGTAATCTTGCGCTCAAGATCCAAGCCGAAGATGCCCTCGCCGGCCGAGTTGAGGATCAGCTCCTTCTCTCGGCTGAGCTGCCGCAGCTCCGTCACGACGCGTTCAAGCTCTTTGTTCTTCACCGTAACTTCAGAGGTTCTCTCTTTGATAATGATTTCTTGCTTCTCCATGTAGAGCAGGTTCGACAACGTCGAAGCCGTCGCATCTACTATCGATTGCCCCAGCTGTATGGTCGCTTCCGAGAAGATAAAGCTGCCTTCCTCCAAATTAACGACCGGAATAACGCCGAGCACCTCGCCCATCGAGACGATCGGCAGCACCAGCATCCCCTTCATGCCGAAGTTGCGGCATACATCATGGTTAGGCCGATCATCCGCGAAAACGTCTGGAATTAACACGGCCTTCTTCGTCCGGATGACCTCTTGGATCACGGGGTCATTACTCTCGTCAATGCGGATTTTGCTATGGGCTTCGATCCAGTCTTCTTCTGTCCAATCGCTGTTCTTGCTCAGCTTCGCCGGACGAATATGGCTCTCCGTAATCGGGTCTAAGAGATGAACGCCGATATTGTAATTATCGAGCACTTTGCCCAAGTAGAAGAAGCAGCTGTCCAAGCTCTCCTGCATCGTCGAGCACATCGCCAAATCACGGGTCACATCAAGGAGCAGCTGCTTCTCGGAAATGAGGTTTTCTTTATGCGTTAGGTTTTTGGCGTTCTGAATGGCAACTGCCGCCATATTCACGTAAGCCTCAACCGTTTGAATTTCGGAGTTCGTCAGGTTCATCGGAATGCCATAGTCGAATAAAAATACAAGCCCAAACAGCTCTTGCTCGAAGGAAATGGGGAGTACCAGAAGGGACTTAATTTGAAAACCTTGCACCGCTCGCGGGTCAGGGCGTGTATCTTTGGAGGTGTCGGGGATATAAATGGTTTTTTTCGTTTCAATGACTTCTTTGGCGAGCAGGTCCATCTCGGTATCGATGACATGCATATCGATGGTCCAGCCGTTAATGACGCTCGGTTTGCCGACATATCCCCGGAACGTACCGTCCTCCTGAGGCAGATAGATGCCCACCGAATTACAGCGTACAATTTCCTCGGATATCGCAGTCGTCACATGCTCCAGCACTTCACGCAGCTCGAGCTTCGTATTAATTAATTTCGTTAAATTCGCAAGCCGAGAATATCTCATTTGTTCTTTTAACATACATCGATCCCCATTCCCCTAGTTTCTAGAACATCCGATGGTATGCATAATTAATCTATTAGTATAAAAATACTATGGAAGCCTTACAAATTTCTACATAAAAATGTGAAAACGCCTTCAAAATGCGATATTTATTTTAAAATAAGTAGGAAAAACGGCCTAAACCGTCATTATGCACATGAAAGGGGAAGCAGTTCGTCGCGGCCGGCGATTGCAGCATGAAAAAAGACCGAATTCCCGGGAGGGAAATTCGGTCTTTTTTGGGATATTTTACAAATCTATTACAGGCAGCAGCACGCGGCTCGGATATTCCGCCGAATGATAGATCGTTTGCTTCACGGTCACCGGTTGCGGATCGTCATAGGGATTTAGGCCGGTATTCGTGTTCGGAAACGCAACGAGCTTGCTCGATGACGTGATTGTGAATCGAATGCGATGGCCGGCTTGGAACGTGTGCGCGATATTTTGCAGGAAGATCGAATACTTCTCTACCTTGCCCGGCGTTAACAGCTCCGGTGCGTCGAAGCCATTCCGATACTTGGCTCTCACGATATAGTTGGACAGTCGGATGGAGTTCCCCTTCTCGTCTACGTCGCTAAGCGTCACGACCCAGTCCGTATCAACGCCGGTGCTCGCGGCATACAACTCACAGGAGAGCTCGCCGGCAACGGTCAGCGCCTCCGTCAACGCTTCGCCGGTGTAGACCAGAATATCGCTGCGCAGCTCATGCTTGCGCATATTCTCAGGCTCCCGCTCCCCGCTGTCCGTCACAGGCTCTTCCGGATTGTACAAGTACGAATCGGACTCCGACTGAGCCGAAGGTGCGGCACCCAGTACGCCATCGCCGAGACTCGAATTCGCTCGGCCGCCGCTGCCTAAGTAGAAGCTGCGCGCTTCCGCTTCAACAGGCGTCCAATCTTCCGATGTCCGCCACTCGTTCGTTCCAACCACATAATAAGCCGCTCTCGGCTCCTGGTCGATGCCATTGTTCATGCCCTTAAGGAACCGATCGAACCAGCGCAGCACGTTCACATCATAATCATAAACGACGGCGTCGTTGCTGAAGCTTACGCCCATCAGATCTCGCGCCCGGTTCGGGCCATGCTCCCACGGCCCAAGCCACAGCTTACGGTTTGGCACATCGTGCTCGGTCAGCATGCGCCACGTTTCCGAGACGCCAGCGCTATCGCCATCGTACCAGCCGGAGATGACGAACATCGGTGCTTTCACCTGATCGCCCCGCTCCGAGAACGTGCAGTTCCGCCAGAAATCATCGTATTCCGGATGCTTGCTCCACAAATCCCATGGACCGGATGCTCGTCCGATCATTTGCTGCGGAATGTCGCGAATCGGCCTCGCATCTACCGCCTTCTCCGGGTTCACCGTGATACCCGCGAAGATATTAAAGTCGGTCCGTGTACCCACCGACTGCGCGAGCGTCCAGCACAGCAGCGGCCATGAGCAGACAGTGCCGCCCTTGCGCACCGTATCCACGAACGGCGAGCCTACGTTAACCTCGTTAACGACCGCCTTTAAGTTCGGGTGACCGCTGGTTGCAGCAGCCGTGACGACGTATCCGAGATAAGAAGCCCCCCACATCCCCACGTTACCGTCCGACCAATCCTGCGCAATAATCCAATCGATCGTATCGGAGCTGTCATCCCGTTCATAATAGAACGGCACGAGCTCCCCTTCGGAATCCGCCCGTCCTCGGACATCCTGATTGACGACAGCATAACCTTTGTTCGCCCAGCGTTTCAGCTGGTCCTTCTTCATATGGCGGTCATAGCAGGTACGAATCAGAATCGTCGGCAGCTTCGTCCCAGGCTCGATGCCCTCCGGCAAATACACATCCGTAGCCAGTCGGACGCCGTCTCGCATCGGGATTAAGTCTGTCCCCAGCTCCTCAATGCCATATAGCGCCTGCGACAGCGTAGGCGTATCGTAGACAACTAGCGGAGTCAGCGCCTCATAACCTTCGGTGACGAGAATTTCCATTCCATATCGGTTCGGTGCTACGAAGCCGATGACGCGTCCATCCACCGTTACCACATCGAGAGCCGTCTCCATCCGCCGTGCCCATACTTGCGAACTTATTTCTTGGCCAACCAAGCTAGCGGTATAGCGAATATGCTTGCGATAAACATCTCCATTCGCCAGCTTAACCTCTTCCCCGCTCCATGCCGCTCCCTCGTATTGGTCCAGGAACTGCTTGATACGATGCAAAGGCAGCATGTAAGGCGCCTGCTCCGACAGTACATTTTCCTGCATTTGCGTCCGCCGCCTGGCATCTACCTTGGCGTGCATCACCTTGTCCGCCGTAAAGCGAATCCGACCCTCATATACACCTGCGCAATATAGTTTAAACGTTGTCTCTTGCAGCATTTTGCTCATACTCGTCTCGTCGCTCCTATCCCCATACCTGCTCAAACACGCGCAGCCAATTGCCGCCCATAATCTTCGCGATTTCTTCGTCCCGATACCCTCTTGCAACCAAACCTCGCGTGAAGTTGATAAAATAACTGTACTTCTCCAGCCCCTTCACCGTCTCGGTGGAAGGCCCGTCCCCCTTGGCAAAACCAAGCATCGGCGCCACATGCTCCTTGAAATGGACAAGCGCCCATTCCACATCGCTCATCGGCCAATCGGTGCCGATGCCGACATGATCGACGCCAACGAGCCGCACGATGTAGTCGATATGATTCAGCACATGCTCCATCGTCGTATCCTTCGGATCGCCGTGTACGAACCAAGGCATGGCGAACACGCCGATAACGCCGCCCGTTGCGGCAATTGCCTTTATTTCCTCATCGCTTTTGCAGCGCGCATGGCCGTAGATCGCTTCGGCTCCGGTATGCGAAGCGATCACCGGCTGAGCCGATAATCTGCACGCTTCAAGCGTCGTTTGTTTGCCGCAGTGGCTTGTATCGACGATAATGCCAAGCTCGTTCATACGGCCGATGAAACGCGTGCCAAATTTGCTCACGCCTCCGTCCGTCTCCTCCATGCAGCCGGAAGCGACATAGTTCTGATTATTGTAGGTCAGCTGCAGAATGCGAAGGCCGAAGTGATGGAGCGTATCCAGCAAATCCAGGTTTTTGCCCAGGCCGTCGTTCTCCTGTGCCGTCACAATGCCGGCCTTCCGGCCACATCGCTTCGCTTCCCGAATATCTCCGGCAGTCCGTGCCTTTTCCAGCCATTCCACGGCATCGAACTGGCGCTGCACGTCCCCCATGCTTGTGACGACGCTCTCCGGACTCGACAGATCGAGCTCCCGATTACCCGCTGTAATGCCGGAGCGGTACCATTCCGCTTTGAACTCAGCCAGCTCGCCGCGGGCAATCTTGCCTTTAATGAGCTTGGCCGGCATCATGCTGTATTCCATCGGCTGATCGCGATAAGGCTCGCATTGCTCACGAAGCTGTTCGGCTATATGCGCGGGTATCGCCTTTGGTGACAGCGGTCCCTGGAAAAGCAGGTCAATAATGATCATCTGCTCATGCAGCTGCCTGGCTCGCTCTTCGTCCTCCGCCGATAACGGGAAAGGGTATAATCCTTCTGTTTGCTGATTCATGCTGCTGTCCCCTAAAAGTCAATTTGCGTGCCTTTATGTAAACGAATGGCTTCTTTCAAAATAAATCCGGCTGCCGCCAAATCCTCGCTCGCCAGTCCAAGCGCTTTGAACAGCGTAATGGCTTGATCCGAGCTTCTCCCCTGAGGGATGCTGCCTGTCAGCAGCTCACCAAGCTCGCCCCGAATATGAGCCTCCGTAATTACGCCCTCGGCAAGCGGAATAAGGTAATCGCCCGCTTCATGAACAGCGGACTCCCTACGGTCGACATAGAGCTCCGCGCGTCGCACCAGCTCGGAGTCCAGCTCTCTGTCCTTTGCCCGGCATGCTCCGACTGCATTGACATGCGCACCTGCTCTGATCCATTCGCCTTGCACAACCGGGGTCGTTGACGCTGTAACGGTGCAAATAATATCGGCCTCCGCCACGGCCTGCTCTGCAGTTGGCATCGCTTCTACGATGATGCGAGCTCCGTAGCGCTGCTCGGTCTCCAGCTTAAGCTGCGCCGCATGCGCCGGATTCGGCCCCCAGATCGCGATGCGCCGGATCGGCCGCACGAGCAGCATCGCCTCAATATGACTGCGCGCCTGCTCCCCTGTCCCGATGACGGCAAGCGTTGCCGCATCTTCGCGAGCGAGCAGCTTCGTCGCTGCTGCGCTGACCGCCGCTGTGCGGATGGCCGTAATCTGCCTTCCGTCCACGATGGCCTCGAGCTTTCCCGTAACCGCGTCGAACAGGGATACAAACCCTTGATGCGAAGGCAAATGCTTCGCGTGATTGTCCGGGAAGACGGTAATGATTTTGGCGCCAACCTTCTCTTCCCGCTTCAAATAGGCAGGCATCAGCCCCATCAAATTGCCCCCGCGCACGGGAACAACGCTCCGTAAGGATTGCACCGCTTGTCCGGTTGTCAGGTCTGCCAGTACTTCTTCCATCATGCCGATACACCCCTGCATCGTCAGCAGTTCTTTGACTTCATTCTGTGCAATGACCAACATGCGATTCACCTGTTTCTATATTTGCTCGTTCCAGTATATCAGAATCTGTGTTACCTTTACTCGGACTCCGGCACCATGAACTTCCTCGGTTCGGTACTCTGCATTGTTTATACTTTTTTTAGAACTGGTTTATGGAATATTTACGGGTAGATACTACAATGAAATGGAAGGAGGCTGCCATGCCATGTCCATCCGAACGAAACTGCTTTTCTCCTATATTGCGATGATTGTCATTCCGGTTCTGCTGCTTGGCATTACCGTCACCTTGGCGGCAAGTGTCTTCAAACAAGATATGACTTCCCAGACCGGACAAGAAAACAGGCAAAGTCACGTGCCGTTTGCCGAAATCCGCGACTTGTTCAGCGGGCGCAGCGAGATCGCTTCCGGCCTTCGGTTCGTTGCCCAGCATGATCCGAAGCTGCTCAGCGACCCTGCTTTCCTGGCGTCAACGGAGGCGGAGCTGGCCAAGGTAGACGCAGGTATGATCATCCTTGCAGACGAGACTGCCGTCTATAGCTCTCCGGGACTCTCAGCCGATGAAATTATATCCGAGTCGCACGGAAGCAACGATGATAGCCATCGCCGCTTCGCTCACCCCGGACCGCCAAACGGAAACAGCCTTGACCAAATTGCCTATACCAATCCTGGCGGCAAGCCCGGCTCGGTCATCATCGTGTCCGATATGGAACCGGTCGCGAACTTCTTTAAGAGGTTCATCCCAACCGTGCTGCTGGCCCTGCTTCTCGCACTCGTGCTGACGAACGGCGTTCTCACGTTCTTCGTCTCCCGCAGCATTATTAAGCCGCTCCATGCGCTGCGAGATGCCGCGGGGCAAATCCGCGAAGGCCAGCTGGACCATGCCATTCATCTGCAGCGCCAAGATGAGATCGGGCAGCTTGGATCCGCCTTTGAGGAAATGCGCATTCGGCTGAAAGGATCGATCGATGCCCAGCTGCAGCTGGAACAGAGCCGCAAGGAGCTGCTCGCGAATATCTCCCACGATCTGAAGACGCCAATCACCGCCATTCAAGGCTGCGTCGACTGCCTGCGCGGTGGAGTTGCCGATACGGAGGAGAAACGGAGCAAATACGTGGACATGATCGGCGGCAAAACGGCCGACATGAACCGGATGATCGAAGAGCTGCTGCTGTACTCCACGCTGGATATCGGGAAGCTGCCGTTCCAATTTGAGACGCTGAACATCGCGGAATATTTGAGCCTTACCGTCGATGAGCTGAAGCTTGATCCCCGACTCAGCGGAGCCGAGATCCAGTTCATCAACACCGCAGCAACAGATGCAGGCCAACCGCTGCTCGTTCGAGCAGACCGCGAGAAGCTGCATCGGGCCATGTTTAACGTCGTCAATAACAGCATTAAACATATGGACAAAACGCCGCGAATCCTCACGATTGCGCTCACTAGCGAAGCTAGCCATTCCGCTACCGCGGCTATCACCATCTCGGACAATGGAACAGGCATTCCGCCCGAAGCACTGCCCCATGTGTTCGACCAGTTCTACCGGGCAGAGTCGTCGCGTCGTCCGGATGCGGGCAGCAGTGGCCTCGGGCTCGCAATTGTGAAGCAGATTATGGAGGAGCATGGCGGCTCGGTGGAAGCCCGAAGCCGTGAGGGGGAAGGTACGGCGATCGCATTACACATCCCCACCGTGCAGCGAGTAAAATTGTCATCTGAAGAAAGCGAGGAGCCGCTATGAATCGAACTCGGAAACGAATCTTGATTATCGAGGATGACCCTGTCATTGCCGAGGTGCAGAAGGATTATTTGGAAGCAAGCGGCTTCTCCGCAGACATCGCGGATCGCGGCGACCTTGGTCTTGAAATGGCGCTCAAAGGAGATGGCTATGACCTCATCCTGCTCGACTTGATGCTGCCGCGCATGGATGGCTATGACGTGTGCCGGCGCGTCCGGGAAGCGAGCAACATCCCGATCCTTATCGTCTCCGCGAAGAAAGAGGAAGTGGACAAGATCCGCGGATTCGGGCTCGGGGCCGACGATTACATTCTCAAGCCATTCGGGCTAGGTGAACTTGTTGCACGGGTCAAAGCGCATTTGGCACGGTATGACCGGCTTGTCGGCAGCGGCGAATGGCGAAGGGATGAGCTGCAGCTGCATAACATCCGCATTGACCGCCAATCCCGCCGCGTGTATGTCAACGATGAAGAAGTGCTTTTCACAGCCAAAGAGTACGATCTGCTGCTCTTCCTCGTCATGAATCCGAATCGGGTCTTCCGTAAAGAGGAGCTGTTCGAGCGAATATGGGGTCTCGACGCGCTTGGCGATCACGCAACGGTGACCGTCCATATCAGCAAGCTGCGGGAGAAGCTCGAACGCGATCCGTCCAAGCCGCGCTATGTCGAGACCGTTTGGGGTGTCGGCTACAGATTCAACCTATAACCTTTAGAGGAGCTGCGTTACGTTGAAGAAACTATCCTTGCAGGGACGCAGAATACTTCTGCTGCTGCATATTATTTTTGCCGCGATCATGCTGGGTGTGCAGGCGGTGTTTATCATTCTGGGGCTAACCGCTTCTGTGACAACCGATAGTACGGTGCTTCACGCCTGCTACTCCATCATGAATTTGCTCGCTTCGAGCAGCGTTCGGGCCTCGACCATTGGGGTGACCATTACCGGCATTATGCTGTCCGTGCTGACTTCATGGAAGCTGTTTCGCTACAACTGGATCATCGCCAAAGAGGCACTTACACTGGTCTGCATCGGCATCGGAATATTCGGTTTATATGAGTGGACGTTGAAGGGGATCGAGCCGACAGCTCAGGCTGGGCTTGGCGCATGGCAAACATCCGGTTTCACCGTCAATCATACGCTGCTCTGGATCGGAATCGTGCTTCAAACGGTGTCACTCGTCGTCATGTATATATTATCGATATGGAAACCGGGCGGCGAGCGGCGGTCGTATCGCAAACCATTAAAGGGGGCAAAGCAATCATGATCCGTATATCCAAAATCATTTTCTATGTACTAGCCTGGCTGTTTGGTATTTCATTATTTACGCAAGTGTTTCTGGCGGGCCTTGCGATCTTCGACAATGGCGACTGGTCGATGCACAAGTCTTTCATCCACTACTTCGAGTTTGTTCCGATTGTCATGATCGTATTCGCCCTCATTGGCCGCATGGGCTGGAGAACCGCTACCTTATCGGCCTTATTGTATGTATGCATCATCTTTCAATACATCTCCGTCAACCTAGATACACGCGTGATTGCGGCCATCCATCCGGTTACGGCACTGCTGATGCTCTGGGGCACGCTGACGATCATTCGCCGCTCCAACCCATGGAAATCCATTAGCCGATAGTGCCTCCCACAACACGGCACCGCAGTGTATCGAGCTTCTGGGATGACAATCGGTCAGCATATGAACTATCCTGACTACCCTTCCAACGAACCTCATAATATTTCGAGTACTTCTGGGATGACAGCAGGTAAGTTGCACGCTTAAACAACAAGAGACACCGAATTTCTCGGTGTCTCTTTCGTTATTTTTAAGGTTGAGTAGCGTGTAGCGTGATTACCACTGCCAAGGCATTTTGACAGAAGCGCCGACTCTTTCGTGTCTGAACAGGCTTTTCACAGCTGGTGATGCTTGGTCGTACGCTTCTTGCGGAACGTGAATCGATCCGCCCGCACCGTACCAGTCGTTGTTGTAGATCAATGCGATGTTTGTGCGGTTCTCTTGCGTACGGTTCGGCGTACCGCGGTGCCACATGCGAATGTCACGGATAACAACCGAGCCTGCAGGCATGTAAACTTTCTCCGAGTACATCGATTTTGCTGCACGCAGCATTTCACCGTCGATGGATGTATGTTTGGTGCTCTCAGGGTCCAGATGCGTACCGCCAGGCCATACTTCAAGCGGACCGTTCTCTTCATGAACGTCTACGAGCGGGATATTCATAACCAGGCTGTATGCCGGCAGCGCTACGCCCAAAGTTGGGAACAGCGGCGGCACGTCGGAGTGTACGTTTTGATAATCGGAACCTGGGCAAGCTGTATCCGAAGCCAGATACGTACAACGAACGCCTTCGCCAAGCACGGCGTTGATAACAGGCATCGCAAATGCGTTTGCTACCATGTAATCATTAACAAATGGTTGTAAAAAAGGAAGATGCATCTGTGCACGGTTCGTACCTGTGTTGTAACCGAATCTGTCGATGTATTCGTTGAAGATCGGAAGGAATGCATCCTTAATCTCTTGCACTTGCTCTTTGGACAAAACGCTTTCAAATCCGATATAGCCGTTTTTGCGAATTTGTTCAATCGCTACCTCGATCGTTTCTTGCTCCGGTACACCAGTCAATCTTTCTTGCTCAGTCAATTTCAACAACATATTTAATCACTCCTTGTTTTCGATTTATGTCCTGATTATACGTTGCAGATTGCAGGACGTATTGTATAATGGAATCTAAATTGTAAAAAAGTCAGAAAAAAGTGAGTGATAATTTTGGCAGCGAACGATAACCTCCTATCCGGACTCGAAGAACTCATTGCCCTTATCGACTCGGAGTGGCCCTCCCTCGACCTGCATTCCTACGGCTTGTGGCGCAATCACGGCTGGGATGGCGTAGGCCACAGCTTCGAGCTGAACTACTATATACAGGGCAGTAATCTGATTCGCCAGGATCAAGCCAGGGTAGAAGTGAAGCAGGGCGATCTGCTTTTTCTGCCGGATACGATTCGTAAGAGCAGCTGCGACGACGGCAGCTTCAAGGTGATTTTCTTATCGTTCTGGTTTAAGGACGATGCGTTAAACGCAAGGCTGCGCCAGATTTATAAGACAATCGCCCGCGATTCCCAACCGCTTGCGGTGCCCGGCCTTGAGGATGATTTTGTCGCGCTCATTACCGAACTGCGCTCCGGCCTGCGTTCGCCGCATCTGCTGAAGCATCTGTTCATCCATATTCTTGTGAAAATTTACCGAGCGGTTCATATTTATCATGGCAGCAGACCGAAGCATAATAAACATGACCAGATGATCGCCGAAATTATAAAAGATCTCAATGAGAATTACGGCTCCGACATTTCGCTCTCGGACATTGCTGCAACCTATTCGCTAAACGAACGGTACTTGAATCATGTCTTCAAAGGTGCAACGGGCATTCCGCTTGGACGGTATTTGATGAAAATCCGCATCGAGCAAGCCAAACGACTGTTACGCACCACCCATCTGCAAATTACCGATATCGCGATGGATACCGGATTTTTCGATGCGGCGCATTTCTGCAAAGCCTTCAAGAAGCATACGGATTACACGCCGGCCGAGTATAAAGCGCGCATGGAATAGGCAGTGCCCTTGAATCCGCCCTGCTTGTATGTCACAATCTTCTGTAGGACTATACCTATTCGCAATTAGGAGGATGAAACGAATGAGAACGATGAAGCTCGGAAGCAGCTCCCTTGAGGTGCCGGTTCTTGCTGTAGGGTGTATGCGTATTAATGGGCTGGAGAAAGCTGAGGCAGAACGATTCGTCCAAACTTCACTGGAAGCAGGAGCGAACTTCTTTGACCATGCCGATATTTACGGTGGCGGCAAGTGCGAGGAAATCTTCGCGGACGCTATACATATGAATGACGATGTGCGGGAGAAAATCATCCTGCAATCCAAATGCGGCATTCGCAGCGGCATGTTCGACTTCTCTAAAGAACATATTCTTAACTCTGTCGATGCCATCTTGAAACGTCTCAGAACAGACTACCTCGATATTCTGCTGCTGCACCGTCCGGATGCACTGGTTGAGCCGCATGAAGTAGCGGAAGCATTCGATAAACTGGAGAGCTCCGGCAAGGTTCGCCACTTCGGCGTATCCAACCAGAACCCGATGCAAATCCAGCTGCTCAAGAAAGTCGTGAAGCAGCCGCTTGTTGCTAACCAACTGCAGCTGAGCATCACAAATGCCAATATGATCTCCAACGGCATTAACGTCAATATGACGGTTGATTCATCCATCAGCCGCGACGGCAGCATTCTGGATTACTGCCGCCTGAACGACATTACGATTCAGCCATGGTCGCCATTCCAATACGGCTTCTTCGAAGGCGTATTCCTGGGCAGCGAGAAGTTCCCAGAGCTGAATAAAGTGATCGATGAAGTCGCCGCTAAATACGAAGTGAGCAACACGACAATCGCGATCGCATGGCTGCTTCGCCATCCTGCACAAATGCAGCCGGTAACGGGCACTACAAGCGTTCAGCGTATTCTCGATTGCATCAAAGCAAGCGAAATCTACCTGACACGCGAAGAATGGTACGCCATCTACCGCGCGGCAGGCAATATTTTGCCATAAGACATAACAAAGGAGCTGAGATGTCCGTTCATGCGGACTTCCCGGCTCCTTCTTTTTATTACATATACTTCTGCTGTATGACTTGCATGCCCTTTCGTTAGCGCAGCCCCCACAGCTCTTCAAACTTATCCGGATCCATGCCGGAGCGTTCATTGCGGTTCAGCGCATCGAGACGTTCCATGTCGGCTGCCGACAATTCGAAGCCGAAGATACCGGCGTTCTCGCGGATCCTCTCCGCATTCGCGGATTTCGGAATCGTCACCACGCCGTTCTGCAAATCCCAGCGTAATACGATCTGCGCCCCGGTACGCCCGTACTTCACGGCCAGCTCTTGAACAAGCGGCTCCTCCAACACTCGGCCCAGCATCAACGGGCTCCAGGCAACCAGCTGAATGCCCTTGTTATTGCAGTATCCCTGCAGTTCCTTCTGCGTCAGCCGCGGGTGATATTCCACTTGATTGACCGCTGGCACGACACTGCATTCTGCAAGCAGCGTATCCAAATGCCGCACTTGAAAATTACTGACGCCAATCGCTCTTACTTTGCCTTCTGCATAAAGCTTCTCCATCGCACGCCATGTATCCTTATAATGCGCACTCACCGGCCAGTGGATGAGGTAGAGATCAATGTATTCCATCCCAAGCTCGCCCAGCGACTTATCGAATGCCTTCAGCGTAGCCTCATAGCCTTGGTTGGCGTTATCTACTTTGGTCGTGACAAAGATCTCTTCTCTTGGCACGCCGCTCGCACGGACCGCTCTCCCGACTCCTTGCTCATTACGGTAAGCCGCCGCCGTATCGATGCTGCGATAGCCCGCTTCAATCGCCGTACGTACCGCATGCTCCACATGCGCGCCGTCTTCCGGTCTGCCCTGCCATACGCCAAGTCCAAGCCAAGGCATAACAACGCCATTATTTAATGTGACACCGCTCGAAATGGTTTCCGTCATCCTGCATCTCTCCTCTACATCCGACTCATTCTTTCCCCATCATAGGACAGCGCATGTCCGTTTGTCAGCACCGATTTACAAAAAAAAGATCCACAACCTCAATCGGTCGTGGATCTCATTCAATATTAAGCTTCAAGCGGCTTTGCATGCTCCCGGCTCACAATCGCCTTCTTCGTCCAAATGCCGCTCTTCCATCTGGCCAGCATCAACAGCCCGCGCACCCATTCATCCACTGCGAACGAAATCCATACGCCGATTAAGCCCATTTCCAAATGAATGCCGAGATAGTAGGACAACGGAACGCAAATGCCCCACATCGAGCAGACGCCCATCAAGACAGGGAACTTCGCATCCCCCGCTGCGCGCAGCGAGTTGATCACGACAATGTTGAATACCCGCCCCGGTTCCAAAATAATCGATATGAGGAGGATGCTCGCCCCGATCGCGATGACCTTCGGATCATCCGTGAACAACCCGACCAGCTGATAGCGGAACAATGCCGCAATGCCGACCAATACGGCTGTCAGCAGAATGCTGATCCGCAAGCTTCGCAGCAGCCGGAAGTACGCAGCCTTCTTCTCGCCGGCACCCACCATGTGCCCGACTATAATTTCCGTCCCCATCCCAATCGCCATGGACAACGCCATGAAATAAGCGCTGATATTGTAGACATACACATGGGCGCTGAGCGCCTGTTGGCCGATTAAATTGATAAAGGCCATAATCATCATCATCTGCGACTGCCATGCCAGATGCTCGCCGGCGGACGGCAAGCCGATGCCGAGTATTTTCTTCATGTACTGCTTATCGAAGGAAATATAATCTCGAAGCCTTATAGGACTCGGCGTTTTGCGATACAAGAGGATAAACAGTACGATAAGGCCGAGAATTCGACTGCCGATCGTAGACACAGCCGCTCCGGTTACGCCCCATTCCGGGAAGCCAAAGTTACCGAAGATCAGCAGGTAGTTGCCCGCGACATGGATCAAATTCACGCCGAGCGTCACATACATAACGTCCCGGGTATTGCCGTTCGAACGAATAATCGACGAAACCGCGTACGAAATCGCCTCGATCCAAATAAATCCGCCAATCAGCTTCAAATAGGTGCTCGCGATTGCAATTTGCGAAGGGTCGAGATGGAGCAGCCGCATGCCCGGTTCACTAAAACAAACAACCACGATGCTAACGACGACGCCGAACATCAAATTCATCATGATGGCAAGCGCGGAGATACGGCTGGCCGTTGCTTTCTGCCCCGCCCCCAAGTACTGCGTAACCGCAACGCTCGTTCCAATCGCGACGAATCCGAACATCATAATACAGAACATAATAATTTCATTGGCAAACCCGACGGCTCCCGCCACTTTATCCGAAATCCGGCTGAGCATGAAGACATCGGCCGTTCCGAGCATCATGCGTAGAACCGAGTCGACCAGAATTGGCCATGACAGAGCAAAGAGACTCAGCTTCTTCCAAGAAGGTACAGCATCATTTTTAATCAAAGGGGTCTATCTCCTATCACTTATTACATTTCATCTCTCTATATAACGCTTATCGCTTCCACTTACCAATCGTTATTATCCCACCTCAAATTGACCCTGTCTATGACAAAAGACCTCCAATCCCGTATAGAGATGGAGGTCCTTTCATCTATATTCCAGCTTACCCCCGTCTTATGCCTGCATCCATGCTTTCATAACAGGCATTAACCGTTTGGCATCCTCATAGCCTTCCTGGTATAGCGCATCCAGCTTAGCCGGGTCGCGCTCCATCCGCCCGACTGTCAGCTTCTGCTGCGGCCGAATAACGAAGAGATTCCCTTTACGCTCCTGCTCTTCAATATAAGCTAACGTATCGTTGTAGATTTCATGGCGACGAAGCATGACTTTGACAAACTCGGGAAATTTCCTATATGCACGTCGCACGAGCCAGCCGAAACGGTTGCGCGATTTGCGATAATCCGAATCTCGGGTCAGTACGATTACATTGCGCTTGAAGCCGTCCGTCTCTGCTTTACGAAGCGGAATCGGGTCCGAGATCCCGCCATCCAGCAGGTTGCGGCCCTTATATTCGATAATCGGCGCGATAAAAGGAAGCGAGCTCGACGCGCGAATGATCTTCAGCAGATCAAAGCCGGGTTCATCCCGGTTATAGAAGATCGTCTCCCCTGTATCGCAATCGGTCGTGCCGATGACAAACTGCTCTTTGCTCGCCTCGAAAGCTTGATAATCGAAAGGAACAATCACGTTCGGGAGCTCGTCGAAAATAAAATCCATGCCGAACAGCTCGCCCTTGCTGAAATAATTTTTCCACGAAATATAGCGCGGATCCGTGACGTAGTTGACATTGACCTCTCGATTTCGGCCAAGCTGTCTCGATAAGTAACTTGCTGCCATACAAGCTCCGGCCGATACGCCGATTGTATAGGGAAAGTACATGTTCTGCTCTGTAAAATAGTCCAGCACGCCGGCCGTATAGATGCCCCGCATGCCTCCGCCTTCGAGTACTAAACCGATGGATGAATCCATGACCAAACCCCTTTGCCTGTGCTTCCGTCTTCGCTACATTCATTGTACCTATCGCTTAACGGGAGAGTCAATTTTACGACAAACAAGAGCCGACCTGATGCGGCCGACTTTCTTTACTCGTTTCTATTCCTGTCAGCTTGCGATGTCTCTGGATTCGACTGCTGCAGGTTTGTTTCTAAACATCGATGATAATTGATGACCGAACTTGCGCTCCATGACCTCCGCCAAGACAAGAGCAGCCATTAATCCAACCAGCGCTGCGCATACCGATATCGGAATCGCCCATAGATGCGAAGTATGCGAGAAGAAGGGGATCAACGCTATGGCAGCAATCGGCGGTGCGTTCCAATTGAACTTGCGAATCAGCCAAATGATGATAACGGCGTTCACAAACAGGGTGAGCGAGCTTGGATAGAGATAGAACAGAATCGTACCTATAATTGCCGACACTACGGACCCGAAGGTAATCTTGCCGAGCTCCGACATCGAATACGTGCGTGTGAGAAACAGGAAGCTAAATGAGCCGATCGTCGGAAAAAACAACGTATCCAGGAACGAAACATGCAGCGAAAGCCAGTAGAGCACCATGACATATAAGCAAATAGCTAATGATTTCACATTCATTAGGTCGTTACTGCCTCCTAATTGAATTGACATAGTTTTTATTATAACGGTCTGTCTTAGAAAAATCACTCGGAAAATAGCCTTTTAAACCTACCCGCTAACTAGGAATTGGTGTATAATGAATGTACCGATTCGAACTACAAGGAGGGCCTTGAGATGAGCAAACAACCGATTCTCCCTACGTATGCGTGCGTAGACGATGTTCCTTTGCACCGTGTTCGCGGTAACCAGCTCGGCATTTTGCTTAGCGTTATTATTAGTGTAAGTACAGGACAATTATGGATACTCGCACTTCCTCTAGTCGTTCAATTGATCAGCCGCACCTATGGCGTCAACTATAATCTGTTTGTTCGTCTGTTTGCGCCATTGTTCCCTGTGAGCGCTCGGACGGAGAGCCGCGAGCTGCTCCGGTTCAACAATTTGCTGGCGATTCTCTTCCTCGTTGTCACGCTCGTTGCCTATGCTCTCGGATTCCTAACTGTAGCCTATGTAGCGCTTGGCATGCTTACCGTAGCCGTTGTGCTTGCGCTTAGCGGATTCTGCGTTGGCTGCTTCATGTACTTTCACTGGAAGCAATTTCTCTTGAGACGGAAAATATCGCAATAATTGTGGAACCGACCTGACGCTAGGTCGGTTTTATTGTGCGAAATGCGAGTGTTGTGCGATCAGCTGGGAATAATAGCGGATATGAGAAAAAAGTTCATGCTAAGCGGGCTGTTAATTGCAGGGTTGCTGCTGGGACAGACACCCCACTCTCAGGCTGCCGTTCCGAGTAAACCCAAACAAGATTCCAGAGAGCTGCAATTGCAGGACATGCTGGTATTGCTTCTGCTGCCTGATATGACAGCGAAGCTTGCCGAGGTGTATGCCAAGGATCTGGCCGCAGGGCCTGATCTGTATCCCTATTTCGTTGACGTCACGCATGTCGAGCGTGTAAACGGATTTCGCGGGTTCATCTTTCGTATCACCCTCCATGCCTACCCGACTGTAGGTCCGCACATCCCAGTCGGCGAGGATCGGATAATATATGAAATTTCCTCTGGCCCCAAGGTGACGCTCATCAAGCTTGAGCACTTGAAGGGACCAGATCGGAATGATTTTCCGCCTAATTATCTGGATTTATTGAGATAGAACAGCCCGTCCCAATTGTGATTGGGGCGGGCTGTTTAGTTGCTGGGATGAATGCTGTGGCAACCAGCGGTCGCCCCAAACCAATCATCTGCTAGCGTCTATGTTTCGTTAAGAAAACATGCTCTTTCTTCTGAACGGCTTTCTCCCGATCCTGCTGAATGTCATCTTTCAGTTTCGAGACGCATTTCACACAAAGCTTGCCCTGGCGGGTTGGCTCTGAACAAAGATCACAGGCATCGGATAAGTTCGGGTAATCGAATAATTTAAGCTTGCCCTTGCGGATATACGAGCGAATCTGTTGCACGGGAACTGCAGTTTGTTCAGCCACTTGCTCATTGGTGAGCTGGCGGTTGCGCCTTAGAACCTGCTCAATCGATGTAATTTGTCCATCTTCCTCGGCCGTGCATGCCGCGCATAAATTACGCAGATTCTTCTGAAAAACCTTTCCACAGTTGGGGCAGTGCGCCACGTTTAGTTCTATAGCCATACTGTAACCTCGCTATTAATAGTTCTTATGAACCAATGATAGCATGGCGCATGGAAAAATTCACTAGAAAAGAAAACATAACTAACGCTGAGAAAGCATCGCTCCGCACGACTCGCGGATCATAAGCTCCGGCGTATGTTGGATGGCAATGGCCTCAGGCGAACCGTTCATGGCGCTAATCAATTGAAGCACCGCCATTTTGCCTAAGTATTCATTGTGTTGATCCATAGCGGTGAGCCTCGGGATGCTGAACTCGCTCTGCAGAAACTGATCACAGCTAGCGATCGCAATATGCTCGGGACAATGCAAGCCTCGGTCTTTCATCGCGCGAATGCCGCCGAGCGCAACCCTATCATTCATGGCAATAACCGCAGTCGGCATGGAGATTCCACCCGCCTCACTCGCATCCAATAGCTGATTCATCGCTGCATAACCATCCGGCGCGTAATAATCCGATGGAACGATCATCTGTTCCTCTACAGTCTTGCCGAGCGCGTGCATGGCCTGCTTGAATGCATCCATACGCGCTGTGGTGATGCGGATGCCCGGCTCTCCTCCGATGAATCCAATGCGTTCATGGCCCAGCGCAATGAAGTGATGAACGATCGCCGTTACTCCCTGCTTCAAGCCGCGCTCGACGAAGAGACACTCGCAGCCTTCAATTCGGCTCCCGACAATGACAACTGGCAATCGACGGTGGAGCTGATTGAGCGCTTGGATAAACGAGTCCGGAATCTCTTCTTTATCGATCATGCCGCCAAGAATAAGGACGCCGTCAACCTGCTTCTCCAGCAGCATGCGAAAATAATCCTCTTCCGAGAAGCGCAGATTGGGTGTCCCCTGCTTCTGATGCTGACGGACAAACATCGTATTGAACAGCAGCGTAGCGTACTGATGCTGCATCGCAAAACGCTCCACTTGCTGAAACAAGGAAGCGAAATAAGGATTTGTAATGTCAGGTAGAATAACGCCGATATTACCGGGTTTATGCTGATGAACCATCCCTCTCGCAAACACGCTCGGGGTATAGTTGTATTCCTCTATGATTTTCTCAATGACTGCTCTCTTCTTCGGGGAGACAGAGGGGCTGTCATTAAGTACACGTGACACGGTTGAGACGGAGACACCGCTCTTCTGGGCAATTTCCTTAATCGTGATCTTACTTTTCACAGGCGGTTCCTCCGCTATTTCATTCATTGGGTGATAGCTAGTTTTGATTTTATCCTAGTTCAAAGTCGAATTCAATTGAAATTTGGTATCGGTACCAAATTGCTGACTAAACGGAATTCGGTTAATTTTATCCCTGTAGATACTGGAATTGTATCCGTTGACCACCCTATCCTTATTTGCTACTCTCAGGTCATAACGAAATCATTACAGCTTTATTTGGTACCGTTACCAAATCGAAAGGAGCTCTTCCGACAGATGAATACTTTTCCTGCTTCCGTTCTTGCAGTCGATTTAGGCGGCACCTCGATACGCGTTGGGGAGGTTGCGCCGGACGGTACGATATTGCATATGAAATCCTATTCCAGTGACACGTCTTCGCAAGCTGAAGCGATGGCACGCATCTTGAAGTCCATCGAAGATTATCGAACGAACGAGCCGCTTATCGCGCGCGAGCTGGTCGGTTTCGGTATCGGGGTCGTCGGACGCGTCGATTCTCGCAACGGCCGCTGGCTCGAAATCGAGCCCGGCAAGTCTGATCCGACTGACGTGACCGCGATCATAGAGTCCGCGGTTGGACTGCCCTGCGGCATCGATAATGATGTGGCCTGCGCCACGAAAGCGGAATGGCAGTTTGGCTGGGGCACGCGTTCCAATCATTTTATCTATTTCAATATTGGCACAGGCATTGCGGCCAGGTTTATCGTGAACGGGCACTATATGGAAGGCAGTAACTTCAATGCCGGCGAAGTCGGGCATATGGTGGTGGCGATGGACAGCGAAGTTGTATGCGGCTGCGGCCGCAGAGGCTGTGTCGAGCGGCTTGCATCCGGCCTTGGCATGCATGAGCGAGTAATGGCGCTTCGGTCATACTATCCGGAGACCTCGATTTCGATCGCAGGGCATGGATCCCGAGTGCCTGCTCGATTGATTTTCTCCGAAGCAGAGAACGGCGATCCGCTTGCACAGCGAGTCGTTGCTGATGCAGCCCGGGCAGCTGCGACAGCCATTATGAATCTGGTGCGCGTCACCGATCCGGAAACGATCGTACTAGGCGGCGGCGTTGCGCGAAGTGATTATTTCCGGGAACAGATCGGGCTGTATTTGAACCCTAGAACGATGCGTTTCGTTACCAACGGCCTAGTTGCCACGATGCTTCCCTCGCAAGAAGCAGGGCTTGTGGGAGCCGCGCTTGCAGGCTATGAAGCTTTTCATTCCCGTCATAAAGGAGATGCAGCACGATGAACGAGGCATTCATTAGGGACATTAAACAATCGGGCTATATCCATCGCCCGCTGCCGATCTATGAGGAGCACTCGCTGGAACGGGAGCAGCAACGGCATCAGGTGATTGACGCGAAGCCGTTTTATGAATTGGGCAATGTGAGCGGCAATGGACTGGTATGGGTGCATCGCGGGATTGGATCGCTGCAGCAACCGGCAGAGCAGCCGCTTCTGCTGAGCTCCCCAACAGTTATGCCCGAGTGGCCCCCCGGCGCTCCGGCCGATGGCGATTATACGAATTTCGGCCAGTCTTGGATGGCGATGGCCGTTAATCGAGAGGATTGGGAAAGCTTCAACCGCATCACCATGGAACTGCGACCGGACTTCCACGGCATGCCGAATGCCTACGTCATGATTAAGTTCCGAAACGAAGGCGTCGTCCCCATTCCCGACATCTACGACCGTGAAGGAGTGCACGGCGTTAACCTGCGCAACCACGAATGGAATACGATCCACCTCGATATTGGGGAGCTTCCGAGAGATGTGATCACGGAGCTGGCGATTGGGTATCTCATTAACGGCAAGGAACGAGCCACCGGTGAGACGATGACCCTACAAGTAAGACGCATTACGCTTGAACAGACGACCGGGCAGTCGATCTCTAAAGGCTGGATACCAAGCAAAGGCGAGATCGCGTTTTCGCATACCGGCTACAATGTTGGTAGTCCGAAGACCGCTTTCGCCGCTGAGCTTGCTGCAGAGACGTTCGAATTGAAGTGTGCCGAGCGAGGCGAGACGGTCTTCAGCCAGCCGATTGGAGTGATCGAGACATCGCTTGGCCGCTATGCCCTGCTTGATTTCAGTGATTTTCGGGAAGTAGGCCGCTACTACCTGCAGGCCGGCAACCTTATGACTGAAAGCTTCGCGATTGGCTCCTCTACGCTCTTGTGGCAGCCTTCTCTCTGGAAAGCGTTAAATTTCATATTTTGCGAGCGATGCGGCTATCCCGTTCCCGGCATCCACGGCAGCTGTCACGCTGATATTATAGCGAAGCACGAAGGCACGATGCTCGCCTTTAACGGCGGCTGGCATGATGCAGGCGACGTCTCGCAGCAGCTCATTCAGACCGCGGAGGTAACATGGTCGCTTATTGAAATGGCCGAGCAGGTCAAGCTGCGCGATGAGGATCTCTATCTCCGTTTGCTGGAGGAAGGCGAATGGGGGCTCGACTTCATGCTCAAAACCCGCTTCGGAGACGGCTTCCGGGCAACGAGCGCCGGCATCACCCGCTGGACGGACGGGCGAATCGGCAACATGGATGATGCCGCTGCCCGCGTGCACAACCAGGCTTACGAGAACTTTTACTGTGCCGGTATTGATGCCTACATTCACCGAAGGCTGCCGAATGCGGCGCTGTCCTCACGTTTGCTGCAGATTGCGCGGGAGGATTTTGATTTTGCGTTGGCTCAGTTCGAGAAGGTCGGATTTCATGAGAAGCCTATCTTCTGGGAGCATACTTACCAATCATCTGAAAGCTTATATATGGCGACGGCATCCTGGGCAGCATCGATGCTCTATCAAGCGACACAAGAGGAGTGCTATGCGGCAAAAGCAGCCGAATTCATCGCATACGTCCAACGCTCACAAGAGTTGGACGGCCTCCTGCTGCAGGACGGCTCACGCTTGGGTGGTTTCTTCTATCGCAATCCCGATAAGCGGATAGTTCAGCATTTCAACCATCAGGCGCGGGAGCATTTGTACCTATGGGCTTTCACGGCCATTCATGAAACGCAGCCTCATCATCGGGATGCCGACAGCTGGCTAGCTTCGATTGCGGCCTATGGCGATTATGTGAAGCAGTTGGCTTCCTATACGCAGCCTTATCCGATGCTTGCGAGCGGCGTGTATCATGTCGATGAACATGAGGATGACGAGAGCTTCGGCCACCAGCATTTGCTTATTGATGAGCGTGCCAAGACGGACTATGGCCTGCAGCTGAAGGAAGGCGTTAAGCTGAACGACTCCTACTACCTGCGGCGGTTCCCGGTTTGGTTCTCGTTCCGAGGCAATAATGCGATCTTGCTGTCTGCCGGCAAAGCGGCTTCGCTCGCCGGCCTTCACTTGAACGACAGCGAGCTGCTTGCCATTGCGGAAGGGCAGCTGCAGTGGATTGCAGGGCTTAATCCGTTCGGCCAATCGCTCATGCATGGCGAAGGCTATCGGTATGCGCAGCAGTATTCGGTGCTGAGCGGCGAGATGACCGGCGAAATTCCGGTTGGCGTTCAAACGTTCGGCAACGAGGATCTCCCTTACTGGCCGCAGTTCAACAACGCCACCTACAAGGAAGTTTGGACTGGAAACGCGGGAAAATGGCTGTCGCTTGCGGCGGATCTATACGCAGCGGCCGATCGGGAGGGTACGCGATGAAACCGACGATGATGACTTATATTCTTGAGGAAGAAGCGATGGTTCGGGGGATTCTGGCGTCTTATCCGGAGCAAGTGCGCTCCTTCGCGAAGCACGCCGCGGGTAAGCGTGAATGGCTAATGCTCGCGACAGGCTCCAGCTATAATGCGGCGCTTAGCGCCAAGTTCGCGATAGAACGCTGGGCCGACGTGCGCATTGAGGTGAAGGAGCCTTTCCACTTCACCCATTATGAACGGATCAGCCCGCATACCGATTTGGTCATCGGCATTTCGCAGAGCGGGCAAAGCACTTCGACCATCGAAGCGCTGCAGCGCGTTCGCCGCGATGCCGGCGGAATCGCGACCATCGCGTTTGCCAGCGATACGGCGAGCGCAATTGCCGAGGCCGCCGATCTGACGGTCGATATCGGCTGCGGCAAGGAACGCGTCGGTTACGTGACGAAAGGGTTCCTCGCCACCGTGCTTACGCTGATGCTTGCCGGCCTTCATTTGGCTGAGACTGCCGGGAAGCTGTCTCAGGCTGAAGCGGAAGGGATTCGCGCCGGCTTCCACGAGGCAGCCGTGTCGATTCCCGCCATTATTGAGCGGTCCGAAGCCTTCTTCGTGCGGCATCGCGAAGCGTTCGCAGCGGCTCCGCGCTTCACCGCAATCGGCTACGGGCCAGCGGTCGGCACCGTCAAGGAGATCGAGACGAAGTTTTCGGAGACGGTGCGGGTGCCGTCACAGGGGATCGAGCTCGAAGCGTTTATGCACGGACCGTACCTGGAGGTCAACCCGGAGCACCGCATCTTCTTCCTCGAAACGGGAGCCGGCGCGGTGAACGACCGGCTTCGGCTGCTGCGCGATTACGAGAGCCGCGTAACTCCGTACACATACACCGTTTCGCTTGGCGAGTCGAAGGATGACCGTACGCTCGGCCTCTCTCTTGCGTGCGATGAATATACGGCGCCGCTGTGGCTCGTCATTCCGTTCCAGCTCTTAGCCCATTACATCGCAGAAGCGAAGGGCAACGACCTGAAGACGCGCATCTTCACCGACTTCGGCGTTGCGATGAAGAGCAAGACGCAGCCGGGCGATTACGCCTAGGCTGCGCCGGTTGCACCGAGAAAAGCCGTCTCATGAACGCCCGCGGTATGCGCTTCTTGAGACGGCTTTTTTGTCATGCTCCGCGGATGCGGGGGCAGTCGCTGCGCTTCCTCCGCTCCCTTGGACAAGATGCGGACTGCTGCGATTTGGTTGCTGCATACCTGTGCGAGTGAGATAGCAGAAACGGGTGTGTTATTGCGTTGTCAGCCCGCTGCGCTTGTCTTTGATGCAGTCGTATCGCGCTAACGAACTGTGGAGGCCTTATTTGCGCGAAAACAGCCCTAAAAATATTCTAACGAACCGTAGAAGCCTTATTCGTACGAATTGGTGTGGTTTGGGGCATTTTGACACCAAATAAGGCCTGTACGATTCGTTAGATTTTCAAACTGCTCGATTTGGCTCAAATAAGACCTCTGTGGTTCGTTAGATTCAAAAACCCGCGTTCATCTAGTTAAAGGAATCGGTTGGCGCGAAAGCAAGCCGGCCGCTCGATTTCGTTTCCGCTGAACTGCTCGAATCGTTCGGACCGCTCGTCCCTGTTCCTTTCCCTCTATCCAATGGGCTGAACTTCGTCTAAAATGACAGTGAACCAAAGGGACTACCATTATTTCGCAAAGGAGCGCATGTTCATGAAAGTCGTAGTATTGGGTTGCGGCACAATGGGATACGTACACGCCGCCGCATTCAGTCGGATGCCCGGCGTCACGCTGGCCGCTGTGTGTGATATTGATGAAGAACGCGCAGAACGCGTAGCTTCTTCACTTGGAACGGCCTCTTATACCTCGTTTGAGGCGATGATGGAGGCCGTCGATGCTGACGTCGTTTCCGTTGCTTTGCCTACTCCTTTTCACAAGGAATACGTACTGAAGGTCGCTGCATTAGGCAAACATGTCATCTGTGAGAAACCGATCGCGCCAACGGCCGCGGATGCGGATGAGATGATTGCAGCTTGCCGTACGCAAGGCGTTCGCCTGTTTATCGGCCATGTCGTTCGTTTCTTCCCTGAATACGTGGATCTAAGTAAGCGAATTGGGTCCGGTGCCATCGGTACTGTCGGCGTCGCTCATGCGAAACGGATCGGCTCCCATCCGGGCGAACACTCGCCTTGGTATGCGGATAAAGAAGCAAGCGGCGGCGTAATCATGGATCTCATGATTCACGATATCGACTACATGCGCTCCCTTTTCGGAGATGTGAAATCCGTGTATGCTCTTAACCGGACACAACCGTCCCTTGATTATGCACTCGTTACCCTTCGGTTCCACAATCATTCCGCCATCGTTCATCTTGAATCCCATTGGGGCTATCCGGGCGCATTCACAACAGCCGTAGATTTCGCGGGTACTTCAGGCGTGCTTCAATACGACAGCAGCACTGCCAAATCGCTGCAAATCCGCCGCACGGAAGCAGCTGCTGCCGAGAAAGCAGTTCAGGTGCCGCAAAGTCCTTCCTACCGTGATCCTTATTTCATCGAGCTGGCTCATTTTATCGATTGCATCCGCAGTGGAGCTGAACCGATCGTGACGGCCGAAGATGCGAAGAAAGCCGTTGAGGTTGCACGGGCTGCAATGGAATCGGCTGCTACCGGACAATTGATCCGCCTACAATCGACTACTGGGGAGGCACGCTAATATGACGACGACTACATCAATCTCGGTTGGCCTGCTTAGCTTTGCCCATGGTCATGCCCACAGCTACACCGGCGAACTGCTCCGTCGTTCCGATGTAACCATTGCCGGCTTTTGGGACGATAATCAAGACCGCGCGAACGCGATTGCAGCGCAGTATGGCTTCCGCCATTACGAATCCTTGCAGGAGCTTCTCGGTGCAGGCATCGATGCCGTCATTATTTGCTCGGAGAATGCGAAACATGCTGATCTGACGCTTGCCGCGGCTGCTGCCAAGAAACATGTTATGTGCGAGAAACCGCTCGGCATCTCCGTGGAGGAGATGGAGCTTATGATCCAAGCTTGCGCAGTTAACGGCGTTCAGCTTATGACGGCTTTCCCTTGCCGGTATATCCCCGCTGTCGTGGAAGCGAAGAGATCGATCGACCGCGGCGATATCGGAGAGATCGTGGCCATCAAGGGAACGAACCGCGGCTCCATGCCTGGCGATTGGTTCGTAGTGCCTTCCGCTTCCGGCGGCGGCGCTGTACTCGACCATACGGTGCATGTGATGGACCTGATGCACTGGTTCGTGCAATCCGACGTAGTCGACGTGTATGCGGAAGCAGCTACTCTGTTCCATCCGGAGCTGGAAGTCGAAGACGCCGGTATGGTGCATGTCCGCTTCGGCAATGGCGTGGTTGCATCGCTGGACCCGAGCTGGTCCCGCTCCCGATCGTTCCCGACATGGGGCGACGTCACGATGGAGATCATCGGTACGAATGGCGTTATCAGCATCGACTCTTTTGCGCAGAAAAATGATCTGTACAGCAACAAAGAGTCGAAGGCGCATTGGCTATACTGGGGCGACGATATGGACGCAGGTCTCGTGGACGCCTTCATCAGCTCGATTCGCAGCGGCTCCGCCGTGCCGATCACCGGTGAAGACGGCTTGAAATCGGCTCGAGTCGCGCTTGCCGCACTGGAATCGGCAAGACTGGAAGCGCCGGTTAAGCTGTAGGCTCTATAAATTAGACGAACCCACAGTCCACGTGATGGAGCTGCGTCCCGATCGTTAGATGGTGTCTAACGATTGGGTTGCAGTTCAGATGCGGCTGTGGGTTTTTGGCTTGGCATGATGTTGGTCTAGTCCAAGCCACAGTGGATGCATATATTGTCTTAGCATTCATTTCGGATTATGGAGGCGATAGCCGGTGACCGTCCGCTACAGTATTGTTATCCCAACCTTTAACCGCGTACAGCAGCTGATGCTTACGCTCGTTGCCTTAGAGACGCAGAACTATCCGAAGCGCTTGATGGAAGTCATTGTCGCCGACGACGGCTCAACGGACGGTACACGGCAAATGGTCGAAGACTACAAAACCGCCGCCTCCTATCGCCTCATCTATGTTGCCCAGCCTGAGCAGCGCGGTCGCTCTGCCGTTCGGAATTTAGGACTGCGCCAGGCAAAAGGCCGCTATGTTATTTTCATCGACGCCGACTTCTTAGTACTGCCTCATTTTCTGCGAACAATTAGCCGTTATCACCGCAAATATCCCCGTGCCATCCTGTCCGGTACTCCATACTCCTTGGACGACGCATACACCCACTACCACCCCGCCTTCTCACCTGAAGAGCAGCTCATGTTTCACAACATCATCGGCCCGAGCGGCGTATGGAAGCCGGATTTCGAGAACGCTGCTGAAGTCATGCCGTTAATTACGCCCGAGGATCTCCTTCATCGGACCAGCACCTTATCGAAAGTCCTCATTCCCAGGCGAATGTCGGCCGAGGTCGTCGCTCAATTTGCCGCTAAGGATGTTGCGCCTTGGATGCAGTTCGTCACACGCTGCGTAGCGGTGAGACGCCTTGCATTGATTCGCAGCAAGGGGTTTAATGAACGTTTTGTCCTGTATGGGCTGGAGGATTGGGAGCTCGGCTATCGGCTTCATCAGCGGAAAATCGCCTTTATTCCCATCCGCGAAGTCGTCGGCTACCATCAGGAGCATCCGACCTCCTTTCGCGGCAATCAAGTGAATTTGGAAAATGTACGCATCTTGTTTGACAGTCACGGTCTGCGGGACTCCGCCCTCAATCTATTCGTTCTCTTGCCCCCATCGGAGGATCTTGCAAAGTATAAAAATACGCTGCGCACTCTTCGAAGCGGCATGCGCAAGAAATCGACGCGTTCTTCCGCGCTGCTGCTGCAACGAACGCTAAGGCTTGCCGCGCAGCAATTCTATCAGCCGCAAGATGTCGCGGCCTACAAGCAATCGCTGGCGCGAATCCGCGCGCTGACGCAGCACCGAAAAAGCGCTGTCGCGGAAGCCTTGCGCGAGATGCTGGATCGCGCTGAGACGCTGGCGAAGTGAAGCGAGGCGGAAGTGTCGCCCCCAAGGCAACACTTCACCGGCTCGCACTCTTTCCGCGCGAATGTGTTGCTCCCAGAGCAACACTTCCGCCTCTCGCACGCTTTTCTCGGGCATGTGTTGCTCCCAAAGCCACACATCCACCACTCGCACTCTTTTCTCGCTATTGTGTTGCTCCCAGGGCAACACTTCTGCCGCTCGCCAACTTTCCGCGCGAATGTATTGCTCCCAGAGCAACACTTCCACCACTCGCACTCTTTTCTCGCTATTGTGTTGCTCCCAGGGCAACACTTCCACCACTCGCGTGCTTTTCGCGCGAATGTGTCGCTCCCAGGGCAACACTTCCGCCGCTCGCCAGCTTTTCGCGGGCATGTGTCGCTCCCAGAGCCACACATCCTCCGCTCGCGCGCATTTCCAGGGCATATGCTGCTCCCAGGGCAACACTTCCGCCACTCGCACTCTTTTCTCGCTATTGTATTGCTCCCAGAGCTACACACCCATCGCACTCCCGCGCTAACGAACCCTACAGGTCTTATACACGCGAAAACAGTCACTCTTTTATTCTAACGAACCGTGGAGACGCTATTGAGGCGAATTCGAGCGGAAAGGGACATTTTCGCACCAAATAAGACCCGTACGGTTCGTTAGATTTTCAAACTGCCATTTTTCGCCCAAATAAGGCCCATATGGTTCGTTAGAGTGAATACCTACATACCATGACTATGAGAATCACGGATTCCGTATAGTGGAAAGGATGCGAAGCCTATGGAATTTAAGCTCGCTGCTGTCGGGGATATTTTGATGATTGGGCCGATTCTGCGGTCTGCCAAACAGCAAGGGGATCGGTACGCGTTCGAGCCCCTTTTCCAGAAGGTTGCCCCTTACCTCAAGCAAGCGGATCTGGTCATCGGCAATCTGGAAACGCCGCTCGCCGGCAGAGAAGCTGCCTATACAAGAGCGAACGCCACCACGGGTTTCTCCATGTTCAACTGTCCGGATGAGCTCGCTCCAGCGCTTAAATCCGCGGGATTTGGCGTCTTAACGACAGCCACCAACCACTGCTTGGACCGCGGCACGAAGGGGCTGAACCGCACCATTAATATACTGAACGATAACAACCTGGCACATACCGGCACCTATGCTTCTGACCCCGGGGCTGACAACCATATCATCATCGAAGTAAAAGGCCTGAAGGTCGGCATCGCCAACTACAGCAAAGGAACCAATAATATCCCCTTGCCAGCAGGTGAAGCATGGCGTGTAAACACCGTCACTCCTGCCACCTATAACAAAGTCGCCGCACATATCCGCAGATTCGCGGAGCAGGTCGATGTCGTCATCGTTTGCCTGCATATCGGCAAAGAATGCCGCCACGTCCCCCTGGGCCAATCGCGTGAGCTCGTGAATCTGCTGCTCGCAAACGGCGCGCATATCATACTCGGCCACCACCCGCATGTCCTTCAGCCTGCTTGTCATACCAAAGACGACAAATTCGCCATCTACTCACTTGGCAACTTCGCCTCTACCCTCCTCTACAAGAACGCTGCCACCAAATGCGGTGCCATCGCCGAGCTGACCGTTGTCAAAGACGACAATGGCAAGGTGCGCGTGAAAGAGGCTACCTACGTCCCAACTTGGACGACCAGAGTAGCAACATCAAGCGGCATGCGTTATCGGATCCTCCCGATTCTCCAAACCTTGAACCAGCCAGAGCCCGGTCAACCGGCGGCCGATCGCCGGTTAATGCTTAAGGTGTGGAAGAAAATGTCCCCGCTGCTCGTTGAGAAGCGCACGCTGCTCTAGATCCGTTCACGCGATCAGTAGGTTGGAACCAACAGCATAAAAAACCGCACCCCCTAAAGGGATGCGGCTTCGCTACAACACCGGTACAAACTCACAGCTCTAACACACCATCATTTCCTAAGCACCGCACGAACCGGACTCCCATCCGCTTCGGCCAGAGGCAGCGGAAGCGCGATCAGCTCATAATCCCCCGGTTCCACATGGTCTAGGACAAGCCCTTCCAATATGTGAATGCCATGTTTGGCGAGTTCATGATGAGCAGGCAGTTCCTTGCTATCCAGCGGATCAACAGAGGGCAAATCAAGCCCAATCAATCGCACGCCATAACCTGCAAGATATGCAGCAAGCTCCGGTTCAATCGGCGGAATGGATTGCGGAAACACATGTCTATCCTTCCATGCATCCGTACGGATCAACAGCCTCGTAACTCCATCCAGCTCTACGCCGGCCAGCTCTCGCACGCCAATCGATGCAGGGTCTGGCAGATGAATGACTCGCGCCTGCCCGATATATAAATCGAGGTCGAGCTCACTGACCCTCTTACCCTCATTATCAAAATGAAACGGGGCATCAATATGCGTCCCCGTATGAATGCTCATCCTGATTTGCCCCACATTGACGGAGCCGCTCTCTTCTTTACTCCAACTTACCTTGTAGGAGAACGGAGTGTCCCCCGGCCAAGTGGCAACCTTCTCATCCAGCGGCTGTGATATATCTATCCAGTTGCTCATATCACCTTAAATCCCCTTCCTGCTGCTTTCGGCCCTCGATGCTTAGCTTAAGCTTACAGCTTGGTGCGCATGCTCCACAGCTCCGGGAAGAACTGCTGATCCAGCGCTCTCTTCAAGTAATTCACCCCGGACGAACCGCCGGTTCCCATCTTATTGCCGATAATCCGTTCCACAGTCGTCATATGGTTAAAGCGCCAGAATTGCTGCTGACTGCCGATGTCGACGAGCTTCTCTGCCAGCTCATAGAGGTCCCAATATTGATCGACATCGCGGTACACGGTCAGCCAGGCCTCTTCCACACTGGCATTCGGCGAGTAGTTTTGCGACCAATCCCGATCCAGTGCCTCTTGATCTATCGGCAAGCCGCGAGCTGCGAGCGCACCGATAGCCGCATCATAAAGGCCCGGCTCATGCAGCGCCTGCTGCATCTGCGTGTACAGCTCTGTTTGATGCTGGAACACGGACAACGTATGCACGTTCTTGTTGCCCATGGCGAATTCGATCAAGCGATTCTGATGCGATTGGAAGCCGGAGGATGAACCGAGCGCATCGCGGAAGCCCATATATTCGGCCGGCGTCAGCGTCGAGAGCACGCTCCAGGACTGGATCAATTGCTGCTGAATTCTGGATACGCGCGCCAGCATTTTGAAGGAAGGCTCCAGATCGTTATTGCGAATGGACAGCGTTGCAGCCTGCAGCTCATGCAAGATGAGCTTCATCCACAGCTCACTCGCCTGGTGAATGATAATAAACAGCATTTCATCGTGGTGGTCGGAGCATCTATGCTGACTTTGCAGAATTTTATCCAGATGAAGATAGTCCCCGTAGGACATCGATTTGGAGAAATCGGTTTGAATATCCTTCTCCAGCTTCCCGCTGCCGTGCTGCTCTTCATGGTTGTTCATGGTGTAAGGCCCCTCTCAATGTTCGTTAGGCAACGACTTCGCGTTCGTTCTTAAACTGCTCATATTCTTTATCGACCATGATCTTCTTCAGCTTCTGAACGACTTCCCATACTTCGGTATAGGAGTTATACAGCGCGACCGGTGCAAGCCGAATAATATGAGGTGCCCGGAAATCAGGAATAATGCCGTTATGCTTCAATGACTTGCAGACTCGTGCTGCTTCCGGATGCTCCAAGCTGACATGGCCACCGCGCCGCAAATCGTCGCGCGGGCTGCCGATATAAAATCCGAATTCGCCAAGCTCATGCTCAATTAAGTCGATTAAATATTGATTAATATGAAGCGACTTCTGCCGAATATTCGCGATACCCGCTTCCGCGAAGATCTCCAGCGCACCAAGTAGCGGTGCTAAACTTAACACATGAGGCGTTCCGATCTGATAAGCTCCGGCTGTCTCCGCAGGGGTTAACGTATGCTCCATATCGAATTGTTTGTCTTTTCTTGAACCGAACCAACCCGCTAAACCGGGGTTCTTGCCGAAATGCTTCCGGTTTACGAAGAGCCCTCCGACGCTGCCCGGCCCACCGCCAAGATGTTTATAATTGCACCAGTAGGCAAAATCAACATCCCACTCGCTGAACGAATGAGGAATCGCCCCGACCGAGTGACAGCCATCAAACCCGATGAGAATGCCGCGCTTGTGGGCTTCTTCTGTCAACCGCTTCATATCCAGAATCTGTCCGCTGCGGTACAGCACCGTCGGCAGTACGATCAGCGCAATATCATCCGTCATCGCCGCGATAATATCGTCTTCTTCCAAGAACCGGCCATCACGGCTTTTCACGCGAATGAGATGGGTTTCCGGATCATAACCGCGGATGCGCAGCTGACTTTGAAGCGCGTAAATATCCGACGGGAAGGTTAATTCATCGGCCAAAATCTTATTGCGCTCCCCTTGCGGCTCATAAAACGTAGCGACCAGCTGATGCAGGTTTACGGTCGTAGAACCCGTAACAATCACTTCCTCCGGGGAGGCACCGACGAGTCCCGCACTCATCTCCCCCAGCTTCTCCGATAAAGTGAACCAGGGGTGGGTGCCCTGCATCCAGCCGTCAATCCCATGTTCTCTCCAGTCCGCCAGCGATTCCAGCAGTGTACGCTCTGCCCGCTTCGACAGAAGTCCTAAAGAGTTTCCATCCATATAAATCGAATCCGGCTTCACGTAGAACTCTTCGCGAAACCGTGACAGGCTATCTTCGGCATCTAATTGTTTAGCGTAATCTAGTGTGGGTTGAAACGCATTTGTTCCCATAGCTGCTCCCTCGTTTTCACAGAATAATCGCTTGATGAGGTGATCATACCAACCAATATGACATCGTGTCAATATGTTCAAATTGGGCAATAAGCAAGCTGTGCCGGCATCCGAACGAACCTTTCATTTTCCAGCCATTTCTTATATTCTAGAAGGGTATGGACGGAGGGGGAGAACGATGGCCACAGAGAAAACGACAGATAAACGACACTTACGCTCCGCGCTGACTCGCCAGAAAATATTAGTTGCCGCCAAGCAGGTGTTTCTGGAAGAAGGGTTCCAGAAAGCGACCATTTCGCAGATGATTCATGCCGCCAAAATCGGATATGGAACAGCTTATGTTCATTTTCAAGGAAAAGAAGATTTGTTAAGCGTGTTAATGGAGAATGTAATGGAGCAGTTTTATGAAATTGCCGCCATTTCCTTCGTTCCGGAGACAAAAGAAGAAGCGGTTCATACCATCCGCAGACAAACCTTGGCTTTTCTCAAAATGGCCGAGGCAGAGCGCAATATGATGCAAGTGTTCGAGCAAGCGATCGGCATCTCCTCTGTCATCTCCGATAAGTGGAAGGGCATTCGCGAGAAGTTTATCCAGCGGATATCCAGCGACATCGCCTACTCCCAGTCGCATGGACTGGCGCGAACCGATCTTAACCACCTGCTGATCGCGCGCGGCTGGTTCTATACCAATGAAATGTACTTGTGGGAAATCGTGCGGGACGAGCACCAAAGCTCGGTTGAAGAAATCGCGGTCAACATTACCGATCTATATACGGCGGGACTCTATCTCTAATGAAGCTTAGCTAAAACAAAACCGGCCTCTGCATCTCGCGCAGAGGCCGGTTTCTGTTGGTCTTGCAATTACTTGACTGCTTGTACAATTATGCCGGACTGATCGCCATCCACAACGATTTCTAACATAGCTGCTGGATTACTTTGATTCCCTATTACTAAGGTGTAGCTGCCCGGCGCGATATCGGTCAGTTTAAACGCGCCGTCCTCGTCCGTCCCCGGCCAGTAACTGCCGTCGTTGCTGGACGTAATAAGTCTAACCGGCAAATCAGCAAGCGGATTCCCGTTGCCGTCTACCGCCTTACCTCTCACCGTATACGTTGGAACAGCCAGCTGCAGCGATATTTTGCTCAAATTCGAGCCTTTAACCGTGATCTTATTGGAAGTTTGTAACTTGTAGCCGGAATAATGGAACATGATCTTATAGGACCCATTCGGAATCGGATTGAACGTATACGTACCTGCTTCTCGATCGGCATTCGTGACGGGATAATCACGATCTTCGCCGCGCAAATAAACGCCTGTGTTGACGGCCTCCCCATTCAGGTCTGCCACTTGTACCGTAACGGAGTAACCTGTTCCGTTCTCCGGTTGCTGCACAGCATCGGTATCGCCGGCATTATCGCTATCGTCTAATTCCACCTTGTCTTCCGTATCGTCCGACTTATTGTCATTGCCGAACTGATAAGCCCGCCATAACATAGCCGCTGCCTGCGCACGGGTAACCGGCTGCTGCGGGCGGAAGGTCTCATCCGGGAAGCCGGATGCAATGCCTGTCTCGATCGCAATCGCTACGGCATCCCGGGCGAACTTGGAAATACCATTAAAGTCTTTAAACATCGCCTGGATAATGCTTTGATCCGGCAGATGCGTTTTGTCATAGCCCTTCAGTTTAACCAGCGCCGTCGTAATATCCTCTCTCAGTGCAGGCGAGTTCGGTTTAAATACGATTTTCCCGCTGGAGAGCTTGTACCCGTTCAAGTATTGCTTCGACGCTTCAACGAAAGGCGTCTCCCAATCTGTAGGCTGCAGGTCGGCAAAGGTCGATTTCGTTACCTTCTTCGCTTTCACGCCGGAGGCCAGCATCATGATTTTGGCAAACTCCGCTCTGGTCACGATTTTCTCCGGTCTAAACTTGCCATCGGGATAACCGCCCAATACGCCGCGTTTCGCCAAGTCTTCAATCGCAGTCAACGCCCAATAGTTATTGGCGACATCTTTGAAGGTTGAGCTTGCAGGCTGACCGTAATTAGGGTCAATATCATTGCCATAGTCCAGCGAGTTGCCAGGAGCAGGCGGCACTGGGTTGCTTGGTGTACTCGATGCGCCTTTCACCACGACAACGCCCGGCTCAACATGCCATACATACTCAGTGCTGATGGATGGCGCGATGAGCTGGTAGGGAACACCGTCAGCCATTTGGCTGGTGTCATTGATGTGGAATTCAAAGCCCGTATCTGCAGGATCTCCGAAACCGCCTCTGAGTTGAGCGGCTACATCCGGATGTCCTTCAGCCTTGAGTATAAAGTCCGCTCCCGCCTTATCGACAAACACCATATCTTCACCGTGGATATGTTCCCGCGTGGAAACGATAAAGTCGAATGACACCTCTTGGATCGGCTTAATAATTCTAGGGTCACCTTTCCATAGCGTTCTGTAGATATGAACGTCACGGAGCTGACTTTCCGCCGCTGACGCGGAATAAGCCGGAACAAGCAAAGCAATAATGACGATTAGCAGCAGCAGCTTGGATAAACCTTTCATGATCGATGCCCCTTTATAAAGAAATGAAGGTGCCCCCGCTTAGGAGGACACCGAATGATTACTAAGATGGAAATTCTACGATCTCCGCCGGTTCGCCATCCACCATATCGACGGCTTCCTCGTCATCGCCATTCTCTTCCTTGTTCTCATCCCCGTACTGATACGCTCTCCAGAGCATCGCTGCCGCTTGCGCGCGCGTTACGGGCTGCTGTGCACGGAACGTCTCGTCCGGGAAGCCGGAAACGAGGTTGTTCTCAATCGCCAATGCAACATAGTCTTTGGCATATGAGGAAATCGAATTGTAATCTTTAAACATCGCTTGAATAATCGTGCGATCCGGCAGCTTCGTCTTGTTGTAGCCTTTCAGCTTCACGATCGCTACAGCAACATCTTCGCGCGTTGCCGGTGCATCCGGCTTAAACACAAGCTTCCCGCTAGAAAGTTTGTATCCGCTCAAGTACGATTTAGCAGCCTCTACGAAAGGGGCTTCCCAATCCGTTGCTTTTATGTCGGAGAAGCTTGTTTTGGTTACTTTCGCAGGAGTGAGTCCGGCTGCCAGTACCATGATCTTCGCAAACTCGGCGCGTGTAACGACTTTTTCCGGTCTAAACTTGCCGTCCGGATAGCCGCTGATGACATTTCTTGTATTCAAATCTTGAATGGCGCTAAACGCCCAGTATTGATTCGTAATATCCGAGAACTGGGATTCGCCGACACTGTTGTAGTTCGGATCGATGTCATTGCCGTAGTTATTCGGATTGGACGGCTGGCTTGGTTGTGTCGGTTGCGTCTGTTCATCGTTTAGAACATCGACCCGGCTCTCATTGTAGGCGAGCGGGTTACGGTTATCATCGTAAAGAATTGTAAGCGCGTAATAGGTACCGCCGTTTGCAAAGCTGCTGTTATAGCCGCTTGCGGAATACGGTTCAGGCATGCCAACAAAGGCTGCAATACCAAGTTCGTCAAAGGCATGCGGAGCATTGGAGGATTGAACGGTGATATGCGTAAATAATTGCGCCTGTTCAGGCAGCTCCGAGCGGTTAATGATGGTTTTAAAGCTCTTCACGCCCGGAATATGCTTGAGGCCGGCCGTAATTTCAACAGCGCTGCCAGCTGTCGTTTCTTCAGCATAGGAGTAGTTCTTAAGGCCCGCAGCTGCCAGAACAACAATGAATGCAAAACAAAGCAATGCTTTCAATGATACATTTCGTACGCGATCCATCTTCACAAACCCTTCCATAGTGGCAAAAGCCCCTCTCATGTTGGCAAATCTATCTACTAGCTTTATACCATAAATCGCCATCTATTAGTAGGAAAATATAGGATAAAATGCCCAGTTTTCGCACTCCGCCTTCCCCATCGTTCGACACCATAAAAAAGGCCGCATCCGCACCCGGATGTGGCCACTATTGCTTATAGATTAAACCTCTTAATCGCTTCTTCCAAACCTGAGCTTCGCTGCTTCAGCAGCTCCGTCGTCACGGAAATGCGCTTGGCCGCAGCCAGCTGGTCGGCAGACATCCTTTGAATCCACGCGGTATTATCCGCAGCCGTATTCGAAATTTGCGAGATTTGCTCCACCGATGCAGCAACCTCTTCCGATCCGGCCAGCACTTCTTGCGCCGCAGCGGAAATCTCCTGAATCTGACTGTTCACGAGATGGAAGCGATCGACCGTCTGATCGAACATCGATTCGACATAACCGGAGAGCTCCGTGCTCCTGATCATCTCTTCGCTGCCTTCCATCATTTGTTTGCCGATATGAGCAGACTCCTGTGCAATTTGCCCAAGAAGCGATGTGATGTGATTAGCAGATACGGAGGAGGCTTCAGCCAGCTTACGCACCTCACCGGCTACAATGGCGAAACCCGAGCCATGCTCGCCTGCTCTTGCTGCCTCAATGGAAGCATTCAATGCCAGCAGCTTGGTTTGATCCGCAATACTCGAGATCGAGGCGAGTACCGGTTCCATTTCATGCATAAATGCATTGAGGGCCAAGACTGAATCGTTGGTCTGCTTAGCCACATCAGAGATGGAGATCACTTGCGCCCTTAATTGGTGAATCGACTTGCGGCCTTCCTCCGCGGAATCAAGCGCTTCTGCAGAGGCGCTCGAAACTTGAGAGGAAGCCTCGGATACGCGCTGAATCGCGTACGTAATTTCCTCCATCGATTTGGCGCTTTCCTCTGCCCCAATACGCTGATGCTGCGCCCCATCCGCCAATTGCGTAATGGACAGCTCAAGCTTCTCGTTCAAGTCAACAAGCTGGCCTGCCTCAGAGCCAAACTGATCGGTGGACTGAATGAGATCCTTCGTCGTGATCTGCATATCCCGAACCACATTGCCAAGCGTCACACCTAGCCTGTCGCTCATTTTGTTCATCGCCGCGAATGCTTGTCCGATTTCATCGGGTGAGTTCACGCGCGCCGAGCCCAGGTTTCCCTTCGCAGCAGCGAAGTTTCCTTCGGCCATGGCTTCTGCCCCTTTTACAACAATCCGCAGCGGCCGCAAGGCACGGGACAGGAACACGGCAATGAAGACAAAAACAAGCAGAATCACGATGCCCATGACGATAAATAGCGGCGTGCTGGATTTCAAAACTTCCTTATAAATGGTCGTGGATACCGATATATCCGTATCAATCCCAATGGCGCCAATGATTGTACCGGATTCATTGCGAAGCGGTGCATACGCTGAAATATAAGTACCATAATCAGGATTGCGAATAATGCCGGATTTGGCCGATTTGCCCTCTAATACGAGCGCTATTGCATCCTTTGGCATGTCGGTAACTTCACCGATCGGAGACGCATCCTCGTCATCTTTAGGCTGGCCATCAACGAGAATGATGGGCTCCCCTTGGTCATTAATTTGAATCGTATATACGTACAAAGCGCCAATCCGCTGGCGATAGTCATTCATGCCATTACGAATTTGCCAATAGAGATCATTCTCCTTAGCATCTTGCGTATACGTTTCATATTGCTTGACATCAAATTGACCCGCGTAAGCCTCAGCTGTATGCATGCCAAAGCTGCCGATCGCTTCCTCGCTTGCTTTCCTCGTATTCTGGACTTGCAAGAAGATTAGGGCTGTAGACAGGATTACGAGAGTAGCCAAAATAAGAACAGATAACTTTACTGCTAACCGGCTTCTAATGCTTAAGAACATGATACGTATACTCCTCCTGCAGACCTATGTAATTGCTTTCATACTAGTTTACCATAATTTTCTCGCTATCACTCTCCAAAATATGCCATGAATTAACAAAAAAACGACCTCGAAAGGTCGCTTCCCGGTCTATAGTAGGCTCCACGGCTTATTCTTCTATCCCGAGCTGCAGTTTGCGTACGCTGCGGACACCGGCTAGCCCAGTCGGATCGTTCTGCGTCTTGTGGTGTGCAAACTGTTCCGCACGCTCGGAAGTGCGGATGCGAAGCGGCTTCTCTTCCATTGCTACCAGCTCCCACATCACTTCTGCAACCGCATCTGCAGTCTGGGGCTCCGCGTTACGGCTTAGGAACATTTTCGTATATTGATCGATGATCGGCTTATACTCATCCTCCAGAATGCCGCCCGTGCTTGCAACATGCCCCAGAACAGATTGGTTGAAATTCGTTGCGATCGCACCTGGTTCAAGCAGCGTCACATCAATATTGAAGAATGGCTTGTAGTAGGTAGCCAAGCTCTCCAACAATCCTTCAACCGCGAACTTGCTCGCACAGTAGATTTCATTCATCGGCTGACCCACCAAGCCGCCTACGCTGGACGTTGCAATGATATGACCATGACCGGCCTTCTGCATCATAGGCAGGGCGGCTTGAATCGTATGCATAACGCCATATACATTCGTGTTAAAGATATGCTCGATTTCCTGTATCGGCGCTTGTCCCAGTGCGCGCAAATAGCCGATACCCGCATTGCAGAATAACACATCGAGCTGCTTCTGCTCCCGTTTAATCTCGTCTATCACCGTACGAATGGCATCCGGGTCCGTCACCTCCATTTCGCGAAAATGGAGATTGTCATACCTTGCGTACTGCTCCTGATCGCGCTCCAGCTGCCGCGTTCCGGCATATACGACCCAGCCGTTCTGCGCGAACTTAAGTGCGGTTGCGAGCCCAATACCTGCGGATGCGCCGGTTATAAGTATGGTTTTGCTCATGATTATCGTTTCACCCCTATGTTGGCCAATTAAAATAGGCAAAGGGAGCCATTTCGGCCCCCTCAACCAATATTCCCTTATATCTACTTATTCAGCCGCACTACGCCTTCATGATTCCTTTGTCTTTGAGCACCTTCATCGAGATGCCACCGACTACGCTGCGATGCTGGAAGTTAAGTGCTCTCGCCGTAAACGTATCCGTCCAGTCGGAGAACATCACGCGGTCCGCTGTGTCGTTCAACATCTGCCAGATCGGTTCGACCAATGCGGTGAACGTTGCTTGTTCGTCGGCCAATGCCGCTGACCATACCAGCCAATCGGACTTCGTATAGGTAGCCCGGCTGTCCAGCGGCGTGCCGTACTTGTTGCTTTGTTTCAAGTACCAAGCGACTTCCTTCTGAATCATCGCTTTATCAAACAGCTCTGTGCCGAACAATTGATCCCAGATCAAATTGTATTTCAAGCTCCAGCTGCCCTCTTGCCCGAACGCCAGCTTCGTGTGATCGCCGTCATCGGCAAGCGCACCCCACTGATCCGCCATTTCCTTCGCTGCATTGCGATAGCGAGCGGCCTCATCGGCTTTGTTCTGCAGCTTCTTCAGGATGGAGAAGCTCGCAACGCCCATGATCGCTTTGACAGACAGGTTCGCATTACGGGCCAGATGGCCGGCAAAATCATCCGTACACAGCTGATTCTCCGGATCCAATCCATGCTCCAACAAATACTCCGCCCATTCCGTGAATACATCCATTTGACTGAAAATATAGTCGCGATTCCCGCCAGCCAAGCAAACCGCCGCAGCCATGACCAGCATGTTGCCGCATTCCTCGACAGGCATCTGTCCTTCTCTGGCGTTCTCGCTGTATACCTGACCATTGCCAATCGGGTACTGTCCGATATCATGCGGTGCGAATTCGAACGGCCACTTATCGCTTCTCGTGTACTTCATGATCGGACGGATCATGCCCTCGACTAGGGCAGGGTTATAGAGAAGGAACAAAGGAACAGAAGGGTAGCTGACGTCAACCGTTGCCATGCAGCCGTTGCTATAGCACTCTTTGGACAGGAACAGCAGCTCTCCGTCCGTATCGGTCACTAGCTTATGCGCTGCAATAGCCTGACGGTAAGAAACCGCCAGAAGATCCGCGTATTTCTCGCCGCCTGACTTTACGCCATCGGCCACAATCTCCTGATCGAATGCCGCGCAGCGCTCCATTAACTCGTCGTATTCAGCGAAGGCTGCCGCAATCATATCGTCGGTGCTTTGGCCGTTTCTCTTCCAGTAGGCTTGCAGCTGATCGCCGAAATACGTAACGGAGTACACGTCATCATAAGCCAGCACAGCCAGCTCGGATACCGGGGATGCGCCAACCTCGCCCAGATCATAGACAAGTGCCATAACCGGATTCCCTTCTGCAACCACTTGGGGCGATGCAGCCGGTTCGTTCGTTAATTTCTCGTTGCGTACGAAGAGCTTGCGCAAATTTGCCGAATGCAGATAGGCTTGCGTTTGCTCCGACTTCCGTGCGGTTAAATAGAAATAACCCCAATCGATGCGATGATCGTCACCGGACCGATTCATGTAGGATTGCTGCTCATGACTCATTTTCATCACAAGTAATTCTTGATTATCGCTAAACTCCGAAACGATCGCTTGCGAGGTTTGATCCACGCACCATTCGCCGGTTACGTCGAAATACACGCTCACGTCATGGCCGCGTCCATCAAGGGCTTTCACCTCGAACGCCACATAAGAAGCCGGTCTCGACAGCACATCCAGATCGGTCAGCAGTAGCGGCGTCGTGAAGCGTACCGTCAATTCAATGCCCGCCGCCTCAAAGGTGTAGATGGTGCTCAGCGGCGTGACCTTCAGGCTCGTTTGCGTAAGTGCCGTCGGCTCCGTATAATAACGCTCCGCTCTCGGTTCTACGCGACCCGCGAAGCGGTAAGGTACCCCGTCAATTCGGATAAGGCCTGTCATTGCATGTCGTTGTCCCGTCCAATGGCGGGTGAAATCATCGGTTAAACGGTCAGCAGTTGACCATACGCTGAAATAAGGATCTACCGTTACTAAAGGTACTGCAGCTGGACGAATCGGATTCATGGTTTGAACATCCTCTCATTGATATGTATATAAAAACCATAATGTATATATAAAACATAATATATATACGTAATTTTGTATATAGGTAAATGGCAAGTGGGCAAAAGAAAAATCCACAACCGGTAAGGTTGTGGATTTAAGCTCCGATTAGTTCGTATCCGATACTAGCATTTGGCGGTATTTCTCGTTCTGTGCCGGAGACGTTCGGTCTCGCAGCTCCCAGAACGAATGCATGCATTTCTTAAATAAACGGGTATTCTTGAGGTTAAGCGCCTCCGTCGTGACCTCAAGCAGCACATCGATTCCTTCTGGGTAAGAACCGATCCTGCTTAGATAGGTCGAATAAGCAAACTGAAAATCCAATACGATTTTCTGCTTCACCCAAGTGTCCCGCTCCTTGGAAATCGCATCGATAATATGCTGGTACCGATGGACAAGAGCCTTCGCATCATCCAATCGGTCTAACTCGACATACGTCCTCAGCAGCCTTGGCAGTCCTACATACAGATCATCGCGCTCAACCAGCCACGCCAAATACTCTTCCGCATAATCCAGGATCCCAAAGTCCAAGTAGGCTGCATGACGATTCCCAATCGAGTACTCGCTGAACTGCTTGTTCACTTCCGAATAGCGATCAATCTGCTCGAGCACTTCATCCAGCGTGCCTCCGAGCCTCGTTAAGGAGAAACCTTTGTACATCAGCGCATAGCCCAAATGGTTCCCATAGGATGCGATGCTCTCTAATTTCTCTGCGTAATATTTGACTTCTTTCCAGTCTTCGCGCCTGTAATAGAAAACAGTAATCCACAGAAACGCATCTCGTCGGACATCAACCGGCAAATAATGAATGTATTCCAGAAGCGTCGATAACGCATGCTGCGCCCGGTCCGTCGTGATTAGGATGAAAAACCGGCGGAAATAACAAATCGCAAATTCGCTCGAGAAGCGATCCGGGAAATTTTCAATGATCGACTCGTAGAGGAAGAGCGCCTCCGACTCGTTGCCTTCATGAAACAAACGCTCCGCCACCGAGAAGATATTGAGCATTTGCTTGCTTCGTAAGTATTTCGAGTTCTCCTCTAATATACAGCCGATCATGAGACTCGCTTCCAAATTCCGGCCGTTCAGCATGCAGTTGTATAGAAACTGACTGCTTCTGCTTTTATGTACAGGCTCGCTGTCACTGAAGTACTCTTCGAAATAAAGGGCGTACATGCTCCCCGGCGGCAATCCGATAGCCGTTGTGATTTTATCCAATTGCGCAGGCGTAAGTGCCTTCTTCTGGCCAAAAATCCGGCTAACCTCGCTGATATGTATGTCGGCTTGTGAAGCCAAATCGGAATAATTCCAGTTTTTCAACTTCATGTACGCTTGGATTTTCGCGAGCAATGTTCCATTCATCGTTGTCACCACGCCATCGTAGACTCATATCTTATGTAAGGGAAATCAATAAAGATTATCTTGTATTTTACTATGTATCGAATGGTTTTAATAATGTAAATAGGTGGATATATGCCTCCTACATCCGAGACGAAAAAAGCCGACCAGCGGAGGTCGGCTTTCTTCATTACGCCTTGGGCGTTACGTTCTTTAACGCTGTCTTTAGTTCGGAGCTGGAGTTATGTAAAATGGGGAGATCTTTCATACTGTTAATCATCGGAGACTTACATTGCGCGCATGTCGGAACTTCCTCAAACGAGTAGCTGTTCCTCATCCAACCATTGCAGCCTTCCTTCGTACATGACCAGATGGCTGTCATTTCATTCGGCAAATCCTCAATGGGTCTCTTCCGTGAAAAATACATTAGCAAGTCCTCCCCTTCGATCCTTCATAAAAAAAGTCACACACCGAATTAGGCAACATCGCACCTTTTCAGTATGTGACATTAAGTCTCATATACATTCATATACGTGAATCAAACTATACCACACTATCGCTTAATTAGCGAAAGAAACCTTTAAATGGAGCCTATATAGTGACCGGTTCAATCCTATTTCTGTGCAAGAATTTCATCGATTTCGCTCTTGAGGAGCAAGTAGCGATGAACGCTTCGCATGATTGGCACCTTGGTTAGTTTATGTTTCTCTACGTAAACCTTCATATGATCCTTAGAGAGGCCTAGCAAACTGCCGGCTTCCGTCACCGTTAATACAACTTCGTTGCTCGTTGCATTAAACGTTTCCTTCACTTTTAAATTCCAGTCGTTAAACCCCTGCATATAAGGTAACCTCACGTTTCTGTTTCATCCAATATTTTATTATACCACGAAATTGGACTTATTCCTAAACCAGATGCAGGAAATGTAAGGAAATGTGCAGTGAGCCGATCATTCCGATCGTTTAAGGACAACAACACGCAGCTCTCTCCGGTGGGAGTACACTAACAATAGAAAATTGATCAATCCAAACAGAAGGACTGCCCCTGAATAACGCGCAAAGAATAAGAAGATTACAAGCAGCAGCATACCGAGCACAACCTGAAAGGCATCTGCTTCCGAAGTGGATGGTTTGCCTCTGCTGAGCAGCCGGCCCGACACTAGCAACGCCGCCAGAATAATGGCATAAGCGAGCGAGGCCGCGAATCCCGTCAACCCGCTCCAGACGCCGAATGTCACTGCAATCGCTTTGCCTCCCCTCCATCGCAAGAAGGGCGAGAAGATATGACCGAGTATGGCCGCAACAGATGGAAGAATGATTCCGAGGCCCGTCACCGCATTAGTATGTACAAGCCAAAATATCGGTACACACCCTTTTAGAAAATCAAGCGCAATCCCCGCCAACCCGTACGTATACCCAGCCGCTCTCCACAAATTCAGCGCTCCGGGATTGCCATCGCCATGCTCCTTCAAATTATGCTTCGCCATCAAGCCAAGCCAGTAAGAAAACATAAGCGATCCGGATAAGTACGATAGGACCGTCCATAGTATCATCATCATTTTCTCCGAGCTCCGACTTCAATACTCCGACCTTTCCATGCCACTCGTCCAAAGAAGACGACCTGATAAACGGAATACAGCATAATCATCAGAAAAAAAACAGTACTCAAGAAATGAACGGCAGGCAGCCATTTGCCGAATCGCCCTGTATAGTGAACGAAATAATAAATTTGCGCGGTATAGAGAACGTACCCTACTGCGAGCGGCATCCCCCAGGAGGTACCTAGGAAGAATGGCGTCGCCTCCACCATAATTAATCCGATCAGCCAAACCGCCACGAGCAGTGTCGTACGCAAGCTGAGCTTGCTTGTACTAAGCACCGCCCCTTTGCTAAAGCCTTCAATTTCGCTGCGAATGCCGCCGGGATACATGCGGAAGGATACCTTGTTGTATCCGATGTAATTCACGACCGGAATGCCCGCTTCAATAAATTTAGCGCCAAGATTCAAGTCATCCAGCAGCTCGCCCTTAATGCCCTCATGACCTTGAACCTTGTCATAAAGCGTTCTAGTCGTGAGAATACATGACCCGTACAACCCTTTTGTTGCATTCGTCCGTTCCATGGGTGACGTAAACGCGAACAAGCCTAAGAGGTTGGGAATAAGCGCTAACTTCTCATAGAGTTTCTCCGCTTGATGATAGGGCACGACCGAGATCGTCCCACCGGCCTGATCTCTTGCTGCGATGAGCGCCTGAAGCGCATCCGGCGCGAGCCGGACATCCGCATCCAGAAAAGCTATCAGCTCTCCGGTGCAATGCAAGTAGCCGTTCCAGACGGCCCAGTTCTTACCTGTCCATCCCAAGGGCAGCTCAGGGCTCGCAATGACTTTCACGCCATAGCTCTCGGCAATCGCTCTTGTCCCATCCTCGGAATGATCATCCACGACGATAATCTCAATCGCTCCTAGGGTCTGGGCTTGAAGGGAACTCAGAAGATGCGGCAGGTTGCCCTCTTCATTCCTAGCCGGGATAATGACGGACAGCTTCCTCGGCTGCAAGGAGAGATGATTATGAAGATCGACAGGAATCGTATTTCTACGGAACAATATCAAACCCGCAGCACACGCACCCATCAGCACAGCAATAATCAGCATCCCCATTCCATTACCCCCTAGGACTTGGTTTACGGCTATAAGTAGAATATATGGCATCGATGTATAGATCTATGAACTTATTTCGGGTAACCCCGGCTAATCCCTTTTTTCAGTCTTTCAATAGCGCATTTGCGATCAGCATATCGAACTTGCGAATATCTACGCCTTTTTGCAATTTCACTTTAATATGGCCCGCCCGTGTCCACAACTCAACCTCTGCATTGATATCGAGGAAACCGCCTGCGTTCTCTGTAGACCACATATTGATCGAGGAATAAGGAAGAGAGTAGATCTCAATCTTCTTGCCTGTGATACCTTGCACATCTCGCACGATTAACCTTTTGTTCGTGAAAATAGCCGTGTCGCGGAAGGTTTTGTAAGCCGTAACCGCTACTTCTCCTGTCACAAGCAGTGCATTGACGTCTTGCGGTATCGGACACTCCGAAACCAAGGTCCACTCCAGAATACTTGAAGTAGCTGCCATCTGCTTAGCCCCCTGTTCCTTCCCTTTATTCAAGCTTCCCTCACCCTTCAACAGCACATTATGATATATGTATCATGAGGAAAGTTAGAATAATTTGTCAATCCTAATTGTGTATATTTACATAATCAAACCCACATCCGCATGAGGATGTGGGTTAACAGCGATGAGCGATCAATAGGTTTTGATGATATTCTCGATGCAATCCATAAGCTTGTTAAATTCGGCCAGTGCCTGAACCGGGTCGTGAACAGCGATTGCGGCGAACATAGTGTGATGAAACTCATATGTTTCGTCGAACAGCTTCTGTTCGCCAAGCGGTTCATTGAAAAACTTCTCGTACAGAGCAGCTATCGACTCCAGCACGCTGGCTAAGATCGGATTGGACGCCGCACTCATAACACCCCGGTGGAATGCCAAGTCGATCTGCGAGGTCGGTTTCCCCAATTCTTTCAGTCGGCTGTATTCGTTCAGACAGGCTGTCAGTTCATCAATTTGAGCCTGCGTAATCCGTTTGGCTGCCAGTTCAACCGCTTTCCCCTCCAGCGCCCGACGCACATCTAATATCGAAAGCAAAAATCGCTTCTCATTTTCTATTTTGATTTTGCCGGCAAATCGATATGTCCCCACATCACGAACATAGATCCCCTTACCGTTGGCCACGGAGAGGACATCAATTGCCTCCAGATAGCGCAGCGCTTCTCGGAGCGAAGAGCGACCGACGCCGAACATCTGCGCCAATACCTCAGCTGAAGGAAGCTTATCTCCTTCCTGCAGACCTTTCTCTTCAATATAATTTTGAATTTCCTGCGAGACCAGCTCAGGCATCAATTGCCGTTGAATCTTAGCCACAAACGAATCACTCCCCGCTTATACGAATCCAAGCTGTTTAAAGCTGCTATAGCTGCAAATCACAAACTTGCGCCCATGTCTGATCCAAGTCGCGAATCAAATCGTCGGCGCTCTCCAATCCGATATGCAGACGGATCAGGCTTCGAGCCTCTGCCGTACAACCGGCGAAGGCCGGATTGACGGTAACGAGTGATTCGAAGCCGCCCCAGCTGACCCCGATTTTGAACAGCTTCAGCTGGCCCGCCCATTGCCGCATCTTCTCCGGCGACTCGGCCGTTTCGAACGAGAACAAGCCGCTCGAGCCGTTCATTTGCTTTCGTCCAAGCTCATACTGCGGATGTGCCGGGAGCGAGGGATGATTGACTCGCAGCACATAAGGCTGGCTCGCCATATGAGTCGCGACCTTCAGAGCGCTGCGCTCATGCCTCTCCATGCGAAGTGGCAGCGTACGCAGGCAGCGGGTGACCAGTGCCGCTGTATGTGCCGTCATAATACCGCCGAACAGCATATATTCGTCCTCCGCAATCCGACTGACGAGTCGCTCCGATCCGAGCACCACACCGGCCACGCTATCGCTTTGCCCAGAGATGTACTTTGTAACGGAGTGAACGACGAGGTCGATACCAAGTTCCAAAGGACGCTGGAATACAGGCGTAGCCCAGGAGTTATCCATAATCGTAACAATGCCGCGGCTGCTGGCAAGCTCCGCACAGGCTGCCAGGTCCTGCAGCTGGAACAGCATCGACGTCGGGCTTTCCAAGTAGAGCAGCTTGGTCTCCGGGCGAAGCGCTGCACGAATAGTCTCCGGCGAGCTTCCGTCCACAAGCGTCGATTCGATGCCGAAGCGCTTCAAATACTGGGTCACGAAAGCTCGTGTCGGTCCGTACGCCTGATCCACGCAAACGATGTGGTCGCCTGTCTTTACCGTCGAGAGGATCGCGGCTGAGATCGCAGCCATCCCCGAAGCGAAGCACTTCGCCATTTCCGCATGTTCCAGCTCGGCCAGCTTGTCCTCTAAATACCGCACGGTCGGATTATTTCCCCGCGAGTAGACATGATGGGTCTGTTGCTGCTTCGCAGCCTCTTGAAATTTATCGTACGACTCAAAGGCGAATAGGCTTGTTTGATAGATTGGAATATTAATCGATCCGTGATGTCGTTCATCGACGGCGTCATGCGCAGTCAAAGTGTACTGCCATTCTCGATCGTTCTTCTCTGCCATCCGTTTTACTCCTCCTTCCATTCCTGTACGCCGGCTGTTATCCCTTAACAGCCCCTTGCGTCAAACCTTCGACGATAAAGCGCTGTGCAACGGCGAACAAGGCGATGGTCGGAATGACGGATAACACGGTTCCGGCCGACATCGCGCCCCAATCCACATCGAACTTCATGACGAAGGAATTCATAGCCACGGGCAGCGTCTTCAGCGATTCGTCATCGATAAATAGGACCGCCATGAACAATTCATTCCAGTTCTGCACAAAGGCGAAAATAAAAGTGGCCGCAATCCCATTCAGCATGACCGGCATAATGACTCGCAGCAAGGCTGACAACCGGGAGCAGCCATCGATCATTGCTGCCTCTTCAAGGCTGGACGGAATCCGTTCGAAAAACCCTTTGAGCAATATGGTCGAGAATGGAATCAAGCCGACGGTGTACATCAGAATGAGCGAGGATCGCGTATTAATTAAATCTAAGCGGGACATGAGCAAATAGAGCGGAGCCAGCGCCACGAAGCCCGGAAGCATCTGAGTCAGAAAGAATCCCAGCATAATATGCCGGTGACTGCGAAATTTGAAACGGGCAAGCACATAGGCGCTGAGAATCGCAATGCAGACAACAACCGCGGCAGCACTGAGGGAAATCAGCATACTGTTGGCGATATAGATGTGGAACTTGGAAATTTTAATAATGTTGATGTAATTTTGAAAGCTCAAATGATCTGGCCAGTATTTCAGCGGGAACGAGAAAATTTCTTTCTGCGGCTTCAGGGATGTGATAACAATCCAATAGAGCGGAAACACCATCACCATTAAATAGATCGCCAAGAAGACGACCTTCAACCCTTTCGACAGGTGCCGCTTCATATTAGAAGTCCCCCATTTTCTCGGATCTCGTCACGGTTAAATAAAAGATCGTATAGAGCATGAGAATGCCGATCATCAGGATGCCGATTGCAGAAGCTGCACCATAATCGCCGCCGTACATGATTTTATCAAGCATCAGGGAGGACAAAATATGCGTGGAGCCAGCCGGCCCGCCGTTCGTTAACCCATAGATGATCGATGGATCATTGAATATCCAGATCGCGCGCAGCAGCGTAGTCGTAATGACAGTCGGCATAATATAAGGCATTGTAATGTTCAGCAGCTTGCGCGCACCGTTAGCACCGTCCATGCTCCCTGCTTCGTACAGCTCTGAAGGCACCGATTGCAGCGCGGCCAGCAGCATGATCGCAAAAAAAGCGATGCCATACCATATATTCGCCACAATGACCGAAACCATCGCCCAATTCGGATCCGACAAGAAGCCGATGCGCTCATGAATGATTCCGGTTCGGAGCAGCAAGTCGTTGATGACCCCGATCTGTGAATTGAACATCCATTTCCAAATCAGGCCGATCAGAAACCCGGATAACGCCCATGGATAGAAAACAAAGCCTTGAAAGATTCCCCGGCCGCGGAACCGTTTGTTCAATAGAAGTGCGACTGTCATTCCGATCGTAAATTGTAATATAAGGGAGATGAACACCCAATAGATGCTGTTAATCGAGGCATGTTTAAATTTTGCGTCTTCAAACATATGCTTAAAGTTGTCAAAGCCGATGAAATGAACGTTGGTCAGATCGAAGAGTTGATAGTTTTGAAACGCCATCACGATACCGCGCAAGAAAGGATAGTATGTAAATACAAGCATTAGGACCACTGTGGGTAACAAACTGAAAAAGATGAAGCCGCGCGGCGAATTGCGGTAACTTGCCTGCACTCGCCCGATGATGGAAGGCTGATCATCTTTCATGAATCGCACCACCTTTAGGAGTTAAGTGGTAACGATGGGTGACTGCTCGCCACCCATCGTCCCTTGTGCATCCATTACTTTTTCAAATTTGCTCTTTGTTCGGCCCAGAACTTATCCCATTGCTTCAAGGTATCATCAACGGAAACTTTCCCGAGCAGCATGGATTGTCCGCTTTCCATCGCAATTTGGCCCCATTGGCCAATACCCGGATATTTCGTGTTTGCCTTCAGGTTAACGAATTCGTCCGGCTTGCTGGACATCTCAAGCAGCGACTTATACATATCCGTTTGGAAGAATGCGTCTTGGCTGGCTGTAGTATGAATCGGAATAAGTGCCGTTTTTTGAGCAAAATACGTATTTTGTTCCGGACTCGATAGGAAGGCGATCAGCTTAAAGGCCTCATCCTTGTTCTTCGAGTAGCTGGTGATCCCCCATCCTGCGCCGCCGGTTGCCGTAAATGCCTTACCGCTTGGCCCTCTCGGCATCGGAGCTGTGCCAATGGTGTTGACATCCATTTTCTCCAATAGCGCCGGGATCGCGTCAGGGTCTTGCAGCAGGATGCCGGTTACTCCGGATGTGAACGCTTGAACCTGTTCTTGGTAGCCCCAGTTAATTGAATCTTTCGGAGAGCCTTCATTGTAAAGCTTCACATACAGCTCAACTGCTTTCTTCGCTTCCGGCGTGGAATACATCGTCTTGCCGTCTTTCAGGAACGTCGAATCATCATGATCGATATTATCGAAGTTGTAGTTAAGAATCATCGTATCCGGAACGCCGTTAGCGCCTGCTCCGCCGCGGAACGAGAACCCATAGCGGTTTTTGCTTGCGTCGGTCAGCTTGATCGCGGCTGCCACCATTTCTTCATAATTCGTCGGCGGCTGAATGCCTTTCTCCTGGAACCAGTCTTTGCGATAGAACATCTGTCGCTGATACATACCGTTCGTTATAAAATACAGCTTGTCATTAAGCGAAGCCACCGACTTGGCTACGTCGACTTCGGTCGCATAATCGGACCAATCTTTCACGTAGTCATTAAGTGGTTCAAGATAGCCGTTATTGGAAAATTCCGAAATAGTGGAGTCCCGTACTTCCAATACGTCAAGATCCTGCTTAGCTCCGAGAATGGTTTTGATTTTGTTGTCGGCTTGGTCAAAAGGAGGCGAAATCAATTCAACTTTAATGTTCGGATTGGCTGCTTCAAACTTGGAAATCATTTCATTCAAAACCGTTGTTCGGGCCGGGCTCGTTAAGCTCTCGATCATCCGCAGCGTGACCTTCTTCCCCGAGCCGCCGTTGTCGTTACAGCCTGCCATAACGCTTACAAGCATCACACCCGCGACCGCACCGAATAACATCTTTTTCTGTTTCCCTGCCGCCATTTAAATAGCCTCCTTTTGGTTTAACAAGCCTCCAACTCGGATTCAATTGTCTTCCATATCTTCCAGGCATACACTCTGCCTGTCTGATAGCATCAGTGTAAATGAAAGCGATTTATCCCACAATACATTTTTTTAACAATTCCAAATTTTATTTTTATTCTGACTATTAACCTTATTAATTAATGCCATTCACGATTTTTTAACAGAAAAAAACCACATCCTCATGCGAATGTGGTTTTACGCTGACGTGACTTCATTTCATACATTTCACGCTCTGCTGCATTAAGTAAATCGTCCAAGACTGTGGCATCTCGCGGATACACAGCAGTGCCAATAGAAACCGAAACATCCATATTGAACGCTTTAGATAATATCTTCAGTGTGTCTTTAATTTGTGTCGGAATCACCTCTTCCTCGTCCGGGTTGGAAGAGGGGGAAATGATCAGGAATTCATCTCCCGCCCAACGGGCGATGATTGCCTTATCGGTAGCATGTGATGACAAGATCGTTGCAATCGCTTGGAGCACCTTGTCTCCCATTTCGTGTCCGTACGAATCATTAATATGTTTAAAGTTATCTACGTCAATGAGATACAATCGCAAGCTTTGATTACTTTTGTCCATTCGCGCAAGAAGTCTGGGGAATTGCTGAATAACGAATCGCCTGTTGTAGATTTCGGTCAGTACATCCTTTTCCGCATAAAATTTGACCTTGTCATATTGGTTACCCAACCACCAGCAAATCAATACCGCAGGCAGGCCAAGATAAGGTAATTGGAAGAGCGGGAAATTATAATACATGCTTCCGTAAATGCGAGCCATCACTACCAACGCCACTACAAAAGCCGTAATCACGATTCTACCTGCATACTGCATTTCGATCTCCGCTTTCCAATCCGCGTGTAACCATCCTCGAAACAAATCTCATTAGAGTAGGGTAGGATTACCTATCCCATTTCGACATTTTCCATCCAATCCCTGTTTTTTATAGGACGAATGATCTAGCTTCCTCCAAATTACCCTATCCCAGCTTCTGACCGCAATTCGGGCAGAAGTTAGCTCCTTCATTCTTGGCCCCGCAATTGGGACAGAAATTCGGCTTCTTGCTTCCCGTGGATGAAGGAGCCGGCGCCGTATCCGGGGTTTTATCTGCCGCAGGCTGCTGATTCTGGTTTTGGTTCATATTTTTCAGCATTTCATTCGCCATATTCATGCCCATCATCATACCGGCCATATCCGAGGCAGCGCCGCCGCCTTGTACTTTGCCCGACGAGATCCCATCGGTCATGCTTACCTGCTGATACTTCTGCAAATTGCCGATCATCTCATGCGAAGCCGTCTTCGTAATCATATCCTGAATTTCTTGCGGATAATTGAAGCTCATCACTTGGAAACCGGTAATCGCAATCCCAATGTCCATCATTTGCATATCCAAATCCTCGCGGATTCCCTTTGCAATGTCCGATGCGTTCGCCTGCAGATTGAACATATCCTTGCCCTCTCGGCTAATCCATTTCATCAGCAGCTGATCCAGAACGGCAGTCATTCGGATTTTGACATCCTCGACCAAATAATCTTGTCTAACGCCGGCAATCTTATCGATCAGCGCCATATAGTCGCTTACTTTGAAAATAAACGTACCGTTGGCGCGAATCGGCATCCCGCCCGGAAGCTGCGGAGTTGGGATCAGTACCGGGTTCTGCGTGCCCCATCTTACGGTAAACTCCTTCGTATTCACGAAGAGAACTTCTACTCGCATGCCGCTGTTGAAACCGAACTTAAACCCTTTCAGCGTAGACAAGAAGGGAATGATGTCCGAATCGATCTGGAAGGAGCCCTCATCCTTGAATATCCCTTCGACCTTACCGTTATTCAGAAAGATAGCATCCTGGCCGGCGCGAATAACGAGCTTGCTGCCCTTCTTAATCTCGCGATTGTTCCACTTCCAGAAAATCATATCATCCCTAAATTCTTCCCATTCCACAACGTTTGAGAATTGATTCCCGAAAAGCCCCATTCTAATCCCATCCCTTCTATAGTCCGCATTATTGGCTATTAAAAAGACCCTCTGCTTCCGCTATGGGAGTGACCGCCGCTGCTGGTCCCGCCACCGCCGCCTGAACCGCGGCCGCCTTTGTTCTTCGGAATTCTGCTTTTGGTAACCGTCGTCCGCATGTACTGATCCGCATGCTCTAACACGCCTGAAGTGCTGGCATCCTCATATGTCGCCCGAGTGACCGTAACGCGGCCGCCTGAACGGAACACCATGACACTGACAACAATGCCCCCAATGACTAAAGCAGCTCCCAGCTGAAACCAGATGGTAAACAAAATATTATCGGGATTTACACCGGGCTTGAACCCCATATATTTGTGCGAAATTGTGATATACCTGGTGAATGCTTTTGCATAATCACCGCGCGTTAGATCCGGTGAAATCGCGTTTCGGATCTTATCCAGCCTGCCGCTGTCGAGATAAGATTCCGCTTTGCCAAAGCCGGCCAAGTAAACCTGGCGATTGTTCATATCCATGGTCAAAATAACAGCATTGCCGTGAGCCTTATCGTACCCCGGAGCCTGATTATCATAGAAATCCTCTGTCATCAGCTGGACATCTTGGTTTTCCTTATTATCGGATGTAAGAATGATGATGTCCGTCTCTCGATCGGCCCCGTATTTAGTCGCCAACGCGCTCAGCTCAACTTGTTCTTGTTCACTAAGCAGATGCGCCTGATCAAAAATCAGCTTCTTGCTCGCTGTTGTTGCTGCCGTCGCTGTAGGCAAGGCGGGCATTATTAACGCCATCAAACAAATCGCGAACATGATGATCGCTGCTAGAATCCTAGTATGTTTGCTCATAGGAACCCGCCTCCCATCATCCAGGAAACGATCTTTAACCCCACGAATGAAACGGCAGAAACCCCTGCAAACCATGCGGTTACCTTCGCTTTGCTGATCGGAGGTTTACCCACGACTTTCCCCGTCTGGCCGTTCATCGCAAACGTGTACTCCCGCCGATTATAGTTGTACCTAATCATCCATACGGGCAGCAGCACATAATCCGCCTGTTTCACTGTCGTGTCAACTTGCTTGTCGGTGTACATCACGCTCGAATACCCCTGTACCGTTGAAGCAATATACGCATCGATGTACGAGCTCGTTTTCTCCTTGGCTCGCGGGAATAACTGTTCATCATCATAGCTATATTTCTCCGCCATATAACCTGCCAGATATGGTGTCTTGAATGCTTTCAGCTGGTCATAGGGAAACGGCTCCAGCTTATCCATCAGCTCATCATTCATTTTCTCCGATGCATCGATTGGCAGTCTCGCATAGTCCAGCCGGATTTTGCGATAGATGTTAAAATGCTGTGTCTCCGTATACCTATAATCGCCCTGTGTATAGATTCTAACCCTAGTTCCCTGGCCGTGAACCTCAATCCCGTTATGTAAATCATAGAGCCAGAAAGGGACATACATCCCTGTGATCCCTGCGACGCGGTCCGCCGTCATAAATCCTTTAGGCGTCAGCAATCCGTTCCTGCACCATTTCTTGAACGCCTTCATTGCGGCTTCTTTGGGAATTGTAAAAGGAATCACCATCACCGGGGCAAAACCACCCGACAGCCGATCGCTCAGCACCACGGCAGATCCGCAGAAGCTGCATGTCGTCGCACTTGTCTCCAGCTCGGTCACGATGACCGAGCCGCAGCTGTTGCAGTGATACTCCTTCACTTCCTCTTGCGTAAACGGCTGCTGCTTCAGCGGATCGGGGATCTGATCCACCTGATCCTGTCGTCCACAGCTTGGACATGACAACGTCCCGGAGCCCGCGTCGAATACCATTCCGCTGCCGCAATTGGGACACTTATACTCGATAACCGCCGTCACTTGGCTCACCTCGACTTTAATCTTTCCTTGATTGCTGCGAGCTCATCTTCGGGTGCTGTCTTTACAGTTGCTGCAGACGTACCCGCTTCTGCATCCTTCTCGAGCTGGGCGATCAATACATCCAGATCGTCTTCCTGCGCGCCTGCCCTAACCTCAGCGAGAGCCATCGCCTCGTTCAAAGCCTGGTTGGCCTTCTCTTCCATGGCGTTGAAGGCAGCGCCCGCTCCACTGCCAGCTTGCTGCTGCGTATTGGCATCCGCCAACTTCCCTTTCAGCTCTGCATGCCGCGCTTCCAGCTGCGCCAGATCAGACACGAGCTTATCCTGCATATGCTTCATCATCGTCGCCTTCGCAGCAGCTCGGGTGTACACGGCCTCCAGCTCTGCGAATTTGTCGGTCTGCTTCGATTTGAGATCGAGGAATTTGATGGCATTGTCATCCTCACCGGACTCCGCGGACTTCTCCGCGTAACGCTGAAGCTTTTTGATCTCCGCGCTGCACTCGTCCCGCTTCCGCTTGGCTCTGCTCTCCTCAAGCTGTACCGCAGCCGTCTCCGCCTTCACTTGACCAAGATCGCTATGTAAGCTCTGCATATATGCCTTTACAGTCTTCTCCGGGTCATCCGCACTGCCTTGCAAACCATGCATATTTGCTTTCATCACGTCCCTAAACCTCGATAAGATTCCCACCGCAAAGCTCCTCCTTCGAAGTCTTACATTATCTTCTATACTACAACAAATTGGCTCTAATATTTAATTAGTACAATATATTGTTTACTTCTTCTGGTAAAACAAGTTTTTAACACAGGCTATAATCAAGGTTAAGTACGGAAAGGAGGTCTCATTCAGCTTTTATTGTAAGCGCTTCATTTATCTTTACCAAATTCACTTCGCAGGGGGATGCAATACAATGACCCGAACAATTAAACGAGTACTCTCCATTTTGCTGGCAGCAGCTTTGCTTCTTCCTTCCGGCCTGCAGCCCCCGATTGTAAAGGCCGCGGCTGCAGAGACGACCGTCGTTTACCACGAGGACTTTGCCGGCGGAAAAGGTGCTGCTACGCAATCCGGCGGCGCGAGCTTGTCGCAAGTTACCGGCAAAGTGTTTGATGGTAACGCCGATGGGGCAGCTCTATCCGTAAGCAACAGAGCGAACACCTGGGATGCGGCAGATTTCAAATTCACCGACATCGGGCTGGAAAACGGTAAGACCTACACCGTAACCGTGCAAGGTTATGTGGACGCGGGCACAGTGGTGCCAGATGGCTCACAAGCCTATTTGCAGACGGTTAACAGCTACGGCTTCTTGGCTGGCGCTAACTTAGCAGCCGGTGCCGCTTTCACGCTGACCAAAGAATTTACGGTAGATACAAGCAAAGACACAAGCCTGCGCGTGCAATCGAACGAAATCGGTAAAACAGTGCCGTTCTACGTTGGCGATATCCTCATCACCGCGATGAAACCAGCGACAGACGTCGCTACGGTATACCACGAAGCTTTTGCAAGCGGCAAAGGTGCTGCAACGCAATCCGGCGGCGCGAACTTGACGCAAGTTACCGGTAAAGTGTTTGATGGCAATGCCGACGGGGCAGCTCTATCCGTAAGCAACAGAGCAAACACCTGGGACGCGGCAGATTTCAAATTCAGCGACATTGGCTTGGAAAACGGTAAAACCTACACCGTAACCGTGCAAGGCTATGTGGACTCGGGTACGGTTGTGCCTGACGGCTCGCAAGCCTATCTGCAGACGGTTAACAGCTATGGCTTCTTGGCTGGCGCTAACTTAGCTGCAGGTGCCGCTTTCACATTGACGAAAGAGTTTACGGTGGATACGAGCAAGGACATAAGCCTGCGTGTTCAATCGAACGAAACCGGTAAAACCGTGCCGTTCTACGTTGGCGATATCCTCATCACCCAGCAAGTAGAACCGGATGTGCCAGTGGTAGAAGAGCCGCGGCCGCCGGCTTTGGATTTCAGCACCGTTACGTTTGAGGATCAAACGGCGGGCGGCTTCGAAGGCCGAGCAGGTACGGAAACTCTGACCGTAACGAATGAAGCCAATCATTCCGACGAGGGCTCTTACGCTTTGAAAGTGGAAGGTCGAACAGATGCGTGGCATGGACCGACATTACGCGTAGAGAAGTATGTAGATAAGGGCTCCGAGTATAAAATTACGGCCTGGGTGAAGCTGATCTCTCCGGCTAGCTCACAGCTTCAGCTCTCCACGCAGGTTGGTCAAGGAAGCAGCGCCAACTATGTTCAGCTCGCAGGCAAAACAATCAGTGCAAGCGACGGCTGGGTGAAGTACGAAGGCACCTACCGCTACAACAATGTAAGCAGCGAGTTCTTATCGATCTATGTAGAGAGCTCCACTAACAAAACAGCTTCCTACTATATCGACGATATCAGCTTTGAGAGCACAGGCTCCGGGCCGATCTCCATTCAGAAGGATCTGGCTCCGATTAAAGACAAGTACCAAGACGATTTCCTAATCGGAAACGCGATCTCCGCGGAGGATCTGGAAGGCGTCAGACTTGAGCTTCTGAAGCAGCATTTCAACGTTGCTACAGCTGGCAACGCCATGAAGCCGGACGCGCTTCAGCCTACGAAGGGCAACTTCACTTTTACGGCGGCCGATGCTCTTGTCGATAAAGTGCTCGCTGAAGGTATGCAGATGCACGGGCATGTACTGGTATGGCATCAGCAATCCCCTGCTTGGCTAAATACGACTAAGGATGTCGATAACAACACGATTCCACTGGGCCGTGAAGAAGCGCTCACTAATTTGAAGACCCATATCCAAACGGTCATGGAGCATTTCGGCAGCAAGGTGATTTCTTGGGATGTCGTCAACGAAGCCATGAACGATAACCCATCGAACCCGGCAGATTGGGAAGCGTCCTTGCGCCAAACGCCATGGTATAATGCGATCGGAACGGATTATATCGAGCAAGCATTCCTGGCAGCAAGAGAAGTACTGGACGCACATCCAGCTTGGGACATCAAGCTCTATTACAATGATTACAACGAAGACAACCAGAATAAAGCGCAAGCGATCTACAACATGGTCAAAGACATTAACGATCGATATGCAGAGACACACCCTGGTAAACGCCTCATCGATGGTATCGGGATGCAGGCGCATTATAGCGTGAATACGAACCCGGACAATGTAAAACTCTCATTGGAGAAGTTCATTTCATTAGGGGTAGAAATCAGCATCACGGAGCTCGACATTCAGGCCGGAAGCAACTATCAGCTCTCCGAACCGCTTGCCAATGCTCAAGGCTATCTCTACGCGCAGCTGTTTGATATCTTCCACGCGCATGCTGCCGACATCAAGCGTGTCACCCTCTGGGGCATGGATGACAACACGAGCTGGAGAGCTGCCTCCAACCCCTTGTTGTTTGATAAGAACCTGCAGGCCAAACCGGCTTATTACGGCGTCATCGACCCGGCCGCATTCATGGAAGAGCATCAACCCGTCTTGGCGGAAGCCAACCAAGCAACAGCTAAATTTGCCACACCGGTAGTCGATGGAACCGTTGACGCGATTTGGAGCCAGACACCGGAAATCCCGATTAACCGGTATCAGACGGCATGGCAAGGAGCTAGCGGAGTTGCCAAAGCGCTCTGGGATAATCAAAATCTCTACGTTTTGGTTCAAGTTAGCGACGCGCAGCTCGACAAAACAAGCGTAAACAAATATGAGCAGGACTCCGTCGAAATCTTCTTGGATCAAAACAATGCGAAAACCTCGTTCTACCAAGAGGATGACGGGCAGTACCGAGTGAACTTCGACAATGAAACATCGTTTAATCCGACAAGCCTGGCAGACGGTTTTGCGTCCGCAACCAAGGTTTCCGGCACTAACTACACGGTTGAAATGAAAATTCCTCTGGAATCGATTACGCCGGCTAACGACAAGAAGCTCGGGTTTGACGTACAGATCAATGACGCTAAGGACGGCTCCCGTCAAAGTGTTACCGCATGGAACGATACAACCGGCAACGGCTATATGGACACATCCGTGTACGGGGTACTTACTCTTGCCACTACGGCGACTTCGCCAATCAGCAGCATCGTTGATACACAAACAGGCAATGTCCAGAACCAGAATGGTGTCATTTCGATCAACCCGGAAATGAAGACGGACAACGGACGCGCCATCGGCACGATTTCCAGTGACAACTTGAAGAAGGCATTGGAGCTAGCCGCTCCGGCTTCTAACGGCAAGAAACAAGTCGTCATCGAGTTACCGAAGCAAGCGAACGCGGCATCGTACGAGGTGCAACTGCGGGCGCAAAGTCTGAAAGGGCAAGAATCCTTCGTCCTTACGGTGAAGACCGAGAACGCAACGCTCCAAATTCCAAGCAACATGCTGTCTAACGTGACAGACAAAGCAGAGCAAGTATCCATCCGTGTAGGCAAAGCTTCGCCAGACAGCTTAGATGCCGCTACCCGCGAGCTGATCGGCAACCGTCCGGTTATCGATCTAAACCTAGTCGCAGGCAACACTGCTCTTGCATGGAATAATCCGACTGCGCCCGTATCGGTAGCCATCCCTTACACGCCAACAGCGGAAGAGCTTAACGATCCGGAGCATCTCGTCATTTGGTACATCGATGGTAAAGGCAACGCGACGCAGATTCCGAACGCTCGGTATGATGCAGCAACTAAATCGGTTGTTTTCCAAACGACCCACTTCAGCAGTTATGCGGTAGGTTCCGTATTTAAGTCCTTCGGCGACCTGCAACATGTCCCTTGGGCCAAACAAGCCGTGGATGTTATGGCATCGCACGATATTATTAAAGGAACAGCCGAGAACAACTTCTCTCCGGCAGCTTCCATCAAACGTGCTGACTTCATTGCCCTTCTCGTAAGAGCGCTTGAACTTCACGGCACAGGCAAAGCAGGTGCAATGTTCAGCGATATCGAGCAATCCGCTTATTATTACAACGAGCTGGTCATCGCCAAGGAACTGGGAGTCGCAACCGGCTTCGAAAATAACACCTTCAAGCCAGACAGCACAATCTCCCGTCAAGATATGATGGTGCTGACGACACGCGCACTGGCAGTCGCCGGCAAGCCGCTCGGAACTGCCGGAGCTCTGGATGCTTATGCTGACGCCGCCGCGATCTCAGGCTATGCACAAGACAGCGCCGCAGCTCTGGTGAAAGCCGGAATCATCAACGGCAAGAACAGCAAAATCGCACCGCACGAATCGCTCACCCGCGCCGAAGCGGCGGTCATTCTGTACCGTATTTGGAATCCGTAAGACCGATTAGGGAGCGTGCTCCCCATCCCAAAGTAAAAACCACATCCATAGGGGATGTGGTTTTTACTTTTTAGTAGGATCAACCTTTCTTACGTGCCGAGCTGGTCCTGATCTGAGTATCCTTAATGGCCTTGGATCGTATCCTGGCACCAACTGTTGACTCCACAATCTTCTCCATCATTTTTTCTTTCCCATCACTTTTATTAATGAAGATATCCAATAGTAACGTTAGCTTGATTAAATCGTTCTTCGATAAATTCTGTTCCATAAGATATTCTCTAGCCATTTCTCTTGTATCCGCTATCAAGAGCTTCTCTACTATGTAACCAACTTCTACGCTCGAATTCTTTTCCACCTTTTCTTTTACTACCTTATCTCCGGGCACATATTTCAATTTCCCCTTTCCCTCCATGAGAGCATGGAACTCATCGTCGCTCATTTCAGACAGTGCCTGTGCGAATGACTTATAGATTTTGGCCATATCATTTTTAAACGCATTCACCGTTTACTCCCCCTTCCATCTTGCAATTTAACTCTAGCGATCACTTCTCGAGCAAGCGCTCTCAGCTCTTGTCGCACATGCTCGAAAGTTCCGTTGTTTACATCTTCAAGTACGACAGGAATTCCAGACTCGGGAGCATCCGCATAAAAGGTTTTATTATCCCTGATAATCGTCTCCATAACGGGAATCTTTAATCTTTGAACCTGAGAGATAAATTGCTGCTGCGCTTTGATTGGGAGGCCTTCCCTGATTCCGACCATGGTGAAGATTACCCCTTCGAATGTAGGTGAAATGATGCTGAATTCCTGCCGAACTTCTTCATATTGCGTTTTGGCATTATATTCAGATACAAGTTCCGTTACATTTTTATTAAGCTGTTCAATTCCAATCGTCGATAAAAAGTCCGGTTTTGCCGGAACTAGCAAGAAGTCGCTGGCGATGATAGCGGTCTTGGTTACAACATTAAAATTAGGAGGGCAATCAATTAGCACATAATCATATTCCTTTGTTTCTATTTGCCGAAGGCCTTCTTTTAAACGGGAATGTACTTTGAGAAAGTTTCTGCGATTCGCCCTGTCACTACCTCCCCAGAGCTTTGCGCTAAGCTCAAGATCAACGTTTATCAAACCAAGGTGAGAGGAAATCAAATCTATGCTACCGCTAGCTCCCAACTCCTGTAGTCTTTTATTTACACGTTCTGGTTTAATGAGTAAATCCTCTAAGTTAACCTCTTGATCATTATCGATAAATGCGTCAAACCATTTTTTAATCGTTTCTTCTTGGTAATTGCGCTCCCAGTCATCCACCTTCAAAAAAGAGAATGTTAAGTTGGTTTGCGGATCAAGATCAACCACTAATACTTTAAAGCCGCTATTTGCTACTTCTGCAGCAAGATTAGATGTGACTGTTGTCTTGCCCACCCCGCCTTTATAGTTGATCACTGAAATGATCCGTGACATAGCCTAATCATCCCCTCAGTCAAAAGTGTCCTAATAGAACTTAGTGGAATGACTGTAGAAATATACTGGTTTTGTACATAAATAAAGCAAAAACCACATCCTCCGCGGATGTGGTTTTCTATTATGCGGAGCCAAAGAGTTTTGAGCAAAGCACTACAGCGTCATAGCCTGTCCATACCGCGCTAGGTACGCTTCCTTCTCTTTGTAGTCCGGCATAACGCTCCCTACAAGTCTCCAGAACGACCGATCATGATTCATATGCGACAGGTGGCACAGCTCATGAATGATGACGTAATCGATGACCTCCATCGGTGCCATGGCCAGACGATAGTTAAAGGTCAGCTGCTTCTTCGAGCTGCAGCTTCCCCACTTGCTGAGGGACTCTACGATCTCGATCGACTTTGGCGCGACCTTCAGCTGCTTCTGATAGATTGGAATCCGTTCCAATACAACCTTCTTACAGCTGGAAAAATAAAACTTCTTCAAGCGTAACCGAAGCTCTTCTTCAGTCTGCGCCGTTGTATCAATGAGATCGCTCAGCAAACAGTATTTGCCCAGATGGAGGAACTTGCCCTCCTCCTGATACTCCTTCACCGTCAACGCTTCGCGGGATTTCTCAATCCGATCAAGTTGTGCCGTAATTGCCGGTCCATGCTGCTTCACTGCATTTATGATCCGTTCGTCGCTGGTGCCGTTGGGAGCCTTCACCGTGATGAAACCTGTAGGCTCGATCTGGATAGATAGCTTCTTACCCGGCCCATAGGCGACATGAACGTCAATCGTTCGCTGTGCGAGTTGAATCTCCATACCCTACAGGCAGCACTTTTTATGTTTTTTCCCGCTGCCGCATGGGCACGGTTCGTTTCTTCCGATTTTCGTGGATGCCGCAGGGAACTGGACCACATTCGAGTTCTGTTCCGGCTTCGGTCTTAGTTCATCAGGCGTAAACCCGCGATTGGACCACATTCTCGTATTGTTATGCACGTTAATAATTAGCGGCGTAACATCCTTTAGCTGTTTCTTGTTCAGGCGAATCTTGCGCTGATCGAACTCTTCCATAATGACGCTAAGCGGCTCTTCCATCGCACATGAGAACTGAATATCATCCGCCAGCGCTTCAGCCAGTTTCTCCACTTTGCCCAGGTCCTGCATGATATAGTTTTTCAATGCTTCCAGCTGAGGCGTCTTCTCGAAATAGTCGATATTCGCATACAGAAGCAGCTCTTCCTTTGGAGGAACGTAATACGGCTTGTCCTTCACGCTCTCCAAGAACGCTTCATAATCGTCCAAGTCTTCTCCATCTAGGCTGTCGCTAAATAGAAAGCCACGCTGGATATCCCAAGTCAGCACTTTATCCGAGACGGATAAACGGATCGCAAGAAGCTTCTCCTCCGTCAAGCTAACGTCGTTCTGTTCGTTAATAATCTCAATGAGCTTATGCACGGGGCAGATCCCATACAAGTTAGCAGCGGCTTCCATGTACCGCAGCACCAGTTGGTTAATGTTGCGATTTTCTTGGAACAACTTTTGGTCCAACTTCTTATACGCGGCCTTCACTTCCTCCGGCATCACAAAGAACAGCTCGTCCCCTTCGAGGAAGCTGAATACCAATCCTTTATCCATCAAAAACAAGTAAGCATCCGCATATATCGCGTTATCCTGAATGTACGGAACTTCCAGCAGCCGGTTCACAAGCTTCCATTCCTGCGGCTCTGCTGTAAGGAAAGCCGACTGTACTTGCGTCACATTCGTAATTCTATCGCAAAGCGCATCTACGAGCTCCTGCTTCTTCAGCTTGGAGCGCCCCGCTAGCGCGCAGTTTGCAGCAATGAAATTCAACCGATCCTTGGTTAACTGCCCAAGGATGTCCTTTAAACTCGTTTTCACCGCGCCTTTGATCGCATTGTTTACGTTCAACTGCAGCATTTCTTTTTCCAAATCCATACCTTAACCCCTTTACAATTCAAACAACCTATATCAATTGTACCCTAACCTGGCTCTCAATTGAAGGGAATGGTAGTATTAAGCAAATTAGTCCGGCTTTACCTAGCCGTTTATAATTTTTTATTTTGTTAATTGTTATGGATCAAGTAGGAAAGGAAACCCTATAAAAAGAATCAAGTAAGGAAGCCAAAACAATGGAGGTAATCATGGGAAGAGTCGTTCATTTCGAGATTCATGTCACGGACATGGACCGCGCTAAGAAGTTTTATGGAGAGGTATTCGGCTGGAAGTTTGAGGACTACAGCAGCTATGCCGGAATGCCCTATTTTGGAGCTATAACGGGGGAAGCCGATGGAATGGGAATCAACGGCGCTTTGATGCAGCGCCATGGTGCTTCTCCGGAGCCTGGACAGCCTGTGAATGGTTTTGCCTGCACAATGGGCGTTGGCGACTATGATGCGACTGAGGCCAAAATTCTGGCGCTCGGAGGCACACTCGCGCTGCCGAAATACGCACTGCCCGGCATGGCTTGGCAAGGGTACTATATCGATACCGAAGGTAACATTATTGGGATTCATCAGCCGGATGTAAATGCAAAATAGCGCCTTACGTGCGCAACATAGAAAAAAGCCTTTTATCCCAACGGATAAAAGGCTTTTTTCTAATAAGGTAAGCGGGTGATGGGAATCGAACCCACGCTATTAGCTTGGAAGGCTAAAGTTCTACCATTGAACTACACCCGCAGAAAATATGGTCGGGATGACACGATTTGAACATGCGACCCCCTGGTCCCAAACCAGGTGCTCTACCAAGCTGAGCTACATCCCGCGATTCATAAAAAAATTCAAGGCGCCACCCAGATTCGAACTGGGGGTGAAGCTTTTGCAGAGCTCTGCCTTACCACTTGGCTATGGCGCCATGATGGAGCGGAAGACGGGAATCGAACCCGCGACCCTCGCCTTGGCAAGGCGATGCTCTACCGCTGAGCCACTTCCGCAGATGGTGCGGTCAAGAGGACTCGAACCTCCACGTCATTGCTGACACTAGAACCTGAATCTAGCGCGTCTGCCAATTCCGCCATGACCGCGTAACAAGATAAAGTGAGCCATGTAGGACTCGAACCTACGACACCCTGATTAAAAGTCAGGTGCTCTACCAACTGAGCTAATGGCTCAAAAATGGCTGGGGATCTAGGATTCGAACCTAGGGATGACGGAGTCAAAGTCCGTTGCCTTACCGCTTGGCTAATCCCCAACATGAAGCATTTGGTTTAGTTAAAAAATGGGGCGACCGATGGGAATTGAACCCACGAATGCCGGATCCACAAACCGGTGCATTAACCACTTCGCCACGATCGCCATAATAAAAAAGTGGTGGAGGATGATGGATTCGAACCACCGAACTCAAGGAGAGCAGATTTACAGTCTGCCGTGTTTAGCCACTTCACTAATCCTCCATAATGGTGCCGGCGATAGGAGTCGAACCCACGACCTACTGATTACAAGTCAGTTGCTCTACCAACTGAGCTACACCGGCATATGAACTTACAGTTTAAAAATGGTGGCTCGGGACGGAATCGAACCGCCGACACGAGGATTTTCAGTCCTCTGCTCTACCGACTGAGCTACCGAGCCGAACTTATAAAGAAATGGCGGAGCCGACGGGATTCGAACCCGCGGTCTCCTGCGTGACAGGCAGGCATGTTGGGCCACTACACCACGGCTCCGCAGTAAAATTGGTTGCGGGGGCAGGATTTGAACCTGCGGCCTTCGGGTTATGAGCCCGACGAGCTACCGAGCTGCTCCACCCCGCGATAATACAAGTAAACCTTAAATGGTGGAGGCTGACGGGATCGAACCGCCGACCCTCTGCTTGTAAGGCAGATGCTCTCCCAGCTGAGCTAAGCCTCCAGGGAAATAAATGGTGACCCGTAGGGGACTCGAACCCCTGTTACCTCCGTGAAAGGGAGGTGTCTTAACCACTTGACCAACGGGCCATATCTGGCGGAGAGCGAGAGATTCGAACTCTCGAGACGCGGTTAGCGCCTACACGATTTCCAATCGTGCTCCTTCGACCACTCGGACAGCTCTCCAGATAAATGGCTCCCCGAACAGGACTCGAACCTGTGACAACTCGATTAACAGTCGAGTGCTCTACCAACTGAGCTATCAGGGAATAGTTTGAAACAAATTCATGGTGGAGCCAAGCGGGATCGAACCGCTGACCTCCTGCTTGCAAGGCAGGCGCTCTCCCAGCTGAGCTATGGCCCCAAAGGGAATGGTTGGCCTTAGTGGACTCGAACCACCGACCTCACCCTTATCAGGGGTGCGCTCTAACCAGCTGAGCTAAAGGCCAATAAAAAACCCACTGCTAGGTGGGGTGTTTATTCAATATAAGTGAAGATCACACCCTGAAAACTGGATACGAACCTTTGCGAAGGTCTTGTTTAGCTGATCTTGATCCGAAGTTGAACATCCGAGCGAATGTTCGTAGGATAAGCCCTCGACCGATTAGTATTCGTC